>NZ_FMYQ01000016.1 GCF_900096975.1 Paraburkholderia lycopersici
TTTAAAGAGCATTCGCGAAACCCGCCGTACAACCACTCACTGCCCGGCGTTTTCTGCGTTGCTGCGTCAGCAGCAGAGAAATGAGATTATGAAGAATCTTTTTCGCTTCGTCAACCCCTTTTTTTAGCGTCACCGCCTGAAGGCTGCTGATCCCGCGACCGCCGGTTTCCGCGGCGGCCTTCACTCGCCCGACGTCCATCACATCGAACAGCGAAGGGGGCGAATCTTAACGCCCCGGCCGCCACGCCGCAAGGGGGAGACGGAAATATTCCTTACTTCCCGGCGAGTGCCTCCAGCGGCACCACGGTCGCCATTGCCGCATAGCCTGCATCGCTCGGGTGGATGTGGTCGCCGCTGTCGTATTCATGGCGCAGACGCGTCGGATCGGCCGGATCGCGCAGTGCCGCGTCGAAATCGACCACGCCGTCGAATGCCCTGCTCGAGCGAATCCACTGGTTGACCGCTGCGCGGATCGCTTCGCGCTCCGGCGGCAGCGACGCCGGCGTCAGCGTCGCACCGAGAATGCGCACGCCACGCCCATGCGCCTGCGCAATGACGCGCCGATATCCCGCGATCAGATCGTTCGCGTCCACATGCGCATGAGGAAAATCACAGTCAAGGGCCGAGCGCGCCGGCATCGCCTGGAAGTTGATGTCGTTGACGCCGATGAGCAGCACCACCGTCCGCACGCCCGGGTGTGCCAGCGCGTCCCGCTCGAAGCGCCGCTCGAGTGCCTCGCCATAGCATGGCGAATCGTTCAGCAGGCGGTTACCGCTTATCCCGAGGTCGATGACGGCGAGATCCGAACGCTGCGATTGCGCGAGACGCCGCGCCAGCGCGTCCGGCCAGCGGCGATTCTGATTGAGCGTAGAGCGCATGCCATCCGTGATGGAATCGCCGATCGCCGCAACCGTCGATGCCCCCGGCGCCTCGACCGCCAGCCCCGTCACCCACACATACTGCGTGAACCGCTGTGTAAACGCCGCGATCGACGGATCGGCGACGTGATCGCCTGGCCGCGAGACGTAGTCCACCTGATTCGACACGCGATGCCATGCGACCACCGTCTGCCCAGGTCCCATATATGAGCTGATGGCGTAGGGCTTATGCGCCCTCAGCTCGATATGCACCGGGTCGCTATCGAGCGCCGCGCCGGGCGGCACCGACACCGCCGGCCGCCCGCCAAACGTCACGGACACCACGCCCGCCTCGCTCGCCGCCGCGCCACCGGCAGAGGGCGCGATCGCCATCGCCTCGATCACTAGCGGCGTGCGTCCGTAGAGATTGCTGACGCGCACGCGCACGACCGAACCGCCGAGCGTCGGATACACGATCTGGCGAACAGTGCGCCCTGCGACGTCCGGCGTGCGGTAGAGCGCCGGGAGCGAATCGCGCTGGGGAATCGACTGAAGCGCCGTCGCCCAGCTCGTGACCCACGAGCCCGAGGGTTGATCGGCGAACGCCGGCGAAACGACGCCCGGCGAAACGACGGAAACGAGCAACGCGGCGGCCGCCGCAAGGGAAGCAAGGGAGATCTTCATCCGTGAACAGTGCGCAGGCAAAGGCGCATTGTGCCCCATGGCCCGCCGGACAGCCTTCCATCCGCCTGACAGTTCGATGCACGCGCCGCCAAGCGGCGCACGCACGGCGTCGATTCGCTAACGCTCACTGCCAGTGCACTCTTTCTTGCCCTACCTCAAAATATTCATTTACCGACCGGTCGGTTGGTTTATACTGCGCGACATACCCAACTTCGACGAGAGCGTCCCATGTACACGCAATCCCTCGACATCCCCGGCAACGTCGCCCCGCTGGACGCGGACGCAGCCTCGCCCGAGCAGGCGCGGTTCGACGCCGTCATGGCCGCCGACGGCAAGATCGAGCCGCAGGACTGGATGCCCGAAGCCTATCGCAAGACGCTCGTGCGCCAGATTTCGCAGCACGCGCATTCGGAAGTGGTCGGCATGTTGCCGGAAGGCAACTGGATCACGCGCGCGCCGAGCCTCAAGCGCAAGGCGATCCTGCTCGCCAAGGTACAGGACGAGGCGGGCCACGGCCTGTATCTCTATAGCGCGGTCGAAACGCTCGGCGTCTCGCGCGACCAGTTGATCGACGCGCTCCACGCCGGCAAGGCCAAGTATTCGAGCATCTTCAACTACCCGACGCCCACGTGGGCCGACGTCGGCGTGATCGGCTGGCTCGTGGACGGCGCCGCGATCATGAACCAGATTCCGCTGTGCCGCTGCTCCTACGGCCCCTATGCGCGCGCCATGATCCGCATTTGCAAGGAAGAGTCGTTCCACCAGCGCCAGGGCTTCGACGCCCTGCTCGCCATGATGCAGGGCACCGAAGCGCAGCGCGAACTCGTCCAGCAGTCCGTGAACCGCTGGTGGTGGCCCGTGCTGATGATGTTCGGCCCGAGCGACGCCGATTCGGTCCACAGCAACCAGTCGGCCAAATGGGGGATCAAGCGCATCTCGAACGACGACCTGCGCCAGAAGTTCGTCGACGCCATCGTCGAGCAGGCCAGGGTGCTGGGCGTCACGCTGCCCGACGCCGACCTCAAATGGAACGAGGCGCGCGGCCATTACGACTACGGCGCGATCGACTGGGAAGAATTCTGGCGCGTCGTGAACGGCGACGGCCCGTGCAACCGCGAGCGTCTCGGCACGCGCGTGAAGGCGCACAACGAAGGCGCATGGGTGCGCGAAGCCGCCCTCGCCCATGCAGCAAAACAACGTCAGCGCGCCGAAAAGCAGGCCGCGTGATCCCCGAGACTACGAAGGAGAGACAGATGAACAAGGAATGGCCGATCTGGGAAGTGTTCGTGCGCAGCAAACAGGGCCTCGACCACAAGCATTGCGGCAGCCTGCACGCCGCCGACGCCACGATGGCGCTGCGCATGGCGCGCGACGTCTACACGCGCCGCCAGGAAGGCGTGAGCATCTGGGTGGTGCCGTCGTCGGCGATCACGGCGTCGGACCCGAACGAGAAGGCCGAACTGTTCGAGCCGGCCGGCGACAAGATTTATCGCCATCCGACGTTCTATACGCTGCCCGACGAAGTCAACCACATGTAAGAGCGCCACCATGACGACGCCCACGCCCGAACAACTCGCGTACGTGCTGCGCCTCGCCGATACGGCGCTGATCCTCGGTCAGCGCAATACGGAATGGTGCGGCCACGGCCCGGTCCTCGAAGAAGACATCGCGCTCGCCAACATGAGCCTCGACCTGATCGGCCAGGCGCGCCTGCTCTACACGCACGCCGCCGCGCTCGAACAGGCGCTCACCGGCCGCGAGCGCACCGAGGACGACTACGCCTACTTCCGCGCCGAACGCGAGTTCGCGAACTACACGCTCGCCGAACTGCCGCATTTCGGCCCGCTCGTCGGCACGACGCATTCGGCCAACGACTACGCCGTGACGATCGTGCGCAACTTCCTCTATGCCACGCTGATGGCGCATCTGTGGACCGCGCTGCTGCGCTCCGCCGACAGCCAGCTGGCCGCGATCGCCGAACGCTCGATCAAGGAAACGCGCTACCACGTGCACCACGCGCGCGAATGGCTGATCCGCTTCGGCGACGGCACCGAGGAATCGCACCGCCGCGCCCAGGCCGCGCTCGACTGGCTCATGCCGTACACGCGCGAATTCTTCAGCACCGACGCCGTGGAAACCGCCGTGACCGAAGCGGGCATCGCGCCGCTCACCGCGCAACTGGAAGCCGCCTGGCGCGCCGACGTGGAAGCCGCGCTAGACGAAGCCACGCTCGCGTCGCCAGCGCCCGTCCAGCACATCACGACCGGCAAGCTCGGCGAACACTCGGAACACATGGGTTTCGTACTCGCCGAAATGCAGAGCCTCGCGCGCCAGCACCCCGGCGCGCGCTGGTAAGCAGGCGCTCGCAGTCAAGAGAGGACGTCACGATGCAAGCAACGGCAGATCACGCGCTCGAACGCGCCTGGGAAGTGCTGGAATCGGTGCCCGATCCGGAGATTCCCGTCGTGTCGATCCGCGAACTCGGCATCCTGCGCGACGTGCGCCGCGCCGCCGACGGCCAGATCGAAGTGGTCATCACGCCCACTTATTCGGGCTGTCCGGCGATGTCGCAGATCGCGGAGGACGTCGCGCACGCGCTCGACGTCGCCGAACTCGCGCCGTACCGCATCGCGACGACCCTCGCGCCCGCCTGGACGACCGACTGGATCACCGACGCAGCGCGCGAAAAGCTGCGCGCCTACGGCATCGCGCCGCCCACGGGCAACTGCGGCAGCCACGGCGGCAGCGCCGGTCAAGCGGCCGAACAGCCGATCACCTTCATGCCGAAGCCGCTGCCCGCGCCCGCCTGCCCGCACTGCGGCTCGCCGCACACCGAACGCCTCGCGCAATTCGGCTCGACCGCGTGCAAGGCGCTCTACCGCTGCCTCGACTGCCGCGAACCCTTCGACTACTTCAAACCGTACTGATATGGCCACTCCGCAATTCCATTCGCTGCGCATCCGCGAAGTGCGGCCCGAAACCGCGGACGCGGTCTCCGTCGCTTTCGAGGTCCCGCCCGAGCTGCGCGACGCGTATCGCTTCACCCAGGGTCAGTTCGTCACGCTCAAGACCCACATCGACGGCGAGGAAACGCGCCGCTCGTATTCGATCTGCGTCGGCGTGACCGACTACGACCGCGACGGCGAACTGCGCATCGGCATCAAGCGCGTGCGCGGCGGGCGTTTCTCGAACTTCGCGTTCGACACGCTCGCGCCGGGCCACGAAATCGACGTGATGACGCCCGACGGCCGCTTCTTCACGCACCTGAACGCCGGGCACGGCAAGCACTACGTGGCGTTCTCGGGCGGCTCGGGCATCACGCCCGTGCTCGCGATCATCAAGACGACGCTCGAAACGGAGCCGCGCAGCGCGTTCACGCTCGTGTACGGCAACCGCAGCGTCGACGCGATCATGTTCGCCGAAGAACTGGAAGACCTGAAGAACCGCTTCATGAACCGCTTCATGCTCTACCACGTGCTGTCCGACGACCTGCAGGACGTCGAGCTTTTCAACGGCGTGCTCGATCAGGCCAAGTGCGCGGCGTTCCTCGAAACGCTGCTGCCGGCGAACGAAATCGACGAAGCCTTCATCTGCGGGCCCGCGCCGATGATGGACGCCGCCGAAGCCGCGCTCAAGGCCGCCGGCGTGCCGCCGCAAAACGTGCACGTCGAGCGCTTCGGCTCGCCGCTGCCGCAGGCGGGCGTGCCGCCGGTCGACATCGCCGAAAACACGCCGGCCGCCGATCTGGAAATCATCATCGACGGCAAGAAGCGCAAGATGCGCCTGCCGTACGAGGGCGCAAGCCTGCTCGACGTCGGCCTGCACGCGGGCCTCGCGCTGCCTTACGCGTGCAAGGGCGGCGTCTGCTGCACCTGCCGCGCCAAGGTGCTCGAAGGCGAGGTGAAGATGGACAAGAACTACACGCTGGAAGAGCAGGAGATGAAGGACGGCTTCGTGCTCACCTGCCAATGCCATCCGGTGAGCGAGCGCGTCGTGGTGAGCTTCGACGAACGCTAGAGCAACGGCACGCTTTCGGCCCACAGGCGATCCGCTTACACTAGGGGCCGCGCGCGTGTTGCAGCGCAACGCTGCACACGCGCGCGGCTCTTTTTCGTTATTTGCGCGCTTTCGGGCTTTCAGGCGTTCACCGTGAACGCAGCGAGTTGTCGATGACCACGATTCACCTCATATATGGCGAGCCGGCCGCGGCGGCGTTGCGCCAGGCGCTCGAAGGGGCGGCCCGCGCCGCGGCAACGGCCGATCGTCCGGACCGCGTGATCACGCTGCGCGATGACCTGACGGTAGGCCCACTGCGCGACATCGACAAAGCAGGCGACCCCGGCATCTCACAACGCGCCGCCTTCTGGGAGCGCCTTGGCGGCGTCTCGCCCACCCTCGCAAGCGAGGACTGCACGGCGTTGAGGGCCCTTGAGGCCGACGACACCAACGTAGTGATCTGGCACACGGATGATGCGGCGCACCAGCTCGCGTTGCGGCGCGTCTGCTACCGCCTGCGCGACGTCCCGCAGCGGTTGAACGAGGTGCGTCTCGCCGCCGATGAAATTTCGGGCCATAACGCGCCGGTGCGTCTCGAAGCGCGGTTGCCCGACGCTGCGCCGATTTCGGTGCTGCGCATTACGCGCCTCGCGCTCGAATGGCAGGAAGCGAAGTTCGCCAACGGCGAAACGCGGCGCTGGCGCGACAATACCTTTACAAGCGGCACGTGGAGCGATCTCGACACCCTGATCCTCGACGTGCTCTGCGCAAACAAAGCCCATCCGGAAGCTGCGTCATGGCTCGCAAGCGACGCGCTCGGCGCGGCGCTCACGCGCGACGCCGGCTTCACGGTAGGCAAAGCGGTCGTGCTCTGGCGCCTGCGCGAACTGGCCGCCGCCGACGAACTGCGCCTACGCGATGACATGTGCGCGGCATGCGCGCCGCTCGCGGGCGCCGCTCACGCGACGCGTCCGCCGCTGCCGCAAACCCCCGCGCACCTTTCCCTCTCCCGCTGAATTCCCATGGCACGCACCCGAGCGCCCGACCACGAAACCCAACGCGACCAGATTCTCGAACTCGCTGCCGCCAAATTCGCGCAGACAAGCTATCCGAGCACCTCGATGTCCGACCTCGCGGCCGCGAGCGGCACCTCGAAGGCCCGGCTCTACCATTACTACGAGAGCAAGGAAGCCATCCTCTTCGATCTGCTCGACCGCTACACGAAGCGGCTGATGCTCATCATCGCGGAAGTGGAAGGCGCGAGCCAGCGGCGCGGGCTCGACGAGCGCGAGAGCTTCGCGGAGTTGATCCGTGCATTTCTCGCAGAGTACGAAACCTCGCACAGCCGCCATGTGGCGCTCCTGAACGACGTCAAATATCTCGTGGACGCCCAGCGTGAGATCATTCTGAACCGCCAGCGCGACGTGGTCGCCGCCTTTACGCGCCAGCTCGCACGCGCCTACCCGGGCCAGGTGACGGCCGAAAACCAGACCGCGCTGACGATGATGGTGTTCGGCATGATCAACTGGACGTTTACCTGGCTCAAACCGGGCGGCCGCATGGGCTATCGCGATTTCGCCGAGCAGGTGATCGCCGTGGTCGATCATGGCTTGAAAAGCGCGTGAGCAGCGGAAATTTTCGGGTCGGATTGCTGCGACGCGACATGACGTATCGCGGCAACAGTTGACGCATCAACTTATCCGCAACAAATAATCCAGAATAATCAATAGCTTGCGCAAAAATTCCATGTTAATTAGGCGCAACACTCAAATTTACACTCGGGGTTTTCCCTAGCTCATACCCAGGGTTTTCGCTAGAATGCGTTTTGCACTGCATCATGCCTCACGTATTTTAAGGAGAACCCACCATGAACCCGCTTTCGACCCAAGCCAACGCGCCGATCGTATCGTCCGTTCGCCCGCTGACGTCCGGTCATGCGCCCGTCATGGTGCGAGTACTCACCTCCGCCGACCGCGACCGCCTGCTTGCGCACTTCCTCGCGCTCGATGTCGACGACCGCCTGCTGCGCTTCGGCCAGGCGGCGCCGGATCACGTGATCGAGAACTACGTGCGTTCGGTGGACTTCGCGCGCGACACCGTTTTCGGCGTGTTCGACCATCAACTGCAACTGGTGGGCGTCGGCCATCTGGCGTACCTGCCCGCGGACGGCAACAGCCGCACGGCCGAATTCGGCGTCTCCGTGATGGAAAGCGCGCGCGGTCAGGGTATCGGCTCGAAGCTGTTCGAGCGCGCCGCCATCCGCAGCCGCAACACGCACGTCACCACGCTCTACATGCACTGCCTGTCGCGCAACTCGACCATGATGCACATCGCGAAAAAGTCGGGCATGAAGATCGAGTACGCCTACGGTGAAGCCGACGCGTATCTCTCGCTGGAGCCGGCCGACCAGAGCAGCATCATCGCGGAAATGCTCCAGGAGCAAGCCGCGGTGTTCGACTACGCGCTCAAGCGCCAGGCGCGTCAGGCCAGGAAGCTGATGGAAACGATCCTGCCGCAAGCCGTTGCGGCATGACTCCTGCCCTTCGGGACAGACTGATTCACTGAGAAAAAGCGGCTTCGGCCGCTTTTTTTGCGCCCGTGCGGTGCACGGTCAACGGATGGGCAAAGCCGTCGTTTCCTTGAACGTGTCGAGCGAGAAGCTCGACTTCACGTCGATCACCGACGGATGGTGCAGCAACTGGTCCTGCACGAAGCGCGAAAAATGCGCCATGTCCTCCACCTGCACGCGCAACAGGAAATCCATGTCGCCGGTCATGGCGTGGCAGGCGACCACTTCCGGCCAGGCCTGCACCGCCGCCCGAAAAAGCTCGGCGTGCGTGACGCCCTCGCGCCCCGCCGCCGTCGGGCCGCGTTTTTCCAGCCGCACATTCACATAGGCGAGCAGATCGAGCCCGAGCTTCTGGGCGTCGAGCAGCGCCACATAGCCGCGGATCACGCCGCTTTCCTCCAGCCGCCGGATGCGCCGCAGACACGGGCTCGGCGAGAGGTTCACGCGCTCGGCGATCTCCTGGTTCGAGAGCCGCCCGTTCTCCTGAAGAATCGCCAGAATACGCCTGTCGATTGCGTCCAATTCGATACTTGCCATTTCCTGCCGTCCAATCGTTCAGTCCGGGCAGTTTATAGCGCAAATTGATCTGCCAGCGACCCAAATCGCAAGTTTTCTCCTGGTACGACCGTCTACACTCGTTCGGCGAAATCCGCTCTACAACTTGGTATGAGGCCGCAGCAGGCGCTAACGCCCTCGCCGCGACCGACACAGGAGACAACCATGCAGGTCCCCAACTGGGAGAACCCCGTCGGCACCGACGGCTTCGAGTTCATCGAATACACCGCGCCGAACCCCAAGGCGCTCGGCAAGCTGTTCGAGCGCATGGGCTTCACGGCCGTCGCGCGCCACCGCCACAAGGACGTGACGCTCTACCGCCAGGGCGATATCAACTTCATCGTCAACGGCGAACCCGATTCGTTCGCGCAGCGCTTCGCGCGCCTGCACGGCCCGTCCATCTGCGCGATCGCGTTCCGCGTGCAGGACGCCGCCAAGGCCTACCAGCGCGCGCTCGAACTGGGCGCATGGGGCTTCGACAACAAAACGGGCCCGATGGAATTGAACATTCCGGCGATCAAGGGCATCGGCGACTCGCTGATCTATTTCGTCGACCGCTGGCGCGGCAAGAACGGCGCGGCGCCGGGCAGCATCGGCGACATCAGCATCTATGACGTCGATTTCGAGCCGATTCCGGGCGCCGAGCAGAACCCGGCGGGCCACGGCCTCACCTACATCGATCACCTCACGCACAACGTCCACCGCGGCCGCATGGCCGAATGGGCCGAATTCTACGAACGCCTCTTCAACTTCCGCGAAATCCGCTACTTCGACATCGAAGGCAAGGTGACGGGCGTGAAATCGAAGGCGATGACCTCGCCCTGCGGCAAAATTCGCATCCCGATCAACGAGGAAGGCGGCGAAACGGCCGGCCAGATCCAGGAATACCTCGACGCCTATCACGGCGAAGGCATCCAGCACATCGCGCTCGGTACGAACGACATCTACGGTACCGTGGATGGCCTGCGCGCCTCGAACATCACGCTGCTAGACACGATCGACACGTACTACGAGCTCGTGAACCGCCGCATTCCCGGACACACCGAGCCGCTGGAAGAGTTGAAGAAGCGCAAGATCCTGATCGACGGCGCCCCCGAGGATCTGCTGCTGCAGATCTTCACCGAGAACCAGATCGGCCCGATCTTCTTCGAGATCATCCAGCGCAAGGGCAACCAGGGCTTCGGCGAGGGCAACTTCAAAGCCCTGTTCGAGTCGATCGAGCTCGACCAGATCCGCCGCGGCGTGGTCCAGGACAAGGCCTGACGCGCTTAGGCAGACGGCCGGCTTCCCGAAGCGCAAACAAAAAGGGCGAAGATCGCGCGATCTTCGCCCTTCTTACTTTGGACTCCGCCGCCGCACACCCGGCTGCGGAGTCCGTGAATGGAATGCTGCGCGGATCAGCGCGGCATCAGGATTGACGGTCGGCCTTCGCGGCCGGCATGGCGTTCGTCTCAGCCTTGGCGCTCAGCGTGTACTGGGCGCATCGGGTCGTCACATTCTCGCCGCCCCTCGTGCCGGCGTTCGAATGCAGCGGCGCGCTCATGGCGAAGAACGCGGCCGAGACCGTCAGGAAGGTCTGGATATGTCGATTGTTCATGCTGTACTCCTTTTTTCAGACTGCCTGTTGCGGTAGTACCCCTTTAAATTCCCAGGGCGTTGCGCGGTTCGCACAGGTGAGGGAGTTAGACAGGATATTCAAGACCGGTTCCTTGTCTGTGCAGGTTTTACAGGTTGTTACGCCGCGTGGAATTCCGATACATCCTTTCTACACGGGCGTTCGAGCCCCTTTTGCGACGTGCGGCCGCAGGCTCGAAACATGCTTCGAAATGCTGCGGCGCGGCACGCCGATGGCGAGAGCGGCGGGTTTGCCCGAGTGCTACTATCGAAGGAAAGCAGTCAATATGGCGACCCCGGCCAACGCATTCACAAGATGCCGAGGCCCTGCAGTTCTGGCGATCCCAAAACGGATTGGTTGGATGGAGGAAGACACATAATGAATGCCCCGCTCGACGCAGGTCAGCGCGCTTCGCTCGAAGCCGCACTCGCTTCCGTCACGCTCGACGACAAATACACCCTCGAACGCGGCCGCGCGTACATGAGCGGCATCCAGGCGCTGGTCCGCCTGCCGATGCTGCAGCAGGAACGCGACAAGGCCGCCGGTCTCGATACCGCGGGGTTCATTTCAGGCTATCGCGGCTCGCCGCTCGGCGGTCTCGACCAGTCGCTCTGGAAGGCGAAGCAGCACCTCGCCGCCCATCGGATCGTCTTTCAGCCCGGCGTCAACGAAGACCTCGCCGCGACCGCCGTCTGGGGCTCGCAGCAGGTGAACCTGTACCCGTCGGCGAAACACGACGGCGTGTTCTCGATGTGGTACGGCAAGGGCCCCGGCGTGGACCGCTGCGGCGACGTCTTCAAGCACGGCAACTCGGCCGGCTCGTCGCGTCACGGCGGCGTGCTCGTGCTCGCCGGCGACGACCACGCCGCCAAATCCTCGACGCTCGCGCACCAGTCGGAACACATCTTCAAGGCCTGCGGCCTGCCGGTGCTGTTCCCCTCGAACGTGCAGGAATACCTCGACTTCGGCCTGCACGGCTGGGCGATGAGCCGCTATTCGGGCCTCTGGGTCGCGATGAAGTGCGTGACCGACGTGGTGGAATCGTCGGCGTCGGTCGAGATCGATCCGCACCGCACCCGCATCGTCCTGCCCGACGATTTCGTCCTGCCCGAAGGCGGCCTGAACATCCGCTGGCCCGATTCGCCGCTCGTGCAGGAAGCGCGTCTGCTCGACTACAAGTGGTACGCGGGCCTCGCCTACGTGCGCGCCAACAAGCTCGACCGCATCGAGATCGATTCGCCGCACGCGCGCTTCGGCATCATGACCGGCGGCAAAGCCTATCTCGACGTGCGCCAGGCGCTCACCGACCTCGGCCTCGACGACGAAACCTGCTCGCGCATCGGCCTGCGGCTCTACAAGGTCGGCTGCGTCTGGCCGCTCGAAGCGCAGGGCGCGCAGGCCTTCGCGCGCGGGCTCGAAGAGATTCTCGTGGTCGAGGAAAAGCGCCAGATCCTCGAATACGCGATCAAGGAAGAGCTGTACAACTGGCCCGACGCCCAGCGTCCGCGCGTGTACGGCAAGTTCGACGAGAAGGACGGCGCCGGCGGCGAATGGTCGGTGCCGATGGGCAACTGGCTGCTGCCGGCGCACTACGAGCTGTCGCCCGCGATCATCGCCAGGGCTATCGCCACGCGGCTCGACAAGTTCGAGATGCCCGCCGACGTGCGCGCGCGCATCGCCGCGCGCATGGCCGTGATCGAGGCGAAGGAGAAGGCGCTCGCGAAGCCGCGCGTGCAGGTCGAGCGCAAGCCGTGGTTCTGCTCGGGCTGTCCGCACAACACCTCGACGAACGTGCCGGAAGGCTCGCGCGCGATGGCCGGCATCGGCTGCCATTACATGACCGTCTGGATGGACCGCAGCACGAGCACCTTCAGCCAGATGGGCGGCGAAGGCGTGGCGTGGGTCGGCCAGGCGCCGTTCACGAACGACCGGCACGTGTTCGCCAACCTCGGCGACGGCACCTACTTCCACTCGGGCCTGCTCGCCATTCGCGCGGCGATCGCCTCGAAGGCGAACATCACCTACAAGATTCTCTACAACGATGCGGTGGCGATGACGGGCGGCCAGCCCGTCGACGGCGTGCTGACCGTACCGCAGATCACGCATCAGCTCGCCGCCGAAGGCGCCGCGAAGATCGTCATCGTCACCGACGAACCGCAGAAGTACGAGGGCGTCACCTCGCTCGCGCCGGGCGTGGCGATCCACCCCCGCGACCGGCTCGACGCGATCCAGCGCGAACTGCGCGAAGTGCCCGGCACGACGATCCTGATCTACGACCAGACCTGCGCGACCGAGAAGCGCCGCCGCCGCAAGCGCGGCGCGTATCCGGACCCGGCGAGGCGCGTCGTCATCAACGAGGCCGTCTGCGAAGGCTGCGGCGACTGCTCGGTGCAATCGAACTGCCTCTCGGTCGAGCCGCTCGACACCGAGTACGGCACGAAGCGCCAGATCAACCAGTCCACCTGCAACAAGGACTTCTCGTGCCTGAAGGGCTTCTGCCCGAGCTTCGTGACGGTGGAAGGCGGCCAGTTGCGCAAGCCGAAGGCGAGCAGCGTCGGCAACGACGCGATGCCGCCCGTGCCGACGCCCGACGTGCCCGCCCTCGCGCGCCCCTACGGCGTGCTCGTGACGGGCGTGGGCGGCACGGGCGTGGTGACGATCGGCGCGCTGCTCGGCATGGCCGCGCACCTCGAAGCCAAGGGCGTGACCGTGCTCGACGTGACCGGCCTCGCGCAGAAAGGCGGCGCCGTGATGAGCCACGTGCAGATCGCGAGCCGCCCCGACGATATCCACGCCACGCGCATCGCCATGGGCGAGGCGAAGCTCGTGATCGGCTGCGACGCCATCGTGACCGCCGGCGACGACTGCGTCTCGCGGATGCAGGCCGGCCAGACGCACGTCGTGCTCAACAGCACGCCGACGCCGACCGCCGAGTTCATCAAGAATCCGAACTGGCAGTTCCCGGGCTCGAACACCGAAGCCGACGTGCGCGCGGCGGCGGGCGAGGACAACGTGGCGACCGTCGATGCGAACCGCTACGCGCTCGCGCTGCTCGGCGACGCGATCTACACGAACCCGTTCGTGCTCGGCTACGCGTGGCAAAAGGGCTGGCTGCCGCTCACGCACGAGTCGCTCGTGCGCGCGATCGAGCTGAACGCGGTGCAGGTCGAGAAGAATCTCGCGGCGTTCGAGTGGGGCCGCCGCGTGGCGCACGATCGCGCGGCCGTCGATGCGCTCGTGAAACCGCCGCGGCAGCCGGAACAGAACGCCGACGCCGCCGGCGCGAAGATCGTCTCGCTGCACACGCCGAAGGCGCTCGACGCGCTCATCGACAAGCGCGCGCAGTATCTCGCCGCGTATCAGAACGACGCGTACGCCGCGCGCTATCGCGCGCTCGTCGCGGAGGTGCGCGCGGCGGAGAGCGGCCTCGACCGCCCGGACGGCCAGTTCGCGCTGACCGAAGCCGTCGCGAAGAACCTGCACAAGCTGATGGCGTACAAGGACGAGTACGAAGTGGCGCGCCTCTACGCGGACCCCGCGTTCGTCGAGAAGCTGAAGGCGAGCTTCGAAGGCGACTGGAAGCTCAACTTCCATCTCGCGCCGCCCACGTTCGCGAAGCACGACGACAAGGGCCATCTGCTGAAGAAGCAGTACGGCCCGCGGATGCTCCCGGCGATGCGCGTGCTCGCGAAGCTGAAGTTCCTGCGCGGCACGGCGTTCGATCCGTTCGGCCGCTCGGAGGAGCGCCGCCACGAACGCGCGCTGATCGGCGAGTACGAGGCGCTCGTGCGCGAACTCCTGGGCGGCGTGAACGCCGGAAATCTCGTGCTCGCCGTGGAACTGGCGAGCCTGCCCGACGGCATTCGCGGCTACGGTCACGTAAAGGAGAACAACCTCAAGGCCGTACGCGCGAAGTGGGCGACGCTGCTCGACAAGTGGCGCTCGCCGCAGGGCGGCGCGGCCCGTCACGCCGCCTGACGGCTGACGGCTGACGGCTGACGGCTGACGGCTGACGCAGCGTTGCCGTAAAAACGAAGGGCGCTCCGCTTGCACGGAGCGCCCTTTTCATTGCATGACGAAGCGACGGAACCGGTAGCGAAAGCCGGCGCGCATCCCCCGCGCGCCGGCCCGAACCCTCAACGCGCCGCCTGCTTCGCGACCGCCGCGTTCGCCGAAGCGACCGCCGTCATGTTGATGATGCGGCGCACCGTCGCCGCCGGCGTGAGGATGTGCACGGGCTTCGAGGCGCCCAGCAGGAACGGCCCCACCGTCACGCCCTCGCCGCCGATAGTCTTCAGCAGGTTGTACGCGATGTTCGCCGCCTCGACGTTCGGCATGATGAGCAGGTTCGCCTCGCCCGCGAGCGTCGTGCCCGGGAACGCCTGCTTGCGGATCAGCTCGGAGAGCGCCGCGTCGCCGTGCATTTCGCCGTCCACTTCGAGCTGCGGCGCGCGCTCCGAGATGCGCTGGCGCGCGGCCTGCATACGCTGCGAGGTCGACGACCGCACGCTGCCGAAATTCGAGCTGGAAAGCAGCGCGACCTTCGGCGCGATGCCGAACTTCTCGATCTCGCGCGCCGCGAGGATCGTCATGTCGGCGAGTTGTTCGGCGCCCGGCACTTCGTTCACGTAGGTGTCGCAGATGAACAGGTTGCGGCCCGGCAGCATCAGCAGGTTCATCGCCGCATAGGTCTCGGCGTTCGGCGCCTTGCCGAGCACCTGCTCGACGAACTTCAGGTGATAGTCGAAGCTGTTCACGAGGCCGCAGATCATGCCGTCCGCGTCGCCGAGATGCACGAGGATCGCGCCGATCAGCGTGTTGAACTTGCGCATCGCGGCCTTCGCGACGTCGGGCGTCACGCCCTGGCGCGCGCCGAGTTCGTGATACGCCTGCCAGCTCTTCTGGTAGCGCGGATCGTCCTCCGGATCGACGATCTCGAAATCGGCGCCCGGACGCAGCTTCGAGCCCATCTTCTGCAGGCGCATTTCCACCACGGCCGGCCGCCCGACGATGATCGGCCTCGCGATCTTCTCGGTCAGCACGAACTGCGCGGCGCGCAGCACGCGCTCGTCCTCGCCCTCGGCGAACACGATGCGCGCCTGGCTCGCCTTCGCGGCCGCGAACACGGGACGCATCACCATGCCCGAGCGATACACCGTCGCGCCCAGTTGCTCGCGGTAGGCGTCCATGTCGGCGATCGGGCGCGTCGCCACGCCCGAATCCATCGCCGCCTGCGCCACGGCCGGCGCGATCTTGATGATGAGGCGCGGGTCGAACGGCTTCGGAATCAGGTACTCCGGGCCGAATTCGAGCGTATGGCCCTCATAGGCTTTCGCCACTTCGTCGCCCTGGTCGGTTTCCTCGGCGAGTCCGGCGATCGCGCGCACGCACGCGAGCTTCATCTCTTCCGTGATGGTCGTCGCGCCCACGTCGAGCGCGCCGCGGAAAATGAACGGGAAGCACAGCACGTTGTTGACCTGGTTCGGATAGTCCGAACGGCCCGTGGCGATGATCGCGTCCGGGCGCACCTTCTTCGCCTCCTCCGGGCGAATTTCCGGCTCCGGATTCGCGAGCGCGAGGATCAGCGGCGTCGCGCCCATGTCCTTCACCATCTCGGGCTTGAGCACGCCCGCGCCCGAACAGCCGAGGAACACGTCGGCGCCCCGGGTGGCGTCGCCGAGCGTGCGCGCCTGCGTATTGGCGGCATAGCGCGCCTTCGAAGGATCGAGATTGCCGCGGCCCTCGTAGATCACGCCCTTCGAGTCGGCAACGAGAATGTTCTCCTTCTTCAGGCCGAGCTTCACGAGCAGGTCGAGGCACGCGATGGCCGCCGCGCCCGCGCCCGAGCACACGAGTTTCACGCTGCCGAGCTGCTTGCCCACGACCTTCAGGCCGTTGAGGATGGCGGCCGAAGCGATGATGGCCGTGCCGTGCTGGTCGTCGTGGAAGACGGGGATCTTCATGCGCTCGCGCAGCTTCTGCTCGATGTAGAAGCACTCGGGCGCCTTGATGTCCTCCAGATTGATGCCGCCGAGCGTCGGCTCGAGCATGGCGATGGCTTCGACGAGCTTGTCGGGGTCGCTTTCGTCGAGTTCGATGTCGAACACGTCGATGCCCGCGAACTTCTTGAAGAGGCAGCCCTTGCCCTCCATCACCGGCTTGGCCGCGAGCGGGCCGATGTTGCCGAGGCCGAGCACGGCCGTGCCGTTCGTCACGACGCCGACGAGGTTCGCGCGCGAGGTGTACTTCTGCGCGTCGAGCGGGTCGGCGTGAATCGCCTCGCACGCGGCCGCGACGCCCGGCGAGTAGGCAAGCGAAAGATCGAGCTGATTGGACAGCGGTTTGGTCGGCGTGACCGAAATCTTGCCGGGCTTCGGATTCTGGTGATACGCGAGCGCGCTTTGCTTCAGTTGTTCATCCATTTTCAGGCCTGCCTGGACGTGAGAGACATGAGAGAGAGAGAATGTTGTTGTTCGCGAGCCCGACGGTTCGCGCGGCGCCACGCACGTTTTCGAAGGCGCGGGGTCCGGCGCATGCGGCAAGGCAACGAACCCGGCAATAGAAGAAGCGGCGAGACGAAACGGCGCAACGGCGCATAACGCGGCGCGGGCGTTCCAGCGGGGCCGATTAGTGTACACCTGGCACCGTTCGCGGCCACGTGGGTCAATGACTGATACCGGGAATTCGCGCCGCCGGCAAAGCGCGGCGGCGCGACGCCTTGCGCGCTTTCGTCCTACGGTTGCGCGATGCTCATTCGAGCGTGGCGCCGCGCCGTTCGGGAATCAGGAAGAGGGTCGCGAGGATGTCGAGGACGTAGATGGCGGCGAGCATGCCAAGCGCCGCCGTGAAAGAGTAGCGCGCGGCCAGCGCGCCGACGGCGAGCGGCCCGAAGCCGCCCACGGCGCGCCCGATGTTGAAAAGCACATTCTGCGCGGTGGCGCGGGCCGCAGTGGGATAAAGCTCGGAAATAAGCGCGCCATAGCCGCCGATCATGCCGTTCACGAACACGCCCATCGCCGCGCCGCCGACCAATAGCGCGCACGGCGTGGAAAGCTGCGCATAGACGAACACCATGATTACGGCGCCCACCTGGTAGAACAGGAACGCGGGGCGGCGCCCGAAACGGTCGGCCGCAACGCCGAAGAGCCAGATGCCCACCGCCATGCCGGCCACCGTCGCGGCGGTCCAGAGCCCTGACTTCGTCAACGAGTAGCCGAACGACTTCGCAAGATACGCGGGCAGCCAGATCATCAGCCCGTAGTAGCCGAAGTTCTGCACCGAGCAGAGCACGGCCACGCCGAGGCTCGCACGCGCGGTGGGCGCGTCCGCCACGAGCAGGCGCAGCGCGCGCGGGCGCTCGCTTCTGCCCGCCATGGCCACGCGCTGCGCATGAGCGACGAAAAGCCCGGGTTCTTCCACGCGCCGGCGCACGACGAACGAGACGACGGCCGGCAAGAGGCCGATTGCGAACATGCCGCGCCAACCGATCACGGGCAGCAGCAGCGGCGTGAGCAGCGCCGCGGCCAGCACGCCCAGTTGCCAGCCCAGCCCGACGTACGACGATGCCCGCGCGCGCAGCCGCGCGGGCCACGCCTCGGCAACGAGCGCCATGCCGATGCCGAACTCGCCGCCGAGCCCAATGCCGGCAATCGTGCGGTAGACGAGCAAGTCGGCATAGCCGCGCGCGAGCGCGCACATCCCCGTGAATACGGCGAAAAGCAGGATCGTCCAGGTGAGCACGCGCACGCGCCCGTAGCAGTCGCTCAGGAGCCCGAACCCGATGCCGCCCGCGACCGCGCCGACGAGCGTCCACGTCACGAGCGCGCCGGCCTGTGCGCCGGAAAGGTGCAGATCGGCGCTGATCGCGGGCAGCATGAAGCCGAGCATCAGCAGATCGAATCCATCCATGGCGTAGCCGAGCGCCGAGGCGACGAGCGCACGCAAGGCGTGGCCGCGCGTGGCGGCGGCGGAGGCAGACGGCGAAACGGCGGTCATGTGGACAAATCCTGGGAACGGGCGCTCACGCCTGGCGTGCAAACCGGCGTGAGTGTAAAGGCGCGGCCGCGCCGTCACAACCGCGAAACAAACCGGGCGCGTCCCGCTTCACAAGCTACGGCTTGGCCGGCCGCGCGCCACGGATCGTTGCCCGCGTTCGCGCCCTACATAGCCGGCCCCCGGCCGCCGGGGCCGGCCGGGGCGACTCGTCGGCGATCGGCAAGTCGGGTAAAATACCGGCCTACGCGCGCAAGAGAAGCCGTCCGGACCGAGCGAGTCGTGCTGACCGCATGCTGGCGAATCCGTCAGATGAAGTCAGGCGATCGGCGCCTCCGGGCCGCGCACCGCAGGCGCCGAAGCCACGCTTCGTGCCTGCCGTGCCAGCGCCACCGGGCCGCGCGCCCACCCTCCTCCCGCACTCATATCCAAGGATTCGCCCATGACAGGCTACGATCGCCAGACGATCTCGGACACGACCGCCAAGATGCTGCTCGAAGTGAAGGCCGTGCACTTCAACGCCGAAAAGCCCTTCATCTTCACCTCCGGCTGGGCGAGCCCGGTCTACATCGACTGCCGCAAGCTGATCTCGTATCCGCGCGTGCGCCGCGGCCTGATGGAAATGGCCGAAGCCACGATCCTGCGCGACGTCGGCTACGAGCAGATCGACGCCGTCGCGGGCGGCGAAACCGCGGGCATTCCGTTCGCGGCCTGGCTCTCCGACCGCCTGATGGTGCCGATGCAATACGTGCGCAAGAAGCCGAAGGGTTTCGGCCGCAACGCGCAGATCGAAGGTCTGCTCACCGAAGGCCAGCGCGTGCTGCTCGTCGAAGACCTGACCACCGACAGCCGCAGCAAGATCAACTTCATCAACGCGCTGCGCACGGCTGGCGCGACGGTGAACCATTGCTTCGTGCTGTTCCACTACAACATCTTCAAGGAAAGCGTCTCGGTCCTGAAGGACATCGACGTCGACCTGCACGCGCTCGCCACGTGGTGGGACGTGCTGCGCGTCGCCAAGGAATCGGGCTACTTCGAAACGAAGACGCTCGACGAAGTCGAGAAATTCCTGCACGCGCCGGCCGAGTGGTCGGCAGCGCACGGCGGCGCGACGGCCACACCGCAGTAAGCGCTGCCGGATAACCAGGCGCATGAAAAAAGGCCATCTGCCGCATAGGCAGATAGCCTTTTTTCCAGCCTGAACGCAGCGGCGAAATCAATGCAGCGCTTGCGCCTCGCCGCCCTCGTCGGGCGCATGCGAGGAGAGATTGAGCAAGCCATTGCTCTGCGCATACTGGAAAAGTTCGGAATCTCTATCGAGGCCGAGTTTGCGCATTGCCGTATTCTTCTGGGTGCTAATCGTCTTGATGCTCCGATTCAGCTTTTCGGATATCTCTTTAATTGTCATGCCCGAAACAAAGAGCCGAACGACTTCGAGCTCGCGTTTCGAAAGAATGACCTCATCGGTTTTACCGCCGCTGTTTATGCGCAGTTGATCGAGCGCGACCTTCACCTGCGGGCTCATGTATTCGAGATTACGGCTCACGTGCTGCACGGCGAGCCCGATATGGCTCAGGTCGTCGGATTTGTGCACGACGGCGATTACGCCGAGTTCGCCGAGACGTTTGAGCAGCGCTGCGTTTTCCAGCATCGTCAGGACGACGATGGGTACGTTGGGGAAATTGCGCCGCAGGTAGCCGATGAGCGGCAAGCCGTCGCCGTACTGGCCGCCCGGCATGGCGAGATCGGTCACCAGCACGTCGCAGGGGCCCGTTTGCAGCGACTTGACCAGTTCCGTGGACTGGCGAGCACGACCGACGACCTGGATTCCGGGGAAATTAAGCAGTGCATGTTCCGCACCAAACAAGATCACCGGATGATCGTCCGCGACTACGACCCTGATTGGCTGCTGCATTACCCCTCCGTGTAATCAAACCTGATTTTCTGCGGCGCGCGGCCAGCCCATATTCGCTTCCTCTTTCTGGCGCTCGACGGCTCCCTGTGCCCAAGCCGCAGGATGTATGACTATAGCGGATTCCCTCAACGCATTCCGCGGCGCGAGACGAACCTCGCTTACTTGTAACGGTATATTGAATCAAATTTGGTCTGGCGCAGAAATCCAGCCTTTCGTTCAGGACGCTGTGCCCGAATTTCACAAACCAACGGGAGAACTCGCTGATGCGTACTCCATATGGCTTTGAGCCGGGTTGCGCAAGCCGTGCATTCGTGCGCGCCTGCGTCGCCATGGCAATTGCCGCGATGCCCGCCGCTTCAGCCAATGCCGGCGGGAATTTCACGCTATCGAGCACCGACTTCAGCGACGGCGGCAAAGTCGGCCCGCGACAGATTTTCAACGACGCGGGCTGCAATGGTCCGAATCAATCGCCAGGCTTGACGTGGCGCAACGCTCCCACAGGGACGCGCAGTTTCGCCATCACGATCTTCGACCGCGATGCGCCCGGACGCGGGTGGTGGCACTGGGCCGTCGCCAATCTTCCGGCACAGGTGACGAGCCTGCCGGAGAACGCCAGCGCATCGGGCGCACTGCGCAAGCTCGGCGCAATCGAAGCGCGCAACGACTTCAACGTCGACGGCTATGGCGGACCGTGCCCGCCTCCGGGCAATCCGCATCGCTATGTCGTCACGGTCTATGCGCTGCGCATCGATGCGCTGCCGCTCGCGCAAGGGCGGCCCGCTGCGCTATTCGATCGCGAGATCAGCGGCTCGGCGCTGGCAAGCGCGCAGCTCACGGTCACCTACGGCCGCTGAGGAAGGATCAAAGGACCGAACGCGCCGCGCACATGACGAGCGGCGGAAGCGATCAAGATGATGCGTCGCGCGTCGGCGAGATGTCGGGCGAGGGCGCGCCTTGCCGCTCCCTCTTTGAATGGAGTCCTCCATGCCCAGAATCTCGTCATTGCGTGTCACAGCGGCTACGGCCATACGAAGAAGCTTGCGCAGAGTGTGCTCGCGGGCGCGGGCGCCGATGCAAAGCCGATCGCTGGCTGGCCGGGTGCGGAGCAAACACGTGAGCAGTCGTGCGGCGCCGCGTCGTTCGGTCCCCGAAGAAAACGCGCGCCGCCCGCCGCAGGAGCCTGGTGGGCGGGCTTCGCGTGCGGCTCGCCTCGGCGTTACGGGTAAGCCCCGATTTTTTTCCAGGCGCGTTCACACGTGCGCCCGCGTGAGGTCTTAAAATACCGTTCCGGCGCCGCCTTGCGTGACGGGCGGCGCGCTCCGCCCGGCGGGACGGCGCCGCAGCATGAACAACCCGCAACCCGAATCCCCCGCGTTCAGAGAGACCGAGATGAGCACGAAAGTTTTTGTCGACGGACAGGAAGGCACGACCGGCCTGAAGATTTTCGAGTACCTGTCGCCGCGCACCGACGTCGAGATCCTGCGTATCGACGAAGCGAAGCGCAAGGACGTCGAAGAACGCCGCCGTCTCATCAACGCTTCGGACGTGACGTTCCTCTGCCTGCCCGATGTCGCCTCGCGCGAATCGGCCTCGCTCGTCGAAAACGACCGCACCGTGCTGATCGACGCGAGCACGGCGTTCCGCACCCACGCCGACTGGGCCTACGGCCTGCCCGAACTGACGAGGACGCAGCGCGACAAGGTGCGCAAGTCGAGGCGCATCGCGGTGCCCGGTTGCCATGCGTCGGCGTTCATTCTAGCCATGCGCCCGCTCGTCGAGGCGGGTCTCGTGGCGCCGGAATTCGCTGCGCACAGCTATTCGCTCACGGGCTACAGCGGCGGCGGCAAAAAGATGATTGCGGACTACGAAGCCGGCGGCAATCCGAAGCTCGCGAGCCCGCGCCCCTACGCGCTTGGTCTCACGCACAAGCATCTGCCGGAAATGGCGGCGCACGGCGGCCTGAAGTCGGCGCCGGTGTTCACGCCGATCGTCGGGCCGTTCTACAAGGGCCTTGCGGTCACGACCTATTTTTCGCCGCAGCAGCTCACGCGCCGCGCGAAACCGCAGGACGTGCAGGCGCTCTTCGCCGAGTATTACGCGGCCGAGCCGTTCGTGCGCGTGGCACCCTTCAATGCCGACGACAACCTCGACGCCGGCATGTTCGACGTGCAGGCAAACAACGACACGAACCGGGTCGACCTGTTCGTGTTCGGCAACGACGAGCAGTTCGTCACCGTCGCGCGCCTCGACAACCTGGGCAAGGGCGCCTCGGGTGCAGCGATCCAGTGCATGAACCTCGCGATTGGCGCGGCCGAAAATACCGGCCTGAACGCCTGAAGCACCGCAACCTGCACCGCTGAGAGGGAAACCGGCTCGATCGAGCCGGTTTTTTTATGCCCGGCGAAATGTGAAGCCGGAAGAACCCGCGCTGCAAAACGTCCAGACGAAAAAAAGCCCGCCAGTTTGGCGGGCTGAATCCATATCAGAGGAGACATGGAGGAGACAAAAACTAGTATATCGCCAGTCGTGATGCAATGCAACATGTAAAGTAGTGCGCACCCTGAGTGTTGCTCAATAACAACGCCATTGCCATTATCCCGTCATCGACAGAATGAACATCAGTTGATCGAGCCCCACGGGCCGTACCAGATGCACATCGAAACCCGCCGCGAGCGCCTCGTCCCGGTGGCGCGATTCGCCCCAGCCAGCGAGCGCGATAAGCAGCGGAATGTGCCCGCCGCTCACGGCGCGCAGCCGCCGGACAATGGCGCCGGGCTCGTCCTGCGCGAGCGACAGCGCGATGATGGCCACGGCGGGCTTGCCGCGCGCGGCAAGCCCGAACGCTTCGTCGAGCGTGCGCGCCATGGACACGGCGTAGCCGAGGTCGGTCAGCAAGGTGCCGAGCCCGTTTAGCGATTTTTCGTCGTTATCGGCGATCAGGATGCGCGTGTCCATTCGCCGTCTCCTGCCCTGAAATTGGCGTCGCGGCCCGATCTGCCGTCCGATCCGCTGCGGGTCCTGTCGTCGTCATCGGTTCCCCGTCCCTGCATCCGCGAGCGACGCCGGAAATCCGGCCGCCGTCCGTTGCGATGCGCCACATTGTGCTCAGCTGCCCTTCTCGTATTTGTGCGTCACCGAGCGGTCTTCCGAAGATTTTGATCGCAAAAGGCACGGGAACGTTCGCCGCGCCGCAGTTCGTCCGCACACGCCGGCCGCACGCTCAGCCACCCTGCCCCTCGCGAGCCGCCCGGCGCGCGGCCACCTTGCCGAGCACGGCGAAGTCGCGCTCGCCGTCGCCGTGCGCCACGGCTTCGAGCAAGCTGTCGCGCAACACACTTGCGACGGGCATCGGCGTCGCCACGGCGTCGGCGGCGGCGAGCGCGAGGCGCACGTCCTTGAGCCCAAGGCGCGCCTTGAACAGCGCGGGCTCGTAACGCCGCTCCGCGATCATGCCGCCATAGCCCGCATACACGGGGCCCGGAAACGGGCCGCCCGTCACGACGTCGAGAAAATCGCGCATCGCGACGCCGTAGCCGTCAAGCAGCGCCGCAGCCTCGCCGAGCGACTCCACGGCCGAAGCCAGCATGAAGTTCGCGGCGAGCTTCATCACGTTCGCGTGCTGCTGGATTGCGCCGACGCGCCACGTCTTCTGGCCGATCACGTCGAAAAGCGGCTGCACGCGATCGATGGCCTCCGCCGCCCCCGCAGCCATGATCGTGAGCTTCGCGGCCCGCGCGGCGTCGGGCCGCCCGAGCACGGGCGCCGCCACGTAGCGCAGCCCGCGCCCTGCGTGCGCCTGCGAGAGCGATCCGGCCAGTTCGACGGAGACGGTCGCCATGTTCACATGCACGAGCCCTTGCGGCGCGTGGTCGAGCAGCGCCGCGTCGATCACTTCGCGCACGGCCGCGTCGTCCGCGAGCATCGAGAGCACGGCGTCGCCGGAAAAGGCCTCGCGAGGCGAACCGACGACGCGCGCTCCGGCGTCGGCAAGCGCCTGCGCCTTCTGCGCCGTGCGGTTCCACACGCGCACCGTATGACCGGCCTTCAGCAGATTGCCGACCATCGCGCCACCCATTTCGCCAAGGCCGATAAAACCGATGTCCATCGCACACTCCTTCCACAGAGAATCAGGGGAAAGCGCTCAGTACAGCACAAGGCGGCCCGCACTGCAGGCGCACCCGCACGAAGCGCGCGAACGCCTGCGCACGCTCATGCAGGCGGTGCGATACTGCTTCGCATGGTCACCGCCACCTTTCGCTTTTACGAGGAACTGAACGACTTTCTTGCGCGGCCGCTGCGCCGGCGTGCGTTCAGCTGCGCGTGCGCGCGCAACGCCACGACGAAACACATGATCGAAGCGCTCGGCGTGCCGCATACGGAAGTGGAGCTGATTCTCGTGAACGGCGAATCGGTGGGTTTCGACCATCCGCTCGCGGATGGCGACCGCGTGGCCGTCTATCCGAAGTTCGAGGCATTCGACATCCGGCCGTTGCTCCGCGTGCGCGCGGCGCCGCTGCGCGAGTTGCGCTTCGTCGCCGACGCGCATCTTGGCGGCCTCGCGCAATTACTGCGGCTCGCCGGCTTCGACACGCTCTACGACAACCATTTCCCCGACGACGAAATCGAAGCGCTGGCCGCCGCCGAGCACCGCATCGTGCTCACGCGCGACCGCGAACTGCTCAAGCGGCGCAGCATCCTGCATGGCTGT
Source organism: Paraburkholderia lycopersici (assembly GCF_900096975.1). GTDB lineage: Bacteria > Pseudomonadota > Gammaproteobacteria > Burkholderiales > Burkholderiaceae > Paraburkholderia > Paraburkholderia lycopersici. The sequence goes on from NZ_FMYQ01000016.1 coordinate 24,892, forward strand.
TACGTGCGCGCGCTCAAGCCGCGCGCGCAGGTGCAAGAGATCTTCGAGCGGCTCGACCTCGCGGCGAGCGCGCGACCGTTCCGGCTTTGCCTCATGTGCAACGCGCCGCTGCGGCCGATCGAGCGCGCAGCCGTGCGCGAGCGCGTGCCGGCCGGCGTCTACGAGCGGCAAACGCGCTTCGTCACCTGCGACGTCTGCCATCGTGTGTTCTGGGAAGGCTCGCACTGGCAGCGCATGCGCGCGCTGATGGACGGCCTCACGCGCCGCACGGGCGAAGCGCACGAGGCGTACGGCACGCACAACGGCCATGTGCGTCCGGATCCCGACAGCGGCCCATAGCAGCAATGGACGCGCGCGGGGGTTTGCGTACAATGCGCGCCACCGCCCAACACCGGAGCACGACAAATGGCCATGAAGAAAACGGACCTTGAGAAGAACAAGGCGCTGAAACTGCAGCAAGCAACGAAAAAAGCCGGGCCCGAGCGCTTCGGCAAAGGTTCGGCGCAACCGGTGCTGGACCGCCGCGAACAGCGCAAGCTGGACCAGGCGCAAGGGCTTGTGCCGTTCGCGTGCAAGCTCAACGCCGAACTCGTCGAAAGGCTGAAGGCTCGCGCCGAGGGCCATCCCGGCGGGCTCAACGGCCTGCTCGCGGAACTGCTGGAAGCCGGGCTCGCACGCGACGCGGCCTGAACCCCGCCCTCCCGCGGCACGCGCGAAAAAAAAGCCAGAGCAATGCTCTGGCTTTTTACATGGCAGCCCTCGCGCGGCGCTGCCGCCGCTCGAACGCTGCCTTGTGGGCGCTTTAGTTTGCCTGGCCCTTGTCTGCGGTGCCGGCGGCCGAAGCGCCTTCCGACACAGCGGCGCGCTTGCCGTGGTGCTTGAGTTCCTTGTGATGCTTCTTGGCCTTTGCCGGCGCGCTGGCTGCCGCCGGTGCGGTTGCGGCCGGGGCCGAAGCGTCTTGTGCAAATGCGTGAGCCGAAATCAGTGCGACCGATGCTGCGATGAGCGAGGCGAGAATCTTTTTCATCTTTGTTCCCCAAAACCTGACAAATAATGACCGGCACGTTGTGAATTAGGACAGCGTGAAACGCGCGAAACGAAACTGGTCCGCTTGCCGATCTCGGCGGGCGTTTCGCGCGAAGCAGTATTACGCAGCGTAGGGCGTTTGTCATCCGTAAATGGTCGGGTGTATTTTCCGGGAGACAATTCCCTTTCAATTCGGATACGATCGATATTTACGCGCTCGTTTTCCGGAAGGCCGCTGTTCTCTCGCTTTATGCGCTGAATCGTCCTGCCTCTGCCCGGTTCCGGCCCAATTCGCGCCAGATCCAGCAGGAATCGACAAAAAAGGCGCTCCCGCGCCTCTTTATGCAGCGGACACCTTGCGCCATGTGCGCTCCCACCGTCGAAAACGCTGTCGCACCTGTTCCACGCGAAAAGAGATCTCCGCTTGAAATCCGCCACCCGCCGCCACGTCCGCGCCAACCTGCTGATGCTGGCCGCCGCCCTGATCTGGGGCTCGGCGTTCGTCGCCCAACGACTGAGCCTCGATGCCATCGGCCCGTTCCTGTTCACCGGCCTGCGCTTCCTGCTGGGAGCCGCAGTCGTTTCAGCCTTTCTGTTCGTGCGACATCGCGCCGGCAGGCGCCCCGCGGCGAGCGGCGGCAGCCCGGCGGCCCCCGCGCTGTTCGACGGCGCGCTGCTGCGCTCGGGCATGCTGCTCGGCGTCGTGCTGGCCGTCGCGATCTCGCTCCAGCAGATCGGGCTCGGCTACACGAAGATCGCCAACGCCGGCTTCATCAGCTCGCTCTACGTCGTGATCGTGCCGATGCTGGGCGTGCTGCTGCGTCATCGCACGGGGCTCGGCACCTGGCTCGGCGCAGCACTCGCCGCGGTCGGCCTGTACTTCCTCAGCATCAACGAACACTTTTCGGTCATGTACGGCGACTGGTACCAGCTAGGCTGCGCGCTCGTGATCTCGATCCAGGTCATGCTCGTGGGCCATTACGCGCCGCGCCACGACCCGCTCGCACTTTCCATCGTGCAGTTCGTCACCTGCGGAGTGGTGTGCCTCGCCATCGGGCTCGCCTGCGAGCCGCTGCGCGTGGCCGACGTCCTGCGCGCCGCGCCCACCATCCTGTATGGCGGCGCGCTTTCCGTGGGCGTCGGCTATACGCTGCAGGTCGTCGCGCAGCGCGACGCCGCGCCCGCGCACGCGGCCGTGATTTTCAGCATGGAAGGCGTGTTCGCCGCGCTCGCGGGCTGGGCCGCGCTCGGCGAAACGCTCACGCCACGCGCCCTGGCTGGCTGTGCGCTCATGCTGGCCGGCCTGCTCGCCTGCCAGTTGCTGCCGGCCTGGCAGGCGCGCCTGCGTGCCCGTCAGCGCGCGGCCGCGCGAGCGCCGGAAACGGTGTAGCGGTGTAGCGCCGCCGAACCCGCTTCAGACGGCTTCCTGTTTCGATGAATGGCGTCGCCCTCCGGCGACGCTTTTTTTTCGTGTGGATAACGCGCGATTGCGTCGTGCGTGGCGAGGTTATCCACGCAAGCCTCTGGACAACATGGGGACGACCTGGCGAACGAGTTGTGGAGCACTTCTTGATAACCGCGCATGCGGCGCAATCGACCCAAAAGTTATCCCGGAAGCGCGCAATGCTTACAGGGTTTGTCCGCATAGCTATCCGTTTCGCATCGATATGAGCCGGCAGGTTATTTTGCTGTTATCCACAGTTATTGCCGGGACTTGTTAACTGCTACTACCTATAAATATAAATACTGAAAAAGATATGGAGAAACACGCGACGCTCGCTGCGCTCGCGTGCTGCGCATTCGCGCAGGTTTATTTCGCGCACGCGATGACGCTATCGACGAAACGAGGCAAACCGAGCAACGCGCGGCGTGCAATCGATCTGCGGATCTCGTTGCGCCGCCCCGAAAACCACACCGTTTCGCCCGCGCTGACCACGCAGCCGCCTTCGAAGCAGGCCCACGCAAAGCAATGCGCGACGGCAACGCCGATGCCATCGTCCTCGAGCCCTGGCAAGCCGATGCTCGCCAGCGCGACGCTCGCGCGTCCCGCGCTTCGCGCGAGGGCGCCTTCGGCGGCTTCGCGCGCAATGCTCTCGCTGAAGAGTCCGAAACGCGCGATGGTCTGCGCGCTCACGCCGGGCAGCGCCGCGAGCGCCGCTTCCGAATGCGCAACGCAGCCGAGGTCGAGGCAGCCCGGGGCACCGCGCTGCTCGGCCAGCATCGCGCCGATCGCACCGGCCGTGCAGGTTTCGACGCTCGCGAGCACGAGCGAGCGCGAGCGCAGATAGCCGACGATCTGCTTCGATATGTTCATGGCGACAGCGAACCGGAAAGGAAAACGCGAGTGTCGCACGCGCAATGCGCAACACGTCCGCGCAACGAAAAAGGGCGTGCGCCCCTGAGGATGCACGCCCTTGCGAATGCGCCCTGCCGCGACGCCACGCGGCTAGCCGCCCGCCATCATCCGCTCGATGGCCGGCTCGATATTGAGCAAGCCGACCGTCGCAGGCTCGGCCTGGACGACGCCGAAACATTCCGCGCGCTGCGGCGCCGGATCGACGAGGAAATTGCGAGCATAACGGCCGTAGCGTTCGGGCGGCAGAAGCCGCTCGGGCGGAATGACCTCGAACGCCGTACCGACGGCGATGAAGAGATCGTCGGGCGTCAGGTCGCGCTGGATGCGCCAGAGCGTCTCGTACTCGGGCGCGGCTTCGTTGAAGAACACGACGCCGGGCTTCACGCCCTCCGCCTGTCCGCACGAGGGACAGGCCGCCTGCGGGTCGAGTCCCTTGCCGGAGACCGGGAAGCGATAGTCGCAGTCGGTGCACAGCAGCGAAATCATGTCGCCATGCAAATGCGTGACCTGGCGCGCGCCGGCCTGTTCGAGCAGGTCGTCGATGTTCTGCGTGACGAGGTGCACGCGCGCCGTGCCCCAGGCGTTCTGCCACTTCGCGAGCAGTTGATGGGCGGCGTTCGGGCGGGCGTCGCCGTATTCCGCGATGCGCTGGTTGTAAAAGCGGAAAACCGCTGGCCGGTTGCGGCGCCACGTGAGGTAATTGCAGACCTCGTCGATGCTAGCGTGGGACCAGATGCCGTCACCGGTGCGGAACGTCGAGATACCGCTTTCCGCAGACAGGCCCGCACCGGAAAACACGAACAGGCGAGGCAGTCTGCCGGACTGCCGCGGTTGCCGGGATTGCGCCACGTTTGCCTCCTTGATCGAACGGCGACATTATGACCGGGCGGCGGCGTTTCGACAGGCGTTCGAATGGCCCGCGCGCGCATTGCGCCAGAGAACGGCCAGCAAGCCCTCAGGCCCGGCGCAGCGTGACGGCTGATGCATCCCCGCGCAGCAAGCTGCGGCAGCCCCGTGTGCGGCCGCTCAGCGTCTTCTGCGTCGATCGACGAAGCAAAAAGGGGATGCCGCAATGGCATCCCCTTTCGCAGGACGTTTTGAGCGCGGCCGTTGCCGCTAGCCGCGCACGAAAAACCTCACTCCACCGTCACCGACTTCGCGAGATTGCGCGGCTTGTCCACATCGGTGCCGCGCGCGCATGCCGTGTGATACGCCAGCAACTGCAGCGGCACCACGTGCAGGATCGGCGAAAGCAGCCCGTAGTGCTCCGGCATGCGGATCACGTGGATGCCGTCTTCGCTCGTGATGTGCGTGTCGGCGTCGGCGAACACATAGAGCTGGCCGCCGCGCGCGCGCACCTCCTGCATGTTCGACTTGAGCTTCTCGAGCAGCGCGTCGTTCGGCGCCACCGTCACGACCGGCATCGCCTCCGTCACCAGCGCGAGCGGTCCGTGCTTGAGCTCGCCCGCCGGATACGCCTCGGCGTGGATGTACGAGATTTCCTTGAGCTTGAGCGCGCCTTCCAGCGCGATCGGATAATGCAGCCCGCGCCCGAGGAACAGCGCATTCTCCTTGCGCGCGAACTCCTCCGACCACGCGATGATCTGCGGCTCCAGCGCCAGCACCCCGTTGAGCGCCGCCGGCAGGTGGCGCAGCAGCTTCAGGTGCGCGGCTTCCTGCGCCTCGCTCACATGGCCGCGCAGCTTGCCGAGCGTCACCGCCAGAATGAACAGGCCGACAAGCTGCGTGGTGAACGCCTTCGTCGACGCCACGCCGATCTCGCGCCCCGCGTGCGTGAGGAAGCTGAGCTCGGTCAGCCGCACCATCGCGCTCGTCGCCACGTTGCACACCGCGAGCGTGTGCGCCATGCCGAGCGACTGCGCGTGCCGGAGCGCGGCGAGCGTGTCGGCGGTTTCGCCCGACTGCGAGATCGTCACCACAAGCGCGCGCGGATTGGGCACCGACTCGCGATAGCGGTACTCGCTCGCGATCTCGACATCGGTGCGGATCTTCGCCACCGACTCGAGCCAGTACTTCGCCGTGAGGCCCGCGTAATAGCTCGTGCCGCACGCGAGGATCAGGATGCTGTCGATGCCCTCGAACACCCCCGGCGCGCGCTCGCCGAAGAGGCTCGCGTCGAACGTGTCGGCGGCGGGAATCGTGTCCGAGATTGCGCGCGGCTGCTCGAAGATTTCCTTCTGCATGTAATGGCGATACGGCCCGAGATCGACCGCCCCGCCGTAAGCGCCGTAGCCCTGCACGTCGCGCGCCTCGCGCGTCACGAGGTTGCCGGCGCGATCGGCGATGCGCACGCCTTCGAGCGTGATCTCGCACACGTCGCCCTCTTCCAGGTAGCTGACGCGCTCCGCGCTACCCGCAATGGCGAGCGCGTCCGACGCGATGAAGTTCTCGCCCTCGCCATAGCCCACGACGAGCGGCGAACCGGCGCGCGCGCCCACCACCGTATGCGGCTGGTCCCGGTGCACCACGCCGATCGCATACGCGCCCGCGAGCTGCTGCACGGCCGCGCGCACGGCGGCGAACAGGTCGCCCTGGTAAAGGCTGTGGATCAGGTGCGCGATGACCTCGGTGTCGGTCTGCGACACGAACTCGTAGCCCTGCGCACGCAGCGTCTCGCGCAGCGACTCGTAGTTCTCGATGATGCCGTTGTGCACGATCGCGAGCGTGTCGCGCGAGAAGATCGGGTGCGCGTTGTTCACCGTGGGCGCGCCGTGCGTGGCCCAGCGCGTGTGGGCGATGCCGGTCACGCCTTCGAAATGCGTCTCGCGCACCTGGGCGTCGAGTTCGGCCACGCGCGCGACGCTGCGCACGCGCTGCGGGCCGCCGGCCGTCACGATGGCCACGCCGCACGAGTCGTAGCCGCGGTATTCGAGCCGCCGCAGTCCTTCGATCAGGACGGGAACGATGTTACGAAGCGCTACCGCGCCGACGATGCCGCACATGGATTCGATCCTTTGCAATGAGGGAGGCGTGGGGGCGCCGCGCGCGTTTTCGCGCAGCAGGCGGCGCACCACGCCCGGTACAACCCGTTCAGTTCTTTTTCTTCGCCGGCCGGACGTAGCCGGGTTTGGCGAACTGCGTCTTTTCGTTGAGCGCGAGCGTGCCTTCGGGCACGTCCTTCCACACCGTCGTGCCCGCCGCGATGGTCACGCCACGGCCCACGCGCACCGGCGCGACGAGCTGCGTACCGGAGCCCACGAACACGTTGTCTTCGATGACCGTGCGATGCTTGTTCGCGCCGTCGTAGTTGCAGGTGATGGTGCCCGCGCCGATGTTCACGCCCGCGCCCACGTCGGCGTCGCCCACGTAGCTCAGGTGGTTCGCCTTCGAGCCCCGGCCGATGTTCGCGTTCTTCACCTCGACGAAGTTGCCCACGTGCACCTCGTCGGCGAGCTGCGCACCGGGGCGCAGGCGCGCATAGGGCCCGAGCACCGCATTCGCGCCGACCGCCGCGTTCTCGACGTGCGTATAGGCGTCCACGCGCGTGCCCGCGCCGATCGACGCACTGCGGATCACGCAGTTCGGACCCACGCTCACGCCGTCCGCCAGCGTCACGTCGCCCTCGAACACGCAGTTCACGTCGATGAACACGTCGCGCCCGCACGTGAGCGAACCGCGCACGTCGATACGCGCCGGGTCCGCCAGCGTCACGCCCGCCACGAGCAGCGCCGCGGCCACGTTGCGCTGGTGCACGCGCTCGAGTTCGGCGAGCTGCTGCTTGCTGTTCACGCCGAGCGTTTCCCATTCGTCGGCGGGCTGCGCGGTCACGGCCGGATGGCCGGAGGCGATCGCCGCCTGCACGACGTCGGTGAGGTAATACTCGCCCTGGGCGTTGTCGTTCTTCAGCGCGGCGAGCCAGCCCGCGAGCGGCGCGGTCGGCGTCACGACGATGCCCGTGTTGATCTCGGCGATTCCGCGTTCTTCCTCGCTTGCGTCCTTCTGCTCGACGATGCGCACGACCTCGCCCGCCGCGTCGCGCACGATGCGGCCGTAACCGGTGGGGTCGGCGAGCGTGACGGTGAGAATGCCGTAGCCGTTGCGGCCGGCGGCATCGACAAGACGCCTGAGCGTCGCCGCGCGCGTGAGCGGCACGTCGCCGTACAGCACGAGCGTGGGCACGGTCGTGTCGAGCAGCGGCAGCGCCTGCGCGAGCGCGTGGCCCGTGCCGAGCTGCTCGGCCTGCAGCGCGAACTGGACGTCGGGCGCGCCGACGGCTTCGCGCACGGCCTCGCCGCCATGGCCGACCACGACGACGAGCCGGGTGGGCGAAAGCGTGCGGGCGGTGTCGATGACGTGCGAGAGGAGCGGCTTGCCGGCGAGCGGATGGAGCACTTTCGGCAGCGCGGAGTGCATGCGTTTGCCCATGCCCGCCGCGAGGATCACGATGTTCATTGCATCGATGACTGGATAAGGAATGAAGCGGCTGATTCTAGCATGGGGGTATCCTCGGAACGTCGCCCCGACGGGCTCCCGCGCCCGGACGAACACGTTGTAACAACGTCGCTTCCGGCAATCGGCCTGTGCCCGCAAAACGTCCCATGCGGGGTCGGAGCGTTTGATTGCCGCGCCCGCGTGCCCAGGCGCATGAGGCTCGGGCGCGCGCGAGAAGCGGACCGCCAGCGCGGCCTGAAAACGCGGCTCAGAGATCGTCGAACGGCGTGAACTTGATCGTCGCACCTTCGGCCGGCGCGGCGTCGGTCGAGCACGGTTCTTCGTCGAACGCGATGTCGCCCGCCGGATCGGCCACGCCCGTCGCTCGCAAGCCCGCGAAGCCGAACAGCTTCGTGTCCATGAGGTGCGACGGCACGACGTTGCCGAGCGCGTTGAACATGTTCTCGACGCGGCCCGGGAAGCGCTTGTCCCACTCGCGGATCAGCGCCTTCATTTCCGCGCGCTTCAGGTTCGGCTGGCTGCCGCAGAGGTTGCACGGAATGATCGGGAATTCGCGCAGCACCGCGTACTTTTCGAGATCCGTTTCCTTTACGTAGGCGAGCGGCCGGATCACGACGTTCTTGCCGTCGTCGGACTGCAGCTTGGGCGGCATGCCCTTGAGCTTGCCGCCGTAGAAAAGGTTCAGCAGCAGCGTCTGGAGGATGTCGTCGCGATGGTGGCCGAGCGCGATCTTCGTCGCACCCAGCTCGCCCGCCACGCGGTACAGAATGCCGCGGCGCAGGCGCGAGCATAGCGAGCACGTCGTCTTGCCCTCGGGCACGAGGCGCTTGACGATGCTGTACGTATCCTGATTCTCGATGTGGTACGGCACGCCGACTTTGTCGAGGTACTCGGGCAGCACGTGCTCCGGAAAGCCCGGCTGCTTCTGGTCGAGATTCACGGCGACGATGTCGAAATCGATCGGCGCGCGCTCGCGCAGACGCAGCAGCACGTCGAGCAGCGCGTAACTGTCCTTGCCGCCCGAGAGGCAGACCATCACCTTGTCGCCGTTCTCGATCATGTTGTAGTCGCCGATCGCCTGGCCGACCTGGCGCACGATGCGCTTGAACAGCTTGTTGTTCTCGTAGGCTTCCTTCTGCTCGCGGCGCGTGAGCGAGCGGCGGCCCGCTCCTTCGTTCGTCGCTTCGTTCGCGGCGTTCTCGCCGACGGGGAGCGTTTCGGGGGCGTTCATGAATCAGTCCTCTTTGATGCGAAAGACCTCGACGCCCACCGCGTCGCAGTCCGGATAAACGTCGGGCTTCTCGGTCGAGACGCGCACCGCGCGCACCTGGTCGTGCGAGAGCAGTGCCGCGGCGAGATCGTCGCAGAGGGTTTCCTGCAGATGGATATGGCCCTGGCTCACGCGCGCGGCGACGGTCGCGCGCATGAAGTCGTAATCGACGACTTCGCGCAGCTTGTCCTCGCGCGGCGTGGTCAACGCGAGCGGCACGAACAGGTCGACGTTGATGACGACGCGCTGCTCGCCGCGCTTTTCGAAGTCATGCACGCCGATGTTGATGTGCACTTCGTAGTTGCGCAGGAAAAGCCGGCGGCAGTCGGCGAGCCGGGGGTGAAGCAAAACGGTGGACATGTCTGTTCCAGTCGATAAAAGCGTGCTTTCTCTCGCACGTATGCGGGCGAGTGCGCCCGGCGGTCATCCGGCCGGTCTGCAAAACCGCTCGTGCGCGGCGGTTCGCGTTCCTTTGCCTTTGTCAGCACCGCCTGCATGCGGGTTTGCGTGCAGCGGTCTATGCATTTAGTTGCGAAACAGGGTGCGGCGCCCGGCTTCAGCCACCCGTCAAAAACATCACGTCGCGCGGCAGCGGCACGAGGTGCTGCCCGCCGTCCACGACGAGCGTCGTGCCGGTCACGCCCGAGGCCTTCGCGAGATACAGCGCGGCCTCCACGAGATCGGCGGGCCGCGACGCGCGTTTGAGCGGCGTGACCTGGTGCGCGGCGGCGAAGCTTTCGGGCGTCTGGTCGCCCGACTGCAACGTGAGGCCGGGCGCGAGCCCCACCACGCGCACCTTCGGCGCGAGCGCCTGGGCGAGCGCGACGGTCGCGTTCTGCAACGCCGCCTTCGTCAACGTGTACGACAGATAGTCGGGATTCATGTTGTACAGCTTCTGGTCGAGCACGTTGATGACGCAGGTGCGCAGCGTCTCGTCCGTTGCCGCGGCCTCGGGCGTGGCCTCGTACAGCGTGCGCGCCAGCACGAGCGGCGCGCCCACGTTGACCGCCATGAGTTGCAGCAACTTCGCGTAGCCGACGTCGCGCGCGGTGTCTTCCTCGAAGCGCGAGGCATTGTTGAGCACGCACGCGGGACGGCCCAGCGCCGCGACGCAGTCCGGCACGAGCCGCGCCACTTGCGCCTCGTTGCCCAGATCGGCGTGCAGCGCCACGGCCCTGCGGCCCAGCGCCGCGATCTGCGCGACGACCTCGCCGGCGGCCGCGCGCGACTCGCCGTAATGCACGGCGACGTCCCAGCCGCGCGCCGCGAAGCCGAGCGACAGTTCGCGGCCGATGCGGCGCGCCCCGCCCGTCACCAGCACCACGGGCGCCCGTGCGCCGACGCCCGAATCGAGGTGCGATGCGGTGGCTGATGCGCTCGTGGCGGCGTCAGCGGGGCGGATGCCGGAAGTTGCGCTCATTTACAATGCCGGGATGAATCCGAAAGCTCACGAACCCGATAGTTTACCTGTTCCCGAGCCGATCGCGCTCGCGCAGTCCGAGGCGCTCGCGGCCACGCTGCGCGCCGAGATCGCGACGGCGGGCGGCTGGCTGCCGTTCGACCGCTACATGGAGCGCGCGCTCTACGCGCCGGGACTGGGCTACTACAGCGGCGGCGCGCGCAAGTTCGGCCTCCTCGCCGACGACGGCAGCGACTTCGTGACCGCGCCCGAGCTTTCGCCGCTTTTCGCCGCGACGCTCGCGCGCGCCGTCGGCGAGGCGCTCGCGGCAAGCGGCACGCAGCGCCTGATGGAGTTCGGCGCGGGCACGGGGCGTCTCGCGGCAGGGGTGATGCTCGCGCTCGACGCCGCGGGCGTGCCATTCGACTCCTACGCGATCGTCGATTTGTCGGGCGAGCTGCGCGAGCGCCAGCGCGAAACGATCGCGAAGCTCGCGCCGGCGCTCATCGAACGCGTGACGTGGCTCGACGCGCTGCCCGCGCAGTTCGAGGGCGTCGTGATCGGCAACGAGGTGCTCGACGCCATGCCGGTGCGCCTCTTCGCGCGCAAGGACGCCGTGTGGCACGAACGCGGCGTGAGCGTGAACGCCGAAGGCGCCTTCGTCTTCGCCGACCAGCCGGCGAATTCGGGACGCGACGCCCACTGGCCCGGGAGCGCGCTCGCGGGTGTGGAGGGCAGCGAGGACTACCTGACCGAGACGCACGAAGCGGCGCTCGCGTTCACGCGCACCGTATGCGCGATGCTCGTGCGCGGCGCGGCGTTCTTCATCGACTATGGGTTTCCGCGCCACGAGTATTACCACGCGCAACGCGCGCAGGGCACGCTGATGTGCCACTACCGGCATCGTGCGCACGGCGACCCGTTCCTCTATCCGGGTTTGCAGGACATCACCGCGCACGTGGAATTCACGGGCATTGCCGAGGCCGGCGTCGAAGCGGGCGCGGACCTGCTCGGCTATACCTCGCAGGCGCGCTTTCTGATGAACGCCGGCATTACCGAGGTGCTCGGCGACATCGATCCGAGCGACCCGCAACGCTTTCTGCCCGCCGCGAACGCGGTGCAAAAGCTCGTTTCCGAAGCGGAGATGGGCGAGCTCTTCAAGGTGATTGCGTTTTCGCGCGGCATCGGCGAGACCATCGCGGCGTTCGCGCGCGGCGACCGCAGCCACACCCTCTGATGCTCACGCCCAGGCGACCATGATCCGCTGGTTTCTTACCACCTTCATCGCCGTCGCCATTCTTTCGGGTGCGCAGCCTTGGCTCAGGAAGCTCGGCATCGGGCGGCTGCCCGGCGACATCACGCTGCGCATTTTCGGCCGCGAATATCCGCTGCCGTTCATGTCGACGCTCGTGCTTTCGATGGCGCTTTCATTTCTCGTGCGCGCGCTCTGAGCGCACGGGAAACGAGCAGCCAGGTCCGTCAGGACGATGCGAGCGCGGCTTCCACGGCCGCGATGCGCGCCTGGTGCACGGCCTCCTTGATTTTCCCGGCGTCGCCCTTCTTTTCGCCCGCCTGCGCGATGGCCTGTGCAATCGCGCCCGCATCGACGCCGCGCGCCGCCACGAGCGCTACGCGCAGCCGCTCGGCCTGCGGATAAGGCGCATTCTCCCAGTTCAGCCGCCCGCGCAGGTCCGACTCGCAGGCCTGCAGCGCCTCGGCAAAACGCGCGGGCTTGCGCAGCGCGTCGCAGCGTTCGAGCAGGCGCACGAGCGCGGCCGCGCCCATGTCGGTCACGCGATGCACGTTGCCGTGCTCGCGCGCCACCAGCACCGCCAGCTCGCGGCAGTCGTTGGGCACGCGCAGCCGGTCGCACAGCGGCTTGAGCAGATCGACGCTGCGCCCCTCGTGGCCGAGGTGGCGCGGCAACACGTCCTCGGGCGTCGTGCCCTTGCCGAGATCGTGCGTGAGCGCCGCGAAGCGCACCGGCAGCGTGTAGCCCTGGGCGGCCGCATGGTCGATCACCATCATCACGTGCACGCCCGTATCGACTTCCGGGTGATAGTCGGCGCGCTGCGGAACGCCCCATAGCGCATCGACCTCGGGCAACACGCGCGCGAGCGCGCCGCAATCGCGGAGCACCTCGAACATGCGCGAAGGCTTCGATTCCATCAGGCCGCGCGAGAGTTCCTGCCACACGCGTTCGGGCACGAGCGCATCGACTTCGCCCGATGCGACCATCTCGCGCATGAGATCGAGCGTCTCGGGCGCAACGGCGAAATCGGCGAAACGCGCCGCAAAACGCGCGATGCGCAGAATGCGCACGGGGTCTTCGAGAAACGCCTCGCTCACGTGACGAAACACGCGCGCCCGCAGATCGCGCGCGCCGCCGAACGGATCGACGACCTCTCCCGTGAGCACGCCGCCCGGCTGCACTTCGCGCGCCATCGCGTTGATCGTGAGATCGCGCCGCGCAAGGTCTTCTTCGAGCGTCACGTCGGGCGAGTAGTAGAACTGGAAGCCGTGATAGCCGGCGGCCGTCTTGCGCTCGGTGCGCGCGAGCGCGTACTCCTCATGGGTATCCGGATGCAGAAAAACCGGAAAGTCCTTGCCCACGGGTCGATAGCCCTGTGCGACCATCTGCGCGGGCGTCGCGCCCACCACGACGTAATCGCGGTCGCGCACCGGCAGCCCGAGCATTTCGTCGCGGATCGCACCGCCTACGACATAGATCTTCATTCGTCGTCGCGTTCGTCGTCGGCGACGATGTGGGTTTCGCGGCGCGCCGCCTCGACCCATTCGGCCACCGCAGGCAGTGCGCTCACGCGCTGGACGTAGGCCGCCGCTTCGGGCGAAAGCGCCGGCTGATAGCTGTTCAGCCGCATGACGACCGGCGCGTACATCGCGTCGGCAATACCGAACTCGCCGAACAGGAACGGGCCGCCGCTCGCGGCGAGGCACTCGCGCCAGAGCGCGTCGATGCGCGCGACGTCGGCGAGCGCGCCCGGCGTCGCACCCGCGCCTGGCTTCGCCTTGCGGATGTTCATCGGCATGTGGCTGCGCAGCTCGCCGAAGCCCGCATGCATTTCGGCGCTCACGCTACGCGCGCGGGCGCGCGCGTTCGCGTCGCGCGGCCACAGCGCGTGCTGCGGGAAGCGCTCGGCGAGCGTCTCGGCGATCGCGAGCGAATCCCATACGGCAAAGCCGTCGTCGGCAACGAGGCACGGCACCTTGCCCGAGGCTGAGAACGCGAGGATCGAGGACTTGGTGCGGGGCTCGTCGAGCTCGATCAGCACTTCCTCGAATGCAATGCCGAAGTGCCTGAGCAGCACCCAGGGGCGCATCGACCACGACGAATAGTTCTTGTCTCCGATTACGAGCTTCATTGTGCAAATGACCGTAGTGAGTTGAATGGGCGCCGGCCGGCGACTTGCCGCCTACCGGCCGGCGCTTGCGCGAAAGATGTTCAGACGCGAGCGCAGCGAGGCGTCCGCGAGATAGAGCGGCGCGATCGTCTCGATGCTGGCCGGGTCGATGTCGAGCTCGGGCGCGAGCGGACCGCCAAGCACGCTGTCCACTTTCATCGAGTCGAGATTATCGCGCGTGAGCACCGGCACGCCAGGCGCCATCTCGAACGATAGCGCCTGCAGACGCCCGAACGCATCGGGCAGCCGCACGATGCGCGCGTGCCGGCCGACCACCTCGCCGCAGTACTGCAGCAACTGCTCGAGCGTGTAGACGGCCGGTCCGCCAAGTTCGTAAGTGTGCCCGCTCGCGGCATCGAGATCGAGTACGTTGACGATGGCCTTCGACACGTCGCCGACGAATACCGGCTGGAACTTCGCGTCGGGCATGGCGAGCGGGATCACGGGAAAGAGCCGCTGCAGGAGCGCGAAGCGGTTGAGGAAACTGTCCTCGGGGCCGAACACGACCGAAGGCCGGAAGATCGTCGTGGCGAGCGACGTGGAGGCATGCACGGCTTTCTCGCCGTCGCCCTTCGAGCGCAGATACATGCTCGGCCCGCGCGGATCGGCGCCGAGCGCGCTCATGTGGATGAGCCGGTGCACGCCCTTGCTCTCGCACGCGGCGACGATCTTCGTGGGCAGCTCGACGTGCAACCTCGCGAAGCCCGGCCCGTAGGGATCGCCGCGCCCGCCATTGAGCGTGCCGACGAGATTGACGACGGCGTCCGCGCTCTCGACGAACGCGGCGAGCGCGACGGGATCGGACACATCGGTCTCGACCACGTCGACGGGCAGCAGGGTGAGATGGCGGGCGTTGTAACGGCGTCGGGTCGCGATGCGCACGTCCTTGCCCGCCTCGACGAGCGCGTTGACGAGATGGCTGCCGATGAATCCCGAACCGCCGATGACCGCAATGGCTTGATGTCTCATCCTGACCTCCTCGGGCAGACGGCGCCGCCGCATACGAGGTCCGGTTCGTCCGACGGCGCGCCAGCCTGGAGGTGGAGCACGCCGCGTGCCGTCATGCCGCGCGGCATGATGGCACGGCGCTTACGGCGAGATATAGCCGAGACGCGCCTTCAGCGATTGCGGACGGCCCTCGAACAGCGCCGCATAGTAGACCGTGTTCGACAACACGTTTTTCACGTAGTCGCGGGTTTCCTGGAACGGAATCGTTTCCGCGAAGATGGCGCCTTCGACGCCGCCCTGCAACGACTGGCGCCACGCGCGCGGACGCCCCGGCCCGGCGTTGTAGCCCGCCGTAGCGAGCACGGCCGAGCCGTCGAACTGATTGTAGATCATCGACAAATAGTTCGTTCCGAGCAGGATGTTGGTGTCGAGATCGTTGAGCTGATCGCGCGAGAGCGGGCCGAGGCCGATCTTCTTCGCCACCATCTGCGCCGTGGCCGGCATGATCTGCATGAGGCCGCTCGCGCCCACGCCCGACTTCGCATTGAGAATGAAGCGCGACTCCTGGCGGATGAGCCCATACGCCCATTCGACGTCGAGGCCGTTGGTCTGCGCGTCGCGCTCCACCACGTCGCGGAACGGCGCGAGATAGCGCAGCGAGAAGTCGTGCTCGGTCTGCGTGCGGTCGGCCGTGTTGACGGTGCGGTCGAGCAACTGGATACGCTTCGCGTATTCGGCGACGGCGAGCAGTTGACGATCGCTCATGCCGCGTAGCGGCCAGTTCCATTCGCGATTGCCTTCGAGCCGCAGGTTCAGCGCGTAAAAACGTTGCGCGAGCGCGAAGCCCGGCGTTTGCGCGGCCTGCGCGACTTCGGCGTCGCTGACCGTGGTCCTGGGCGGAATCGTGATCTTCTGCCCGAGTTCTTCGGTGGCGAGCTGGCCGTAGAAGTTGTAGCCCTGCGAAATCGACGCGAACTCCTGGTTCGCCTGCGCCGTTTCGCCCGCCTGCTTGAGCGCGCGCGCGTGCCAGTAAACCCACGACGGTTGCGCGCGCAGCGCGGCCGGCATCTGCTCGATCGACCAGCGCACCATGGTCCAGTCGCCGCCCAGCAGCGCGGCGCGCGTACGCCATTCGTAAGCCGGGCTCGAGAGCGGTGCGTTGACCGAGAGCCGGTACCAGTCGAGCGCGGCGGGCAAGCGCTTGAGCGCCCCCTGATAACCGATCGTGCCCCAGCCGATCGCGCGCTCCGGCGAACTGAGCGAAGGCGCGACGGCCGCGAACGTGGCCGCGGCCATGGCGGGGTCGTTGCGCGCCATCACGGTCACGGCGAGCAGCGCGAGTTGATGCGATTGCGGATCGGCGGTGACGCCTTGCGCGAGCGTGAGCGGCGGCGCGCTCACGGCCTGGCTGAACGCCGTCGGGTCGGGACGCTGCGCGAGGCCGTCGAGCAGCTTCGCGCCGGTCGAGGTCTGGTTCTGCTCGTAGGCGAGGCGAATTTGCTGCCAGACGTCGTCGTTCGAGAACTGGCCTTTGATGGCGAGCGCCGTGATGAGATCGACGCAACCGTCGCCGTAATAGCGCGGCTCGACGAGCAGCGCGCGCGCGTCGTTGGCGACGTTCTCGCCGCGCGCCGCGCGCGACTCGAGCGCATAGCACTTCACCTGCGTGTCGTCGTTGAGCACGAAGCGCGGATATTGCTGGTCGAAGTTGGCCCAGTCGTGGCGCGCGCCGAGCACGAGCAGATAGTCGTTGCGCATGCGGTCGGCGATCGCCTGGCCGTCGTAGCGCTGCAGGAACGACAGCACCGGCGCATCGGGCGCGTCCACGCGCGCGTGGCCCTGCGAATCGAAAAGCTGCGGCTTGAGCTGGAAGTACTCGAGATACGCCGGCGCCGGGTAATCGGGAATCGTCGCAGCGAGTTGGGCGGCGCGCGCGGGGTCGTTGTTGCGCGCGGCTTCGCGAAGCTGGATGAAGGTCTGGTCGTCGCTGGAAAGGACTGCGCCTACGGGCAGTGCGACGGGGCGCACGGCGGACGCCGTGCTGCATGCTACGAGTGCCGCGGCAGTCAGTGCGAGACCGACCACGCGATATACTCGGACAAGGCGTTTGGACATCGTTATTTCTGGAGCGCGAGGTGAACCCAAGGATAGCACGCAACCCCCATGCGGAATCCAAAAAGGACTGGCGTGCAAGGCTGCTTCCCCGGCGAATCGAAGCAGCTTCCGACGTGGCAATCGGCGAAGCGCTGACGGTTCGTCTCGATGCTCTCGTTGCACAGTTTGCTCCGGATTCGATCGGCTTCTACTGGCCCCTGCGCGGCGAGTTCGATGCGCGCCCCTGGCTCGCCGCCTGGCTCGCCGCCGATCCCTCGCGCCGCGCCGCCCTCCCCGCCATCGCCGAGCGCCACGCGCCGCTCGCCTTCCACGCCTGGACGCCCGACGCGCCGATGCGCGAAGGCCATCACGGCATTCCCGAGCCGGCCTCGCAGGACGTGATCGTGCCCGACCTGCTGCTCGTGCCCTGCGTGGGTTTCGATCGCGAAGGCTACCGGCTGGGCTACGGCGGCGGCTACTACGACCGCACGCTCGCCGCATGGCCCGGCGGGGCGTTGCCCGTCACCGTGGGCATTGCATATGAGGCGTGTCGCATCGACGACGGCGTGCTCGCGCGCGAGGCGCATGACCTGCCGCTCGACGCCGTGGTGACCGAAGCCGCCACGCACCTTTGCGCGCGTGCGCGGGTGCGCTAGCGGCGTCGGCGTTTCAACGGCTCAAAGCGAAGCCGCCGCGCGCGCGGCGGTGTCGTAGAGTCCCGACGCGTTGCGCATGAGCTGCGCCGCGTCGCCGATCTGCTGGTTCGTGAGGCCGCTTTCCTTGAGCGTCGCGATGAGGCAGCTCTCGCGCACGTCGCGATAGCGCAGGCACAGCGCGCGCCCCTCGTCCGTCACCGAAAAGAAGACTTCCTTGCCGGTCTTTTCGCTTTTTACGTACCCTCTGGAGACGAGCTTCTTTAACGCATACGTGGCCACGTGCGTGTCCTCGATGTTGAGCACGAAGCAGATGTCCGCGAGCTTCTTGCGCCGCTCGCGATGGCCGACGTGATGGAGCAGCGACACCTCGATCGGCGTCATGTCCTTTACGCCCGCCGCCGACATGCAGCGCACCATCCAGCGGTTGAACGCGTTGCTCGCCATGATGAGCGCGTACTCGAACTCGGAAAGCTCGGCGCTCGACTCGGAGACGAGATGTTCGGACGAAACGATTTTGGTCGGCTGGCGCGACATGGCAGAAAACCCGTTGGTCGGTGATCGAAGAGGGAAAGCGGCGTGGCGTGAGTGTAATTGCAGCGGGGGTCGAGTGCGCCTGGCGAAAACGCTTATTGATAATTTGTAGATAATTTATCGACAATGTACGCTATAAGGAACCGTCGCCAGCCGTCTCTGCGCGGTGTTGCGAGCCGCGAGTTTCGACCGGCCGAACCGTCCTCTTGAACGATTTACCATGCCGAATCCTGATCCCCGCATCTTTCCGCTTGGCGACGAAGCGCTCGTCTGCGAAGCGCCGCCGCCCGCCACGCTCGCGGTCCAGCGCCGCGTCTGGGCCGTCGCCGCGCTCGCGCGCGGCTGGGCGCCGGTGCGCGAGGTCGTGCCCGGCATGAACAACCTGACGATCACCTTCGACCCGCTCGCCGCCGACACCGCCGCGCTCGCGGGCGCGCTCAAGGACGCATGGCGCGACGCCGAAGACGCACCCGAGGCGAGCCGCGAAGTCGAGATTCCCGTGGTCTATGGCGGCGAGGACGGCCCCGATCTCGAAACGGTCGCGCAGCACTGCGGACTTGCCGCCGCCGACGTCGCCGCGCGCCATGCCGCAGGTGTCTACACGGTGTTCTTCCTCGGCTTTCAGCCCGGCTTCGCCTATCTCGGCGGCCTCGAGCCGGCCCTGCACACGCCGCGTCGGCGCGAACCGCGCCTCGCCGTTCCGGCCGGGTCGGTAGGCATCGGCGGGGAGCAGACGGGCATTTATCCGGCCGCGTCGCCCGGCGGCTGGCAGTTGATCGGCCGCACCGCCGCCAAGCTTTTCGACCCCGCGCGCAACCCGCCCACGCTGCTCATGCCCGGCGATCGCGTGCGCTTCACCATTGCGGAGCTCCACGCATGATCGAAGTCCTGCGCGCGGGCCTGCTCACCACGGTCCAGGATCTCGGCCGTACCGGCTACCGGCATCTGGGCGTCTCCACCGGCGGCGCGCTCGACGCGCTCTCGCTCGAAGTGGGCAACCGCCTCGTCGGCAACCGGGCCGACGCGGCCGGCATCGAAATCACCTTCGGCCCCGTCGCGCTGCGCTTTGCGCGCGCCACGCGCATCGCCATCACCGGCACCGATTTCGGCGCCACGCTCGGCGGACGGCCCGTCTGGTCGTGGTGGAGCCTGCCCGTCGCGCCCGGCGAGGCGCTCGTGCTCAACGGTGCGAAGCACGGCATGCGCGCCTGCGTGTGCGTGGCGGGCGGCGTGGACGTGCTGCCCATGCTCGGCTCGCGCAGCACCGACCTCGCGGCGGGCTTCGGGGGCCTCGCGGGCCGCGCGCTCAAGGACGGCGACCGCCTCGCCACGGGCGCCTCGTTCGCCCCGGGCCGCGAGCGCGCCGTGCTCGATCCCGGCGCGCCGGCCTTCGGCGTGAAGGCGCCCGTGTGGTGCAACTTCGCGCTCGTCGACGAGCCGCATCACCGGCGCGGCCGCCATCCCGACGGCATGGCCTGGGCCGCGCCCGTGCGCGTGCTGCGCGGCCCCGAGCACGACAGCTTCACGCCCGAGGCGCAGCGCGCGTTCTGGTCCGACGAATGGCAGGTCACGCCCAACAGCAACCGCATGGGCTTTCGCCTCGCGGGTACGCCGCTCGCGCGCGACGACGGACGGGACCTGCTCTCGCACGCCGTGCTGCCGGGCACGATCCAGGTGCCGCCGAGCGGTCAGCCTATCGTGCTGATGGCCGACGCGCAGACCACGGGCGGCTATCCGAAAATCGGCTCCGTGATCCGCGCCGACCTGTGGAAGCTCGCGCAGGTGCGTCTGACCGGCGGCGTGCGCTTCGTGGAGGTCACGCCCGCCGGCGCGCGCGCGGCGCTCGAAGAGGAACGGGCGTATCTGCGGCAGATCGACGCCGCGATCGCCATGCACGATGAGCGCTACGCGACCCGCCGCACGAGCGCGCCCGCGAGCGCCTGATTTTTTTCCCCATCTGTAGCACGCGCAGTAGAGGAGCATCATGACCACCATCGATTTGAACGCCGATCTCGGCGAAGGCTGCGGCTCCGACGAGGCGCTGCTGGACCTCGTGAGCTCGGCCAACATCGCGTGCGGCTGGCACGCGGGCGGCGCCAATGCGATGCGCGAATGCGTGCGCTGGGCCGTGGAGAAAGGCGTGTCGATCGGCGCGCATCCGAGCTTCAACGACCCCGAGAATTTCGGCCGCAAGGAGATGAATCTGCCGCGCGAGGAGATCTACGCAGGCGTGCTCTATCAGCTCGGGGCGCTCTCCGCGATCGCCCAGGCCGAGGGCGGGCGCATCGCCCACGTGAAGCCGCACGGCGCGCTCTACAACCAGGCCGCGCGCGATCCCCAGATCGCCGAGGCGATCGTCAGCGCCGTGCACGACTTCGACCCGTCCGTGACGGTGTTCGCGCTCGCGGGCAGCGGGCTCATCGCCGCCGCGCGCGAGGCCGGGCTCGTGGCCGTCGAGGAAGTGTTCGCCGACCGCGGCTATCGCGCGGACGGCTCGCTCGTGCCGCGCAGCGAGCCCGGCGCGCTGCTCGACGACGAAGACGCCGTGCTCGCGCGCACGCTCGCGATGATCCGCGAGCAGCGCGTGCAAGCGGTGGACGGCGCCTGGGTGCCGCTCAACGCGCAGACGATCTGCCTGCACGGCGACGGTCCGCATGCGCTTGCGTTCGCGCGGCGCATCCGCGCGGCGCTCGACAACGCCGGCATCGGCGTGCGCGCCGCCGGCGCGGCCGCAGGCTGAACGCCGGCGCGCGCAAGACGCGATGACGCGATGACGTGCGCCAAGCCGCGGCGCACGTCTCGCACGATTCATCGAAGATTCGCCAACGATTCAGCAAGGCAATCGCACGGCAGCCCACGCGGCAAAGCGTAGTTGTTCTCAGCAGGTTCGTAGTTGTACGAACGGCCATCAGAGCCGTGATGTCAACGCGGTCCGCCTCGCCACCGGAGCGAGCGGCACCGTTTCGCCGCTATCCGCGGCAACCACGACAAGCCAATACGTTTGGAGATCCACATGCAGAGCACCGTCAACTTATGGCCGCTGATCGGCGTGGCCGTCATCATCGCAGGCTTTTTGCTGCGCTTTAACCCGATGCTGATCGTCGCCGCGGCGGCCGTCGTCACCGGGTTCGCCGCGGGCTTCGAGCCCGGCAAGATTCTCGCCGCCATCGGCACCGGCTTCATCAAGACGCGCAACATCCCCCTCATCATCCTGCTCCCGCTCGCCGTGATCGGCCTGCTCGAGCGCCACGGCTTGCGCGAGCGCGCGCAGATCTGGATCGGCAGCATCAAGGCGGCCACGGCGGGTCGCCTTCTCATCGTCTATCTGCTCGTGCGCGAGCTCACCGCGGCCGTCGGCCTCACCGGCCTCGGCGGCCATCCGCAGATGGTGCGCCCGCTCATCGCGCCCATGGCCGAAGGCGCCACCGAAAACCGCTTCGGCAAGCTCTCCGACGCCGTGCGCTACAAGCTGCGCGCTTACGCGGCCGCCACCGACAACGTTGGCCTCTTCTTCGGCGAGGACATCTTCGTGGCATTCGGCGCGATCGTGCTGATGGTCACGCTGCTCAAGGAAGCGGGTGTTTCAGTCGAGCCGATTCATGTGGCGCTCTGGGGCATTCCCACCGCGATCTGCGCGTTCGCGATCCACGGTGCGCGCCTCTGGCTGCTCGATCGCAAGCTCGAGCGCGAACTGGGCGGGACGCGCCCGGTCAACGCAAAAGCGCCGGCCGGCCAGGGAGACGAAGCATGACGCTCACCCTCAACTGGCTCTTCTGGCTGCTCGGCATCGTGCTGCTCATCGTGGGCGGCACGATCGTCATGGATCGCGAGCATCCGCGCCGCTTCACGGCGGGCGGCTTCTGGCTGCTCTACGCGCTCATCTTTCTCGCGGGCGACCGGCTGCCGGCCGAAGTCGTGGGCGTGCTCGTGCTCGCCATGGCGCTGATCGCGGGCCTCGGCGGCGTGACGGCCGCGAAGCCCAGGGTGCTCGCGCTCGAAACCCGCATTGCGAGCGCGAAGCGTCTGGGCAACAAGCTCTTCGTGCCCGCGCTCACCATTCCCGTCGTCACCGTCGTGCTCACGCTCGCGGCGAGCCATCTCGTATTCGGCGGCACGCCGCTCGTCGACCCGAAGAACGTCACGCTGATCGGCTTCGGCATCGGCTGCGTGATCGCGCTCGTCATCGCGTGCCTCATCACGCGCGACAGCGTCGGCCAGTCAATGAAGGAAACGCGCCGGCTCGTCGACGCGCTCTCGTGGGCCGCCGTGCTGCCGCAGATGCTCGGCATGCTCGGCCTCGTGTTCTCGGACGCGGGCGTCGGCAAAGCGGTCGCGCACGTCACGACGTCCTGGATCAACATGGACGCGCGCTTCGTGGCCGTGGTGGTGTACTGCGTGGGCATGGCGCTATTCACGGTCATCATGGGCAACGGCTTCGCGGCGTTTCCCGTGATGACGGGCGGCGTGGGCGTGCCGGTGCTGGTGGGCGTGTTCCACGTCAATCCGGCGATGATGGCCGCCATCGGCATGTTCTCGGGCTACTGCGGCACGCTCATGACGCCGATGGCCGCGAACTTCAACATGGTGCCGGCGGCGCTGCTCGAGCTGCCCGACAAGAACGCGGTGATCCGCGTGCAGGTGCCCACGGCGCTGGGCATTCTCGTGGCCAATATCGTGCTGCTGAACGTGTTCGGTTTTTGATCGGCGCGGAAGGCACGTCCTCCCCCGCCCCGTCAATACGAAAGCCGGCTCGCGCCGGCTTTTTCGCGCCGGCGCGGGCGCAGCGCGGGCCGCGTCGGGCGTCGCGCTACCGGGGTACGCGTTCGGCGTATCCGGATTGCGAACCGGCCGCGCTCAGCCCGGATCGACCGTGAAGCCGCGCTGGCTCAGCAACTGGAGCACCCCCTTGCGGCCTCCCAGATGCAGCGCGCCGATCGCGACGAAAAGCGGCTTGTTGGGCGCCACGTACTGCTGCATGCGCGAGACGAAGCGCCGGTTGCGCTCGTAGACGATGCGGTTGTCGACCGACGCCGCCACGCGCGCATCGTGCGAGAGCTTTTCGGTGCGCGCCGACTCCCAGGCCGCGATCGCGTCGGCGTCGCCCACGCGCCACAAGCGCAGCAGCGTCTGCACGTCGGCCACGTTTTGCGCGGGCGTCTGCGCGAGATCCTGCGCGAGCATTTCGCGCTGCTGCGCGAGGCTCAGGTTCGTGAACGCGCGCATCTGCTCCGAAAGCGTCTCGAGCCCGACGATGCGGCGGCCCTTCCAGCGCAGGAACACGTTCTGCAGCTGCGCCTCGGTGCCGTACTCGGTCTGCAGGCCGGCGCTCAGCGAATCGTAGGTTTCCACGAGCAGCGAGGCGAGCCACGGCCGCATTTTGCGGATCTCGGCGAGCGCTTCCGGATTGCCGCGCATGCGCGCCTCGAGCTTCTGCCAGAGCGGCTCGGGCAGCAGCGCCGGCAGGCAGGGACGCCGGCATACGCCGTATTTCGAGACGTCGTCCTGGGAGACGAGCAGATCGTCGGGCGAAAGCTCGAGCGCGAGGATAGACGAGGCGGCGAGCGCCGCGAGGATCGGCTGGCGAAACGGCTGGCCCGGCGGATAGTCGGCGGGGTCGCCCACATGCAGCGTGCCGAGCAGGTAAATCGTGAGGTTGCCGCGCGTGGCGACGTAGAACGGCATGCGCGCGGGCTGCGTACGCACCGGGCCGCCGGCGGTCGTGCCCGAGGCGTAGCTCGGCACGGCGGGCGCGGCATGGAAGCCGGGAATGCCGCCCGACGAGCCCGGCGGCATGGGTACGGCTGGCCGCGCGCCAGGCGTGTTGGCGGCGGCCCCGGCAGCGTACGCGGCGCCCGCCAGGCAGCCGAACGCGACCGCCGCCCAGAACGCCATCTTCAGAGCTGCGCGGAGCGCCGCCCCGAGCGCCCCCCGAACAGCCGCGCCCAATCGCGCAATCACCGCAAGAGCAGCCCGCGAGACAGGGGAAAAGGCAATGAAAAAAGCGGCACGACGGCCGCCCCTTGGCTGGCGGCGCGTAAAACGACGCGCCGCCGTCGCTTCAGGCATCCTCTTCCCCCACCTCCTCTGCACGATGGCAGGATACCTGACGGCCATCCACTTCGCGTAGTGCCGGAACTTCCTTGCGACACCGGTCGATCGCGTATGGACAACGTTGATGGAACGTGCAACCGGACGGCGGATTGAGCGGCGAAGGCAATTCGCCCTCGAGCCTGATCTTCACGCGGCGGTCCGCCTCGAAGATCGCGGGCGTCGCCGACAGCAGCGAGCGCGTGTACGGATGGCGCGGGCGCCCGATCACCGTCTGCTTGTCGCCGAGTTCGGCCACGCCGCCGAGGTACATCACCATCACGTCGTCGGCGACGTGCTCGACCACGGCCAGGTTGTGCGAAATGAACACGTAGCTCGTGCGGAACTGCTCCTGCAGGTCCATGAACAGATTGAGGATCTGCGCCTGGATCGAGACGTCGAGCGCGGAGACCGGCTCGTCGGCCACCACGATCTGCGGATCGAGGATCATCGCGCGCGCGATCGCCACGCGCTGGCGCTGCCCGCCCGAGAACATGTGCGGATAGCGCTTCGCGTGCTCGGGCCGCAGGCCGACGGTGCGCATCATGTGCGCGATGCGGTCCGCGCGCTCGGCGGCGGAAAGCTTCGTGTTGATCGCGAGCGGCTCGCCGAGCGTCTGCTCCACGGTCTTGCGCGGGTTGAGCGAGGCGAACGGGTTCTGGAACACCATCTGCACGCGGCGGCGCAGCGCGGCGACCTTCGCCTGGTTCCCGTGCGCGACGTCCTCGCCGTCGATGACGAGGCGGCCCGCGGTGGGCGGCTCGATCATCGTGAGCTGGCGCGCGAGCGTCGATTTGCCGCAGCCCGACTCGCCCACCACCGCGAGCGTGCGCCCGCGCGCGAGCGAGAACGACACGCCGTTGAGCGCCTTCACGGTGCCCGTGCCGAACATGCCGCGCCTGACGGCGTAGTGCTTCTTGAGGTCCTCGGCGACGAGAACCTTGTCGCCCTGGCCGTCCCTGTTGTCCTCGCGAGCCGCGTGTTGCCGGACTGCGTTCATCGCGCGCCTCCGTTGGTCAGGTTCATCGTCGCGTTCCGCGGCTTGATGCAGCGCACCTGCGCATAGCCGCTCTCGTCCGCCACCGGATCGAGCGTGGGCCGCGCCTTCGTGCAGTCGTCCACGGCGTACCTGCAGCGCGGCGCGAACAGGCAGCCGCGCGGCCGGTCGTCGCGGCCCGGCACCATGCCCGGCAGCGCGGCGAGACGCCGCGCGCCCACGTTGTGCTCGGGAATCGCCGCGAGCAGCGCCTCGGTGTACGGATGATGCGGCCGCGCAAAGATGTCGGGCACGCGGTTCGTCTCGATGATCTCGCCCGCGTACATCACGGCCACGCGCTGCGCGACCTCGGACACCACGGCCAGATCGTGCGAGATCAGCACGAGCGCCATGCCGCGCTCCTTCTGCAGGCGCACGAGCAGCGCCATGATCTGCGCCTGGATCGTCACGTCGAGCGCCGTGGTGGGCTCGTCGGCGATCAGCAGCTTCGGGTTGCAGGCCACCGCCATCGCGATCATCACGCGCTGGTTCATGCCGCCCGACATCTGGTGCGGAAAGTTGTCGATGCGGTTCTTCGCGTCGGGAATGCCGACCTGGTCGAGCAGTTCCAGCGCGCGCGCGTGCAGCGCGGCGCCGCGCAGGCCCTCGTGCAGCTTCAACACTTCCTTGATCTGATAGCCGATCGTGTAGCTCGGGTTCAGGCTCGTGAGCGCGTCCTGGAACACCATCGCGATGTCCTTGCCGACGATGCGCCGGCGCGCCTTGCCCGTGGCGTTGAGCAGGTCGCGGCCGTCGAACGTGATCGCGTCGGCGCTCACCTTGCCGGGCGCGTCGATGAGGCCCATCAGCGCCATCATCGTCACGCTCTTGCCCGAGCCCGATTCGCCGACGATGCCGAGCACCTCGCCCGGCGCGACCGAGAGGTTCACGCGGTCCACGGCCGGCAGGCCGTTGAAGTCCACCGCCAGATTGCGGAGGGTAAGCAGTTCGTTTTGCATGTTCAGGCCATCCGCTTGAGCTTGGGATCGAGCGCGTCGCGCAGCCCGTCGCCGAGCAGGTTGATCGCGAGCACCGAAACGAGGATGGACAGGCCCGGCATCGTGACGATCCACCATGCGCTGTCGATGTAGTCGCGCGCCGAGGCGAGCATCGCGCCCCACTCGGCGGCGGGCGGCTGCACGCCGAGGCCGAGGAAGCCGAGCGCGGCGGCGTCGAGAATCGCCGAGCTGAAGCCGAGCGTGGCCTGCACGATGAGCGGCGCCGTGCAGTTGGGCAGCACCTGCGAGAACATCAGCCGCAGCGTGCCCGCGCCAGCCACGCGCGAGGCGGTCACGTACTCCTTGTGCAGTTCGCCGAGCGCCGAGCCGCGCGTGAGGCGCACGTAACCGGGCAGCGCCACGATCGCGATCGCGAGCATGGTGTTCGTGAGACCCGGCCCGATGATCGCGACCACGGCCACCGCGAGCAGCAGCGAGGGCAGCGCGAGCAGCACGTCCATGAGACGCATGATCGGCGTGTCGGCCCATTTCTCGAAGAACGCGGCCACGAGCCCGAGCACGATGCCCGGAACCAGCGCGAGCACGACCGACACGCAGCCGATCCACAGCGAGAGCCGCGCGCCGTACATGAGGCGCGAGAGGATGTCGCGGCCCGCTTCGTCGGTGCCGAGCACGAACTTCCAGTTGCCGCCGTCGAGCCACGCGGGCGGGATCTTCACGTAGTCGCGGTATTGCTCGATGGGGCTGTGCGGCGCGACGAGCGGCGCGAAGATCGCCACGAAGATGAGCAGCAGCACGATCAGGCCGGCGCCCACGGCGCCCCTGTTGCGCGAGAAGTTCGCCCAGAATTCGCGCAGCACGAGCGCGCGGCCCGAAGGCGGCGTGACGGCGCGGGGCACGGTGTTCTGAATGTCAGCCATCATGCCTCCCGGGATCGGTGATTGGGTTGTAGGGGTTGCAGGTTCATGGCTCGCTTACCTCGTATGCCGGATGCGCGGATTGAGCACGCCGTACAGCAGATCGACGCACAGGTTCACGAGAATCACGAGCGTCGCGATCATGAGAATGCCGCCTTGCACGACCGGATAATCGCGCCGGCTGATCGCGTCGATCAGCCATTTGCCGATGCCGGGCCAGGAGAACAGCGTTTCGGTGAGCACCGCGCCCGCCAGCAGCGTGCCGACCTGCAGGCCGATCACGGTCACGACGGGAATCAGCGCGTTGCGCAGCGCGTGCACGACGATCACGCGCACGGGCGAGAGACCCTTGGCGCGCGCGGTGCGGATGTAGTCCTCGCGCAGCACTTCGAGCATCGACGAGCGCGTCATGCGCGCCACCACCGCGAGCGGAATCGTGCCGAGCACGATGGCGGGCAGGACGAGGTGCGAGAGCGCCGAGCGGAACGACCCTTCGTCGGTGCCGGGCAGCAGCGAGTCGATCAGCATGAAGCCCGTGACGTGCGGAATGTCGAACTCCACGGCAATGCGGCCCGACACCGGCGTCCAGCCGAGCTTCGACGAAAACACCATGATGAGGATGAGCCCCCACCAGAAGATCGGCATGGAATAGCCGGTGAGCGCCGTACCCATCACGCCGTGATCGACGACGGTGCCGCGCCGGAGCGCCGCGAACACGCCGGCCGGCAGACCGATCGCGAGCGCGAAAATCAGCGCGCAGATCGACAGTTCGACGGTGGCGGGAAAGCGCGCGAGAAACTCGTCCATCACGCTCGTGTTGGTGATGATCGAAGTGCCGAGATTGCCCTGCAGCGCGTGGCCGACGTAATGCAGATACTGCATCGGCAGCGGCTCGTCGAGCCCGAGGCGGTGCATGGCCTCGGCGTGCATTTGGGGATCGACGCCGCGCTCGCCCATCATCACTTCGATGGGGTCGCCCGGAATCAGGTGGATGAGCGCGAACGCGAGGATCGTGATCCCGATGAACGTGGGTATCACCATGCCGATGCGGCGCAATACGAAGCGGAACATGTGGTGTTCCCCCGAAAGCTTTGAAATGAAACGCAACCGGCGACAGGGGCTCGTGACCCCGGTCGCCGGACCTATTCCGCCCGCTTTCCGATCAGGTGAAAGCCGGGCGAAAACTACCCGATCAGCTCGCGATAAACCTTACTGCATGCCCACGCCGTCGAAGCGCGCGTAGCCGAGCGGCTCGATGCGCATGTCGACCACCTTCTTGCTGACCGGCTGGTAGACGGTCGAGTGGGCGATCGGCGAGAACGGCAGTTGCTGCGCGAAGATCTGCTGCGCCTGCTGGTAGAACTTCGTGCGCTGCGCGACATCCGACGTCTGGCGGCCCTTCTGGATCAGGTCGTCGAACGGCTTGTAGCACCACTTGCTGAAGTTGTTGCCGTTCACGGCCTCGCAACCGAGCAGCGTGCCGAGCCAGTTGTCGGGGTCGCCGTTGTCGCCCGTCCAGCCGATCAGCATCGAGTCGTCCTCGCCCGCGTGCGCGCGCTTGATGTACTCGCCCCACTCGTACGTGACGATCTTCGCCTTCACGCCGATCTTCGCCCAGTCGGCCTGGATCATCTCGGCCATCAGGCGCGCGTTCGGGTTGTAGGCGCGCTGAACCGGCATGGCCCACAGCGTGATCTCGAAGCCGTTCGACAGACCTGCCTTCGCGAGCAGCGCCTTGGCCTTCTCCGGGTCGTAGGCGTTGGCCGGGAGGTTCTTGTAGTAGGACCACTGCGTGGGCGGCATCGGGTTGGTCGCGAGCTGGCCCGCGCCCTGATACACCGAGTCGATGATCGCCTTTCTGTTGATCGCCATGTCGAGCGCGTGGCGCACGTCGACGTTGTCGAGCGGCTTGTGCGTGACGTTGTACGACAGGTAGCCCAGGTTGAAGCCCGGCTGCGACGGCATGGCGATGTTCGGCTCGGCCTTCAGCGGCGCGATGTCGGCGGGACGCGGATAGCTCATCACCTGGCATTCGTCGCGCTTGATCTTCTGCACGCGCACGCTCGCGTCGGGCGTGATCGAGAAGATCAGCTTCGAGAGCTTCACGGCGCCCGGCTTCCAGTAGTCGGGATTGCCGTCGTAGCGGATGGTCGCGTCCTTCGTGTAGCTCCTGAAGATGAACGGGCCCGTGCCGACCGGATACTGGTTGATGTCGGCGGCCTTGCCGGCCTTCAGCAGTTGATCGGCGTATTCGGCCGAGAGGATCGAGGCGAATTCCATCGCCATGTTCTGGATGAACGGCGCGTTCGGCTCGTTCAGCGTGAACTTCACAGTGTACGGATCGACTTTCTCGACCTTGGCGATCAGCTTGTCGAGGCCCATGTCGGTGAAGTACGGAAACGACACCGGGTATGCCTTGCGGAACGCGTTGTTCGGATCGAGCATGCGCTCGAACGAGAACACGACGTCGTCGGCGTTGAATTCACGCGAGGGCTTGAAGAACGACGTGGTCTGGAACTTCACGCCATGGCGCAGATGGAACGTGTAGGTCTTGCCGTCAGGGGAAACGTCCCACGATTGCGCGAGACCCGGTTCGACCTTGGTGCCGCCGCGCTCGAATTCGACGAGGCGGTTATAGACGGTGAACGTGTTCGCCGTGAAGTCCGTGCCGGTCGTGTATTGGGCCGGGTCGAAGCCGGCGGGGCTGCCTTCCGAGCAGTAGACGAGCGTCTTGTTCGGAATGCTTTGCGCGGCGTGCGCGAGAGGGGCTCCAGCAATCGATGCCGCTGCGAGCGCCACGAGAGACGTCATTCGTGCAGCACGCAACAGTTTGTTTTCTTTCATGTTTCCTCCAGTTCAATGCCGGCTCGCGCCAGCGTAGCGCGATCTTACTTGAGCAGGTGCCGCGGTCACAAGCAAGCCAAAAGTCCCGTCGCTTCTGGAAAACGCCGGGTTGACAGGGGCCGTGGTTGCCGCATGGTGCGGCGCAGCGTGGCCCCGCCCTTTTTTCTTGCGGGAACACGACGATAGACAGCGCGCCGAATTGTTGCGTACCGCCAATGGCTTCCTCATGCGCCTCGTCGGCGTCGCCGGATTGGTGCTTTCCATGAAAAAAGCCGCGCGGCCCGGAAGTCCGGGAACCGCGCGGCTCGAGCCTGCCGGGCGAGTCGCGAGCGGGCGCTCAGAACCCCAGCCGCTCGCAGATGGCCTTGGTGGCCGGTGCCGCGTTGAGCGTGTAGAAGTGCAGGCCCGGCACGCCCGCATCGACGAGGCGGCGGCACAGGCCCGTCACCACGTCGAGGCCGAACGCGCGAATCGACTCGCGGTCGTCGCCGAAGCTCTCCAGACGCTTGGCGACCCAGCGCGGCACTTCGGCGCCGCACATCTCCGAAAAGCGCATGAGCTGCGAGTAGTTCGTGATCGGCATGATGCCGGGCACGATGGGGATGTCCACGCCGAGCTTTTGCGCGTCGTCGACGAAGCGGAAATACGCGTCCGCGTTGAAGAAGTACTGCGTGATCGCCGAATTGGCCCCCGCTTTTACCTTCTGCGCGAACGCTTCGAGGTCGTGGCGCGGCGAACGCGCCTGCGGGTGGTACTCGGGATACGCGGCCACTTCGATGTGGAACGCGTCGCCGGTTTCCTCGCGGATGAACGCGACGAGTTCGGACGCATAGCGCAGTTCGCCCACCTCGCCCATGCCCGAGGGCAGGTCGCCGCGCAGCGCGACGATGTGGCGGATGCCATGCGCGCGGTACGCCCCGAGGATCTCGCGCAGGCTCTCTTTCGAGGAGCCGATGCACGAGAGGTGCGGCGCGGCCTCGACGCCTTCCTTCGCGATGTCGAGGACCGTATCGAGCGTGCCTTGCTGCGTCGAGCCGCCCGCGCCGAACGTCACCGAGACGAACTTCGGCTTGAGCGTCGCGAGCTGGGCGCGCGTGGCGCGCAGCTTCTCGACGCCGTCCGGCGTCTTCGGCGGAAAGAATTCGAATGAGAGTTCGATCGGTTTCATGTTGATGAGGCCTCAACGGCCTTTGCCCGCGTCAGCCGAGGCTGCGGTTGCCGAAGATCAGCGCCGAGAGCAGCCACGACACGATGCTGTACAGGATCGAGCCGAAGAACGCCGACCAGAAGCCCGACACCTCGAAGCCCTTCAGCAGCGACGCGGCGAGCCAGAAGCACAGCGCGTTCACGACGAGGATGAAGAGGCCGAGCGTGAGGATCGTCACGGGCAGCGTGAACAGGATCAGCAACGGCCGCAGCACGGCGTTGATGAGGCCGAGCACGACCGCCACGATCAGCGCGGTGCCGAAGCTGCGGATGTGGATCGACGGAACGAGCCAGGTGATGATCAGGAGCGCGAGCGCGTTGATGAGCCAGGTCAGCAGCACGGTCATGGTTGTTGGTCCTCTTGCGTCGTTGATAGGCGGGCCGCCCGCGCGCGAAAAAACGCGCGGGCGTTCCCGCAGCATCGGGCTGATCGCTTAACTGCGGCTTAAAGCTTCAAGCCGCTTTGTATCTTCCTGTATCGGCTTAGTAACGATAGTGGTTCGGCTTGAACGGACCGTTCTTGTCGACGCCGATGTACGAAGCCTGGTCGTCGGACAGCACGGTCAGGTTCGCGCCGATGCGCGCGAGGTGCAGGCGCGCGACCTTCTCGTCGAGGTGCTTCGGCAGCACGTACACCTTGTTCTCGTACTTGTCGCCGCGCGTGAACAGTTCGATTTGCGCGAGCGTCTGGTTCGTGAACGAGTTCGACATCACGAACGACGGATGGCCCGTCGCGCAGCCGAGGTTCACGAGGCGGCCTTCGGCCAGCAGGATCACGCGCTTGCCGTCCGGGAAGATGATGTGGTCGACCTGCGGCTTGATGTTTTCCCACTGGTACTGGCGCGTGGAAGCAACGTCGATTTCCGAGTCGAAGTGGCCGATGTTGCAGACGATCGCGTTGTGGCGCATCGCCTTCATGTGGTCGTGGCCGATCACGTGGAAGTTGCCGGTGGCCGTCACGAAGATGTCGGCCTTGTCGGCGGCGTATTCCATCGTCACGACGCGGTAGCCTTCCATCGCGGCCTGCAGCGCGCAGATCGGATCGATTTCCGTGACCCACACGGTCGCGCCGAGGCCGCGCAGCGACTGCGCGCAGCCCTTGCCCACGTCGCCGTAGCCGGCCACGACGGCGATCTTGCCCGCGATCATCACGTCGGTCGCGCGCTTGATGCCGTCGACGAGCGACTCGCGGCAGCCGTACAGGTTGTCGAACTTCGACTTCGTGACCGAGTCGTTCACGTTGATGGCCGGGAACGGCAGGCGGCCGTCCTTTTCCATCTGGTACAGGCGGTGCACGCCGGTCGTGGTTTCCTCGGTCACGCCCTTGATCTGCGCGAGGCGCTTCGAGTACCACGCCGGGTCGATGTCGAGGTGCTCGCCGATCGACTTGTAGAGCGCGATTTCCTCTTCGTTGGTCGGCTTCGCGATGACCGAGCGGTCCTTCTCGGCCTTTGAGCCGAGGATCAGCAGCAGCGTGGCGTCGCCGCCGTCGTCGAGGATCATGTTGGCGAACTCGCCGTTCGGCCACTCGAAGATGCGGTGCGTGAAGGCCCAGTATTCGTCGAGCGATTCGCCCTTGAACGCGAACACGGGCGTGCCGCCCGCGGCGATCGCGGCGGCGGCGTGGTCCTGGGTCGAGAAGATGTTGCACGAGGCCCAGCGGACGTCGGCGCCGAGCGCCGTGAGCGTCTCGATCAGCACGGCGGTCTGGATCGTCATGTGCAGCGAGCCCGCGATGCGCGCGCCCTTGAGCGGCTGCTGCGCCTTGTACTCTTCGCGGATCTGCACGAGGCCGGGCATTTCGGTCTCGGCGATGTTCAGTTCCTTGCGGCCCCAGCCGGCAAGCGACAGATCGGCGACGACGAAATCCTGGGCTTGATCCTGCGGAATTGCGGCGTTCATCACGCCCTCCTTTCTAAAAGTGACTAGAAATTAAAGACGTGAGCGCCGTTTCAGTGCGATTGATTCAGTGGATTCAACCGGATTGAAGCGCCTTCGAGCCTGGCGGGCGTGAAGCCCGTCGCAACGCTCCTCGAAGACGAGGCGTGATTGTAGCAAATCGGGATGACGGCGGCGCGCGCGCACCTCAGATCGGCAGGAATCCCAGGGCGGGCGCGAGCAGGACCATCACCACGCCTGCGATCATCATCGTGAGGCTCGCCACCACGCCCTCTTCGCTGCCGAGTTCGCGGGCCTTCGCGGTGCCCACGCCGTGCGCGGCCGCGCCGAACAGCGCACCGCGCGCGAGCCGCGTGCGCAGCGGCACGAGCCCGAGCACAAGCTCGCCGAACAGCATGCCGCACACCCCCGTGGCGATCACGAAAAGCGCGGTGAGATCGCGCGGCGCGTGAATCTTGTCGGAGACGGCGAGCGCGAACGGCGTCGAGATCGACCGCGTCATCAGACAGCGCTGCAGGTCGGGCGAGAGGTGCAGCAGCTTCGCGAGCGCCAGCGACCCGCCCACCGCCACGACGATGCCGACCGTCACGCCCACCGCAAGCGAGATCCAGTGGCGCTTGAGCAGGTCGCGATATTCGTGGATCGGCACCGCGAACGCCACCGTGGCCGGCCCGAGCAGCCACATGAGCCAGCGCGTGTCCTGAAAATAGACGGGATACGGAATATGGAGCACCAGAACGATCGCGCCGAGCACCACCGGCACCGCGACGAGCGGCGTGAGCCACGGCGAGCGAAAGCGCGCGTACAGCGCCTTCGAGACGAAATAGAGCGCGACGGTGAGGATGAAGCAGCCCGCGGCGATGAGCCGCGCGGCGTCGTCGGCGAACAGGGACGAATAGAACGCGTTCATGACGGGATCATCCTCAGTGGGCAAATGCCGGGGACTACGCTCGCACCAGATGGCGCGCATGGCGCACGCGGCGCAGCGCGAGACGGCGCTCCAGCCGCGCGGCCTGCTCGACGGCGAACGCCACGGCCACCATCACCATGAGTGTGCCGCCCACCACGACGAGGACGAGACGCCAGCCGTCGGCGCGAAAGAGACCGCCGTAGTTGACCGCGGCCACGGCGGCCGGGATGAAGAACAGCAGCATGTCGGACAGCAGCCAGTCGGCGCCGGCTTTCACCCAGCGAGGCGTCACGCCGCCGCAAAAAAGCAGCGCGAGCAGCAGCACGAGGCCCACCACGCCGCCCGGCACGGGCAGGTGCGCGGCGCGTGCGAGGGCGTCGGCGGCATACCAGACACCTGCCAGCAGCGCCGATTGCGCCGCGATGCGGCCAATGCGCCGGCCGAGACCCGCCACGCTGCCCGTGCTGTGCG
Source organism: Paraburkholderia lycopersici (assembly GCF_900096975.1). Lineage (GTDB taxonomy): Bacteria > Pseudomonadota > Gammaproteobacteria > Burkholderiales > Burkholderiaceae > Paraburkholderia > Paraburkholderia lycopersici. The sequence continues at coordinate 59,336 of NZ_FMYQ01000016.1, forward strand.
CGGCGCTTTCGGAAATTTTCGCGGGGGCGTTCGGAGCAGTCATGGCAAACCCTAAGTGACACTGGATTGGAACTCAGTATAGGGTTCAGCCGATTATAAGTATAATGACTTGGAATCATCTACTACATTCCATATTGGAATGCACCAGATCGGCATCCGCCGAACGCTTTTTCTGCCCAATTCTGGAGTCCCGATCGTGGAACTGCGCGCGCTTCGTTATTTCATCGAGGTGGTGCGGCAACAGAGCTTCACCGCCGCGGCCGAGAAACTGCACGTCACGCAGCCGACCATCAGCAAGATGGTGAAGGCGCTCGAAGACGAAACCGGCACCCAGCTATTGCTGCGCGACGCACGCCAGATGGTGCTCACCGACGCCGGCCGCATCGTCTATCAGCGCGGCCAGGACGTGCTCGCCGCGCAGGCGCAGTTGCAGGCCGAACTCGCCGATCTCGGCACGCTCGGGCGCGGCGAACTCACCATCGGCATTCCGCCGATGGGCGGCTCGCTCTTCACGCCCGCCATCGCGACCTTCCGCCAGCGCTATCCGAAGATCGAGCTCAAGCTCTTCGAGCAGGGCTCGCGCGCGATCGAGGCCGCGCTGATCTCGGGCGAGCTGGAGCTCGGCGGCGTGCTGCTGCCCGTGGACCCGGCGCTCATCGACGTGCTGCCTGTTTCGCACGAACTGCTTTGGCTCGTCGCGCGGCGCGGCTCGCGCTGGGACAACAAGCTCGCCGTGCCGCTCGCGGAGCTGGCCGGCGAGCCGTTCGTGTTCTACGGCGAAAGCCTCGCGCTCAACGACGTCGTGCTCAACGCGTGCCGTACCGCGGGCTTCGTGCCGCAGGTCGTGGGGCGCAGCGGCCACTGGGATCTGATGGCGGCGCTCGTGCTCGCGGGCGTGGGCATCGCGCTGCTGCCCGCGCCCTACGTGCGCCGCCTCGACGCCGGGCGTTTCACGTGCCTGCCCGTGAGCGAGCCGCAGATCACCTGGGACATGGCGATCGGCTGGAAGCGCAGCGGCTATCTCTCGCATGCGGCGCGCGCCTGGCTCGACGTCGCGCGCGCGGAGTACGGCAAGCCGGTCACGTTTCTCGACGACTTCGTGCTTCCTCCGGGGCTCGAGAAGCGGCCGGGCAAGCCGGAGTGAAGCGGCGCCCGCCGGACAACGGCGGGAATGCGCCGCGCTTTTGGCGCATGAGGAACGCTTCGCAACGAGCCGATGCGGCGGTCAGGGAAGCGGCCGCTTTCCGTGCCGACGCGAGAGCCACGCGGGGATGGACGAAGCAACGCGTCAGACGACGACGCGCTGTCGATCAGCATCGCGCGCGCGCCAGGTCTGGGCGATGAAGTCGGCCGCGCGCTCGCCGATCATCACGCTCGGCGCATTCGTGTTGCCGCCGATGAGCGTCGGCATGACCGAGGCGTCGGCCACGCGCAGACGCTCCACGCCGCGCACGCGCAATTGCGGATCGACGACCGAGCGCGCGTCGCCGCCCATGCGGCAGGTCGCGACGGGATGGTAGATCGTGTCGGCATGCCGGGCGATCGTCTCGCGCAGCTCGGCGTCGCTCTGGCCGGCATGCGTGTAGAGTTCGCGGCCGCCCAGCCGGGCGAGCGCGGGCGCGTCGAGTATGCGGCGCGCCATGCGGGTGCCCTCGACCAGCAGGTCGAGATCGCGCGCATCGGAAAGGAAGCGCGGGTCGATCACGGGCGCGACGCGCGCGTCGGCGCTCGCCAGCGTGACCGTGCCGCGGCTCGCCGGACGCAGCACGCACACATGCAGCGAATAACCGTGCCCCCAATGCAGGCGGCGGCTGTGATCGTCGACGAGCGCCGTGCAGAAGTGCAGTTGCAGGTCGGGGCGATCGAGTTCCGGCCGGCTCTTCAGAAAGCCGCCCGCCTCGGCGACATTGGTCGTCAGCATGCCGCGCCGCCGATGCAGGTAGCGTGCGAGGCCCGCCGCCATGTGCGCGGCGCCGCGCAGCGAATAACCGATGGTCTCGCTCGAATGCACGCGCTTGTTGAAGGTGAAATCGATATGGTCGAGCAGATTGCGGCCCACTTCGGGCGCGTCGTGACGCACCGTTATGCCGAGCGCGCGCAGCGCGTCTTCCGGACCGATGCCGGAGCACATGAGGAGCTGCGGCGAGTTGAACGCGCCCGCCGCGAGGATCACCTCGGCGCGCGCCTGCAGCGTCTCGATCGAGCCGCCGCGCGCAAGCTCCACGCCGCTCGCGCGCGCGCCGTCGAAGGTTACGCGCAGGACCGTCGCATCCGCGATCAGATGCAGGTTCGGCCTGCCGCGCTCATACACATAGGCGCGCGCCACCGTGCAGCGCTGGCCGCCGCGCTGCGTCACCTGATAGAAGCCGACGCCCTCCTGCTCCTCGCCATTGAAGTCGTCGTTCAGGCGAAAGCCCGCCTCGCGCGCAGCCGCGACGAAGCGCACGGCCACTGGATTGCGCTCGCGCAGATCGGCCACGCCGAGCGGGCCGCCCGCGCCGTGCCAGGCGTTGGCGCCGCGCTCGTTGTCCTCGGCGCGCAGGAAATACGGCAGCACGTCGCACCACGCCCAGCCCGTGCAGCCGAGCCGCGCCCATTCGTCGTAGTCGAGCGGATGGCCGCGCGTGTAGATCATCGCGTTGATCGCGCTCGATCCGCCGAAACCGCGCCCGCGCGGCTGGTAGCCGCGCCGGCCGGCGAGTCCCGGCTGCGGCACCGTCTCGTAGGCGTAGTTGTTTTTCGTGCGGAACGGCACGAGCGCCGCGACGCCGAGCGGCATGTTGACGAACGGATTGCGCGCCGTATGCGGGCCCGCCTCGACGAGCGCGATGCTCGCCGCGGGGCAGCGTTCGGCCAGACGCCCCGCCAGCGACGCGCCGCCCGAGCCGCCGCCTACGATGATGTAGTCGTATTGCATCGTCTCCCCCATCCGGAGCGCTCCACGCAAGCTATTTGCACGGTCGTTCGTTTCCGGTTTTAATGGCGCATTGTAGGAAGCGGCCGAAGGCTTGGGTTAGCTTTTATGTCAGAGCATCCCCTCTAAACGGGGAGCCGCGTGGCCGCCTATGATGGAAGCCGGTTCAGCCGCCAGCGCCGAAAGGGCCCAGCAAGAAGGGCAGGGAGCGCTGGAGCGTACATGCATGATCCACCTCACGGACGCTTCGATCGGGGCGGCCGCCGCGCACGCCGCTTCCCTGTCACGACAACGAACACAACACGAACGGCGCGCGTCGCCGCGCCTTGCATGGGACTGGACGAGCGCCGTAGCGCCCGCTCCGGTCGACAGCTTTGCACAGGAGACAGGCAGATGGACTCGACGGAAGTCACGCATCGCCCCGGCACGACCCACGAAGTCACGAACCAGGCGCCGCCGCTCGCCGGCTACAACCTCTTCACCACCGACGCCGCGCTAGGCGAGGCGCTGACGCGCGCCGGCGCCGACTGGCACCGCGAGACGCTGGCGCGCCATGGCGCCGAACTAGGCAAAGCCGAAACGCTGGCGCTCGCCGATCTCGCCAATCGCCACGAGCCCGAACTCCAGACGCACAGCCCGCGCGGCGAACGTATCGACGCGATCGAATTCCACCCGGCCTGGCATCGACTGCTGGCGTTGCTGCGCGAGCAAGGGCTGCACGCGCTGCCGTTTTCGGACCCGCGCCCCGGCGCGATGGCCGCGCGCTGCGCGGGCTACTTCCTGCACGCGCAACTGGAATCGGGGTCGCTGTGTCCGCTCACCATGACATTCGCGAGCATTCCCGTACTGCAGCGCGAGCCCGCGCTATTCGAGGCGCTGCGCGAGCCGCTCTACGCGCGCGAGCACGACCCGCGCGACGTGCCGTTCGCGCAAAAGCGTTCGATGATGATCGGCATGGGCATGACCGAGAAGCAGGGCGGCTCGGACGTGCGCAGCAACCGCACCGGGGCGCGTCCGGCGGGCGTCGAGACAGGCCGCGGCGCGGCGTATCTGCTCACCGGCCACAAGTGGTTCTTCTCCGCGCCGCAGTGCGACGCCCACCTCGTGCTCGCGCGCACCACGGAGCATGACGGTCTCTCGTGCTTCTTCGTGCCGCGCTACCGCCCCGACGGCGCGAAAAACGCCGTCCACGTGCAGCGCCTGAAGAACAAACTCGGCAACCGCTCGAACGCGAGCAGCGAAGTCGAGTTCTTCGACGCCTACGGCGTGATGGTCGGCGACGAGGGCCGCGGCGTGCCCACCATCATCGAGATGGCGAACTATACGCGGCTCGATTGCGTGATCGGCAGCGCGGCGCTCATGCGCGCGGCGCTCGTGCAGGCGATCCACCACGCGCGCCACCGCAGCGCATTCGGCCGCGTGCTTGCGGCGCAGCCGCTGATGCAGAACGTGCTCGCCGATCTCGCGCTCGAATCGGAGGCGGCGACGGCGCTCTTCATGCGTCTCGCGCGCGCGTTCGAGGACAGCGCCGATGCCGGGTCCGGCGACGCGGGCGCCAGCGACGCCGCCGCGCTCGAAGCGCGCGCCTGGCGGCGCATCGTCACGCCCGCGGCGAAGTTCTGGGTGTGCAAGCGCGCGCTTGCATTCACGGGCGAAGCGATGGAGGTCTGGGGCGGCAACGGCTACGTCGAAGACGGGCCGATGGCGCGCTTTTACCGCGAAGCGCCCGTCAACTCGATCTGGGAAGGCTCGGGCAACGTGATGTGCCTCGACGTGCTGCGCGCGCTGGAGCGCGAGGCCGACGCCGCGCAGGCGCTCTTTCTTGCGTGGCGGCGCGACGCGCAGACTCACCCCGTGCTGAACGCCGCGCTCGACCGCCTCTCGGTGCTGCTCAACGGCGCGCCGGGCACGCGCGAGACGAGCGCCCGGCGCATCGCGCAGCAGATCGTGCTGATCGCGCAAGCCATGCTGCTGCGCGAAGGTCCGCCGGAAATGGCGGACGCGTTCATCGCCACGCGTCTGGACGAACACGACGCCGACTGCGACCGCGTGTTCGGCACGCTGCCCGCGCGCTTCGACCACGCAGCGATCATCGAGCGGGCGTTTGCGTCGCGCCCGGAACCGCCCGACCGCCCCCGCGCCGAACTCCACGAGGACCGACCATGAAGCAGGACCTGCCCGACGCCCTCTCGCGCCCCGCGAGCACGCCGCCCGACGGCCCGCCCGCGGCGCTGGACGCCCTGCTCGCCGCGCAACGCGAAGCCTTTTTGCGCGACCCGTTTCCCGCCTGGGAAGCGCGCGCCCGCAACCTGAAGGCCCTGCGCGACGTGCTCTTCGCGCACCAGGACGCGCTCGCCGAGGCGATGAACGCCGACTTCGGCCAGCGCTCGAAGGCGGAGGTCGCCCTTGCGGAATTCGTCGTCCTGAAGCAGGAGATCGACGCCGCGCTCCGGCACGGCGCACGCTGGATGAAGCCGCGTCGGCGCCCGGTGGGCAAGTGGCTGCTGCCGGGCCGCGCGAAGGTGATGCCGCAGCCGCTCGGCGTGGCGGGCATCGTCGTGCCGTGGAACTATCCGCTGCTGCTCGGCGCGAGCCCGCTCGTGTGCGCGCTCGCGGCTGGCAACCGCGCCATGATCAAGATGTCGGAGCTCACGCCGCGGACCTCGGCGCTCTTCGAAGCGCTGATCGGCAAGACGTTCGCGCGCGACCATGTGGCGGTCGTGAGCGGCGACGCCGCCGTGGGCGCCGCCTTCAGCGCGCTGCCGTTCGACCATCTGCTCTTCACGGGCTCGACGCGCGTGGGGCACGAGGTCATGCGCGCGGCGGCCGCGAACCTCACGCCCGTCACGCTCGAACTGGGCGGCAAGTCGCCCGTCATCATCGGCGAGCACGCGCGCCTCGCCTATGCCGTCGACAGCCTGCTGCTCGGCAAGACGCTGAACGCGGGGCAAACCTGCATCGCGCCCGACTACGTGCTGCTGCCGCGCGGCCAGGAAGACGCTTTCATCGCGCGCGCCCGCACGCGCTTCGCGCAGCTTTATCCCGACTTCGCGAACAACCGCGACTACACGTCGATCATCTCGGCGCGCCACTTCGAACGCCTCACGCGCCTCGCCGACGAAGCGCAGGCAAGCGGCGCGCAACTGCACGCGCTCGGCGCGCACGACGCCGCCGCGCGGCGCTTCGCGCCCGTCATCGTGACGAATGCCGGTACGCAGACCGCGCTCATGCAGGAGGAGATCTTCGGGCCGCTCCTGCCGCTCGTGCCCTACGACACGCTCGACGAAGCCCTGCGCTACGTGAACGCGCGTCCTCGCCCGCTCTCGCTCTATCTGTACGCCGACGACGCGCCCACGGTCGAGCGCGTGACGCGCGAAACGGTGGCGGGCGGCATGTCGGTGAACGAAACGCTCATGCACATCGCCGCCGAGGGGCTGCCGTTCGGCGGCGTCGGCGCGAGCGGCATGGGCGCGTATCACGGCTACGAGGGCTTCGTCACGTTCTCGAAGATGAAGCCGGTCTTCACCCAGTCGCGCCTGAACGCGCGCGGACTCGTCGCCCCGCCCTACGGCAAGCGGTTCGGCCTGCTGATCAGGTTGATGTTGAAGGTTTGAACGGCAGCGCGGGGCGGCCGCGCCGCGCGCCGCCAATCGTGCGGATATCGCGGATATCGCGGCCAGATGCGGCGTCGCCCGGCCGGGCGTTGCGCGCTTCGGCGGCCTCTTTGGCTTTCGCTGCGTCGTCGGCTTCGAGCCGGTGCAGCCATGCAAGCAGCTCGGCCACCGCCTGGTAGAGCTGCGGTGGAATCTTCGCGTCCAGGTCCACGCGCATGAGCAAGGAGACCATCTCCGGCGCCTCGTGCACATAGAGGCCCGCTTCCTTCGCGCGCTGCACGATCATCTCCGCGACGAGGCCGTAGCCCTTCGCGACCACGCGCGGCGCGCCGTCTCCGTCCGGGGCGTCGTAGGCGAGCGCCGCGGCGCTCTGGCGGTGCGTGCGGCTCATCACAGCTCCCAGTCGTGATCGTTGGCTTCGGTGGCGGGCGCGGCAGGCGCGTCCGCCACGGCGTTCGCGCTCGCGGTTTGCGCAGCGTAGGCGCTCGCGGCCTTCGCCGCGTCGGCGGGGCTGGCCGCCGCGCCGCTGCCGATTTCGCGGATCGAGAGCCCCGCGAGCGTGAGCCCGAGCGCCTCGAGCCGCCCGCGCAACGCTTCGCTCTCCGCGGTGAGGCGCGCGGCGCCGCCCGTGCTTGCCTGCACGCGCACGGCGAGCGTCGAGCCCGTGAGCGTGAGTTCCGCATCGACGGTGCCGAGCTTCGGCAGCGCGAGCGTGAGGCGCGTGCGCCAGGGAAGGTCGCCGGCGTCAGCGCCGCCGGCGCCGTGGCGCGGATCGCGGGCGTCGTAGTCGTCCTGCTGGATGCTCCAGTCGACCCGCACGCCCGGCCACGCCTCGCCGTTCCAGCGAAACTCGCCGGTCGCGAGCAGGTCGAGCTGCTGGCGCACGAGCGGAACCACGGCCGGATGGACCGGCGAACCGTTGGCCTGCGCGGCCGCATCGTGCATGGCGGGCAGCAGCGTGTCGGCGAGCGCGGCGCCTGCACGCGCCGGGTTTTGGGGCTGGCCCATGGCGGCGTCGCCGGTCAGATCGGCTAACGCGGGGAACGCGCGCGCCCCGCCGGCGTTGGCGGCATTCGCGGCGCTGGAGTCGCCTCGGGCACCGCCGGGCGCGTCGGAAAACGCTTCGGTCCACTGCACGTCGTCGACGTCGTCCGCGGCGCGGCTCCAGTCCAGCGGGAGCTGCGAGCCCGACGCGAGCAGGCGGTTCTGCGGTTCCTCGGCAAGCTCGGCGGGCGAGCGCTGGCCGCGCAGCCACTCGGCAAGATGCGCTTCGTAGAAGAGCCCGCTCTCGCTCACGGTCTGCGCAAGCGAAGCGGCGAGCGCCGCGACCGGGCCGGCCTGGGCGGCTTGCGCCGCTTGAGCGGATGAGGTTTGCGCGGCCGCTGCGGCCTGCGTGCCGACGCCGGCCCCGGCCGGCGAGTCGCTCGCCGCGGCCTGGGCCGCGAGCGCCGGGTCCGCCAGCAGCGCGGCTTCCAGCGCCTCGCCTTCGGCGCCCGCGAGACCGGGCAGCGGCAGGCTGGCCGCGCCGCCCGGCGCCTCGGCCGAACCGCCGGCTCCGGGATCGGCCCAGAGCGGCGCGCGGCCCACCACGGCCGACGTCGCCTCCCCGCCCGATCGGATGATGGCGTCGAGCGCGAGCGCAACCGCCGAAAGAACGGTTTGCGTCGAGTCCTGCGTGCCGCCGGGGCTGGTGCCGGTGTCGGCGAGGGCTGTGCTGCCTGTCGCGAGCGCGGAAACGCCCGTTTGCGCCGCTCCGGCGGCGCCTTGCGGGCCGACCGGCGTGAGCGCCGCTATGCGGCTCGCGAGGAGCGCGGCGGCTCCGGTGTCGATTCCGTTCATGATTTTCCGGATCTGCGCACAGCGCTCACATGCCGCTCACAACGCGCCTCTCGCGCGGCGCACCGCGCTAGCGTGCGCCGTAGATTTCCTGCAGGACCCGCGCGGGCTGCACGGTGCCGTAAAAAAGCGCCGAAAGGCGCGCCATGCAAGGGCTTGCGAGGTCGCGAATGGCGGCGTCGTCGGCGAGGATCTGACGAATGAGTTCGTACTTGCGCGCCCGCTCGGCGACCGTGAGCAGTACGGCCGCCTCGCCGTCCTTCAAGGCGTCGACGAGGCTCCGGTATTCCTCCTGCAAGCCGATCAGATCGTTCCAGTGTGCATCGCGCGCCGCGCAGAGCATTTGCCCCGACACGGCCGCAATCGCTTCGTAGCGGGCGAAGTAGTCTGCTTTTGAACTCATCTCGTCCATGTGCCGGCTGCTGGCGCGGATGACTGTTCGGCCATCCGTGCCGCTTCCGGCGCAATCCCCAACCAGGCTTCTTCGAGCGTAGCCAGCAGTCCGTCGACCTCGACGAGCATGGTCTCGCTCTGATTGATATTGGCTTCCAGCAGGCGCCGCGCCATGTAGCTGTACAGCGCATTGAGGCGCTGGGCGATCTCGCCGCCCGCCTCCATGTTCAACGCGAGCTGGAGCCCGCTTTCGACAATGCGGATCGCCTTGGCGATCGCCTCGCAGCGTGGGCCGACGTTGCCGGCCTGCAAGTGCATACGTGCCTGCGCAATGGCTTGCCGCGCTCCCTGGTAGAGGAGTTCGATCAGCTTGTGCGGGCTTGCACCCATGACCCCCGTTTCGACGCCCACGCGTGCATAGGCGCTGGCTCCAGATTGGGCAGGGGAAAACATCGGCGCTCCTCCTCGAATGACGTTGGCTTGAATACGGTCGCCCGACATGCCGCGCATGTGCGGCGGCGGGCAGTTCTAGCCGGGTTATCGGAACGTAGGGGAGGAAGCTTTAGCGCGTTGCGCGGGCGAAGGCTTCGGCGGGCATCACACCTGGATCTGCATGATGTCGGTGTAGGCCGAAACGAGCTTGTTGCGCACCTGCAGGCCGAACTGGAAGCCGATGTTCGCTTTCTGCATGTCGACCATCACGTCGTTGAGCGACACGTTGTTCGCGCCCAGCTCGAACGCCTGCGACTCGCCCACGGCCTTCTGCTGGTCGTCGCTGATCTTGTCGAGCGACGCCTTGAGCGCCGCCGCGAACCCGCCGGCCGTCGCCGCCCCCGATGATTCGTCGGCTGCGGTGGGGCCGCCGGCCGCCTGCGCCGCCATCGACTGCATTTGCGCCAGGGCGGACGTGAGCGGAGATACTGGCACGGTCATGTTTGCTCCACGAAAAAGGGACACGCGAAGGTATTGCGGGGCCGAGCCCCTGGCCGGGCGGCGGGAAACCGCGGGGCCGGCCGGCACGGCGTGCTGACAGAACGCCGAGTCTGGGGGAGAGCATAGCAGCGGGTCTGTTCGGGCAGCCCCGAAACTAGGGGGAAAACCCGGCTCTATTCGCGCAATCGGCTTGCCAATGGCTGAGGATAATCCCTCACGTGAAAGTCTCCGCCGTGCGCGGCGAGACCTGGAAGCCCCCGGAGATACCCGTCGCATGGATTCGTCTGCCAACTCTTTGATCAACCCCGACGCCCGCATGGGCCTCGCCAGCTCTGGCGCGGGCGCCGCGCCCGGCGCCGGCGCAGGCGTTGGCCAGGGCGCCGCGGAAGACCTTGGCGGCGGCTTTGCGCAACGCCTCGGCTCGCTTTCGTCGCTGCGCAACGTGCGCGGCAACCCGCGCGCGCCCCTCATTTTCGCCGTGGCGGTACTCGTGGCCGTGGTCGCGGGCCTCGTGCTGTGGTCGCGCGCGCCCGACTACAAGGTTCTCTACAGCAATCTGTCGGACCGCGACGGCGGCGCCATCATCGCCGCGCTCCAGGCCGCAAACGTTCCCTACAAGCTCTCCGACGCCGGCGGCGCCATTCTCGTGCCCTCCGAGCAGGTCAACGAAATGCGCCTGCGCCTTGCCTCGCAGGGGTTGCCGAAGAACGGTTCGGTCGGCTTCGAGCTGATGGACAACCAGAAGTTCGGCATCAGCCAGTTCGCCGAGCAGATCAACTACCAGCGCGCGCTCGAAGGCGAGCTCGAGCAAACGATCCAGTCGATCGCGAGCGTGAAGTCGGCCCGCGTGCATCTCGCGATTCCGAAGCCGTCCGTGTTCGTGCGCGAGCGCGAGGCGCCCTCCGCCTCGGTGCTCGTGAACCTGTATCCGGGCCGCGTTCTCGACGACGGCCAGGTCGCCGCCGTCACGCACATGGTGGCGTCCGCCGTGCCGGACCTGCCGGTGCGCAACGTGACGGTGGTCGACCAGGACGGCAACCTGCTCACGCAAAGCGCCTCGGGCGTGGGCCTCGACGCGTCGCAGCTCAAGTACGTGCACCAGGTCGAGCACGACACCCAGGCGCGCATCGACGCGATCCTCGCGCCCCTGTTCGGCGCGGGCAACGCGCGCTCCCAGGTGAGCGCCGACCTCGACTTCTCGAAGCTCGAGCAGACCTCGGAGGCCTACGGCCCGAACGGCAATCCGCAGGCGGCCGCCGTCCGCAGCCAGCAGCAGAATATTTCCACGGAGATGCAGCAAGCCGGCCCCGGCGGCGTGCCCGGCGCGCTCACCAACCAGCCGCCGCAGCCGGCCTCGGCGCCCGTCAGCGCGCCGGCGGGCGCGAGCGGCGCCTCGGCCCCGGTGCCGGTCTCCGATCATCGCGACACCACCACGAACTACGAGCTCGACAAGACCGTGCGCCACTACAGCCAGGCGCCCGGCGACGTCAAGCGCCTCTCGGTGGCCGTGATCGTGAACTATCAGCCGAAGCTGGACGCCAAGGGCCACGCCACCATGCAGCCGCTCGACGCGCAGAAGCTCGCGCAGGTCGAGCAGCTCGTAAAGGACGCCATGGGCTACGACGCGAAGCGCGGCGACTCGGTGAACGTGGTGAACGCCGCGTTCCAGACCGAAGTCGATCCGAACGCGAACCTGCCGTGGTGGCGCCAGCCGGACATCCTCGCCCTTGCCAGACAGATCGCGACGTGGCTCGGCATTGGCGCGGTCGCCCTGTTCCTCTATTTCGTGATGGTGAAGCCGGCGCTGCGCCGCGCGTTCCCGCCGCCCGAGCCCGCCGCGCCCGCGCTGCCCGGCACGGCCGACGGCGAGCCGCTGCTGCTCGACGGCATCCCCGACGCCGTGCGCGCAGCCGCCGGCGAAGGCGAAGACAACGCGGACAACGAAGCTGCCCTGCTCGCCTTCGAAAACGAGAAGAACAAGTTCGAACGCAACCTGGAATACGCGCGAACCATCGCGCGCCAGGATCCGAAGATCGTCGCAACCGTCGTGAAGAGCTGGGTGAACGATGAACGCTGAAGGCGCTACCAAGAGCGCGCTGCTGCTCATGTCGATTGGCGAGGAAGAGGCCTCAGAGGTCTTCAAGTTCCTCGGTCCGCGCGAAGTGCAGAAAATCGGTGCCGCGATGGCGGCGCTCAGGAACGTCAGGCGCGAAGAGATCGAAGCGGTGCTGCAGGACTTCGTGAAGGAAGCCGAGCAGCACACGGCCTTCTCGCTCGACTCGAACGACTACATCCGCAACGTGCTCAACAAGGCGCTGGGCGAGGACAAGGCCGGCGCGATCATCGACCGCATTCTGCAAGGCGGCGACACGAGCGGCATCGAAGGCCTCAAGTGGATGGATTCGGGGTCGGTGGCCGAGCTCATCAAGAACGAGCACCCGCAGATCATCGCGACGATTCTCGTGCACCTCGACCGCGACCAGGCTTCCGAAATCGCCTCGTGCTTCGCCGAGCGGCTGCGCAACGACGTGCTGCTGCGCATCGCGACGCTCGACGGCATCCAGCCGCAGGCGCTGCGCGAGCTCGACGACGTGCTCACGAACCTGCTCTCGGGCAGCGACAACCTGAAGCGCAGCCCGATGGGCGGCATCCGCACGGCGGCCGAAATCCTCAACTTCATGACGAGCCAGCATGAGGAAGGCGTGCTCGAGAACGTGCGCCAGTACGACGCCGAGCTCGCGCAGAAGATCATCGACCAGATGTTCGTGTTCGAGAACCTGCTCGACCTCGAAGACCGCGCGATCCAGCTCCTGCTCAAGGAAGTCGAGTCGGAGTCGCTCATCATTTCGCTCAAGGGCGCGCCGCCCGCGCTGCGCACCAAGTTTCTCTCGAACATGTCGCAGCGCGCGGCCGAACTGCTCGCCGAGGATCTCGACGCGCGCGGTCCGGTGCGCGTGTCCGAGGTGGAGGCGCAGCAGCGCCGCATCCTGCAGATCGTGCGCAATCTTGCCGAAAGCGGTCAGATCGTGATCGGCGGCAAGGCGGAAGACGCTTATGTCTGACCCGAACGCCCCGAACCGCCATCGCTCGGCGTATCAACGCTGGGAGATGGCGTCGTTCGACCCGCCTCCTCCCCCGCCGCCGCCGCCCACGCCCGACGAGACGGCCGCCTTCGAGGCGGAGCTTCAGCGCCTGCGCGACGCGGCTCACCAGGAAGGCCTCAAGGCGGGGCATGTGGCGGGCCAGGCGCTCGGTTTTCAGGCGGGCCACGAACAAGGCCTGCGTAAGGGCTTCGAGCAAGGGCAGGCCGTGGCGCACGCCCAGGCCGCGCAGCTCGCGGCGCTCGCCAGCCGTTTCAGCGACGCGCTCGAAACGGTGCACGCCGGCGTGGCGCAAACGCTCGTCGAGCTCGCGCTCGACATCGCGCAGCAGGTGGTGCGCCAGCACGTCCAGCACGACCCGACGGCGCTCGTCGCGGTCGCGCGCGAAGTGCTCGCGGCCGAGCCGCAGCTCGCCGGCTCGCCGCAGCTCGTGGTAAGCCCGGCCGACCTGCCGATCGTCGAGGCCTACCTGATGGAAGACCTTCAGGCGCGCGGCTGGACCGTGCGCACCGACCCGGCCATCGAGCGCGGCGGCTGCCGCGCGCAGGCCGCGACGGGCGAAATCGATGCGAGCGTGCGCACGCGCTGGGAGCGCGTGACGGCGGCGCTCGACAAGGCCCGGCCATGGTGAATCCGCCGATCCACGCGAACCATCAGACGATCCACACGGGCGGCCTCACGCCGCTCGAGCAGGAACTGGCGCTCGCCTCGTTCGGCCCGCTCGCGCACGATGCAGCGCAAACCGGCGCGGTGCTCGTGGACGACACCGCGAGCGATCGCGAGGCGGGCGCCATCGACGCCATCGACGCCGCGCTCGCGGCAGAAGCAGCGGAAGCAGCAGAGGCGGCAGGCGAGCCGGAGCACGGTGCAGCGGTCGAGGCCGAACCCCAACCCGCGCCCGACACGCCGCCGCCGAACTACGACCCGGCCAACCCCCACCTCGTCTCCTGGAACGCGCACCTGCACGGCGTGCGCGAACGCAACGCGCTCGCGCTGCCGCTGCGCGGCTGCGGGCGTCTCACGCGCGCGGCGGGCCTCGTGCTCGAGGCGGTGGGCCTGCGCCTCGCCGTGGGCGCGGAGGTGATGATCGAGTTGCCGCAGGGCAGTTCGTTGCCGATGGCCGAAGCCGAAGTGGTCGGCTTCGCCGGCGACAAGCTCTTCCTGATGCCGACCACCGAAGTCGCGGGCCTCTTGCCCGGCGCGCGCGTCTGGCCGCGGGAAACCGCGCCGATCGCCGACCCGATGGCGGGCGCCAAACGCCTGCCCGTGGGCTGGGGCATGCTCGGCCGCGTGGTGGACGCCTCGGGCCGGCCGCTCGACGGCCTCGGGCCCCTCAATACCGAAGCCGACGCGCCGCTCACGGCGCCCGTCATCAACCCGTTGCACCGCGAGCCGATCCACAAGGTGCTCGATGTCGGCGTGCGCGCGATCAACGCGCTGCTCACGGTCGGGCGCGGCCAGCGCATGGGGCTCTTCGCGGGCTCGGGCGTGGGTAAATCCGTGTTGCTCGGCACGATGGCGCGCGCCACCAGCGCCGAGGTCATCGTGATCGGCCTGATCGGCGAGCGGGGCCGCGAAGTGAAGGAGTTCATCGAACAGATCCTGGGCGTTGACGGCCTCGCGCGCTCGGTCGTCGTGGCCGCGCCCGCCGACGTCTCGCCGCTCCTGCGCATGCAGGCCGCCGCGTACACCACGTCCCTCGCCGAATATTTCCGCGATCAGGGCAAGCACGTGCTGCTGCTCATGGACTCGCTCACGCGCTACGCCATGGCGCAGCGCGAGATCGCGCTCGCCATCGGCGAGCCGCCCGCGACCAAGGGCTATCCGCCTTCGGTGTTCGCGAAGCTGCCCGCGCTCGTCGAGCGCACCGGCAACGGCCCCGAGGGCGGCGGCTCGATCACGGCGTTCTACACCGTGCTCACCGAAGGCGACGACCAGCAGGACCCGATCGCCGACTCGGCGCGCGCGATTCTCGACGGCCACATCGTGCTCTCGCGCACGCTCGCCGAGGCGGGGCACTATCCGGCCATCGACATCGAGGCGTCGATCAGCCGCGCGATGACCGCGCTGATCGACGAGCAGCATCTGAACCAGACGCGCGCGTTCAAGCAGATGCTTTCGCGCTACCAGCGCAATCGCGACCTCATCAACGTGGGGGCGTACGTCGGCGGGCGCGACGCCGTGCTCGACCGGGCGATTGCGCTGTATCCGCGCATCGAGGCCTTTCTTCAGCAGGGATTTCGCGAAACCGCGAACTATGATCAGAGCGTCGAGATGCTCGGCCAGTTGATCGGAGCCAGGACATGACGAAACAGACCGCGCTGCAAACCTTGATCGGCCTCGCGCAAGACGACGTCGACGCCGCCACGCAGAAGCTAGGCCGCGTGCAGCGCGAGCGCGGCGAAGTCGAAAAGCAGCTGCAGGCGCTCATCACCTACCGCGACGAGTATCACGCGCGTTTCACCGAATCGGCGCGCAGCGGCATGGCTGCGGGCAATGTGCGCAACTTCCAGGCGTTCATCGACACGCTCGACGCCGCGATCGACCAGCAGCGGCGCATTCTCGAGCAGGCGACCGCGCGCGTGGAAGCGGCGAAGCCCGAGTGGCAGCGCAGCAAGCAGAAGCTCGGCTCGTACGAAGTCCTGCAGGCGCGCCACGACGAGGTGCAGGCCCGCAAGGACGCCCGCCGCGAACAGCGCGACGCCGACGAACACGCCGCGCGCGTGCTGCGCATGCGCACGTCGCAACACCCGTAAAACGACTTCGAGGCCGCCAGCATGTCGCTCCTCTCCACAGTCTCCTCGCTGCTCGGCGCCGCCGCCGACGCGGTGACGGGCAACGTCGCATCCAGCACCGCCAGCCAGGCCGACTCGTCGAGCCAGGATTTCGCGCAGACGCTGCAACAGCGCATCGCGCAGAACGCCCAGACCGCGGCGAGCACCGCGAGCGCGCAGTCCAGCCAGCGCGCCTCGTCTCAGCCGGCGCCGGGCGCGCAGTCGAACGCTGCTGCGCAGTCGAGCGCGAACGCGTCGGGCAGCAGCGGCGCCACGCAAACGGCACGCACGAGCTCGGGCCAGGGCTCGCAGCACACCTCGGGCGCCGATCATCGCGCCGACGCCGCGCGCGCCCAGCAAAAGCAGGCCGCCGACGCGGGCGCGCAGGCCGCCGCGGCCCAGGCGCAGCAAGCCCAGCAGGCGCAACAGTCCCAGCAGGCGCAGCAGACCAATGCGGGCACGGACGGCAGCAGCGGCCAGGCGAGCACCGACAGCACGCTCGCGGGCGTCGCCTCGGCGGCCGCGGCCGCAGCCGCCACGGCGGCCACGGCGGCCACGGGCACGGCGAGCGACGGTTCGGGCACGGGAAGCACCACGAACGGCGATCCGAAGTCGGTGCACGACGCACTGCAGGCCGCGCTCGCGACGCTGCGCGGCGGCGCGGGCGCGCTTTCCGCGCACGCAGTCAGCACAGCCGGCGCGGCGGCAAGCGGCGCGGCCGGCACGAATGCCGGCTCGGGCATCGCGAGCAGCTTCGCCTCGCACCTGAGCGTACACGCCCAGGACAAGGCGCTCGGCACGGCCGCCGGCAGCGGCGCGGACGCCGACGCGGCGAAGAGCGCCACGGCGAGCGCCGCCGATGCGGCGAAAACGGCCACCGACGCGCTCGCGGCCGCCGCACAGCAGCAAGCGGGCGCGGGCTCGCAGGCCGACGCGACGGCCAGCACCGCCACGACCGATGCGCTCGCCGCGACCCAGGCCGCCGCGGTCGCCGCCGCGACGGCGGCGCAGGCGCAGGCCGCGCAGGCGGCAAGCGCGACGGCGAATCCGGCCGCAGCCGCGGCGGCCGCGTCGCTCTCGCCGCAAGTGGGCACGGGCGACTGGGAAGACGCGCTCAGCCAGAAGGTGGTGTTCCTCTCGAGCGCGCACCAGCAGTCGGCGGAACTCACGCTCAACCCGAAGGACCTCGGGCCGCTGCAGGTCGTCCTGCAGGTCACGGAAAGCCACGCGCACGCGCTCTTCGTTTCGCAGCATCCGCAGGTACGCGAGGCCGTCGAGGCGGCCCTGCCGAAGCTGCGCGAAGCGATGGAGCAGAACGGCATCGGCCTTGGCAGCGCGAGCGTGAGCGACGGCTTCTCGCGGCAGATGAACCAGCAGGCGCAGCAGGACGGCAGCGGCTCGGGCCGCTCCGGCTCGTCGGGCTCGGGCTCGGGCTCCGGCGGCACGGTGAGCGCCGCGGCCGCCGACGACACGGTCGCCGCCGCGAGCGGCACGCAGCGCACCGTCGGGCTGATCGACACGTTCGCCTGAGCGCGCTCGCGCGCGCCGCCGTGCGCCCGGCGTTTCGCCCGACCTTTCGTCCCGCGAATGCGCGCGGCGGCCTCTCGCCCACCCAGCCTGCCCCGCGCATCCGGGCCGTGCCGGGCGCGCGCCCCAGGCTGCGCGCGCCTCGCGGGGTGTTCGCGGCGTTCGCGGCGGCGCGCAACAAAACCACGAGATAGCCGGAATTCCCCCGTCTATTCCTCCCATCGCCGAAAGGCAAAAGCCGGAACAATGCAAGCTGCCGGGACTGACCATCTGGTCGATCCTCCGGACCCTCGCAAGCATCCAGGCTCACTTTCGACATGGCGACCACCCCCGCATCCCAGCAAGCCGCGCCCCAGGGCGCGAAACCCGGACCGATGAAGCGCATTCTGGTAATCGCGCTCATTGCGATCCTCGCCGCCGCTGCGGCGGGCGGCGCGACGTGGTTCTTCATGTCGCGCCATGCCGCAAGCGCCCCCGCCGCGCCCGCCGCCGCAGCGGCGCCGCCCGCTGTGCCCGTGTACTACGCGCTTGAGCCGATGACCGTCAACCTGCAGTCCGACGACGGCGAGCAGCACTACCTGCGCATCGGCCTCACGCTCAAGCTCGACAGCCAGGCCACCCAGGACGCGCTCGTCGCACGCATGCCCGAGATCCGCAGCCGCGTGCTGCTCGCGCTCTCGAACAAGCACCCGTCCGATCTCGCGCCGCTCGACGGCAAGCGTGCGCTCGCCACCGAGCTCGCCGTGCTGATCTCGCAGCCCGCGAACGCGAGCGAAAAGTCGGTGCGCGTCGACGACGTGCTGTTCACCGAATTCGTCGTCCAGTGAGCGTGGCCGACATGAGCACCACGATGACCGCGCGCGCGCGCCGCTCGGCTAGCCAGGAGGGCCAGTCATCATGACGATGGGTCACGACGAGTTCATGTCCCAGGAGGAGGTCGATGCCCTCCTCAAGGGCGTCACCGGCGAAGTCGACTCGGACCCGAGCCAGTCCGAGAACAAGGGTGTCCGCCCCTACAACATCGCGACGCAGGAACGCATCGTCCGCGGCCGCATGCCGGGCCTCGAAATCATCAACGAGCGGTTTGCGCGCCTGTTGCGCGTCGGCGTCTTCAATTTCATGCGCCGCACCGCCGAAATCTCGGTGGGTCCGGTGCGCGTGCAGAAGTACAGCGAGTTCACCCGCAACCTGCCGATCCCGACGAACCTGAACCTCGTGCACGTCAAGCCGCTGCGCGGCACGTCGCTGTTCGTGTTCGACCCGAACCTCGTGTTCTTCGTCGTGGACAACCTGTTCGGCGGCGACGGGCGTTTTCACACGCGCGTGGAAGGCCGCGACTTCACGCAGACCGAGCAGCGCATCATCGCCAAGCTGCTCAATCTCGTGTTCGAGCACTACACGAGCGCCTGGAAGAGCGTGCGGCCGCTGCAGTTCGAGTTCGTGCGCTCCGAAATGCATACGCAGTTCGCAAACGTTGCCACGCCTAACGAGATCGTGATCGTCACGCAGTTCTCGATCGAATTCGGCCCGACGGGCGGCACGCTGCACATCTGCATGCCGTACTCGATGATCGAGCCGATCCGCGACGTGCTGTCCTCGCCGCTGCAGGGCGAGGTGCTCGACGTCGACCGCCGCTGGGTGCGCGTGCTCTCGCAGCAGGTGCAGGCCGCCGAAGTCGAGCTCACGGCCGACCTCGCGCACGTTCCGGTCACGTTCGAGCAGATCCTGAACATGAAGAAGGGCGACGTGCTGCCCATGAACATCGCGGAGCACATCGTCGCCAAGGTGGACGGCGTGCCGGTGATGGAATGCGGCTACGGAATTTTCAATGGTCAATACGCGTTGCGGGTCCAGAAGATGATCAGCGCAGCCGACACGATGAAGGAAGGTGGATATGAGTGACGTAAACGGCACGAGCGCAGACGAGCCGGTGCTCGACCCGGGCTTCGATGCCGCGGCGCAGACCGCTGGCGCCGACGCGATGGACGACTGGGCAAGCGCACTCGCCGAACAGAACGGCAATGAGCTGAGCGCCGCGGCGCCCTCGACGGCCGGCGTGTTCCAGCCGCTCTCGAAGGTCGATTCGACGAAAACGGCCAACGACATCGACATGATTCTGGACATTCCCGTCCAGATGACCGTGGAGCTCGGCCGCACCAAGATCGCCATCCGCAACCTGCTGCAGCTCGCGCAGGGCTCGGTGGTGGAGCTCGACGGCATGGCCGGCGAGCCGATGGACGTGCTCGTGAACGGCTGCCTCATCGCCCAGGGCGAAGTGGTGGTCGTGAACGACAAGTTCGGCATTCGACTCACCGACATCATCACGCCGTCCGAGCGGATCCGGAAGCTGAACCGATGAACCCCGAGGCTGTTGCCGGCGCCGCGCGCACGCGGGCTGCCCGGCGGGTTGCTCCGTGCGTGCGCGAGTCGCGCGGCGCGCGGACACCGCGATTCTCATGGCGCCTCGCGGCGCGCCACGCGCTCGCCGGCGCCGCTGTTTTCGCCGTCATGGGCGCGCGCGCCGCCGATCTGCAGGCGGTCAACCAGGCGACGCGCGCGGCATCCGCGGCGTCGGGCGTCGCGCTCGGCAGCGCCGTGCCCGCGCTCGGTTTCGGCGCCGTCGTGCAGACGGTGCTCGGCCTCGCGCTCGTGATCGGCGTGGTGTTCGGCTGCGCCTGGCTCGCGCGGCGTCTCGGCCTGCAAGGCGGTGCGAAGAGCGCGCTCGTGAAGACCGTGGGCGGCGCTTCGCTCGGCGGCAAGGAACGCGTGGCCGTGGTCGAGATCGGCGACACCTGGCTCGTGCTCGGCGCGGCGCCCGGCAACGTGCGGCTCCTGCACACCATGCCCGCGGGCGAACTCCCGGCGGGCGCCGCGGCGGCGCCGGCAAACAGTCCCGCAGGCCCCGCCCTCCCAGGCACCTTCGCACAGCGCTTTCGTGACGCGCTGAAAAGCGAGGCGGACAAACGCTTCAAGACGCGTTTCACACGTCACAACGGCGGAGCGCAGTAAATGCACGGTAGTTCCCTTCAAGCGGCGCCCGCAGGCGGCGACGCCCGCGCGCGCGCGGATTCCCTCGCAAAGATCGCCAGAGCCGCGCTCCCGTTCGCGCTGATGCTCGGCGCGGGCGCCCTCGCCCTCGCGCTGCCGCATCTGGCGCATGCGCAAAGCGCGGGCGGCCCGCAGGGCCTGCCTGCCTTCAACACGAGCCCGGGCCCGAACGGCGGCACGACCTACTCGCTGAGCGTGCAGACGATGCTGCTGCTCACGATGCTGTCGTTCCTGCCGGCGATGGTGCTGATGATGACGAGCTTCACGCGCATCATCATCGTGCTTTCGCTGCTGCGCCAGGCGATCGGCACGACGACCACGCCGCCCAACCAGGTGCTCGTGGGCCTGGCGCTCTTTCTCACGCTGTTCGTGATGTCGCCGGTGCTCGACAAGGCCTACAACGACGGCTACAAGCCGTTTGCGGCCGGCGCGATCTCGATGGACGACGCCGTGACGCGCGGCGTGGCGCCCTTCAAGACCTTCATGCTGCGCCAGACGCGCGAGTCGGACCTCGCGCTCTTCGCGCGCATCTCGCACGCCGCGCCCATGCAGGGGCCCGAAGACGTACCGCTCACGCTGCTCGTGCCCTCGTTCGTCACGAGCGAGCTGAAGACCGGCTTCCAGATCGGCTTCACGATCTTCATTCCGTTTCTCATCATCGACATGGTGGTGGCGAGCGTGCTGATGTCGATGGGTATGATGATGGTCTCGCCCGCGACCATTTCGCTGCCGTTCAAGCTCATGCTGTTCGTGCTCGTGGACGGCTGGCAGCTGCTGATCGGCTCGCTCGCGCAGAGCTTCACCTGAGGACACCGACATGACGCCCGAAATGGTCATGACGCTCGCCCACGAGGCGATGTACGTCGCGCTCCTGATGGCCGCGCCGCTGCTGCTCGTCTCGCTCGTCGTGGGTCTCGTGGTGAGCCTTTTCCAGGCCGCCACGCAGATCAACGAATCCACGCTCTCGTTCATCCCGAAGCTGATCGCCATTGCGGTGACGCTCGTGATCGCCGGGCCGTGGATGCTCACGACGATGCTCGACTACATGCACCGCATGTTCACGAGCATTCCGCAGCTCGCGGGCTAGGCGCGCCGCCTCGCCGCAAGCGCCTTCAGGCACGCGATGTTTACGCTCACCTACGCGCAGCTCAATGCCTGGCTCACGGCGTTCCTCTGGCCGTTCACGCGCATTCTCGCGCTCGTCGCGGTCGCGCCCGTGGTGGGCAACCGTTCGGTGCCCACGCGCGTGAAGATCGGCCTCGCCGGCTTCATCACGCTGATCGTCGCGCCCACCATCGGCGCCATGCCGCAGGTGACGGTGTTCTCTGCCGAAGGCGTGTGGATTCTCGTCAACCAGTTCCTGATCGGCGTCGCGCTCGGCTTCACGATGCAACTCGTGTTCGCGGTCGTGACCGCGGCGAGCGACATGATGAGCCTCGGCATGGGCCTCGGCTTCGCGAGCTTCTTCGACCCGCAGACCAACGCCACCACGCCCGCGCTCTCCACGTGGCTCAACATGATGGCGATGCTCGCGTTCCTCGCGTTCGACGGCCATCTGCAGATGATCGCCGCGCTCGTCGCCACGTTCCAGTCGGTGCCGGTCACGGCGAGCGTGCTCGGCGCGGCGGGCTGGCGTCTGCTCGCCGGCTACGGCGCGACGATCCTCTCCTCGGGCCTGCTGCTCTCGCTGCCCGTGGTCGTCGCCCTCCTCATCACCAATCTCTCGCTCGGCATTCTGAACCGCGCGGCCCCGCAGATCGGCATTTTCCAGGTCGGCTTCGCGCTCACGATGCTCGTGGGGCTTCTGCTCATCCAGCTCATGATGCCGGACCTGATTCCCTACTTCGCGCGGCTCTTCGACAGCGGCATCGAGGAGATGGGGCGCGTGGCGCAGGCGCTGCGGCCGCCGGGGTGACGCCGCCGGGGGAAGAACCCGTACCGCGGCGCAGGCAAGGCAATGAAAAAAAGCGGACCGAGGTCCGCTTTTTTTTCCTGGACCGCCGAACCGCGTGCGATCAGGGATTGATGTACTGGAACAGCGAGAGGTTCTGCGTCGCGGCAAAGCTCTTCTGCGAGGCCGTGAGCGCATTCGAAAGCTGCTCGTACTGGCTGATCGCCGCCACCGTGTCGGTGCTCGTGAGGTCGTCGAGGTTCGAGGTGATCTGCAGCGAGTTCGTCGACGTGATCGTTTGCAGCGCCTTCACTTCCTGCTCGCGGCCGCCCACCGAGGCCTGCACCGTAATCACGTTCGAGAGCGAATTGCCGATCTGCGTGAGCCCCGTATTCAACGCGTTGTTGAGATTCGCGACCGCGGCGGGGGAACCGCTCGTGGGCGTGTTCAGCGCGCTGATGATGCTGTCGATGGTGGCGAACACGTCGGTGTTCTGCGAGGCCGTGGCGGGCGTGACCGTGAACGAGTCCTGGCCCGCGGTGGGGGTGCCCGTGATCGTCACGTTCATGCCCGAGCCGAGCGGGATGGCGTCGCCTGCCGTGAAGTCGACGGGCGTCGAGGGCGAGCCCGAGCCGTCGGTCACGGTATAGCCGAGATTGCCGGTCGCCGGATTGGTGACGAAGTTGATCGTGTAGCTGTCGTTGTTGGTCGTCTGGGTCGGGTCCGTCACGGTCACCGCGCTGATTACGCCCGTGCCCGTGTTCGAGGCGCTGCCCGAGGGCACGATGTCCGAGCCCACGGCCTGCACGCTCTGGAACACCGCGGCGCCCGTGTCGCCCACCGGGATCGTGCGCGTGCCGGCCACCTGCATCACGCGCTGGCCCGCATCGCCGTTGTAGGTCACGCCGCCGCCCGACTTGTTCGAGAACACCTGCGAGGTGCTCTGAAAGCCCGAAAAAATATAGTTGCCCGCGCCGTCCGTGGTGTTGGCGAGCGTGAGAAGCTGGTCGCGGTCGCCTTGCATCTGCTGGGCGATGGCCTGGCGGGCGCTGTCGGTGAGCGAGCCGTTCTGGGCTTCGATGATGAGCGAATTGATGCTCTGCATCGTGGTCGTCACGCTCGTGAGCGTCGTGTCCTCGAGCTGCAGCGCGGTGAGCGCCGTGGTCTGGTTCGACGCGTACTGCGAGAGCGTCGCGCTGGTGGCGGAAAGCGTCACGGCCTGCGCGGCGCCTAGCGGGTTGTCGGCCGGGTTCGAGATCGCCACGCCGGTCGAGATCTGCTGCTGGACTTGCAGGATCTGGGCCTGCTGGTTCTCCATCGTCGCCACGCTGGAGGAATAAATCTGGGAAGTCGCGATACGCATGTGTCAGCGCCTCACTGGAAAATGCCGAGCAGGGTCTGGAACAGCGACGCGGCCGTCTGGATCACCTTGCTGTTGGCCTGATAGAGCTGCTGGTACTGCAGCAGGTTAGCCGCTTCTTCGTCGAGGTTCACGCCCTGCACGGACTGCTGCTGCGAGGTGAGCTGCGTCACGAGCGATTGCTGCGAGGTGTTCGAAGCCTTGAGCTGGCTCGCCGTGTTGCCGATCGAATTGACGTAGTTCGCATAGGCCGAAGTGAGCGTGACCGAGCCCGTGTACGCCGTGCTCGACGTGAGGTTCGCGAGCGCGAGCGCGTTGCGCCCGTCCTGCGTGCCGCTCGTGTTCGCCGCAACGGCGAAGCTATCGCCGTTCGAAGGCGTGCCCGTCACCGTGAAGCTCAGGCTGGTCGCGACGCCGTTCGCGCCGGTGGAGTCGGTGAGATTCGTGATCGTGTACGTCGCGCCCGTGGTCGGGTCGTAGTCGAGACCGGTCACCGGGGGCGTCGCGGTGCTGTCGATCGTCACGCTCGTGCTCGACGTCGATCCCGGCGTCGTGATCGTCACGGTCGTGCCGTCGGGCAGGCCGGTCAAGGTGCCCGTCGTCGAATCGTAGGTCAGCGTGACGGGCAGGTTGGCGTTCGAACTGACCGAATAGCCCGTGCCGACCGTGCCCTGCGTCACCGTGGCCGTGCCGGCGTTCGTCGTGGACGCCGAAACGACCACCGGCGTGGCCGCCGCGATGGCGGCGGGGTCGCTGGTGGCGACCGCGAAGCTCGCGAGCGCGCCGGCCGTGGGCTGGATCGTGAACGAGTCGCCCGCGCTCACCGTGCCCGAAGGCGTGATCGAGAAGCCGCCGATCGTGATCGGCGCGGTGCCGTTCGGCTGGCTGTCGACCACCTTGTTCGTCGTCGTGTCGGTGAGGTTCCAGTTGCTGCCGTCGTAGCTGAGCGAGTAGTTGTCGGTGAGCGGCTGCGTGTCGTTCGCGAGCGTCGCGCTCACCGTGGTCGTCGGGTCGGGGTTGCCGGAACTGGCCGCGACGGCCGGATTGCCGACCGTGAACAGCGCGCCACCGGGGCCGCCCGAGAGCGTGAGGCCGAGCGCGTTCTGGCTGTTCACCTGCGCGGCGAAGCTCGTCACGATCGCGCCCAGTTGCGATTCGGCGGGATCGAGCGTGTTCTGCACGAACGAGACGAGACCGCCCACGGTGCCGCCTTGCAGCGCCGCCTGGGACAGCACCTGCGGCGCGCCGAGCGACGCGGCGCTCGCGCCGTTCAGGCCTACCCACGTGACCGCCAGCTCGGACGCGTTCGAGCTCGACGGCTGGGTGCCGAGGTTGTAGCTCTGGTTGCTCACCACGAGCGGCTGGCCGTTGCCGAGGAAGACGCTGTAGCCGCTGCTGCCCTGCACGACCTGCACGCCGACGAGCTGCGAGAGATTCGCGACCGCCTGGTCGCGCTGGTCGAGCAACTGGTTGGGCTGCTGGCCGCTCGCGCTCGCCGACTGGATCTGCGCGTTGAGGTTCGCGATCTGCTGCGTGTAGCTGTTGATCTGCGTGACGGCGCTCGTGAGCTGCGTGTTCACGCTCTGGCGCATCGAGTCGTACTGCTGGCCCGCGGCGTTGATCTGGCTGGCGAGCGTTTGCGCGTCGGACAGCACGGTCTGGCGCGCGGCGGTGTCCGAAGGCGAATTCGAGACGTTCTGCAGGCTCGAGAAGAAGTTCGTGATGGCGGTGGCGATGCCCGAGGTCGGGCTCCCCACGAGGTTCGAGAGCTGCGTGGCGAGGTTGTACGAGGCCGTGTACGCGCTGCTCGTGGACTGCGCGTTGTTGAGCGCCGTCGTGAGGTACTGGCTGTAGGCGCGCTGCACGGTCGCCGTGGTCACGCCGCCGCCGATGTAGCCACTGCTCGTGTACTGGCCCGCCGACTCCTGGGACACCGGTGTTTCGACGGTATAGCCCGCGGTCGTCGAGTTGCTGATGTTCTCGCCGGTGGTCGAGATGCCAATCTGGGCCGCCTGCAGGCCGCTCAGACCGATCGAGAAGATGTTGGACATGCGTGATCCTCGAAAACGGCCTGCCCCTGGCAAACCGCGTGGGTGAACTCACGGTATAACGGCAGCGCGCCACGAAAATTGAGCACGCGGCGAGGCGAAAACGTTGGCGCAAACGCGCCCGCGCTCATGCCCCGAGCAGGTGCGGCGACCCGGGGTTGCGCCTCAGGCGCGCGAGAGCGCGCGGCGCTTCATTTCGAGCTGCGTGATGTAGCGCTGCAGCGTGTTTTCCGCGGCGCCGGGCAGCGTCTCGAAGCGAAAGCCCAGGTGATAGCGGCGGTCGCCGTTGGGCAGGTCGATGAAGCGCAGCACGACGAGCGCGAGATCCACGCGCAGCTTGCCGTGCGCGCGCAGGTCGAGTTCGACGTCCGCAAGGCGCAGGCCCATGTCTAGCGCCGCGACGCGCTCGTCGGTCGTGCGCAGCCCGAGACCGCCGAGCGAGAGGTCGTGCACCTCGTAGGCGAAGCGGTCGCCGCCGGCCGGCAGGTCGCCGCGGCAAATGCAAGGCTCGAGCACGGGCGTATCGACGCGGAAATACTCGCGCCGCTGCACGTAAAACAGCACTTCGGGGAAATTGGCTTCGAATGCGGGATGCCCTTCGAACTCGGTGCGCCGCGGCGTGGTGGTGACGAACTCCACGCGCACGCCGTCGGGCGACGCGTGGAACTGGCACTCGGACGCGGCGAGCACGCCCGCGTTCTGTTCGGGCAGCGCGCCCCAGTCGAACACGAAGGTGCGCTCGCGCCCGTTGACGGCGAGAATGCGCGTGACGAGTTGTCCCCCGCGATACTGCAGGGTCAGGAAGTCGCCGCGATTGACGAGGTTGCGTAGCTGGACGCCGATCTCAAGCGGATTGCGGCGCCCAAAATCGTGGACGCCATCCGCGCCCTCGCCTGCTTCCTGTGGATTCGACTGAACGGTATTCATCGGCCTGCCGGAAATTCGTGAACGTGCTGGCGCGCCGCGGACCTTTCCGCGCACGCCGTTCGGGCGTGCCTGCCGCCCGGATTGCTTTTCCATCTCGCCTGCATTAGCGGCAGGCCGTTCAAAAAATTTAGGGATTAGGCGTAAAAAAAAAGTGCCCTTTTCCTACATGAAAGACGTCCGCGAGGCATCTTCCGGCAACTGCGCCGAGGCAACGTTTGCAACGGCGCTTCTTACGCCATCCGCTGCATGATCGTCAGCAGTTTTTTTGCGTAGTGCGGGTCGGTAGCGTAGCCCGCGCGCTGCATGCCGTGCGCAAAGCCCTCGGCGCTCTTCGAGCCGTTGATTACCGACGCATAGCGCGGATTGTTCTTGAGCAGCGTGGCGTAGTCGGTCATCGCGTCCTCGTACGAGTCGTAGGCGCGGAACTTCTCCACCACGCGATGCGGCTGGCCGTCCACGTACTCGGTCGTGACCGTCGAGACCGTTTTGCCGGTCCAGTCCTTCGACGCCTTGATGCCGAATACGTTATGGCTCGTCGAGCCGTCCGCGTTCTTGATCTCGCGCTTGCCCCAGCCCGACTCGAGCGCGGCCTGGCCGAGAATGAAGCGGGCCGGAATGCCCGTGCTCGAGCTCGCCTGCTGCGCGGCGTTGGCGAGCTTGTCGACGAAGGCGTCCACGGAGGCGTCGCCGTTGCCCTTGACGGGCGGCGTGAGCGCGCTGTTGCCGCTGTAGCCCGCGCCGCTGCCGAGCGCGCCGTTGGCCGCCGCGTTGCCGTAGGCGCGGCCGAGCGCGTTGAGCATCGCGAGATTGCCTTCGTTGGCGTCCGAGCCCGAAAGGCCGGCGATCGCGCCCGCCACGCCGTTTCCGCCGCCCGCGCCGTCGGCGCCCGCCGCGCCGCCCATGCTGCGCATGAGCTGCTTGATCATCGCGTTCGCCACGCCGATGCCCTTGTTCGACATCTGCTGCGAGAGCTGCTGGTCGAGCATCGAGGTGAACTGCTTGCTGTCGTTGGAATCGAGCGGGCTGTCGTCGGGCGTCGCGTCGCGCATGCTCTTGAGCATCATCTGCGTGAACACCGCGTCGAACTGCCTGGCGGCCATCTTCACGCCCTGCTGGGGCGAGGCGTTCGCGGCGGCGCGCATCGAGTCGAAACCCTGCACGTCGAGCGCGAAGCGATTGGTCAGGTCGAGGCTGCCGCCGATGTTCTTCGTGTTATCCAAGTTCCACCCCTTAGATGATCTCGAGGTCGGCGCGCAGTGCGCCCGCCGCCTTCATCGCCTGCAGGATCGACATGAGGTCCGCCGGCGTCGCGCCGAGCGCGTTGAGCGCCTTCACGACCTCGGCGAGATTGGCGCCCGCCGTCACGAGCTTGAGCGATCCGTTGTCCTGCTTCAACTGGATCTGCGACTGGCGTGCCGCCACCGTTTGCCCGTTCGAGAACGCGCCGGGCTGGCTCACGGCCGTCTGCGTGTTCACGACGACCGAGAGATTGCCGTGCGCGACCGCGCAGCTCTCCAGCGTCACCATCTGGTTCATCACGATCGAGCCGGTGCGCGCGTTGAGGATCACCTTCGCGGCCGGCTGGGCCGGGTTCACGTTGAGATCCTGGATCTGCGCGATGAAGCCCACCTGCGCCGACGGATCGGCCGGGCCGCGCACCTGGATCGTGCGGCCGTCGAGCGGTACGGCCGTGCCCGCGCCGAACATGTTGTTGACCGCCGCGACGATGCGCTGCGTCGTGTCGTAGTCCATGTCGTTGACGGTCATCGTGAGGAGGCCGCCTTGCTGCGAAACCGGCGAGACCACCGCGCGCTCGACGATCGCGCCGCCCGCGATGCGGCCTGCGGCGAGCTGGTTCACCTGCACCCTGCTGCCGTTGGCGGAGGCGCCCGCGCCGCCCACGGCCACGTTGCCCTGGGCGAGCGCGT
The DNA here is from genome assembly GCF_900096975.1 of Paraburkholderia lycopersici. GTDB lineage: Bacteria > Pseudomonadota > Gammaproteobacteria > Burkholderiales > Burkholderiaceae > Paraburkholderia > Paraburkholderia lycopersici. The sequence continues at coordinate 87,630 of NZ_FMYQ01000016.1, forward strand.
AGACCTGGCCGTCGGCGCCCTTGAGCGGCGTGAGCAGCAACGTGCCGCCACGAATGCTCTTCGCGTTGGCGAGCGAGGAAACCGTCACGTCGATCTGCTCGCCGGGCCGCGCGAACGGCGGCAGCACGGCCGTCACCATCACCGCGGCGACGTTCTTCAACTGCATGTTGTTGAGCGTCGACGAGGAGCCCGAGGCCGTCGACGTGTTGTTGATCGAGATGCCGAGGTTCGCGAGCATGTTCGCGAGCGTCTGCGTCGTGAACGGCGCCTGGGTGGTCTGGTCGCCGGTGCCGTCGAGGCCCACCACGAGGCCATAGCCGATGAGCGGGTTGTCGCGCACGCCCTGGAACGCCGCGAGATCCTTCACGCGCTCGGCGCGCGCCGGCGTCGCGTAGGCGGCGAGCGCACCGCAGGCGAGGACGAACCCGAAGGCCACGCCGAGCGTGGCGAGCACGTCCTTCATGCGCGAACGGCGCGTGCGATGGAAGCGGATCTTCACCATGGCGCGATGTTCAGGAAGAAGCGTTGCAGCCAGCCCATCGTCTCGGCTTCGTCGATCACGCCCTTGGCGGAGTATTCGATCTTCGCGTCGGCGACGTCGGTCGAGAGCACGGAGTTGTCTCCGGCGACGGTATTCGGATTGACGACGCCGGAAAAGCGCACGTATTCATTGCCCTGGTTGATGAGCATCTGCTTCTCGCCGGACACGACGAGATTGCCGTTGGGCAGCACGTTCGTCACCGTCACGGTGATGACGCCCGTGAACGTGTTCGAAGCGTTCGCGCCGCCCGTGGCGTCGAACTGGTTCGCGCCCTGCGAATTCAGGTTCGCGCGGTTGAACAAGCCCGGCAGGAAGTTCGCGGTCCCCGAGAAGCTGGTGGCGCTGCCGCGCTTGGTGTTCGCGCCCGAGGACTTGGTCGCGTTGATGTTTTCCGAGATGACGATCGTGAGAATGTCGCCGATGTTGCGCGGACGCTGGTCCTCGAAAAGCGGCCGCCCCGCGTAGCCGGGGTTGAAGATCGCGCCCGGCGAGCTGTTGACGGGCGGCGCGGGCGGCACCGCCGTCATGGGCTGCTGCGTGATCGGCTCCTTCTTCGGGATGTAGGCGCAGCCCGCCAGCAACGCGAGCGCCACGCCCGCCACGAGCGCGCGGCCGTCGGCCGTGCGCGCTGCGCGGATGCGAGGAAGGTTTCGAACGGACTGCGACATGCGGATCACCAACTCGTTTAACTAAGGACCGGTCCTCAGACCTGCATCTGGCTGAGGGTTTGCAGCATCTGGTCGGAAGTGGTGACCGCCTTGCTGTTGATTTCGTATGCGCGCTGCGTCTCGATCATGTTCACGAGCTCCTGCACCACGTTCACGTTCGACGCTTCCACATAGCCCTGGTTGAGCGTGCCCGAGCCGTTCTGGCCCGGCGTGGAAATCGTGGGCACACCCGACGAAGCCGTTTCCGAAAGCAGGTTCTGCCCGTTCGACTGGAGACCGGCCGGGTTGATGAACATCGCGAGCTGCAGCGAACCGATGGTCGTGTTGCTGCTCGAACCCGGCGTCGTGACCGTGACCACGCCGTCGCTGCCGACGGTGAGCGAAGTGGCATTGGCGGGCACCGTGATCGCCGGGATCACCTGGTAGCCGCTAGCGGTCACGAGCTGGCCCTGCGAGTTGGTCTGGAACGAGCCGTCGCGCGTGTAGGCCGTCGTGCCGTCGGGCATCTGCACCTGGAAGAAGCCCGCGCCGTTGATCGCCACGTCCTTCGAGTTGCCGGTCTGCTGCAGGTTGCCTTGCGTGTAGAGGCGCTCGGTCGCGATCTGCTGCACGCCGGTGCCCACCTGGCTGCCCGAGGGCAGCTCGGTTTCCTGGGTCGAATTCGCACCCGGCTGGCGCAGCGTCTGGTACATGAGGTCCTCGAACACGGCGCGCGAGCCCTTGAAGCCATTGGTGCTCACGTTCGCGAGATTGTTCGAGATCACGTCCATTTGCGCCTGCTGGGCGTTCATGCCGGTGGCGGCGATGTAGAGCGATCGGTTCACGGTGTCTTTCTCCCGGCCCGGCTCGCGCGGCGCATCATGCGGCGCGCGGCGGCCTTCATTTGCCTGAGTTTGCTTAGCTGAAGTTGAGCAGCTGGTTCGCGCTCTGCTCGTTCTGGTCCGCGTTCTGCAAGAGCTTGGTCTGCATCTGGAACTGGCGCGCGTTGGTAATCATCGAGACCATCGCCGCTACGGGGTTCACGTTGCTGCCTTCGAGCGACTCGGTCGCGATCTGCACGGTCTGGTCCGCGTCGGCGGGATTGCCGTCCGCCGTGCGAAAGAGGCCGTCGTCGCCGCGCGTGAGCGAGCCCGCGGGCGGATTGACGAACTTGATCTGGTCGATCATGGCGATCGCGTTGGGGGGGCTGCCCGGCGCAATGGCCGAAACCGTGCCGTCCTTGCCGATCGTGACCGCCGAGCCCGGCGGCACCCCGATCGGGCCGCCGCCGCCGATCACCTGCTGGTTCGCGGCGGTGACGAGCTGGCCGTTTTCGTCGACGTGCAGGTTGCCCGCGCGCGTGTACGCTTCGTTGCCGTCGGCCGTCTGCACGGCAATGAAGCCCGCGCCCTGGATCGCGATGTCGAGCGGGTTGCCGGTGCGCGAGATCGCGCCGGGCGTCATGTCCGACCCAGGCGTCGCCGACAGCACATAGGTGCGCGTGGTCTGGTCGTCGACCGTCGAGCCGTCGCCGAACGACATCGGCACGGCGCGAAAGTTGGCGAGCTGCGCGCGAAAGCCCGTGGTCGAAACGTTCGCGAGATTGTTCGCGACGACGGCCTGCTGTTCGAGCGCCTGGCTCGCGCCCGTCATCGCGGTATAGATCAGTCGGTCCATGATGTGCCCGGTACGTGGTCAGGCGCGTTACATCTGCAGCAGCGTCTGGTCGACGGTCTGCTGCGTCTTGATGGTCTGCGCGTTCGCCTGGTAGTTGCGCTGGGCCGTGATGAGGTCCACGAGCTGGTTGGTCAGGTCGACGTTCGAGGCTTCGAGCGCGCCGCCCGTGAGCGTGCCGTGGTTCGTGCTGCCCGGCGTCGAGACCTGCGCGACGCCCGATGCCGCCGTTTCCTGGAACTGGTTGCCGCCAAGGTTCAGCAGGCCGTTCGGGTTGTTGAAGTCGGCGAGCACGATCTGGCCGAGCGACATGGTCTGGCCGTTCGAGTAGTTGCCGGTGAGGGTGCCGTCCGCGCCGATCGAGAAGTTCGAAAGCGTGCCGCTCGCGTAGCCGTCCTGGGCGAGGTTGTTCACGCCGTTGGCGCTGCCGTATTGCGTCGTGCCCGAGAAGTCGAGCGTGATGGCCATGGCGTTCGAGCCGTCGGCGAGCGTCGAACCGGGCGTGCCCACGTCGACCGTCATCTTGCCGTTGTTTGCGGTTTGCGTGCCGGTCACGTCGGTCGAGGCCGTGAGGTTGCCGCTCGCATCGAACGTCATCGTGCCGACCGACGAAACGTTCCCCGGCGTGCCCGCGTAGACGTCCCACTGGCCGGCGTTGGTCGCGTCCTTCACGAAGTACATGTTGATCGTCTGCGTGCCGCCGAGCGAATCGTACGTCGTGACCGAGGTCGAGTAGTTATAGCTCGTCGAATCGGACGCGTTGAACGTCGTGGTCGTCGGCGTCGCGGCCTGCGCGTTCAGGTTCAGCTGCGCCGTGATGTTCTGCGTGGTCTGCGGCGCGATGTTGGTCGTCGGCACCCTCAGCGGCACGGTTTGCGCCGTGTTGATCACGCCCGTCGAGTCGGAGGCGTAGCCCATCAGGTCATTGCCCTGCGCGTCGGTGATATAGCCGTTCTTGTCGAGCTGGAACACGCCGTTGCGCGAGTACGTGACCGCGCCGTTGTTCGACATCTGGAAGAAGCCGTTGCCGTTGATGGCGACGTTCAGCGCCTGGCCCGTCGTGCTGATCGTGCCCTGCGAGAAGTCCTGCTGCACGGTCGAGAGCGCGGCGCCGAGGCCGATCTGGTTGCCCACAGACGTCGCGATGGTGTTGGCGTAGACGTCGGCGAACTGCGCCGTGCTTTCCTTGAAGCCAGTGGTGTTCGCGTTCGCGATGTTGTTGCCGATCACGTCGAGGTCGTTCGACGCCGCGGCGAGGCCGCTCAATCCTTGCTGGTAGCCCATGTTCGTCTACTCCGCGTTTATCGTGTTCAGAGAATGGCCGCGACGCCCGAAAGCGCGACCGTCTTGCCGTTGGCGAGCGAGAGGCTCGCGGTGCCGTCCGCCTGCTGGACCACGCCCTGCACCTGGCTCGCGACGAGCGCCGTCGCCGTGGCGGACTGGCCGTTGGTCGTCGCCGTGGCGCTGATCGTGTAGGTCCCGTCGGCGACCGTGTTGCCCGAGCTGTCCTTGCCGTTCCAGGTGACCGGCACGGTGCCCGCCGACTGCGCGCCGAGGTCGAGCGTGTTGACGACCTGGCCTGCCGAGTTGGTGATCGTGAGCTTCACGTCCGAAACCGCCGAAGGCAGCGACACGCCGAGCTGCGGCGCGGAGCCGCCCGACACCGCGGCGCTGCTGCCCGCCGCGAGCACGGTCGAGCCGATCAGCAGCGCGGCCTGCGCGTTCTGCCCCGCCGAAAGTTGCGTGGAGAGCGACGAGAGCGACGTGTTGAGCTGCTGGATGCCCGAAACCGTGTTGATCTCGGCGAGCTGCGAGGTCATCTGCGAGCTGTCCATCGGATTGGTCGGATCCTGGTTCTGCAACTGCGCGACGAGCAGTTGCAGGAAGGTGGTCTGCAGGTCGTTCGCGCTCGTGCCGCTCGTCGACGAGGACGAACCCGAGCTCGTGCCGTTCATGGTGTCGAGCAGTTGCTGCGACACGGTGGCGGTGCTGCCACCGATGGTTGTGCTGCTGGAACTCAACGCGTTCTCCTCGATTGCGCTTCGTGCTTGGCGTGTGGTGGTGACGGGCGGCGTGCGCCCGCCGGTCTCTATATTGACTGCGGGTTCGGTGCCGGAGCGTTGCCGTGCTTCGCTTCGGGCACGTTCAGGTGCCGATCGTCAGCGTCTTGAGCATCAACTGCTTGGCCGTATTCAGCGTCTCGACGTTGGCCTGGTACGAGCGCGACGCCGAGATCATGTTCACCATCTCCTGCACGGGATCGACGTTGGGCATCGTCACGTAGCCGTCCGCGTTGGCGGCGGGATTGTCGGGATCGTAGGTCTGCTTCATGGGCGTGGGGTCGTCCACCACCCCGGTCACCTTCACGCCGCCCACCTGCTGGCCCGAGGCCGTGCGCGCGCCGCCGAGCGGATTGACCGCGAACACGACCTGCTTGGCCTTGTACGGCTGGCCGTCTGGGCCGGTCGTGCTGTCGGCGTTGGCCAGATTGGACGCCGTCACGTTCAGGCGCTGCGATTCCGCCGTCATGGCGGAACCGGCAACGCTGAAGATGTTCATCAGGGATGGCATGGTTTCGTTGACCTCACATCAGGTGCGCGTCGCGCGCGTTGGTCGCTGGTTCGTCTTTGGCTTGCAGGCGGCTATCAGCCGCTCGAGCCCGAGGTGATCGCGGACAGCATCGTCTTGATCTGCTGCGAGACCACCGTCATGCCCGACTCGAAGTGCAGCGCGTTGTCGGCGAACTGCACGCGCTCGGTGTCGAGATCGACCGTGTTGCCGTCCAGCGCGGGCTGCACCGGCACGCGGTACATGAGCTGGCTCTTGTAGGCGTCGGTCGGGCCGCCGGTCGGGATCAGCTTCGCGTCGCCCGCCATGTGCCCCGCTTCCGTCGCCGCCATCTGCATGCCGCCCGTCACGCCCGCCGGCTGCGCCATCGCGAGCGGCTGGGCGTTCCCGCCCGCTGGCGCCGCCATGCCGGCGGTCCCCGCGGCGCCCGACTGCCGGAGCGCGCCCGCGAGCGAAGCCGCGAAGTCCACGTCACGCGCCTGATAGCCGGGCGTGTCGGCGTTCGCGATGTTCGACGAGATCAACGCCTGCCGCGTGGCGCGCACGTCGAGCGCTTCGCGCCCAAAGGCGAATTCGGCATCGAGTTTGTCCAGCATCGGGCGTTCTCCGTGACACGAAAGAGGGTTCGGCGTGAGCGCGGCGGACCCGTCATGGGCGGGAAAACCGGCGCAAACGTTAGGCGCGCGGCCCGCAAGCCTTTGCGCATGGAGTGGAATCTTAGGCGCGGCGCGCAAGAACCAATCGGACGAATAGCCGGGAAAGCGCCCCTCTATTCGACGCAAGCGCGCGGGGGGCGCCGCCTAGAATGCGAGGCGTGTCAATGCATTCGATGGAGAACGACGATGCCGCAGACTGCCTCTTTCCGCGGGCCGCGCGCCGGCCGGGCGCGGCGCGCGCGGGCGCTGTCGTGGGCGTCGTCGTGGACGTGCGTGCTCGCCTGCGCCCTGGGCGGCGCGGCCGCGCAGGCGCAAGGCCAGCCGCAGGACGCGGGCGGCCAGATCTATATTGCGGGCAACGGCGACCGCGCCGGCTCCGACGCCGCGCAGATGAACGCGCTGCTCGCCGCCAACGCGAAGCCGGCCGCGCCCGCCGCGAGTGCGCCCGCCGATGTTTCCGCCAATGGGTCCACGCCGCTGCGCGCGGCGAGCTATGCCGATCTCAATGCGCGCGGCGTACCCGAAGATGCGCGCGCGGGCGTCGATTCGAACGGCATGATTACGATTCCCGGTCCCGGCGAGCGCGCGCAGCAGGGCGAAGCGCCGCGCATCGTCACGATTCCCGCGCCGGGCACGAGTGCGCAGCCCCTGCGCGCGCCGGCCGCCAACTCAAGCCAGGCCGGCGGCACGGGGGCGCTCCAGCGCGTGAACGTGGCGAGCGCCGCGAACCGCGTGGCGTCCGTGGTCATCGACGCGCCTGCGGCGAGCGCGGCGGCGCCCGGCGCGAAGCCGGTCGCGGGCGCAAACATCACCGTCAACGCGAGCGCGAGCGCCGTCGCCGCGAACACCCAGGCCACGCCGCCCGGCCAGCAGGACGGCGAATCGATCCGCGCCGCGGCGCTCGCCTTCCTGCAGCAGCAGTCGGCGGGCTTGCCGGGCCGCGTGAGCATCACGGTCAATCCGGTGTTCCCGCGCGGCCTCGCGGCTTGCGCTTCGCTCGAGCCGTTCATGCCGCCCGGCGCGCGCACGTTCGGCCGCACGAGCGTCGGCGTGCGCTGCATCGGCGCGAAGCCGTGGACGCTCTACGTGGGCGCGCGCATTGCCGTGGACATCACGTACTACGTGGCCGCGCGCCAGATCGCAGCGGGCGAAGCGCTCTCCGCAGCCGACTTCACGCCGCGCTCGGGCGACCTCGCGAGCCTGCCGCAGACCGTCATCACCGATCCCAACCAGGCGACGGGCGCCGTGGCGCTCGCGCGCATCAGCGCCGGGCTGCCGCTGCGCACCGACATGCTGCGCAGCGCCGCCTCGGTGGTCATCGGGCAGACCGTCAAGGTCATCGCGGTGGGCACCAACTTCACGATCTCCGCCGAAGGCAGCGCGCTCAACACCGCGGAACCGGGCCAGCAGGTGCGCGTGCGCACGAGCGGGGGGCAGATCATCTCCGGCGTGGTCAAGGACGCCGGCACCGTGCAGGTGCAGATCTAGGGCCGGCGCGCGGCTCGAGCCCGCCAGCCGCCCCGGCTGCCGCCGCGTGCGGGCTGTGTGCGCCAGCACACGTAACAGCATGTAACCGTGGGACTTTCGCCTAAAGTTCGGCTGGACCTATGCCGTTATCAAGGTCAAATCGATCAGGAAAGCCCATCGTGAAAGTTGATCCCTCCACCCGCAATGATCCGCGCGCGCTGCAGGATGGCCTCGCGCGTTCGCAAGGCGATTCGACCGGCGCCGTGGGCGCCGCGAATGCCGGTACTGCCGCCACGTCCGGCGCGGCAGGCGGCGCTGGCGCCGCAAGCACGTCCGGCGCCTCGCAAGGTGACGCGAACGTGAGCCTGTCCTCCCTCTCCTCGACGATGCGCTCGCTCGCGGCGAGCGGCGCCGCCGACATCGACGTGGCCCACGTGCAGTCGATCAAGGACGCGATCCGCAACGGCACGTTGCAGATCGACGCCAGCAAGATCGCCGACGGCGTGATCCAAACCGCGCGCGACCTCCTGAAGCCGACGGCGGCCAACTGACGTTCGACGCAAGAGCGCTGCGCAATCACTGATTTTTCCGGTGCCCCGCAATGAAAGATGCCCTGTTAGCCACACTGATCGACGAACACGCCACGGTCGAGGCGTTCGCGTCGTTGCTCGCCTACGAAGAGAAGGCGCTCGTGTCGGCCGACGGCATCGAGGCGCTGCCGCAGATCGTCGAGCAGAAGACGACGCTCACGCAGCGTCTCGCCGGCCTCGAAAAAGCCCGCGACGCGCAACTGGCGGGCCTCGGTCTGCCGGGCGGCCGCAAGGGCATCGAGATGGCCTGCGACGGCGACTCCCGTCTTGCCAGCCAATGGGCGCTGCTCAAGGGCTCGACCGAACGCGCGCGCCGCAAGAACCTCACGATCGGCATGATGATCCGCACGCGCATGGAGCATAACCGCCGCGCGCTGGCCATCCTGCGCGGCGAAACGGGCAACGGCGCGATGCTGTACGGTCCCGATGGACGTCTGCCGGCGTTCGGGCTATAGCCGCAGCGCAGCTCATACGCGGTTCGAAAAAACAAAGGCCGAAGCGGTTGCGCTTCGGCTTTCTTGTTTTCGCGAGCCGCGCCGACAAAAAAAGCCGGAGCGCTCGCGCACCCCGGCTTTTCCACTGCACCCGGCCCGCCCGCACAGGCGCGAACCGTCTACCGCCTCAATTCTCCGTACCCGCCCACGACATCTCGCGCAGCCGCGTGCGCAGACGCGCCACCGCCTGGCTGTGCAGCTGGCACACGCGCGACTCGCTCACTTCCATCACCGCGCCGATCTCGCGCAGGTTCATGCCGCGCTCGTAGTAGAGCGACATCAGCAGCTTCTCGCGCTCGGGCAGCCGCTCGATCGCCTCGACGAGCGCGCCGCGCAGGCTGTCGTCGAGCAGCGCCGAAAGCGGGTCCGAATGGTCGACGCAATAGCGGTCGAGAAACGGCTCGTCCTCGGCGGACCGGTCGAAGTCTTCGTAGTAGATGAGCTGGCTGCCGTGCAGGTCCTGCAGCATCGTCTGGTATTCGTCGAGCGGCATGTTCAGGTGCTGGGCGATCTCGGTTTCGCTCGCCGAGCGGCCAAGACGCTGCTCTACCTGGTGCACCGCGCTCTCGACTTCGCGCGACGTGCGGCGCAGGCTGCGCGGCAGCCAGTCGTTGCTGCGCAGCTCGTCGAGCATCGCGCCGCGAATGCGCTGGCTCGCGTAGGTTTCGAACTGCGCGCCCTGGTCTTCCTTGTAGCGGTTCGCCGCGTCGAGCAGGCCGATCATGCCGGCCTGAATCAGGTCGTCGAGGTCCACGCTCGCCGGCATCTTGGCGACGAGCTGCAACCCCAGCCGCCTCACGAGCGGTGCGTATTTCGCGAGCACGTCGGCCTGCGAAATTTTTCCTTGAGCGTTATACATCGTGCTCTCCAGCTTCTCTTTGCCTTGCGGCGTCATCGTCGGGCGCATGTCAGACATGCCTCGGCGACGTCCGCTGCGCGGGCGTGTCGGTCCGCCAGCCCACATGGGCCGGCGCGGACGCGGATGGTGCGTTGGGTGCGGTATGCACACCCGTCACGGCCGCGACGAACGAGTCGGCGTTCGCCGCGAGCGTGGTGTGTGCGGCGTGTGCAGCGTGTGACTGGCCGGCGGCTTGCGACGCGCCGTCCAGGTCGTCGGCATCATGCAGCGCATGCGCCTCGGACGCGGGCTGACCGGCGCCTGCTTCGCGCGCCGTTTCGTACCTGTCCAGGGCGCGCGCCGTCGCCGGCGAACGCGCCGAAACGGCGGGACGCATCGGCCAGTGCGGCAGCTCCGCGGCGAGGTGCCGGAAGTCGCGCGCGGCAGCCGTCGAAGGAAACGCATCGACGATGCAACGCGCGAGTCTCAGTGCCTGCGCCATGTGCTGATCGGCGGCGACGTAACCGGCGCTTTCGAGCGACACGCTCAGGTAGCGGCCCGCCACGCCCGCGAGATTCTCGATCGCGGCCTGCGCGTCGGGCGCGTTCGCCACGTGGTTCGCGAGCACGCGGAACTGTGCGATTGCGTGCGCGAAGTGCAGCCGCTTCATGCACGCATAGGCGTCCGTGATCGCCTGCGCGCCGATGCGCATCACGATCAGCACGTCGTGCGCGTGCATGGCGAGCGGCGAGAGCGCGCCTTCGGCGTCGAGCTGCGCGTCGATCAGCACGATGTCGGCAGGCCCCGAAATCACCTTTTGCAGTTGCGCGCTCGTGTACTGGGCGCGGTTGTCGCGCGAGGCGACGAGCACGCCGAAACCGAGCACATGGCGGCCGACGGCCTCCTCGAGCGTGCGCTCGCCGCGCATCACGGCGGCGAAGCTGCCCGCGCCGCGCACGCCGCCCACGAGCGTGCACACCGAGCGCGGCCCGAGGCACTCGTCGATCACGAGCACGTCCTTGCCTTGCGCCGTGAGCGCCGCCGCAAGATTGACCACGGTGGTGGTGCGCCCGGGCGAGCCGCCGCCGCCCGTTACCGCGACCACGCGCGAGCCTTCGCGCGCAAGCAGACGCCGCAGCCCCTCGGCCTGATCGATCACGAACTTATCCAAACCGCACCTCGGGAGCCTGCGAACCCGAACGCACCGACAGCGCCGACAGCAGGGCCGGGATGTCGTCCTCGTGCGGCACGAATGGCGAGCGGTCGCGCGGAATGCAGAAGGCGCTGCGGATCAGGAAGCGCCGCGTCGCCACGTAAAGGTTCTCGGGCACTTTCTGGCCCGTCGAGACGTAATGCACCGGCAGCTTGTAGCGCAGCACGGTGTCGAGCGCACTGCCGAGGTTGGTCGCCTCGTCGAGCTTCGTGAGGATGCAGCCTGTGAGCGGCGCGTTCTCCGGCCCGCTCTGGTAGGCCTGCACGACTTCGTTGAGCGTGTCGCCGTGGTTCGTGGCCGAAAGCAGCAGCAGACGCTGCACCGGGCGGCCCGCGCCGCACAGCATGGCGATCTGGTCGGCCACCGCGCGGTCGCGCTGGCTCATGCCGATCGTGTCGATCATGACGATGTGCTTGTTCTTCAGCTCGGCGAGCGCGAGCTGCAGGTCCGCGCCGTCGCGCACCGCGTGCACCGAAACGCCGAGAATCTTGCCGAAGATGCGCAGTTGCTCATGGCCGCCGATACGGTAGCTGTCGGTCGTGAGGAGCGCGATCTTGCTCGCGCCGAAGCGCATCACGCAGCGCGCGGCGAGCTTTGCCGTGGTCGTGGTCTTGCCCACGCCCGTCGGCCCCATCAGCGCGAACACGCCGCCGCGCTCCATGAGCGCTTCTTCGTCTTCGAGCACCGGCAGGTTCGATTCGAGCACCGACTGGATCCACTCCATGCCGGCTTCTTCAGTCTCCACCTCGGGCAGGCGGTCGATCATCATCTTCACGAGCTGGGCGGAGAAGCCCGCCGCGAAAAGCTGCTTCGTAAGCGCGCCCTGCAGCGGGCTGCGGCGCTGGCGCTCGCCCCACAGCAGGCCCGCGAACTGCTCTTCCATCATGCCGCGCATGGAGGCGAGTTCGTTCATCACGGTCTCGTTCACGACCTGCTCGATGCGCGCGCGGATCGCTTCGCTCACGGTATGCGCGGCGTTCGGCGCGCCGCCGGGCGCCGCGCCTTGCGGGTTGCGGCCGCCGGGCGCGGGTGGCGGACCGGCGGCGTCCGGGCTGTGGCCGAGGCGCTGCGCCGCGCGCCGCGCGGCGATGTGAGCGGCTTCGAGCGCCCAGTCGGGCGTGGTCGCCTCGACGTCGTGCGGAAGGACCGGATCGGCCACGTTGCCAAGGCCCCTGGCGGCGGCCGCCGCCGGCGTCATGCCCGGCTCGCGCACGCCGTTTTGCTGACTCACGATGCGGCGGGCGTGGTCGATCAGCCAGGGATTCGACTCGGCCATCGTGCGCGGGGCGTCGCCCGGCTGCTGCGCGGCGGCCTGTTCGAGCCGCGCCGCGGCTTCGCGTGCGGCGGCCGGGGCGCCTGCGCCGTTGGCGGCCGGCGCGTACGGCGGCGCAAAAGCCGCTGCGGCGTACGGCTCGGCCACGCCCTGAAGCGGCGCGCGCGCATTCGGCGCGACTTGCGGCGCCGGCGGCCGGGCAGCCTGCATGGCGGATTGCAACGCCGGCGGCATCGCCGATTGCGCAGCCTGCTGGCTCGCCGTAGCGCGCGAGGCGGCGGAAGAAGCCGGAGCCGGCGAGGCATCCTGGCCGAGCGAAACGGCGGCGTGGCCGCCGTCCGTGTCGGCGTCGTCGCTCGCGTCGTCTTCGGCGCCCACTTCCGGGCTCGCGCCGAATACCGACGAGAACACGTCCGGCATGCCGCTGGCATAGGGGTTCGCCCCCGCGCCAGCCGACGCTGCCGCGGCGCGCGGCGTGCGCGGCATCTGCGTCATCGCGGCGGACGGCTGCGCGAACGGGCCGGGCTGACCGCCCTGGGCGCCCTGACCACCCGAGCCACCGAGGCCTTGCGCCGCAGCGCCATCGGCCGGCGCGATCGCCGCGAGGTCGCGGTCCGCGAGCGCGACGATTTCGACGCTGCCGTCGTCGAGCGTGCGGTTCGACAGGACGACGGCGTCCGCGCCCAGCGCTTCGCGTACGAGCCGTAACGCGTCGCGGCTGGTGCCACCGATGAATTTGCGAATGTTCAAGCTGGGCCCCTGATGAGGTGAGCGGCTTGCGCCGCCGCTGGACGTCTGTTGCCGGAATGGCGCGGGATTGCTGCCGGCCGCGCGTCGCGCAAAGCCTTTTCCGATGTTGGAATTATTTCGAAGGCGAGTCCCCGATGATCGATGGATCAAGGCGGAGAAATGTGGGTAATTCGCGGGATCGGCGCAGCGGCGGCGCGCCACGGAGCGGAGCAAGCCGCGCCGCCGTTCCGGGCGGCGAGACGGTCTTGCGGCAAGTCAAAAGACTGAACGGAAGACCGGAAAATAAGGCATGGCCGCCGGTTCGACGCCCTCGAACAGGCGGCGAGAAGCCGGCGGCAGCGCGCGCTAGCTCGCGCCGATCACGTTCACGACCTTCACGTTGCGCGTGTCCGGCACCTCGGCGTAGGACAGCACCTTCAACTGCGGCAGGCTGCGGCGCAGGAAACGGGAAAGCATCGGCCGCAGCGCGTGCTGCACGAGCATCACGGGCGCGAGACCGAGCGCCTGCTGACGCCCTATCGCCTGCTCGGTCTGCGTGAGCAGCGTGTGCGCGAGACCCGGTTCGAGGCCGGGGTTCGGGCCCGAGGTGAGCGTCTGCGAAAGCACGCGTTCGAGGTTGGCGTCGAGGCCCATCACCTGCATGTCGGCGTTGCCGGGGAACCACTGCTGCGTGATCGCGCGGCCAAGCGATATGCGCACCGCCGCCGTGAGATCGTGCGCGTCGGTCATGCGTGGCGCGTGTTCCGCGAGCGATTCCATGATCGTGCGCATGTCGCGAATCGGCACGCCTTCTTCCAGCAGGTTCTGCAGCACCTTCTGCAGCGTCGTGACCGGCAGCACCTTCGGCACGAGGTCGTCCACGAGCGAAGGCGTGTCCTTCTGCACCCGTTCGAGCAGCGCCTGCACCTCGCGGCGCCCAAGCAGCTCGGCCGCGTGCATCACGACGAGGTGGTTCAGGTGCGTCGCGACGACCGTGCTCGAATCGACCACCGTGTAGCCGAACACCTGTGCCTGCTCGCGCGCGTTCGCATCGATCCAGATCGCGGGCAGGCCGAACGCCGGGTCCGTGGTCGGCGTGCCCGGCAGCACCGCGCTTACCTGCCCCGGATTGATCGCGAGCCACTGGCCCGGATAGGCCTCGCCCGTGCCCACTTCCACACCCTTGAGCGCGATGCGGTAGGCGTTCGGGCGCAGCTCCAGGTTGTCGCGGATATGCACGACCGGCGGCAGGAAGCCGATTTCCTGCGCGAACTTCTTGCGGATGCTCTTGATGCGCTTGAGCAGCTCGCCGTCGGTGTTCTTGTCGACGAGCGGAATGATGCGGTAGCCCACTTCGAGGCCGAGCGTGTCGATGAGCGCGACGTCGTCCCAGGTCGCCTCGGCGTTTTCGGCAGGCGTGAGCGCGGCGGGCACGGTGTCGGCGATCGCGGCGCTCGCCTTCTTCGCTTCGGCGTTCTTCTTCATCACGCGGCCGAGCTGGATCGCGCCGCCGCCGAGCAGCAGAAACGCGAAGTGCGGCATGCCCGGAATCAGGCCCATCACGCCGATGATCGTGCCCGTGATCATCAGCACGCGCGGGTTCGTGAAGAGCTGGCCGGTGAGCTGGGTGCCGATGTCCTCGTTGGTCCCGACGCGAGAGACGATCACGCCGGCCGCGGTCGAAATGACGAGCGACGGAATCTGCGCGACGAGGCCGTCGCCGATCGTGAGCAGCGTATAGGTCTCGCCCGCCGCGGCGAGCGGCATGCTGTGCTGCACGACGCCCACGATCAGGCCGCCCACGATGTTGATCGCCATGATGATGAGACCCGCGATCGCGTCGCCGCGCACGAACTTGCTCGCGCCGTCCATCGAGCCGTAGAACTCGGCTTCCTGGGCAATCTCGCTGCGGCGCTTGCGCGCCGCTTCTTCGTTGATGAGGCCCGCGTTGAGGTCGGCGTCGATCGCCATCTGCTTGCCGGGCATTGCGTCGAGCGTGAAGCGCGCCGCCACTTCGGCGATCCGGCCCGCGCCCTTGGTAATCACCATGAAGTTGATGACCATGAGGATCACGAACACCACGATACCCACGGCGAAGTTGCCGCCCACGAGGAAATGGCCGAACGACTCGATCACCTTGCCCGCGGCGGCGGGGCCCGTGTGCCCTTCGAGCAGCACGATCCGCGTGGAGGCCACGTTCAGCGAAAGGCGCAGCAGCGTGGAGAACAGCAGCACGCTCGGGAACGCGGCGAAGTCGAGCGGCTTCATCGTGTACATGCTGACGAGCAGCACCATCACCGAAAGCGCGATGTTGAAGGTGAACAGCAGATCGAGCAGGAACGGCGGCAACGGCAGGATCATCATGCCGAGGATCATGCAGATCAGGATCGGTCCCGCCAGCGCGCGCAGATTCGTGCCTTGCAGCATCTCCGGGCGCCGCGCGAGGAAACCGGTGCGGGCGTTCATTCTGTTGCTCCTTCAGTGCCGCCGCGCTTTGCGCCTGGGTTGGCGCCCTGATCTGCGCGGCCGGCGGTGTTCGATGCGGTGTTGCCCGCGTTCGCGGCATTCGTGCGGTTGGCCGCCTCCGCGGCGACCGCGGCGCGCTCCTCGGGCGTGAGGGCGTCGTCGGCTTCCTCGGCCGCGTCCTCGTCGCTCACCGTGCCCTTGTCGAGTTCGGGTGGCACGTCGAGGTCGGTCGGCGCCATCGGCACGTCGCCGCCATGCTCGCGAAAGCGCTTGAGCTGATAGACCCACGCGAGCACCTGCGCGACCGCGCCGTAGAGCGGCCCCGGAATCTCGCGGTTGAGGTCGACGTTGTAGTAAAGCGCGCGGGCCAGCGGCGGCGCTTCGAGCAGCGGCACGTTGTGCTCGGCCGCGACCTCGCGAATGCGCGCGGCCACGAGATTCACGCCCTTGGCGACCACCTTCGGCGCGCGCATCTCGCCATCGGCGTACTTCAGCGCGACGGCGAAGTGCGTCGGATTGGTCACGACCACGTCGGCCTTGGGCACCTGCGTCATCATGCGGCGGCGCGCAATGGCGCGCTGCTGCTGGCGTATGCGCCCCTTCACATGCGGATCGCCTTCGTTCTCGCGATGCTCGCGCTTGACCTCTTCCTTGGTCATGCGCAGCTTGCGGTGATACGACCAGATCTGGTACGGCACGTCGAACGCGGCCACCACGAACATGCCGGCGACGGTCATGCCACAGCACACGCCGATCAGATGCATCGCGTCGGCGAACGCGCGCGGCGCGGGCTGCATGGCGAGCCCCAGGATCTCGTCGCGCCGGTTCCACAGCGCCGAGCCGCCGATCAGGCCCACCATGAGCGTCTTCACGAACGACATGCCGAGCTGGATCGGCCCGTTCACGGAAAAAATCCGCCCGAGTCCCGACATCGGGTTGAGGCGGCCGAAGTTCGGCTCGAGGGATTTCGTCGAGATGAGCCAGCCGCCAAGCGCCAGGGGCGCTATCAGCGCGGCGACCCCGGTGAGCGCGAGCACCGGCAGGAGCGCCATCAACCCCTCGCGCGCGGCCACGCCGGCGCCGATGAGCATGCGCCGCGTTTCGAACGCGCTCGCATGGTTGAACGTGAACGCGCCGCGCATCATGGCCTGCAGGTGCTCGCCGATCGTGCCCGAGAGCATCCACGTGCCAAAGAAGCCCGCCGAGAGCAGCGCGAACGTGGCCAGCTCCCGGGAACGCGGAACCTGCCCCTGCTCCCGCGCCTGCTCCATGCGCTTGGGAGTGGCGGATTCGGTTTTCTCGAGGTCGCTGTCCTCAGCCACACATGCTCCAGTCGCGGGCGCGCGCCGCTCGTCGCGGCTGCGCGGCTGACGCGCGCCCTTTTTCAGTGACAGCGATTATTGCCGCCGGAGGCAAGCACCGATTGACGGAGTAAGGTGGGGAAACCGGGGTATTTCGGACGATGGAAATGGGGCGCCATCTTCAATCGGACGACGGCACCCGCCGCGCGAACGGGCCAGCGGACGCGGCCAGCGGCAGCCAGCACCGGCAGTGAGCCCCGGTAGCCGCCGCCCTCGCTGCCCGCACCGGGCGCTAGAACGCGACGAACGGCGCCTTGCCGCCGCTCGCGGTCATGTCCATGCCGTAGTAGACGTAGCGGCCATAGAAGAACGGCAGGCCCAGGTCGAGATCCAACGAGGAACCGAACTGCCCGCCGAGATTGTTGGCCGCATAGTTCGTGCCGTTGCCGAGCAGCGTGCTGGCGTTCGCGACATTGAACGTCGCGGTGCCCGACGAAGCGCCGGCGCCGTTGGCAATGAGCGCGGCGCTGAACGCCTGCGTGGCGGATGGGCAATAGAACGTGCCGAGATTGCCGCCGCATTCCGGCAGATTGCCGTCGACGAAGAAGAGCCCGTTCGAACCCGAGTCGAGGAAAGTCTGGAGCGTGCGGCCGTTGAACGTGGCGCTGAGCCGGCCCCACTGGTCGGTGGCGAAGCTTTGCGAGGCGTTCATCGCGTTGTTCGACTGCGTGCCAATACCGAATACGAGCGTACCCGTCGCGCTCGGGGCGCCGCTGTCCGGCACGGGCGCCATTTCCAGGATCACGCCGTTGTTGTCCGCGAAATGCGGCACGGGGTTGGCCACCTGCTGCGTTTGCGCGACCGACGTGGCACTGCAGTTCGTGTTGCCCGGACACGCGTAGTAGCTGCCGATGCTGTCGTAGGGCGCGACGCCGATGCCGAGAATGCCGTTCGCGCCGAGATCCTGGACCGTGTCCTGCGCGGGGCCGATGCCCGAGCATTCCGGCGGCACCGTGCCGGACGGCAGGTCGCCGATCAGCTGGATCGGGATATTGGCCGCCGTTTCGCCGCCGAGCTTGACGTCGGCGGGACGCACGGTGCCCCACGTGTAGCCGTCCGCGAAGGCCGTGCATTCGGCGAGCGTGCCGTTGCCGGCGGTGACGGCAGGCAGCGCGCCCACGAACGACGCCGGAAGCGCCGAGGCGAGCAGGCGCAGGCCAAACGACGCCGTGTCCACCTGGACGTTGTCGACGGTCTGGCAGTTGCTCGTGCCCGCCACGCAAATCTTCACGCTCACGGTGGGAATGTTGGGCAGCGTGCCGGTCGGCCCACGGTTCACGGTCACGCTGACCGTGTTCGCGGCCGTGGCCGCGACGGGCTGCTGACCGGGACTGGAGGACGATGCACCCCCGCTGCCGCCTGTGCCGCTGGGAGTGCCACCGCCGCCACCCCCGCCCCCGCAGGCGGCGACGAGCGAAACGAGCGACACCAGGGCGGCGACGCAAACGAGACGGAAAGGGCGCAGCGGGCAGGCGCTGCGCGGGTTGCGTGATGTCAGCACGTTCGGCCTCTGCTCGTCACTGGATGTCGGAGGCGCTGACACCGTCAGGCAACGCCTGCGGCAGCCACGCCTGTCCGGAGAAGGCGCCCATGTGGCCGCCCGAATGCACGACGAGTCCCGAGCCCTCGACCACGCCCGGCCCGCGCACGAGGCCGGCGGCGTGGCTCGCCTTCACCCCGGCCACGTATTGCGGAAAGTACCCGCCGAGCAGCGTGGCGAGATTGGGCGGCTGCGGGCCATTCCAGGCGACGCCGAACACGGTGCCGGCCGCCGAGAGATACTCGCGCACGACCGTGCCGTTGGCGAGCGTGGTTTGCTGGACGGTGTAGGCGGAGGTCGCGGCAGCGCCGGAAGCCGCGCCTTGCACGGCCTGGCGCGCGACCACAGAGGCGTTGCCCGGCGTTGCAGCCGCGGCGGCGGCCGGGCTCAGCGTGCTGACGCTCGCGCCCGAAGGAGTAGGCATCGGCGCACCGCCGAGCGCGGCGCTGACCTGCCGCGCGGCGAACAGCGCGCAAAGGAGTGCCGCGCGGAACGCGTAGCGGAGTACGGCGCGGCGCGCGAATGCGCGCCCGGCCTTGCCAGTGAACGGTGGATACGGATACAAGACTGCCCCTCCCTCTTTCGGCGGCGCGTCGCGCCATGCGCTGTCGGGCCGCGCGGGAACGTCGCGGCGGGGCGAAGCAGCGGGACGGGCAACGGCCCGGTATGCTTCGATGCACCGCCGCCACGCTCGCTGCGGCGGTACACGAAGGAATGAGCACTAGTATGCCCGCCCTGGATTACAGGCGGCAGTTAGCTGAATGGCCAGCCGCTCGTGCGCGCTCAGAAGCCGAGGCTCGCGAGCAGGTCGTCGACCTGCGCCTGGTCCTGCACGACGTCGGTCTTGCCTTCCGGATTGATCTGCGGGCCGTTGAGCAGGCTTTCGGGGCTCCCCGTGCTGCTCTGGGTTTCGGCGAGCGCCGCCGCCGTCGCCGCGAACTGCTCGCGCCGCTCCGGCGCGATGTTCTCGACCAGCACGGTCAGCAACTGCTGCTCGATCAGATAGACCACATCCATGATCTTCTTGATTACCTGGCCCGTCAGGTCCTGGAAGTCCTGCGCGAGCATGATTTCGAGCAGTTGCTGGTTGGTCGCCGCCGTGACTTGCGGCACGCCGTCGAGGAAGGTGCGCGTATCGCCCATCAACTGGCGCACTTCCTCGCGGCCGATTGGCGCGTCGTACCAGGTCGACCAGCGGTTCGCCAGCTCCTTCGCGTCGCGCTCGAGCGTTTCCTGCAGCGGCTTGGCGATGTCGATCGACGTAAGCACGCGCTCCGCGGCCTGCTCGGTCATGTTCGCGACATAGCGCAGCCGGTCGCGCGCGTCGGGCACGGCCTCGGCGGCGCGCTCGACGTGCTTGTCGAGGCCGAGCTCGCGCATCGAGTCGCGCAGGCTGCGCGTAAGCTGGCCGATGCGCGCGAGGATGCGGTCCGTCGCGAGTTCGCCGGCCTCGCCCGCGGCCGGCGCGGCGGCATCGAACGGCACGGGCGGCGTGAACTCGGGCGGCTGGGCGAGCGGCGCGGCGCTTTCGCTTTCCGGCCATTCGCCGCACGGCGCGCCGGACTGCGCACTGATGGGCTCGTTCACGTCAGCTCCCCGTCTTGGCCATCTTCTCGAGAATCTTGTTGAGCTTCTCGTCGAGCGTCGCCGCCGTGAACGGCTTCACCACGTAGCCGCTCGCGCCAGCCTGCGCCGCCGCGATGATGTTCTCCTTCTTCGACTCGGCCGTGACCATCAGCACGGGCAGATGCGAGAGATTCGCGTCGGCGCGGATCTCCTTGAGCATCGCGAGGCCGTCGAGGTTCGGCATGTTCCAGTCGGAGATCACGAACTCGTAGCTGCCGCCGCGCAGGCGCGCGAGGCCCGCGGCGCCGTCCTCGGCCTCGTCGACGTTCGAGTAGCCCAGTTCCTTGAGCAGGTTGCGGACGATCCGGCGCATCGTCGGAAAGTCGTCCACCACCAGAATCTTCATTCCCTTATCCATCTCGTTCCATTCCTCCAGGCGAAAACCCGGGCAATTATCCAGAGAAGCGCACTGCCTATCCAGATAAATTAATCGCGAGCGATCGTGCAAGCGCGAGCCGCCGGCACGACATCCCGATATTGGTCGTCAATCAAACGCGCTGGACCCGGTCGCCCATCGAGGCGAGGCGGGCCATCACGCGCCGGCTCATGTCCGGGAGCGAGGCGATCTCGTCGGCGGCGCCGAGCGCAATCGCCTCGCGCGGCATGCCGAACACGATGCAGCTCGCCTCGTCCTGCGCGAGCGTGTACGCACCGGCCTGGCGCATTTCGAGCAGCCCGGCCGCGCCGTCGCGGCCCATGCCCGTGAGAATCACGCCGATGGCGTTCTTGCCTGCGTGCAGCGCCGCCGAGTGAAACAGCACGTCGACCGACGGACGATGCCGGTTCACCGGCGGGTCGTCGGACAGATGCGCGATGTAGTTCGCCCCGCTTCGAGCGAGCAAGAGGTGTGCGTGGCCCGGCGCGATGTAGGCGTGGCCGGGCAGCACGCGCTCGCCGTGTTCCGCTTCCTTGACGGCGATGCGGCACAGCCCGTTCAGGCGCTGCGCGAACGACTTCGTGAAACCGGGCGGCATGTGCTGCGCGATGAGCACCGCGGGCGCGTCGGGCGGCAGCGGCTGCAGCACTTCGCGAATCGCCTCGGTGCCGCCCGTCGACGCGCCGATGATGACCAGCTTCTCGGTCGAGACGAGCGGATTGTTGAGCATCGGCGCCGGGTTCGCGGCGGGCGCGGCGGCATGGCCGTGCGCGCCGTGTGCGTGGCCGGCCGCGCCCCCCGCCGGAGCGACCGGCGCATGGTGGGCGCGCACGCGGGCGCGCGCGGCGGCGCGCACCTTGTCGGCTAGCTTTTCCGAGTATTCGAGCATGCCGTCGCGAATGCCGACTTTGGGCTTCGTCACGAAGTCGACGGCGCCCAGTTCGAGCGCGCGCAGCGTGATTTCGTTGCCGCGCTCGGTCAGCGACGACACCATCACGACCGGCATGGGCCGCAGGCGCATGAGCTTCTCGAGGAAGTCGAGGCCGTCCATGCGCGGCATTTCCACGTCGAGCGTGAGCACGTCGGGGTTGTGCTGCTTGATGAGCTCGCGCGCGACGAGCGGATCGGGCGCGGTGGCGACGACCGTCATGTCGGGCTGGCTGTTGATGATTTCCGTCATCAGACTGCGGATCAGCGCCGAATCGTCGACGCAGAGAACCTTGATTTTTTGCACAGCGTTCACGCCTCCTCTACTGTCCTGGCGTTGTCTTGACCGGGTGGGCGCAGCGCGGACGGCACGCTCGAACCGAACAGCTCGATGCGGCCGCGCGCGGGCTGCGGCTGGGATTGGGAAATCTGGGCCGCCTGGGCGGGCTGCGCCGCCGCGCCGGAGCGCGCCGCGCTGCCGAGCCCGAACAGCTCGACGCGCGCCCGCGCCCGCGCGAGCCGTTCGGCGCGCGCTTCGGCCGTTTGCGCGGCGAGCTGGCGCTCGCGCTCCGCCACGCTCGCGTCCTGGGAAAGGCGCAGCTTCTTCACCATGACCTGGCCCGTGCGCGGCAGGAACGCCACCTTGCGCGGATGCGAACCCTGCAGGTCCTCCGCCACGATGCGGATGTTTTCCGTCGCGAGGTAGCGGCGCACGAACGCCGCGTTGCGGTCGCCGATGTTCATCGTCGTCATGCCCGCGAGCACCGCCGCGCCGCCGAACACCTTGGCCTCGAAGCGCTCGCGGCGCCCGCCCGCCTTGATGAGCTCGTTGATGAGCACTTCCATCGCGTAGGCGCCGTAGCGCATCGAGTCGGAAGTGGCGGCGAGCGCATGGGACGAGTCCGCGCCGTCGTCGGGCAGCATGAAGTGATTCATGCCGCCGATGCCGGCCGCGCGGTCCTGGATGCAGGCGGCCACGCACGAGCCGAGCACGGTCATGAGCACCATGTCCTCGCTCGTCGTGTAGAACTCGTTGGGCAGGAGCTTCACGCCGGGGCGCTGGAAATACGTGTCGAAGTAGAGATTCGTCGCGATCGGGAGGCGTGCGCTCATGCCGGCACTCCGATTGCGTCGCCGGCGCGGCGCGGCGCCTGGCCCGCGCCGCCGCCGCGCACGAGTTCGTACACGGTCTGGCCGCGCAGCCGGAAGGCCTGCGTGACGTAGGTGAAGTTCTCCGAATGGCCCGCGAAGAGCAGGCCGTCCGGCTTCAGCAGCGGCTCGAAGCGCGTGAGGACCTGCGACTGGGTCGGCTTGTCGAAGTAGATCATCACGTTGCGGCAGAAGATCGCGTCGAAGGTCGTGCGCAATCCGTAGTCCGCGTCGGTCAGGTTGAGCTGCTCGAACTTGACCATCGCGCGCAGCTCCGGGCGCACCTTCACGAGCCCGGCGTGCGAGCCTGTGCCCTTGAAAAAGAAGCGCTTGAGGCGCTCGGGCGACAGGTGCTTCACCTGATCGAACGCGTAGACGCCCGCGTCGGCCTTGGCGAGCACCTGCGTGTCGAGGTCCGTGGCGAGCACGCGCGCTTCGCGCGCGGCGCGCTCGCCGAGCGCTTCGACGAGCGTCATCGCGATCGAATACGGCTCCTCGCCTGTCGAAGCGGCCGAGCACCACACCGAAACCGGCTGTGGGCGGCCCTTCACGAAGTCCGCGAGGATCGGGAAGTGATGCGCCTCGCGGAAAAACGCCGTGAGGTTCGTGGTGAGCGCGTTCGTGAACGCTTCCCACTCGCTCGCGTCGTGGCTTGCTTCGAGCTGGTCGAGATATTCGCGAAAGCTGTCGAGGCCGAGCGCGCGCAGCCGCCGCGCGAGGCGGCTGTACGCCATGTCGCGCTTGTGGTCCGAGAGCGAGATGCCCGCGCGGCGGTAAATGAGCGCGCGAATGCGCTCGAAGTCCGCCGACGTGAACTCGAAGTCGCGGCTGGATTCCCCACCCCCGCCCGCCGCCGCGCCGCGCGCCGCGTCGTCGGCGTCGTGGCGCGAAAGTCGCAGCGCTTTCATGCCGGTGCTCCTTCGCCTTGCGCGCCGCTCGCTGCATGGGCGGCCCGGACGCCGTTCGCGCGTGCGCCGTGCCTGCCCGCGTGCAATGCGTGCGGCGCACGGACGACCCGGGCGCGCGCCGCCCCGAGGGCGGCGCGCGGCGGATCATGCCGTTGGGTTGCGCTCATGTGCATTGCCGTTGCTCGTCGTGTTCAGTGCTTCACTGTGCGTCAGTTCGCTGCCGCCGATCAGAACGTTTCCCAGTCCGAATCATCGGAAGCGGAAGCAACCGGACCCGGATGCGATTCGGCGCGCGCAGGCGCCGCCGCGGGCTTCGCCGCCGGCTTGGCCGGCGCCTTGGCTACAGGCTTGGCCGGCGGTTGCGCGGCAGCCTCCGCCGACGCCGCGGGCGAAGCCACCGGGACCGCCTTCGCCGACGACGCCACCGACGCCACCGACGCCACCGACGCCGACGGCATCGTGCGCTTCGCGGCCGCCGGCGCGCCGGCCGGCGTCACACGCGCCGCGCTTGCGGGCGCCGCGGCGCTCGCGCCGCGCATCTGCGCGCCGCCCGTGCGCCACGTGCCGAGCACGCTCTGCAGCTGGCGCGTCTGCTCTTCGAGCGATGCCGCCGCGGCGGCCGCCTGCTCCACGAGCGCCGCGTTTTGCTGCGTGACGGTGTCCATCTGCGTGACCGCGCGGTTGACCTGCTCGATGCCGCCCGACTGCTCCTCGGACGCCGCGCTGATCTCGCCCATGATGTCGGTCACGCGGCGCACGGCCTGGAGGATATCCTCCATCGTCGTGCCGGCGCGGCCAACGAGTTGCGAGCCGCTTTGCACCTTCCCGGCCGCGTCGTTGATGAGCTCCTTGATTTCCTTTGCCGCGCTCGCGCTGCGTTGCGCGAGGCTGCGCACCTCGCCCGCCACCACGGCGAAGCCGCGGCCCTGCTCGCCCGCGCGCGCCGCTTCCACGGCCGCGTTGAGCGCGAGGATGTTGGTCTGGAACGCGATGCCTTCGATCACGCTGATGATGTCCACGACCTTCGCCGAGCTCACGGCGATGTCCTGCATCGTGTTCACCACCTCGCCGACCACCTCGCCGCCGCGCGTCGCGATGTCCGACGCGTTGACGGCCAGCTGGCTCGCCTGGCGCGCGTTCTCGGCGTTCTGGCGCACCGTGCCGGTGAGCTGCTCCATGCTCGACGCGGTTTCCTGCAGCGACGCGGCCTGCTGCTCCGTGCGCTGCGACAGGTCGGTGTTGCCCATCGCGATCTCGCGCGCGCCGATGTCGATCGAGCTCGCGCCCGAATTCACGGCGCTCACGAGCGTGACGAGGCTTTCCTGCATGCGCTTGACGGCGCCGAAGAGACGTCCGATCTCGTTGTTGCTGTACACGTGCACCGGCTGCGAAAGATCGCCCTGGGCCATGCGCTCGAAGCACGACATGGCGTCGGCGAGCGGCTGCACGATGAGCCCGCGCAGCGCGAGGCGGATCGCCACCACGAGCATGAGCGCAATCGCGATCACCGCGCCGATCGCCATGCGCATGACGGAGATCTTCCCGCGCGCGGTGGCCTCGCGGGCCTGCGCGCCGTCCTGCAGCGCCTGGGCGAGCGGGGCGGCCACGTTGTCGTAATCGACGAACATCGGGCTGATCTTCGTGTCGGCGATCGCGTGATAAGCCGCTTGATCGTTTGCGCGCAAGGCCGCGAATTCGGGCTGCACGCCGTCTTGCATGAGCGTCGCGCGTTTGGCCGCGAGCGCTTCGAGCGTGGCGGCGTCGAGGCCGCCCTTCGGCGCATTCTGGAAGGCCTGCCAGGCTTCGTTCGACTTCCCGAGCAATTCCTCGGCGCGATCGACGGCCTGCTTCGCCTCGTCGGCCTGGCCCGCCGCCGCGAGCGCGCTGGCGCGATCGACCGCGACGCGCGAACGCAGCAAATACGATGACGCGTCGTTGAGCGCGTGCATCGCGACGAGGTCGCCCTGCACGATCTCGCCGAACGAGTCGCTTGCGCGCCCGAGCGCGTAGAGTCCGAGCGAACCGACCAGTACGGTCAGCGCAACCAGAATGATCCCGACGCCCGTGAGCGTCGTGCGGATCGACCATCTTTGCAGCATCTCGTTTGCTCCTGTCCTGTGCGATCGGGACGGTTGGACGGCGCGGGCGAACGTCGCCCTGAGCCGTTGCGAGGCGCGGGGAGACGAAGGCGGCTTGCCGCTTCTTGGCGGCGGCTTTCCGCTCTCTCTCTCACGCCGGCCTTGCGGCCCCCCCGGTTTTCCTTCGTGCGCGCTTCGCAGCGGGTTAGACCAGCGCCTCGATCAGCGCCATTTCGCGGCTCGTCATCAGCTTCTCGATGTCCATCAGGATCAGCATGCGGCCGTCCACGGTGCCGAGACCCGTGAGGTACTCGGTCGTGAGCGTGGCGCCGAATTCGGGCGCGGGCATGATCTGGTCCGTCTGCAGCGTGAGCACGTCCGAGACGCCGTCCACCACCATGCCGACCACGCGGTGCGCGACGTTCAGGATGATGACGACCGTCTGATGGTCGTACTCGACGCGGCCCAGATGGAACTTGATGCGCATGTCGACGATCGGCACGATGATGCCGCGCAGGTTGATGACGCCCTTGATGAACTCGGGCGCGTTCGCGATGCGCGTCACGCTGTCGTAGCCGCGGATTTCCTGCACCTTGAGGATGTCGATGCCGTACTCTTCCGCGCCGAGGGTGAAGACGAGGAATTCCTGACCGCCTGCCTCGGCCTGCTGCGCGTCGCGGCGTTGCGCGCCGGCAAGCGCCGCGCTTTGCGCGCCGCTGCCCTGAATCGATTGGACTTCTGCCACGTTAGCCCCTGAACGGTTGGGAAATGGTTGGTTGAGTGCGTCCGGACTACACAACGGTTACGCGAATTCGGCGAACGCGCCCGAATTCGCGCTCGCGCTCACGCCGTGCGTGGCGCGCGTCTCGCGGTTGAGCGCGGCCACGTCGACGATCAGCGCGACGCTGCCGTCGCCGAGAATGGTCGCCGCCGAAATGCCGTGCACCTTGCGATAGTTGGTTTCGAGGTTCTTCACCACGACCTGCTGCTGGCCCACGAGCTCGTCGATCAGCATGGCGAAGCGCCGACCCTCGGTTTCCATGATCGTGACGATGCCCTGCGTCGGGTCCGTGCGCGCGCCTTCGACGTTGAACGCCTGGTGCAGCGCGATGAGCGGCAGGTATTCGCCGCGCACGCGCACCACGCGGTCGCCGTTGGTGACCGTATAGATGTCTTCGTGGCGCGGCTGCAGCGACTCCATCACGAAGTTCAGCGGCAGGATGAAGATTTCGTTGCCGACCTTCACCGACATGCCGTCGAGAATCGCGAGCGTGAGCGGCAGCACGATGCGCGTCGTGGTGCCCTTGCCCGCGTGCGAGGTGATCTCGACGTGGCCGCCCATCGACTGGATGTTGCGCTTGACCACGTCCATGCCCACGCCGCGGCCGGAAACGTCCGTCACCTGCTCGGCGGTCGAGAAGCCCGGCATGAAGATGAGGTTCCAGACTTCGTCGTCGCTCATGGTTTCGCTCACCGGCATGCCCTGCTTGAGCGCCTTCGCGAGGATCTTGTCGCGGCGCAGGCCCGCGCCGTCGTCGCTCACCTCGATCACGATGTTGCCGCCATGGTGCGCGGCGGAGAGCACGAGCTGGCCCGTGCCGTCCTTGCCCGCGGCGCGGCGCGCCTCCACGGTTTCGATGCCGTGGTCGAGCGAGTTGCGCACGAGGTGCGTGAGCGGGTCGATGATGCGCTCGATGAGGCTCTTGTCGAGTTCGGTCGCCTGACCGAAGGTGACAAGCTCGACTTCCTTCCCGAGCTTCGCCGCGAGATCGCGCACGAGGCGCGGGAAGCGGCTGAAGACGTAATCCATCGGCATCATGCGGATCGACATCACCGCTTCCTGCAGGTCGCGCGCGTTGCGCTCGAGCTGCGCCATGCCGTTGAAAAGGCGGTCGTGCAGCGCCGGATCGAACGTGCTGGTGGTTTCCGCCAGCATCGCCTGCGTGATGACCAGTTCGCCCACGAGATTGATGAGCTGGTCGACCTTTTCCACGCCCACGCGGATCGAGCTGCCTTCGGCCGACGTCGCGCCTGCGGCCGGACGCGCCTTGCGCTCGCCTTCGGCATGCGCGGGGGCGCTCACGGCGGCGTGCGGCGCTTCGTGTTCGGGATGCGGCGCCGCCGGCACGGGCGCGCTCGTGCTTGCCGCCGCTGCGGGCGCGGCGGCAGCCGGCGCTGGCGCGGGGGCCGCCGGTGCGGGCGCGGCCGGCATGGTCGCGGCTTCGGGCGCCGCTGCGGCCGGTTGCGCCTCGGCCTGCGGTGCGGCGCCGCGGCCGATCGAGATCTGCTTCTCGTCGATCACGAAGCAGCACACCGCGATGATGTCGTCGGCGGGCACGTCGGTTTCGAGCCACAGCGTGAGGTCGTCGCCGGTCTTTACCTGGCCGAGTATGCGGCCGAGGTTGCCGAGTTCCTCGACGAGCAGGTCCTGGTCCTTCGCGTCCACGGCGCGCAACGTGACGCGCAGATGCGGACCTTCGCCGCCTGCTTCGCCGCCGGCTTGCGCGGACGCGCCCGCAGCTTCCATCGCCTCGTTCACGACGTGCTCGGGCGTACCCTGACCCGCGGCGCCGAGCGTGCTGTGCGCTTCGAAAGCGGCGTCGAGGTCCGCTTCCGAATCGCCGGCGGGAGCGGGTGCGGCCGCAGCGGGAGCGGGAGCGGGTGCGGGTGCCGCAGCGGCTTCGGGCGCGGGCAGGCCGCGGCTTTCCGCATAGAGGTGCTCGAGCTTCGCGCGCACGGCGGCCGCGGCCGCCGCGTCGGGCTCCGCGCTCGCGCGGTAGGCGGCGAGCTGGTCGGAGAGCACGTCCTTCGTTTCGAGGAACGTGTCGATCATGTCCTTGCGCAGCACGAGCTCGTTGTTGCGCGCGCGGTCGAGCAGCGATTCGAGGATGTGGGTCGTCTCGGTCAAGGCCGTGAAGCCGAACGTCGCCGCGCCGCCCTTGATCGAGTGCGCCGCGCGGAAGATCGCCGCGAGATCCTCGGGGTCCGGGCGGCCCACGTTCAGGTTCAGGAGAAGCTGCTCCATCTGCGCGAGCAGCTCGTCCGCCTCGTCGAAAAACGTCTGATAGAACTGAGTGATGTCGAGAGTCATTGCTCTTTCACCGCGTTAAATGCCGGGTTGGACGCCGCGCGGCGCCTCATGGGTTCGCCCCGCCAAGCGCGCTCGCCAGGTCGACGAGCAGCTCGGGGTCCACCGGTTTTTCGATCCAGCCGGTCGCGCCTGCGTCGCGCACGGCTGCCTTGAAGCCTTCGTCCGATTCCGTGGTCAGCACGAGAATGGGCGTTTCGAGGTACGAAGGATTCGCCCGCAACCGCTTGATCAGGTCGAGTCCGCCCATGCGCGGCATGTAAAGGTCGGTGAGCACGAGATCGAAGCGCTCGGCGAGCGCATGCTCGAGCCCTTCGTCGCCGTCGCTCGCCACCGTCACTTCGTAGCCTGCCGAACCGAGCGCCGCACGCAGGATCTCCCGCATGGACACCGAATCGTCGATCGCCAGAATGTTCCTGATCATCCGTTCCTCGTTGTCATTGCGCGTCTGCCGGCGCGTTCGCCGTCGCCGCCGGTTCGATGACGGGCGGCGCCACGGGCACTTCCGGCGCTACCGCCGCCACCGGCGCCACCTTCGGCACGACGCGCACGGGCGCGGGCGCCGCCCTGGCCGGCGCCGCTTCGGGCGAGAGCGCGGGCAGGCTCTTGCCCGAGCCCGCCGCGTCGTCCGAGAGCGTGGTGGTGGTCGAGTCGTCGTGCATGAGCGCGTCTTCGGACTTCTTGTTCAACACGATGATGCTGATGCGGCGGTTCTCGGGATCGAGCGGATCGGCCTTGTTCAGGTTCTGCGTCGACGCGAGGCCGAGCACGCGCAACACCTTCGATTCGTCCATGCCGCCCGCGATCAGCTCGCGCCGCGAGGCGTTCGCGCGGTCTGCGGAAAGCTCCCAGTTGCTGTAGCCCTTCTCGCCGCCCGCGTACGGCACGGCGTCGGTGTGGCCCTGCACGACGATGCGGTTGGGCACGTCGTTCAGCGTCTTGCCGATCTCCTGCAGGATGTCGCGCATATACGGCTCGACCACGTCGCGCGCCGTCGCGAACATCGGGCGCTTCTGCGAGTCGACGATCTCGATGCGCAGGCCCATCAACGTCGAGTCGATGCGGATTTGCTGCTTGAACTGCCGCAGCACCGGGTTCGCCTCGATCGCGGCCATCAGCTTCACCTGCAGATCGTGCAGGCGCACCTGCTCCTGGCGCTCGAGCGAGCCTTCGAGCTGTTTCGTCGCGTCGTCGTCGTTGTGCTTCGAGGCGTTGCGCTCGGAGCGTTCGGTCGCGCCGTCGCTGCGGCGCGTGACGCCCTGCTCCTGCGACGAGATGTCACGCCCGCCGCCCTTCAGAATGCTCGAATCCTCGGCGCTGCGATCGCCGCCCCAGAGCGTGATCTTCAGCGGCTGGTTGAAATAGTCGGCAATGCCGCGTAGCTGCGTGGTCGAAGCCGACGAGAGCAGCCACATCAGCAGGAAGAACGCCATCATCGCGGTCATGAAGTCCGCGTAGGCGAGCTTCCAGGCGCCGCCATGATGCGCCCCCTTCTTCGGCGCGGCGCGCTTGACGACGATTGCGCGGTCCTTGTTGTTGCTCATCGCAGCATCCCCGCCTTACTTCGCCTTCACGCGACGCACGTGCTCTTCGAGCTCGGTGAACGACGGGCGCTCGGTCGAGAACAGCACCTTGCGGCCAAACTCCACGGCGATCGCGGGCGCATAGCCGTTCAGGCTCGCGAGGATCGTCACCTTGATGCACTGGAACATCTTGGTCGACTCGGTCACGCGCTGCTCCGCGAGGCTCGCGAGCGGGCCGATCAGGCCGTACGAAAGCAGAATGCCGAGGAACGTGCCCACCAGCGCCTGGGCGATCATTTCGCCGAGAACCGCAGGCGGCTTGTCGGCGGAAGCCATGGTGTGCACGACGCCCATCACCGCCGCGACGATACCGAACGCCGGCATTGCGTCGCCCACCTTCGAGAGCGCGTGCGCGGGCGCCTCGCCCTCCGAGTGGTGCGTTTCGATTTCCTCGTCCATGAGGCTTTCGATTTCGAACGCGTTCATGTTGCCGCCCACCATGAGCCGCAGGTAGTCGGTGAGGAACTCGACGATGTGGTGGTCGGCGAGGATTTTCGGGTACTGCGTGAAGATCGGGCTTTTCTGCGGATCGTCGATGTCCGCTTCGAGCGTGAGCGTGCCTTCCTTGCGCGCCTTCGCGAGCAGGACGTAGAGCAGCGCGAGCAGCTCCATGTACACGTCCTTGTTGTACTTGGCGCCCTTGAACAGCGTCGGGATGACGCGCAGCGTGGCCTTGATCGTCTTGATGCCGTTGCCGAGGACAAAGGCGCCGACGCCCGCACCGCCGATCATGAGCAGCTCCATTGGCTGCATGAGGGCCCCCAGATGGCCGCCCTCCAATGCATAGCCGCCGAAGACGGACAAGATCGTCACGAGTGTTCCCACGATAATCAGCACTGCCGGGTCCTCACTAGAATTGCGCCGCGAACCGCCGTCGGCCCGCGCCCTTAGGTGGGTTTACGGCATCGGCGCGAAAAACTTTGGGATTGGGTGAGCCCGGGCCGCCCGTTCTCCGGACGCGTCCCGGCCAAGGCGCGCCGGCATGGCGGAAAAATCTGGGGCCGGGTCGCAACGCCGCGCGCGGCCGGGATTGCTGGCCTGAGCGCGCAAAGCCGCGCCCGGCCGCGCGAAGCGCCGGATGGCGCCCCGCCACGGCGTCACCGCGCGGCCGGGTGGGGTTTATCCCGGTTCGCGATCCGCGCCGGCAGCGTCAAGCCGCGATCCGCGACGTCATGCCGCTGCGCCGCGTGCGCCCAGCCCGCGAAGGCGGCTGGCAAAGTCCGCACACGAAGCCGCGCTGCGGGTCGTGCGCGTGGGCCACATAGCGGCCGCCGCAGCGGCTGCACGGCGTCATCTGCAGCAGGCCCGAGGCGAAATAGCGGACGAGCGTCCACGCGCGCGTGAGGCTCAGCGCCGGCGCTTCGTCCTGCAGCCGCAGATGCTCGAGATAGAGCCGGTAGCTCTTCACGATGGCGTGGATCGGCTCGCAGCGCGCATGACGGCTCATGAACACGAACGTGTTGTAGAACAGCGAGGAATGGACGTTGGGCTGCCAGGTCATGAACCAGTCGGTCGAAAACGGCAGCATGCCCTTGGGCGGCGATTCGCCCTTGACTTCCTTGTAAAGCCGGACGAGGCGGTCGCGCGAGAGCGAGGTCTCCGCTTCGAGCAATTGTAGGCGCGCGCCCAGCTCGATGAGCTCGATCGCCAGCGCGATCTCCTTTACCTCCTGCACCACACTCTTCGTCGCCATAAACATCCGTTGGAAGCCGCAAGGGAATGCGCACTGCCCCGGCAGCCGCTCGCGGGCCGCACGGGGCAATGCGTGCCGCGCGTTGCGGCGCGTGCCGGTTCAGCCGATCTGCTCGACGTCCTGGCCCGCCATGATGATGGCCGAGTGGGTCGGCGCGGTTTTGCCCTTGTCGGCAAGCGCGCTCAGAATGGTGTGATCGTCGAACCGGAAGCGGCAAAGCAGCTGGTTCGATGCGGCAAGGCGTACGGTCTGCGCGAAAGAAAGACTCGCGAGCACCTCCGCAGACTGCTCGGAGATGCCCATGCGGAACATGCCGGCCGGCCTGTCCTCGCGCAGCAGACGTTGCGCGAGCAACAGGTACGACAGGTTCACTTCCTTGATCTCATTGAGCATGTCGCTGTGCGTCGTCGCGCTCATGGATTCCCCCGAATCAAAACGCGGCGGCTGGTCGGTCCGCCCGCGGAAAACGTTTGCTCGCCCGGCTGCAGTTCGAGCGCCGCCAAACGGCTGTTTATGGTCGTGGTTGCATTGTGGCCGGGGCGCGAGCAAATGGAAATCGGACGGACGCCGCGACGCGTTGCGAGAAAAACCTTCGCATGCGCGTAGGAATTTTTCTGACAAGCAGGTGGGAGAGGAGGCGGAGGGCGGTGCGCGCCATGTCGGGCGCATAGGCGCGAAATCGTCTGTAGATTACAGGATTTTTCATCGGTGCGTCACGCCCTGGTGTGAGTCGCACCGTTCAGGCACGCGAATTGCGCATTGCGCGCCCATGCTGCGTGACGCTTTGCAAAGCCCTATTACACCCGCTGTATCCCGCTGTAACAACATTAAGCGTTTGCAAAACCGCGTGTATCGGGCGGCGAAATGGCCATAATCGGGAGTCAGGGATAACCCGATACCGTCGTACCGCCGCAGTGCCGCACCGCATGCGTTCGTAGCACACGCGGCTTTTGCCCCAGGAGATCGAACAATGCGAATCGCACAAATTGCGCCACTTTATGAAGCCGTTCCGCCCAAGCTCTATGGCGGGACCGAGCGCGTCGTGTCCTATCTGACCGAAGCGCTGGTCGACCTCGGCCACGACGTGACGCTGTTCGCCAGCGGCGATTCGGTCACTTCGGCGAACCTCGAAGCCGCTTGGCCGCGCGCCCTGCGCCTCGACCCGACGATCCGCGACGCGCTCGCTCCGCACATGGTGCTGCTCGAGCGCGTGCGCCGCGTGGCGCACGAATTCGACGTGCTGCACTTTCACCTCGATTACCTGCCGTTCCCGCTGTTCTCGACCATGGACACGCCGTTCGTCACGACGCTGCATGGCCGCCTGGACCTGCCGGAGCTGCAACCGGTATTCGAGCAGTTCCCGAACGCGCCGGTGATTTCGATCTCGGATTCCCAGCGCCAGCCGCTGCCGCAGGCCGCATGGCAGAACACGATCTATCACGGCCTGCCGCAGAACCTGCTCACGCCGCAAACCGACCGCAAACCCGAATACCTTGC
Source organism: Paraburkholderia lycopersici (assembly GCF_900096975.1). GTDB lineage: Bacteria > Pseudomonadota > Gammaproteobacteria > Burkholderiales > Burkholderiaceae > Paraburkholderia > Paraburkholderia lycopersici. The sequence continues at coordinate 120,612 of NZ_FMYQ01000016.1, forward strand.
GTTTCTCGGCCGCATCTGCCCGGAAAAGCGCGTGGACACGGCCATCAAGATCGCCGCGCTCTCGGGCCTGCCGCTCAAGATCGCCGCCAAGGTCGACAAGGTCGACCAGGACTACTTCAAGACCGAGATCGAGCCGCTGCTCTCGCAGGCGCATGTGGAGTTCATCGGCGAAATCAATGAAGAGCAGAAGCCCGCGTTTCTCTCGGGGGCGAAGGCGCTGCTGTTCCCGATCGACTGGTCCGAGCCGTTCGGCCTCGTCATGATCGAGGCGATGGCGTGCGGCACACCGGTGATCGCCTTCAACCGCGGATCGGTGCCGGAAGTGATCGATCCGGGCTTGACCGGCTATATCGTCGAAGACGTGCAAGGCGCCGTGGCGGCGCTCCAGAATATCGATTCGCTTTCGCGCGAAGCGATTCGTAGCCAGTTCGAACGCCGATTCACGTCGCACGTCATGGCCGGCAATTATGTCGACACATATACGGCGCTCATCGAAGCCGCCCAGCGTCCGGTACTGCGCCGGGTCGCCGCGGGCTGAATGCGATGCGCTGCAGCTTTCAGGATAAATACAGACAAATGTCCGACGTGAATCGTTTGCGAGCCGGCGAATAGCGCCATTGCACATCGATTACGCGCGACACGTAAAAGAGCCGCATGGTCCATGCGGCTCTTTTTATTGGAATTTCAATTCCGTCCGTGCGCACGCCTGGCCGGCTTCCCGCGCGGCCGCGCGTCAGGCGATCAGGTAGCGCTCGCGGTTCTTGCCCGCGATCCATTTGGGCGGCTTGCCGCGCCCGCTCCAGGTCGCGCCGGTCTTCGGGTCCTGGTAGCGCGCGGGCAGCGGCGCCTTCTTCGGCGGCCGTCCACGGCGCGCGGCTTCGGCAAACCCGAGGTCCTGGGCGGAAAGGCCGTATTCGGCAATCTTTTCCTTGATCGTGGCGATGACGTCTGCGATTTCCGTGCGCCGCGCCTCTTCCGCCTGAGCCTGGAGTTTTGCGATCTGCGCCTTGAGTTCTGAATATTGCGACATTTCTATTCCCCCTTCATTGCCCGTGAAAGCGACTCGATCGGAGATTAGACGTAAATAACGGAATTCGCAATCGCTATTAATACTGCGTTATCTCGTCAATTCGTGATTTAACGTTCGACGTCTCTTTGCGAAATTTCGGATACGCCCATTGCAATAATTCGGTCAATTACGTCGAAATTGACAATCCGCGGCGCCATCCAAATGGATGACTGTCCGGAATCCGGCATTTCGCGGCGCCGGCGCTTTACACGCGCCCTTCAAATCGACTTTTCGAGGTGTCGCGCAATGCGCTTGTCCAGACGACTGGTTGGCGAACTGACCGGCATGCCGGCGCCGCGCTGCTAGAATCGGGCGATTTTCCACCGTCTTGCCACCTGGAACTCACACCTGCATGAAACGCTCACGACCCCGGCCGATCCGGCTCGCCGCGTGCCTGGCCGCACTGGTTTGCGCCTGCGCGCCGCTACCGCGGGCTGCAGTCGCCAGCGCCGGCGAGACGACGCAGGCGAGCGCCAGTAGCACGGCGTCCACACGCGATACGCGCAATGTGGAGACGCTCGTCTTCGTGCGCCACGGCGAAAAGCCGCCCGAAGGGCTCGGCCAGCTCAGTTGCAAGGGACTGAATCGCGCGCTCGCACTGCCGGCCGTGATCGCGGCCAGGTACGGCAAACCCGACGCCGTCTACGCGCCCGACCCCGGCGAACAGAAGGACGACAACGGCCAGCCCTACTACTACGTGCGGCCGCTCGCGACCATCGAGCCGACCGCGATCCAGTTCGGCATGCCGATCCAGACGCCTTACGGCCATTCGCAAATCGATTCGCTGCAGGCCGTGCTCATCGCCCCGCGATGGCGCGGGCGCACCGTGGTGGTCGCATGGGAGCATCGGGAGATCGAGGCGTTCGTGCGACGCGTGATCGCCGCGCATGGCGGCACCGCAAACGACGTGCCGCGCTGGGAGAGCGCCGACTTCGACAGTATCTACGTGGTGCGCATCGACTGGAGCAGCGACCCCGCTCGTGCGCGCTTTTCGCACGAGCGCGAAGGGCTCGACGGGCGCCCGGACGATTGTCCGTGCGCGCAATTGCCGGCCGCGCAATAACTCGCGACGTGGCGGCGCCTCGCGCGCCGGGCCTGTGCCGTCGCCTTCGGCGGCTTATGAGGCGAGTTCGTCGTCCAGCGCGAACAGCTTGCACAGGTGATGCGCGACACCGGCTTCGAAGTTATTGCCAATGCGCGGCACCAAGGGCAGCCGCTTGACGAGATCGGGATTGGCATTGTTCATCATGAAGGGATGCCCCGCCGTTTCGAGCAGATCGATGTCGTTCATGTTGTCGCCGAACGCCACGCAACCTGCGGCGTCCACGCCGAGCCGGTCGAGCACGACGCGCAACGCGCGCCCCTTCGAAACGCCGGCCACCATCACTTCGAGGCAATCGGGCAGCGAGTAGGTGACATAGAGCGCGTTGCCGAATTCGCGCGCGAGATTCTGGGCGACGTCGGCGAGATCCGCCGGATCTCCGATATAAAGCGCCTTGGCAATGCCCGCGCTCGCGTGCGCGCGCAGGTCCGCCACGCGATACTCGAAGCCCGAGTCCTGGTGATACGCCAGCAGTTCCGGCGCATGGCGGTCGATGAGCCAGGCGTCGTCGGTATAGATGCTCACGATCACGCGGCCGTGCGCGCCAACGGTGTCGGCCGCAACGAGGCGCTCGACCACCGGCCCGGGCAGATTGCTCGCGTGGATCAGCGCGTCGTCGGGCGCATGCACGCGTGCGCCATTCGCTGTGATCAGATACGGGCGGATGCCGAGCACGTCGCGAATGCCGGCCACGTCGCAATAGTGACGGCCGGTCGCGATGACGAACGGCAGACCCTGCGCATCGAGCGCGTTGAGCGTGGCAACCGTGAACGGATCGACCTGATGGTCGCTGTTGAGCAGCGTTCCGTCGAGATCGGTTGCAATGACCTTGTACATGGTGAGCAGACAGCTAGCGGGAAACGTCAAATCGTAGCATTTGCGGCCTGGCTACGCCCTTGGCCTACGTTCCACGCAGGTCGCCGCTTTGTCGTCTTGCATTCGCCCCAAGGGCGGAACACGCGCGCCCTTGCCCCCTTTTTTTCTCGCTGCTCTTTCGCCCGGTTGTTCGCTCAATTGCCCATTCAGTTGCCAACTAAGTTTTGCCCACTAAGTTTTGCCCACTACGGCACCGGCCAGTTGCCGCGCTTCCCGCTGCGCGAGCCTCAGCGCACCGCTCGCGGAGTCGGCAAGCGGCGCGCGCAAGCGATTGCGCACAGGCTGCGGCACCCATTCACGCAGAGGTTGCCCGAGGCCGCCCGATAGCGCCGCGGGCAGGCTGGCCGAAGGGTCGAGCGCGGCGATGAGCTTCGCGATCTCCACGCCGGCCTCGGCCAATAGCTTCGCGACGAACGGATGCTCGCGATGCGCGAGGACGACCGGTGCAAGGCTCGCATAAGCCGTTTGATTGGCTGCGCACTGCCACACGATGAGGCTGTCGCGATCGGTGGCGCCGACATGCGCGAGCAGCGCCCGCGCGAATTCGTCCGCCGCCACGCGTCCATCGAGGGCCTGCTGAGCCCAGACGATGGCGCGCAGGCCGAACCACGCGCCGCTCGCTTCGTCGCCGGACGGAAAGCCGAAGCCGCCGGCTATGCGGCATTCGCCGTCCGCATTGAGCGCGGCCGCGATGCTGCCGGTGCCCAGCGCGACCACGACGCCCGGCGCCCCGCCGTGCGCGCCGAGCAGCGTCGTGCAGGCGTCGCTTTCCACCGCGAGGGCTGCCACCGGCGACGCGGCGGCGCGAAAGGCCGCGAGCCAGTCGGGATTGTTCACACCGGCGAGCCCGCAACCAAGCACGCATTGCGACCAGTCGAACGAGAGGCCAGCTTGTGCAAATGCAGCGCGGCAGCCTGCTTCGATAGACTGCCAGGCGCGCTCGATGCCGAGCCCGAGGCCCGACGGGCCAGCCGAAGCTCGCGCGAGCTCCACGCCGTTCGTGTCGCCGAGCGCGACGCGCGTGCCCGTGCCGCCACCGTCCACGCCGATCAACCAGGAATATTTCTGCATGATGTCTGCCGCGCCTCGCACGCGGATGAGTCGGGTTCGAATGCTGAAAACCGGCCTGAAATCGTGCCGTGCCGCAGAGACTAGCGGCTTAACCGCGTTCACACAATCGGCCATCCGGCCAGGGTGGCGGCGCAGCCCCGATCCGCTATGCTTGCGTGGCCTGAACGATGTCTCGCAAGGAGAATTCACCGTGACACACCGCTGCAACTGGGTATCGGTTGGCGCCTCCCCGCTGTACGTGCAATACCACGACGAGGAATGGGGCATGCCGTCGCGCGACGACCAGCATCTGTTCGAAATGCTCGTGCTCGAAAGCGCGCAGGCGGGGCTCTCGTGGTCCACGATACTCAACAAGCGCGAAGGCTATCGCCGTGCTTTCGCCAACTTCGACATCGACAAGGTGGCACGCTTCACACCGAAACACGTCGAAACGCTCATGCAGGACGCGTCGATCGTGCGCAACCGCGCCAAGATCGAAGCCGCCATCGCCACTGCGCGCGCGGTACAGCAGATCCAGGCCGAGCACGGTTCGCTCGCAACATTCGTCTGGTCGTTCGTGAACGACACGCCCATCCAGAACGACTGGGCGTCGTATCGTGATGCGCCGGCCTCCACCGAAGTCTCGGACGCACTCAGCAAGGCGCTCAAGAAATACGGCTGCAAATTCGTCGGCACGACGATTTGTTATGCGTTCATGCAAGCGGTGGGCATGGTCAACGACCACGAGCGCAGTTGCATGTGCCGCGCCGCCTGCGCGGCGCAAGGCAAGAAAAAGCGTCGGGCCTGACGGGCGTGCGTGGGCGCCTGGAACCCGCGCGTCTAATCTCGCCAAGGGCGAGCAAACGCACCAATCAACGCAAACGCACAAACGCAAACGGCGGCGCAGCTTCTTGCGAAGCATGCGCCGCCGTCTGGCGGACTACGAAACCGCGAAAAAGCTTAGTGGAGCTTCTTCGGCAGCATCTGGCTGCGCAGGCGCTTGTGCAGGCGCTTCACAGCAGCGGCCTTCTTGCGCTTGCGAACGGCCGTCGGCTTTTCGTAAGACTGGCGCTCACGCAGCTCGGCGATCAGGCCGTTCTTTTCGATTGCACGGCGGAAGCGGCGAATGGCCACTTCGAACGGCTCGTTTTCCTTCAGAAGAATCGTCGTCATGTATTTCCTAACTCAAATCGCTTGATACGGTTCAAAGGCGCGAGCGTCAAATCGCTCGCGCGCCGGCCCTCCGGTCGTTCGCCACGCTGGGGCTAAACGAGAGGCAAGGCGGCCACGGAGGCCGGAAAAGAGAAGTAGGGGGTTCACAGCGGAACGCGATCAGGTCGACCTTGCTGCAACACACCTGACCGCCGGTTTGCGGCCGCCAACAGTAACGAACACGGCAACAAAACAGGCAAAGATCTCAATTCACTCTCAATGATATCAGGAAAAGATCAGCCGGACCACACTTTCTTGATTCTACTCAGTGACTTGCGCGGCAGACCGAGGCCTGCCGCGCCCGCCATGTCCGTTAGGACACCTGGATTAACGCCGGTTTCGGGCCCACTCCCCCACCAGGCCCCGTTATGCACTCGCGTCGTTGAGCGCCTGGATGTCGGCGGGATCGAGCTTGAGCTGCACGGCGGCCGTCAGGCTTTCGAGCTGCTCCAGCGAGGTCGCGCTCGCTATCGGCGCGGTAATGCTCGGTCGCGCGATCAGCCACGCGAGCGCCACCGCTGCCAGCGAACTGCCGTGACGTTCGGCCACATAGTCGAGCGCCGCGAGAATACGAATGCCGCGGTGATCGAGATACTTTTCCACGCGTGCGCCGCGTGCACTCTTCGCGAGATCTTCGCGCGAGCGATATTTGCCGGAGAGAAAGCCGCTCGCGAGGCTGTAATAGGGCACGACCGCGAGTTTCTGGGCCATGGCGACCGGTTCGATATCGGCTTCGTACTGAGCGCGGTCGTACAGGTTGTATTCGGGCTGGATGATCTGATACGCGGGAAGGCCGGACTTTCTCGAGACCGCGAGCGCTTCTTCGATGCGCGCCCCCGTGTAGTTCGACGCGCCGATCACGCGCACCTTGCCGGCGTCGATCAGGCGCTGGTACGCGCCGAGCGTCTCCTCGAGCGGCACTTTCTGGTCGTCCTCGTGCGAAAAGTAGACGTCGATGTGGTCGGTCTGCAGCCGGCGCAGCGAATCTTCCAGCGCTGCCGCAATGTTCGCGGCCGACAGTCCGGGGCGGCGCGCATCCTTGGCCACTTTCGTTGCGATCACCACCTTGTCGCGCTTGCCGCTCTTCGCGATCCACTTGCCGATGATCGTTTCCGATTCGCCGCCCTGGTTGCCCGGCACCCAGGCCGAGTAGACGTCGGCGGTGTCGATGAAGTTCAGCCCGGCGTCGGTGAAGGCGTCGAGGATCGAGAACGAAGTGGCTTCGTCGGCGGTCCAGCCGAAGACATTGCCGCCGAACATGAGCGGGGCGACCTGCAATGAGGAAGTGCCGATCCTGCGTAGTTCCATGGTGGCTCCAGAAAAAAGGGCGGGCGGGAACCGATGAGGATACGCCGCCTCACGTCGCTCTGCAGGCGGCGGCAGCGAGCGGCTAAACCATGCGCGCCATGTGCCGTAAACACGTCTGGATGCGGCACGACGCGGAAGTCCTTCCGGACAGATGCGAAGCGCCCAGCGCGGCACAGCGGGATTTTTCATGCAGCGTGCAAATGAGGTCCCGATTGTTTGTGCCCCCCTCAAGTTTTTTTTACCGACGCCGACAACCTTCACTGAGGCGGCCAGCAACGAACGAGTGCTTCCGCCGCGGCCATAGTGGCGTGTAACGGGCTTCCAGCCCGCCTAGGAGAATTTCCATGCTCGGAATTAACAGCAACATCAACTCGCTGGTCGCGCAGCAGAACCTGACCAGCTCGGGCAGCGCGCTGTCGCAAGCGATCACGCGCCTGTCGTCGGGTAAGCGCATCAACAGCGCAGCGGACGATGCCGCAGGTCTCGCGATCTCGAACATCATGCAGACCCAGATCAACGGTCTGAACCAGGGCGTGTCGAACTCGAACGACGGTACGTCGATGACGCAAACGGCATCGAGCGGCCTGTCGTCGCTGACGAGCAGCCTGCAGCGTATCCGCGAACTGGCCACCCAGGCATCGAACGGTTCGATGACCGCGGACGATCGCGCGGCACTGCAACAGGAAGTGAACCAGCAAGTTGCGGAAGTGAACCGTATTGCGTCGCAAACGACGTACAACGGCATGAACCTGCTCAACGGTTCGATGGGCAACGTGTCGTTCCAGGTCGGCGCGAACGTCGGCCAGACGATCAGCCTGAACCTGTCGCAAAACATGTCGGCCGCGAACCTCGGCACCGGCCTCGTGCAAGCAGGCAACACGCTCGGCACCTACAGCAACCTGGCTCTCGCTTCGGATGGCAACGCCGCTTCGACGGGCTCCGAAATCACCTCGGTCACGGCGTCGATGGATTCGGCCGGTAACATCAAGTACACGGACCAGAGCGGCAACGACATCACCTCCAACACGGCTGTCGTCACTGCGTCGGGCATCGACACGACCAGCCTGACGGCCGGCGGCAGCGTCAGCACGTCCGGTCTGGAACTCGCCACGGACGGTTCGGCCTACACGGAAGCCGCCATCACCGCGATCAACGTGATTTCCGACGGCAACGGCGGCTTCACGTACACCGACCAGAACAACCAGGCTCTCAGCTCCGATGTCGTCACGACCCTGGGCTTCTCGACCTCCGCAGGCTCGGTTACGAGCGGCGCGGAGTCCGCAGCCCAGTCGCTCAGCGTCACGATCAAGGATGCGAACGGTAACTCCGAGGACTCGGTCACGTCTCAGATCAACGCCCTCAACACGCCGGACAGCGTTGCGAAGATCGACATCACGACTCAAAGCGGCGCAAACATGGCCATGGAGTCGATCGACAACGCGCTGAATTCGCTCAATAACCTGCAGGCAACGATCGGTGCGGCACAAAACCGTTTCAGCGCCATCGGCACGACGCAGCAAGCGCAAGCGACCGACCTCTCGACCGCCCAGTCGTCGATCCAGGACGCCAACTTCGCACAGGAAACGGCTAACCTGAGCAAGGCGCAGGTTCTGCAACAAGCCGGTATCTCGGTGCTGGCACAAGCGAACTCGCAGCCGCAGCAGATCCTGAAGCTCCTCCAGTAAGCGCTTCCCGCTACAGGCATCGGGCACGCAGCGCACCGCGCGCCCGATGCAACCCGGTCGGGAGGCTCGCCTCCCGATTGTCGTTTCCAGGCGTTAAGCCGATTCAGCCGGCATCGCCGACGCACGGAGCCTCTTCATGTCCACCGTCTCCTCGACCGCCAGCACCATCGCGAGCACCGTCGCCTCAACCACCTCCGCGAGCAACGCCGCGCTGCAGGCAGCCGCCCAGTCGATCATCAGCGGTTCGACCAACTCGACGATGGACGTGAACTCGCTCGTCACGGCGCTCGTCAACAGCAAGATCGCCGGCCAGGCCGCGACCATCGCCGCCGAGCAATCGGCGGACAACACCGAGATTTCGGCCTACGGCACGCTCTCCGCGGCGCTCTCCGCGTTGCAGGCCGCGGTACTGCCGCTCAGCAACGGCTCGACCATCAGTTCGTTCTCGACTTCCCTCGACGGCACCGGCATCACGGCGACGGCAGGCGCCGGCGCGGTGGCCAGCTCGTATTCGCTGAACGTGCAGCAGATCGCGCAGGCGCAAGTACTCACGTCGGCTGCCTACACCGGACCGCTCGTTTCCGCGGGCACGGCCACGATGACCCTCACGGTCAACGGCGCAAGCACCACGATTTCGCTCAACAATTCAAACAGCACGGTTGCCGGCATCGCTTCGGCGATCAATTCGGCCAGCAACAACCCCGGCGTGACGGCGACCGTGGTGAACGGCGCCGACGGCGCGCACCTCGTGCTGCACTCGACCTCGACCGGCTCCTCGAACGGCATCGGCATCTCGATCAAGGATTCGAATACGTCCGACGCCCTCAACGGTCTTTCGGTGACGACCGCAGCGGGGACGGCGATCACCAGCTCGAGCGCCGACTCCGCCGCGCTCCTCGCCAACCAGTCGACCATCGTTTCCGGCACCGACCCCACGACCGGCCTGGCGGGATGGAAGCAGAGCGTCGCCGCCCAGGACGCCTACCTCACGGTCGACAACACCGGCGTGACGAGCTCGTCGAACACGGTGACGACAGGCGTGAGCGGCGTGACGCTGAACCTCACGTCGGCGGCCATCGGCACGACGCAAACGCTGACGGTCTCGCAGGACACCAGCACGCAATCGGCGCAGATCAATAACTTCGTCAGCCTCTACAACACGCTCGTCACGACGATGGGCACGCTGACGTCGTACAGTTCGACTTCGACGTCGCAAGGCGTGTTGCTCGGCGACCCCACGCTGAACGTGATCCGCAACCAGCTCGCCTCGATCGTTTCGAGCGCCGTGGGCACCGGCACCAACGCGCACACGCTCGGGGCGATCGGCATCACGCTCCAGTCGGACGGCTCGCTGTCGATCGACTCCGACACACTCAACAATGCGCTGGCAAACGACCAGTCCACGCTGTCCACGCTGTTCAACTCGACGAACGGCATTGCCGCGCAGTTGAACAAGAACGTCACCAACTACACGTCGTCCACGGGCATCATCCAGAATCGCACGGATGCGCTCAACGCGGACCTGACGAGCCTCTCGAACCAGCAGACGACGCTTTCGACGTGGCAGGACCAGCTCACGAGCATGTACAACGCGCAGTTCACCGCGCTGAACACGCTGATGGCGACGATGAACAACAACACGCAGTACCTGACGCAACTGTTCGGCGGCACCAACAGCGCCGGTGCGCTGGCCACGGCCAAGAGCTGAGCACTGCGAGGAGCAAGCCATGCAGAAGGTTGCACCGATCGAGCGCATCTGGCAGATCACGAAAGACCTCGAGCTCGCGGTCGCCGTCGGCGACTGGCAACGGGCCGCACAGCTCGCGGACGAGCGCTCGCCGCTATTGACGGCAATCACCGCGCCGCAGCCGCCGCAGGTCATGGCCCGGCTCCAGGCGATCCGCGAAATCGACAACCGGATCGTCGAGGCCGCGCAGGCTTCGCGGCAGGCGCTGACGGGCGAGTATCAAGCGAATATGCGGGCGAGTCGCAATGCCGGGCAGTACTTGAGCGTGGCACGGACCTGAGACGGACGCCGTTCATTGCGCGCCTAATGGCGCATTCGTCTGACCAAACCCGCCTTGCGCGGGTTTTTTCTTGCGTTTCCTTCGCGCCGGGACGTTGCCCGTACACCTCACGCCGCCAAATTGACGACCGTTTTGGCGCTAGCTCGGGCCATCGGCGCGACAGGCCGCCCCTCATAATCTACGAGTTCCGACTTCCTGCTGCGCACGCGCCCCTTCGTCATGACATCCCTTTCCGCACCGGACCCCACGCTCGCTGCCGCATCGCCGCAGAATCGTGACCTCGCGCTCGTCTTGCAGGCCGCGATCGCACATCATCAAAAACAGGAATACGACGAGGCCGCCGCGCTCTATGCGTCCATCATCGACGCGGAAAAGGATCAACTCGACGCGCACTATAACTTCGGCGTGCTGCTCATGCAGACCGGCAAGCCGGGCGATGCGGTGCCGCATTTCGAAGCCGTGCTCGGGCAAGCACCGAAGAACGGGCAAGTCTGGATCTATTACATCAACGCCCTCGTCGGAAGCCAGCAGAGCGAAGCGGCGCGGCTCGCGCTCGATCTCGCGCAGCAACAAGGCCTGCCCGATACGGTGGTCCGAACGCTACGCGCGCGCATCGACGGGACGGAGGTGCCGGAACCGGAAGCCACGCAGGAAAAGCCGGCGGCAATCGCTCCGCAGCCGGCGGTGCGCGAAGACGCACCGCCCCCCGCTGAGCCCGCTGAGCCCGCCGAGACGGACACGGACGCCAGCACGCGCACGAAACTCGACACGCGCCGCGCGAGCCTGAAGGAGATGCGTCAGTTTCAGCACCTCTTCAACAACGGGAAAATCGATGCGGCACTGAAGGTCGCGCGCCGCTTGACGGAACGCTACCCGGCGCACGGAGACTGCTGGTTCGAACTCGGGCGCACGCTGCATCGCATCGGCGACCACGCGGGCGCCATCGAGGCCGCTCAACACGCGGCCCGCTTGCTGCCCGACCGGATCGGCATCCATATCACCCTGACGAACTGGCTTTATACGGCTCGCCGGTTCAGGGAAGTCGAGACCTATTGCCGTCAGGCGCTCGAAAAATTCCCCGAAAGCGGCCCGCTTCACCGCAATCTCGGCATCGCCTTGCAGGAGATGGGCCGCTATGCCGACGCCGTCGCCGAGATCCGCCGCGCCGTGGAACTCGCGCCGAACAGCGCGCACGAGTGCGACGCCCTGGCCAATTCGCTGCTCAAGCAAGGCCTGTTCGAGGAAGCCGATACGGCCTTTCGCCGGGCGCTCGAACTGGCGCCGATGGAAGCGATCACGCACAGCAACCTGCTGTTCTGCCGGATGCACAAGTACGATCTGGACCCCGACGTCGCCTTCGCCGAACAACGCGAATTCGCCGCCCGTCACGAAGTGGCGTTTCGCGCCCACCCGCCGAGGCATACCAACGACCGCAATCCGTCGCGATGCCTGAAGATCGGCTTCGTCTCGGGCGATCTGGTCAATCACCCGGTCGCTTACTTTTTCCTGTCGATACTCGAGCACCTGGCGCGCGACCCCGGCCTGTCGATACACATCTACTCGAACTACGCGGTGACCGACTCGTTCACCGGCCGGATTCGCGTGCACGCAAAAACGTGGAACGAGATTTCCGGCATGACGAACGATGCGGTCGCACAGAAGATCCGCGACGACGGCATCGACATTCTCGTCGACCTGACCGGCCATACCGGCCGCAACCGGCTCGTCGCCTTCGCGCGCAAGCCGGCGCCCATCCAGGCTAGCTGGATCGGCAACCCCTGCACGACCGGGCTCGACTCCGTCGACTATTACCTGTCGGACCGCTTCGTCACGCCGCTCGAACAGTTCGAAAGCCGGTTTTCGGAAAAGCTCGTTTTCCTGCCCGCGCTCGCGCCATTCAAGCCGCACCCGAAAGCGCCGCGGGTCAACGAGCTTCCGGCGCTGAAAAACGGCTTCATCACATTCGGCAGCTTCAGCCGCATTCTCAAGATCGGGCCGGAAGTCGTTGCACTCTGGGCGCGCGTGCTCCGCGAAATCCCCGATTCGCGCATGGTGATCGGCGCGATTACGTCGCAAGAACAGATGGCCAAGCTGACGGGGCTCCTGCTCAGCGAAGGCATCGAGATAAGCCGCATCAAATTCCTGATACGCGGGTCCGTCGAGCACTACCTGCTGCAGCACCATCTGGTGGACGTGTGCCTCGACACGTTCCCGTTCGGCAACTCGACCACGACGATGCAGGCCCTGTGGATGGGCGTGCCGACGATGACGCTGCCCGGCACGTCGATGGCGAGCCGCAGCAGCACGGGATGGCTCTCGCACCTCGGGCTGGACTCGGCTTTCGTCGCACAGGACAAGGACGACTTCGTGCGCAAGTGCGTCGCGCTGGCCGCCGACCCGCAAGCACTTGCAGTCGTGCGGCGGGAACTGCGCGAATACTGCCGGCAGTCGGTGCTGATCGACGCCCGCGCAATCGCCGATGCCGCCGCCCGCGCGTTTCGCATCATGTGGCAACGGTGGTGCGACGGGCTCAAGCCCGAGCATTTCGAGGTGCTGGCGCAGGCCAGCGAAGCGCCCGCAGCGGAACCGGAGCAACAGCAGGAGCCGGAGCCCGAAGCGGTGGGCGGCATCGCGACCCTCCCGAACCACATCTACCAGATTCACTACTCCGACGAGACCCGCGAGCAAGTCGAACCGGGCTTCGTTCCGCTCGACAACACCGGACTGCGGCCGGACTGGCGGGAATACTGGCCGATCCGGCGATTCCTGCTCGAAGAGCCGCTGGACCCGAACGCCCGCTATGGCTTTTTATCGCCGAGATTCGCGGTGAAAACCGGGTTGACATCGGACGACGTGTTCTCGTTCCTCAGCACCGTGCCGGACGATGTCGACGTCGTGACCTTTTCGCCGTTTTTCGATCAGGCGGCATTCACGCTGAATGTCTTCGAGCACGCGGCAAACGTTCACCCCAACATCGCGCCCGTCATTGACGAAGTTCTCAAGATCGTTGCGCCGGACATCCGTATCAGCGATGTAATCATGAGTTCGGTGGAGACCATTTTCTGTAATTACTTTGTCGCCAAACCCGCGTTCTGGGCGCAGTGGCTGGAGAAATGCGAGCAGATTTTCGAGCTTGCCGAATCGGGCGATACGCCGCTCGCCCAGCGTCTGAACGGCGACGTGGACTACGAGCGCGCGGGCGTCGGGGCCGCGCCTTCCAAGGTGTTCATCGTCGAGCGCATCGCCTCGCTGATCCTCGCTACCCAGCCGGGATGGAAGGTCCGCCAGTTCGACCCTGTCAAAATCCACATGTCGAATTCGGCCATTGCCCGCTTTCGCGATGAACTGCTCGCGCTCGATGCGCTGAAGCACATGGCGCGGGCAACGGGCTTTTCCCAGTATCTCGGCGCTTATCGGGAAAGACGGGCGCAACTGGAAATTTTCATGCGTGGCGGGCGGCTTGCCTCAAAGACCTGAAACAGGGATGAAGCAGCCGGCAAACGGCTGACGTACGAGAAATTCCGGGCGCCGCCATGCCCGGATTTTTTTTCGTCTCGCGTCTCAATTCACACGCGGCGCGTGACTGCGCGCACCGAAACGTCAGAGCGTGTCCGCCGGAATGCTCAACGCTGCGACGTTGGCCAGCAGGGCCGCCCGCTTTTCCTTCAGTTCGATCGTCGGCGCGGGGCGGCGGCGGTAGACGTAAAGATAGTCGAGCACCGCATTGAAGTCGTTGGCTTTCTGACTCGTGCCGCGCCGGTCGTCGCCCGCATTGATCGATTTGTAGATTTGCGCGCCGAGAATCGGCACGTGGCGGGGCATCCGGCGCTCGAACACCGCCAGCAGAAATTCCCAGTCCTCGTAGCTGCGCATGTACGGGTCGAAGCGGATATCGTCGAGCAGGCGCCGCGGCAGCGCAAAGCACGGGATAGGCCCCTGGTTCTTGACGAAAACCTCCTCCGTAACGCGGTCCTTCAGATCGATGCCGACCTCGCTGAGCGTTTGTGTACGGTCCGCAAAACGCTGCTCTTCCACGATGGAACAATTGAAGTAGACCGGTTCGCCTTGCTGAACGAACGGATGCGCGTGCAAGTGCTCGAGCAGTCCGGGGTGCCACCTGTCGTCGTCGTCGAGAAACAGGACGTAGTCGCCCCTCGCATGTTCGAGCGCGACGTTGCGGCTATGCGAGGGTCCTGCATTGCCCGTTCGCCTGATGTACGTGTCGGCCGAATCGAGCAGCTCCAGGCATACGGCATCGGTTTCGGCGTCGCTTGCATCGGAAACCACCAGTATCTCGAACGGCACGGGCGACTGTTGGGCCCTCACCGATTCCAATGCGCGGCGCAGCAGCGCCGCACGCTTATGCGTGGGGATGACAACGGAAAAAAAGGGCGGTCTTTTCATGAGCGACAACTCAGGTTACGACTGACGTCGGTGGATACGTTGAAATGGCATTAAGCATCGACCGTTTGCAGCGGTAGCGCCGCCAGCAAGTCACTGAACTTCTCTTCGAGATTGCGCGCGAATCGCGTCGTGTCGAACAACGCACCTCGCTCGCGCACCGCCGCCAGCTCGTCGCGCAGGCGGAGCCGCTCCTGCGGCGCCAATGCCAGTGAGACCGCCTTTTCCTCGTAATCGGCCCAGTTCCACGTAATCAGCTCCGGCATGCCTGCGGCGCTCAGCAAGGCGCCCGCCATGCGCGAGGCGAACGAGCGCCCCGAGCGCGTGACGATCGGCAGGCCGGTCCATAGTGCGTCGTTGGCGGTCGTGCCGGCGTTATACGGGAAGGTGTCGAGGAAGAGGTCGGCGACCAGGTAGCGAGCGAGGTACTGGTCCATGAACACGCGCGGCGCGAACACGAGGCGCTGCGGGTCGATACCGCGCGCCTGCGCCTCTTTGCGCAAATTTGCCTCGGCCCACGGATTGTCGGACAGCAGCCACAGCACGCTGCCCGGCACGCGCGCGAGGATGCGCATCCACGTATCGAATGCCTCGGGCGTGTACTTGTAGTTGTTGTTGAACGAGCAAAACACGACGCCGTCTTCGGGCAGATTGCACGCCGCGCGCGTGGGCGCGGGCGCGATGGTGCGCTTGCGGTCGCTGACCTGGTAGACGTCCGGCATGTAGATGGGCGTCTCGGTGTAACAAGCCGTGGATTCCTCCGGAATCACGAACTCGTCGGCGATCACGTAGTCGATGAACGGGAAGCCCGTGGTCGCAACGAGGCCGAGGTAGGTGACCTGAACCGGAGCGGGGCGCGCCGCCAGAATCGCGGGGCGCGCCCCAAGCGTTTGCCCGTGCAGATCGACGAGGATATCGATTTCGTGCGAGCGAATCAGGTGTGCGGCGGCTTCGTCGGTAAAGCCGCCAATGCGCTCGAAATGATCGACGGCGCCAATCACGCGCTGGCGCAGCGCTGAACCGTCTTCCTTGGTCCAGCAATAGCAATAGACTTCGACCCGCTCGCGGTCGTGCTGTTCGAGCAGTTCGACCATGAGCATGGCCACCGGATGCTGGCAAAGATCCGACGACAGATAGCCGATACGGATCTTGTCGTGGCCGTAGTTGCAACGCTCGGCCAGCGCCGGCACGTCGCAATTGATTTTTTGTGACACGAATTTGCGAGCCGCGTCGAGCTGCTCCTGCAGATCGTCCGACTGCGCGATCATCGCCATCGTCGAAGTCGAACGGCGCATCAGGGCCGGATCGACGCCGGGCACGTCCTCGTAGACCGGCCACGAGCACGACTTCGCGCGCAGGAAGATCCAGTGATGCAGCACGTCGGGCTGGGACGGATTGGCTTCCAGGCTCTTCGCGAGCCACGCGAGCGCTTCGCTGTAGTTGCGCTGCGTTTCGTACAGCCGCCCGAGATTGTTGAATGCCTGCAGGCGGAAGCCCGCATTCTGTTCATCGCGCGGAGAAACCGAATTGGCCACCCACATCCATTCGGTGATCGCGACGTCGAGCTTGCCGAGCCGCTCGTACACGATCGCGCGATTGACGTGGCCCTGCACAAAAGCGGGGGACAGCTCCACCACGCGCGAGAATGTCTGGCGAGCGTCTTCGACCTTGTCCAGCGTGCTCTGGACCGCCCCGAGGTTGAACAACACCAGATAGTTGAAAGGCGTCTCGTTATGGGCAAGCCATGTCTGGTAGAGGACTTCGGCCAGTTCGGGTTGACCGCTCTCGGTCAGCCGCGTGCCGTATTGCACCGCGTCGCCCAAACTCAGTTCCGAGCGCCAGGCGCTCCGAATCTTGTCGGCATACTCCGAAACGACGACATTCGCCAGGTGATTCATAGGGAGAGGAAAGGCATTTCTTGTTGCCAGGCCATGTCACCAGGAACACAAGCCTGTAATAGGAGGCCGCCCACGCCATGTTGCGGCGCGAGCGGCCTGCCGCGGATCCAGCAAACCTGCCATCGCCCGTTGCTACCCACCAGCCACACCGTGGCGTGGCTGGTGGGTCGTCGCAGGCTTAACGGATCATGACTCGAACGTAATGGCGTCGAGTTGGTCCGTCGTCAGGCCGGTCAGGTTCAACGCGTTGGCTTGTGCCGTGGTCAGCGCAGCCAGTTGATCCGTCGAAACGGCGTTGAGCTGATCGCTCGTCAGGCTGTGGACCTGCGTCGTCGTCAGCGCCTTGACGGCCGTCGTCGACAGGTAGTCCAGCGTATCCGAGCTCAGGCCGCTGACCTGGCTCGTCGTCAGCGCCTTCACCTCGGCCGAGGACAGTGCGCCGACCTGATCGCTGCTCAGGGCGTTGAGCTGGCTCGTGCCGAGCGCCGTGACCTGTGCCGTGCTCAGACCGCGAACCTGGTCCGTCGACAGGCCCTGGACTGCGTCACTGCTCAGGCTGTTCACCTGCGACGTGCTCAGCGCCGCCACGTTCAGGCCAGCAAGCTGGTCCGAACCGAGTGCGTTCAGCGTCGTGGTCGAGAGTGCCTTGACGTCCGCCGAGGTCAGGTTGCTGATCTGCGACGAGCTCAGCAGGTTGACCGTGTCCGAGCTCAGGCCGCTCACCTGGGCCGAGGTCAGCGCCTTGATATCGGCCGAGCCGAGCTGGCCGAGCTGGTCGCTGTTGAGCGCGTTGAGCTGGCCGGCGCCGAGCGAGGCGACCTGCGCCGTCGTCATGCCCGCGACCTGGTCGGTCGTCAGGCCGGCGAGTGCGTCCGTCGAGAGCGCCTTGATGCCTGCCGTGCCGAGCGCCTTGACCTGCGTGGCGGAAAGGCCGCCCACCGCGTCCGAGCTGAGCGAATTCACCTGCGTCGTGCTCAGTTGCGCCACGTTCAGGCCAGCGAGCTGGTCCGTACCGAGCGCGTTGAGGTCGGCCGTGGACAGCGCCTTGACGTCTGCCGACGTCAGGCTGCCGATCTGCGACGACGACAGCATGTTCAGCGTGTCCGAGCTCAGGCCGCCAACCTGGGTCGAGGTGAGCGACTTGATATCGGCGGAATTCAGTTGCCCCACCTGATCGCTGCTGAGCACGTTCAGATTCGCGGCCGACATCGCCGCGATCTGGAAAGTCTGCAGCACGCCAATCTGCGTCGTGGTCAGGCCAATCACAGCGTCGGTCGTGAGATTGCGGATTTGCGACGAGGTCAACGCGTGAGTCGCGGCCGTGCTCAACGCTCCGAGCTGGTCCGAATTCAGCGCTGCGACTGCCGCAGTGCTCAATGTGACGATCGCCGACGCACCGATCGCATTGAGATCCGCAGCTCCGTTGGGAGCGCTCTGCAGCGCCTGAATGTCAGCCGTGGTTAGCGCCTGAACGTCTGCCGATGTGAATTTGGAAAACTGCAATGTTGTCAGGCCGGCAACCTGACTTGCAGTTAGTGACGATATGTACGACGACATTTGTATTCCCTTTTTTAGGTATCTGCGGACTCTTCGCCGCCCCGCTCCGCAACCGCCGCCCAAACAATCGTCAGCTATTTGAAAGACTTCAGCAACAAAAACGAAATCTTTCTTCCCTGAAAGTAATTTGTTCGAGGCTGCTCGTCCCGTATAACGGCAATTTATTAAAGAGCTTAAGCACCTCCCCCACCCCGCTTGGCCCGGAGCCACGCCGGCGCATTTTTGCCGGTGGGGGAGACGCAGATACGGAGGGCCGCCGGAACGTCGGGCGAGCCGGCGCGAACAGGCTGAATTAGTGCCCATTTGCCCCTCTCTTTCCCTGATGGCGAAGCCCGGCCGGTCCGTATGATCGGGCGGCTCGATCGGTTATCGGATTGCGCCGCGAATCCGCGCAGACGGTCCGATCTTCGACTGCAGGCCCCCAAAAACGAATGCGACGCTCCCCGCCCCGACAAACGCCGAGTCGAATCGACTTACTTTCAACCTGTCGAATAAATCTGAAGCACGAGGAACGCCTAAATGCGGATTTTGATCGTTGGCGCTGGTTTATACGGTGCGGTTTGCGCACATGAGTTATCTCGTGCCGGCCACGAGTGCCACGTCATCGAAAAACGCGACCATATCGGCGGAAATATCTACACGCGTCACGACCCGGATGCCGGTTGTCACGAACACGTATACGGCGCTCATATCTTTCATACCAGTTCGCAGCGGATTTGGGACTATATGAATCGATTCGCCGAGTTCAATCATTACGTGAACCGCGTCAAGGTCACGCACGGCGAGGCAATCTACAGCTTTCCGATCAATCTGTTTACGCTCTATCAGGTGTTCGGTGTGCGCACCCCGGACGAGGCTCGCAAGCGCCTGGCCGAGGATCTGGTCGCGAACCCGAGCCCGGCCAACATGGAGGAGTACTGCCACGCCGCGATCGGGCCAACCCTCTACAAGCTGTTCATCGAGGGCTACACGCAAAAACAATGGGGAAAGCATCCGCGCGAAATGCCGGCCGACGCCGTCAAGCGCCTGCCCGTAAGACTCACGTTCGACGACAATTACTTCAACGACCGTTACCAGGGCATTCCGGTTGGCGGTTATACGGCGATCGTCGAAAAGATGCTCGACGGAGTGAAGGTCGAGACCGGCATCGACTTCCACGCCGAACGCGAGACGTGGCTCGCCGGTTACGACAGGATCATCTATACGGGTCCGATCGATGCGTTTTTCGACTACCGTCACGGCGTGCTCGAATATCGCTCGCTGCGATTCGAAAAAGTCCTGCTGGACACCGCGGACTTTCAGGGCAATGCCGTGGTCAATTACGCGGAAGCATCGGTTCCCTGGACCCGGATTATCGAGCACAAGCATTTCGACCTGAATCTAAAAGAGCCGAAAACGCTGATCACGCGCGAATACCCGCAAGCCTGGTCGAAAGGAGACATCGAATACTATCCGGCGAGAAATCCGGAAAGCGAAGCGCTATTCGAACGGTATCGTGAAGAATCGGAAAAACTCGCGCCGCGAGTTCATTTTGGCGGACGGCTTGGCGAATACCGGTATTACGATATGCATCAGGTGGTGGCAGCGGCGCTCGCCTTTTGCGAAAAACATCCTTCTTGAGACAACGATTTAGAAATGAGCGAAACCGCCAGCCCTTCCCTGAAAATATATCAGACGTTTCACAAGGATTTTTATCGCAATACCGGTTGCGAATGGATCGTCCCGGTAGGCGTGAACGGATATGACGCGCCGGGCTTGCAGCGCGATTGCGAAGGGGAAAATATTGCGGAGTTGAACCCTTACTATAACGAGCTGACTGCTTATTATTGGGCATGGAAAAACTCCGAAGCGGATATCGTCGGCTTCTACCACTATCGTCGTTATCTGAACTTCCTGATCGATGAAACCTGGAAAGACCGGCTGATCGTGGCCACCCCAGCCGAGGCGCGCATCGTCGAATATCTGACGCATGCCGCGCAATGCGAGCGTGCGCGCAGGATGCTCAATGTGTGTGACGTCGTGCTTCCGCGAACGCTCCCGGCGCCCCGCTCGATCGAGGATCATTATCTCGGACATCATCACCGTGAACCGTGGGATGCATTTTTAACCGCGCTCGAGTCCGCCTACCCCGAACATCGCGCCCACCTCGACTTGTTCCGGCTCACGGGCGTAGGTCCCATTTGCAATATCTTTGTCATGCGGCGGCCGCTGTTCGATGAATACTGCGCTGAGCTATTTCCGATAATCGACCCGATTTTCAAACAGATCGGTCCGCGATATGACGCTCACGGAAACCGCTTTCCGGGCTTTCTCGCCGAACGATTTCTGGCGTTCTGGGTTCACATCCGGCGGCTTCGCACCCTGGAGGTTCCGCTGATCCAGCTAACCTGAGCGTTCGTCACGCCTCGCGAACGCCGCGCCGGGCCTCTGGCGGGCCCCGCAGCACGCCAAGCGGGCCGCGCCGAACCCTTACCGTGGAAAGAAATTGAAATGCTCAAACAGATCGTTGAAAACTATTCGGTCGTCTCTCCGATTTCCGGGTCGGAGCGATTTCCCCAAGGAAAATCCGCTGCACCCAAGGAGTTGATTTTTCATATTCTGGACGACAACACGACCAGCGTTGCCGTACTTGATATCGGATTTGGCGAGGGTCAGCTCGGAAAGCTGATCAAGGCGAATCCCGCAACGGCGCATTGGGCGGTTGATGGCGTTGACGGCTACGCCGTCAATTGCAGCAATGGCGAACTGTTCGCAGAGAAGCTATATCGCAACGTGTGGCATGGCTTGGCGCAAGACATTCCGTCCGAACAGTTCAAGCAATACAAGATCCTTTGCCTGCTCGATGTGATCGAGCATTTGTCCGCCGAAACCGCAAAATGGCTGCTGCGAACCCTGCTGGCGTCCATGGCGGACGATGCGTTTCTGTTCATCAGCACGCCGCTCTGGTTTTATCCGCAAGAGACGATCCAGCCTGGAGATCTGGAAGAGCATTTGATCGGCGTTCCGGCCACGTCCATGCTGGCGCTCATGCCGAAAATCTATGCGGTTAATCCTCCGCTTATCGGTGGATTCGTGCTTGGCAAACGGAGCCTGGATTTTATCGAATTCTTCCAGCCGACCACCGACAAGCACTTCTCCTACGAAAAAGGGCTGGCCATCGCGAACGTGGTCAATTGCCAGCACACGCCGGGCGTCGTTTTCAAATACTGGTGACACCAGGCGGGGCCGGTTGCGCGCGGGTCAAAGCCCTTGCCCCGCCGCGCGAGTGCGCCGGTTTGGTCGCGACGCGATCAGGCCGGCGACAGGTGCCGCCGCAGGCAATCGGCAACGATCGACGAAAACAAGGCTTCATTCGGCACTTTCCGTGACAGCTTGAACAACAACTGCATCGATTGCCGAACGACCACTTCCGCGATTTCGCGGTTCGTGAAACGCGTCAGCAAGGAGAAGAACTCCGCCAGATTGCCCGACGACTCTCCACCAAGGAGCGCCCCGATATATTTGCGCTTGACCTGTAGATCCAGCTCCTGTTGAAGCTGATACTTCTGCGCGCTGGTCGACGCGTCATGCTGGCGGTAGCGCGTGAGCGATTCGGGCAGGTTGGCGTAACGCTTTCCCAGCAGCGCGCCTCGACACCACACGTCGTAGTCTTCCGCTGCCGCGAGACGCGTGTCGTAGGTGCCAACATCGTCGAAGAAGCTCTTGCGAAACATCGCGCTGCCGTTGGACACGGCGCAGTATTGAACCAGCGCCGTCTTGATCGAGGCGTCGTCCTCGGGCTTGATCAACACGCGGCTCTCCCTGCCCGGCTGCTCGTAGAACAATTCCATCGCGGTTCCGAGCGCGTCTATGCCGGGATTGGCCTCCAGAAATGCAACCTGCTTTTCGAGCCGTGTCGGCATGGCGATGTCGTCGGCATCGATACGGGCGACGTAGCGACTCTCGATGATCCGCAGCCCGGCATTCGCCGCCCCGGATATGCCAAGATGCCTCTCCGGAGAAAGTATTTCGACGTTCAGGCGCGAACGGAAACGATGCGCGATGTCCACGGTGCTGTCGGTCGATGCGTCGTTCACGAGCACGACGCCGAAGTCCCTGAAGGTCTGGTTCGCGAGACTCTCCAGCGTTTCCGCCAGAGTCCTTTCCGCATTGCGAGCCGCAATCAACACGGTGACAGACGCCATAACACTCTCCGGGTACAGGCAACAATGATCGGTGCCGCGAGCACGCGCGGAGCGCGGACGGAAGCCGGGAAATCGCCAATGATGCCGTGAACCCCGTTATTTCAATTCAGAAGAGTGCGGTGGATTTGCGGCCCTGTTTTCCATTACGAACGCCATGGCGGCGCGTTACTGTTCTGCACCCGGCCGTAACACCACCATGTCCGCCTGCAACCGCATCGCCCGCTCGACCAGCGACCGAAGAGGCGCCGCAGCGACGCTGCAATACCGATCCGGGAATCGACAGAAGTTTGGACCGTGCCCAATGCCTTCATTACAATCCGCTATCCAATTTCTCACAAAATCCGCAGTGAGCGGCGCAAGATATGCCCGCGACGTTGCGCGGTCGCGCAAAGAGCCGCGCGCAGACCACTTCGTCTTCAATGAGGGAACGCAATGAAGGCGGTCATCCTGGCGGGCGGACTTGGGACGCGCATAGCGGAGGAATCGACTCTGAGGCCGAAACCGATGATCGAAATCGGTGGCCGGCCCATACTTTGGCACATCATGAAGCTGTATTCCGCGCATCAGATAAACGACTTCATTATCTGCTGCGGGTATAAGGGTTACATGATCAAGGAGTATTTCGCCAACTATTTCCTCCACATGTCGGATGTGACGTTCGACATGCAGAACAACAAGATGGAAATTCATCGGCGTTATGCCGAAAACTGGCGCGTCACGCTGGTCGACACTGGCGAAAGCACGATGACGGGCGGCCGCCTGAAACGCGTTGCCGACCATCTTGCGGGCGAAGATGCGTTCTGCCTCACCTACGGCGACGGACTGAGCAATATCGATCTGACGAAGCTGGTCGACTTCCATCGATCCCACGGCCGCCTGGCCACGGTTACCGCGACGTACCCGCCAGGCCGCTTCGGCGCGATCGACATACATAGCGACAAGTTCGTGCGCTCGTTCAAGGAAAAGCCGCGCGGAGACGGCGGCATGATCAACGGCGGATTCTTTGTGCTGTCGCCCAAGGTCATCGACTTCATCGACGGCGACCACACCACCTGGGAAAACGAACCTATCGAGCGTCTCGCGGGTGACGATCAGCTGGTCGCCTATCTGCACGAAGGCTTCTGGCAATGTATGGATACGGTGCGCGACAAAGCGATGCTCGAGCAATACTGGGCAACCGGCACCGCTCCGTGGAAGCTTTGGAATTGAGACCGGGCCGCGCCTCGCAAGCGCCCAAACACGCATCTAAACACGTAGCCAAACACGCAACTGCGCGCCGCAAAAGAGCTGGTACATGCTAATTGATGGATTTAAAGGCAAGAAGGTTTTCGTTACCGGCCACACGGGATTCAAGGGCGCATGGCTCGTCGCCTGGCTCCAGAAACTCGGCGCTACGGTACGAGGCTTTGCCGATCGCGTGCCGACGCAGCCGTCGATCTTCGACGTTCTGGGCCTCGAATCGAAAATCGAGCATCAATTCGCGGACGTGCGCGATCTTGATGCATTAGTCGCCGCCATCGACGAATTCAAGCCGGACTTTGTCTTCCATCTGGCTGCGCAGCCGATCGTCTCGGTCTCGTATCAGGATCCTGTCGGCACGGTCACGACCAACGTGGTCGGCACCGTCAACGTGCTTGAAGCGCTGCGCCGGCTCGATCGTCCCTGCTGCGCGGTGTTCGTCACCTCCGACAAGTGCTACGAGAACGTAGAGTGGGTCTGGGGCTACAAGGAAACCGATCACCTCGGCGGCCGCGATATCTATAGCGGATCGAAAGGCGCCGCAGAAGTCGTGATCCACGCCTATCATCAGTCGTTCTTCGCAAAACCCGGCAGCAACGTCAGGCTGGCGACAGGGCGCGCAGGCAACGTGATTGGCGGCGGCGACTGGGCGCCGGACCGAATCGTGGCCGACTGCATGAGGAACTGGTCGGCCGGCCAGCCGGTGGACATTCGCTGCCCGAGCGCGACTCGTCCCTGGCAGCACGTGCTGGAACCGCTCAGCGGCTATCTGAACCTCGCAATCGCGCTTGCCGATAACGCGGCCCTTTCGGGCGAATCGTTCAATTTCGGTCCGCGCGCCGAGCAAAACCGCACAGTTCTTGACCTGTTGAAGGACCTCAGCCACCACTGGGGCCACGACTCGCAAGCCCAAGCGTGGCGCGTGACTGGCAATACGCCCTTTCACGAAGCGGGACTGCTAAAGCTGAATTGCGACAAGGCCTTATTCCATCTGCGCTGGGAAGCGAGCCTGGATTACGAAGCATGCGTGAGAATGGTCAGCGAGTGGTATCGCGCCTACTATCAGCGCGAACGCGACATGTATGAGCTGACCTTGCAGCAGATCGAGGACTACGAGCAGGCGGCAAAAAAGCGGGGCCTCAAATGGACGCGATGAAGGAAATGCTCAGGCTCACGCCACTGCGGAGAATCGCCCACCCGAAAGGCGATGTCCTGCACGCACTGAAGGCGAGCGAACCTGACTGGGAATCGTTCGGAGAAGCCTACTTCACCATGATCAATGGCGGCGAAACGAAGGGATGGAAACGTCATCGCCGCATGAAGATGAATCTCGTGGTGCCGGTTGGCATGGTGCGCTTTCATGTTCACGATGCCGAATCGGCCAGGACCCGCGTGTTCGACCTCGGGCGCGAAAACTACGCTCGCTTGACCGTGCCGCCCGGATACTGGATGGCATTCACGGGCCTTACGGCGGATATCAATCTCGTGCTCAATCTCGCCAGCATCGAACACGATCCCGAAGAGGCCATCAATGCGCCTCTCGACGCATTTTCCCTCGAGTGATGCGATGAAGGTAATCGTAACCGGTGCGAAGGGACTGCTCGGCTCGGCGATTTCGCAGCAATGCGAGCAGCGGGGGTGGGCATGCACGGGTCTAGCCCACGGGACGCTCTGGGAGCAGACGCCCGCCCAGTTACGGATGACACTGCAATCTCATGATCTGCTGATCCACGCAGCAGCGTGGACCGACGTGGAGCAGTGCGAAATAAATCCCGACAAGTGCTATCGCGACAACTTCGTCATGACGGAATTGCTGAGCCACGCGGCCGCCGACGTCCAATTGCCGATGATGTTCGTATCCAGCACCGGCATTTACGGCTCGGCGCAAACGTCGCCGTATCGGGAATACGATGCGCCGCAGCCGACAACGCATCACCATCGCAGCAAATTGCTGGGCGAGCAAGCTGTGCTGGGTGCCGCGCCTCGCAATTCCGTAATCAGGACGGGATGGCTCTACGGCGGCGATTTCACCATGCCGAAGAACTTCGTGGCGCGGCGTATCGAGGAAGCGAAATCAGCGCTTCGCGACAGCCAGATGATCCGCTCGAATCAGCAACAACGCGGCAACCCCAGCTGGAATCGCGACGTTGCCTGCCGCATGCTGACGCTCGCACAACAAGGCCATGCGGGCCTATTCAACTGCGTGAACAGCGGCCACGCGAGCCGTTTCGAATACGTTCAGGCCATTGTCGCGCTGAGCGGTCTGGACGTCGACGTGCAAGCTGCCAGCGCATCGAGCTTCAATCGTCGGGCCAAGGTGTCGGACAACGAAACGGCGGACAACTGGAAAATGGGATGCCTCGGCATGAGCGAGATGCCGGACTGGAGAGCCAGTCTCGCCGCCTATATCGCCGGGCTGATGAAGCACTGACAAACATGGAAACGATCGACTGCGTGATTCTCGGCGGCGGCATTGCCGGACTAGGTGCTGCGCTGCGCTGCCGTGAATCGAACCGCCGAGCCGTCATTTTCGAGGCGCGTACCTCGGCGGGCGGACTGCTCGACAATTTCACGATCGATGGCTTTCGATTCGACTACGCCGTTCATCTGAGTTTCGCGAACGAGCCGAAAGTGCGGGACATATTCGATCGCACGCCATTCCTGACACATCCGGCAGATTCAAAGTGCTTCGATGAAAAGCACTGGCTCAAGCATCCCGTTCAAAACAATCTTTTTCCTCTGGCGCCCGAAGTCAAAGTCGATCTCATCGACTCCTTTGTCCGGCGGCCGGATCGGATGAGCGGCGACGATTACGAGAGCTGGCTGCGCCACCAGTACGGCAATGCCATCGCCGAGCGATACCCCTTGCGCTACACGCGCAAATATTGGGCGACTGACGCCGCACAGCTTTCGGTGGACTGGATCGGGCAGCGCATGCGACGCGCCGAGCTTGGCGAGATCCTGTATGGGGCGTTCACCGACGACACACCCAATACGTATTACACGAAGGAAATGCGCTACCCCGTCGAAGGGGGATACAAGGCATTCATACAGCCGCTCATCGACGCTTCAGACGTTCGTCCGGAACACATTGCCAGCGCCATCGACCCGGCTGCCCGAATCGTGCGATTCACAAACGGGACGGCCGTTCGCTACGAAAGCCTGATCAGCACCTTGCCGCTTCCGGTTCTCGTCAACTTGCTGGCAGAAGCGCCCGCCGAGGTAACGCGGGCCGCGAGCCGCTTGACGGCGACATCGATCGACCTTGTTTCCGTGGGATTTGAAAAGCCGGTCGTCAACGACCTATGGTTCTACATCTACGACGAAGACATTCTGGCAAGCCGGGCCTATTCGCCGTCGGTGAAATCGCCGGACAACGCGCCGGACGGATGCAGCTCGCTCCAGTTCGAGATATACAGCCGGGGACCGGGATCACGCTACGATCCGAAAACACTGGAGTCGAACACCGCCTATGCGCTGCGCAAAATGAACATCGGCAGTCCCGGCGACATCCGGTTTATCGATCATCGGCGTATTCCTTACGGGAACGTGATATTCGACATCGGAATGAGCGATGACCGGCATGCCGTTCTGCGGCACGTCTCGCAGCAGGGTATCGCAAGTTGCGGGCGCTTCGGCGAGTGGGAATACCTGTGGAGCAACCAGAGCCTGCTGAGCGGCTATCACTGGCCCGAAGCGCTTCGAACCCGCAATACCGATCCCGCACACTAGTATCGCGCCCATACCTGCCCGAAGGTGCCTTCGCTGTGCCCATATGAGCCAGCAAGGCGCATTGCCCGCGCAACCAACCCATTTTCGCCGCTTGCGGATCATCAGTTGAAACATCACATTGACTTCATTACCCAATCGACGTGGCGTCTGTCCTGGGCAAACGAAAAACCGATAGCGCCGGTTGTGCGGCTGCTGCCCTGGAATGCGATCGGCGGTTACCACAGCGACGCGATGCAGGGCTGGGAACTGCGAGAAAATCATCTCGTGCTGCTCGACGGAAATGACGTCGCCACCACCGTATTTTCACTGATCGAATTCGATGCCGAAGGTCCCGCCCGATTGATCGGGCGGACCCGGACCGCCTCGGAGCCGGGTGCGATGCTCGTGCTGACACGAATAAAGATGCCCTCGGGCATCGATGCGGGACAGCGCTCGCGGCAGATTCTGCCCGATTTCCTGCGGTCTCCTGATCAACACAAATCGTCACGAAACCGCAATCTCGTGGTCCTGCGGGCAAACGAGAACTCGCTTCATACGCAGTGGGCGCGCAACATCGCGCCCGAAGACAGAAGCTGGGATCTCTGCATCAGCTGGTATGGGAAATCGGTTTCCGCCGAACTGGAATGCGAGTATCTGACTTTCCAGCCCGAGGACCGTAAATACGGCGCGATTCACGCGTTGTTCCTGGATGGCAGCCCTTTGTGGGACTACGACCGCATCTGGTTTCCCGACGACGACCTGATGACGTCATGGGTCGATATCAATCGACTTTTCCGCCTGTTCAAACGTCATGACTTGTTGCTCGCACAACCGAGTCTGCTGGCGAACCATATTCCGGTCACCCATCTGGTGACCCGGCACAACCCGACCTTCTCCTTGCGCTATTCACGCTTCGTGGAAGGAATGTGTCCGTTGTTCGCGAAGGAAGCGTTCCGGATTTGCCACCCGAGCCTGAATGGTTCGGTGTACGGCTGGGGTGTCGACGTAGTCTGGCCTGGGTTGCTCGGAAACCCTGCCACGAAAATGGCCGTCATTGACGACGTCACGGTGGAACATACGCGGCCCCTCGGGAAGGAATATGACATGGCGCAGGCTCAGCGGGAAAACGACGCACTGTGCGCGCTTTACGGCGCCCGGTACGACTTTTCGGATTGTGGAGGGCTGTTGAAGGATCGGGGTGAGCGATAGCCTGTCGCGCTGTAGCCTGTCACGATGCTGCCTGGCGGCATCGTTGAATCTGTCCGGCCTTGGCCGCGCCGGGGTTGGGCAAAACAGGTGGCTTGGGGAAGGCTTCGAAGAATTGGCGCGCCATACAAGACGTGGCTGGGCACTGGGAGGAAATCGTGCCTTGGCCCGTAGAGCTTCGAAAACAATAGCTTCGGCGGCAGTTCAGGAGCGCCCTCGCTGCCGCCTGCCCACCGGCCTATTGCATAAATAACGTGATAACTCACGTAACTCAGAATCGGTCATCAGACTCATAATCGCCCGTCTGATCATTCGACCGAGCCGCGCATCAGGAATTTTGAGTATCGCTCGGATGCGTTCTGGTCCGAGCGCGGCAATAGCACCGGCTGCGCAGCGCACGGCAATATCGTCATCCATTGAAACTTGGACATTCGTGGGTCGCAGATGACCTCTAGTCTGTCGGCGCATTGCCTTGCACTTCCTGTTCGTCAAATTCTGCCAGTATCTGATCGATCTATTCGAGGGTTAGCGCTAGTGCCGGAAATGTCCTGTTCCTAGAACCTAATCTAGGTGACGGTTTTCGGCCCTTGCGCGCGTCGTAAACGAGTTCGAGCGTGATGTCTCTCCACGCGCTGATCTGCCGTGCAACCATCGCCTGAGCCCACACATTCTCAGCATCTTTGTCGAGTCCGCACCGACCTACGAGTACATATCTACGGCCGTCTGTGGCTATTCCGGTTCGAGTGGCAGGAGTGAATTCGTCGAGGGAAGTAGAGACGTGCCCCTCATGACCGCTGTTTCCGCACAACAGCCAGTCGCCATTCGGCAATGCGCTAATGCTCCAGTTCCAGAGATGAACAGTATCAGCACCATCATTGGTGCCGCCCTTGGTGGTATCGTCGTCCATAGAAACGTGGACATTGGCGGGACGCCTACGACGTCGAGTCTGTCGGCTCATTGCCTTATATCTTCAGTTCGTCCAGTTCTGCGAGCATCTGATCGAATTCGTCGAGCGTTAGGGTTCGCGCCGGAGATGCCTTGTTCCTAAAGCCGGATCTAGGCGATGGATTTCGGCCCTTGCGCGCGTCGGGGATGAGTTCGAGCGTGATGTCTCGCCACTCGGTGATCTTCCAAGCGGCCATCGCCCGATTCCAAACGTACTCCGCGTCTCTATCGTGTCCGCACCGGCCTACCAGAACATAACGTCGTCCGCTCGTTGTTATGCCTGTTCGGGCGGCCGGATTGAAATCATCTATCGGGGTTGAGACGCGCCCCTCGTGACCGCTGTTTCCGCAGAATCGCCACTCCCCGTTAGGTAGTGCACGAATACTCCAGCACAGCAGATTAGAGCGTGTTAGGCACTTCCGGCCAGACCTGGTATCCTGGCTGGATGGCAAAACGCAAACCCTACCCGACGGATGTGTCGGACGAAGAATGGAA
>NZ_FMYQ01000003.1 GCF_900096975.1 Paraburkholderia lycopersici
CAGACGCCGATTTCGACGCCTTTTTCCGCGGCCTGCTGCTTCAGGCGGATCGCCGCGGAAAGTCCGGCGGGGCCGCCGCCGACGATCACCACGTCATATTCCATCGACTCGCGTGGGCCGTATTGCGCAATCAGATCACTCGACAACATATCCTCTTCCTTGCTTACCAACTGAGCACCGTGCGCGCCCGGTCAAAACTGCACTTCGCTCAGCGCGAGCACGCTTGCGTCGCCCTTCGCGGCCACGATCGACGTCTCGAGGCCGCCGGCCTGCGCGAGGATGTGCTCGGCGTAGAACTGCGCGATGGCGATTTTCGCGCCGTGGAACTCGGGATCGTTGGCGAGTTCGCGTTGCGAGACGAGCATGGCGCGCGCCATCTGCCAGCCGCACAGCACGATGCCCGCAAGCTTCAGATACGGCACGCTGCCCGCGAACACCGCATTCGGGTCGCGCTTGACGTTCGCCAGCACGTAATCGACGACATTCGCGAACGAGCGAGCGCCCTTCTCCAGTTGCACACGCATCGATTCGGCCGCCGCGCCGCCCGCCGCGCCCAGCGCCTCTGCCGTTTGGGCGATTTCCGCGAGCAGCGCCTTCGCGACCGCGCCGCCGTCACGCACCGTCTTGCGCCCGACCAGGTCGTTTGCCTGGATCGCCGTGGTGCCTTCGTAGATAGCGAGAATGCGCGCGTCGCGGTAATACTGCGCGGCGCCCGTCTCCTCGATGAAACCCATGCCGCCATGCACCTGCACGCCAAGGCTCGCCACCTCGTTGACCATCTCGGTGCTCCAGCCCTTCACGATCGGCACGAGAAACTCATAGATCGCGAGATGCCGCGCCCGCACGTCGGCGTCGGCGTGGTAGTGCGCGGTATCGCTGTGGGCCGCCGCGACGTAGGCGAGCGCGCGGGCCCCCTCGGTCATGGCGCGCATCGAGCCGAGCATGCGGCGCACGTCCGGGTGATGGATGATGGTGGCCGACTGCTTGAGCGAGCCGTCGACGGGGCGGCTCTGCACACGCTCCTTCGCGTAGGCGACCGCCTTCTGATAGGCGCGCTCGGCCACGCCGACGCCCTGCATGCCCACGCCGAAACGCGCCGCGTTCATCATGATGAACATGTATTCGAGGCCGCGATTTTCTTCGCCCACGAGATAGCCGATCGCGCCGCCGTTGTCGCCGTACTGGAGCACGGCCGTCGGGCTCGCCTTGATGCCGAGCTTGTGCTCGATCGACACGCAATGCACGTCGTTGCGCGCGCCGAGCGAGCCGTCGTCGTTCACGAGGAACTTCGGCACGACGAAGAGCGAGATGCCCTTCACGCCTTCGGGCGCGTTCGGCGTGCGCGCCAGCACGAGGTGGACGATGTTTTCGGCCATGTCGTGCTCGCCCCACGTGATGAAGATCTTCGTGCCGAAGACCTTGTACGTGCCATCGCCCTGCGGCTCGGCGCGCGAGCGCACGAGCGCGAGGTCGGAGCCGGCTTGCGGCTCGGTGAGGTTCATCGTGCCGGTCCACTCGCCCGAGATGAGCTTGGGCACGTAGCGCGACTTCAGCGCGTCGCTGCCCGCCGTGAGCAGCGCTTCGATGGCGCCGTCGGTGAGCAGCGGGCACAGCGCGAACGAAAGGTTCGCCGCGTTGAGCATTTCGATGCAAGGCGTGGCGATCAGCTTGGGCAGCGCCTGGCCGCCGAACTCGGACGGATGCTGCAGGCCCTGCCAGCCGCCTTCCACGTACTGGCGAAACGCCTCCGGGAAGCCCGGCGTAGCGGTGACTTCACCGTCGCGCCAGCTGCTCGGCGCGCGATCGCCTTCGACGTTCAGCGGCGCGATGACTTCGCCGGAGAGCTTCGCGCACTCGTCGAGCACCGCCTGCGCGGTATCGAAGCCGGCGTCCTCGAAACCCGGCAGGGTTGCGACGGCGTCGATGCCAGCCAGCTCTTTCAGCACGAACAGCATGTCCTTGACGGGGGCGTTGTAGCTCATGATCGGTGTTCCAGTCAGACGAGGGAAAGAATGCGCCGCCGGGCCAGAGGGGCAAATATGGCCACGTTGCGGCAATACAGCGTGCATCGTAGCGCGAAATGGCGGCTCGCTGACTGGCCAAAATGGCCCACATGGTGACAATTCTGGCCACATCGTCGGCTGGCGCGGCCTCCCGTCGAGGATGGTCCCGCGCCGTTCGCCCGCGCCGGGGTCCCCGTGCGGCGCTCAGCCGCGGCGCCGGTAGGTGCCCGGCGTGCTGCCGGTCCAGTGGCGAAACGCGCGATGAAAGGCGCTGGGATCGTCGAAACCCAGGTCGCCGCCGATCGCCGCGATCGTGTCGTGGGTGTCGGTGAGGCGCTGGATCGCGACGTCGCGGCGCAGTTCGTCCTTGAGAACCTGAAACGTGGTTTCCTCCGCGGCGAGGCGCCGGCAGAGCGTGCGCACCGAGCAGTGCAGGCTTTTCGCCGTCTGCTCGATGGTCGGCAGATCGGGCAACTGCGCGGCCAGGTACTGGCGCACGTTGTGGCTCACGAGCTGCTCGCTGAAGGATTCGAAGATCCAGTCGCCGGGCGAGCGAGCAAGAAACGCGCGCAGGTTGCGCTTGCTTTGCCTGATCGGCATGTCGAGATAGGCGGCGCTGAAACGCATCAGCGTCGCCTCGCAGCCGAAACGCACCGGCCCCGAAAAGAAATAGCGGTGGTCGAGCGCATGCGGCGGCTGCGCGCAGGCGAAATCGACTTGCAGCAACGGAATGCGCTGCCCGATCAGCCAGGAGGACACGCCGTGCGCAAGCTTGAGCGTGAGCTCCTGGCCGAGCGGCCCGATTGCTCCGCATGCCGGATTGGCACGCAATGCCACTTGGGCCACGAGCCCCTGGCGGCGCGACTCGAGCCGGAAATCGTCGAGCACGATGTGAAAGAACTGGTCGAAGCGATGCAGGGCCGTCTCGAGGTTGCGGGCATCGAGCAGACTCAGGCAGAGAAACTTGAGCGTGCCGCTGCGCAACGGCCGCGTGAAGACGCCGGGCATTTCGTCGTCGAGCTCGATGGCGAGCGTTCGGTAAAGCGTGGAGAACTGTTCTTCCGTGACGCGTCCGCCCGGCTTGGCGAGCAGCTCCAGCGCGATGCCCGCTTCGTTGAGATAGCGGCGGATCACGGCGGGCTGCGCGTCGGCGCTGGCGAGAAAGCCGTTGACGAGCGAAATGGGGACGGTGGCGCTAGGCGATGGCATGCGTTGACGACGGGTGGCGGCTCGATACGGCCGGTCGTTGATGCCGGCTTGCGCGCCATTCTAAAACGACACCGCGCATCCTGCCCTCAAAGTCTCGCCATCGCGTGAGCCGCGCCATGGCGCCAGCCCGCTTTCGCTGCTCGAAACGAGCGCGGGGCAGGCTGCGTTCGCGTGGCGCAGGGCCTGCTCGACGTAGTGGAACTCGACACCGGGAAACCAGCGCGCTGGCGGTATCGCGGCATCGTCGAGCACGTTGCCGCGCGGCTCGCCAAGCCGCTTCATGAACCGTTGACGCGGGCCGATTCGATCTCCGGCGGTGTCGGTGCCCAGGCCGGGCTGGATGCGGGGACGGGTTCGTTCATCTCGATGTGCTGGCGAGTGCGGTTTCGTCTGAGCTAACGATGCCGGAGCGTGCGCGCGCCAAACAATCGACGGAAACCGGTGGGAATGTTTCCCGGTGCCATCGCCTCCGGAAAGCCCCGCAGTTGCGGCGAATTCCATCACATCGCGATCATTTTCAAATTTTCGATAAAGGAGGCGGCATTGAAAGTCGTTTTGGGCGAAGGACGTTTAATTCGCGATTCAGTTGGACAGGTGCAAATACTCGCGCTCCGACTCAACTCGTTACGGCATTGCCGCCATGAATAATGGCGCGATGCAACATTCCGGCATGGCGATATTCATGATGCACGGCGCGATTCGCTACGCGCTTCGGCGCTTCGCAGCGCGGCTCCCATCGCCGCAGCGCGATTGCACACGCATTGAGGATCATCGGTTTTCCATTGCGCGATGCATTACGCCAATTCCCATGAGTTGTTTTTGCATCGGCAATTCACACGACGTCAGTCATAAAAATGCAATGCATCAATGGCTTTAGCCGGTTTCGACGCCGCCGGCCAGCTATTTCATATCGGACCAAAGTCTTATTGTCAGATTGCGCGCCCCCTATCAGATTGTGCGCGTAGCGGCATGGGTTTGCGCTCTCGCGTCACGAGATCCGCGCCGCCGACGCAGGTGCACGCAAGCCGACGGGTTGGCGCGGCGCAAGATCTGCGACCCAGCCGGCTCGTATTGGAGACCCCCATGTCCGATTCGACGTCCACGCCGCGCCCCGCTGCCTCGCCCGACAGCGCCGCCACGCCGGCTACGGCCAGCAAGCTGCGTCTAGGCGCCCTCACGGCCCTCGTCGTGGGGTCGATGGTGGGCGGCGGCATCTTTTCGCTGCCGCAGAACATGGCGGTCAGCGCCGATGCAGGCGCCGTGCTGATCGGCTGGGCGATTACCGCGGTCGGCATGCTCATGCTCGCATTCGTGTTCCAGACGCTCGCCATGCGCAAGCCCGAGCTCGACGGCGGCGTCTACGCTTTCGCCAAAGCCGGCTTCGGCGACTATATGGGTTTCGGCTCGGCATGGGGCTACTGGATCAGCGCGTGGCTCGGCAACGTCGGCTACTTCGTTCTCCTTTTCAGTACGCTCGGCTACTTCTTCCCGATCTTCGGCGAAGGCAACACGCCCGTCGCCATCATCTGCGCCTCGGTGCTGCTCTGGGCGCTGCACTTCCTCGTGCTGCGCGGCATCAGGGAAGCCGCGTTCGTCAACCTGATCACGACGATCGCGAAGATGGTGCCGCTGTGCGTTTTCATCGTCATCTGCGCATTCGCGTTTCGCGCCGGCATCTTCATGACCGACTTCTGGGGGCAATTGAATCCGAAGCTCGGCAGCGTGACGAACCAGGTCCGCAACATGATGCTCGTGACCGTGTGGGTATTCATCGGCATAGAAGGCGCGAGCATCTTCTCGGCGCGCGCGGAAAAGCGCAGCGACGTGGGCAAGGCGACGGTCATCGGCTTCGTGGGCGTCCTGCTGCTGCTCGTGCTCGTGAACGTCCTGTCGCTCGGCGTGCTCACGCAGCCCAGACTCGCGACCCTGCAGAATCCTTCGATGGCCGGCGTGCTCGAAAACGTGGTCGGCCACTGGGGTGCGATTCTGATCAGCGTGGGGCTCGTCGTGTCGCTCGCGGGCGCGCTGCTTTCGTGGGTCCTGCTGTGCGCCGAAATCATCTTTTCGGCGGCGCGCGATCACACCATGCCAAACTTCCTGCGCAAGGAAAACGCGAGGCACGTGCCGGCCAACGCGCTGTGGCTCACGAACGGCATGGTCCAGATATTCCTCGTCATCACGCTGTTCTCGAAGGGCACCTATCTCTCGCTCATCTATCTCGCGACATCGATGATCCTGCTGCCCTACTTCTGGTCGGCCGCCTACGCGCTGCTGCTCGCGGCGCGCGGCGAGACCTACGAGGGCAATCCCGGCGAGCGCAACAAGGACCTCGTCATCGCGGCCATCGCCGTGGTCTACGCGGTCTGGCTCATCTACGCCGGCGGGCTCAAATACGTGCTGCTCTCCGCGCTGCTCTACGCGCCGGGCGTCGTGCTGTTCGCGCGCGCAAAGCGCGAGAGCGGCCAGCCCGTCTTCACCCCCATCGAGAAGCTCGTTTTCGCCGCGGTGCTGCTTGGCGCGCTACTGGCGGCTTTCGGCCTGTACAAGGGCTTTCTCACCCTCTGATTCGAGGAGTCTCATGATGAGTACGGACACTGTCGCCTTCGGCGTCAATTCCGAGGCGGGCAAGCTGCGCAAGGTCATGGTGTGCTCGCCCGGTCTCGCGCACCAACGGCTCACGCCCAGCAATTGCGACGAGCTGCTATTCGACGACGTCATCTGGGTCAGCCAGGCGAAGCGCGACCACTTCGACTTCGTGACGAAGATGCGCGAGCGCGGCGTGGAAGTCCTCGAGATGCACAATCTGCTGACCGAAGCGATCCAGAACCCGGAAGCGCTCAAGTACATCCTCGATCGCAAGGTGCGCCCCGAAACCGTGGGCGTCTCCCTCGCCGGCGAGGTGCATAGCTGGCTCGAAGGGCTCGAGCCGCGCCGCACCGCGGAATTCCTGATCGGCGGCGTGGTGGCCGAAGATATTCCGGATACCGAACAAAGCAAGATCCTCAAGGAGTTCCGCCGCTATCTCGGCTATTCGAGCTTCGTGCTCGCGCCGCTGCCCAACACGATCTTCACGCGCGACACGACCTGCTGGATCTACAACGGCGTCTCGCTCAATCCGATGTACTGGCCGGCGCGCCGCCAGGAAACGCTGCTCACCACGGCCATCTATCGCTATCATCCGCAATTCGCTGGCAAGGGCTTTCACGTCTGGTACGGCGATCCCGACGAGGACCATGGTTCGGCCACGCTCGAAGGCGGCGACGTGATGCCGATCGGCAACGGCGTGGCGCTCATCGGCATGGGCGAGCGCACGAGCCGCCAGGCCATCGGGCGTCTCGCGCAAAACATCTTCGCCAAGGGCGGCGCCCAGCGCATCGTCGTCGCGGGGCTGCCCAAGTCGCGCGCGGCCATGCACCTCGACACGGTGTTCAGCTTCTGCGACCGCGACCTCGTGACGATCTTCCCCGAAGTGGTCAACGAGATCGTGCCGTTCTCGATTCGCCCCGACGACAAGAGCCCCTCGAAGCTCGACCTGCGCCGCGAGGAAAAGCCCTTCGTGGACGTGGTGGCCGAGGCGATGGGCATCAAGAGCCTGCGCATCGTCGAGACCGGCGGCAATGCATTCGCGGCCGAGCGCGAGCAGTGGGACGACGGCAACAACGTGGTGTGCCTCGAACCCGGCGTCGTGATCGGCTACGACCGCAACACCTATACGAATACGCTGCTGCGCAAGGCCGGCGTGGAAGTCATCACGATCACGGCGAGCGAACTGGGCCGCGGACGCGGCGGCGGCCACTGCATGACGTGCCCGATCGTGCGCGACGCCGTGTAGTCCTGAGCGTTGCCCCGACCGGTGCGTTATCGCCCGTCACCCGCATTCCAACTGCCTTCGCAACGGAGAACCGACATGGCTTTCAATCTGCGCAACCGCAGCCTGCTCAGCCTCGTGCATCACAGTACCCGGGAACTGCGCTATCTGCTCGACCTCTCGCGCGACCTCAAGCGCGCCAAGTACACGGGCACCGAACAGCAGCACCTCAAGGGCGTGAACATCGCGCTGATCTTCGAGAAGACTTCCACGCGCACGCGCTGCGCGTTCGAGGTCGCGGCCTATGACCAGGGCGCGAACGTCACCTATATCGATCCGAACTCCTCGCAGATTGGCCACAAGGAGAGCATGAAAGACACGGCGCGCGTGCTCGGCCGCATGTATGACGCGATCGAATATCGCGGATTCAGGCAGGACATCGTCGAGGAGCTCGCGAAGTTCGCGGGCGTGCCCGTGTTCAACGGCTTGACCGACGAATACCACCCGACACAGATGCTCGCCGACGTGCTCACCATGCGCGAACATTCGGACAAGCCGCTCACGCAGATCAGCTACGCATATCTCGGCGACGCCCGCAACAACATGGGCAACTCGCTGCTGCTCGTCGGCGCGAAGCTCGGCATGGACGTGCGCATCGCGGCGCCGAAATTGCTGTGGCCGCACGACGACCTCGTGGCGCAATGCAAGCAGTTCGCCGAGGAAAGCGGCGCGCGCATCCTGCTGACCGACGACACCAGGAAAGCAGTCAAGGACGTGGATTTCGTCCACACGGACGTCTGGGTTTCGATGGGCGAGCCGATGGAAGCGTGGGGCGAGCGCATCAAGGCGCTGCTGCCCTATCAGGTGAACATGGCGCTCATGAAGGCGAGCGGCAGTGCGCAAACGCGCTTCATGCACTGCCTGCCCGCCTTCCACAACAGCGAGACCGTGATCGGCAAACAGATCGCCGACAAATATCCGGAGCTGAAGGGCGGCATCGAGGTCACCGAAGAAGTGTTCGAGTCGCCGCTGAACCTCGCGTTCGAGCAGGCGGAAAACCGCATGCATACGATCAAGGCCATTCTCGTTTCGACGCTCGCCGACATTTGAGCCACGCGGCGAGATGGGGGCGCCAGCGCGGCGCTGCCGGGCTTCGAATCCGGTCGCGCCGCCTCGCCCCGCTCCAACGACACGCACAAACCATGGGAGTGCATCATGCGAATCGTGATTGCGCTTGGCGGCAACGCGCTGCTGCGTCGCGGCGAGCCGATGACAGCCGAAAACCAGCGCGAGAACGTGCGTCTCGCGGCCACCCAGATCTCGCAGATCGCGCCGGGCAACGAACTGGTGATCGCGCATGGCAACGGCCCGCAGGTCGGGTTGCTCGCGCTGCAAGGCGAAGCGTACACGGCGGTGCCCGGCTACCCGCTCGACGTGCTCGGCGCGCAGACCGAAGGCATGATCGGCTACATGATCGAACAGGAGCTCGGCAACCTGCTGCCCTACGAGGTGCCCTTCGCGACGATTCTCACGCAGGTCGAAGTGGACGCGAACGATCCGGCATTCCAGCATCCGAGCAAGCCGATCGGCCCGGTGTACACGAAGGAGCAGGCGGAGATGCTGGCCGCCGGGCGCGGCTGGAGCATTGCCCCGGACGGCGACAAGTTCCGCCGCGTGGTGGCGAGCCCGAGGCCGAAGCACATCTTCGAGATCCGTCCCGTGAAATGGCTGCTGGAGCATGGCACGATCGTGATCTGCGCGGGCGGCGGCGGCATTCCGACACGCTATGGCGCGGACCACAAGCTGAGCGGCGTGGAGGCGGTGATCGACAAGGATCTCTGCTCGGCCCTGCTCGCGCAGGAACTGGAGGCCGATCTCCTCATCATCGCGACCGACGTGAACGCCGCCTTTATCGATTGGAACAAGCCCACGCAAAAGGCGATCGCGAGCGCCCATCCCGACGAACTGGAAAAGCTCGGCTTTGCGGCCGGATCGATGGGGCCGAAGGTGATGGCCGCCGCCGAATTCGCGCGCAACACAGGCAAGGACGCCGTGATTGGCGCGTTGGCCGATATCGTGGCGATCACTCAGGGCAAGGCGGGCACGCGCGTGAGCACTGCCACGCCGGGGCTGATTGACTACCGAGCCTGATCGCTCCCGTTCGAAAACACAGGACGCGCGCCGCGGCACGCGAAACGGTATGCGTCCTGCCGCCGCTCACTCCTCGCGCGCCGGCGGCATGACCTGCGCGCTGACGGTGTGTTCCCGCCAGAACAGGTTATGGATGCGGCCTTGCAGCTTGCGCAATCCCTCCTCGCTCGCCGTGTGGAAGGTGAGCAGCGCGGCCGGCCGGCCCGCCCCCTCGATACGCTGGATGGCGTCGAACGGCGGAAAGCCGTATCGCTCCAGAAACGCGTTGATTTCGGCGTCCGTAACATGTTCGTCGATATTTCCCAGCAGCAGATCGGCCATGGTCTACCCCTCGTGAGCGTTCAATCGTGATGATAGTGTGGATTGGTCCGGCATGACGGGACGCCGAGCCGGACGGTGAGCCGGGCCCCGACGATCAGAATTTTTCCGTCACGTAGCGGTAGGGGTAGTCCGGGTCCTGATAGCCTTGTGCCTTCTGGCGGGTGGGCAACGCGATCTTCTCGCGCGGCAGCGGTGCGTATGCGATGGTGTTCAGCAAATGGCTGATGACGTTCAGCCGCGCCCGTTTCTTGTCATCGGACCGGACGACGAACCATGGCGATTCCGGCGTGTCGGTCATGTCGAACATCTCGTCTCGCGCGCGCGAATAGTCGTACCAGCGCCGATACGATTCGAGGTCCATGGACGAAAGCTTCCATACCTTGCGCGGATCGTTGATACGCCCCTCGAGACGCCGGGTCTGTTCTTTCTGGCTCACCTCGAGCCAGAACTTGATGAGGATCGTGCCCGAGTCGATGATGGCGCGCTCGATGAGCGGCACGCCGCGCAGAAACTCCGTGGCTTGCTCCTGCGTGCAAAAGCCCATGACGCGCTCGACCCCCGCGCGGTTGTACCAGCTACGGTCGAACACGACGATTTCCCCGGCAGCGGGCAGCAGCGGGAGATATCGCTGAAAGTACATCTGGGACTTCTCGCGCTCCGTGGGCGCGGGCAGCGCGAACACGCGAAACACGCGGGGGCTCACGCGTTCGGTGAGCGCCTTGATCGTGCCGCCCTTGCCTGCGCCGTCGCGTCCCTCGAACAGGATGCACACCCTGAGGCGCTTTTTGACGACCCACT
Source organism: Paraburkholderia lycopersici (assembly GCF_900096975.1). Classification (GTDB taxonomy): domain Bacteria; phylum Pseudomonadota; class Gammaproteobacteria; order Burkholderiales; family Burkholderiaceae; genus Paraburkholderia; species Paraburkholderia lycopersici. The sequence continues at coordinate 10,291 of NZ_FMYQ01000003.1, forward strand.
CCTGCAAGTGAACGAGTTCGCCATGCAAGCGCGCGAGTTCCTTCTGGTAGGCTTTTTCGCCGAGTTTCTGGCCCGGCTCTGCCGTGCGATCCGCCGTCTGTTCCTCTCTCTTCGCCATTGATGCGCTCCCCGCCGATGGAGCCTCCCACGAGGCATCTCCTCACTATGGTGCGCGGACGGGACGCGCGCAATAGGACTTTGGACTGAGGAACCCAACACCCGGACTTCGAACCGGCGAATTCCCGCGCGCAACCGCTAGTCGTGCGCGTAGTTGAATTCGGGCATGGCCTTCAGTTGCGCCTTGTCAGCCTGCAGCACGATCTGCCGGCTCGTAATGCGCAGGTCGTTGAACGGCACAGCCACGAAATGCTTGCCCATGCCAAGGAATCCGCCCACCGAGAGGATGGCGAAAGCGCCCTCGTCGGGCGACTCGAGCACGATGTCGTCGATCGCGCCGATCTTGCTGCCGCTGTTGTCGTACACATCGGAGCCTACGAGCTTCGAAGCGCGAAAGCCGGTCCCGGACTGCACCGTCGCCATGCGCTGCACGGCGATAGATTGCGGTGCGCCCTGCGCATGAGCGGACGTGGCGACGCCCGCCGCGCAACCGAGCGTCACGGCGAGCGCGCAGGCACGACGCAAGGCGATGTCACGAAGGTTCCGCGGGCGATTCGATCGTGTCGTCATGGTGTCCCCTCCCTCATGCGAATTCGCGGTGAATACCGCGCGAATGCAAGCGCTGTGCCCGGTGCGGCAATCGTTCGGGCGCAGTCATGGGCGCCCGAACGCGTTCATACCTGGGCGAGCCAGTGATCGATCAGCGGCCCTTGCCCGCCATAGAGGGGATCGCACGCGGGAAACGGCAGTGCCTGCATGGCGCGCAATTCGGCCGGCGCGAGCGCATCGCGCCGGATGTCCCATTGCTGCCCGCGCGGATAGCCGCCCGCCACGCGAAAGCCCTCCGCCAGCGAAAACAGACAATGCCCGGTGCCGGCGGGTAGCAGCAACGCGTCGCCGGCATGCACACTCAGTACGCGCCCACCCGGTCCGCCGAGAATCAACTCCGCCGTGCCCGCGAACACGCCCAGCACTTCGTGCGCCGTGGAATGGAAGTGGTGATAGTCGAATACGCCGTCGAGCCACTGCACAGGCCAGCCGTTCGCCTCGAAGCGTTCCTTGAATGCGTGCGCGAGATCCTCGGAGCCCGGCGCCAAAGCTTGCCGATATACGATGACCGGCAGGCGTGCGTTGTTCGGCACCCAGCCGTGCGGGGCCAGATGAAACGCCTCGACGCCGCTTTCGCGCTGGGCGATGCGGCGCTGGCCGGCATTGCGCGGAAAATGGAAGGCGCGATTGTCGTGCATTGTCATTGCCCCTTTGCATTGCCGCCGTTCGCCGGATTTTCGGCGCGATGCGGTTTGTGCCTGGAAGCCTGCGTCGTGCGCGTGGCATGCGCGCTTTTGCTCGCGGGCACGCCCTGCTCGACACCCTGGGTCGGTGCCGGGTACACGCCGTTGGCCTTGGCGCCGCTCGACTCCGTGGCGGGCGCGGTCGTGGGACGATCCGCGCCAGTGTTGTCCTGCGCCTGCACCTGCGCCACACCGGCGAATGCCAGCGCAGTGGCCACGAAAGCCTTCGTCAATGAGATGTGAGGATTCATCGGTTGTCGTCCCGCGAGGTACACGCACTTCGCGCAGCAACCTGCGTACCGGGCTGTCGAGCGTGGCCGTCTGGTGCGCGGCCACGCAGGGAAAATCCGTTTGCGCCCCAAAGCCTCGCTCACGGAGGAGACGGATGCCGGGCGCTGTCCGGCATGCGTTTTGCGCGCGTTATTTCCGTACGGATTCGCGCGGCACGCTTCGCGCATCCTGGAGATATCCATGCTTTCGTATCGCCTGTTTGCCATACGCGGTTTTCTCGGACCCGAGGCGCATCTGCCAACGCAGGAACCCGACGATCCCCATCGCCCGCCGCCGCCCGTGCCGGACACCGAGCCGCCGCCGGTGCCCGAGGGCGACCCGCCGCCCGAAGCGCCCCCGGAGCGTCTGGGCTAGCGCGGCGCGTCGAGCCCCACGTCGAGCCCCATTGCCTGCCGCAATCTGCCCGCGTCGGCCTGCCCGGCAAGATGCGCAAAGCGGGGGAGGCCGACAGTGCCGCGCGGCCCTGCCCGGCTCGCCATCGAGCCGGTGCGCGACCCGTTACAATCGCCACGCGCTCGAGGCCGGCCGCACGAGGCCCGGCGCCGCCCTTCCCCACCCTCGCGCATCGCACCATGGCCCGCATCCACCTCCAGTTCCCCGAAGACCAGTTCTACTACTCGACCCATCTCACGGTGCGCGTCACCGACATCAACGCGGCCAATCACCTCGCCAACGACTCGATGATTTCGATGATTTCCGAGGCGCGTGCGCGTTTTCTGTTCGACGCCGGCATCGAGGACATGAAGGACGCGCACACGAGCATCATCGTGACCGACCTCGCCACCACCTATCGCGCCGAAGCCTACGCGCGCGACGCGCTGTGCTTCGAAGTCGGCATCATGGATTTCAACAGGTACGGCGGCGACATCATCTTCCGCATTACGCGGCCCGCCGACGGCGCGCTCATCGCCATGGCGAAATCCGGCTTCGTGTTTTTCGACTACGAAGCAAAAAAGGTCGTGCCGATGCCGCAGGCGTTCCGCGACAAGTTTCCCCGGGTCAATACGGTCGGCCAGGCGAACGGCTGAGGCGCGCCAGCCGCTTCAGCGCGGCTGGAACATGATGAGCGCCATGCCGGCCAGCGTGAAGGCGATGCCCGCCCAGTCCCACGGGCTCGGCCGGATCGCCTCGACAGCCCACAGCCACAGGATGGCAACGCAGACATAAACGCCGCCATAGGCCGCGTAAGTGCGCCCGGCGGCGGTGGGGTGAAGCGTGAGCAGCCACGCAAAAAGCGCAAGCGAAGCCGCGGCGGGTACGAGGAGCCACGCGCTCGCGCCTTCGCGCAGCCAGCGGTAAGGCAGGTAGCAGCCGACGATCTCGGCGAACGCGGTCACGACGAAAAGCAGGAACGTCTTCATGGGCGGCGAAGCCAGGCGGCAGGGGCGCCCATGGTAACGCAGACGGCGCGGCAGACGGCGCGATCCCCGCCGACGCCGCGTCCGTCGATTCAAACCGCCTGAGCCAGCCTGGCTCAGGGCCGCTCGCCGCGCGCGAGCCGCGTCTCGATCTCGCTCACCACGGGCAGCAGGTCCGCGACGCTGTCGATCACGTAGTGCGCGCCCGCCGCGCGCAGACGCTCCACCGCCGCGGCGCGGCGGCGTGCGAACTCGTCGGGCGCGAGCGCGTGGACTTCGTCCTCGGTCAGGCCGAACGCGTTGCCGCTCACCGCCACGCCCACCGTCCACGTCCCGCCGTTGATGCCCTCCTCGATGCCGACTTCGGTGTCGTCGACCTTGATGGCGTCGCGCGCGAGCCACACGCCGAGCTGCGGCAGCGTGCGATAGATCATGTAAGGCGAAGGCCGGCCTTCGGGCGTGTCGCCGGTGCAGACGATGCTGTCCGCCTCGAAGCCCTGGGCCGCCGCGCCCGGCACGATCTGATCGATGATCTCCCGCGTGTAGCCCGTGGTCGAGCCGATGCGCACGCCGTCGGCGCGCAGCGCGGCCGTCACGGCCGCCACGCCCGGAATCACGTGGCTGTACTGCGCGGCCACGGCGACGTTCTTCGGCACGAAGACGTCATATACGGCGTCGATGTCGGCCTCGCCCGGCGCGTGGCCATAGCGCGCCTCCCACGCCGCCGCGACGCGCGGCAGCGCGAGCAGCGCCGCGATATGCGGGCGCTTGGCCATGCCCATCGGCCCGCGCGCCTCGTCGATCGTAACCGGCACGCCGAATTCCTCGAAGGTCTCGACGAAGGCGCCCATCGGCGCGCGCGAGCCGTAGTCGACCACGGTGCCGGCCCAGTCGAAAATCACTGCCTTGACGTGTTTCATTGCATGCATCCCGCTAAAAGAATCGATGGAGTGAGGTCGTGACGTTGTGCGCGAATCAGGCCGCGAGCGCCTCGCGCGCGCCGAGATCGGCCGTTGCGGGCGCGGCGCTCGCCACGCCGAGCGTGCGCAGCGCCGCACCGCAAGCCGCGACGACGCGGCGCATGACGGCTTCGTCGAGCGCGCCGATGCAGCCAATGCGGAAGCTTTCCACGCTCGTCAGCTTGCCCGGATAGATGACGAAACCCTGCGCCTTCATCCGCTCGTAGAAGTACGCGAAGTCGAACGCCGGATCGGCCGGCGAGAAGAACGTGACGATGATGGGCGAGCGCCAGCCCTGCGTGAGCAGCGGCTCGAAGCCGAGGCCGCGCATGCCCTCGACGAGCACGTCGCGATTGCGCGCATAGCGCGCGAGCCGCCCGGGCTGGCCGCCTTCGAGCGCATGCAGGCGCAGCGCCTCGATGAACGCCGCCACCGCGTGCGTGGGCGGCGTGAAGCGCCACTGTCCGGTGCGGTTCATGACGTCCCACTGGTCGTGCAGGTCGAGCGCGAGCGAGTGGCTCACGCCCTTTGCATCGCGCAGCACGTCCTTCTTCGCAATCACGAAGCCGAAGCCCGGCACGCCCTCGATGCACTTGTTCGCCGACGAGACGAACGCATCGCACGGCAGCGTGCGCACGTCGAGCGGCACCGCGCCGAACGCGCTCATCGAGTCGATCAACAGGCGACGGCCCTGGCGCGCGGTCACGGCCGCGATTTCCTCGATCGGATTCAGGATGCCCGAGCTCGTTTCGCAATGGACCGCGACCACATGCGTGATGCGCGGATTGGCGACGAGCAGGCGCTCGACGTCGGCGGCGCGCGGCGGCAGATAGTCGCCGGTGTCGTGCACCGTATGCTCGCGGCCCAGGTAGCGCAGCGTCGTGGCGATGCGTTTGCCGTACGCGCCGTTGGCGAGCACGAGCGCATGGCCGTCGCGCGGCACGAAGCTGCCCAGCATGGCTTCCACGCAGTAACTGCCGCTGCCCTGCAGCGGCACGCAGTCGTATTCGCCGCGCTCGTTTCCGGCGATTTCGAGCAGCGCCGCGCGCAGTTGCGCCGTCATGGCGCGGAAATCGGCGTCCCACGAACCCCAGTCGCGCTGCATCGCGGCCTTGGTCGAGGCCGCCGTGGTAAGCGGTCCGGGGGTCAGAAGGTACGGATCGGCGGGGGTAATCATGCGGGCTCCGGTGGGCGTCAGGACATTGGATGCCGACACGTTAGCGCAGCCCTTCCCATCGGTAAAATCGATATAATCGATGTTGGTATCAGTGAAACTTATTTTGATTTTTGGAGCGCACCGGCATGCAATACGCGCAGTTGCGGGCCTTTCATGCGGTCGCCGAACACGGCGGATTCTCGCGCGCCGCGCAGGCGCTCTCGCTCACGCAGCCGGCGGTGTCCGACCACGTGCGACGGCTCGAGCAGGATTTCGGGGTCAAGCTTTTCGAACGCGCGCCGCGCGGCGTGGAACTCACCGAGCTGGGGCGGCGGCTCTTTGCCGTCACGCGCCAGATGGTGGGTTGCGAGCGCGACGCACGGCGCTTGCTGGAGGCGGCGGGCGCGCTCGAATCGGGCGAACTCGCACTCGCCGCCGACGCGCCCGACCTCGCCATCAAGCTGATCGGCGCGTTCAGGCGGCGCTATCCGGGCGTGGTGGTCAAGCTAGCGATCGCGAACGCGACCGAATGCATGCGCCGCGTGCTGGCCAGCGAGGCAGACGCGGCGATTACCGCCGCGCGTCAGGTGCACAGCCGGCTGCAGGCGCGCGTGCTGCGCGAGGAACCGCTGGTCGCGGTCGTCCCCGCCGACAGTCCTGCCGCGAAAAAGCGGCGCATGACCTACGAGGAACTGGTGCGCGAACCGATGGTGTTTCGCGAAACGCACTCGGTCACGCAACAACTGCTCGAAGCCGAGCTCGTGCGCAAAGGGCTGCAGGTGCAGCCCGTACTCTACGTCGACGGCCGCGAGGCGCTGCAGACGGCCATTGCGCAGGGCGTGGGCGTAGGCGTGATCGCGCACGCGGAATTCGGCGAGTCGCGGCGCATCCGCATGCTGCCGCTCGTGGACTGCCAGGTGCGCATGATCGAATCGCTCACACGGCTCGCCGACACGTCATCGTCGAATCTGCTCGATGCGCTCTTTGCGACGCTCCTCGAGTGAGCGCCGCGCTGCGAACCTCACGACACAACGATCTCCGTGCCGACGGCATGAAGCAGATCGCGCAGGGCCTCGGCCTGGTCCATGCGCGCGCCATGGCGTAGATGGATGCGCAACGCTCGCCCCGCAATGCCATCGACCGGGCGCGCAAGCCACAGCTCGATGGCGAGCCCGAGCCCGTCGGGGGCATCGGGCACGACCGGTTCGACGACGCGCGGCTTGAAGGAAACGGAGTCGGACATGGCGGGAACTCGTCGGTGGCGGGATCGGCTTCATCCTAACGAGGCGGCCCGGCCGCGCCAAACGAGAAATCCGCGTATGCAAATGAGTGCCGCCCGCCGATGAATCGCGCTGAGGATGGCATGCGCGGTTGGCACACGGGCTCTCCCGGCACCGCACGAATTTGCGTGCCCGCTTTTCACGCCGGCATACGGCGCCGCGGCAAACTGGGCACATCGTTCCGCCTCGGTTCTGCCTGAGCCGCATGGGATGCCCTCCTCATGGAACGCCCTTTTACCGACCGCCGCGAGGTGGGCCGGCTGCTCGCCGCCCGGCTCACGGCCTATGCCGGCAGACGCGCCGTCATCGTGCTCGCGCCTGCGCGCGGCGGCGAGCCGGTGAGCTTCGAAGTTGCACCGATGCGGATTCCACTCGACGTATTGCCCGTGTGCGAGCTCGGTCTGCGCTGGCAGGCTGAACTCGCCATGGGCGCGCTGTCGTCGAACGGCGCGCAATACGTGGACAGCACGCCCGCGACGCCCGGTCCCCGCGCGCACCGTCGCGGCGCTCCCGGTGGCGCCCGCAGGCTCGCAGGAGCGGCTGGGCGGCGCCGTGGACGAGTTGGTCTGCGTGCGCACGCCGGAGGCGTTCCATGGCGTCCGCCCGTTCTATCTCGACTTCGACCAGGTCAGCGACGAGACGGTGCGCGACCTGGTCGCCAGGCCGCACCTGACGACACGAACGGCAGCACATCCGCGCGAGCCGCGGCCCAGCCGTCCATGCCGTGCGCGCTCGCGCTTACCGCACCGGATTCGAAGCCCGCTCGCCCACCACGGTTTGCCACGGCCGCACGCGCCAGCGCTTCACGAGCCCCGAACGCACATACGGATCGGCGCGCGCGAACGCTTCGGCGGCGGCCGGGGTGTCGCTCTGGAACAACAGCAGCGCGTTGTCGACGGGATCGGCGATCGCGCCCGCGAGCAGCAGTTCGCCACGCTCCGCCGCGGCCCATGCGAGCGCCAGATGCGCGCTGCGGTGCTCGGGCCGGCGTTCGAGGTAGTCTTCGGCGAGTTCGTACATCAACAGGTAATGCATGGCGTTCTCCATACTGTTGCGGCCGCTCCGGACTCCTGGCGGCCGATAGCGAACATTGTGCAGCAGCGCGCGCGTCAACCGAACGCACAGCCGCGTCGTTTTAATGGCGGCTTTGCCATAATGATGGCCGCGCAAAGGCGCACCAGCCATTCACGGTCCGGCCGGCGACAACGTCCAAATCCATGGGAGTGAACGATGAAAATGCAATCCGTCATTGCTGCAGTCGTACTGGGCGGCGCGCTGGCCGCGCCGGTTTTCGCGCAGACCGCCGCGCCGGCTGCGCCGAACAGCCAGCAAAACAAGATGAAGACGTGCAACGCCCAGGCCGGCGACAAAAAAGGCGATGAGCGCAAGGCATTCATGAAGCAGTGTCTCTCGGCCGCTGGCGCCCCCGCGCCGGCGATGACCCAGCAGGAACGGATGAAGGCGTGCAACACCCAGGCCAGCGACAAGAAAGGCGACGACCGCAAGGCCTTCATGAAGCAGTGCCTCTCGACGAAGAGCTAACGGCACGCCCAGGCATCAGTAGCATCGGCGCGCCGCGGCATCTGCCGCGGCGCGTTTTTTTTGCGCCGCAACGGCGGCTCATTTGCCGCCCGGATCGCAGCTCCGGTGTACGAATCATTGCAGAACCGCGTAGTCTCCGGCACTCGTCCGCACCGTTTTTCTCCTATGATGGCTGCAGCGGCGGCCCCCTTCCTACGAAATCACCTACAAGCCATCGGGCCGCTGCCTTGACGTTGATGCCAATGGCATCGAACGGAGGCGCAGATGGCATGGAGACACAAGAATCGCTGGTTTCGCCGCTGGCTGATGGTGATCGTCTTCTGGCTCGTGCCGGTGATGATCGTCGTGGTGCGCGAGATCCAGGACGAAATGGCGTATAACCGCGCGGACCTGCAGCGCGCGCTGACCACGTGGGTCTTCACCGACGCCGGGAGCGCTGCGGGGGCCGCGCTGCGCTGCCACGGCACGCCCGAAGCGGCACGCGCAGCCGGTTGCCCCGCTGACGTGCTCGCGTCGAACGCGCAACGGCAGCAGGAGGCACGCACCGAATACGCGGTGCGGCGCGCGACGCTCGCAAGCTATTTGTGGCACGCCTTCGTCGGCTACTGGATCGTGCCGGCGGCGGGACTGCTGGGGATCGGCATGCTGATCGGCGGCCTGCGGCGCGTATTGCGCCGGCCCACGGCCAAGCCGGTGCCCGAACGCTAGCCGTTTTGCCGCACGTCCTCGCGCGCAGCGACTGCGCTGCGCAACCTCAAGGTGCGGGTTCAAACCTCCGTGTTATAACCGACGCACGCCGCCGAATTGCGGCGTCCGGCAACCAAGACGGAGAACAAAATGACTGCATCTCGTTTCATTTTGAAGGCTTCTGCCACGATCGCGTTCGGCATCGCGGCGCTCTCAGGCTGTACGACCACCGGTAGCCAACCGCCCAACGCCGCCTCGAACGCCTCGCGCGCGCAGTCGATCGACGCCGATGTCGACGCCACGCTGTCGCGCCTCTACCAAACCGTGCCGGGTTCGCGCGAACTGGTCGGCAAGGCGCGCGGCATCCTGGTGTTCCCGCGCGTTATCCAGGCAGGCATCGGCGTGGGCGGCGAGCACGGCGACGGCGCACTGCGCGTGGGCGGCGCGACGGTTGGCTTCTTCAGCACGACTTCCGCCTCGGTGGGCGCGACGCTCGGCGTGCAGTCGAAATCCGTCATCTATCTCTTCATGACGGAAGACGCCCTGACCAAATTCCGCAACTCGAACGGCTGGTCCGCGGGCGGCGACGCCTCGGTCGCGCTCGTGAAAGTCGGCGCGAACGGCACGATCGACACCACCACGGCCACCAAGCCCGTGGAAGTCTTCGTGCTCACCAACAGCGGCCTGATCGGCGACCTCTCGCTCAGCGGCACGAAGATCACGAAGCTCGAACTCTGACGACGTGTGCCTCGCGTCCGCGCGCGTTCAGTTCGCAGACGTGTCGATCACCTTGAAGCGCGAGCGCTTGCTCGCGCGAATCACCGCCTGATAGGCCTGCACGTACTCCTGCGCCATGCGGTGCGACGTGAAGCGCTCTTCGAAGCGGCGCCGCACCCCCGCGCGCGAAATGCGCGAAATGCGGTTCACGGCTGCCACCGCGCCGATCTCGTCTTCGACGATATAACCCGACACGCCTTCGTCCACCACCTCCGGCACCGCGCCGCGATTGAAAGCGATGACGGGCGTGCCGCACGCCATCGCCTCGATCATGACGAGGCCGAACGGCTCCGGCCAGTCGATCGGGAACAGCAGCGCGTGCGCGCCGGAAAGAAACTCCGCCTTCTGGCTATCGTTGATCTCGCCCACGTATTCGACATACGGCAACTCGAGCAGCGGCTTGATGTCACGCTCGAAATATTCGCGATCAGCCTCGTCGACTTTGGCGGCAATGCGGATGGGCAATCCACAGCGCCCGGCGATACGGATCGCCGTATCGACGCGCTTCTCCGGCGAGATGCGGCCGAGGAACGCAAGATAGCGCTGCTCGACCGGTTGCGGCGTGTAGAGGTTCTCCGGCAGACCGTGATAGACCGTGCGCAGCCATCGCGCCTGCGGCATAGGCTGACGCTGCACATTCGAGATCGAGATGACGGGCGCGGTGTTGAACGTATCGAACACCGGCTGCTGCTCGGGCAAATCGAGACGGCCGTGCAACGTCGTCACGAACGGCGTTTCCTGGCGCTTGAACACCGAGAACGAGTAGTAATCCATATGGAAATGCAGCACGTCGAACTGGTCCGCCTGGCGGCGCACCATTTCCATGAGAAGCATGTGAGGCGCAATGCGGTCGCGAATGCCGGGGTCGAGCCGCAGTGCACGCGGCCACACGGGCTCGAGCCTCGCGCTCGTGAGCGAATCGCCGCTGGCGAACAGCGTGACGTCGTGCCCGAGGTCGACCAGCGCCTCCGTGATATATGACACGGCGCGCTCGGTGCCGCCATAGAGTTTGGGCGGGACCGATTCGGTCAGCGGGGCGATCTGCGCAATTCTCATCAAAGGTCTCCAGAAAACGGGCCGCGCGGTCCGTTCTTTCGGTGCTGCTCATTCTAAGCGAGGCGGGCCTTGCGTCCGCGCGGATCCTCGCCTTGTCGGGGTTCATATGGGGCCGGACCGGGGCGCATCGGCGACGCCCCGATCGCCTCATTATTCGGCAAGCCGCACGCTCGCGCCGCCAGTCTTTCAATTGCTATACGGAGTTACATGCCGAAACAAACACGCGCCATGAAAGCCGGTGCTGCGCGAGGCGACAGCCCTCCACGGGGCCGGAGCAACGGCTACCCGGCGCGCCGACCGGCAAGACGGGTTTGCGCCGCGAGCGGTAATTCGCCTTGGCAAGCGTTGTCGGCATGAAGGTGCGCGGCGGGTGCGCGGGCAGGCCGGCGCAGCATTGGCGCAGCATCATACGCACTCGTCAATCGCGTGGCCCGGGCGCGACCGGCGCCTCGTCGGCGTCAGCGCGACTGGGGCACGGCCGCGAGATCGCGCAGGAAGTTGTCGCGCCACACGCCGAGATCGTTGCGTCTGAGCGCTGCCATGTTGGTCTGGTAGCGCGCCTTGCGCTCCTCGAGCGGCATCGAGAGCGCACGCTCCAGCGCCTCCGACATGCCCGTCGCGTCATGCGGATTCACGAGCAGCGCGCCCGTGAGCTCGGCGGCCGCGCCCGCGAAGATCGAGAGCACGAGCACGCCCGGATCGTTCGGGTTTTGCGCGGCCACGTACTCCTTGGCGACGAGGTTCATGCCGTCGTGCAGCGGCGTCACATAGCCGACCTGCGACTCGCGAAACAGCGACATCAGCTTCCAGCGGTCGTACTGCTGGCTCAGATAGCGGATCGGCGTGTAGTCGAGCCCCGAGTAGCGGCCGTTGATGCGGCCCGCCTCGCGCTCGAGCTCCTCGCGGATTACCTTGTAGCTCGCGACGTCCGAACGCGTGGGCGGCGCGATCTGCACGAGCGTGACCTTGCCGCGCCACTCGGGCGACGTCTCCAGCAACTGTTCGAACGCATGAAAACGCTCGACGAGCCCCTTCGAGTAGTCGAGCCGGTCCACGCTCATGATGAGCTTGCGCCCCTCGAGGCTCTGCTTGAGATCGAGCACGTGCTGGCGGCTTTCGTAGCGCGCGGCCTGCTCGGCGATCTCGTCCGGAAACACGCCGATGCGATAGACGCCCGTGCGCAGCGTGCGCCCGTACGCCGCGACCTCGCCATGCTTGTCGTGCTCTTCGTTGACGGCCGGCTCGCCGACCTTGCCGTGCGCCTCGCGCACGACGTAGTCGTGGAACGCCTGCTGATCGTTGCGCGTCTGGAAGCCCAGCAGGTCGTAGCAGCACAGCGACCTGACGAGTTCGTCGTGCGGCGGAATCGTCTGCAGCACCTGCGGCGACGGAAACGGAATGTGCAAAAAGAAACCGATGCGGTTGCGCACGCCTTCGGAGCGCAGCGCCTCCGCGAACGGAATCAGGTGATAGTCGTGGACCCAGATGTTGTCGTCCGGGTGAATCAGCTTCATGAGCTTGTGCGCGAGCCACGCGTTGACGCGGCGGTAGCCCGCATACTCGTCGCGCTCGTAGCGCGCGAGGTCGTTGCGGTAGTGGAAGACGGGCCAGAGGGTGGCGTTCGAGAAACCGCGGTAGTACTGATCGTAGTCCTTGCGCGTGAGCCCGACCGTCGCGAAGGTGACGGGACCGTCTTCGACGAGCGTGGGCCCCGCGTTCGCCACCGTCTCGCTCACCACGTCGCCGCTCCAGCCGAACCACACGCCGCCCGCGTCCTTGAGCGCGCCGAACACGCCGACCGCCAGACCGCCCGCCGAGCCCTTCGTTTCCGTCGGCGTCGCCACGCGGTTCGAGACGACTATCAGTCTGCCCATCTTGCTGTTCCTCCGGCTGTCTTGCGCCCGCTGCATCGATTACCCCGGCAGCCTGCTGCAATTGTCGTTCGCCGCGCCCTCACCCGCTCTCGCGGCGGCTCGCCGCTGCGGGCTCGTGCGCGCTCGCCTCGCGCGCCTCTTTGGCCGCTTCGGCGTCCGCGGCGGCGTACGGCCCCGCAGCGCGGTGCGCGGCCAGTTCCTCGCCACCGTCCGGCACGCGCGTGCCCGTCACCGGATCAGCTTCGGTATGCGCCGCCGTGCTCGCCGCCGTCCGGCGTGTCGGGCGTAGCGCAAAGGCCGGCGGTCCCCCCATGCTGCTTTCGAGTTCCGCCGAAACCTCCGCACGCGCCCGCGGCAGGTACTGCGGATACTGCTCGTTCACGAAATCCAGCAGCCCTTCGCGCACGCGGCAACGCAGGTCCCAGTTGAGCCCGGAATCGCGCGAGCTCACGAGAACGCGCAGTTGCATGGCGCGCTCGTTGGCATCGGTGACCTGTAAAACCTGCACACGGCGGTCCCACTCGGGCGCACCGTCGACGATCCGCGCAAGCGCCTCGCGCAGCGGCGCGAGCGGCATGCGGTAGTCGAGCCACAAGAACACCGTGCCGATGATCTGGGAGCTGCTGCGCGTCCAGTTCGTGAACGGATTCTCGATGAACCATTGCAGCGGCACGATGAGCCGCCGCTGGTCCCAGATACGCACCGAAACGTACGTGCCCGTGATTTCCTCGATGCGCCCCCACTCTCCCTGGATCACGACCACATCGTCGAGCCGGATCGGTTGCGAGAGCGCGATCTGCAGACCGGCAATCAGATTCCCCAGCACGGGGCGTGCCGCGATACCGGCGACGAGACCCGCCACGCCGGCAGAAGCGAGCAGGCTCGCGCCGATCTGTCTCACGTTGGGGAAGGTCATGAGCGCCGCCCCGAGGCCCACGATGATGATGAGCACCATCACCGTGCGCGCGAGCACGCGGGCCTGGGTGTGGATGCTGCGGGCCTGGAGGTTGTCGGCGATGTCGAGCGGATGGGCGGCGATGATCGCCTCGCCGATGGCGGCCGCGCAGCGCACCGAAAGCCACGTGATCGCGGCGATCAGCGCGAACGCGCACAATTCGCGCAGGCCGCTGATGTGCCGAAGCGTGTCTGGCGCCTGCCACCAGACGAACTCGACGGCGAGGATGGCGAGCACGACCAGCGCGGGCTTTCGTACGTCGCGCAAGAACACGCTGACGCGCGGATACGGCCGCGCCACGCGCAGCAGCACGCGGCCGCCGAGCCAGTGGACAGCGAACGCGAAGACGAACGCGAGCACGCTCGCGAGCAACGTGCCAAGCCAGTTTTGCAGCGGAGCGTCGGCGAAATGGGAGAAGTCGTCGAGTGTCGGCATCTGCGGCCAGTTCCTCCTGAGCGATACGGCGACTCGTGGAAACGGCACGCGGGCGCAGGCCCGCGGACGAAAGTGGCGCGGCTCGCCACAGGCGGGCGGCGAGTGCCCCGGCCGCCGCTGCCGGTCGGCAACCGGTGCGCAGCGCAACCTCGATAATGGGCGGCGCGCGAGGAGAATGCGCGCCGCCGTGCTTCTGACTACTGCCTACGTCGTGGAACGGCCGGCTTCAGCCTCCGTTGCCGGTCTTGCAGGGAAACGCCTTGCCGAGCCCGAGCGAAATAGCCGTGCTGGCGTTGTAGCCGGCGACGTTCGGGTTGTCGGCGATGTACTTGCGCACCGCGTCGGTGAGCTGCGCCGAGCGCGCGTCCGGCGGGAGGCAAAAGTACTGGCCCACGCGCGGCCCCGTGGTGCCGCCGATCGCGTCGATGGTGTTGAAAATACCGTCTGCGGCACCTTCGATGTACGCGGCGCACGCGCTTCGCGAAGCGACGTCCGTCTTCGTGCAGAGACGGTTGAGGTCGCTAGCCGTAAATGCGAAAGCGGAAAGCGGCAACGCCATCGCGCCCGCACAGATCAGAACCCGCAGCATGGTTCTCCTTGAGTTGTCGGGGAAGCGGCGCCTCGCGCGCCGCGAGGCGGCCGCCTTCATCTCATTATTTTGCACTGTTTTGCGGCGCCGCCGTATTCGCCGTCGGCAGCCCTGCCTGCGTCATGCGCGCCGTGAGGTCCTTGATCGCGTCCGGCGCCTTGTACTGGCGCGCGAAATCGAGCGCGGTCATGCCGATCTGGTTCTTCGCGCCCAATGTCGCACCATGTTCGAGCAGCATCTGGATCGTCGTGAGATGGTCGCCGCGCGCGGCCATCATGAGCGGCGTCGTGCCGTTGGGCGACAGCGCGTTCACATCGGCCGAATAGCCGATCAGGAGTTTCACGACGTCGTCGTTGCCGTTCGCGGCCGCGTAATGGAGCGGCGTCCAGCCCTTCTTGTTGACCTCGGCGCCCTTGGTGATGAGCAGCTTGACAAAGTCGACGTCGCCGTTGAGCGAGGCAAGCATGAGCGCATTTTCGCCCGCGCGGTCTTCAGCGGCGATGTTCGTCTTCGGGTTGTCGAGCAGCACCGCCGCGACCTTGTCGGACTTTTCGCGCGCGGCCAGCACGAGGAGCGGCATGCCCTGGCCGTCGGTGGCGTTCGGGTCCATGCCGGTCGCGAGCGATTTCTGGACGCCCTTGTCGTCGTCGAACTTGACGCTCTTCACGAGCGAATCGATCGGTGCGGCGTGGGCGGCGGCGCCGAACAGCGTAGCGGCAACGCCGAACACGAGCGCGGCGGCGGCGCGGCGAACAGGATAGGCGGCGTGCGAAAGCGGTTTCGAGTTCATGTCAAGCCTTGATATTATCTGCTATCTCGTTGATATAAAAACAATTATCAGCATGCGGCCCGCGATTCAGGCGGTTGGCTGGATCTTGAAGAGCCGGAAAAAATTCTGCGTGGTGGCAGCGCCAAGTTCGGCGTCCGGCAATCCGCGTTGCTGCGCAATGAACCTTCCGACATGGCTGACGTACGCAGGTTCATTAGGTTTGCCGCGAAATGGCACCGGCGCGAGATAGGGCGAATCCGTCTCGATCAAAAGACGCTCGATCGGCACGCGGCGCGCAACCTCCTGCACATCCAGCGCGCTCTTGAACGTCACGATGCCGGACAGCGAAATATAGAAGTTTTGCGCGAGCGCCCGCTCGGCGACGGCCCAAGGCTCCGTGAAGCAGTGCATCACGCCGCCCGGCTCGCCCGCGCGCTCCTCTTCCATGATCCGCAAGGTGTCGTCGGAGGCCGCGCGCGTGTGGACGATGAGCGGCTTGCCCGTGGCATGCGCGGCGCGGATGTGCGTGCGAAAGCGCTCGCGCTGCCATTCCATGTCGGCGATGGTCCGGTCGCCCAGGCAATAGTAATCGAGCCCCGTTTCGCCGATCGCCACCACTTTCGGGTGCTGCGCCAGTTCGACCAGCTCGGCCACGTCCGGCTCCCTCATGTGTTCATGATCGGGGTGCACGCCTACCGATGCGTAGACGTTCTCATAGCGGCTCGCGATGTCGAGCACCGAAGGCAGCGTTTCGAGGTCGACCGAAACGCAGAGCGCGTGCGTGACCGCGTTCGCGCGCATGTTCTCGAGCACCTGCGGCAACCGGTCGGCGAGGCCCTCGAAGTTGATGTGGCAATGCGAATCGACAAACATGGGTGGTCCTGCGAAGGATGAATCGGGTGTGAGCCGCGCCTGTCAACTGAACAGTTCACGATAGCCGAGAAAAAGTTCCTCGAACACGAGGCGCGCATTCAGCGGGTGGTTCTCCACGGCGCGCTGGCGCGTGACGGTCTTCATGTAGCGAGCCAGCGCCGCCGCGTCGAGCTTCGCGGCGCACCGCGCGAGCCCGCTGGCGGCCTGCGGGTAATAGCGCGGGCGGCCGGCCGTACGTTCGGCGAGCAGGTCGTAGGCCCAGCGCTGCAGCCAGCCGAGCACGAGCGGCACCGGCAGCTTCTGCAGCGCCTCGCCGCAGGCGAAGGCGTCGCAGGCCGGGCCCGCGGCGAGTTGCGCGAGCGTCCAGTCGCGCAGCGTGCGGTTTTCGTCGTGCGCGAGCGCGAGCGCGGCAAGCGGCGCGCCACCGGCTTCGGCGAGGAGCGCAGGCGCGTCGTCCACGCCCTGCTGCGCGAGCCAGGCCGTAGCCGCCGCAGGCGCAGGGGTGCCCATCGGCCATTGGCGGCAACGACTGACGATGGTGGGCAGCAGACGGTCGACGCGTGCCGACACCAGCAGGAACACCACGCCCGCGGGCGGCTCTTCGAGGGTCTTCAGAAGCGCGTTGGCGGCCGCGACGTTGAGCGCCTCGGCCGGATACAGCACGACCACGCGCAAGCCGCCGCGGTGCGAGCCCACACCCGTGAAGTCGAGCAGCGCGCGCACCTGCTCGATGCGGATTTCCTTGCTCGGTGCGCGGCCCTTCTTGCCTTCCTCGCCTTCGGCCTTGTCGGCTTTATCGGCCTTGGCGTCGTCCTCGCCGGCGGCGCCGACTTCTCCGGCCAACGCCTCGGGCACGACGATGCGGTAATCGGGATGATTGCCCTGGACAAACCAGTTGCAGGCCGCGCAGGCGCCGCAGGGCTCGCCGTTGGCTTGCGGCGATTCGCAGAGCAGCCCCTTCGCCAGATGCTGCGCGAACTGCAACTTGCCGATGCCTGCCTGGCCATGCAGCAGGAGCGCGTGCGGCCAGTGGCTGCGCAACTGCTGCAGGCGGTGCCAGTCGTCGGTTTGCCAAGGATAGATCATCTTTTCAATCAATCGTTTAAGCGATCTTGACGAGAAACCAGTTGAAGATCGCGCGGCTACATGAGAAAGCCGACGTTACTGCAGGATCAAAGGGTTGCGATAACTTGCTCGAGCTTCTTGCGAATGGCGTCGACGCTCTGCGAGGAATCGATGATCGAAAACCGGTACGGCGCCTCTTCGGCACGGCGCAAGTACTCGGCGCGCGTGCGCATGAAGAACGCGTCGGTTTCGCTTTCGAAGCGGTCCGGCTCGCGCGCCGCGCCGCGGCGCTCGCTCGCAGTGCCGGGCGGCAGGTCGAACAGCACCGTCAGGTCCGGCTGGAAACCGCCTTGCACCCAGCGCTCCAGCGTTTCGAGCTTGTCGCGCGGCAGGCCCCGGCCGCCGCCTTGATAGGCGAACGTGGCGTCGGTGAAGCGATCAGAGAGCACCCAGTCGCCGCGCGCGAGCGCCGGTTCGATCACTTTGGCGAGGTGCTCCCGGCGCGCGGCGAACATCAGCAGCGCCTCGGTTTCGAGGTCCATTGGCTGATGCAGCAGGATTTCCCGCAGCGACTCGCCAAGCGGCGTGCCGCCGGGTTCGCGGGTCATGACAACCGTGCGGCCGGAGGGCGCCAGCTTCTGGGCAAGCTGGTCGCGAAACCAGGCGAGATGCGTGGTCTTGCCCGCGCCGTCGATGCCCTCGAACGTGATGAATCGGCCCCGCGCCATTTAATTACCCCGGATATATTTGTCGACGGCCTTGTTGTGGTCGACGAGATTGTCAGAGAAAACGCTGCTGCCATCGCCGCGCGCCACGAAATACAGCGCAGCCGTCGACGCCGGATTGAGCGCCGCCTGGAGCGCCGCGGCGCCGGGCAGCGCGATGGGCGTCGGCGGCAAACCGAGACGCAGGTAGGTATTGTAAAGAGTGTCCGACTGCAGATCGCGCTTGCGCAAATGGCCTGCGTAGTTGTCGCCGAGACCGTAAATCACGGCGGGGTCGGTTTGCAGCGGCATGCCGGCCTTCAGACGGTTCGAGAACACGGCAGCCACGAGCGCCCGGTCGTCGGCGCGGCCCGTTTCCTTCTCGACGAGCGAGGCGAGCGTAAGCGCCTCATAGGGCGACTTGAGCGGCAAGCCCGGCGCGCGGGCGCCCCAGGCCTCGGCAAGGCGCGTCTGCATCAGGTGATAGGCACGGCGATAGACATCGAGGTCGCTCGAACCCTTGTCGAACAGATAGGTATCGGGGAAAAACAGTCCCTCGCCGCTGCCGTTCGGCGCCGGCGGCGCACCGATCGCGGCGAGCAGGTCGGCATCGCTCATGCCGCCCGTATCGTGGCGCAAAGACGGATTCGCGTCGAGTTCGGCGCGCATGTGCCTGAAGGTCCAGCCTTCGATAATGGTGGCCACCGACTCGTTCACGTCGCCGAGCGCCATTTTCTGGAGCACCTGGTAAGGCGTGACGCCCGCCTTGAACTCGTAGTTGCCCGATTTGAGCTGGCTTTGCAGGCCGAGCAGCCGGGTCATGAGCACGAAAAGCTGTGCCTGCACAGGCACGCCGCCGCGCCGAAGCTGCAGCGTGACGCTGCGCACGGTGCTGTGCGGCTTGATGGTGACGTCGAGCTGTGGGGCGGCAAGCTCGAGCGGCGTAGTGGCCCAGCGCCAGACGCCGCCCGCCGCGGCGGCGCCCATCACGACAAGCGCGGCGCCGGCAACAAGGCATTTCTTCAGGAGGGACATGGAAACACGACTCAGGGGGACCTCATATAATAACTGCTTGCCTTCGCTAAAGTCAGGATTGACTGTTCCCCGAATCCATGAACTCATCGCTCGATCCCGCTTCCACGCTTTCCGCTCCTGAATCCGCGGCAAATTTCGACGCCGCCCTGAAAGGCGGCGCCTATGCAATCCTGCCGCAGTTCGGGGTGATCGACGCCAATGGCGACGACGCCGCGACCTTCCTGCACAGCCAGCTCACCAACGACATCCAGCATCTCGACGCGGCGAGTGCGCGCCTCGCGGGCTACTGCTCGCCGAAGGGCCGCCTGCTCGCCTCGTTCCTCATCTGGAAGACCGGCGAAGTGATCCGCCTGCTGATCTCGAAGGACATACAGGCCGCCGTGCAAAAGCGGCTGTCGATGTTCGTGCTGCGCGCCAAGGCGAGGCTTGCCGACGACAGCGACAAGCTGCTCGTGGTGGGCTTCGCGGGCGACGTGCGCGGCGCGCTCGCGAGCGAATTCGACGCGCTGCCCGACGGCGTGCACGTGAAGGTCGACGATCCGTCCGGAACGCTGATTCGCGTACCCGATGCGGCCGGTATTCCGCGTTTTCTGTGGGTCGGCCCGAAGGAGGCCGTCGAGGCGCGGCTTGCCAGGATCGACGGCGCGCTTCAGCGCGTGTCGCCGGCTGCCTGGGACTGGCTCGACATTCGCGCGGGCGAACCGCGCATTACGCAGGCCGTGAGCGAACAGTTCGTACCGCAGATGCTCAACTACGACGTGCTGGGCGGCGTGAACTTTCGCAAGGGCTGCTATCCGGGCCAGGAAATCGTGGCGCGCAGCCAGTATCGCGGCACGATCAAGCGCCGCACCGCACTGGCGAGCGTCGCGGCCGGTCTGGACGCCGCGCATGCGGGCGTGGAGCTTTTCCACTCCGACGATCCGGGCCAGCCGTGCGGCATGGTCGTGAACGCCGCGGCCGCGCCCGACGGCGGCGTCGATCTGCTTGCCGAAATGAAGCTTGCCGCGCTCGAAACGGGCAGCGTGCATCTCGGCGCCGCCGACGGCCCCACGCTGCGCGTGCTGCCGTTGCCGTACGCGTTGCCGGCCGAGGTTTGACGCTGCCTTGATGCTCCTTTGAAACTCCCCGCCACATCCATCGCGCGCGAGGCGCCGGCCGTCTCGCGCTGCGTTACCGTGGCCTCGCTGCCGCGCCCGCGAGGCCCCCGCTCATGTGTCTGATCGTCTTCGACTGGCGTCCGCGCGCGCGCGCCGGCGCGCTCTTCACGCTCGCCGCCAATCGCGACGAATTCCTGCGCCGCACCGCCGAGCCGCTGCACTGGTGGAGCGCCGCGGACAGCGTCACGTCGCCGGGCAGCTCGGCCGCTGGCGTGCTGGCCGGCCGCGATCTCGTGGGCGGCGGCACCTGGCTCGGCGTGACGCGCAGCGGGCGCTTCGCCGCGCTCACGAACTATCGCGCGCCAAACGACATGCGGCCCGACGCGCCCACGCGCGGAACGCTCGTCTCGCGCTGGCTAACGGACGCGCAAGATCTGCCGGATACGCCGCTCGGTTATCTCGACGAAGTCGCGCGCTCGGGCGACCTTTACAACGGCTTCAATCTGATCGTCGGCGACTGGGCGCGGCGCGAGCTAGCCTGGTACTGCAATCGCGCCGACCGCCCACCCGCCCCGCTTCCCGAAGGCACGCACGGCATTTCGAACGCCGTTCTCGACACGCCATGGCCCAAGCTCGTGCGCAAACGCGCGGAGCTCGCGCGACTGGCCGCAAGCGAAACGCAGGTGCCGCTCGTCCGGTTCGTGGAGATGATGCGCGACCCGCAAATCGCGCCCGACCGCGAACTGCCCGCCACGGGCATTCCGCTCGAACGCGAACGCGCGCTTTCGGCGGCGTTCATCGAGACGCCCGACTACGGCACGCGCGGCACGACTGCCCTGCGCGTGACCGTGCGCGGCATGCAACTCGACGTGGAAGCGCTGGAGCGCAGCGACGACGACGGCTCGCACCGCGTCGTCCGACCCGGCGGCTTCGAGCGCAGCGAGCGCTACACGGTCGCGGCCGCCTGAGCGCGCCTCAATCGACGGTGCCGAACGCCGCCCGCAACGCGAGGGCGGCTTGTTGCTGCGCGCTTCGCGCCTCGTCGACGAACGCGCCCATCTTGATGAACTCGTGGATCACGCCTTCATAGCGCACGAGCGTTACCTCGTTGCCGGCCTCGCGCAGTTTCCGCGCATAGGCTTCGCCTTCGTCCGCAAGCGGATCGAATTCGGCCACGGCAATCCATGCGGGCGCCACGCCGCGAAAATCCGGCGCGTCGCGGGTTCCGTCGAGCGGCGCGAAACGCCAGTCGTCCCGGTCCGCAACGTCGCGCACGTAGTGATCGAAGAACCACCGGATAGTCGACCCGGTCAGCAGATACCCCTTGGCGAGGCGCTTGTGCGATTCGGTCCGCTGATGCGCGCTCACCGCGGGATAGATCAGCAGTTGCAACACCGGCGCGATGCCCGCGTCGCGCGCGAGCATCGCGCAAACGGTGGCGAGCGTGCCGCCCGCACTGTCGCCGCCTACGGCGAAGCGCGACGCGTCGAGCGCGTATTCGGCCGCGCGCGCGTGGAGCCACGCATAGGCGTCGAAGGCATCATGAACCGCGGTCGGGAAGCGATGTTCGGGCGCAAGCCGGTAGTTCACGGAAAACACGGCGCAGCGCGCGTCGCGCGCGAACATGCGGCAAAGCGCGTCGTGCGTATCGATGCTGCCGATCGTGAAGCCGCCGCCGTGATAGTAGACGAGCACGGGCAACGGCGCGGCCCAGTGCGGCTCGCTGGGCAGATAAAGGCGCGCGCGGATCGTAGCGCCGTCACGCATCGGCACGTGCAGGTCTTCCACCGAATGCATGGGCGCGGAGGGAATCTCCAGCACCGACGCGCTCTTCTCGTACTCCGCGCGCGCTGCCTGCGCCGTTTGCTCGTGATAAGGCGTGCGGCCCGCCCGGGCCACCATGTCGAGCACGAGTGCGATCTTTGCTGAAAGTGGCATTACGCGGCCCCCGTGCGCCGTTTATTGCGGTGCTTTCCTGACTTCCGGTTTGAGCGAGAGCGGATCGGTCGGATTGCGCAACGTTTCGATGTCCTCATGACGCAGCTTCACCGAAGCGAGAATCTGCGGATGCGTGAGGATATAGAAGCGTCCTTCGCGCACCGCATCGAAGGTCGCCTTGGCGACGTCATCGGGCGTGAGCTTGCCCGAGCGCACAGCGCGCTGCAATTGCAGATCGGCGGCCTGCTGCGAGCGCGTGAGCGGCGCATCGTTGCGCAGATCGCCGGGCCGGCTGCGCTCGGCGTTCGCAATGCCGGTGGGCACGAAAGCCGGGCACAGCAGCGAGCAGCTCACATCCTCGCTCACGTTCTTCAGGTCGTGATAAAGCGTTTCGGTGAGCGCGACCACCGCATGCTTCGAAGCGTTGTACACGCCCATGGCGGGCGGCGAAAGAAGCCCCGCCACCGACGCCGTGTTGACGATGTGCGCGCGCTCGCGCTGTTCGAGCATGACGGGCGTGAAGCTGCGCACGCCATTGGCGACGCCCATCACGTTCACGCCGAACACCCACTCCCAGTCTTTGGCGCTGCTCTCCCAAACAAAGCCGCCGGTGCCGACGCCCGCGTTGTTGAAGAGCAGATGGACCTTGCCGAACGCGTCGAGCGTGGCTTTGGCTAGCGCGTCGACCTGTGCCGCGTCGCGCACGTCGGTGCGCACGCCGATGGCCCGCGTGCCGCCAGCGCGCAACGCGTTTACGGTTTCGTCGAGCAGCGTCTGATCGACGTCGGCGAGCACGAGCTGCATGCCGAGCGCGGCGGCGTGTTGCGCGAACGCGCGGCCAAAGCCGCTCGCCGCGCCCGTGATGACGGCCACGCGGCCGTCAAACTCGAACGGTTCTGACATTGCGAATCCTGCGGTGAATGCTGCGGGCGGAAAAGCGAAGCGCCCTTTGCGGGCGCTTGCGCCAGACAGTCGAATAACTAGATCAGCTTGACGAGTTGCTTGCCGAAGTTCTGGCCTTTGAGCATGCCGAGGAACGCGCCGGGCGCCTTCTCCAGCCCTTCGGCCACGGTCTCGCGATACGCGAGCTGATGCTTCGCCACCAGCGTGCCGAGTTCGGCGAGCGCCTGCGGCCACACATCCATGTGTTCGCTCACGATGAAGCCTTGCACGAGCAGCCGTTGCGTGAGCAACAATTGCGGATGTCTGAGCGGCACCGGCTGCGCGTCGTAGCACGCGATCATGCCGCACAGCGCGATGCGCCCGAACGCGTTCATGCGCGCAAGCGCGGCGTCGAGCACTTCGCCGCCCACGTTTTCGAAGTAGCCGTCCACGCCATCCGGCGTCGCGGCCTTCAGATCCTGATAGAGATTGCCTGCCTTGTAGTCGATGCACGCGTCGAAGCCGAGCGTTTCGACGACGTAGCGGCATTTCTGCGCGCCGCCCGCGATGCCCACCGCGCGGCAGCCCGCGCGCTTCGCGAGCTGGCCGACCACGCTGCCCACCGCGCCGCTCGCCGCGCTCACGACGACGGTTTGCCCGGCTTTCGGCTCGATGATCCGGTTGAGCCCGTACCAGGCGGTGACGCCCGGCATGCCGACGGGCCCGAGATACGCCGAAAGCGGCACATGCGTCGTGTCGACGACATGCAGATCGCCACCGTTTGACGTGCCGAACTCCTGCCAGCCGAACATCCCCACCACCTTGTCGCCGGTCTTGAATTTCGCGTTGCGCGACTCGACCACCTCGCCCGCCGTGCCGCCGATCATCACCGAGCCGAGCGGCTGCGGCGCCGCATACGACTTGCTGTCGTTCATGCGGCCTCGCATATAGGGGTCGAGCGAGAGGAAGTGATTACGCACGCGCACCTGGCCTTCTTCGAGCGGCGCGAGCGGCGTTTCGACGAGACGGAAATTGTCGACGCTAGCGGCGCCTTCGGGGCGCGAAGCGAGCAGAATCTGGCGATTGGTCTGGGTCATGGCAGTCATGTTGCTTCGTTGGACGCGGCAGGGCGTTGCCAGCCCGCCGCGCAAAAGAAGCGCGATCGGGCGCGCGCCCGATCGCGCGTTTCAGCCGTCGCTTGGGCCCGGACGCGCGTCGGGGTCGCTGCGCAGACGCTGACGCGTCACGTCGCGGCCCACGGCGAGCCTGCGCATGTACTTGAAGGTCCCGAGCGCCTTGGCGACGAAATGGCCCTCGCTGTCGCGAATTTCGCCTTCGCAATAGGCCATCGTGGTGGAACGGTGCAGCACGCGGCCCGTTGCGCGCAACTCGCCGCGCCCGGGCTGCATGAAGTTCACTTTCATTTCGACGGTGACGACGCCCACGCCGTCCGCGGCGACGCTGCGGGCCGCCATGGCGAGCGCGATGTCGGCGAGCGTCATCGTCACGCCGCCGTGCGCGACATCCCATGTGTTCAGATGCCGCTCGGCGAGCGGCAGCACGACCTCGCTGGCGCCGTCGCGCGCGCTCACGAGCTGCGCGCCGAGATGATCGACGAAAGGACTCTCGACGATCGTAAGCGGCGTTTGGGGGTGCCCGCCTTGCGGGGATCGATCTGCGGTACCGGTCATGATGCGCTTCAGACCACGTAATCCACGCACTGGCGCGATTCCACCACGAGCGTCGCGAACTGCTTCACGACGACGTGCTCCGGGTGGTCCTGGTAGCCGTCGAGCGCGGCCTGGTCGGTGAAGTCGGAAACGAGCACGAGATCGGAGGTGGAAGCGAGCCCCGGCTGGGCCACGCCGACTTCGAGGTGCAGCGTTCCCGGCGCGAGATCGCGGCAGCTTTCGAGCATCGCCTTGAACTTGACGACGTTTTCCGCACGCGTCGCGCCTTCGGCCGACTCCTTGAACCTCCACATCACGATATGACGAATCACGAACTCACCTCTTCAGTCTGTACGGGAACCTGCCGCCATGATACCTGCAGCGGCACGCGCGCGAGGGCGGCTCCGCACGCGCCGGACAGCGTGAAAGCGGTGGAACGGTACGGCGGTTGGGCATTCGCGAATCCGCCGCGCCTCGCATCAGACGACCTCGAAGAGGCCCGCGGCACCCTGCCCGCCGCCGATGCACATCGTCACCACGACGAACTTCGCGCCACGCCGCTTGCCTTCGATGAGCGCGTGCCCCGTGAGACGCGCGCCCGACACGCCGTACGGATGGCCGACCGCGATCGCGCCGCCGTTCACGTTGAGGCGATCGGCGGGAATGCCGAGCTTGTCGCGGCAATACAGCACCTGCACCGCGAACGCTTCGTTGAGTTCCCACAGGCCGATGTCCCCGACGTTCAGGCCCGCCTTCTTGAGCAGCTTCGGCACGGCGAACACCGGGCCGATGCCCATCTCGTCCGGCTCGCAGCCGGCCACGGCGAAGCCGCGGAAAATGCCGAGCGGCTGCAGACCTTCGCGCTCGGCGACCTTCGCGTTCATCACGACGCAGGCGCTCGCGCCGTCCGAGAACTGGCTCGCGTTGCCGGCCGTGACGACGCCGCCCGGCAACGCCGTGCGGATCTTCGAAACGCCTTCGAGCGTCGTGTCGGCGCGAATGCCTTCGTCGGCCGCGATCGTCACTTCCTTCGTGACGAGCTGGCCCGTGGCCTTGTCGGCAACGCCGGCGAGCACCGTCATCGGCACGATTTCGTCGTTGAAGAGACCCGCCGCCTGCGCGGCCGCCGCGCGCAACTGCGACTGCACGCCGTACTCGTCCTGACGCTCCTTCGAGATTTCATAGCGCTTCGCGACGTTTTCGGCGGTCTGCAGCATGCTCCAGTAAATTTCGGGCTTGTGCCGGTTGAGCCAGCCTTCGGCCATCATGTGGCGGTTCATCTCGTTCTGCACGCACGAGATCGATTCCACGCCGCCCGCCACGAACACGTCGCCTTCGCCCGCGATCACGCGTTGCGCGGCAAGCGCAATCGTCTGGAGTCCGGATGAACAGAAACGGTTGACGGTCATGCCCGCCGTGCTCACCGGCAGGCCGGCGCGCAGCGCGATCTGGCGCGCGATGTTCATGCCGGTGGCGCCTTCCGGGTTCGCGCAGCCCATGATCACGTCCTCGACGCGTGCGGGGTCGATCTTCGCGCGCTCGACGGCGGCTTGCGTCACATGCCCGCCGAGCGTGGCGCCGTGGGTCATGTTGAAGGCGCCCCGCCAGGATTTGGCGAGGCCCGTGCGGGCGGTCGAAACGATAACGGCGTCAGTCATGTATGTCTCCTGTCGGCCAGCGCTGGCGTTCTGGCGCTTGCGCATGGTTCCTTGCAGATATGGGTTCCAGAGGATGTCTTCAATTGAACGTTCTAGCGGACGAAGTCATTCACGCGGCGCCGCTCAGCACCTCGGCAGACTGCGCGCGCTTCACGCCGGCGGCGAGCAGTTGCTCCCACGCGGCGGCTAGCGAGCCGTTCAGGTCGATGGCGCGCGAAGCGTCCTCGATCAGCACGGTCTCGAAGCCGGCGGCGCGCGCGTCGAGCGCGGACCACGCAACGCAATAGTCGGTCGCGAGACCGCAGCAGTACACGCGCTTCACACCCACGTCGCGCAGGTAGCCCGCGAGCCCCGTTGGCGTCTTGCGGTCGGCTTCGAGGAACGCGGAGTAGCTGTCCACGTCGGCGCGATGGCCCTTGCGGATCACCGCGCGCGCATGCGGCACGTCGAGATCGCGATGGAGAGCCGCCCCTTGCGTGGCCTGCACGCAATGCACGGGCCACAGCACCTGCTCGCCATAGGGCAATGCGATCGTCTCGAACGGCGCTCGCCCCGCGTGGTTCGCCGCAAACGAAACATGCCGCGCCGGGTGCCAGTCCTGCGTGAGCACCACGTCGCTGAAACCTCGCGCGAGCCGGTTCGCCACCGGCACGACTTCGTCGCCGTGCGCGACGGCAAGCGCGCCGCCCGGCATGAAGTCGTATTGCAGGTCGATCAGCAGGAGCACGTCGTCTGCGCTTCTCATGATGTTCGTCCGAAAGAGAAACCTAGTTGAACGTACCGCCCTTCGCGGCCAGATCGACGATTAACGGCGCGATTTCCCACGCGTCGCCGTTGGGCTGCTGCGCATAACGGCGGATGGCGCGCTCCACGTTGTAGAGCCCGACCGTGTCGGCGTACAGCATCGGGCCGCCACGCCACAGCGGGAAGCCGTAGCCCGTGAGATAGACCATGTCCACGTCCGACGCCTTCGAAGCGATGCCTTCTGCGAGGATCTTCGCGCCTTCGTTCACGAGCGAGAACACGAGACGCTCGACGATCTCCTCGTCGCCGATCGTGCGGCGCTCGACGCCCGCTTCCTTCGAGTACGCGACGATCATCTCGTCGACGAGCTTCGAAGGCAGCGCGTCGCGCTCGCCCGCCTTGTAGTCGTACCAGCCCGCACCCGTCTTTTGCCCGAAGCGGCCGGTCTCGCACAGACGGTCGGCGATCTTCGAGTACTTCATGTCGGGGTGTTCCTGATAGCGGCGCTTGCGGATCGCCCAGCCGATGTCGTTTCCGGCCAGGTCGCTCATGCGGAACGGCCCCATCGCGAAGCCGAACTTCTCGATCGCGCGATCCACCTGGGCGGGCAGCGCGCCTTCTTCGAGCATGTAGAGCGCCTGACGCACGTACTGCTCGATCATGCGGTTGCCGATGAAACCGTCGCACACGCCCGAGACCACCGCCGTCTTGCGAATCTTCTTCGCGACCTGCATGACGGTGGCGAGCACATCCCTGGCCGTTTCTTTGCCGCGCACGACTTCGAGCAGCTTCATCACGTTGGCAGGACTAAAGAAGTGCAGGCCCACCACGTCATGCGGACGCTTCGTGAACGCCGCGATCTTGTCGACGTCGAGCGTCGAGGTGTTCGAGGCGAGAATCGCGCCAGGCTTCGCGACTTCGTCGAGGCGCTTGAAAACCTGCTCCTTCACGCCGAGCTCTTCGAACACCGCTTCGATGATCAGGTCCGCTTCCTTCAGATCGTCGTAGGCCAGCGTCGGGCGAATCAGCGCCATGCGCGCTTCGAGCTTTTCGACCGTGAGCTTGCCCTTCTTGACCTGGGCTTCGTAGTTCTTGCGGATCGTCGCGAGGCCGCGATCAAGCGCTTCCTGTTTCGTTTCGAGCAGCGTGACGGGCACGCCCGCGTTGAGGAAGTTCATCGTGATGCCGCCGCCCATCGTGCCCGCGCCGATCACGGCCACCTTCTGGATCTCGCGCGTGGGCATGCTCGACGGCACATCGGGGATCTTGCTCGCGGCGCGTTCGCCGAAGAACGCGTGACGCAGCGCGCGGCTTTCCGGCGTCTGCACGAGTTCGACGAAATACTCGCGCTCGCGCAGGAGCCCCTTGTCGAAGCCCTGCTTCACGCCTGCCGCGATGGCGTCGACACACTTCACCGGCGCGGGATAGTTCTTCGACATCGCGGCCACCGTGTTGCGCGCGAACTGCAGGAAGCCTTCGGCGTTCGGATGCTCGATCTTGCGATTGCGCACGAGCGGATGCGGGCCTTGCCTGTCGGCTGCCCTGCGTGCGAAAGCAATGGCGTCTTCGAGCAGATCGCCTTGCGCGATGGCGTCGAAAAGGCCCGAATTCGCGAGCTTTTCGCTCATCGCGGGCGAGCCCGTCACGATCATGTTGAGCGCGGCTTCGAGGCCGATCGCGCGCGGCAGGCGCTGCGTGCCGCCTGCGCCGGGCAGGATGCCGAGCTTCACTTCGGGCAGCGCGATCTGCGCGCCCGGCGCGGCAATGCGATAGTGCGCGCCTAGCGCGAGTTCGAGGCCACCGCCCATCGCCACGCCATGAATCGCAGCCACGACGGGCTTCGCGCTCTTTTCGACTTCGTTGATGACGGTGTGGAGCGTGGGCTCCTGCATCGCCCTCGGCGTGTTGAATTCGGTGATGTCCGCGCCGCCCGAGAACGCCTTGCCCGCGCCCGTGATCACGATGGCCGAGACCGACGGATCGCTCGCGGCGCGCGCGATGCCCTCGACGATACCGGCACGGGTCGAATGCCCGAGGCCGTTGACGGGCGGATTATTGAGCGTGATGACGGCGACGCCGTCGCGAGTCGTGTAGTCCACTGCCATTTGCCTGCCTCCATGCATGCGGGTCGCGAGGTGCGTGGTCGGCTTCATTGTCCGACATTCCCGGTCAGCAGGCAGAATACCGAAAAAAGAACGTTCGTTCAATTTTTTGCGGCATTGCGGGCGCCAGGGTTTGTACCGAGCGCGCGCAACCGATCGGTATCCGGCAAAAAACAGACGAAAAAAACGCAGCCTCGAGGCTGCGCCGGAGAACCTTCGGCGGCCGGCTGAAACGGCTCAGTCGCGCATGGAAAGCGGCTTTTCGCCGGGAGAGGCTACGTTGCCTGCGCCAGCCGCGTCTTGTGCCGGATCGAACGGGCACGCTGCCTCCGCAAGCGCAGTCGGCAGCACGTACGAGCGGAACCGCTCTCGCAGCTTGAGTTTTTGCAGCTTGCCCGTTGCCGTATGCGGCAACTCGTCGACGAAAACGGCGTCATCGGGTAGCCACCACTTCGCCACCTTGCCTTCGAAGAAAGTCAGCAGTTCGTCGCGCGTGACCGCGGCGCCGGGCTTCTTCACCGCGACGATGAGCGGCCGCTCGGTCCAGCGCGGATGCGCGCAGGCAATGCATGCGGCCTCGGCGATGGCCGGGTGCGCCACCGCGATGTTCTCGAGATCGATCGAACTGATCCACTCGCCGCCCGACTTGATCACGTCCTTGCTGCGGTCGGTGATGTGAAGGAAGCCGTCGGGGTCGATCGTGGCGACGTCGCCGGTGGGAAACCAGCCGTCCACGAGGGGGGAGCCGCTTTCTTGTCGATAGTAGCGGTCGATCACCCACGGACCGCGCACGTGCAGGTCGCCAGAGGTCGC
Organism: Paraburkholderia lycopersici; assembly: GCF_900096975.1. Lineage (GTDB taxonomy): Bacteria > Pseudomonadota > Gammaproteobacteria > Burkholderiales > Burkholderiaceae > Paraburkholderia > Paraburkholderia lycopersici. The sequence continues at coordinate 40,009 of NZ_FMYQ01000003.1, forward strand.
GCCGTCCCACGGTAGCTCGCCGCCGTCGTCGCCCACGATCTTCATGTCCACGCCGAAAATCACGCGCCCCTGCTTTTCGAGCAGCGCCTGCCGGGCCTCGCGCGGCCGCTGCGACTGCTCCCAGTTGAGCCGCGAAAGCGTGCCGAGCGGCGACATCTCCGTCATGCCCCAGGCGTGGACCACCTGCACGGCGTAATCGTCCTCGAAGCTGCGCAGCATCGCGGGCGGGCACGCCGAGCCGCCGATCACCGTGCGCTTGAGCGTGGAGAAATGCACGCCCGCGCCGCGCATATACGCAAGCAGGCCGAGCCAGACCGTCGGCACGCCGGCCGAAGCCGTCACGCCTTCGGCCTCCATGAGTTCGTAGAGCGACTTGCCGTCCAGATCCTTGCCCGGCAGCACGAGCTTCGCGCCCGTGAGCGGCGCCGCGTGCGGAATGCCCCATGCGTTCACATGGAACATCGGCACGACGGGCAGAACCGCATCGCGTGCGGAAAGCCCCATCGCGTCGGGCAGCGAAGCGCCATAGGCGTGCAGCACGGAAGACCGGTGCGTGTAGAGCGCGCCCTTAGGGTTGCCCGTCGTGCCGGACGTGTAGCAGAGGTTCGACGCGCTGCGCTCGTCGAGCGCGGGCCAGGCGTAGTTGCCGTCCTGCGCGGCGAGCAGCGTCTCGTAGCACAGCACTTCGGTGCGCATTGGCGGGCGGTGCGATTCGTCGCACAGCGCGATCCAGCCGCGCACGTTCGGACACTGCGGCGCGAGCGCGTCGACGAGCGCCGCGAACGTGACGTCGAACAGCACGTAGCGATCGTCGGCGTGATTGACGATCCAGGCGATCTGCTCGGGAAAAAGCCGCGGGTTGACGGTGTGGCAGACGGCGCCAAAGCCGGTCACGCCGAAATAGGCTTCGAGGTGCCGGTAGCCGTTCCACGCCAGCGTGCCGACGCGCTCGCCCGGTGCGACGTTCAGCGCCATGAGCGCCTGCGCGAGCTGCTTCGCGCGCACTTCGCACTCGCGGTACGTATAGCGATGGATATCGCCCTCGATACGGCGCGAGACGATCTGCGCGCTGCCATGATGGCGCGCCGCATGCTCAATCAACGACGAAACCGTGAGTGGCACATCCATCATTTGACCCAGCAGCGGCGCACTCATCGGTAGCGGTCTCCTCGCGTTGATCGGCGTTGTCTGTCTTTGTCTGACTGGCGGGCCGGCGGGCTTCGTGGCTGCTCCAGCACGCCGGCGGGTGCGGAATTACAATATCGACTATTCAACAGGCCCTCAATATGTCGTTTTCACCAGGCACTACCGAATCCCACGGCGGCTCGACCGCTTCGTATCCCGCCGCCGGTCCGCTTGCCGAGTTCGAACGCGCACTGACAGTGCCGCGCGAGAACGCTTTCGCCTCGCTCGGCGCGCACTTCTATACCCGGCTGCCCGGTGCGCCGCTGCCCGCGCCCTATGTCGTCGGTTTTTCGCAGGCCACGGCCGCGCAACTCGGCCTCGATCCGTCCGCCGTCGCCGACCCCGCGTTCGCGGCGCTCTTTTGCGGCAATTTCACCCGCGAGCGCTCGCCTTCGACGATGTCGTACGCCTCGGTCTACTCGGGTCACCAGTTCGGCGTATGGGCGGGCCAGCTCGGCGACGGCCGCGCACTCATGCTCGGCGAAGTCGAGCACGATGGCGAACGCAACGAGGTACAGCTCAAGGGCGCGGGCCGCACGCCCTATTCGCGCATGGGCGACGGCCGCGCGGTGCTGCGTTCGTCGATCCGCGAGTTCCTTTGTTCGGAAGCGATGCATCATCTCGGCATTCCGACCACGCGCGCGCTCGCGGTGACCGGCTCCGACCAGCCCGTGCGCCGCGAAGAAGTGGAGACGGCCGCCGTCGTCACGCGCGTTTCGCCGAGCTTCGTGCGCTTTGGTCACTTCGAGCATTTCTATTCGCACGACGACGTGGACGCGCTGCGCGCACTCGCCGATCACGTGATCGCGCGCTTCCATCCGCAACTGCGCGAAGCCGACGACCCGTATCTCGCGCTACTCGACGAAGCGGTGCGCAGCACGGCCGCGCTGATGGTGGAGTGGCAGGCTGTCGGCTTCTGTCACGGCGTGATGAACACCGACAACATGTCGATCCTCGGCCTCACGATCGACTACGGTCCGTTCGGCTTCATGGATGGCTTCGACGCCGACCACATCTGCAATCACTCCGATTCGCAGGGCCGCTATGCGTACCGCATGCAGCCGCAGATCGCCTACTGGAATCTCTTCTGCCTCGCTCAAGCGCTCGTGCCGCTGTTCGGCGCGCACTACGACATCGCCGACGAAAAGAAGCGCGGCGAGCGCGTGGTGGCCGACGCACAAGCCGTGCTCGAACGCTTCAAGGGGCATTTCGCGCCCGCGCTCGAAGCGCGCATGCGCGCGAAGCTCGGTCTCGAGCAGGTGCGCGAAGGCGACGATGCGCTCGCGAACCGGCTGTTCGAAATCATGCACGCCAACCGCGCCGACTTCACGCTCACGTATCGCAATCTCGCGCGCGTTTCGAAACATGACGCGAGCGGCGACGCGCCGGCGCGCGACCTGTTCCTCGACCGCGCCGCCTTCGATGCCTGGGCCGCCGACTATCGCGCGCGCCTTGCGCAGGAAACACGCGACGACGCCGCGCGCGCCGCGGCGATGAACCGCGTGAATCCGAAGTACGTGTTGCGCAACCATCTCGCGCAAACGGCAATCGAGCGCGCCGCGCAAAAGGACTTCAGCGAGGTAGAACGTCTCGCGAAGGTGCTTGAGCGCCCGTTCGACGAGCAGCCCGACAAGGCGGCTTACGCGGCGCTGCCGCCCGACTGGGCGAGTTCGCTCGAAGTCAGTTGCTCTTCGTGAGCGCGCCCCGATCTACTCCGTCTTGTTCCCACCCGACAGGAATCCGATATGAGCCAGGACGACCACAACTCCACCGCCTACCCCGGCCACAAGTCTGACGAGCAATGGCGTGAGCAGCTCGACCCGACGCAGTATCAGGTCACGCGCCACGCGGCCACGGAGCGTGCCTTCACGGGCAAGTACTGGGATCACTTCGACCGCGGCGTGTACGACTGCGTCTGCTGCGGCGCGCCGCTCTTCGAATCCGGCACGAAATTCGACGCCGGGTGCGGCTGGCCGAGCTATTTCCGCCCCATCAACGGCGAGGTGATCGAAGAGAGAACCGACCGCTCGCATGGCATGCTGCGCATCGAGGTGCGCTGCAAGAACTGCGGCGCGCATCTCGGCCATGTATTCGAGGACGGTCCGGCCCCGACGGGTCTTCGGTATTGCATCAATTCGGCTGCGCTACAATTCGAGCCCAAGTGATCGCTGGCAAGGCCGCCCCGCGCCTCCGCGCGGGGCGCAATGCGGCCTTGAAAGCGTCGTGCCCTCTTTTTGCGGCTCATTTCGTAAACTTTCAGGCCGATAATGAAATTCCTGTTTGACCTGTTCCCGATCATCCTCTTTTTCGCCGCCTTCAAGCTTTGGGGCATCTTCACGGCGACGGCCGTGGCCATCGGCGCGACGCTCGTGCAGATCGCATGGGTGGCGTTCCGCCATCGCAAGGTCGATCCCATGCTGTGGCTTTCGCTCGGCATCGTCGTGGTGTTCGGCGGCGCCACGCTGATGCTGCACGACGAAACCTTCATCAAGTGGAAGCCCACCGTGCTCTACTGGGCGTTCTCGGTCGTGCTGTGCGTGTCGCAGGTCGTCTTCGGCAAGAACCTCATCGAAGCGATGATGGGCAAGCAGATCACGCTCCCGCCGCGCATCTGGACGCAACTGAACTTCGTCTGGTCGATCTTCTTCGCGCTGCTCGGCATCCTTAATCTCTTCGTCGCGTATCACTTCTCGACCGACGCATGGGTGGACTTCAAGCTGTTCGGCGCGACCGGCATTCTCATCGTGTTCATCGTCGGGCAGAGCCTGTGGCTTTCGCGTTACATGAAGGAGGAAGAATGAGCGACGTCTTTCTGCACGCAAGCCCGGCCGAGCGCATGGCGCTGATCGAAACGCGTCTTGCCGCAGCGCTCGCACCCGTTTCCCTCGACGTGCGCGACGACAGCGCGCAGCACGCGGGACACGCCGGGGCCGCTGCCGGCGGTCATTATCACGTCACGATCGTTGCGGCCGCATTCAAGGGGAAAGCCCGCGTGGCAAGGCATCGCATGGTGTATGATGCGCTGGCCGAGGCCATGCAGCGCGGCATCCACGCTCTCGCGATCACGGCGCTCACGCCCGAAGAAGCCGCGGCGCCGCCCCGGTAACCCACGTTTTAATTCGACCTGTTCGGCCCATTTGATTTAGTTCGCCATTTTGGTTCGCCCTGTTAGGACTTTCCGATGACCCTGAAGAAAACCCGTCTCTGGGTGTTGCTGGCTGCGTGCGCGGCGGCTCCCGCCTTTGCGCAGAACATCGCCGTCGTGAACGGCACGCCGATTCCCAAAGCGCGCGCCGATGCGCTCGTCGAGCAGCTCGTGCATCAAGGCCAGCAGGATTCGCCGCAACTGCAGATGGCCGTGCGCGAAGAACTCGTGAACCGCGAAATCCTCATGCAGGAAGCCATTCGCGAAGGGATCCCGAACAAGCCGGACGTGAAGGCGCAAATCGCCGTGGCGCAGCAGACCGTCGTGCTGCGCGCGCTGATCGAAAACTTCGTGAAAAACAACCTGCCCAGCGACGCCGAAGTCAAGGCGCGCTACGAACAGCTCACCAAGGACGCGGGCGGCAGCGAATATCACTTGCACCACATCCTCGTGGACAACGAGCAGCAGGCCAAGGACCTGATCGCCAGGATCAAGGCCGGCGCAAGCTTCGAGGACCTTGCCAAGCAATTCTCGAAGGACCCGGGCTCGGCGAAGAACGGCGGCGACCTCGACTGGTCGGATCCGAAGGCTTACGTGCCGGAATTCGCGGCCGCGGCCACGCACCTGCAGAAAGGCCAGATGACCGATACGCCGGTGCACACGCAGTTCGGCTGGCACATCATCCGCGTGGACGACATCCGCCCGGTCACGCCGCCGCCGCTCGAACAGGTGCGCCCGCAGATCGTCCAGCAGATCCAGCAGGAAAAGCTGCAGGCGTTCGAAGAGAATCTGCGCAAGCAGGCGAAGATTCAATAAGCCATTACGCCCTTCTCATCGCAGGTGCTGCTGCGATGGCAAACCCCGCGACCTTCTTCGAAGCCGCGGGGTTTTTTCATGCGGCAAAGCAAGCGCTACTGGGCAAGGCCGCCAGGCAGCGTGCCCGCACCGCTGCACTCGGCCCGGAGCGACGCCCAAGACGCAAAAACCCCGCCTGCGCCGGAAATTCCGGCGCAGGCGGGGTTTTGCGCCAGAGCTAGCTGCCCCGGCGCAGCACATCGACGCCGCTTAGCCGATCCACTTGCGCGCGTTCTGGAACGCGCGCATCCACGGGCTCGCCTCGCCCCAGGCCTCGGGGTGCCAGCTCATCGTCACCGTGCGCTGCACGCGCTCGGTGTGCGGCATCAGCACGGTGAAGCGCCCGTCGGGCGTCGTGACCGACGTGATGCCTTGCGGCGAGCCGTTCGGGTTGAACGGATAGGCCTCGGTGGCCTGACCGCGATGGTCGACGTAGCGCATCGCCACGGCCACCTTCGAGATGTCGCCCTGCTGCGAGAAGTCCGCGTAGCCTTCGCCGTGCGCGACCGCCACCGGAATGCGCGAGCCTTCCATGCCGCTGAAGAAGATCGACGGCGAGCGCTGCACTTCCACCAGCGAGAAGCGCGCTTCGAACTGCTCCGACTTGTTGCGCGTGAACTTCGGCCATGCTTCGGCGCCCGGGATCATCGAGGCGAGGCTCGAGAGCATCTGGCAGCCGTTGCAGATGCCGAGCGCAAACGTGTCCTCGCGGGTGAAGAACGCCGCGAACATGTCGGCGAGCTTCGCGTTGAAGCGGATCGTCTTCGCCCAGCCTTCGCCGGCGCCGAGCACGTCGCCGTACGAGAAACCGCCGCAGGCCACCGCGCCCGCGAAGTCGGCGAGCGTGGCGCGGCCTTCGAGCAGGTCGCTCATGTGGACGTCGTGCGCGTCGAAGCCCGCGCGATCGAATGCATATGCCGTTTCGAGGTGCGAGTTCACGCCCTGCTCGCGCAGGATCGCCACGCGCGGACGCGCGCCCCTGGCCACGAACGGCGCGGCGATGTCCTCGGCGGGGTCGAACGTGAGATGCGGCTGCATGCCGGGATCGGCGGCGTCGAGAAGCGCGTCGTATTCGGAGTCGGCGCACGCGGGATTGTCGCGCAGGCGCGCGATGCGCCAGCTCACTTCGCTCCACACGCGTTGGAGTTCGGCGCGCGGCGCTTCGTAGATGCGCTTGGCGTCGCGGTAAATTTCGATCGAGTCGCGCGTGTTCAGCGTGCCGATCACGTCCGAACACACCGAAAGACCGTGCGTGCGCAGCACCGCCATCACGGCGTCGCGCTGCTGTGCGGGCACCTGGATCACGGCGCCGAGCTCTTCGGAAAACAGCGCGCGCAGCGTGCGGTCGTCGCGGCGGCCGCTCGTCTGCTTCGCCCAGTCCTTTGCGTCGCCGTAGTCGGATTCATGCCCGGCGTCGAGCGTGAGCATGTCCACGTTCAGCGACACGCCCGTATGACCCGCGAAGGCCATTTCACAGACCGTCGCCCACAGGCCGCCGTCCGAGCGGTCGTGGTAGGCGAGCAGTTGCCCGTTTGCATTGAGCTGCTGGATGGCCGCGAAGAACTGCTTGAGGTCGTCCGCATTGTCCACGTCGGGCACGGCGTCGCCCACCTGCTGCGTGACCTGCGCGAAGATGCTGCCGCCCATGCGGTTCTTGCCGCGGCCCAGATCGATCGCGATCAGCACCGACTCGCCCGCTTCGTCGGCGCGGCGCAGTTGCGGCGTGAGGTGGCGGCGCACGTCGTCGACCGGCGCGAACGCCGAGATGACGAGCGAAACCGGCGCAACCACTTCCTTCGCCACGCCTTGCTCGTTCCACTTCGTGCGCATCGACAGCGAATCCTTGCCCACCGGAATGCCGATGCCGAGCGCCGGGCACAACTCCATGCCGATCGCCTTCACAGTGTCGTAGAGCGCGGCGTCTTCGCCCGGCGCGCCGCACGCGGCCATCCAGTTCGCCGAAAGCTTGAGCTTGTCGAGCGACCGGATGGGCGCGCTCGCGATGTTGGTGATCGCCTCGCCCACGGCCATGCGGCCCGATGCGGGCGCGTCGATCACCGCGAGCGGCGTGCGCTCGGCCATCGTCATCGCTTCGCCCTTGTAGCCGGCGTAGTCGAGCGCGGTGATCGCGCAGTCGGCCACGGGCACCTGCCACGGGCCGACCATCTGGTCGCGCACGGTCGTGCCGCCCACCGAACGGTCGCCGATGGTGATGAGGAACGACTTGCTGCCGACGGTCGGATGGCGCAGCACGCTCTTCGCGACTTCGTCGAGCGAAATGCCCGTGACTTCGACCGGCGCAAGCGGCGCGCTCGCGTGCTCGACGTTGCGGTGCATGCGCGGCGGCTTGCCGAGCAGGATGTCCATCGGCATGTCGACGGGCTGGTGGCCGCCGCTGGCCGCGAGCGCCTGCTCGTCGGTGTCGACGAGCTTCAGGTCGCGCGCTTCGGTCGCGACGCCCACGACGGCGAACGGACAACGCTCGCGCTCGCAGATCGCCTCGAATTCGGCCAGATCGGCGGGCGCGATCGCGAGAACGTAACGCTCCTGCGATTCGTTCGACCAGATTTCGCGTGGCGAAAGGCCCGACTCTTCGAGCTGCACGTTGCGCAGTTCGAAGCGCGCGCCCTTGTCGGCGCCGTCCACGAGTTCGGGGAACGCGTTCGAGAGACCGCCCGCGCCCACGTCGTGAATGCTCAGAATCGGGTTGCGCTCGCCGAGTTGCCAGCACGAGTTGATGACTTCCTGCGCGCGGCGCTCGATTTCCGGGTTGCCGCGCTGCACCGAATCGAAGTCGAGTTCGGCGGTATTCGTGCCCGTCGCCATCGAGCTGGCCGCGCCGCCGCCCATGCCGATGCGCATGCCCGGACCGCCGATCTGGATCAGCAGCGTGCCGGCCGGCAAGTCGTGCTTGTGCGTATGCTGCGCGCTGATGTTGCCGAGGCCGCCCGCGATCATGATCGGCTTGTGATAGCCGCGCACGGTGCCCGCGACGTTCTGCTCGTAAGCGCGGAAGTAGCCGCCGAGGTTCGGGCGGCCGAATTCGTTGTTGAACGCGGCGCCGCCGAGCGGGCCGTCGATCATGATCTGCAGCGGCGAGGCGATGCGGTCCGGGCGGCCGTAGGCGCCCTGCGTGTCGGCGGGATTGCGCAGCGAGAGCGGCGTGGCCGCGTCGCGGGCGTCTTCCCACGCTTCGCGCGCGCCGGGCAGGTCGAGGTTCGAGACCGTGAAGCCCGTGAGCCCCGCCTTCGGACGCGCGCCGCGACCCGTCGCGCCTTCGTCGCGAATTTCGCCGCCCGAGCCCGTGGCCGCGCCGGCAAACGGCGAGATCGCCGTGGGGTGATTGTGCGTCTCCACCTTCATCAGCGTGTGCGTGAGTTCGGTGTGGCGGCCATAGCGCTCGCCCGGCGTGCCGGCCGCATTGGCCTTGCGCGGGAACCAGCGCTCCGCGACGGCGCCCTCCATGATCGACGAGTTGTCCGAGTAAGCGACGATCGTGCCTTGCGGGCTCATCTTCTCGGTGTTGCGGATCATCGCGAAGAGCGACATATCCTGGTCCTTGCCGTCGATCGTCCAGCTCGCGTTGAAGATCTTGTGGCGGCAGTGCTCGCTGTTGGCCTGCGCGAACATCATCAGCTCGACGTCGGTCGGGTTGCGCCCGAGCTTCCCGAAGTTATCGACAAGGTAGTCGATTTCGTCGTCGGCGAGCGCGAGGCCCAGCTCGCCGTTCGCGGTCTCCAGCGCCGCGCGGCCGTTGCCGAGCACATCGACGGTCTGCATCGGCCTGGCCGGCAGTTCGTCGAACAGATGCAGCGCCGCGTCGCGCGAGGGCGCCACGCTTTCCGTCATGCGATCGTGCAGCGCCGCGGCCACGGCCGCGTGCGCCTCGTTCGACAGCGTCTTCTTGCCGCCGAGCAGGCCCGGCTTGAGCACCACGGTGTACTCGACGCCGCGTTCGATGCGGCGCACCTGATCGAGGCCGCAATGGTGCGCGATGTCCGTGGCCTTGCTCGCCCACGGCGACACCGTGCCGAAGCGCGGCACGACGAGAAACGTGACCGCGCCGCCGCGCTCCTGCGGGGCCGCGAACGGCGCACCGTAGTGCATCAGCGCTTCGATCTTCGCGCTGTCGTCAGCGGAGAGCGGCGTGGCCGAATTGACGAAATGCAGATACTGGCCGTGCACGCCGACGATGTTGGCGTCGATACGCTGGAGCGTTTCGAGCAGGCGGGTCTGACGAAAGTCGGAAAGGGCCGAAGCACCGGGGAAACACGAGAAGTGGGCCATGGACTGGGGCGTTGCGTCGAGGTTGCGTCGCGGCTTCGCCTCGCGCGAAACACGTCGCAAGGTGGCGATGCGTCGCGCGCGGGGATGGCGACGGTCAGGCGAAGGAAGACCGCGATTATAACCCGGAAGGCCTGTCCTGACCGCCCGTCGGCCGTGCCGCCGGAGGGGTTTGCGCGTGCGCTTCGCGCCGTTTCGCGACGCTACCGGCCGGCGATACGGCATGCGCTCCATGCGCGGCGCCGCCTTCGCGCGCCGTGTTCCCGATATGCTGGTCGCATCGGCAAGCCTTCCGGCCTCCGTTCTAGACGCATGCCCCCGGCGGTGCTCGCCGCTACGCGCAGCACGCGTCCACCCGGTCCCGCGCATGGCGACGCGGGCGCTTTCGCTGCTATGATTGCGCGTTTCGTCTGATCGGCGCGCCCTGGCATGGCTTCGGCGCGCCGCACGCCCCACCCACGGCTCGGCGCCCTCGCCCGACGGCGCGCCGCCTGCCTGCAGATCGTATCGTCATGGATGTCATCGTCATCGGCGGCGGAATCGCCGGCATCGCCACCGCCTGGCAGCTGCGCGCGGCCGGGCATCGCGTCTGCGTGATCGAGCGCCACGCCACGGTTGCCCAAGGCGCAACCTACGGCCATAGCGGCATTGCGCTGCCCACGCCGCTCGACGTCTGGTTCGGCCCCACCTTCCTGCGCAACGGCCGGCAATCCTCGGGCGGCGTGATCTGCAAGACGGGCTGGCGCGGCGCGGCGCACAGCTTCGTCAAGCGCCTTGCCGCGCTGCACGGCTCCGAGGCGTTCGCCGGCCGCTATGCGCTGCTGCGCCCGCTCATCGACTCGGCGCACGCGGCGCTCGCCGACATCGACGCGCGCTTCCAGCTCGACTACGAGCAGCGCGACGGCCTGCTCTATCTCGTGCGCGGCAACGACGAATGGTCGCTCACGCAGCCGGCGCTCGAGTTGCTGCGCCGCTTCGAGACGCCGCACCACGCGCTTTCGCCCGCCGAATGCGTGGCGTTCGACCATGCCATCCCCGCCGATCCGCCGTTCGCGGGCGGCGTGCGGTTCGAGAGCGGGCGCGTGGCGAACTGCCCGCTCTTCGTGAAGCTGCTCAAGCAGGTGCTCGACGCCCAGGGTGGCGTGCAGTTCGAAACGAGCCGCGAAGTGAGCGCGATCCGCCTGGAAGACCGCCGCGCGGCCGTGGAACTCGCGCCGCCCGCCCACGAGACAGGCCGCTCGCGCGATGTCGAGGTGATTTCGGGCGACGCCGTGGTGGTCGCCGCGGGCGCGCAAACGCCGCGTCTTCTCGCGCCGTTCGGCATCAAGCCGCCGTTCTATCCGCTGCGCATGCATACCCTCAATTCGCCGGTGGCGCATGAGGAATGCGTGCCGCACGCGACGATCGTCGACGCCGGCAAGCGTATCGCCATCACGCGCATGAATCACCGGCTGCGCATTTCGGGCGCTGCTGTGTTGCTGCGCGCAAAGGAAGTCGACGAGGCGCTGCCCGAGACGCTCACCGAGGACGCCCTGGCGCTGCTCGGCGAAGCTTCGCGCGACTGGGCGCCGGGCGCCGCGCGCATCTCGGCGGCACTCGCGTGGGAAGGCGTGAAGCTGCTCTCCGCCGACGGTTTGCCCGCGGCCGGCAACGTGGGCCATCCGCGCCTCTTCGTCAACGCGGGGCACGGGCCGGCCGGATGGGCGCTCTCGCTCGGCTCGGCGCGCCTGATCGCCCAGCAGATCTCGAATGAGACGCCCAGTCTCCCGGCCGATACCGTCAAGGCGCTCTGGCCGGGCCGCGATTGAGCGGCTCACGCGAGTAACGCCGCCAACGCACAGGGCGACGCCGTGGCCGCCGCGCCCGTGCGTCGCGCTCATGGGGCGTGCCGCTCGGGCGCTTGCTCGGGTATCGTTGCGGTGTCGCCCGCCTCCCATGACCGCTTCGCCATGACGCACACCCCGCTCTCCGCCGCCGCCGCTCAGCCGGCGCTCATCGACCCGCACGACCGCGCGGTCCCGCTCTTTACCGTCGAGCAGTTGCGAGCCGCCGAAGTCGCGGCTCAGGCAGCGCTGCCCGCGCACGCGCTGATGGCGCGCGCGGGGGCCGCCGCCGCGCACTTCCTGCGCGAGCGGCTCGCCCACGCGCCCTCGCCCGCGAGCAGCAAGCCCGTCTGGCTCGCCGCCGGGCCCGGCAACAACGGCGGCGATGCGCTCGTCGTCGCCACGGAGCTGCATCGCGCGGGCGTGGCGGTGGAGGTCTGCATGCCGGTCGAAGTCAAGCCCGACGACGCGCGCTGGGCGCTCGCGCAGGCACGGGCGGCCGGCGTGCCGATCGCGGGGTCCGCGCCCGCGTCGTTCGACGCCTACGGCTGGCTCGTCGACGGGATGTTCGGCATCGGCCTCGCGCGCGGGCTCGAAGGCGTATTCGCCGAGCTTGCCGAGCGGCTTTGCGCGCGCGCGCAAAGCCATGGCCACGTGCTCGCGCTCGACGTGCCGAGCGGCCTCGACAGCGACACGGGCAACGTGGTCGCCGACGGCCCGGCCGTGCGCGCGACCCACACCGTGACTTTCATCGCCGCGAAGCCGGGGCTCTACACGGGCGTCGGGCGCGACTACGCGGGGAGCGTCGCCGTCGCGCCGATCGGCATCGACACCGAAGCCGCGCCCGGCGCCGTGCGCCTGAACGCGCCCGCGCTCTTCGCCGCCGCGATGCCCGCGCGCGACTTCGCGACCCACAAGGGCACGTTCGGCACGCTCGCGGTCGTGGGCGGCGACACGGGCATGTGCGGCGCGCCGATTCTCGCGGCGCGCGCGGCGCTCCTCACCGGCGCCGGCAAGGTGCACGTCGGTTTTCTGGGCAGCGATGCGCCCCCCTACGACGCGCCTCACCCCGAACTCATGCTGCATGCCGCGGCCAGGCTGGCGCTCGGCGCGATGGACGCCGTCGCGGCGGGCTGCGGCATGGGCAGCAGCGCGTCGGCGCGCCAGCTCGTGGACGCCATCCTGCGCCTCCGGGCCCTGGTTCTGCTCGACGCCGACGCGCTCAACCTCGTCGCGCGCGACGGGGCGCTCGCGGCGCACGTCGCGCAGTCCGCTGCCGCGCGCGGCACGCCTTGCGTGCTCACGCCGCATCCGCTCGAAGCCGCGCGCCTGCACGGCTGCGACACCGCCGCCGTGCAGCGGGACCGTCTCGCAGCGGCGCGCGCGCTGGCCGCACGCTATGCGGCCGTCGTCGTGCTCAAGGGCAGCGGCACCGTGATCGCCGCCCCGGACGGCCGCGTCGCCATCAATCCCACCGGCAATGCGGGCCTCGCAACGGGCGGCACCGGCGACGTCCTCGGCGGCATGATCGGCGCGCTTCTCGCGCAACGCCTGCCGGCTTATGAGGCAGCGCTGGCCGGCACCTACCTGCACGGCCTCGCCGCCGATACACTGTGCGCGCAAGGCGACGGCCCCGCCGGCCTGACGGCGGGCGAACTCGCGCCGATGGTCCGCAAGCTCGTGAACCGGCTCTTTTACGCGCCAGGCTACGACGCCTGATACACGAAGACACGAAGACGCGAACGCCACCTCCGCACGCTCGTTCGTGCGGCACGCGGCTTGCTGTCCGGCGCGGTTTGACGCGTTCCCGCGCGCATTCCGAGGGCCAGCGACACAACGCTGCGCGGCGACACGCCGGCCCGCTATACTGATCCTCCGTGCACCGTCTCCCACCGGAGGCGGCCCGTGCTTCCCCGCGGCGCGCGAAGCGCGCGTTCAGCCAGACCGGCGAACCGCGCCTGCCGCCCTCCATTCGTGATCCCTCGCTAGACGAACATGACGAATCCCCTCCCCGCCTGGTCCGCGCTACGGACGCACTACGAACAGATCCGCGACGAGAAGCTCCGCGACTGGTTCGCCCCCGCCAACGACCCCGCACCGACGCGCGCCGAGCGCTTCACGTACGCGGGCGGCGGTCTCGCCGCCGACTTCTCGAAGAACCGCATCACCGACGCCACGCTCAAACTGCTCGTGCAACTCGCGCACGAGGCCGGCGTCGAAGCGCGCCGCGACGCCATGTTCAAGGGCGAAGTCGTCAATCCGACCGAGGGCCGCGCGGCGCTGCACACCGCCTTGCGCGCCACCGAAGCCAACGCGCCGTTCCATGCGCAGATCCTCGCCGAGCGCGCGAAGATGGCGAAATTCGCCGACGCCGTGCGCAGCGGCGCATGGACCGGTTACACGGGCAAACGCATCCGCCACGTCGTGAACATCGGCATCGGCGGCTCGGACCTCGGCCCGAAGATGGTCGTGCACGCGCTCCAGCACCTCGAACTGCCGGAGATCACGTCGCACTTCGTCTCGAACGTCGACGGCGCGGACCTGTGGCGCACGATCGAAAACATCGATCCCGAAGAAACGCTCGCGATCATCGTTTCGAAGACCTTCACGACGCTCGAAACCATGACCAACGCGCGCTCGATGCGCGACTGGTTCGTCAAGCACGGCTGCCCCGAAAACGCATTGGCGAAGCACTTCGTGGGCGTCTCGGCCAATCCGGCCGAGGTCGTGAAGTTCGGCATCGCGAAAGAGAACGTGTTCGAAATGTGGGACTGGGTGGGCGGCCGCTATTCGCTGTGGTCGGCGGTGGGTCTCTCGATCATGATCGCCATCGGGCCGCAGCAGTTCGACGAACTGCTCGCCGGCGCGCACGACATGGACAAGCACTTCCGCGAAGCGCCGCTCGAGAAGAACCTGCCAGTGCTGCTCGGCATGATCGGCATCTGGTACCGCAACTTCTTCGGTTCGCAAAGCTATCTCGTTGCGCCGTACTCCGAAGCATTGCACTACTTGCCCTCCTATCTCCAGCAGCTCGAAATGGAGAGCAACGGCAAGTCCGCGCGCCTCGACGGCACGTTCGCCGATTACGCGACCTCCGCGATCACCTGGGGCGAGCCCGGCACGAACGGCCAGCACGCGTTCTTCCAGATGCTGCATCAGGGCACGACGATCGTGCCGATCGACTTCATCGCCGTGCTCACGCCCGAGCATCCGCTCGCCGATCATCACCCGAAGCTGCTAGCGAACTGTTTCGCGCAAAGCGAGGCGCTCATGCTCGGCCGCACCGAGGAAGAAGCGCGCAAGATCGCGGGCCCGGACAAGCCCGAACTCGTGCCGCACATCATGTTCCCCGGCAATCGCCCGACCACGACGCTGCTCGTCGAGGCGCTCACGGCACGCTCGCTCGGCGCGCTCATCGCGCTTTACGAACACAAGGTGCTCGTGCAGGCGTCGGTGTGGGACATCAATCCGTTCGACCAGTGGGGCGTAGAACTCGGCAAGGTTCTCGGCAAGGTGGTCGAAGCCGATCTGAACGCGGCGAGCGCCGACGTGAAGGCACATGATTCGTCGACGGCCGCGCTGATCGCGCGCGCGCGCGCGGCACTCAAGCGCTGACTCGCGGCGATCCGGCATACGCGCATGCGCCGCGCATGGGTCGGGCGCTAGCGCCCGGCTTCGACGTTGCTCGGATCGCGCGAAGCAGCCGCGCCGTGCGGCGCGTTGGCCACGCGGCGCCCTGCCTCGATCGTGACGATGGTGTCGCAACGTTGCGCAAGATCGATGTCGTGGGTGACGAGCACGAGCGTCGCACCGTTCGCGCGATTGAGTTCGAACATCAGGTCGATCACGGCGTGGCCCGTGGCGGCGTCGAGGCTGCCCGTGGGTTCGTCGGCGAAGAGGACGGCGGGACGTGTGACGAAGGCGCGCGCGAGCGCCACGCGCTGCTGCTCGCCGCCCGAGAGCAGTTTCGGATAGTGGCCGGTGCGCTCGGCGAGACCCACGCGTTCGAGCAGCGTACGCGCGCGCGCGAAAGCATCACGCGTCGACATGCCGCCCTGCAGTTCGAGCGGCAGTGCGACGTTCTCCAAAGCGGTGAGATGCGGCATCAACTGGAACGACTGGAACACGAAACCCACCGACCCATTGCGCAGGGCCGCGCGCTGGTCCTCGGCCATGCCGGTGAGTTCGTGCCCGAGCAGCCGCACCGAGCCTTCGCTCGCGCTGTCGAGTCCGGCCAGCAGCCCGAGCAGCGTCGATTTGCCGGAGCCCGAGGCGCCGACGATCGCCACGCTGCTGCCCGCCGGCACCGTGAGGTCGATACCGTCGAGAATCGTCAACTCGCCGGTGGCGTCGGTGACCCGCTTGCACAAACCCCGCACTTCAATGACTGGATCGCTATTCATTCGCACATGATGACGCACAGGTTAGCCGTGAACCCAAAACGCGCCGCGCGGCGCTCCGTCGTTGCCCGCGCCTTGAACAGCTTCAGCGCGCTCGCCTCCATCGCTCTCTTCGCCGCCGGCCTGCTCGGCCTGAGCGGCAGCGCGTCTGCCGCCGCGCCCGTTCAGGCGGCCAACGCGGCGGCGAATCCTGCCGCCATGGCAATGCCCACCGTCGTCGTGCTCGGCGACAGCCTGTCGGCCGAATACGGCCTGCCGCGCGATACGGGATGGGTCGCCTTGCTGCGCCAGCGGCTCGCCAGCGAGCGGATCGATTATAGCGTCGCGAATGCGAGCATCAGCGGGGACACGACGAGCGGCGGCCTCGCGCGCCTGCCGCTCGTCCTGCAGCGCATCAAGCCGTCGATCGTGATCGTCGAACTGGGCGCGAACGACGCGCTGCGCGGCGTGCCGCTCGCCACCACGGAAAGCAATCTTCGCGCCATCGTCGCGCAGATCCGCAAAGGCAACGCGAAACCCGTGCTGGTGGGCATGTACGTGCCGCCCAATTACGGACCCGACTACACTCGGAACTTCCATGCTATCTACGCAACGCTTGCGAAGGAACTGGATGTGCCGCTCGTTCCCTTCTTGCTGGCCGGTCTCGCCGACAAACCCGAGCTCTTCCAGGCCGATCAGATCCACCCGACCCGGCAGGCACAGCCTTTGCTCCTCGACAACGTGTGGCCGACGCTCAAGCCGCTGCTCGGCGGCGGCGCGCGGCACTGAGGTGGCAACCGGACGCCCCGTCCCCAGGCTTCGCCCGCCGTGTTCCGAAACGCTTCGGACCGCGTGGCAACGGGCAACGGCGCCTGGAACCCGCCACCGTTTGCGTCAGAGCGGCGAGCCGACAGGGCTCGCCGTCTGAATCCGACCGACCCTGACTGGAGGGAAGAAGCGTGAAATATTTACCTCTCATTGTCGTCACGGCAGCCTTGGCTGCCTGCGCCAATCAGCCGATGCCGAGCGGGACGCAATCCGTCGGTACGAGCCAGCAACCGCCTGCTGCCGTCGCGCAATGTATCGCGCAGAAGTGGGCCGACAAGTCGCAGCAGCAAGTCGTCTCGCAGTCCGTGCTGGCGAACGGCCAGGCGGTCGACGTCTACGTGCCTGGCCAGCAGCCGCCTAACGGCGCTGCGGCAACCATACGCCCGGCGTGGAGCGCCAGTGCGAAGACGTGGGTCGGCTTCCGCGCCGGCGGCGGTGCGGGCGGCGACGCCACCAGCGACATCAGCGCCTGCCTCTGATGTCGCGCTCGCGCAGAATGCAAAAAGCCCCGCCTTAGCGGGGCTTTTTTGTGTCGGCTTCGAAGGCCGGCACGCTGATGCTCTCTACGCCGTTTACTGGCCGCCGTCGCTCGCCTGGCCGGAAGGACCGAGCGAGCCGTAAAGCTTGACCTTCGAGCGATCACGCAGCGAATCGAGATAAGCCTGGACCTGCGACTGGCCGCCCACCTGGGCAAGCTGCTGCTGCGCGGCGGCCAGACGCGGGCCGTCCGCGGCCGGGCCGTTGGTCACGCTGTTCACGCGGTAGATCGCGTAGCCTTCCTTGCCGAGGTCCACGCCCACGTAGGCGGGCAACTTTTGCGCGTCGGCCTTGAAAACCGCCGACAGCGCGCTGGGCGGCAGACCTTGGGCATCGTTGCGCGACACCTTGAGCGCCGACGAGAAGCCATCGGTCGACTTCGACTTCTGCAATTCCGCGAGCTTTGCCTCGCCGTCCTTGCGCGCCATGTCGGCCGCCTGCTGCGCGACCACCTTCTGACGCACGGCGTCCTTCACCGCCGCGAAAGCGGGTACGGCGGCCGGTTGATAGTTCGTCACGTGCGCCGAGATCAGCGTGTTGTTGCCGACGTCGATTGCCTGGGTGTTGTTGTGCTGGTTCACCGAGTCGCCCGCGAACACGGCGTCAAGGAACTTCTGATTGTTCAGCGGGCTGTCCGGCGGCAGCGAAGCATTGGGCTTCGGCGTGACCGTGGCCGTCTGGATAGCGAGCTTGTACTTGTCGGCGGCCGGCTGAAGGCTCCTGGCCTGTTCGTAGACCGTCGAGGTGAAACCCTCGCTCGCATCGGCAAGCAGTTTCGCGGCCTGCTGGGCCTTCACCTCGTTCGCGATCTGCGCCTTCACGTCGTCGAACGGCTTCGTGGCAGCGGGTTTCACGTCCGTGACTTTCACGATGTGGTAGCCGAAGTCCGACTGGATCACATCGCTGATCTCGTCCTTCTTGAGCTTGAACACGGCGGCGTCGAACGCCTGGCCGCCCGCGATCATGCCCGGGCCGAAGTAGCCGAGGTCGCCGCCCTTCGACGCCGAGCCCGGATCCTGCGATTCCTTCTGCGCGATCTGCGCGAACTGGTCGGGATGCGCCTTCACTTCGGCGAGGATCGCCTCGGCCTTTTGCTTCGCCGCGTTGCGGTCGGCGGCGCTCGCATCCTTGGGCGCCGTGATCAGGATATGGCTCGCGCGAACCTCTTCCTGCGTGCGGTAGTGCGCGATGTTGTCGTCGTAGTACTTCTTGAGGTCGGCGTCGGTCGGTTGCACGTTCGCGGCCACGGTGCCCGCCGAGAGCACGACATACTGGATCTGCGCCGTGGCCGGCGTGGCGAACTCGTTCTTGTTGGCGTCGTAGTACGCCTGCAGTTGCGCGTCGGTCGGCTGAACCTTGGCCGCGTAGTCGCCTGCGTGGAAGGCGAGACCCTGAACGTCGCGCTGCTGCTCAGAGAGCCCGGTCAGCTGTTGCGCGAGCGCCTTCGGCGTGAACGCGCTGCTGATGATCGACGCCGGCAGTTGCTGCATGGCGAGGCTATAGCGCACGCGCTCGTCATACTGCTCGGGCGTCATGCCCTGCATGGCGAGCAGTTGCTTGTACTGGTCGAGATTGATCGTGCCGTCGGGATTCTTGAGCGAGGCGATCACCGGATCGGCGAGCAGCGCGCGGCGCACGGCATCGTCCGACGCGGTGAGATGCAGGCGCTGCGTCTCATCTACGAGCACGCGCTGCTGAATCAGTCCGTCGAGAATGTCCTTGCGATGCTGGGGCGTATCGAAGAGGCTCGCGTCGAACTGTGCACCCATGACCTGGCGGGCCTGGTCGAGTTGCTGGCGCGCGGCGTTGTCGTATTCGACACGCGTGATCTTGTATCCGTTGACGCTCGCGACGTTTGCGCTTTCATCGAAAAAGCCGCGAAAACCTTGAATCCCGACGAAGCCCAGCCCTGGCAGGATGACCAGGAGCAGCATGAACATCATCAGGCGTTTGTGATTGCGGAAAAAGTCGAGCATGCGTGACCAGACGTTGAGGGCGCCAAAAAATGGAACGCCCGATATTACAACAGCGGCCAACAAAAAAGGCGAACCGGAGTTCGCCTTCTTGTCGAGATATCCTTGGCGGAGCGGACGGGACTCGAACCCGCGACCCCCGGCGTGACAGGCCGGTATTCTAACCAACTGAACTACCGCTCCGTGCGGGTTTTTTGTGCTTTTGCGCGCCATCAATATTTCGCGCACTGCGCGAGGCACCGGAAACGAAGCTGTGGTGGGTGCTGAGAGGCTCGAACTCCCGACCTACGCCTTGTAAGGGCGCCGCTCTACCAACTGAGCTAAGCACCCAGCTTCATGCTTTCCTGCACTGCGACTTCTGCTGCGCCACCTCAACAGGTAGCGAGCCCGCTAGTTTAGCTCATCCTTGAGCGCTTTACCAGGCCTAAATTTGGGCACCTTTGCCGCCTTGATCTTGATCACATCGCCGGTCCGCGGATTGCGGCCCGTGCGCGCCGTGCGCTTGCCGACGGCAAATGTGCCGAAGCCGACGAGCGTCACCGAGCCACCTTTCTTGAGCGTCCCTTTGACGCCGCCGATCACGGCGTCCAATGCGCGCCCCGCAGCCGCTTTTGAAATGTCGGCTTGTTGCGCGATGTGGTCGATCAATTCCGTTTTATTCATTCCAGCCCCCGAGAATGTGTTTGGGCAATCGTAAGAAAGAAGTTCAACTTATCGGAAAGACGGCCCCGGCAGAGCGCGGGGTTCGCCCATTTAACGGGGCCGAAAGGGCCGTGTCAAGCGGGGTTGCGCCCGATTGGGCACGCGATTCGAGGGATTCCTCGAACAGGCCTGAAAAGAAGAAAACGCGACCGTTGTCATCACGATGTCAATGATCATGGCACGCGTAAAAAAACCCGCGGACCATGCCGCGGGTTTTTGGGGGTTCAACGCGCCGTGCCCGTGGCACGGCCTACGCGCAGGCTTAGTGCTTGACCACTTCGGTTGCGCCGGCATCCTTCGCTTCGGCCACGGGCGCCTTGGCGTCCTCGGCCTTCACCTCTTCTTCCGGCAGCGCCTGCGGCACACGTTCGAGCGCGAGTTCGAGCACCTTGTCGATCCAGCGGACCGGCACGATTTCGATCGCGTTCTTCACGTTGTCCGGGATCTCAGAGAGATCCTTGACGTTCTCTTCCGGGATCAGCACGAGCTTGATGCCGCCGCGATGCGCCGCGAGCAGTTTCTCCTTCAGCCCGCCGATCGGCAGCACTTCGCCGCGCAGCGTGATCTCGCCCGTCATCGCCACGTCGGCGCGCACCGGAATGCCCGTGAGCACGGACACCAGCGCGGTCGTCATCGCGATGCCGGCGGACGGGCCGTCCTTCGGCGTCGCGCCTTCCGGCACGTGGATGTGGATGTCCTGCTTCTCGAACGCCTCGTCCTTGATGCCGAGACGACGCGAACGCGAACGCACCACCGAGCGTGCCGCTTCGACCGATTCCTTCATGACGTCGCCGAGCGAACCCGTGCGGATCACGTTGCCCTTGCCGGGCATGACCGCCGCTTCGATCGTCAGCAGGTCGCCGCCCACTTCCGTCCACGCGAGGCCCGTGACCTGGCCGATCTGGTTTTCCTTCGCGGCCAGACCGAAATCGTACTTGCGCACGCCGAGGAACGTGTCGAGATTGCCGCTATCCACCGTGACGGCCTTGTCGGCCTTCTTCAGCAGCAGCATCTTCACGACCTTGCGGCAGATCTTCGACACTTCGCGCTCGAGCGAACGCACGCCCGCTTCACGCGTGTAGTAACGAATGATGTCGCGGATCGCGCCTTCGGCCACCTCGATCTCGCCGGCCTTCAGGCCGTTGTTCTTCTTCTGCTTGGGCAGAAGATAACGCTGCGCGATGCTGACCTTCTCGTCTTCCGTGTAGCCCGACAGGCGGATGACTTCCATCCGGTCGAGCAGCGGCGGCGGGATGTTCAGCGAGTTCGACGTGGCGACGAACATCACATCGGAGAGGTCGAAATCGACTTCGATGTAGTGATCGGCGAACGTGTGGTTCTGTTCCGGATCGAGCACTTCGAGCAGCGCCGACGACGGATCGCCGCGAAAATCCATGCCCATCTTGTCGACTTCGTCGAGCAGGAAGAGCGGATTGCGCACGCCGACCTTCGCGAGGCTCTGCAGGATCTTGCCCGGCATCGACCCGATGTACGTGCGACGGTGGCCGCGAATCTCGGCCTCGTCACGCACGCCGCCGAGCGCCATGCGCACGAACTTGCGGTTCGTTGCACGCGCAATCGACTGTCCCAGCGAGGTCTTGCCGACGCCGGGAGGCCCGACGAGGCACAGGATCGGCGCCTTCACCTTGTCCACGCGCTGTTGCACCGCGAGATACTCGAGAATGCGTTCCTTCACCTTTTCGAGACCGTAGTGGTCTTCGTCGAGCACGGTTTCGGCGTTCGAGAGGTCGTTGTTGACCTTGCTCTTCTTGCGCCACGGCAGGCCGATCAGCGTGTCGATGTAGTTGCGCACGACGGTGGCTTCCGCCGACATCGGCGACATCAGCTTGAGCTTCTTGAGCTCGGCGTCGGCCTTCTTCTTGGCTTCCTTCGGCATACGCGCGGCCGTGATGCGCTTCTCGAGTTCTTCGAGATCGGCACCCTCTTCGCCTTCGCCCAGTTCCTTCTGGATCGCCTTGACCTGTTCGTTCAGGTAGTACTCGCGCTGGCTCTTCTCCATCTGGCGCTTCACGCGGCCGCGGATGCGCTTCTCCACCTGGAGAATGTCGATCTCGGCTTCGAGCTGCGCGAGCAGATGTTCCAGACGCTCCACGACCGGGAACATCTCGAGGATGTGCTGCTTCTGGTCGAGCTTGAGCGGCAGGTGCGCGGCGATGGTGTCGGCAAGACGACCGGCCTCGTCGATACCCGACAGCGAGGTCAGGATCTCCGGCGGAATCTTCTTGTTGAGCTTCACGTACTGGTCGAACTGCGAGACGATCGCGCGGCGCAGCGCCTCGGTTTCGGCGCTGTCGGCGTGATCGGGCTCGAGCGGCATCACCTCGCACGAAAACTGCGTTTCCTGCTCTTCGATCGAGAGCGTTTTCGCGCGCTGCAGGCCCTCGACGAGCACCTTCACGGTGCCGTCGGGCAGCTTGAGCATCTGCAGGATGTTGGCGACACACCCTACTTCATACATGTCTTTTTCGGTCGGCTCATCCTTCGCGGCGGTCTTCTGGGCGACGAGCATGATGTGCTTGCCGCCTTCCATTGCCGCTTCGAGGGCCTTGATCGATTTCGGTCGGCCCACGAAAAGGGGAATCACCATATGCGGGAAAACTACGACGTCTCGCAGCGGCAGCAGCGGGAGCGTGGTGCGTTCCGGCGGGAGGAGTTGGGTTCCTGACATTTCATTTCCCCATGAGTGGAATCAATTGTTCGGTAATTGAGGCCTGAGATACCGATTGCAAGCCTCGCGCGTGTGGGAAAAGTTCAGTGACTCCAAAATAGTGCGCCATCGACCACAAGATAAACGAAAAAGCCGTTCATCCCATTGTATGAACGGCCTTTTTCCGGAACTCTTTAGCCGATCACCACCATCAGTTCGACCCTGCTACCTTCGGCGCGTCTTCGTAGATCAACAGCGGCTTGCCGTCGCCGTCGATCACGTTGTCGTCGATGATGACCTTGCTCACGCCCTTCATGGCCGGCAACTCATACATCACGTCGAGCAATGCCTGTTCCAGGATCGAGCGCAAACCGCGGGCCCCGGTCTTGCGGCGGATCGCCTTGCGGGCGACGGCCTGCAACGCGGCCGGGCGGATTTCCAGCTCCACGCGCTCCATGTTGAAGAGCTTGTGATACTGTTTGACGAGCGCGTTCTTCGGCTCGACCAGAATCTTCATGAGCGCAGCTTCGTCGAGCTTGCCGAGCGTGGCGACCACGGGCAGACGGCCGATCAGTTCCGGAATCAGACCGAACTTGATCAGATCCTCCGGCTCCGTCTCGCGCAGCACTTCGCCCGCGTCGCGCTCCTGCTTGCTCTTCACGCTCGCACCGAAGCCGATGCCGGTCTTCTCGGTACGGTCGGTGATGACCTTTTCCAGGCCGTCGAACGCGCCGCCGCAGATGAACAGGATATTGGTCGTATCGACCTGGATGAAATCCTGGTTCGGGTGCTTGCGGCCGCCCTGCGGCGGGACCGAGGCCATCGTGCCCTCAATAAGCTTGAGCAGTGCCTGCTGCACACCCTCGCCCGACACGTCGCGCGTGATCGACGGGTTGTCCGACTTGCGGCTGATCTTGTCGATTTCGTCGATATAGACGATGCCGCGCTGAGCTTTGTCGACTTCGTAATTGCAGTTCTGCAGCAGCTTCTGGATGATGTTCTCGACGTCTTCGCCCACGTAGCCGGCTTCGGTCAGCGTGGTGGCATCGGCGATCACGAACGGCACGTTCAGAAGACGCGCGAGCGTCTGCGCGAGCAGCGTTTTGCCCGAGCCCGTGGGCCCGATCAGGAGGATGTTGCTCTTCGAGAGTTCGACGTCGTCCTTCTTGTCGAGATGCTTCAGACGCTTGTAGTGGTTGTACACCGCCACCGCGAGGATTTTCTTCGCGCGCTCTTGCCCGATCACGTACTGGTCGAGAATGTCGCGGATCTCCTGCGGGCTCGGCAGGTCCGAGCGCGACAGCGCCGCGTCGACACCCGCGCCTGCGGCCTCGTCACGAATGATCTCGTTGCACAGATCGATACATTCATCGCAAATGAATACCGACGGGCCCGCAATCAGTTTCTTTACCTCATGCTGGCTTTTGCCGCAAAACGAGCAATACAACAGCTTTTCGCTGTTAGAACCTTTCTTGTCCGCCATGGATAGATGAGCCTCCGGACACTCTGTTACATGATACGCCGTTTCCCCCGGCGAGGCCGGGGGGTGCGTGAACCGCTTGCTGTGACGGCGTTGGGGCCGCAGGCCGCGAAGCGCGTATGCCGATTATTTCACAAGGTCTGCGCGGCGCCGACTATCCCCTTTTGTACGGGGGCCGGGTTGCGCGTATGGGCCGCTCCGGTTCTTTTCGGGGTCGGACGCGCAACGGTCGCTCGCGCGGAATTACGGACGCTTGTGCAGCACCTGGTCGACGAGACCGTACGCCTGGGCGTCGTCGCCCGACATGAAGTTGTCGCGATCGGTGTCGCGCGCAATGCGCTCGACCGGCTGACCGGTATGGTGCGCGAGCAACTGGTTCAGGCGCTCCTTCAGGTACAGGATTTCGCGCGCCTGGATTTCGATATCCGACGCCTGGCCCCGAGCGCCACCGAGCGGCTGGTGAATCATCACGCGCGAATTCGGCAGCGCGAAACGCTTGCCCTTGGCCCCCGACGCCAGCAGGAACGCGCCCATGCTGGCCGCGAGCCCCATGCAAAGGGTCGAAACGTCCGGCTTGATGAACTGCATCGTGTCGTAAATCGCCATGCCGGCCGACACCGAACCGCCCGGGCTGTTGATGTACAGGCTGATGTCCTTGTCCGGGTTTTCGCTTTCGAGGAACAGCAGCTGGGCGACCACGAGGTTCGCCGTCTGGTCGTTCACTTCGCCCACCAGGAACACCACGCGCTCCTTGAGGAGCCGCGAATAGATATCGTAGGAGCGTTCGCCGCGGCCGCTCGTTTCGACGACGATCGGCACGAGCCCGAGCGCCTGCGGGTCGAGGTCCCGCGATGCGTGGGAGGTCAACGTATCCAGCGATTGAGCGCGAATGGTCATGCGGTGCATCCTTGTCTGGAAAAGTTCTTCTGATAAACCCGTATGGAGACGGACCCCGGTCAAATCAACCACACGAACAACATGGCTAAAACCTGCGGATACAAAAACGGCGTGCTGGCCGTCGGTCGCTCCGACAGCCGGCACGCCGTAGCGGGCAGATTTAAGCCTGCGCCGTCGCGCTTGCCAGTTCTTCGAAGCTAACTTGCTTGTCCGTCACCTTGGCCTTGCCGATGACGAAGTCCACGACGTTAGATTCGACGACGTAGGCTTCCATTTCGGCCAGACGCTGCTGGTTGGAATAATACCAGCGCACGACCTCCTTCGGGTCCTCGTAGCTTTTCGCGAATTCGTCGACTTCGGCACGGATCTGCTCCGGCTTCGCCTCGAGGCCGTTGGCCTTCACGAGCTCGGCCAGCACGAGGCCGAGCTTCACACGGCGCTCGGCTTGCTCCTTGAACATTTCGGCCGGAATCGGCGCGTCCTTGGCGTTCGGCACGCCGCGCTGCGCGAGGTCCGCGCGCGCCATTTCGACGAGACGTTGCTGGTCCTGCTCGACGAGTGCGTTCGGCACGTCGAGTTCGGCGATCTTCAGCAGCGCGTCCATGACCTGGTTCTTGACGATGGCCTGCGTGCGGCGCTTCGCCTCGCGCTCGAGGTTTTCCTTGATTTCCGCGCGCATTTTCACGAGATCGCCGTCGGCGATGCCGAGCGACTTCGCGAACTCCGCGTCGATTTCCGGCAGGTGCGGCCATTCGATCTGCTGCATCGTGATCGTGAACTTCGCCGTCTTGCCCGCGACGTCCTTGCCGTGATAGTCCTCCGGGAACGCGAGGTCGAATTCGCGCGATTCGCCCTTCTTCAGGCCGATCGCGGCCTTTTCGAATTCGGGCAGCATGCGGCCTTCGCCCAGCACGAACGCGAAGCCTTCCGCGCTGCCGCCCGGGAATGCGACGTCGTCGATCTTGCCGACGAAATCGACCGTCACGCGGTCGCCTTCCTTCGCTGCGGTGTCGGCGCCGCCGTCACCGTGCTCGCCCGCTTCGCCGCGTGCGTGAAAGTGCACGCGCTGCTTGCGCAGGATATCGAGCGTGCGGTCGATTTCGGCTTCGGTGATGGTGGTCGTCGTGCGCTCGATTTCGGCCGTTGCGACGTCGCCCAGCGTCACTTCCGGGTAGACCTCGAAGGTCGCGTCGAACGCGTAGTCGCCTTCGGCGGCTTCGACCTTCGGGGCGAAGCTCGGCTGGCCGGCGACGCGCAGGTTCTCGGCGCGGCTGATGTCGAAGAATTCCTTGCCGACCTTGTCGCTCAGGACTTCGGCTTCGACCTGGCCCGAATACTGCTGCGTGACCATCTTGAGCGGCACCTTGCCCGGGCGGAAACCCGGCATGCGCACGTTCTTGGCGAGTTTACGGATGCGCGACTCGACTTCTTTCTGCACGGCATCCTTCGGCAGGGAAATCGTCACGCGGCGTTCGAGCTTGCCGAGGTTTTCAACAACGTTAGCCATGGCTTCAATCGTCCTAAAATTGTTCGAGCGAATCAGTAATCTGTAGTCTTTGCGTGCCGCAGCCCGTTGGGGCAGCCCGATGAGCGTTCCGCCAGCGGCTTGCCGCTGGGTCAGCCCGCGCTGGCAATCCTCTGCCGGTGCCTCGGTGCGCCGCTCCACAGCGCCAAAACGGGCGGATTGCGGCGCGGTCCCGTCAAAAGAGCCAAGTATTTTAGCAAACTATTTCGCGGACCCAGTGGAATTGCCTTTCGGATGCAATGGTGGTGTGCGATACGCCCCGATGCGCGCTATCGCAACACCGGTATCCAGCGCGTGCGGGGAGGCTGTTAAGCTTACCCTCGCGCCGGACGCCCCGCCGGCCGCAGCCGCTCCGACCACAATTCTTCCAGCAGAGACACCATGCCGAATTCGTCGACTGACGCTCCCGTTATCGTCATTGCTCCCGATTCTTTCAAAGGCTCGCTCAGCGCGGACGGGGTCGCCTCCGCGATCGCAGAGGGCATCCGCCGCGTGCGCGCCGACGCCGACATCCGCATCCGCCCCATGGCCGACGGCGGCGAAGGCACGCTGGACGCGATGCTGTCGACGGGCGGCGAACGCCGCGTCATTACCGTGGAAGGCGCGGCCGGCCCGAGGCGCGACGCCGCGATCGGCCTGCTCCACGACGGCAGCGCGATCGTCGAGACCGCCGAGATCGTCGGCATCACCGACCCGGTGGGCATGGGCGTGCCGGTCGCCGCGCGTAGCACGCGCGGGATGGGCGAAGCGATCCGCGCGCTGCTCGACGAAGGCGTGCGGCGCTTTTATGTGGCGCTCGGCGGCAGCAGCACCAACGACGCGGGAGCGGGCCTGCTCGCCGGCCTTGGCCTGCAGCTCTCCGACGCCGCCGGCAACGCGATCGAGCCCACGCCGCAAGCCCTCGCGCAGGTGGCGCGCGTGGACGTTTCGGGCCTCGACGCGCGGCTTCGCGAGGCATCGTTCGTCGCCATGTCGGACGTCGACAATCCGCTCACCGGCGATCACGGCGCCACCGCCGTGTTCGGCCCGCAAAAGGGTGTGACACCCGACCAGGTCGCGCCGATCGACGCCGCGCTCGGCCGTTTCGCGGATCTGCTCGAAGCCGCCCTCGGCCGCCGCGTGCGCGACGAGGCGGGCGCGGGCGCGGCCGGTGGCCTGGGTTTCGCGCTGCGCCTGCTCGGCGCGAGCTTCGAGCCCGGCGCCGAAGTAGTTGCGCGCACCATCGGTCTGGACGAAGCCCTCGAAAACGCGGACTGGCTCATCACCGGCGAAGGCCGCTCGGACGTGCAGACGCTGCACGGCAAGGCCCCGTTCGTCGCCTGCCGCCACGCCGCGGCTGCGGGCGTGCCGGCCACGCTGCTCTCGGGCGCCGTGGACGCGGCCGCGCTGCCTCGCCTCGCCGCGCACTTCAGCGGCTGCTTTTCTCCCGCGCCGGGACCCATCACGCTCGATACGGCGATCCGCGACGCCGCGCACCTGCTCGCCAACGAAGCCGAGCAGCTCGCGCGCCTCAAGTACGCTGCGCGTACACACAACTGAGCCGTCCACTGCACGCCGGGCGCGCACGGCCCCGGCCTCGCCGGCTGCTTCTGCGCGAGCCGATCCGCAGGCTGACCGCGCGGCCCATTCCGCAGTAAGCGATTAATAGATTCGTGCGCTCCCGCCGGGCGCTCGGCACGAGGGTTCGGACGCGTTGACCGGCGCGCCAGATGGGACAACAATCATAAAAGCGCGACCGGATCGCGCCCTTCCCAAGCGACCAGACCAGGACTCCCATGAAGGCAAGCAAAGCCGGACTCGAACAATTCCTCACCTATCGGCTGCATGTCCTGAACAAGCTTTCCGAGCGCGGTGCGAGCGAACGCTATCAGGCGAAGCTCGGCATCACGCTGCCGGAAGCTCGGCTCATTGCAGCTGTGGGTGCGTTCGGTCCGTTTTCGGTGATGGAGCTTGCGCGCCACGCGAACCTCGACAAAAGCCAGGCAAGCCGTGCAGCCGAGGCGCTGATACGCCGCGGCCTCATGCAGCGCGCCGCGAGCGAAGAAGACGGACGCCTCGTGCTCGTTTCGCTCACAACCGGCGGGCGCGAACTCTATCGCAAGGTCATGCCCGTCGCGCGCAAGTGGAATGTCGACCTCTTCGCAAGCCTCGACGACAAGGAACGCGACACGCTTGCGCGCGCACTCGACAAAGTCATCAACGCGATGCAGGCCGAGCAGTAGAGCCGCCGATGCAAACAGGGGCAATAACCTAAACAGATGGCGATCGCGTAACCGGCCGCCATCGTTCTTTTGCACGGCTGAGTTTCACCGCGCCCGCATCGCGCCGTTCAAAACAAAAAGGCCATGCCCCCTCCGGGACATGGCCTTTTTTATGGTGCGTGAGGCCGGACTCGAACCGGCACACCCTTGCGGGCGTCAGGACCTAAACCTGGTGCGTCTACCAATTTCGCCACTCACGCGAATTCTTGCGCTTGCTCCGTGCGCCCGGCAGGACCGCTGCGAATAACGCTTGCGATACAACCCTCCGCGACTGCCGACTGATCGAGTCCTCGTGAGACGCCGGGCGGCGTATCTCGCCTTGCCCGCAATCCGGCTCGCTTTCTGGCCGCGCCAGCCGGCTGCGATGCTTTGAAGTCGGGCCGGCCGCACGCGCTCGAAAGCGCAAGATTCTAACCGATTGACCGGCGCTTGTCTGCACCCGCAAAACGGTGCGCGGCAGCGCACCGGCCCGCCCGGCGCAGCCGGTCGAAAGTCGCCCGAATGCTAGAATCGCGGATCTGCCGTCGCGGCGGGCTCCGGCTCGCCGTGCGAGCTGCATCGCCCCACACCCTCCGAGCGCCGTGAACTTCGACGACTACTGCCTGCAAAAGGCGGCCCCCCCCGGTTCGAGCAACTACTATGCACTGCGTCAGGCTCGCGCCGCGCGCCAGCCGCTTCTCACCGCCCTCTTCGCGCTGCGTCGCGAACTCGAGGAAACCGCGAAAGAGACAAGCGATCCCACGGTCGGCCGCACGAAGCTCGCCTGGTGGCAAAAGGAACTGGCGGCGCTCACCGCGGGCAATCCCGCGCATCCGGTCACGCAGGCGATCGCGCAGCATGTCGACGATGTGAGCGCCGTCTATCCTGGCTTGCAGGCGCTGCTCGCCGGCTTCGAGATGGACTTCGAGCAAGCGCGCTATCTCGACCTGCCGAACCTGCGCCGCTATATGAACGGCGTGGGCGGAACGTTCGCCTCGCTCGTCGCGCAACTGAGCGCGCGCACGGACGAAGACCGCCGCTCCGCCGCCCGCTGGGCCGAGCCGCTTGGCAATGCGCTGATGCTCGCGCAGTTCGTGCCGGAGATCGGCAACGATGCGCGCCATGGACGCATCTACGTGCCTATCGATGAGCTGCAACGCTACAACGTGACCGCCGCCGATCTCATCAACCGGCGTTACAGCGCCGAGTTCACGGAGCTGATGCGGTTCCAGACCTCGCGCGCGCGCGAGTCGGTGCATGCGGCGCTCGACGCGATTCCGGCCGCCGTGCGGCGCGAGCAGCGCACCTTGCGTGCGCTCGCGGCGCTCGAGCTCGCACTGCTCGACGAAGTCGAGCGCGAGGGTTATCAAGTCCTGCATCAGCAGATCGTGCTCACGCCGGTCCGCAAACTCTGGATCGCGTGGCGCGCCGCGCGGCGTGCCTGACCCGGCCCGCTCCCGGGTTACGCCCGCAGCAACGGCAACGGCTCGAAGCGCTGCTGCAGCACCGCCCGCGCGTCGAGCCCCCACCATGGCCCAAGCACCGTTGCGTAAATCCGCCGGAAGTCGACGCTCACGGGCAAGTCGCCGTTGCCGTCGAGCCGCGCGAGTTGCGGCGCCTGTCCATAGAGCCCGCCCGCCACCCCGCCGCCCGCGACGAAATGCGCCGACGCCGCCCCGTGATCGGTGCCGCGGCTCGGATTCTCGCGCACGCGCCGCCCGAACTCCGCGTACGTCACGATGAGCGTGCGATTCCAGCGCCCCAGTTCGACGAGCGCGGCGCGCAACGCCACCATCCCGGCCGCAAACTGATGCAGCAAATCGGCGTGACGCTGCGGTTGGTTCTCGTGCGTATCGAACCCGTTCAGCGTCAGACGAATGGCCGCGACGCCGCCGCGCCCAAGCGCCGGCACGCCCTTCGGCGTGCCGGCCGAGGCGAGCGCCTGCATGGCTGTTTTGATCGAGGCCCCGAACGCGCCAGGCGCAAACGAGGTCTTCAAGGCGCCGGCGCGCGGCCGCAAGGCGTTTGCCGCACACCCGTTGCCGCTCTCGACGTCGACGACACCCGCAAGCGCCAGGTTGCGTTCCCTGAGCAAGACGGACGCGCCGAACGGCGAGTCGCTCGCGAACGGCGCGGGATTCGCAAGCGCAATGGTGCACGCCCCGTTCGCGAGCGGCCCCATCTCGGCGCTGCCGAGCACGAGCGCGTCGGCGGCGAAACCGCGTGGCACCGGCTGGCTCGCGAACGCGCGCGTAAGCCAGCCTTCGCGCAGATATTGATCGGAGCGCGATGCCGTGTCCCAGATTTCGATCGAGCGAAAGTGCGAGCGATTCGGCTGCGCGTAGCCCACGCCCTGCACGATCGCGAGTTCGCGTGCGCGCCACATCGACATGAGCGGCGCAAGCGAAGGATGCAGCGCAGTGCGCTCGTCGAGTTGCACTGCGCGAGCGCGCGGCACGGCAATGTTCGGCCGATAGCGGTTGTACAGCGGATCGGCAAAAGGCACGACCGTATTGAGGCTGTCGTTGCCGCCTTTGAGCTCGACGAGAATCAGCAGGTTCTCGTAGCCGGGCGCCGTATCGTGCGTATCGTGACCCACGAGCTGACCCGTGAATTGACCCACGAGCGCCGTGCCTTGCGCGCGAGCCGAGCCGGGCAACGATAGCGCCGCCCCCGCCATCGCAGCGGCAGCCGTGGCGCCGGCCGCAAGAAAGTCGCGTCGCTTCATGCCTTGCCTCGCTCGTCAGTGCGGCGGCGCACATTGTCACCTGGAATTCGGCCGATCATTTCCATGCTTCACTTCAACTGACACACCGGATCCGTCAGCAGTGCCTGGAGACATGAACCCGCACCGCTGCCCGCAGCAATCGCATCGATGGGTGCTCGAAGCTCGAAGCGCGTGCCGCGTTGTCACGTATCGCGTCGCCTCGCTTGCGCGCGACGCGTGTTCCGCAAGTCTTCGGCCGCGCTGGAAATGAACTCGCACCGCAGCTTCACCGCTGCATGACATCGCAGTTTGCGGCTGCGCGCGCAGGATGTCGAGCGCCCCGACACCGAAAGCACCGTTACCCCGAGCACGGTCTTTCTCTCCGTCATCGTGCGAGGCATGGCTATCGATATCGAGACTTCGGCCGGTACGGGCACACGGCTTCCGCAACGTCGCGCCGCAAGTATTGCCTTCGCAGCGCTGCCGCGCGCGTGGTGCCGCAAGCGCGCGTTTTGCGCGGCCATATTGACTGGCGGCCAGCAACCAGGCATCAGCGCCTCAAACGCATATCGCGGCTTAACGCCCACGCGAAACTGAATGCGGCTGGCGCAATGGCTACTGTATTTTTCAGCGCGATTCGTTAGTCCGTCCGCGCGAAGCCGTGCCGCCAAAATCGTGAAAGCCACGCCGGTATTTTTCGCGCGCCGCGCCGATATCAGCGCTTATACAGTTCGCGCACGGCGTCTTCGATATGCTGGCGCAAGAGGCGACGCTCTTCGGGCGTCATGTGTCCGTCGCGGCGACGCTGATCGAGATCGGGGGGAACAGCGGAACGTTGATTGATGTCTGATGCAGGATGCGGAATCGGGTCGCTGCGCACGCGCCGCATCGCCGGTCTGCCGCCCGGCCCGTGACCGGGAGACTGCGCATTCTCATAGCGGTCTGCAGAAGGCTGGGCCCGGGCCGGCGCCGACTCCAGTGCGGCGACCACGCCACCGGCTAGCGCCAGTGCAAGCATGGTGTGGCGCATTGTCGGCCTGACCCCTCCCATCGTTTTGTTCCCTTCTTGACGCGGCAAACGGCTACCTCGAATGCATGTACGAACCCGGCTCGGCGCGGGCCTGGAATTTAAAGTCGAATGAAGTATCTACCGAACGGCCGCTTTACGTAAAGAAGTCTATCCGCCGGTGCTTGATGCCG
Source organism: Paraburkholderia lycopersici (assembly GCF_900096975.1). Classification (GTDB taxonomy): domain Bacteria; phylum Pseudomonadota; class Gammaproteobacteria; order Burkholderiales; family Burkholderiaceae; genus Paraburkholderia; species Paraburkholderia lycopersici. The sequence continues at coordinate 72,437 of NZ_FMYQ01000003.1, forward strand.
TGCCACAGGCCGGGTAAATTTTGTAACTGACTGTAACCTGATAATTGGTGCAAACTCGCATCACTATCCAATCGCGCTAAGATGCCAGGCATGGAAACCAAAAACCCGTCCAAAATTCTCGTTGTCGACGATGATCCCCGACTTCGTGACCTGCTGCGCCGCTACCTCGGCGAACAGGGCTTCAATGTATATGTGGCCGAAAACGCGCCCGCCATGAACAAGCTGTGGGTGCGCGAACGTTTCGACCTGCTGGTGCTCGATCTCATGCTGCCCGGAGAAGACGGCCTTTCGATCTGCCGGCGCCTGCGCGGCAGCAACGACCGCACGCCCATCATCATGCTCACCGCCAAGGGCGAAGACGTGGACCGTATCGTCGGCCTCGAAATGGGCGCCGACGACTATCTGCCCAAGCCCTTCAACCCGCGCGAACTGGTTGCGCGCATTCACGCGGTGCTGCGCCGGCAGGCGCCGTCCGAACTGCCGGGCGCGCCCTCCGAAACCACCGAGGTATTCGAGTTCGGCGAGTTCGCGTTGAATCTCGCCACCCGCACGCTCACCAAGGCGGGCCAGGAAATTCCGCTCACCACCGGCGAATTCTCGGTGCTCAAGGTGTTCGCGCGTCATCCGCGCCAACCGCTCTCGCGCGAAAAGCTCATGGAACTCGCACGCGGCCGTGAATACGAAGTGTTCGACCGCAGTCTCGACGTGCAGATCTCACGTCTGCGCAAGCTCATCGAGCCCGATCCGGGCAGCCCGCGTTTCATTCAAACGGTCTGGGGCCTCGGCTACGTGTTCATTCCCGACGGCGCCGCCTGATCCTGGATGGTGTCTCGTTGTCTGCACTGCCTCTGTTGAAACGGGAAGGGCCCATGCGGATTGACCGGCGTTTGCTCACGCTCGCGTTCGGCGATCTGTTCTGGCGCACCTTCCTGCTGATCGCCCTTCTCATAGCGGTCAGTCTCGCCGCATGGTTTCAGAGCTTCCGCGTGATCGAACGCGAGCCGCGCGCGCAGCGCGTGGCGCTTCAGCTCGTCGCCATCGTCAAGCTCACGCGCACGGCGCTCCTCTACTCCGATCCCGATCTGCGCCGCGCGCTGCTGCAGGACCTGGAGAGCAACGAGGGTGTGCGCGTCTATCCTCGCGAGACCACGGACAAATACAAGCTGCAGCCCGACGAGTCGCTCAACCGCCTGATCGAGCATGACATTCGCGGTCGTCTTGGCGACGACACCGTGATCGCGCAGTCCGTGAACGATATCCCCGGCGTCTGGATCAGCTTCAAGATCGACGACGACGACTACTGGGTCGCGCTCGACCGCGACCAGCTCGACAACGTCACGGGCCTGCAGTGGGTGGGATGGGGGATTTCCGCGCTCGCGCTCTCGCTGTTCGGCGCGGCCTTCATCACGAGTCTCGTGAACCGCCCGTTCGCCCGCCTCGCCATGTCGGCGCGCATGCTGGGCTCCGGGCAGTCGCCGGCGCCGTTGCCCGAAAGCGGCATGGGCGTCGCGGCCGAAACCAATCGTTCGTTCAACCAGATGGTGCGCGATCTCGAGCAACTGGAGGCCGACCGCGCGCTGATGCTCGCGGGCATTTCGCACGATCTGCGCACGCCGCTCGCGCGCCTGCGCCTCGAAACGGAAATGAGTCCGTCCGACCAGGCGACGAAAGACGCGATGATCGACGACATCGAACAGATGGACATGATCATCGGCCGCTTCCTCGATTACGCGCGCCCCATGCAGCGCATGCCCGAGCGCGTCGATCTTTCGGTGATCGCCGGCGAGATGGCCGCGCGCATGGCGAGCGAAGACGGCGTGCGCCTCATCACGCGGCTCGCGCCCTCGGCCATGATCGAAGCCGACGACACCGACATGCGCCGCGTGGTGGGCAACCTCATCGAGAACGCACGCAAATATGGCGCGAGCGAAACCGACGGCATTCCCCACATCATGCTCGAAACGCGCGTCTCGCATTCGCGCGTCGAGCTCTCGGTGGTCGACGAAGGCCCCGGCATTCCCGAAGACCAGCTCTCGCTCGTCACGCGGCCGTTCTACCGCGTCGACACCGCCCGCACCCAGGCCAACGGCACGGGCCTCGGCATGGCGATCGTGCAGCGGCTCGTGGGCCGCTATCGCGGCGCGCTGCGCCTGCGCAACCGCCTGCCCGGCCCGGGTCTCGAAGTGACGATCGAGTTCCCGCTCGCCAAGGGCGCTTAAAGCGCGCGCCTCGCCGGATCGAATCGCAAGGGCGGCGCACCCTCGCAGCATGCGCCCGCCGCACCTGCGACAATCGGATTCACAGGCACGCCACGTTACGCAGTGCGCGTGCGGCGTCAAAGCGGACCGGCCGGTCCGCGTCTCGTCTGAGGACCTCCGCCATGAAAACCGTGGGCGACAAACTCGAAGCCTTCACCGTCACGGCCGCGAAGCCCGGCTTCAACCATCCCGAGGAAAACGGCGAATCCGCGTTCGTCGAGATCACGGAGCAGACCTTCTCGAACAAGTGGAAAGTCATTTACTTCTACCCCAAGGACTTCACGCTCGTTTGCCCCACCGAGATCGTCGCGTTCGCGCGGCTCATCAAGGAATTCGATGATCGCGACACGGTCGTGATGGGCGGCAGTTGCGATAACGAGTACGTGAAGCTCGCGTGGCGGCGCGAAGACAAGGACCTCGATCGCCTCAATCACTATTCGTTCGGCGACGTGAAGGGCGAGCTCATCGACCAGCTTGGCATACGCGACAAGGAAGCAGGCGTGGCGCTGCGCGCGACCTTCATCGTCGATCCCGACAACACGATCCAGCACGTGACGGTGAACAATCTGAACGTCGGGCGCAGCGCCGAGGAAGTCCTGCGCGTGCTCGACGGCCTGCAAACCGGCGAGCTGTGCCCCGGCGACCGGGAGATTGGCGGCGCGACGCTCTAGCGCGGCGCTCGCATCACGTCTGGCCCGCCGTGGCGCGCGCGGGCAGGCGATTGCGTATCGCCGTTTCGAGCGGGCGCTTCCATTCGAGCACGCGCCTCTCCAGCACCTGCCACGAGAGATGCGCGAGCAGCACGGCCAGCGCGAACTGCAGCGCGAGCGCGAGGAACGGTTGCGCCGCGTCCGGCACGTGCAGCCGTGCGTAGAGTCCCGGCGCCACGCCAAGTCGCGACGGCACGAGATTGTGGAACAGATAGAAGCCGTAGCTGATCGTGCCGAGATACGCGAGCGGACGCATTTCGAGCACCGCGACGATAGCGCTTTCCTGGCGGCGCACGAGCCACAGGAACAGCGCGCCGAGCGAGAGCGCAAGCCCGATATCGAAGAGGCCCGGCAGCACCGCGCTCCCCGCACGTTCGGCGCAATCCGCGCGCGCCAGCGCGAAGCCGCCGATCGCCGCCCACGCTCCGGCAAGCCAGGCGAGACCCGGCACCCCGGGCCGCAAGGACACGCGTGCGCCGCCGATCGCCAGCGCGCCGCCAAGCGCGAGCATGGCGAAATTCCACGGCGAGAGCGCGTAGATGAGCGGCGCGATCGCACTTTCCTCGTAAAGCGCTAGATGGGCAAGCGCAGCGGCGACGATCGTCACCGCGCACAGCGCGAGATGGCGTGACGCGCGCGCGAACAGCAATGCGAACGGCGCGACCAGATAGAACTGCTGCTCGACCGCGAGACTCCAGAAATGCGAAACGGTGCCGGGCCAGCCGTCGTGCACCATGCCGATCCAGTAATTGGAAAGGAAGACGAAATGCCAGGCGAGACCCAGCTCGACGTCGCGCTGATAGAAGCTCGCATGCGCAATGGCGAGCGCGACGAGCAGCAGGTAGTACACGGGAAAGATGCGCAGCGCGCGCTTCATGAAGAACACGTACAGCAGCGCGGCCGTGCGTGCGCCGTGCTGCTCGATGCGCAGCCGGTTGCGATGCAGTTCGCCGATGATGAGATAGCCGCTGATCAGAAAAAACAGCCAGACGCCGATCTTGCCCGCGTCGATGGCATCGACGTGAGCCTTGTGCGAAAGGAATACGAGCACGACCGCGAGCGCCCGCAGGCCGTCGAGGCCTTTCACGCGACTTTGAACTCCCGCCATTGCCCTCCCCACTTCCCGTTAGCGGTTCAGTATGGGACGAAAAAAACGGAAATTAATCGGCAAGAAAAACCGTAGAGACGATGGTCTCCGCCGTGGCGGGAGCAGGCGCGCGCACTGCTCGCTTTCTCCAGCCCTTCCAAACGAGGGCTGGATGCTGCTCACGCGCGCGTGAGCAGCACGGCGGCCTGCGCTTCGATCCCTTCGCTGCGGCCCAGATAGCCGAGCTTTTCGTTCGTCTTGGCCTTCACGTTGACGCGTTCGATGGGCAGGTTCAGGTCTTCGGCGATCGTCTTGCGCATCGCCTCGATATGGGGGGCGAGCTTGGGCGCCTGCGCGATCACCGTGGTGTCGACGTTCATGAGCGTGAAGCCCGCTTCCTGCACGCGGCGCAGGCACTCGCGCAGCAGCACGCGGCTGTCGGCGCCGTAGAACTGCTTGTCGGTGTCGGGAAAATGGCGGCCGATATCGCCGAGCGCGGCAGCGCCGAACAGCGCGTCGGTGATGGCGTGCAGCAGCACGTCGGCGTCCGAGTGTCCGAGCAGGCCGCGATCGTAAGGGATCGTCACGCCGCCGATCACGAGCGGACGGCCCGGCACCAGCGCGTGCACGTCGTAGCCTTGTCCGATTCTGATGTCCATGTGTGGGGTTCCGGTGGATGGTTGCGATGCGCTTATTCTGCGGCCCGGCTGAGGATCGCCTCGGCGAGCGCGAAGTCTTCGGGGTACGTAACCTTGAAGTTGCGCAGGCTGCCCTGCACGAGACGCGGCGCGTGACCGAGCCACTCGATCGCGCTCGCTTCGTCGGTGAGATCGTGGCCGTCCTGCTGCGCACGCTCGATGGCGGCGCGCAACATGCCGATGCGGAACATCTGCGGGGTCTGGGCCTGCCAGAGACCGTCGCGCGCTTCGGTGCGCGCGATGTGCACGCCGCTCGCGGCATCGCTTTTGGGCGCGGCGCGCTTGAGCGTGTCGGCCACCGGCAACGCCATGATGCCGCCTACGGGGTCGTCCTTGAGCGTCTCGACGAGCGTGCGGATCAGCGCGGGCGTAATACCGGGGCGCGCCGCGTCGTGCACGAGCACCCAGTCGCCGTCGCGCGCGCCGAATTCGGCGAGCGCGCCGAGGCCGTTGTAGACCGAAGCCTGGCGCGAAGCGCCGCCGCAGCGGCGCACGGCGAAGCGCAGGCCGCTGAAGCGGCGGGCGTCGAAGTGGTTATCGTCGGGGGAAATCACCACGAGCGTCTGCGCGAATTCGTTGCAGGCGTCGAAAGCGGCGAGCGTATAGTGCAGGAGGTCACGTCCGGCGACGATTCGATATTGTTTCGGCATGGCCGACCCCGAACGGCTGCCGGTACCGGCGCACGGAATCAGGGCAAAAAGGCGTGGAGTCACGGTATCGCGAGCCGCATGAGTCAAAGTAAAGGACGGATTTTATAATAGGTCCTTTACCCGCACGCCGGACGCCCGCAAAACGCGCCGCAAACGCGCCCGGATTCGCTGGAATTCGAGCCTTGATCTGCGCGAAGGTCGGCAACCGGACGATGCGGCTTCATAGCCGGCTTCGCACTTGAAGACCCGAACCCGGCCCCCAGATCTGTGCGTCGCACGCCGCCCAGCGTCGCCAAAATTAACGGCCACCATACCGACACACGCGTCGGCCACCCTGCTGCCTATGTCCGATATTGCCGCATCCTCGCAGTCACCGTCCCCCGTCGCCGTCGTCAAGCCGGGGCAGCGCTACGCGTTCGACGGCACGCACGGCTCGTCCGATGCGCTCCTGATCGCCCGCTACCGCGAAGCCACGCGCGCCGGCACCGCCGCCGCACCGCTGCTGGCCGCGATCTGCGCGAGCGCCGTCGACGCGCAGCGGCTCGCGCAGGAAATCCCGTTCTTCGCGCCCGAGGCGCGCGTGCGCCTGCTGCCCGACTGGGAAACGCTGCCCTACGACACGTTCTCGCCGCACCAGGACCTCGTTTCCGAGCGGCTCGCCACGCTGCACGACCTCGGCGAAGGCCGCTGCGACATCCTGCTCGTGCCGGCCACCACCGCGCTCTACCGGATGCCGCCCGCGTCGTTCCTCGCGGCTTACACGTTCTCGTTCGCGCAGGGCGAGCGGCTCGACGAGGCGAAGCTCAAGTCGCAGCTGACGCTCGCCGGCTACGAGCACGTGAGCCAGGTCGTGCGCCCTGGCGAATACTGCGTGCGCGGCTCGCTCATCGACCTGTTCCCGATGGGCTCGCCGCTGCCGTACCGTATCGACCTGTTCGACGACCAGGTCGATTCGATCCGCGCATTCGACCCGGACAGCCAGCGCAGCCTCTATCCGGTCAAGGACGTGCGGCTCTTGCCGGGCCGCGAATTCCCGTTCGACGAGGCCTCGCGCACGGCTTTCCGCAGCCGCTGGCGCGAGGTGTTCGAGGGCGACCCGAGCCGCGCGACGATCTACAAGGACATGGGCAACGGCGTGCCGTCGGCGGGCATCGAGTACTACCTGCCGCTCTTTTTCGAAGAGACGGCCACGCTGTTCCACTATCTGCCCGCGAACGCGCAGCTCGTGTTCTCGGGCGATCTCGACGCCGCGATCCGCCGCTTCTCGGCCGACACGAAGCAGCGCTACAACTTCCTCTCGCACGACCGCGAGCGGCCGATTCTTGAGCCGCAGCGCCTGTTCCTCGCCGAAGACGACTTCTTCACGCTCGCCAAGCCGTTCGCGCGTCTCGTGCTGCCGGCCGCGAGCGCGGGCGGCTGGGCCAACGCGCTGCCGGACCTCGCCATCGACCGCCACGCCGACGACCCGCTCGCCGCCCTGCGCGGCTATCTCGGCACGACGAAGAACCGCGTGCTGTTCGCGGTGGAATCGGCGGGCCGCCGCGAGACCATTGCGCAACTGCTCGCCGACAACCATCTGCGCCCGGCCGGCGCCGACAGCTACGAAGACTGGCTCACCTCCGACGAGCGTTTCGTGCTGGGCGTCGCCCCGCTTTCGACGGGCTTCTCGCTGCCCGGCGAAGGGCTCGCCATCGTCACCGAAACCGAGCTGTACGGCCCGCTCGCGCGTCGCGCCGGACGCCGCCGTCAGGAACAGGCGAGCAACGTCGATTCGATGGTGCGCGACCTCTCCGAACTCAAGGTCGGCGACCCGGTCGTCCATGCGCAGCACGGCATCGGCCGCTATCACGGGCTCGTGACGATGGATCTCGGCGAAGGCGACACCGAGTTCCTGCACCTCGAATACGCGAACGGCAGCAAGCTCTACGTGCCCGTCTCGCAACTGCACGTGATCTCGCGCTACAGCGGCGCCGACCCCGACACCGCGCCGCTGCACGCGCTCGGCTCGGGCCAGTGGGAAAAAGCGCGCCGCAAGGCCGCGCAGCAGATCCGCGACACGGCCGCCGAGCTGCTGAACCTCTACGCGCGCCGCGCCGCGCGCGAGGGCCACGCGTTCAAGCTCGATCCGCGCGACTACGTGAAGTTCGCGGAAAGCTTCGGCTTCGAGGAGACGCCCGACCAGGCGGCGGCGATCGCGGCCGTGATCGGCGACATGACGAGCGGCAAGCCGATGGACCGCCTCGTGTGCGGCGACGTCGGCTTCGGCAAGACCGAAGTGGCGCTGCGCGCAGCGTTCATCGCCGTGATGGGCGGCAAGCAGGTGGCGATCCTCTCGCCCACCACGCTGCTCGCCGAACAGCACACGCAAACCTTCACCGACCGCTTCGCCGACTGGCCCGTGCGCATCGCCGAACTGTCGCGCTTCAAGTCGACGAAAGAGGTGAACGCGGCGATCCAGCAGATCAACGACGGCACCGTCGACATCGTGATCGGCACGCACAAGCTGCTCTCGTCGGACGTGCAGTTCAAGCGCCTCGGCCTCGTCATCATCGACGAGGAGCACCGTTTCGGCGTGCGCCAGAAGGAGGCGCTCAAGGCACTGCGCGCCGAAGTGGACGTGCTCACGCTCACGGCCACGCCGATCCCGCGCACGCTCGGCATGGCGCTCGAAGGGCTGCGCGACTTCTCGGTGATCGCGACCGCGCCGCAAAAGCGCCTCGCCATCAAGACCTTCGTGCGCCGCGAGGAAGACAGCGTGATCCGCGAGGCCATGCTGCGCGAACTCAAGCGCGGCGGCCAGGTGTACTTCCTGCACAACGAAGTCGAAACGATCGAGAACCGCCGCGCGATGCTCGAAGCGCTCGTGCCCGAGGCGCGCATCGCGGTCGCGCACGGCCAGATGCACGAGCGCGAACTCGAAGCGGTGATGCGCGATTTCGTGGCCCAGCGTGCGAACGTGCTGCTCTGCACGACGATCATCGAGACCGGCATCGACGTGCCGACCGCGAACACGATCCTCATCCATCGCTCCGACAAGTTCGGCCTCGCGCAACTGCACCAGCTGCGCGGGCGCGTCGGCCGCTCGCACCACCAGGCGTACGCGTATCTGCTCGTGCACGATCCGCAGGGGCTCACGAAGCAGGCGCAGCGCCGCCTCGAAGCGATCCAGCAGATGGAGGAACTCGGCTCGGGCTTCTATCTCGCGATGCACGACCTCGAAATCCGCGGCACGGGCGAAGTGCTCGGCGACAAGCAGTCGGGCGAGATTCAGGAGATCGGCTTCCAGCTCTACACGGACATGCTCAACGACGCCGTGAAGGCGCTGAAGGACGGCCGCGAACCCGACCTCAACGCGCCGCTCGCCGCGACCACGGAGATCAACCTGCACGCGCCCGCCATCCTGCCCGCCGACTATTGCGGCGACGTGCAGGAGCGCCTGTCGCTCTACAAGCGCCTCGCGAACTGCGAGCACGACGATTCGATCGACGGCATTCAGGAAGAGCTGATCGACCGCTTCGGCAAGATGCCGCCGCAGGCCCATGCGCTGATCGAAACGCATCGTCTGCGGCTCGCGGCGAAGCCGCTCGGCATCACGAAGATCGACGCGGGCGAAGCCGTGATCGGGCTGCAGTTCGTGCCGAATCCGCCGATCGACGCCATGCGCATCATCGAAATGGTGCAGAAGCACAAGCACATCAAGCTCGCGGGCCAGGACAAGCTGCGCATCGAAACGCGCAGCCCCGACCTCGCCGTGCGCGTGGCGACGGTGAAGGAAACGCTGCGCGCGCTCGGCGCGCCCAATCGCGCCGGCGCGTCGCGCTGAACGCTGCTTGCCTGCTCCGACGCCCGCGCGGATAGTGCTCCGCGCGGGCTTTTTTTTTGCGTGATGTTGCAGCGCGCCATGGACCTCGCGAACGACTGCCGGGGGAATCGGCGCGCCTCGTCCGCTTTGGCCCGCGCCATTCTTTTTGGGTAAGATGAAGAATACAAGCCAGCCGGAGCCCAATATGTCCCTCGCCGCCGAAGCCGCGCAGTCCTCCTCGCCCTCCGCCTCCCTTCCCGCCTCGCTCCCCTGGGTCACGCGCCTCGTTTCGATGGATACGGTCAGCCGTCATCCGAATCTCGGCCTGATCGAAACCGTGCGCGACGATCTGCGCGCGCGCGGCATCGAACCGACGCTCACCTATGGCCGCGACGGCAAATGGGCCAACCTGTTCGCCACGCTGCCCGCGCACGACGGCTCGACGAACGGCGGCATCGTGCTCTCGGGCCATACCGACGTCGTGCCCGTGGACGGCCAGAAGTGGGACAGCGACCCGTTCAGGCCCGAGGTCCGCGGCGGCCTGCTTTACGGCCGCGGCACGTGCGACATGAAGGGCTTTATCGGCGCGGCGCTCACGCTGCTCCCCGAGATCCAGCAGACGAAACTTGCCAAGCCCCTGCACCTCGCGCTTTCGTTCGACGAGGAAGTGGGCTGCGTGGGCGCACCGCTCATGATCGAAGAGCTCGTGAAGCGCGGCGTGAGGCCCGAGGGCTGCATCGTCGGCGAGCCCACGAGCATGCGTCCGATCGTGGCGCACAAGGGTATCAACGCGTACCAGTGCTGCGTGCGCGGCCAGGCCGCCCATTCGTCGCTCACGCCGCGCGGCTTGAATGCGATCGAGTACGCGGCGCGACTCATTTGCTACATCCGCGACATGGCCGACGAATTCCGCGCCAACGGCCCGTTCGACGAACTCTACGACGTGCCGTTCACGACCGCGCAAACGAGCACGGTCGAAGGCGGCAACGCCATCAACACGGTGCCGGCCGAATGCCGCTTCGCATTCGAGTTCCGCAATCTGCCGACGCTCAACCCGGACACGATCTTCACGCGCATCGAACAATACGCACGCGAAACGCTCGTGCCGAAAATGCAGCGCGAGCACGCAGCGGGCGCGATCGAGTTCACGAAGATCGCCGCGGCGCCCGGCCTCGACGCCACCGAGCAGGCCGCGATCACGCAACTCGTGCGCGCGCTCACCGCCGACCAGGCGCGGCGCAAGGTGGCCTACGGCACCGAAGCGGGCCTCTTCGCGCGCGCGGGCATTCCGAGCGTGGTGTGCGGGCCCGGCGACATCCAGCAGGCACACAAGGCCAACGAATACGTGTCGCTCGACCAGCTCGCGGCCTGCGAAGATTTCCTGCGCAAGCTCGTGCACGGCATGTCCGTGGGAGCCCAGGTGCAATGACGCGCACGCACGCGCAGTGACAAAACAGGACGCGCACCATCATGTCCACCGCCTCGCCGCTCCCCACCAGCCACACGATAGACGGTGAGGCAATCCCCACGCTCGACGCGATCGCCTCGCAGCATTTCGCGCTCGCGCCCTGGGTGCTGCGCACGCCGGTGTTCGACCGCCACGATCTGTCGACGCTCGAAGACACGCTCGTGAACTTCAAGTTCGAGCTGCTGCAGTCGAGCGGCAGCTTCAAGGTGCGCGGCGCGTTCACGCATCTGCTCGCGCTGGACGCCGCGCAGCGCCGCGCGGGCGTCACGTGCGTATCGGGCGGCAATCACGCCATTGCGGTCGCGTATGCGGCGATGCGGCTCGGCATCAGCGCGAAGGTCGTGCTCTTTCGTACCGCGAGCGCGGCGCGCGTCGCGCAATGCAAGCGCTTTGGCGCGGAAATCGTCGTGGCCGGCAACAGCAGCGAGGCGTTCGAGATCGTGCGCCGCATCGAGTCCGACGAGGGGCGCTATTTCGTGCATCCGTTCAACGGCTATCGCACGGTGCTCGGCACGGCGACGCTCGGCTACGAATGGGCCACCCAGGCGCCGGACCTGGACGCGGTGGTGGTGCCCATCGGCGGCGGCGGGCTCGCCGCTGGGGTGGCCACGGCACTGCGCCTCGCGAATCCGCACGTGCGCGTGTATGGCGTCGAACCCGAGGGCTCGGACGTGATGAGCCGAAGCTTCGCTGCGAACCACACGGTACGCATGACCCATATGGATTCCATCGCCGACTCGCTGATGTCGCCGCACACCGCGCAATACAGCTATACGCTGTGCCGCCGCCATATCGAGCGCATCGTCACCGTGTCGGACGACGCCCTGCGCAGCGCGATGCGCGTGCTCTTCGAGCAACTGAAGCTGGCTGTCGAACCGGCCTGCGCCACGGCCACGGCGGGACTTCTCGGACCGCTGCGCGACGCGCTGCAGGGCAAGCGCGTGGGGGTGCTGCTGTGCGGCACCAATACCGATCCCGTGACGTTCCACGAACAGATATCGTTCGCGTACTAAAAGCCCGGGCGCGCGACGCGGGCACGCCGCGTGCATTCGCGGGGCTTCGTCGCCAGCCTCGCCCACAAAATGCCAGAGAATGTCAAATTGCTACCACGATACGGTTGCGTTCGCTATCATTGCCGCAATGCGGCGTTTTGACCCCAGCCAGGTGCCGCGCAATTCAGGAGAGCCCGCTCATGAGCATAGTCAAGGAGTTCAAGGAATTTGCCGTCAAAGGCAATGTCATGGATCTCGCGGTCGGCGTGATCATCGGCGGCGCGTTCTCGAGCATTGTCAACTCGGTCGTGAAGGATCTCATCATGCCGGTCATCGGCGTGGTCACGGGCGGCCTCGACTTCTCGAACCTGTTCATCCGGCTGGGTCACATTCCCGCAAGCTACAAAGGCAACCCGGATTCGTACAAGGATCTGCAGACAGCGGGCGTCGCGGTTTTCGGCTATGGCTCGTTCATCACGGCCGTAATCAACTTCGTCATCCTCGCGTTCATCATCTTTTTGATGGTGAAGTTCATCAACAAGCTGCGCCGGCCGGAAGAAGCCGCGCCCGCAGCGCCGCCTCCCACGCCCGAAGACGTGCTGCTGCTGCGCGAGATCCGCGACTCGCTGAAGAACACCCCGCGCTGAGCCTCGCGAGAGGCCGGGCCACACCCGCGCCACCGCCAGGCCGCTGAACCGCCCCCACGAAGTTGGACTGAACCGCACCGGCCTGGTGGAGGCTCGCGAACGAGCCGGGTTTTTTGCTTCTGCCTCGCGTGAGAATCAGCGACGCGCGTTACGCTGCTGCCGGCATTGCTCGAACACGCACACGGCCGCCGCCGCGGCGACGTTGAGCGACTCCATGCCGCCCGGCTGCGGAATCGTCACGCGCAGCGCCGCCGCGTCGCGCCATACCTGCGAAACGCCCGCGCCTTCGTTGCCGAACACCCACGCGACAGGCCCCGTGAGATCGGCCTCGTCGATTGCCTGCGCGCCGTGCGAATCGGTGATTACGACCGGCACGCCGAGGACTTCGACGAGCGTTTCGACTTCCACGTTCTCGAACACCTGCAGCAGAAAATGCGCGCCCATGGCCGAGCGCAGCACCTTCGACGACCACACATAAGCCGTGCCCGGCGTGCAGAACACCTTGTCGATGCCGGCCGCCGCCGCGCTGCGCAGGATCGAGCCGACGTTGCCGGCATCCTGCAACCCGTCGAGCACGAGGCAAGTCGATTCGACGCGCTCGGGCAACTGCGCCTGCGGCATGTCGACGAGCAACAGCAACCCCACGCCGTGCACGACGTTCGAAAGCTGCCCGAACAGCGCGTCGGGCAGCGTGATAACGCGACGCTCGTCCACCCGCGCGACGATGTCTTGTGCGTCTTCGTGTGCGAGCGCACCTTCGGTCACCACGCAATACTCGGGCTGCGAGCCGCCTTCGAGCCACGCGCTCGCAAGATGGAAGCCTTCGAGCAAGGCCTGGTGGCTGCGCCGCTGCTGGTGCGTCGAACCAGCCAGCGCTTTCAGGCGCTTGTAGAGCGGATTGTCGCGCGAGGTAATGGCTTTCACGGGCAGGCCTGGCGTTTCAAGAGAGGATCGGTGGAAAGGAAAATGGCGCGGCCAGCATCGCGCGAAGCGGCGCGGGCGCGCATGGACGACGGCTCAGGGGAGTGGCGCGAAAGCGTCGTCTTCTTCGAGGCCAGCCACATCGCTGACGATCGCCGCCGTGCCGGACAGAACGATGCCGTGCAGCGCGTAGGCGTCACGCACGGGCGCGAACGAGCGCCGGTGATGCTCGCAAGGGCCATGCACGCGCAGCGCTTCGAGGTGCTGCGGCGTGCCGTATCCCGCATGCGCGTCGAAGCCGTAATGCGGATGGCGTCCGTGCAGTTCGACCAGCATGCGGTCGCGCGTGACCTTCGCGATGATCGATGCCGCCGAAATGCTCGGCACGAGCGCGTCGCCGCCAATCACGGCCTCGCTGCGCACCGGCATCACCGGGCAGCGATTGCCGTCGATCTTCGCGAGCGTCGGTACGATGCTCAAGCCTTCGACCGCTCGCCGCATCGCCAGCATCGTTGCGTGCAGGATGTTGAGCGTGTCGATCTCCTCGACGGTCGCCGAGGCGACGCACCACGCTAGCGCGCGCTCGACGATGCGTTCGTAAAGCTTTTCGCGCACCTGCGCCGTCAGCACCTTCGAGTCGTTGAGTCCGCGAATTGGCCTCGCCGGATCGAGAATCACGGCGGCCGCGACCACCGGCCCAGCCAGCGGCCCGCGACCTGCCTCGTCCACACCGCAGACCACGTCGTCGGGCGACTCGAACAACAGCCCGGCCTGACGCGCCGCCTTGCGACGCGCGGCGAGCTTGAGCGCGGCCTGCGAAGGCGGCTTTCTGCCAGCCGCCTTCGCGCCCGCGGCGGCAGCCGGCGCCCTGGTACGCTTGATCGTGCCCTCGCTCATGCCCGCCCCCTGCGGCTTTCCACGATGCTCGCGACCACTTCGGCCGCGCGCTCCGAGGTGTTTTGACGCAGAGTCAGATGCATCTGCGTGAACACCTCGGTCAGCGTGCGCCGGTTTGCCTCGTCGCGCAACTGCGTGAGCGTGGCGTCGGCGAGCGCTTCGGGCGTCGCGAAGTGCTGCAGGATTTCCGGCACGACGAAGCGGCCCGCGAGGATGTTCGGCAAGCCGACGTAAGGCAGATAGCCCTGGCGGCGCATGATCTGCCCCGTGAGCCAGGGCACCTTGTAGGAAATGACCATCGGCTTCTTGAGCAGCGCTGCTTCGAGCGTGACCGTGCCGCTCTTCACAAGAATCGCGTCGGCGGCCGTCATTGCAAGCTGCGACTGGCCGTCGATGATCGTGAGCGCGAGTCCCTGATGCGCGTTCGCCAGTTCCTGCAACTGCGCGTGGATGGCGGGCGTCGCCGCCGGCATCACGAAGCGCAGGCCCGGCTCGCGCCGCTGCATGATCTGCATCGCGTCGAAGAACGTCGGCCCGATCAGGTTGATCTCCGAGCGGCGGCTTCCCGGCAGCACCGCGATCACCGGGTCGCTCCCGGCCAGGCCGAGCGTGCGGCGCGCACCGGCAACGTCGGGTTCGAGCGGAATGTCGTCGGCAAGCGGATGGCCGACGTAGGAAGCCGCCACGCCGGCCCTTTCGAGAATCGCCGTTTCGAACGGGAACACGCACAGCATGTGATCGACGGCCTTCTGGATCTTCTTGATGCGCCCGCCGCGCCACGCCCAGATCGAGGGGCAAACGAAATGGATCGTCGGAATGCCCGCATCGCGCAGCGCGTGCTCGAGGCCGAAGTTGAAGTCGGGCGCGTCCACGCCGATGAACGCGTCGGGCGGGTCGGCCAGCAACTGATGCTTGAGCTCGTTGCGGATGCGCAGGATCTCGGGAATGTGCTTGAGCGCCTCGACGTAGCCGCGCACCGAGAGCTTTTCCATCGGCCAGTGCGCATCGAAGCCGGCAGCCATCATGCGCGGACCGCCGATTCCATAGTACTGCGTAGTACTGGGCAAGCGGGCCTTGAGGCCCGCGAGCAGCGAAGCGGCAAGCAGGTCGCCGGATGGTTCGCCGGCAACCATCGCGAGGCGCAACGGACGCGATTGCAGCGCCATCGGTCAGCGAATGATGCCGCGCTGCGACTGCTCGACGAAGTCGAGCAGCGCTTTCACGTGGGCGTCGCCGTCGCCGCCCGCCTGCGCGAGCTCGGCGAGCTGCACCTTCGCCTCTTCGAGCGAGAGCCCGTTCTTGTAAAGCGTGCGGTACGCCGAGCGCAGCGCCGAAATCGCGTCCGGCGTGAAGCCGCGGCGGCGCAGGCCTTCGACGTTGATGCCGTGCGGCACCGCCTTGTTGCCGGCGGCGATCACGAACGGCGGCACGTCCTGCACGAGCGCCGATGCGCCGCCCACCATCGAGTGCGCACCGATGCGCACGAACTGGTGCACGCCGGTCATGCCACCGACGATCGCATGGTCGTCGACGATCACGTGACCCGCGAGTTGCGCGTTGCTCGACATGATGATGTTGTCGCCGAGCCGGCAGTCATGGCCAACATGCACGTAGGCCATGATCCAGCAATCGTCGCCGATGATCGTGACGCCGGTGTCCTGCACCGTGCCCGTATGCAGCGTCGTGAACTCGCGGATGGTGTTGCGGTTGCCGATCACGAGCCTGGTAGGCTCGCCCTTGTACTTCATGTCCTGCGGGCGGCCGCCGATCGACGCGTAGTGGCCGATCGTATTGTCCTCGCCGATGGTCGTGTGGCCTTCCAGCACGCTATGCGAACCGACCTTCGTGCGCGCGCCGATTGCGACGTTCGCACCGATGACCGCGAACGCCCCGATTTCGACCGATTCGTCGATCTGCGCGCCCGGCTCGACGACCGCAGTGGGATGGATCCTGCTCATTCGTCCTCGCTCTCCGATTCCTGTTTCCGTGCCGGAGCGCCCCGCTCGAGGCGTGCGGCGGCATGCGGCGGCGCCTCTTATTGCGGCGCGTCCATTTTCTTGACGGTGCACATGAGCTCCGCCTCGCAGGCGACGGCGCCGTCCACTTCGGCCTGCGCCTTGAACTTCCAGATGCCGCGCATGTAGCGCTCGAATGTCGCATTGAGGATGAGCTGGTCGCCCGGTTCGACCACGCGCTTGAAGCGCGCACCGTCGATGCCTACGAAGTAGTAGAGCGTATTCTCGAAGTCCTGCTCTTCTTCCGAAAACGTGAGCAGCGCGGCGGTCTGCGCCAGCGCCTCGAGAATCATCACGCCGGGCATGACAGGACGCTGCGGGAAGTGACCCGTGAAAAAGGGCTCGTTGACCGTCACGTTCTTCAACGCCTTGATGCTCTTGTGCGGCTCGAGCTCGATGACCCGGTCCACCATCAGGAACGGATAGCGGTGCGGCAGCAGCGTGAGAATCTTGTGGATGTCGAAGTTGAGTTTTTCGATGTTCATGGTGGTTCTGCTCACGCAGGAATTGCGCGTGTGACTTTCGATTTCGATATTCGAGGCGCCTGGCCAAACATGCCCGCGCTGACGCGAAGTATGCGCCACGCCCGGGCTCCCGTGCATGAGGATTGCCCCGGGCGGGAAGCCCCGGGCGGGAAGCCCCGGGCGGAAAACCCCGGTTTGGCCGCCCGTGACGCAAAGCGGCGCGCAAGAGCCGGCGCCACGCACCGGCACCGGCTCTTGCGCGCCAGCCCTGCGACGTGCCGCTTGTGCGCTACGCCGCCCGTTACCCTCTACTGCTTTCCCGTTCGTCGCCGGCCTGCGGCTTCTGTGCGACAGCGGCCTCGAGCGCCTTGATGCGGTCGCGCAACTTGTCGATGTTACGCAACAGCGCAGCGCTCTTGTTCCAGTCGGCGTGATCGACTGCAGGGAAAGCGCTCGTATAGATGCCTGCCTTCGGCAACGACTTCGAGACGCCCGACTTCGCCGTGACGATCACGTAGTCGCCCAGCGTGACGTGCCCCGCAATGCCGACCGCGCCGCCGATCATGCAATGACGCCCGATCGTCGTGCTGCCTGCAATGCCGGCGCACCCGGCGATGACCGTATACGCGCCGATCTTGCAGTTGTGGCCGATCTGCACGAGGTTATCGATCTTCACGCCCACTTCGATGATCGTGTCGGCCATCGCACCACGGTCGATCGTCGTGTTCGCGCCGATCTCGACGTCCGGCCCGATGGCCACGCCGCCAACCTGCGGAATCTTGACCCAGCTGCCCGTACGCGAGTCGCCCTCGCCCGTGAAATCGGGGGCGAAACCAAAACCGTCCGATCCGATCACGGCGCCCGCATGCACGATGGCGCGTGCGCCGAGCTTGCAGCCGTGGTAGACGCTCACGCCCGGATACAGATGCGAGCCCTCGTCCACCTGCGTACCGCGGCCGATAAAGACGTTGGCGTCGAGGCGCACGTTCTCGCCGATCACGGCGCCAGCTTCGACCGTCACGTTCGGCCCGATCACCGCGCTCGCGGCGATCTTCGCGGTGGCGTCGACGTGCGCGCTCGCATGCACGCCAGGCTGAGCCTTCGGCGTGGCGAGGTCGATGAACGCCTGCGCGACGCGCGCGAAGTAAGCATACGGATTCGGTGTGACGATGAAGTTGCGACCCTCGCGCGATGCGAGCTTTTCGAGGTCGGCGGGGCTGATGAGCACCGCGCCCGCGCGGGTCGTCTCGACCTGGGCGAGATACTTCGGATTGGCGAGGAACGCGAGCTGTTGCGGACCGGCCTGGTCGAGAGGCGCGAGCGAACCGACGCATTGCGTCGCGTCGCCCACCACCTCGCCGCCGAACCGCCCGACGATGTCCTCAAGCGTAAATGCCATGCGCGTACTGCTCCTGCCTTAGTTGCTGTTGCTGCCGGCGCTGCCGGACGCCGCGAGCGCCTTCAGCACCTGGTCGGTGATGTCGATGCGCGGGCTCACGTACACCGCTTCCTGCACGATCAGGTCGTAGTGCTGTTGCTCGGCAATCTGCTTGATCACCTTGTTCGCACGGTCGAGCACCGCCGCGAGTTCTTCGTTGCGGCGCTGGTTCAGGTCTTCGCGGAATTCGCGCTGCTTGCGCTGGAAGTCGCTGTCGAGCGCCGAAAGATCGCGTTGCTTCTGCGCGCGATCGGTCGGCGACATCGACGCGCCGCTCTTGTCGAGCGAATCGGACATCGACTTCAGGCGCTGCGCCATGTCCTGCAGATCCTTGTCGCGCTTGGCGAACTCGGCTTCGAGTTTGGTCTGCGCGGCCTTCGCGGGAGCGGATTCGCGCAGGATGCGATCGGAGTTCACCGCCGCGATCCTTGCTTCCTGCGCTTGCGCCGCGCCCATGCCGAAACCGAGCAGCGCCAGCGACACGGTAACGGCCCCGATCGCCCGTCTGGAAAACATACCCGTTAGCAAATTCATCCTCTCGTTTCCTGGGTTCCGGCGCCGCGCTTCGCGGCACCGGGCTGAACATACGTCAGAATGCCGTCCCGATCTGGAACTGGAACTTCTGGTACTGGTCGCCATCGTGCTTGACGAGCGGGAAGCCAAGGCTCAGCTTGAGCGGGCCGATCGGCGAGATCCACGCAAGACCGAAACCGTAGCTGTAACGCAGGCCGTTCGAGCCGATGCTCGTGCCTTCGTCGCCCCAGACGTTACCACCATCGACGAACGTGAAGACTCGCAGCGTGCGGTCGTAGCCCGTGCCCGGCAACGGGAAGGTCAGTTCGACGTTGCCGACGAGCATCTTCGAACCGCCGATCGGGTCGTTCGTCGTCCTGTCGCGCGGACCCAGCGAGCTCGGCTCATAGCCACGCACCGAACCGATACCGCCCGCGTAGTAGTTCTTGAAGATCGGGTATGGCTTGCCGCCGAGGCCGTTGCCGTAGCCGCCCTGGAAGTTCAGCCCCAGCACGAAGCCGCGCGCGAAGGAGTAGTAGTACTGCGCCTGCACGTCGGCCTTGTAGTACTGCGTACCGCCGACCGGCGTGCCGTATTCGGCGTTCGCCTGCGTGAAGTAGCCCTTGCTCGGCACGAGCGCGCTGTCACGCGCGTCGCGCGACCAGCCGATCGTGAGCGGCACGTTGTTCGAGACACGCCCGAATTCATGCACATAGTCGATATAGCTTTGCGGCGTCGCGCCGTCGATGTCGAGCGTGTCCTGCTCGAAACCGGCACCGAAGTAGACCGTATCGACTTCCGAGAACGGAATGCCGAACTTGAGGTCGCCGCCCATCGTGATGATGCGGAAGCTCGAATCGGTCGAGTAGTACAGCGGCTGGTACGTGCGGTAGTAAACGTCGGTAATGCGCTTGATGCCGTCGACCGTGAAGTACGGGTCCACCTGCGTGACGGCCAGCGTGCGGTACGTCTTCGCGGTGTTCACGTTCACCGAGAGCGACGTGCCCGAACCGAACACGTTGTCCTGCGACACGCCCGCCGACAGCACCACCTTGTCCGTGGACGAGAAGCCCGCACCCAGCGTAATCGCGCCGGTCGGCTTTTCGGCGACCTTCACGTTCACGTCCACCTGGTCGGCCGTGCCTTCCACGGGCACCGTGGTCACGTCGACGTCGGTGAAGTAGCCCAAACGGTTGATGCGGTCCTTCGAGAGCGCAAGACGGTTCGAGTCGAACCACGAACTTTCGAGCTGGCGCATTTCGCGTCGCACGACTTCGTCGCGCGTACGCGTGTTGCCCACCACGTTGATGCGGCGCACGTAGACGCGGCGGCTCGGATCGACCTGCAGCGTGAGGTCGACCGTATGATTGGCCTGGTCGATCTGCGGCAGCGCATTGACGGTTGCGAACGCGTAGCCGTATTCGCCGAGCTTGTCGACGATGGCCTTGGTCGTGGCCTGCAGCTTTTCGGCCGAGAAAGTATCGCCCGGCTTGATCTTGATCAGCTTCTTGAGCTCGGCCTCGCGATCGAGCAGGTTGCCGGACAGGTGGACGCCCGACACCTTGTACGGCTCACCCTCGTGGATGCCGATGGTGAGGTACATGTCCTTCTTGTCGGGCGAGATCGAGACCTGCGTCGAGTCGATGTTGAACTCGAGGTAGCCGTGATTCAGGTAGTACGAGCGCACGTTCTCGAGGTCGCCCGTAAGCTTTTCCTTCGAGTAGAGGTCGTTTTTCGTGTACCACGAGAACCAGTTAGGCGTGGAGAGCTGCATCTCCGAAAGGAGCGTGCCGGTGCTGTACGTCTTGTTGCCGATGAAGTTGATCTGGCGGATCTTCGCGCTCGGACCTTCGACGACCGAGAACAGCAGCCCGACGCGATTGCGGTCGATCGGCGTGACCGTGGTCGTGACCTCGGCGGCGTAGAAGCCGCGCGTGAGGTACTGGCGCTTGAGCTCCTGCTCGGCCTTGTCGACGAGTGCCTTGTCGTAGTAGCGGCCTTGCGAGAGGCCGACCGCGCGCAGCGCCTTGGTGAGATTGTCCTTGTCGAATTCCTTGATGCCCGCGAAGTCGATCGTGCCGATGGCCGGGCGCTCCTGCACCTGCACCACCACCACCCCGCCTTCGGCGGCGATCTTCACGTCGTTGAAGAAGCCCGTCGCATAGAGTGCGCGGATGGCCTCGGACGCCTTTTCGTCGGTAAACGTGTCGCCTTGCTTGATCGGCAGGTAGGCGAACACCGTGCCCGGCTCGACGCGTTGCAGCCCTTCGATGCGGATGTCCTGAACCACGAAAGGCGTCGTTGCTGCGTGGGCAACGAGTCCATGTGCGGCGATCGCCGCGGCCGCAACCGTTTTTGGAACCAAGCGATGAGGTCTAAACAACGTGCTTCCCCAATTATGTATAGCTGCATCAGATCGGGCGGCCCGCCCTCGGACGCCGCCAGACATCTTCAAAAATGGATTAACCGAGCCAGATCGTTGAACAACGCGATCGCCGACAGCGCGACGATGCAGGCCAGCCCCGCTCGCTGCAGTACAAGCTGCCAGCGATCCGATACGGCTTTGCCCGTTACGGCTTCAACCAGATAATATAACAGATGCCCCCCGTCCAATACCGGAATTGGGAGCAGATTCAGCACACCGAGGCTGATGCTCACGAGGGCGAGGAACGATAAAAATGCGGATGGGCCGAGTCTCGCGCTCTTTCCTGCATAGTCGGCAATCGTCACCGGGCCCGACAGATTCTTCAGCGACGCTTCGCCCGTGACCATGCGGCCGAACATCCGCAGCGAATAGACCGCGATGTCCCACGTGCGGTACGCGCCAAGGCGCACACTCTCGAGCGGCCCGTAACGCACGTCCACCGAAGGCGCCTGTGCCGAGAGCGCCGCGCCGATCCGCCCGACTTCCTCGCCCGTCTGCACGTCGCGCTGCGGCGCGGGCGTGATCGTCAGCGTGAGCGCCTGCTGCGTATGCCGGGCGACGTCGTCGCGCGCGACCGTGAGCCGCACGGGCTTGCCGGCGTGGGTCTTCACATAGGCGATGAATGTCGTTGCGCTGTCCACGGGACGCCCGTCGATGGCACGCAGTTGATCGCCGGCTTGCAGTCCGGCATGTTGCGCCGCACTACCCGCCTCCACGGCCGCCACCTTCAGCGCGCTGCCGCCCGCTTCGAGGCCGAGCTTCGACATGAAGTCGTCGTCGAGGTCCTTGCTGGTGAGGTGCGAGAGATCGAGCGGGAAATCGTAGGTCCCGGCGCCGTCACGCGCGGAAAGGACGACATGGCCCTGATCGAATGCCGAGGCAAGCAGCTTCCAGCGCAGATCGGACCACGAACGCACGGGCTCGGTCTCGCTGCCGGTTGCATCGCTTACCGAAAGAATCGTCTCGCCACCCTGGAAGCCGGCCTGCGCCGCCGCCGACTGCGCGGGCGGCGCCGCGACGATGGCCGACTGCTCGGTCACCCCGCTCGCGTACACGACCGAAAAGAGCACGACGGCAAGCAGGAAATTGGCGATGGGCCCCGCCGCGACAATCGCAATGCGCTTGCCGACCGACTGCCGGTTGAACGCGTGAGGCAAATCGCGCGAGGCAATCGTGTCGGGCGACTCCCGCTCGTCGAGCATCTTCACGTAGCCGCCGAGCGGCAGCGCCGAGATCGTCCACTCGGTGCCGCTCTTCTTGCTGACCCACTGCACGAGCGGCCGGCCGAATCCGATCGAGAAGCGCAGGACCTTCACGCCGCACAGGCGCGCGACGCTGTAATGCCCGTACTCGTGCACGACGACCAGCACGCCGATCGCAACGACGAATGCGACCAGTTCGGTAAGCAGGTTCATGAGCGCCTCCTTGGCTGGGAGCAGCGCGTCGGTGCGGTAGCGGCCCCGAAGTCGGGCTCGCGGGCCTGATTGGCCACCAAGGGGCCAACTGAAGGGCCGCTGCGCGCCCCTTCGGCGAGCCCCCTGTAGCCTGTCAGGCCGGCACCGGCAGGCTGCCGATGATGGTGTGAGCCGCGCGGCGGGCGGCCGCGTCGGCTTCGAGCACGACTTCGAGACTCGACGCGCTGCGGTTCTCGAGCGCGTTGAGCACGGCGTCCACTGTCTGGGCGATCGCCATGAAGCCGATGCGTCGGTTCAAAAATGCTTCGACCGCGACCTCGTTGGCCGCGTTGAGCGCCGCGCTGGCCACGCCGCCGGCGGCCAACGCCTGCATGGCGAGCGCGAGGCACGGGAAGCGCGCGTAATCGGGCTGTTCGAACGTGAGCGTCGCGATCTGGGCGAGATCGAGCTGGGCGACGCCGGAATCGACACGATCGGGGTACGCGAGCGCGTGCGCGATCGGCGTGCGCATGTCGGGATTGCCCAGTTGCGCGAGCACCGACCCATCGGCATACGAGACCATCGAGTGAATCACGCTCTGCGGATGAATCAGCACGTCGATGCGCTCGCCCGGCAGATCGAACAGGTAGTGCGCCTCGATCACTTCGAGGCCCTTGTTCATCATCGTGGCCGAGTCGACGGAGATCTTGCGGCCCATCGACCAGTTCGGGTGCTTGCAGGCCTCGTCGGGCGTCACGTTCGCGAGCGTCGAGGGCTCGCGCGTGCGGAACGGGCCGCCCGAAGCGGTAAGGATGATCTTCGTGACGCCGGCGCGCTGCGCGTTTTCGCGCGGAAAGCACTGGAAGACGGCGTTGTGCTCGCTGTCGAGCGGCAGCAGCACGGCGCCGCTGTCGCACACGGCGTCGATGAAGATATCGCCCGACATCACGAGCGCTTCCTTGTTGGCGAGCAGGATCCGCTTGCCAGCCTTCGCCGCGGCGAGCGTCGGCCCGAGACCCGCCGCGCCGACGATGGCCGCGACCACGGTGTCGCAGCCGTCGCTCCTGGAGACTTCGACGAGCGCCTGCGGCCCATAGGTCACGACGGTCTTCGAACCGGCCTCGCGCAGCTTGCGCTCGACCTGCGCGGCCGTGTCGGCGTCGCCTACCACGGCCACTTCCGGCGCGAAGCGCAGGCATTGTTCGACGAGCTTCTCGCCGTTGCGGTGCGCGGTGAGCGCATAGACCGAGAAGCGTTGCGGATGACGCGCGACCACGTCGAGCGTGCTGTCTCCGATCGAGCCCGTGGAACCGAGCAGAGTGAGTCGTTTTTGCATATTCAAATCTCTAGCCGAGCGCCTCTAGCCGAGCAACAGCATGGCGAGCGGCAGCACGGGCAACAACGCGTCGATGCGGTCGAGCACTCCGCCGTGGCCCGGCAGAAGGCCGCTCGAATCCTTCACGCCGGCCTGGCGCTTCAGCATCGACTCGAACAGATCACCGATCACGCTGAACGCGACCAGCACGGTAAGCACAAAAAGCGCGCGGCCGAGCCCGATCTGGGCGGCAAGCGCGGAATACAGCGTGGGTTCGAACGCGTGCAGCGCGATCGCCGCGCCGGACACCACCATCACGGCGGCCCATCCGCCCGCGGCTCCCTCCCAGGTCTTGCCGGGGCTGATCGCGGGCGCGAGCTTATGCTTTCCGAATGCCTTACCTGCGAAGTATGCGCCGATATCGGCCAGCCAGACGACGAGCAGGAGGGACAGGACGAACGCCACGCCCGCCGTGCGCGCGACGACGAGCGCATGCCAGCAGGCTGCGAAGATGACGAGCCCGGCCAGGAGCAGGAAAACGCGCCAGGGACCCGCAGCGAGCGCCGGCTTGCGCAGCAGCACGTAAGGGCCGGCGATGATCCAGAACACGCCCGCCGCCTGAAAGAGCGGCCGGGGCGCGGGCAGGCGCGTACTGAGCGCCACGACGACCGCCGCGACGACGGCATAGACGATCGATCCCGCGGCCCCCCCCTTCAGGAGACGCGCCCATTCCCACGCGGCGAACACGACGACGATGCCGATGAGCGCGCCGAACGCCGCCACCGGCGCGAACAGCGTGACTGGCAGGAAAACGGCCAGCAGGACGAGCGCCGTGATGACGCGGGTTTTTAGCATGAAAGGGAATCTGCGTTCTGGGCTTCGACCTGGGCGCTCGTGCGGCCGAAACGGCGCTCGCGCTCGGCGTACGACGCAATGGCGCGATTGAGCGCCTCGGCGTCGAAATCCGGCCAGAACGTATCGGTGAAATAGAACTCGGCGTAAGCGAGTTGCCAGAGCAGGAAGTTGCTCACGCGCTGCTCGCCGCCGGTGCGGATGAAGAGATCGGGCTCGGGCGCGTACGCCATCGCCAGATGCTGGGCGAGCGAGTCTTCGGTGACGGGCACCGGCTGGCCCGTGGCGGCGGCCTCTTCGACCAGCTTGCGGGTTGCCTGCAGGATGTCCCAGCGGCCGCCGTAGTTCGCGGCGATTGTCAGCGTGAGGCGGGTGTTGCGCGCGGTCTTGGTTTGCGCGCGGCGAATCAGGTCCTGGATGCGCTCGTTGAACATCGACAGGTCGCCGACCACGCGCAGGCAAATGCCGTTCGCGTGCAGGCGCGCGACCTCGCGTTCAAGCGCGGTGACGAAGAGGCGCATGAGGAACGACACTTCGTCGGTCGGCCGGCGCCAGTTTTCGGAACTGAATGCAAACAGCGTGACGTACTCGACGCCCCGCTCCACACAGGCCTCGACGACCGCGCGCACGGCGTCGACGCCGCGCGTATGACCCGCGACGCGCGGCAGCCGGCGCTGCGTTGCCCAACGGCCATTGCCGTCCATGATGATCGCGATGTGGCGCGGCACGGCCGCCACGTCGGGCACGCGAACGGTTGAGCTGGTATAGGTCATGGCCGTCGGACTGTAGCTGCTGGGAAATGGGAAACCGCTTGAAACCTTGACGATACTGAGAGCCCGCGGGCCTCAGACCGTCATGATCTCGGCTTCCTTCGTCTGCACGAGCTTGTCGATCTCGGCCACGAAGCGGTCCGTCAACTTCTGGACGTCGTCGCCGCCGCGACGCTCGTCGTCTTCCGAGATTTCCTTGTCCTTCACGAGCTTCCTGAGCTGCTCGTTGGCGTCGCGACGCAGGTTGCGCACAGCCACCTTCGCCGTTTCGCCTTCGTTCTTGACGACCTTCGTGAGCTCCTTGCGGCGCTCTTCGGTGAGCGCGGGCATCGGCACGCGGATCAGATCGCCGTGGGTGGCCGGGTTCAAGCCGAGATCCGACTCCCGGATCGCCTTTTCGATGACTTGCACCATCTTCTTTTCCCACGGCTGCACGCCGATCGTGCGCGCGTCGACGAGCGTGAGGTTCGCGACCTGCGAGATGGGCACGGGCGAGCCGTAGTAGTCGACCTGGATGTGGTCGAGCAGACCGGTATGGGCGCGGCCCGTGCGGATTTTCGCCAGATCGCTCTTGAACGCGTCGATCGAACGCTGCATTTTCTGCTCTGCGCCCTTCTTGATGTCAGCCACAGCCATTTTGATACCTCCGAACCTTCATAACGGAACGGGCCCGCCGACGCGCTGGGGCGGCGCGGCCCGTGTTCGAATCTCTCGTGAAACGAGAGTTTACACGTGGACGAGCGTACCTTCGTCTTCGCCCTGAACGATGCGCTTCAGCGCACCCGGCTTGACGATGGAAAAAACCCGGATCGGCAGCTTCTGGTCGCGGCACAGCGCGAACGCCGTCGCGTCCATCACCTGCAGATTGCGGCCGATTGCCTCATCGAAGCTGATCGTCGAGTAGCGCGTGGCCGTCGGGTCCTTCTTCGGGTCGGCCGAGTAGACGCCGTCGACCTTGGTGGCCTTCAGCACGACTTCGGCGCCGACTTCCGAGCCGCGCAGCGCGGCCGCCGTGTCGGTGGTGAAGAACGGGTTGCCCGTGCCCGCGGCGAAGATCACGACCTTGCCTTCCTCGAGCTGGCGGATCGCGCGGGGGCGGATGTACGGCTCGACGACCTGGTCCATGCGCAGCGCCGACTGCACGCGCGCCTCGATGCCCGCGTGACGCATGGCGTCCTGGAGCGCCAGTGCGTTCATCATCGTCGCCAGCATACCCATGTAGTCGGCGGTTGCGCGGTCCATGCCGGCCGCGCCGCCCGCAACGCCGCGAAAAATGTTACCGCCGCCGATCACGACCGCGAGCTGGGTGCCGAGCCGCACGACCTCGGCCACGTCTGCCACCATACGTTCGATCGTGGCGCGATTAATGCCAAATGCATCGTCGCCCATCAGGGCTTCGCCGGAAAGTTTGAGCAGGACGCGTTTATAGGCGGGTGTGGGCATGGAGGTATCCAGGATCGCGCGCAAAGGGCAATAACTTGAAACTGTAGGGGTGAAATACGGCTTCGGGCAAGCGCCGCCAGAAATAGCGAAGATTTCCGGCACCGCACACGGCGAGGACTGCCGCGCGCGGCGCCGCTACGCTGCCCACCGCAGCGGATTGCTCCGCTACGGTCCACAACTGTGCTGCAACAACTGCGGTTGCCGCCTTGTCACGCGCAGCGCGGCAAGGCGGGCCGGTCCGGCTTTATTGCTGCTTTGCAGCAGCGACTTGCGCGGCCACTTCGGCGGCGAAGTCGTCCTGGCGCTTTTCGATGCCTTCGCCGACCACGAACAGCGCGAACTGATGAACCGTCGTGCCGGCGGCCTTCAGCATCTGCTCGATGGTCTGCTTGTCGTTCTTCACGAACGGCTGGTTCAGCAGCGAGACTTCCTTCAGGTACTTCTGGACCGCGCCTTCGACCATCTTCGCGACGATCTCGGCCGGCTTGCCCGACTCGGCGGCCTTCTGCTCGGCGATGCTGCGCTCCTTGGCGATCAGGTCGGCCGGCACGTCGTCCGACGACAGCGAGACCGGCTTCATCGCGGCGATGTGCATCGCGACGTCCTTGCCGACCTGCTCTTCGGCGCCCGTGTATTCGACCAGCACGCCGATGCGCGTGCCGTGCAGGTAGGACGCCAGCTTGTTCGAGGTCGCGAAGCGCGAGAAACGGCGGATCGAGAGGTTTTCGCCGATCTTGCCGACCAGCGCGAGGCGCACGGCGTCGACGGTCGAACCGTCGAGCGGCAGCGCCGACAGGGCCGGGACGTCGGCCGGGTTCTGCGTGGCGACGAGTTCGGCCACCTTCTTCGCGAACGCGTTGAAATCGTCGTTCTTCGCGACGAAGTCGGTTTCGCAGTTCAGTTCGACCACGGCGCCCGCGTTGTCGCCGATGAACGAAGCGATCACGCCTTCAGCCGTAACGCGCGACGCTGCCTTGCTCGCCTTGTTGCCGAGCTTCACGCGCAGCAGCTCTTCGGCGCGCGCCATGTCGCCGTCGGCTTCCGTCAGCGCCTTCTTGCATTCCATCATCGGCGCGTCGGTCTTCGCGCGCAGTTCTGCCACCATGCTTGCGGTAATTGCCGCCATCATTCGCTCCTTGAGTCTGTCTGCTACACGCCGTGCCGCATGCTTCGATGCGACCGGCAGGAATTCGTTTCCGTATCCGCCTGATGAGAAACGCTTTTTTACAGCTGCTTCTACAGGACTGCGGTGCCGCCCATATGACGCGGCCACAAAAGTCGCGGCTTAAAAAAAAGGGGCCTATGGAAAGCCCCCTTTTCTTGCCGGACACGGGGCAGCTTACGCCTCCGAATTGACCTCGACGAACTCGTCGTCGCCGTCGTTGCCGCGCACTGCCGCAACGACGTCGTTGACCGCGTTCGCACGGCCTTCGAGGATCGCGTCGGCCACGCCTTGCGCGTAGAGCGCAACGGCCTTGCTCGCGTCGTCGTTACCCGGGATCACGTAGTCGATGCCTTCGGGCGAGTGGTTCGTGTCGACCACGGCGATGACGGGGATGCCCAGCTTGTTGGCTTCCGTCACGGCAATCTTGTGGTAGCCGACGTCGACCACAAAAATCGCGTCCGGAATGCCGCCCATGTCCTTCACGCCGCCGATCGACTTTTGCAGCTTGGCGATTTCGCGTTCGAACAGGAGCGCTTCCTTCTTGCTCATCTTTTCGAGTTCGCCCGCTTCGACGGCGGCTTCCATGTCCTTCAGGCGCTTGATCGAAACCTTCAGCGTCTTGAAGTTGGTCAGCATGCCGCCGAGCCAGCGCGCGTTCACGAACGGCATGCCGGCGCGTTGCGCTTCGGCTGCGATCGTGTCGCGCGACTGGCGCTTCGTGCCGACGAACAGGATCGTGCCGCGGTTCGCTGCCAGTTGACGCACGTACTTCAGCGCGTCGTTGTACATCGGCAGCGTTTTTTCGAGGTTGATGATGTGAATCTTGTTGCGATGACCGAAGATGAAGGGGGCCATCTTCGGGTTCCAGAAGCGCGTCTGGTGACCGAAGTGGACACCGGCTTCCAGCATTTGGCGCATGGTAACTGCCATGAGAAATTCTCCGCTAGGGTTTGGGTCTTAAGCCGGCTGCCGTATCGGTGCGCTGCCCCGCCATATCCACGGGAACGACGCGCCCGACACCCTGGGTGCGCCGGCTTGCGAGTGTGCTGCCTGAAGAAGATGCTTCCGGATGTTCTTCGCGCGGCCTGCCAGTCACCTGCCCTGACAAGCCGCTCCGCGGCAACGGCGGATCGGCCGCCCGCCATGCTTAAAGCAAGAATTAACGCGAAAGCATGGGAAACGACGTAGCCGAAGAGTATAGCACGCAAACGATACTTTTCTCAAGACAGCTACTGCCCGCGCAATGAGCGCGGGCAGGCGCAGCAGACCGCGACGGGTTTTTCAAAAGCCAGCGACGGCCCGCATTAGGTGCGATAATTCGATATTCGACTGCATTTTCGGGCGTACACCATGGCCATCTCGATCAAGAACGAACACGACATCGCGCAAATGCGCGTCGCCTGCCGGCTGGCGAGCGAGGTGCTCGATTACATCACGCCGTTCATCACGGCCGGTGTGACGACGGGCGAGCTCGACCGCCTGTGCCACGAATACATGACCAATGTGCAGGGCACGGTGCCGGCACCGCTGAATTATCAGCCGCCCGGCTATCCGCCCTATCCGAAGGCGATCTGCACCTCCGTCAACGACGTGATCTGTCACGGTATTCCGGGAGACAAGGCGCTGAAGAACGGCGACACGCTCAATATCGACATCACCGTCATCAAAGATGGCTATTTCGGCGACACGAGCCGCATGTTCATCGTCGGCGAGGGCTCGATTCTCGCGAAGCGCCTCGTGCAAACCACCTACGAATGCATGTGGCTCGGCATCGAACAGGTGCGCCCCGGCGCGCATCTCGGCGACATCGGCCACGCCATCCAGCGCTACGCCGAGAGCCAGGGCTACAGCGTGGTGCGCGAATACTGCGGCCATGGCATCGGCACGGTGTTCCACGAAGATCCGCAGGTGCTGCACTACGGCCGCCCCGGCACCGGCATCGAACTCGTGCCCGGCATGATCTTCACCGTCGAGCCGATGATCAATGCCGGCCGCCGCGACATCCGCACCATGCCGGACCAGTGGACCGTCAAGACGAAGGACCGCAGCCTCTCGGCGCAGTGGGAGCACACGGTGCTCGTGACCGAAACGGGCTACGAGGTCCTGACGGTTTCGGCGGGCACGCCCGCCAAACCGGCCATCGTCGCGCAGATGGCGGGTACGGCGGCCTGACGCCAGAGCCGACGGGCCGGAAAGCGCACGCGACGCGGTCCGGCGCAACGATAGGTAAGGCCAGTGGCGGGAATCGGGCGTCCGGGCGTCCGGGCGTCAAGTATCCGGCCCCACGCAGCAAGTCGATCAATCGCGGCGCTCAGCGGGCACGGTCGAAGCCTGCGCCGTCGCCGCCAGGGACGAACCGTAGTCCAACGAAGCGCCGGAGTTGACCGCACCGGTAACCCGACCCGCCGAATTCAGGGAAACGACGAAGCAACCCAAGCCAACCCGCCGAGCCGTCCTCGCGAGAGCCGCCAGCCGGCAAAGCCGGACCGGCGCAGCGCGCAACCGGCCGCCGACCCAACCGCGTCAACCACGACCAGATCCCATGAGCGTTACCGCCGTTGCCGTTTCCGATACCTCGTCGCTGAAGTCCGACTACAAGGCCGCCAAGGCCCAGTTGCTCGAGCGGTTCAAGACCGCGACCAACGTCGACTCGCTGATGCGCGCACTCGCCCGCACCACCGACGAGACCTTGCGCCACGCCTGGAACCTCTGCGAGCTGCCGGCATCGCTCGCGCTCGTCGCCGTGGGCGGCTTCGGGCGCGGCGAGCTTGCGCCGTGGTCCGACGTCGATATCCTCGTGTTGCTGCCGGACGACGAACCGCTCGCGCCGCTCGAGGAACGCATCGAACGATTCATCGGTCTCGCATGGGATCTTGGACTCGATATCGGCAGCAGCGTGCGCAGCATCTCCCAATGCCTCGAGGAAGCCGCCAACGACGTCACCGTGCGCACATCGCTGCTGGAGGCGCGCCGCATCACCGGCAGCCCGACGCTCTTCGGCGATTTCGCGCAACGCTATCGCGACGCGATGGACCCCCGCGCCTTCTTCCAGGCGAAGGTGCTCGAAATGCGCCAGCGCCACGCACGCTTCCAGGACACACCCTACGCGCTCGAGCCGAACGTCAAGGAGAGCCCCGGCGGCCTGCGCGACCTGCAGCTGATCCTCTGGATCACCGAGGCCGCGGCCTTCGGCAGCAGCTGGAAGGAGCTGGACCAGCGCGGCCTCATTACCGGGCGCGAGGCGCGCGAGCTGCGCCGCAACGAGGCGTTCCTCAAGGCGTTGCGCGCGCGCCTGCACGTGATCGCGGGCCGCCGCCAGGACATTCTCGTATTCGATCTGCAAACGGCGGTGGCCGAGAGCTTCGGCTTCAAGGCGAGCGGCACGCGGCGCGCGAGCGAACAGCTCATGCGCCGCTATTACTGGGCCGCGAAGGCAGTCACGCAGCTTTCCACCATCCTGATCCAGAACATCGAGGCGCAACTCTTCCCGAGCACGAGCGGCATCACGCGCACGCTGTCCGACCACTTCGTCGAGAAGCAAGGCATGCTCGAAATCGTCAGCGACGACGTGTTCGAACGCGAGCCGCACGCCATTCTCGAAGCCTTCCTGCTCTACGAGCAGGTGCCGGGCGTGAAGGGCCTCTCGGCGCGCACCGTGCGCGCGCTTTACAACGCGCGCGAAACCATGGACCAGCACTGGCGGCGGGACCCGGAAAACCGCCGGCTCTTCATGGAGATTCTCCGGCAGCCGACCGGCATCACGCACGCCATGCGGCTCATGAACCAGACGAGCGTGCTCGGGCGCTACCTGCTCAATTTCCGGCGCATCGTCGGGCAGATGCAGCATGACCTCTATCACGTCTACACGGTCGACCAGCACATCCTGATGGTGCTGCGCAACATCCGCCGCTTCGCCGTGGCCGAGCATGCGCACGAATATCCATTCTGCAGCCAGCTGATCGCCAATTTCGAGCGCCCGTGGGTGCTCTACGTCGCGGCGCTGTTCCACGATATCGCCAAGGGACGCGGCGGCGACCACTCGCAGCTCGGCATGGCCGACGCGCGGCGCTTTTGCCGCGAACACGGCATCACGGGCGACGACGCCGACCTGATCGTCTGGCTCGTCGGGCAGCACCTGACGATGAGCCAGGTCGCCCAGAAGCAGGACATCACCGACCCCGAGGTCGTGAAGCGCTTCGCCGAGCTGGTCGGCACGGAGCGGCGCCTCTCGGCGCTTTACCTGCTGACGGTCGCCGACATCCGCGGCACGAGCCCGAAGGTCTGGAACAACTGGAAAGGCAAGCTGCTCGAGGATCTCTACCGCTCGACGCTCGCCGTGCTCGGCGGCGCCAAACCCGACGCGCACTCGGAACTCAAGACGCGCCAGGAGCTTGCGCTCGCGCTGCTGCGGCTCGAGACGGTGCCGGAAGACGCGCATCGAGCGCTTTGGGACAAGCTCGACGTGGGCTACTTCCTGCGCCACGACGCCGCCGACATCGCCTGGCAAACGCGCGTGCTCTACCGCCACGTCGAATCGCTGGAGCCGGTCGTGCGCGCGCGCCCGTCGCCGATCGGGGAGGCGCTGCAGGTACTCGTCTACGCACAGGACCGCCCCGACCTCTTCGCGACGATGTGCGCGTACTTCGACCGCAGCGGCCTCTCCGTGCTCGACGCGCGCGTAAGCACGACGCGCCACGGCTACGCGCTCGATAACTTCATCGTCGCGCACACCGAGGGCGACGTGCATTACCGCGATATCGCGAACCTCGTCGAGCAGGAACTCGCGGCGCGCCTGAAAGCAACCGGCAATGCGTTGCCCGAGCCTTCGAAGGGACGTCTGTCGCGCCTGTCGCGCACTTTCCCGGTCACGCCGCGCGTCGACCTGCGGGCCGACGAGCGCGGCCAGTACTACATCCTGTCCGTGTCGGCGAACGACCGGCCGGGCCTCCTCTATTCCATCGCGCGCGTGCTCGCGGAGCATCACGTCGGCGTCCATGCGGCGCGGATCAACACGCTCGGCGAACGGGTCGAAGACGTATTTCTGCTCGACGGCTCGGGCCTCTCCGACAACCGCCTGCAGATTCGCGTCGAAACCGAATTGCTGCGCGCGATCGCAGTGTGAATGACCAAGCGAAATACCCAAATCCCATGCGAGCCAAACTGACAGCCAAACATCCGCGCCCGACCACTCCGGAACGCGCCCCCGTCCGCCGCGGCAGCACGACCGCGCGTAAGCCGGTGCGGCCGGCTGAGGTGCGGCCGGCTGTTACCACGAAAACTTCGGCAGCGAAGCCCGCACGCGCCGAAACGCGCCCCGGCGATCGTCCCGCCCGGCCCGCCCGCGAAAGCGGCTTCGGTGACGGACGCCGCCAGACACGACGCACCGGCGATGAATCGCGCGGCTTCGCGCATGCTCGCGACGAAGGCGGCGAACGGCGTTTTGCGCGACGCACCGAAGGCGATGAGCGGCGTCCGCCGCGTAGCCGCGACGAAGGTGGTGAGCGACGCTTTGCGCGTCGCACCGAAGGCGATGACCGCCGTCCTCCGCGCAGCCGCGACGAAGGTGGCGAACGACGCTTTGCGCGTCGCGCCGAAGGCGATGAGCGGCGTCCGCCGCGCAGCCGCGACGAAGGCGGCGAACGACGCTTTGCGCGTCGCACCGAAGGCGATGACCGCCGTCCTCCGCGCAGCCGCGACGAAGGTGGTGAAAAGCGCTTTGCGCGACGCACCGAAGGCGATGACCGCCGTCCTCCGCGTAGCCGCGACGAAGGTGGTGAACGACGCTTTGCGCGTCGCACCGAAGGCGATGACCGCCGTCCTCCGCGTAACCGCGACGAAGGCGGTGAAAAGCGTTTTGCGCGTCGCACCGAAGGCGATGACCGCCGTCCTCCCCGTAGCCGCGAGGATGGCGGTGAAAAGCGCTTTGCGCGTCGCACCGAAGGCGATGACCGCCGTCCTCCCCGTAGCCGCGAGGATGGCGGTGAAAAGCGCTTTGCGCGTCGCACCGAAGGCGATGACCGCCGTCCTCCCCGTAGCCGCGAGGAAGGCACCGAGCGCCGTTTCGCGCGCCCGGTGAAATCCACCTGGAACGCCGACCGTGAAGGCGGTGCACCGCGCGCCCGCCGCGCCGCCGAGGAAGGCGCTGGCGCGCGCAAAACTGCCCGCCCGGTCAAATCGGTCGACCAGCCTCCGCGCCGCGCCGCTGACGGCGAAGCCGCGCCGCGCCGTGCGCCGCGCGACGAAATCGACGGCGACAATACGCTGCGCCTGTCCAAGCGCATGTCCGAACTGGGCCTGTGCTCGCGCCGCGAAGCCGACGAATGGATCGAAAAGGGCTGGGTCTACGTGGATGGCGAAGTCGTCGACACGCTCGGCGCCAAGGTCACACCGGAGCAGCACATCGAGATCGACCCGGCTGCGCTCGCCGCACAGGCGCGCCAGGTCACGATCCTGCTGCATAAACCCGTGGGCTACGTGTCGGGCCAGGCCGAGGACGGCTATGAGCCCGCCGCCGCCCTCATTACTGGCGAGAACCACTGGGACGGCGACCGCTCCGGCATCCGCTTCTCGGCGAAGCATCTGCGCACGCTTGCGCCGGCGGGCCGTCTCGACATCGACTCGACGGGCCTGCTCGTGCTGACCCAGGACGGCCGCGTGGCCAGACAACTGATCGGCGAGAGCTCCGACATCGACAAGGAATACCTCGTTCGCGTCACCTATGACGACATCGAAACCGAAATCGATCAGCATTTCCCGCCCGAACTGCTCGCGAAGCTGCGCCACGGCCTCTCGCTCGACGACGTTCCGCTCAAGCCCGCCCAGGTAAGCTGGCAGAATGGCGAGCAGTTACGTTTCGTGCTGCGCGAAGGCAAGAAGCGTCAGATTCGCCGCATGTGCGAACTGGTCGGTCTCAAGGTCGTGGGCCTCAAGCGCGTGCGCATGGGCCGCGTGCTGCTCGGCGCGCTGCCGCAAGGCCAATGGCGTTATCTGGCCGCCGACGAAGCGTTTTGAGCCGCCTTGCAGCAAACGCCGCGCTGAATGAAAACGGGAGCCAGATGGCTCCCGTTTTTTCTGGCGTGTCGGGGTTCAGTCGTCGCGGTTCGGATCGAGCTCCGGAAACAGCACATCGGTGAAACCGAATTTCGAGAAGTCGGTAATGCGCATGGGGTACAGCTTTCCGATCAGATGATCGCACTCATGCTGCACGACCCGTGCATGAAAACCCTCGGCCACGCGTTCGATGGGCACACCATACTGGTCGAAGCCGTTGTAGCGGATCATCGAGTAGCGGCTCACGGCGCCACGCATGCCCGGCACCGAAAGGCAGCCTTCCCACCCTTCTTCCATGTCGTGCGACAGCGGGTGGATGACCGGGTTGATGAGCACCGTTTGCGGCACGGCCGGCGCCTCGGGATAGCGCTCGTTCTGCTCGAAGCCAAAGATCACCACCTGCAGGTCGACGCCGATCTGCGGCGCGGCAAGGCCCGCACCGTTGGCCGCGTGCATGGTGTCGAACATATCGGCAATGAGTTCGTGCAGTTCGGGCGTATCGAAGTGATCGACCGGCCTGGCGATGCTGAGCAGGCGCGGATCGCCCATTCTGAGAATTTTGCGAATCATGTCGGTTGCCCCTCCAGGAGCTTGCGCATTCCTTCTTCGTCGAGCACCGGGACGCCAAGTTCCTCGGCTTTTGCAAGCTTGCTGCCCGCGTCGGCGCCCGCCACCACATAGTCGGTCTTCTTCGACACCGAGCCAGCCACCTTTGCGCCAGCCGCCTCCAGCATCTCCTTCGCCTCGTCGCGTGAGAGCGTGGGCAACGTGCCGGTAAGCACCACCGTCTTGCCGGCCAGCACGCCCACCGGCGCCCTGGGCGCGGCCGGACCTTCCGGCCATCTTACTTTGCCCGGCGCGCGCAACTGCTCGATCACTGTGCGGTTATGCGCTTCCGCAAAAAACTCGTGAATTGCGAGCGCGACGATCGGCCCGACGTCGTTCACTTCGAGCAGTTCTTCGATCGAAGCATTCATGATGGGATCAAGCGCACCGAAGTGCTTCGCGAGATCCTTGGCCGTCGATTCGCCCACATGGCGAATGCCTAACGCGTAGATGAAGCGCGCGAGCGTCGTGGACTTCGCCTTCTCGAGGGAATCGAGCAGGTTCTGCGCCGACTTGTCCGCCATGCGATCGAGTTGCGCCAGCGTGCCGAAGCCGAGATTGAAAAGATCGGCGGGCGTACGAACGAGGTTTTGCTCGACTAGCTGGTCGATGATCTTCTCGCCCAAACCGTCGATATCGAGCGCACGACGCTGCGCGAAGTGCCAGAGCGCCTGCTTGCGCTGCGCCGGACAGATCAGCCCGCCGGTGCAGCGCGCGACCGCCTCGTCGGGCAAACGCTCGATATGCGAACCGCAGACGGGGCATTTCGTCGGCATGACGAATTCGCGAGCGTCCGCGGGACGCCGATCGAGCAGCGCGCTCACGACCTCGGGAATCACGTCGCCGGCGCGCCGCACGATCACCGTGTCGCCAATGCGCACGTCTTTGCGGCGCAGGTCGTCTTCGTTGTGCAGCGTGGCCTTCGAGACCGTGACGCCGCCCACGAACACCGGTTCGAGGATCGCGAACGGCGTGACGGCCCCCGTACGCCCCACCGAGACGTCGATGTCGATCAGCTTCGTGAGCGCTTCCTGCGCCGGGAACTTGTGGGCAAGCGCGAAGCGCGGTGCACGCGAGACGAAGCCGAGTATGTCCTGCTCGTCGCGGCGATTCACCTTGTAGACGACGCCGTCGATGTCGTACGGCAGGCTATCGCGCTTTTCTCCCACCGCCCGGAAGAATTCGAGCAGGCCTTGTGCGCCCGTCACGACGGCTCGTTCGGAATTGACCGGCAAGCCCATTTCCGCGTACCAGTCGAGCAACTCGCTATGGGTGGCCGGCATCGGTTCGCCCTCGAGCACGCCGATGCCGTAAGCGAAGAACGAGAGCGGCCGTTGTGCCGTGATCTTCGGATCGAGCTGACGAAGGCTGCCTGCGGCCGCATTGCGCGGGTTCGCGAATTCCTTGTGACCAGCCTCGCGCTGACGCTGGTTCATGCGTTCGAAGTCGCGGCGGAACATCAGCACCTCGCCGCGCACGTCAAGCACCCTGGGCACGCGCTTGCCCTTCAGGCGCAGCGGCAGCGAGCGGATCGTGCGGACGTTTTCGGTGACGTTCTCTCCGGTCGTGCCGTCGCCACGCGTGGACGCCTGCTCGAACACGCCGTCGACATAGCGCAGCGAGATGGCGAGGCCGTCGAACTTCAGTTCCGCGGCGTATTCGACGTCGGTCTTGCCGAGCGCGTCGGCCACACGCTTGTCGAACGCCACGATGTCCTCGTCGGCGAAGCCATTGTTTAGCGAGAGCATCGGCACGTCGTGCACCACGGGCTCGAAGCCCACGGCGACTTCGCCACCCACGCGCTGGGTGGGCGAATCGGGCGTGATGAGATCGGGATGCGCGGCCTCGATCTGCTGAAGTTCGCCGAACAATTTGTCGTATTCCGCGTCAGGCAGCTCCGGCTGGTCGAGCACGTAGTAGGCGTGATTCGCACGCTCGAGTTCGGCGCGCAACCACGCCGCGCGCTGCGCAGCAGTGGCTTCTTCGGGAGGACGGGCGGGAGTACGGACCATGCCTTGTGCAACTCGCGGTTGGATGTGATTTCGGACGTCAGATTATCTCAGGAAGAGGCGTGTGTCGCATCGGCCGAACGGCCATCTTCGTGCGCCCCCGTACGGCCTTCGCGAAGGTCCTGGCCGGTTGGCTAACGTTGCGGCCAGGCCGTTGACGCCGACAGCCCGCGATGCGAACTTCAGTGCACCGCAACACGCCTGCCCGCTACGCCGCCCGATCATCAATGAACGAACACCGCGACCTTCCCGCGCCTTGCCGCTCATACACAAAAAAGGCGCGGCGCCCGTATGGCGCCGCGCCTTGTCCGAAGACCGGTTGCTGGCTTTGCCCGGTATGCCCGTTACTGGCTGAAGAGCCGCCGCGTGGCCGGCGAGCCGGCCGGAATGCCGGCCTGCTCCAGTTTTGCGTACAGCGTCATGAGCTGCTTGTCGATGGACTGCAGCACCGATTCAGGCAGCGGCCGGCGCTGATCATCGACCACACGCCCGCCAATGCGCTCCGCAAGCGACTTCGCGTAATCGCACATCAGGCGGAACGGCAGGATGTCTTCGTCGGCCACGGGCACATCAAGGATCAGCGTAATCAGCTCGCCGCCCTTGTAGGTGAGGTCGTCGCGCAGGAAGTTGGTGTCGCCGAACTGCAGCATGAACACGGGGCTCTGTTTCGCGTCGAGCTT
This sequence comes from Paraburkholderia lycopersici, assembly GCF_900096975.1. Taxonomy (GTDB): domain Bacteria; phylum Pseudomonadota; class Gammaproteobacteria; order Burkholderiales; family Burkholderiaceae; genus Paraburkholderia; species Paraburkholderia lycopersici. Next base: position 110,706 of record NZ_FMYQ01000003.1, read on the forward strand.
CACAAAGCGCGTGCCGTCGCGCGAAAGCAGAAGACCGTCCTGCGCGGCCACGGCCTGCACGTAGTTCGCCGACCACGGCGCGCCGTCCGACATCACGTTGATCGAGAGCTGCGCGTCGCACTGCGCGGCGAAGCCATCGAGCTCACGCGCCATGGCCACCGTCTCCATCATGTCAGGAAATTCGGGCGCGGCGTCGAGCGCGTCGGCGAACTGCTGTACGCCCGTCACGAACTCCGAGAATTCGAGCTCGTTAAGAGGGCCGTTGCGGTTCGCGAGCTGGGCGGCAGCGCGCAGCTCCTCGTAGCGCACGCCGTTTTGCAGCAGTTCCCAGCCATCGCCGCCCTCGGGCTTGCCTTCGATATGAACCGGCTTGCTGCCCGCGCGGCGCAGCCGCTGCGCCAACGGAATCACGCGCTCGCCCGCCACCGGCGAGCCGAGCCGGATCGGCACGATGCAGTCGATGCGACGGTCCACCACGGCAGGCGGAGCCGAGGAGATCGTGGTCGCGGCCGGCATGACAGGCTCGATTCGTTCAGCTTCGTCGGCCTTCTCCTTCGCGGGTTCCGCGGCGGTGGCGACGTTCGCAGCCGGCGCGGCCTCGGTGGCCTCGTCGGGGCTCGCCTCGATCTCCTGCAAGCCGTTCGGCGTCGTGCTTTCTGCCTGGATGTCGGCGGGCGTGTCGAGCGGGGCCGCGGTCGCGAAACCCGGCTCCACGCGCCCGGTTTCCATGCCGCCCGCGAGCGAGGGTTCGCGCCGGGCCGGGGCATGAGCCGGCTCGATAAACGGGCTTGGTTCCTGAAACTCGTCGCGCGGCGGCGTCTCGACCGCCTCCGAGGGCATCGGGCGCGGCATGCGCCGGCGCACCCTCGCGCCCTGCCACGCGTTGTAAACCACCACGCCCCCGACCACCACGGCGCCCGCGCCGATCAACCCGAGAGTCAACTCGTCCATGCATGCTCCATCAGCAATTCTTGTTCGATGGCGCGCGCACCATGCGCGCCCTTTCCATGGCGTTCGCGTCGCGCGCGGGAGCTGCCTGTCCATCGGCGCCGCCGGCCGCGCGTCGCGCGCCATCCGTTAGACCGTTTAAATCGACTAGACCGTATTCTGGGCGAAACCCGCCGCTGTTTCCATGTCGACCGCGACGATGCGTGATACGCCTTGCTCCTGCATCGTCACGCCAATGAGCTGCTGCGCCATCTCCATGGCGATCTTGTTGTGCGAAATGAACAGGAACTGCGTTTTGTCCGACATCGCGCGCACGAGGTTGGCGAAGCGTTCCGTGTTCGCGTCGTCGAGCGGCGCGTCCACTTCGTCGAGCAGACAGAACGGCGCGGGATTGAGCTGGAACATCGCGAACACCAGTGCCGTGGCCGTGAGCGCCTTCTCGCCGCCAGAAAGCAGGTGAATCGTCGAGTTCTTCTTGCCAGGCGGCTGCGCCATCACCTGGACCCCGGCGTCGAGAATCTCGTCGCCGGTCATGATGAGCTTCGCCTGGCCGCCACCGAAGAGACGCGGGAACAACTCGCCGAAATGGCGGTTCACTTCGTCGAACGTGCCCTGCAACAGCGTGCGCGTTTCCTGGTCGATCTTGCGAATCGCGTCCTCGAGCGTTTCGATCGCACTCGTGAGGTCGGCCGACTGCGCGTCGAGGAAGGTCTTGCGCTCCTTCGCCGCGGCCAGTTCGTCGAGTGCCGCCATGTTCACGGGCCCGAGCGCCGTGATCGCGTTGCTGATGCGCGTAACTTCGCCTTGCAGGTACGACGGCTTCATGTCCGCCGTAAGCTTTTCCTGCAGCGCGGCTTCGTCCACGCCCGCGGCCTGCAACTGCTCGACGAACTGCTCCCCGTTCAGCCGTGCCGCCTGCTCCTTCAACTGAAGCTCGGTGATGCGATCGCGCAGCGGCTGCAGCGCGCGCTCCGCGGCAAGGCGCGTTTCGTCGGCGGCGCGCAGCTTCGCGCTCAGGTCGTCGAGCTCGGCGCGCGCGGCGCGCAACGTCTCTTCCTTCTGCGCGCGGATTTCCAGCGCGTCCTGCAGACCCGTATGCGCGGTCTGCTCGTTGATCGTTTCGAGTTCCGCACGCGCGTCTTCGAGCGACGCAGCCACGCGTTCGCTCTGATCGTGCGCGACCTGAATGTTGCGCCTCAACTCCTCGATGCGGTTCGCCATGTTGCGCGCCGCAAAGCGCGCGTCGCCAGCAGCGCGTTCGAGGTCGCGCGCCTCGTTGCGCGCCGCGCCGAGTTCCTCGTCGAGCGCTTCGAAAGCGAGCTGGTTGTCCTCGAAGCGTGCCTGCAATTCGGCGAGTTCGATGTCATGGCGCTCGAAGTTCGCTTCCGACTCCGCCCGCAGCGCGCGCTGCTCCTCGATCTGCGCGCAAATTTCCTCAAGTTCCTCGCGGATCTGCGTGCTGCGCGCCGTGTAGCGCTCGTGCGCCTGTGTCAGCTTCAGCACGTCCATTTGCAGCGCGTGTACGCGCTGGGTCGCGCGCTCGGCCTGCTGGCGCACTTCGGTGAGCACCTGGGCTGCCTGAGTGTGTGCCGCTTCGGCGCGCACCACCGCGCTACGCGCGTCGTCGGCGAGCAGCGCCTGGGCTCGCACCTGACGTTCGAGATTCTCGATCTCCTGCTGACGCGCGAGCATGCCGGCCTGCTCCGTGTCGGCGGCGTAAAGCTGAACGCCCACACGCGTCACGCTATGACCCGCCTTCACCACGAAAGCGCCGCCATTCGGCAGCTGCGCGCGCTGCGCGAGCGCCTCGGCAAGGTCGTTGGCCACGAAGGTCGCACCGAGCCACTCGTTGAGAACCGCGCGCAAGCCAGCGTCGTCGATGCGCACCAGGGAGACCAACGGCGTGAGACCCGCGGGCGCGGCGGGCACCTGGCCCGCCGCGGGCGGCGAATAGAATGCGAGCTTCGCGGGCGGCGCGTCACTCGCGAACGCCTTCACCCAGTCGAGGTTCGAAACTTCGAGCGCGGCAAGCCGCTCGCGCAGCGCGGCTTCGAGCGCCGTTTCCCAGCCCGCGTCGACATGCAGCTTCTTCCACAGACGCGGCAGCGTACCCAGTTCGTGACGATCGAGCCACGGCTGGATCTTGCCTTCGGTCTGCACGTTTTCCTGCAGTTGCCGAAGCGCGGCAAGGCGAGCTTCGAGCTGGTGGATCTGCGCATTTTCCGCCTGCACGCGCTCGTGTGCGCCGCGGCGTTCCGCGTCGAGGCGCGGCACGGTTTCCTGGGCGTCGGCAAGGCGCGCCTGGGCGTCGTGAAGGATTTCCTCCTGCTCGGCCAGTTGCATGCGCAGCGCTTCGAGCTGCGCTTCGTCCGGGGCGTCGAGGCCGCCTTCCTCCGACTTCAAGCGCTCCTGGCGTTGTTGAAGCTGCTGGAGCATCTGGTCGGCGTTGCGCTGGTGCGCGGCTTCGAGCTTGATTGCCTGCTCGGTGAGCGCGATACCCGCGCGCTCGTCGTTCAGTTGCGCCTGCGCGTCGCGCCAGCGGTTTTCGAGCGCGGGCAGTGCGTCCTGCTTCGCCGCCGCCTCTTCCTCAGCGAGCGCCGCCTTTTCCTCGGCGATCGCCAGTTGTTCCCCGGCGTCTTCGATATCGCCCTGCGCCTTCCGAGCCTGCGCCTGCCATTGCTCGCGCTGCGCGGTGAGCGCGGCGATCTGCGCCTGCACGCGATTGCGCGACTCGACGATGAACTTGATCTCGGCTTCGAGACGGCTCACCTCGGCGTTCGCTTCATAGAGCGCACCTTGCGCGCCCTGCATCGCGTCACTCGCCGAATAGTGGGCCACGCGCAGCGTTTCGAGCTGCGCTTCCACTTCGCGCAACTGCGCGGTGTGGCGTTCCAGGTCGATTTGCGCCTGCTCGATCGCGCGCTGCTGGCGCTGCTGCTCGCCCGCCGCCTCATTCTTGCGCAACAGCCACAGGAGGCGCTGCTTTTCCTCGCCTTCGGACTGCAGTTCGCGGAACTTCGTCGCAACGACCGCCTGACCCTCGAGCTTTTCGAGGTTGGTGGACAGCTCGCGCACGATGTCCTCCACACGAGTGAGATTCTCGCGCGTGTCGTGCAGTCGGTTCTCTGTCTCGCGGCGGCGCTCCTTGTACTTCGAAACGCCCGCGGCCTCTTCGAGAAACACGCGCAGCTCTTCGGGCTTCGCCTCGATGATGCGCGCGATCATGCCCTGGCCGATGATCGCGTAAGCGCGCGGGCCGAGGCCCGTGCCGAGGAAGATGTCCTGAATGTCGCGGCGGCGCGCCGGGAGGTTGTTGATGTAGTAGCTCGAGGTACCGTCACGCGTGAGCACGCGCTTGACGGCGATCTCCGCATACTGGCCCCACTGGCCGGCGGCACGGCCGTCCGCGTTGTCGAATACCAGTTCGACGCTCGCACGGCTGCCTGGCTTGCGCGCCGTGGAACCGTTGAAGATGACGTCCTGCATCGACTCGCCGCGCAGTTCGGACGCCCGGGACTCGCCGAGCACCCAGCGCACCGCGTCGATGATGTTGGATTTTCCGCAGCCGTTCGGCCCGACCACCCCGACGAGTTGGCCCGGAACCTGAAAATGCGTGGGATCGACGAATGATTTGAAGCCAGCGAGTTTAATCGAGGTCAGACGCACGGCGATATCGCTGTTTGAATAGTGGTGAACGGGACCGCCCGTGCCGCGCGCCTGGCGCCGCCGTCAATCCGGTTTCGATCGCACGGCGTGGGTACGCACACAGGGCGGCCGCCACGGCTCGCCGCACGAGCGCGCATGCGCGCGGGCGGTCGGCGGGAATCAGCGGCAATCATACCATCGCGCGCGCGCCATTCCGCGCGCCGGAAGGCCCGAGGCCGAAGCCGCCGCCTGTGTTTTGCCGCCGCGCTCGCCGTCGCTGTCTTCGCCGCTCTCGCCGCCGTTGCCGCTGTCGTCCTCCGGGCCGTTGCCGCAAACGTCGCCGGCATCGTCCGCGCCGTCGGCGCGGCCGGTGTCTGCGTAGGTGATGACGCTCGCGTGCTCGCCGCGCTTGCGTGCGTCCTGCGCGCGGTGCACCCAGCTCGAGAGCAGCGAAGCCAGCACGATGCACGCGCCGCCCGCCCATTCGCGCGGGCCCGGCATCTCGCCGGCGAACAGCCACGAGGTGAGGGCCGTCACGACGATCTCGAACAGCATGATGATCGAAGCGCGGTTCGCGGGCACGCGAGCGAGCCCGTACTGAACCAGCATATTGTTGGTGCCGAGCACCATGCCGAGCGCCAGCACGAGCAGAACGACGCGCGCAAGATGCTCGCCCGCCGGTGCGGACGCCATCGGCTCGAAGCACGACGTCAGCGCGCCGAAGAGCGCCGCGCCCGCGAAGATCACAGCGGTGCGCATCTCCGGCTTCATGTGCGGGAGCACGCGGCTCGTCTTCACCACGAGCACGTTGCTCATCGCGAAACCCATCCCGCCGATGAGGCCGGCCCATTCGGCGGCGTTGGCCGGCAGCGGCACGCCGAGTTGCGGCGACCAGAGCATCGTGACCGCGCCCGCCAGCGAGAGCGCCGAGAGCGCCCCGCCCGCCCACGTGAGGCGCTCATGCAGGATGAAATGCGCAAAAAGCGCGGTCCACGCCGGGGTCAGATAGAAAAGCAGCAGCACGCGCATCACTTCGCCGTGAATCGCACCCCATACGAAGCCGACGTTGGTCACGCCCGCGGCGAGTCCGAGCATCGGCAGCACCCAGTGCCAGCGCACGGTGGCGAGCGAGCGCCAGCGCAGTATCAGCACGAAGAGGCAGCCGGCCGCGCTCGTCGCCGCGCTCGAAGCAGTGCCGGTCAGCCCGAAGGCTGCCAGCATTCGCAGCGGATACCAGACGAAGCCCCATACGGACGCGCCGATCATGATGGCAAGCGTCGGCCAGGCGGCGCGCAGCCCCGTGCTCTGGCTCATTGCCGGCGCGTTCCGTGGTTCGCCCGCGCACTGCTGGCGAACGGCGCGATCGTCGAAAAACTCATGCCTCTCCTTTGTGTTGCGGGCCGGCGCGCGCTAGCCGGCGCCCGCAGCGGCAGCGCCGCCACGCTATAATCGGCCGCTTGCAGCCGCAAGGTCGCGCTGCCGTGTTTTTTGCCCTGCCCAGCGCGGCTGGCTAGCCGGTCCGCACCAGCCGCTCCGCCGCTGCGCGCCGCGCCTCCGTTTTTCGCCCACGCCTGTCCGACGCCTCGACGCTCAAGTGAACCCGCTACTCGATACCCTTCAGTCCTACCCCTTCGAAAAGCTCCGTGTGCTCTTCAAGGACGTCACGCCAAACGCCGGCCTGCGCCACATCAGCTTCGGGATCGGCGAGCCGAAACACCCCACGCCCGCGCTGATCCGCGACGCCATCGTCGCCTCGCTCGACGGCCTCTCGTCGTATCCGGCCACGGCGGGCAGCCCGGCACTGCGCGAATCCATCGCGAACTGGGTGAAGGCGCGCTACGGACTGCCGGCCATCGACGCGAACACCCAAATCCTGCCCGTCTCGGGTTCGCGCGAAGCCCTCTTCGCGCTTGCGCAGACCGTGATCGACCCCACAGCGGGCGTGAAAGACCCGGCAAAGCGGGCGATCGTACTCTGCCCGAATCCTTTCTACCAGATCTATGAGGGCGCCGCGCTGCTCGGCGGCGGCGAGCCGTATTTCGTGAACAGCGATCCGGCCCGCAACTTCGCCTGCGACTATTCGCAGGTTCCCGAAGAAGTCTGGGCGCGTACGCAACTGCTTTATGTGTGCTCGCCGGGCAATCCCACGGGCGCCGTCATCACGCTCGACGACTGGCGCGAGCTGTTCGCGCTCTCGGACCGCTACGGCTTCGTGATCGCTTCCGACGAGTGCTACTCGGAAATCTACTTCGACGAAGCGAATCCGCCGCTCGGCGGCCTGGAGGCGGCGCACAAGCTGGGCCGCAGCTTCGAGCGCCTCATCATGCTCTCGAGCCTGTCCAAGCGCTCGAACGCGCCGGGCATGCGCTCGGGCTTCGTGGCCGGCGACGCCGCGATCCTCAAGCAGTTCCTGCTGTACCGCACCTACCACGGCTCGGCCATGTCGCCGGTCTGGCAGTCCGCCAGCATCGCGGCCTGGGGCGACGAAGCGCACGTGCGCGAGAACCGCGCGAAATACGTGCAGAAGTTCTCCACCGTCACGCCGATGCTCGCCGACGTGCTCGACGTGAAGCTGCCCGACGCCGCGTTCTACCTCTGGGCCAACGTCGCGCGCACCGGTCTCACGGACACCGCGTTCGCCCAGCGCCTCTACGCCGACTATAATGTGACGGTTCTGCCCGGCTCGTTCCTCGCGCGCGAAGCGCATGGCACCAATCCGGGCAAAGACTTCGTCCGCATGGCGCTCGTCGCCGACGTCGAGGAGTGCATCGAGGGCGCGCAGCGCATCGTCGAGTTCTGCCGCTCGCTCAAACCGTAAAGCCCTCCTGCGCGCAGGGGTCGCCGGCCTCTCGGCGCGCAACGCTGCTTTCAACCATCAAACTCACGAAATCACCACCATGTCGCAACAACTTCAGCAGACCATCGACACCGCCTGGGAAAACCGCGCCGATTTCTCGGCGAAGTCCGCCCCGAACGACGTGCGCGAAGCCGTCGCCCACGTCATCGCCGAGCTGGACAAAGGCGCCCTGCGCTGCGCCGAGAAGAAGGACGGCGACTGGGTCGTCAACCAGTGGGTGAAGAAGGCCGTGCTGCTGTCGTTCCGCCTCGAAGACAACGCGCCGATGCCCGCGGGCGGCTACACGCAGTTCTACGACAAGGTGCCCTCGAAGTTCGCGAACTACACGGCCGAAGACTTCGCCGCGGGCGGTTTCCGCGTCGTGCCGCCGGCCATCGCGCGCCGCGGCTCGTTCATCGCGAAGAACGTCGTGCTGATGCCGTCGTACACGAACATCGGCGCTTACGTCGACGAAGGCACGATGGTCGACACGTGGGCAACCGTCGGCTCGTGCGCGCAGATCGGCAAGAACGTGCACCTCTCGGGCGGCGTCGGCATCGGCGGCGTGCTGGAGCCGCTGCAGGCCAACCCTGTCATCATCGAGGACAACTGCTTCATCGGCGCGCGCTCGGAAGTCGTGGAAGGCGTGATCGTCGAGGAAAACTCGGTCATCTCGATGGGCGTGTATCTCGGCCAGTCGACCAAAATCTACGACCGCGAAACCGGCGAGATTTCGTACGGCCGCATTCCGGCGGGCTCGGTCGTCGTCGCGGGCAACCTGCCCTCGAAGGACGGCTCGCACAGCCTCTACTGCGCCGTGATCGTGAAGAAGGTCGACGCGAAGACGCGCGCGAAGGTCGGCCTGAACGAGCTGCTGCGAGGCGACTGATGGCGAAGGCCGCGAAAACCGTCGTCTACGGCATTCCGAACTGCGACACGGTGAAGAAGGCGTGCGTATGGCTCGAAGAGCACGGCGTCGAGTTCGAGTTCCACGACTTCAAGAAGGCCGGCGTCTCGAATGCGCTCGTGCAGGACTGGCTCAAGGACGTGCCGCTGGATCAGCTCATCAACAAGCGCGGCACGACCTGGCGCGGCCTGTCCGACGTGCACAAGGCCGAAGCCGGCACGACCGCGGGCGCGATCGCGCTGATGATCCACAAGCCGTCGATCATCAAGCGGCCCGTCGTGGTGGTGAACGGCCGCGTGAAAACGCTCGGTTTCTCCGCCGATCACTATGCGGAACTGTTCTCCTGAGCGCCGCCTGAGACAGGCGTGCCCCGCCTGAAGCGCTGCCCGGCGCGCGCGATCTGTCCGAGTCGCCTCGTGGCATGTCGCGCGCAACCGGTCATGACACGTTGTTGCCGGCCCCTGCTCCGTCAGCGGCGCCGGCATTTTTATTGAAAGTGGTCTTTTTATGTCAGCCACCCTCGCCCTTACCGAAGCCTTGATCGCGCGCGCGTCCGTCACGCCCGACGACCAGCACTGCCAGCGCATCATGACCGAACGTCTCGGGGCGCTCGGCTTCGCGTGCGAAACGATCGAATCCAACGGCGTGACGAACCTGTGGGCCGTCAAGCGCGGCACGGCGGGCGCGCACGGCCCGCTGCTCGCGTTCGCGGGCCACACCGACGTCGTGCCGACCGGCCCCATCGAGCAATGGAGCTCGCCGCCGTTCCAGCCTTCGCACCGCGACGGCGTCCTCTACGGGCGCGGCGCCGCCGACATGAAGACCTCGCTCGCCGCCTTCGTGGTGGCGAGCGAGGAGTTCGTGGCGTCGAATCCGCGGCATCGCGGCGCCATCGCCTTCCTCATCACGAGCGACGAGGAAGGCCCGGCCACCGACGGCACCGTCAAGGTCGTCGAGGCGCTGCAGGCGCGCGGCGAGAAGATGGACTACTGCATCGTGGGCGAGCCGACTTCGACGAACACGCTCGGCGACTGCGTGAAGAATGGCCGCCGCGGCTCGATGTCGGGCAAACTTGTCGTGAAAGGCGTGCAGGGGCACATCGCCTATCCGCATCTCGCGAAGAACCCGGTGCACCTGCTCGCGCCGGCGCTCGCCGAACTCGTCGCCGAGAAGTGGGACGACGGCAACGAGTACTTCCCGCCCACCACCTGGCAGGTCTCGAACATGCATAGCGGCACGGGCGCGAGCAACGTGATTCCGGGCCACGCCGAAGTGATGTTCAATTTCCGTTTCTCGACGGCGAGCACGGTGGACGGCCTGCAAAAGCGCGTGCACGCGGTTCTCGACAAGCATGGCCTCGACTACGATCTGCACTGGAGCGTGAGCGGCCTGCCCTTCCTCACGCCGCGCGGCGCGCTTTCGAACGCGCTCGAAAAGGCGATTCACGACGAAACCGGTGTCACGACGGAGCTCTCGACCACGGGGGGCACGTCGGACGGCCGCTTCATCGCGCGCATGTGCCAGCAGGTGGTGGAGTTCGGGCCGCCCAACGCCAGCATCCACAAGATCGACGAGCACATCGAAGTGAAATTCATCGATCCGCTCAAAAATGTGTACCGCCGCGTGCTCGAACAGCTGATCGCCTGAGCCGCCCACCGAACACGCCCTGGAGTCCAGAACATGACCCATCCGCTAGCCACCACGTTTGCCACCGTGCGCGACCTGCTGCGCTACGGCGTTTCGCGCTTTTCGGCCGAGCAGCTCGCATTCGGCCACGGCTCGAGCAACGCCTACGACGAAGCCGCGTACCTGGTGCTGCACACGCTGCATCTGCCGCTCGACTTGCTCGACCCGTTTCTCGACGCCCGCCTCACGGCCGAGGAAATCGACAGGGTGCTCGGCGTGATCGAGCGCCGCGCGAACGAGCGCGTGCCCGCCGCCTACATCACGCAGGAAGCGTGGATGCACGGCCTGCGCTTTTACGTGGACGAGCGCGTGATCGTGCCGCGCTCGTTCATCGGCGAGCTGCTCGAAGACGGCCTGCAACCCTACGTGGAGGACCCCGAGCAGGTCACGGCGGTGCTGGAGCTGTGCACCGGCTCGGCGAGCCTCGCGATCCTGGCCGCCCACGCGTTCCCGAACGCCGACATCGACGCCGTCGATCTCTCCGCTCCCGCGCTCGAAGTCGCGCGGCGCAACGTGCACGAGCATGGCCTCGACGAGCGCATCGCCCTTTTCGAAGGCGACCTGTACGCGCCGCTGCCCGAGCGTCGCTACGACGTCATCATCACGAACCCGCCGTACGTCAACGCCGATTCGATGGAAGCGCTGCCGCCCGAGTACCGGCACGAGCCGGCGATGGCGCTCGCGGGCGGCGCGGACGGCATGGACATCGTGCGCCGCATCATCAAGGACGCACGCAACTGGCTCACCGACAACGGCGTGCTGGTGGTCGAAATCGGCAACGAGCGCGAGAACGTGGAAGCGGCGTTCGGCGGTCTCGATCTCGTATGGCTCTCGACAAGCGCCGGCGACGATCAGGTGTTCCTGATCCAGGCCTGCGACCTGCCGGTGTGACCGCCTTGCGCGAGCGGGCCCCGGCGCCTGTGCGCCGGGTCTCGCCGCGTGCAGGAAAGGGACGATAACCGTCGGCGCAGCGGGTTCGGTAAGATTGACGCTTTCGGCCCAGGGAGCGTCCCACGCATCTATGCGATTCGACTGGTCACACCTCGGCACGCTGATCGCGATCGTCCATCTGCTCGGGCTGATCGCGGCGTGCCACGCCATTCTCAACACGCGCACCTCGCAGGGCGCGATCGCCTGGGCCGTCTCGCTCGCGACGATGCCCTACCTCACGCTCGTCCCGTACCTCTTTCTCGGCCGCAGCAAGTTTGCGGGTTACGCCGACGCACGGCGCCTGCGCAACGAAACATTGCGCTCTCGCGCCCACGCGCCCGAATGGGACGAGCTCGTCTCCACCGGCGAATGGCCAGCCGACGAACTGGGTGTCCGCGTGATCCGGACATTCGCGCGCCTGGGCGGCATGCCACTCGTGCCGGGCAATTCGGTACGCACGCTCGTGAACGGCGAGGCGACCTTCTCGGCCATCTTCGAGGCAATCGAGCACGCGCGCCACTATGTGATCGTGCAGTTCTTCATCGTGCGCGCCGACGCGCTCGGCGACATGCTCAAGGAAATCCTGCTCGGCTGCGCGAAACGCGGCGTGCGCGTGTACTTCCTCTACGACAGCATCGGCTCGTTCGACCTGCCCGCCAGCTACGTGCACGAGTTGCAGAGCGGCGGCGTGGAAGTGCATCCGTTCTCCACGAAGCGCCACTTCGTCAACCGCTTCCAGCTCAATTTCCGCAACCATCGCAAGATCGTCGTGGTGGACGGACAGCGCGCGTTCGTGGGGGGCCACAACGTGGGCACCGAATATCTGGGCTCGAACGCGCGCCTCTCCCCCTGGCGCGACACGCATATCGAACTGCGCGGGCCGGCCGTGGCGAACGTGCAGTTCGTCTTCACCGAGGACTGGTACTGGGCCACGCAGCAGTTGCCCGGCTGCGAGCCGCCCGCGGTCGCGCCGCAAGACGGCGACGACATGTACTGCCTCGTCTTGCCCACAGGTCCGGCCGATCGCCAGGAGACCTGCTCGCTCTTCTTCGTCGAGGCGATCAACGCCGCAAAGAAGCGCCTGTGGATCACCACGCCCTACCTCGTGCCCGACGAAGCCGTGTTCTCGGCGCTGCGGCTCGCGGCGCTGCGCGGTGTGGACGTACGCATCATGATCCCGAGCCGGCGCGACCATTACGTGGTGTTCGAGGCCTCCACGCTGTATGCCTTCGACGCGGTGCGCGCGGGCATCCGCATCTTCCGCTACAAGCCGGGCTTTTTGCACCAGAAGGTCGTGCTGATCGACGACGTGGCAGCCGCGATCGGCAGCGCGAACCTCGACAACCGGTCGTTTCGCCTGAACTTCGAGATCATGGTGCTGACCGTGCACCGCGGCTTCGCGGCCGAGGTCGAAGCGATGCTGCTGCGCGACTTCGAACAGACGTTCGAGATCGACCGCGGCGAGTACCGCGACGCGCCCGCCTGGCGCAAGATCACGATGCATCTCGCGCGGCTCTTCGCACCGATTCTTTAGGCGCTCAAAGCTGCCTTTCGATGTCTGCCGCGATCGCCTCGGGCTTCGTGACGGGTGCGTAGCGCTTCACCACGTTGCCGTTGCGGTCGACGAGAAACTTCGTGAAATTCCACTTGATGCCTTCGAGCCCGAGCAGGCCCGGGGCCTCGCCCGTGAGCCAGCGATAAAGCGGGTGCGCGTTCGCCCCGTTCACGTCGATCTTCTCGAACATCGGGAACGTGACGCCGTAGTTCTTCTCGCAGAAGCTGCCGATCTGCGCGGCGTCGCCGGGTTCCTGCTTGCCGAACTGGTTGCACGGAAAGCCGAGCACAGCGAGCCCGCGCGCGGCGTACTGGTCATAGAGTTTCTGCAGGCCCGCGTACTGCGGCGTGAATCCGCATTCGCTCGCCGTGTTGACGACGAGGAGCACTTTGCCCGCGTACCGCTCGAAGCTGACCGGCTCGCCACCACCTAGCGGTTGCGCCGAAAACGAATAGATCGATGTCATCTGGCTCTCCCGTGGAAAAGCGCCAGTCTACGTGAGAACGCGCGCAATTCGCACCCGGCCGAACGGCTAGCCATTCGGCCGATGCCGGCCAACGCGCGCCACAGTCTAAAATAGCGCTTTCTTTCGCATTCTTCCCGCTGGCGCCGTCGTGATCCGCTTCAACCAATTCAGTCTTGCCCGCGGCACCAAGCCGCTTTTCGACCAGACCTCGTTCACGCTGAACCCCGGCGAAAAGGCCGGTCTCGTCGGCGCGAACGGCGCGGGTAAATCCACGCTGTTCGCCGTACTGCGCGGCGAACTGCACGCGGACGGCGGCGACTTCTCGCTGCCGCCGTCGTGGCGCATCGCACACGTCGCCCAGGAAACGCCGGCCGTCGACCGCACCGCGCTCGACTACACGCTAGACGGCGACGCCGCGCTGCGCGAGATCGAGGCGCGCATCGCGGAGGCGGCGGCGGCGCACGACGGCGCGGCCGAAGCCGAAGCGCACGGCGCCTTCGCCGACGCCGACGGCTACACGGCCCCCGCGCGCGCCGAGGCGCTGCTGCTCGGCCTCGGCTTCACCCTCGAGCAAACGCGCCGGCCCGTGGCGAGCTTCTCGGGCGGCTGGCGCATGCGCCTGAACCTCGCGCAGGCACTCATGTGCCGTTCGGACCTGCTGCTGCTCGACGAACCGACGAACCACCTCGACCTCGACGCGATCGTCTGGCTCGAAGACTGGCTCCATCGCTATCCCGGCACGCTCGTCGTGATCTCGCACGACCGCGAATTCCTCGACTCGGTCTGCAACGTCACGCTGCATCTGGAGAACCAGCAGGTCAAGCGCTACGGCGGCAACTACTCGCAGTTCGAGATCCTGCGCGCGCAACAGCTGGCGCTCCAGCAAAGCGCCTATGAAAAGCAGCAGAGAACGGTCGCCCACCTGCAAAGCTTCGTCGACCGCTTCAAGGCCAAGGCCACCAAGGCGCGCCAGGCGCAAAGCCGCGTGAAGGCGCTGGAAAAGATGGAGCTGATCGCGCCCGCTCACGCGAGCTCGCCGTTCACGTTCGAATTCCGCACGCCCGACTCGGCGCCGAACCCCATGCTCGTAATGGAAGACGTGCGCTGCGGCTATCGCGCCGAAAACGGCAGCGAAACGCCCATTGTCGAGCACGTCACGCTGTCGATCCAGAACGGCCAGCGCATCGGCCTGCTCGGCGCAAACGGCCAGGGCAAGTCCACGCTCGTCAAGACGCTGGCGGGCACGCTCGCGCCGCTCTCCGGTGAGCTGCGCGCGGGCAAGGGCCTGCAGATCGGCTATTTCGCGCAGCATCAGCTCGAAACACTGCGCCCAGACGACTCGCCGCTCCGGCATCTCGCGCGCCTCGCGCCCGACACGCGCGAGCAGGAGCTGCGCGACTTCCTCGGCGGCTTCAACTTCCCCGGCGAAATGGCCACGGCGCCCATCGCGCCGTTCTCGGGCGGCGAAAAGGCGCGCCTCGCGCTCGCGCTCATCATTTGGCAAAAACCCAATTTGCTGTTGCTCGACGAGCCGACCAACCACCTCGACCTCGAAACGCGCCATGCGCTGACCATGGCGCTCGCGCAGTTCGAAGGCACGCTGATCCTCGTCTCGCACGACCGGCATTTGCTGCGCGCCACGACCGATCAGTTCATGCTGGTGGCGAAGCACCGCCTGCAGCCGTTCGACGGCGACCTCGACGACTACCGCGACTGGCTGCTACAGCATGCGGCCGAGCAACGCGCGGCCCTCAAGGAAGCGGCGTCCGGCACGGCGAATGGCGCAAATGGGGCCGCTACGGGCGACAGCGTCAACCGCAGGGAACAGCGGCGCCAGGAAGCCGAACAGCGCCAAAAGCTCGCCCACCTGAAAAAGCCGTTGCAGGCGAAAATCGGCAAGATCGAAAAGGAAATGGATGCGCTCAACAGCGAAAAGAGCACGCTCGACGCCTTCGTTGCCGACCCGGCAAGCTACGAGCCGGAGCGCAAGGGTCGCCTGACCGAGGCGATTCGCCGTCAGGCGGAAGTCGCAGCGCGCCTGGAGGCGCTCGAAGCCGACTGGCTCGACGCGCACGAGGAACTCGAGCAGATCGGCTAGCACATCCCTTAGCCGCAGCTATATAGCAACAACCGCGCTTTTCGCCACGCCTTATCGCCAGGAGCCACGAGTGTCGTCACCCGCCGCATTGCAGGGCCTTCGCGTACTGGATCTGACCCGCCTTTTGCCCGGACCGGTGGCCACCTTGCGGCTCGCGGAAATGGGCGCCGACGTGCTGAAAATCGAGCCGCCCGGCGCAGGCGACGCTGCGCGCCTGATGATGCAAAGCGCCGTCGACGAAGTTGCCGCACGCCCTAGCGCGTTCTATCGCCTCGTCAATCGCGGCAAGCGGGAAACGCGGCTAGATCTGAAAACCGAGAGCGGACGCGCCGTGCTGCTGGCGCTCGCGCGCGACGCGGACGTGCTGGTCGAGAGCTTTCGGCCCGGGGTGATGGACCGCCTCGGCGTCGGATACGAAACGCTGCGCCAGGCCAACCCCAAGCTCGTTTATTGCGCGATCACCGGCTACGGCACGACCGGACCCTTCGCCGACCACCCGGGCCACGACATCAACTATGTCGCTTACTCGGGCGTGCTCGACCAGCTCGCCACGCGCGATGGCATGCCCGTGCTGCCCAACTTCCAGATCGCCGACCTGCTCGGCGGCGCGCTGTCGGCGGTCACGCAGATTCTCGCGGCGCTCTGGCAGGTGGCGCGCGGCGGTGAAGGCCGTTTCGTCGACGTTTCAATGACGCATTCGAGTTATGCGCACAACGTGGTCGCCCAGGTCGCGCTCGCCAACGACGACGCCGCTGCCCTCCAGCCAGGCGGCGGCCTGCTCAATGGCGGCGTGCCCTGCTACAACCTCTATCGCACGCAGGACGGCCGGTGGCTTGCCGTCGGCGCACTGGAGCTGAAATTCTGGCAAACGCTTTGCCATGCGATCGGTCGCGACGACTGGATCGAACGACACTGGAGCCTTGGCCAGGCAATCGGCGGCGCGGATGCTGCGGCGATGACGCGCGAACTCGCGTCGATGATCGAGTCGGAGTCGCTGCAAACGTGGATCGACCGTCTGGAGGCGATCGACTGCTGCGTCTCGCCGGTCCTCACGCCGGGCGAGGCGTCGCGTCATCCGCTCTTCAACGCCGAGGTGCTGCAGGCCATGATGGACGGCGAGATGGCCGCGCAGAAGCAGGAGGCCGCGCCCCGCATGCAGGCGGCCTCGCTCCCGCCCGGCGCACAGCCGCCGCAAAGCGGCCAGGTCGGCCCGGGCAGCGACGCGCCTCGCGACCCGGACGGGAAAAAACCGTTCACGTACGGTCCCTGGGGCTAGCCTCGCCGCGCGCCGTATATACGAACTACGAACGGCACAGATGGCGCGAATAAAAAATGGGCGCCTCGCAGCGCCCATTTTTTTCGTCTAGCGCCGCGGCAGTGTTTGCCGCGGCGCACGCTCGTCGTCATGCAGCACGTACTTGCGGCCTTCCACGTGGCGCGCGATGGTGCTGCGCACCTCCGCCGCGGTCACGTCTTCGGCCACGACTCGGCGCGAAATGCGCCCGTCACCGTCGATCCACTCGACAATTCGGCAACTGCTGCCCCAAGGTTGCATGAGCGGCTCGGAAACCCGGCAGCCGCGCACGACGATCGAACGACCGCCGAAGGACGTATCAGTCTGTTTCAAGTCGCTATCCTTTCCGCTGGACACGGGTTGAACATCGCGCCAAGGATAGGGAAATCGCCGTGCGAAAAGGTTACAGTCGCGACCAGGGTTGTTACTAATCATTACGCGACAGTACACGCCTCGCGCATGGCCGCGCCGCGCTCATTCCAGCTCTCGCACGCGGTCGATCGCTTCGTCCAGGCGCTCCACCGCAATCACCTGTAAACCGTCGATCGGCTGTTTCGGCGCGTTGGCGCGGGGAATCAGCGCGCATGAAAAACCGAGCTTGGCGGCCTCCTTCAAGCGTTCCTGGCCGCGCGGCGAGGGCCGGATCTCGCCCGCGAGGCCGACTTCGCCAAAAACGATCAGTCCCTTGGGCAACGCCTTGTTACGCATCGAGGAGTGAATGGCGAGCAGCACGGCCAGGTCAGCGGCCGGTTCGGTGATCTTCACGCCGCCCACCGCATTGAGGAACACGTCCTGGTCGAAGCACGCGATACCCGCATGACGGTGCAGCACCGCCAGCAGCATGGCGAGCCGGTTTTGCTCGAGGCCGACCGCGAGACGGCGCGGATTCGGCACGTGCGCAGTATCCACGAGCGCCTGGACCTCGACGAGCAGCGGGCGCGAACCTTCCTGCGTGACGAGCACGCAGGAGCCCGGCACGCTCTGCTCGTGCTGCGAAAGAAACAGCGCCGAGGGATTCGCGACGCCGCGCAGACCTTTTTCCGTCATCGCGAACACGCCCAGCTCATTGACCGCGCCAAAGCGATTCTTGAACGCGCGCACGAGACGGAACGACGAATGCGTGTCGCCTTCGAAGTACAGCACGGTGTCGACGATATGCTCCAGCACGCGCGGGCCCGCGAGGTTGCCCTCCTTCGTCACGTGACCGACCATGATGATCGCCGTGCCCGACTGCTTCGCGATGCGCGTAAGCTGCGCCGCGCACTCGCGCACCTGCGCGACCGAGCCGGGCGCGGAAGTCAGCGCTTCGGAATAGATCGTCTGGATGGAGTCGATGACGGCGACGTCAGGCTTTTCCGCCTCGATCGTCGCCTGGATTCTTTCGAGCTGGATCTCCGCAAGCAGCTTGAGCTCGCTTGCCATCGACCCCGGATCGAGCAGCGCCAGTCGTTGCGCGCGCAACGCGATCTGCGCGGCCGACTCCTCGCCGCTCACGTAGAGCGCGCGACGCTCCGCCGCGATCTGCGCGAGCGATTGCAGCAGCAGCGTCGACTTGCCGATGCCGGGATCGCCGCCGATGAGCACCACGCCGCCCGCCACGAGGCCGCCGCCCAGCACGCGGTCGAATTCGCCCACGCCCGTCGTGAAACGCGGTACGTCCGACGCCTCGATATCGGCGAGACGCCGTACCGGCGCGCTCTTCGCGAGCGACTGGAAGCGGTGGCCGCCGGCCGGTTCGGCCACGCCCTCCACCAGCGTGTTCCACGCCCCGCACGCGGGGCACTGGCCTTGCCACTTCGGCGCCTGTCCGCCGCATTCGGTGCAGGTGTACAGCGTCTTGACCTTCGCCATGCTCTTTGCCATGGCGTTATTCGGCGCGCACGGGCACACGCGGCGCGACCGCGCACATCAATTCGTAGCCGATCGTGCCGCAGGACCTCGCGACGTCGTCGATGGGCAGGTTGACACCCCACAGTTCGACGCGCGCGCCCACGCCCGCGCCGTGCACGGGCGTCAGGTCGACGGTGAGCATGTCCATGGACACGCGGCCCACGACGCGCGTGAGCACGCCGTCGACGATCACGGGCGTGCCTTCGGGCGCGACGCGCGGATAGCCGTCGGCGTAACCGCATGCGACCACGCCGATGCGCATGGGCTTGCGCGCCGTGAACATCGAACCGTAGCCGACGGTCTGACCTTCGGCGACGGTCTGCGTGGCGATGAGCTCGGACGCGAGCGTCATGGCCGGTTGCAGGCCCACGCCTTCGAGCGCCGAAGCAAAGCCGGACGGCGACGCGCCATAAAGGATGATGCCGGGCCGCACCCAGTCGAAGTGCGTCGAAGGATGCCAGAGCGTGGCGGCCGAATTGGCGAGGCTGCGCGCGCCCGCAATGCCTTGGGCGCCGCGCTCGAACGCCTCCATCTGCTCGCCGACGCCGCGCGGCGTATCGGCGTCCGCGAAGTGGGTCATCAGTGTGATCTGGCCGATGCCGGCGCAGGCGCGCGCCCGCTCCCACGCGGCGCGGTACTTCTCGGGCGTGTAGCCGAGCCGGTTCATGCCGCTGTTCATCTTCAGCTGGACGTTGACCGGCTTCGAGAGGCGCGCCATTTCGAGCATGCGCATCTGCTCGTCGCAATGGACGACGGTCGTGAGGCTGTAGCGGTCGATCACGTCGATGTCGGTCGGGCGGAAAAAGCCTTCGAGCAGCAGGATCGGTCCCGCCCAGCCGAGTTCGCGCAGCTTGGCGGCTTCTTCGAGGTCGAGAAGGCCGAAACCGTCCGTCGCGCGCAGGCCGGGAAACGCTCGCGCAAGCCCGTGCCCGTAGGCGTTGGCCTTCACGACGGCCCAGATTTTCGACTTTGGCGCGTACTTGCGGACGACGGCGAGATTATTGGCGAGAGCGGCGGTGTGGATCGTTGCTGAGAGGGGGCGCGGCATGGGAGATTTTTCGCAAAGACGCTTTTGAATCAGGAGCTTACAGGGTGTTTTCAGTGCCCGGCAGGCCCGTCTGACGGGCGGTCAAGGATTGTGCTAGTCCGAATGCACCTATTTTCGTGATATAAAGCCCTGCGCACAACCCATTTCGAACGTAATAAGCCCGGATGCCTCCCACCCGTCCGGGGCGGACGGACCGCAGCGAGGAAAGCATCGCAACAGATGAAAAAAGGCTTTTACACCATCATGGCCGCGCAGTTTTTTTCGTCGTTGGCCGACAATGCGCTCCTGATCGCTGCGATTGCACTGCTAAAAGATCTCCACGCCCCGAACTGGATGACGCCGCTGCTCAAGCTGTTCTTCGTCCTCTCCTACGTCGTTCTTGCCGCCTTCGTCGGCGCCTTTGCAGATTCTCGCCCCAAGGGCCGCGTGATGTTCATCACGAACACGATCAAGGTCGTGGGCTGCGCCATGATGCTCGCCGGCACGCATCCTCTGTTCGCCTATGGCGTGGTGGGCTTCGGCGCGGCGGCGTATTCGCCGGCCAAGTACGGCATCCTCACCGAACTGCTGCCGCCTGAGCGCCTCGTCGCCGCGAACGGCTGGATCGAAGGCACCACGGTCGGCTCGATCATCCTCGGTACCGTCCTCGGCGGCGCGCTCATCAGTCCCCACATCGCCTCGCACGTGATCCGCCATACGCCCGCCTCGATCAACACGCCCGCCGAGGCGGCCATGCTCGTCATCATGGCGATCTATGTGATCGCCGCCCTTTTCAATCTGCGCATTCCCGACACGGGTGCACGCTATCCGCGCCAGCAGCACGGCCCCTTCCGCCTCATCACCGATTTCGCCGACTGCTTCAACACGCTGTGGCACGACAAGCTCGGCCAGATCTCGCTCGCGGTCACGACGCTCTTCTGGGGCGCGGGCGCGACGCTGCAGTTCATCGTGCTCAAATGGGCCGAAGTCTCGCTCGGCATGTCGCTTTCGGAAGGCGCGGTGCTGCAGGCCGTCGTGGCCGTCGGCGTGGCGGCCGGCGCGGTGATCGCGGCGGCGCGCATTCCGCTCAAGAAGTCGCTCTCGGTGCTGCCGGTCGGCATCATCATGGGTCTCGCCGTCATGCTCATGGCGTTCTACACGCGCCATCTCTTTCCGCCGCACTGGGGCCTGCATATCGGACATCTGCGCATTCCGGGCTACCTGGTTTTCGCCTACCTCTTCCTGATGGTCGTGGGCGGCCTCTCGGGTTTCTTCGTCGTGCCGATGAACGCGCTGCTCCAGCACCGCGGCCACGTGCTGCTCTCGGCGGGCCACTCCATCGCCGTGCAGAACTTCAACGAGAACCTGTCGGTGCTCGTGATGCTGTGCCTCTATGCCGTGCTCGTCTGGCTCGACGTGCCGGTGACCATCGTGATCGTGCTGTTCGGCACGTTCGTCTGCCTGATGATGTGGCTCGTGATGCGCCGCCATCAGGCGAATCAGCGCTCGTTCGACTCGGTCGCGCTGATCGGCGAAAATCACAGGCACTGATGGGCGGGCGTGCCGCGCCGCTTCATCTGCCAAACCGATTCTTTCCTGCGCACGCGCGGCGGCATGCCGCGCGCGACGCGCATCTGACGCTGCCATGAACTCACCGATTTTCAACGTCCTCACGATCGCCGGGTCCGACTCGGGCGGCGGCGCCGGCATCCAGGCCGACCTCAAGGCGTTCTCCGCGCTCGGCGCGTACGGCGCGAGCGTCATCACGGCGCTGACCGCGCAGAACACGCGCGGCGTCACCGCGATCCACGCGCCCGATGCGGGCTTTGTCACCGCGCAGCTCGACGCGGTGTTCGACGACATCCGCATCGACGCCGTGAAGATCGGCATGCTCGCCAACGCGTCGATCGTGCGCGCCGTTGCCGATGCGTTGCGCCGCCATGCGCCGCCGCGCATCGTGCTCGACACCGTGATGATCTCGAAGAGCAACCACGCGCTGCTCGCGGCCGAAGCCGTGGCCGCGCTGCGCGATGAACTGCTGCCGCTCGCAGGCATCGTCACGCCGAATCTGCCCGAAGCCGCGGCCTTGCTCGAGGTGGCGCCCGCCGTCGATGAAACCGCCATGGTCGAGCAAGGCGAAGCGCTGCGCGCGCTCGGCGCGCAGGCCGTTCTGATGAAGGGCGGCCACCTGGGCGGCGAAGACAGCCCCGACTGGCTCATCGAAGCGGACGGCACGCTGCGCCTCGGCGGCCCGCGCGTACCGGTCGCGAATACGCATGGCACAGGCTGCACGCTATCGTCGGCGATTGCCGCGCTGTGGCCGCAACGCGGCGCACTCGCGCCGGCCGTCGGCGAGGCCAAGCAGTATCTGACGGCGGCGCTGGAGGCGAGCTCGCGGCTCGACGTGGGCCATGGCGTCGGCCCCGTGCATCACTTCTGGCGCTGGTGGTGAGCGCGGAGCGGACGCGTTATCGCGCGCGTTTCATTGACGCGCGAATTCGGCCGCGCGCGCAGGCCAGTCCTCGGGGACGATGAAGCCGCGCGACGCCTCGCGATAACCGCCCGCCCCATCGGCGACGAATGCGGCGACGAGCACGGTGTCGTCCGGGCCCGTTGGCGCGATGGCCTCGGGGGGCGCAGGAAAAGCAATCGCCGCGCGCTCGCCGCCTTGCGCGGATATCGCGCCTCCCGCCAGCCTTCGCGGCGCGAGCCATGCGAGTCTTGGCAACACGCTCCAGCCGTCGGCTGCTTGTTGCTGGGCGAACGCCGGCCACTCCGAACGCGTCACCCACCAGCCGCGCCCGTGATCGGCGGCTAGCCCGGGCACATCTTCCATGCGTGACGGCGCCGCCTTCCCCGCCCGATAGAAAAGCCAGCCTTTCACGAACATCTGCGCGAGCCACGGTCCGCCGTAACCGAGCGAGGCGAACGCTTCGCGCGTCGTCAAACGGAGTTGATGGTCGCGTAAATGCGCCAGCTTCCAGTCGAAGCGATCGCGCAGATCCGGTCCGACGAATTCGGCAAGCGACGCACGCGCGCCATGGTCAGCGCCCGCATACAGATAGCACTTCACCGCGAGCTCCCAATGCAGGCGCGCGCCCGAACGGCTTTGCACGAGAAAATCGCATTCGCCGAGCGTGAGCCCGGCGCGCCTCAGCGCCACGTTCTGCGCGACGAGCCGCGCCGCCGGTCCGTTTGCGAGGAACCAGCCGAGCAGGATTTCGGCGTAACGTCCCAAGCGGTTCGTCGGCGCGCCCGCAAGCGTTTCGTGCAGACGTGCGGGATCGCGGTCGAGTTGCACGAGCCAGTCGAACGTGGCTCCGGCTTCCTTGTCATCGGCCCACCACTGCGCGAGCGGAGCCACGGGAGGTTGCGCGCGCAACAGGTCAGCGCTGAAGAGCAGCCAGGCGAGATCGCGCACGGCCGGGTCGGACAGCGTATCGAAGGCGCCATGGAATCCGGGAACGATCTGCGCAGAGGCATGACGCGGCCCGCTGTCACCCCCGGCGTCCGCAGGCCGCGCGCCGTTCATTGCCCGCCGCCCGCCGCCGCGCGCCAGGTGTCGCGCGCGAGACAGAGGTCGCTCCAGGCCTTCGCCTTGTCGTGCAGGCTGCGCAGCAGATACGCGGGGTGATACGTGACGATGACGGGCACGCCTTCGTATTCGTGGACGCGGCCACGCAGCGATGCGATGCTGCCGTCGGTCTTCAACAGGCTCTGTGCAGCGAAGCGGCCGAGCGCGACGATGATCTTCGGCTTCACGAGCGCCACCTGGCGCTGCAGATAAGGCTCGCAGCGCGCGACTTCGTCGGGCTCGGGATTGCGGTTGCCAGGCGGGCGGCACTTGATGACGTTCGCGATATAGACGTTCTCGCCGCGCGCAAGCGAAAGCGCGCGCAGCATGTTGTCGAGCAGCTTGCCCGCCTGACCGACGAAGGGCTCGCCAAGACGATCCTCGTTCTCGCCAGGCGCTTCGCCGATCAGCATCCAGTCGGCCTCGCGGTCTCCCACGCCGAACACGGTGTTGGTCCGCTTCTCGCACAGCCGGCAGCGCGTACACGACGCGACGCGCTCGGCGAGCGCGTCCCAGTCGAGCGTCGCGACATCGTCGCGTGCGGCGGCGCCGGTTTGGGCGGGGGCCACTGCGGCGGGCACGATGGGCTCCGCCACGGCGTCAAACCAGGCGAAATCGTCTTCGGTGAGAGGCGGTGGTTCGTCGGACGCAGGCGGAACGGGCTTCGCAGGCGACATGGTGCGCGCGGCGGACCGGTGCGGTTCCGTCGGCTCAGGCTGCTCCATTCGCGCCTCAGTGGCGCTCACTTCGGCAAGCGGGGGCTCGCCAAGCGGACGCGCCGCTTGCGCCTCGGCATCCGCCAGATCGGCCTCGGCCGCGCGCGCGGGCACTGGCGTGGCCGCGTCATCTTCACGCGGCGCCCGGACTTCGGCCACCGCGCCCTGCACGCCCTTGCGCACCCAGCGCGGCGCCAGTCCAAGCTCCTCCAGCGCGATCTCATCGAGCGGCATCCGCGCCCTCCCCTGCAAAAGAAAAACGCATCACGAGTGCATCCTCGCGGCTGTGATGCCGGGCCGGATAGTAGTTCTTGCGGCGGCCAATCGTGACGAAGCCGAACTGTTCGTACAGTCGAATCGCCCGGTGGTTGGACGGCCGCACTTCGAGCAGCAGGCCTTCGAGTCCCTGCGCGCGCGCAATGCGCACGGCCTCGCGCAGCATCGCGAGACCCGCGCCCGCGCCTTGTGCCTGTGGCGCGACACACAGGTTGAGCAGATGCATCTCGTCGACCACGGGCATCAGCACGCAATAGCCGATCAGCGTACCGGTGACGTGGCGCATGCAAAGGCCGTAGTAGCCGTTGCGCAGCGAGTCTTCGAAATTACCGCGCGACCACGGAAACTCATATGCCGAGCGTTCGATGATCGCGACTTCGTCGAGGTCGCTCTCGGTCATCGGCGAGAGATAGCGGTCGGTCATGAGCACACCGCTCATCGCCCGCCCTCGCCGCCTTCGTCGTTCCCGGCGCCCGTCGCGCCCTGCGCGGCGGCCTTTGCGGCGAGACGCTCGGCCGTGGTCTGCGCGACCTTGTTGCGCACGTATTCGGGCGCGGCCTGGTCGGCGCGTTGTGTGCGGCCCGCGCGGTAAGCCCGCAGCGCCGCGTGGGCGAGCGGCAGCGCGTGCGGCAGCGCCTCGGCGTCGATCGTGCGCGCGGCGGCCGACGCCGCAAGGCGTGCGCCGAACGCGGCGGCCGCGTTGCCCGCCAGCGTGAACGGCGCTTCGGGTGCGACGATATGCTCCGGCGCATCGAGCGAAGCCGCCTGGAGCGTGCGCCAGTCGCCGGCTGCGGCGTCCCACGCATAGTCAGCCCAGTAGGCTTCGTCCATGCGCGCGTCGAGCGCGGCCAGCACGCGTGTCGCGGCGGAGTCGCGCAGCCGTGCGCTCTCCGCGCAGACGAGCAGCGTGCCGACCGGCACCACGGGAATGTCGAGGCCGAACGCCAGCCCCTGAGCCACGCCCGTCGCGGTGCGCAGCCCGGTGAACGAGCCCGGACCCGCGCCGAACGCGATCGCATCGCAGTCGGCGAGCGTGAGCCCGGCTTCGTCGAGCAGTTCGCCGATGGCCGGCAAGAGGCGCGTGCTCGAGACCGCCCCCGTCGCCTCATGACGCACCCAGACGCTCACTTCGGAGCGGGATCCGGAGCCGGGTTCGGCCCCGATAGGGGAAGAAGCCCCTTCGTCGGAAGAAAAAGCGCCAGCGGCGACGCGAAGCAGCGCAACCGAGCAGTATTCGGTCGAGGTATCGAGGGCAAGGAGCACGGTTTCAGTCATGAGCGCTATTGTAATGCCCCGCCCCGCGCGCGGGCCTCCGCCTCTCGCCATCCGGCGCGGCGTTCTCGTCCGTGCGTTCCCGGCGCGAGTGGAGGAATCGCTCCAGCTTTTCGGCGGATTGCGCTGCTACCATCGGCGCGCTGACCCGAACCAACATGCGGAGGAAACAACGATGAGCGACGTGAACGCGCAGTTCGCCCAAGCCCAGCAAGACGTGCAGCAACTTCCGGAGCGCCCCGGCAACCTCACGCTGCTGCGCCTCTATGCGCTTTTCAAGCAGGCCACCGAAGGCGACGTGCACGGCGACAAGCCAGGCTTCACCGACATCGTCGGCAAGTACAAGTACGAGGCGTGGGCCGCGCTGCAAGGCACGGCGCAGGAAACGGCGAAGCAGCAGTACGTCGCGCTGGTCGAGTCGCTCAAGAACGGCGCCGCCACCTGAGCCTGAGCCACGGCGATTCGGCCTCGCCGCAAACCCCAAGCGTGACGCAGGAAGCCGTCCGGCATATTGCGTCACGCCGCCGCTCTCGGTGCATTCGCTGCGCGTCACGCTGGCGCGCCGCAACAAAACGAGATACAATGCACGCTGCGTTGTGCTCCGGTCGCCCGTTCGATCAGTACAACGCCTCGTAGCGTTAAGCTCCAATCCAGTTTAGAACCTGTCCCCTCCTGCCGTGGCCCTGTTTTCGGGCCGTCATGTATCAGGCTGGCGGCTGGCCAATCCCGGCTCAGTCGCACCCAAAACAGCTTCTAACGAAAATCCGCCGAGGTGTGCGGATTGCCCCCGTTTTTCGATTTGTTCGCACAATCCGACGACTTGGGTATGCCGATTGGCGCCGACGTTCTATTTCCTGTGTAACAAGGATTTTCATGACTTCGAGCAATACCCAAAGCCCCCTCGACGCAATCGCCGATCAGGCCCTCGGCCTCTCCGCCGCCGCCAGCGCTTCCACTGAAGCCCCCGCGCAGGCCGCCGAGACCCTCGAAGGCCCGACGTTCGCGTCGCTCGGTCTGTCGCCGGAGATCGTCTCCGCGTTGATCGCGGCGGGCTACAAGGCGCCTACCCCCGTGCAGGAACGCGCGATCCCGGCCGCCATCGCCGGCCGCGACCTGCTGGTCTCGAGCCCGACCGGTTCGGGCAAGACCGCAGCATTCATGCTGCCCGCCATCGAGCGCTTCGCGCAACTCCAGAAGACCCAGGCTGCCCAGCCGCGCGAACCTCGCCCGAACGGCACCCCCGGCGGCGCCCAAGGCCAGCAAGGCGATCGCCGCCAGCGCCGTCCGCAACCGGTGGCGCGCCCCGGCCTTCTCGTCCTCACGCCGACGCGCGAACTCGCCATGCAGGTGACCACGGCCGCTTCGACGTACGGCAAGCATCTGCGCCGTCTGCGCACCGTCAGCATCCTCGGCGGCGTGGCCTACGGCCAGCAGCTCATGCTGCTCGCCAAGAACCCCGAGATTCTCGTCGCGACGCCGGGCCGTCTGCTCGACCACCTCGAGCGCGGCCGCATCGACCTGTCCGAGCTGAAGATGCTCGTGCTCGACGAAGCCGACCGCATGCTCGACATGGGCTTCATCGACGACATCGACACGATCGTCGCCGCCACGCCCGAGTCGCGTCAGACGATGCTGTTCTCGGCCACGCTCGACGGCAAGATCGCGTCGATCACGGGCCGTCTGCTGAAAGACCCCGAGCGTATCGAGATCGTGCGCAAGGTCGAAGCGAACTCGAACATCGCGCAGACCGTGCACTACGTCGACGACCGCGACCACAAGGATCGCCTGCTCGACCACCTGCTGCGCGACGCGAGCCTCGACCAGGCTGTCGTGTTCACGGCCACGAAGATGGACGCCGACCAGCTGGCCGGCAAGCTCGCCGACGCGGGCTTCGAAACCGCCGCGCTGCACGGCGACCTGCCGCAAGGCGCGCGCAACCGCACGATCCGCGCGCTGCGCGAGCGACGCGTGCGCGTGCTCGTCGCGACCGACGTCGCGGCGCGCGGCATCGACATTCCCGGCATCACGCACGTCTTCAACTACGACCTGCCGAAGTTCGCCGAAGACTACGTGCACCGAATCGGCCGTACCGGCCGCGCGGGCCGCTCGGGTGTGGCGGTGAGCCTCGTGCATCACGCCGAACAAGGCGCGCTCAAGCGCATCGAGCGCTTCGTGCGCTCGCCGCTGCCCGTGAACGTCGTGGAAGGCTTCGAACCGCGCAAGGCGCCGCCGGCCAACCGTGGCTTTGGCGGTCGCGGCCGTCCGGGCGGTAATGGCGGTGGCCGTCGCTTCGGCAGCGGCAACGGCAAGCCGGGTGGCTACGGCGCGCGCGGCGGCAACGGTGGCAACGGCGGCGGCAATAGCTGGGGTAACAAGCCCGAAGGCTCGCGTGGCGGCTATGGCGCCCGCGAAGGCGGCTACGGTTCGCGTGAAGGCGGCTTGGGCGGCGGCTCGCGCGGCGAAGGCGGCCGCGGCGGCTATGGCCAGCAACGCGAAGGTTATGGCCGTTCGCGCGACGGCGGTTACGGCGCGCGTCGTACCGACGGCCCGCGTGGTGCCCGTCGCGATAGCTAAAGAATAAACAGCGGCGCCCGCGGCCTTCGAGCCGCCCCGCCGCCGCAGTGAAAGACTCATGACCGGTGCTTCGTCACCGGTCTTTTTTTATGCTCACGCGAATTTCACGATATAAAAATTTTTTTTGCTTCGTAAAAAATTGTGCTGCGTGGCACAAAGAGCCTCGTTGCAAGATAAAAAATTGCGTTTTGCATCATAAAATAACTGAATTAACTTATTGATTTTATTGAAATATAAAACATAAAAAAAGCGCACTACCCTCCTGTTGCCGACCCGTCGATTTGCCTAGACTCTTATATAAGAGTTCGCGAAACGAAACGCCCGGATCCAGACCCGGCGCTCGCGTTCCGTGAGTTGCAGCGGTTCCCTGTCAGCGATCCACTTACCAGGCAAGCGAAGGAGCACATCATGTCGACTCGTCAACAGCAAGCCCAGCAACTCCAGCAGCAATGGGAAGCGGATCCGCGCTGGAAGGGTATCAAGCGCAACTACACGGCTGAAGACGTCGTGCGCCTGCGCGGTTCGGTCCAGCCCGAGCACACGCTCGCGAAGCACGGCGCCGAAAAGCTCTGGAAGGGCGTGAACACCGGGCCGTTCATCAACGCGCTGGGCGCGCTCACGGGCAACCAGGCCATGCAGCAGGTCAAGGCCGGCCTCAAGGCGATCTATCTCTCGGGCTGGCAGGTCGCGGGCGACGCCAACCTCGCCGGCGAAATGTATCCCGACCAGTCGCTCTACCCGGCCAACTCGGTGCCGCAGGTCGTCAAGCGCATCAACAACACGCTCGCGCGCGCCGACCAGATCCAGTGGTCCGAAGGCAAAAACCCCGGCGACGAAGGCTACGTCGACTACTTCCAGCCGATCGTGGCCGACGCCGAAGCGGGCTTCGGCGGCGTGCTGAACGCGTTCGAACTGATGAAGGCGATGATCGAGGCCGGCGCCGCGGGCGTGCACTTCGAAGACCAGCTCGCGTCGGTAAAGAAGTGCGGCCACATGGGCGGCAAGGTGCTCGTGCCGACGCGCGAAGCGATCGCCAAGCTCACGGCCGCGCGCCTCGCCGCCGACGTCTGCGGCGTGCCGACCGTGCTGCTCGCCCGCACCGACGCCGAAGCCGCCGACCTCGTCACCTCCGACATCGACGACAACGACAAGCCGTTCCTCACCGGGGAGCGTACCGTGGAAGGCTTCTTCCGCACGCGCAACGGACTCGAACAGTCGATCTCGCGCGGCCTCGCCTACGCGCCGTACGCCGACATGATCTGGTGCGAAACGGGCAAGCCCGATCTCGAGTTCGCGAAGAAGTTCGCCGAGGCGATCCACAAGCAGTTTCCCGGCAAGCTGCTTTCGTACAACTGCTCGCCGTCGTTCAACTGGAAGAAGAACCTCGACGACGCGACGATCGCGCGGTTCCAGCGCGAACTCGGCGCGATGGGCTACAAGTTCCAGTTCATCACGCTCGCGGGCTTCCACGCGCTGAACTACTCGATGTTCAACCTCGCGCATGGCTATGCGCGCCAGAACATGAGCGCGTTCGTCGAACTCCAGCAGGCCGAGTTCGCCGCCGCCGAGAAGGGCTTCACCGCAGTCAAGCACCAGCGCGAGGTCGGCACGGGCTACTTCGACGCCGTGACGCAGACGGTCGAGCGCGAAGCCTCGACGACCGCCCTGCGCGGTTCGACGGAAGATGAGCAGTTCTTCGACAAGAAGGTGGCGTAAGACCACCAGCAGCAACGGCGGCGAGCATTACGCTCCCGTCGTGCACGGAGAGGCAGCCGGCGCGCGTAACCTTGGCGGGGCGCGTCGGCGGCCGACCGGCGCGGCTGGGGCGTACGCCGCCGGAGATTCCTGGGCGAACGCGGCAAGGCGTGAGCGGCAGGGATCGGCAGCGGCAATCAGGGAGGCGCGGCAAGGAGACACAGGCCGCGCGCGCTGGACAGAATCCGGCGCGCGGCACGCCCAGCCAACGCACCGGGCGTGCATGGCCATGTGCTTCCTCGCGTATCCGGGAAAGCGCCCGCGACCGGCCCCCGCACACCTGACTAGCGATACACGATCACTGGAATCTTCGTATGGGTGAGCACCCGTTGCGTCTCGCTGCCGATCAGCAGGCTGCCGAGCCCGCGCCGCCCGTGCGAGGCCATGAAGATGACGTCGCAGCCGACGGATTCGGCGGCTTCGATGATGCCGAGATACGGCGATGGATGCACGCTCGTGCGGCTTTCGCAGTTCACGCCCGCGCTGCGCGCCGCCGCCTCGATTTCCTGCAGATGCGTGCGCGCCTCGCGCTCACTGCGCGTCTGGAAGGCGCTTGGCGGCTCGATGATCACGTCGGCGTAGGGCGAGTACGGATATTGAGGCAGGCACGCATAGGCCGTGACGCGCGCGCCGACCGTGCGAGCGAGGTCGATCGCACCGTCGATCGCCTTCCGGGACAACTCGGAGCCGTCGGTCGGAACGAGAATGTGCTTGAACATGGTGCCCTCCGTGGTCCATCGCTGTCAGGGGCAATTCGCGGAGCAAGTCAGGCAGCGTCTTGCACTGGCTTGCGCAAGGGCCTCAGGTCGATTGTAGTGCGCGAAAAATCGGTGCAAGCCATGCGTCCGGGTCACTCCGGATATCGGAAACGCGCATTGCAGCCCCTATTCCCAGTAACCGGGCTGACCGTAGGTATGCTTGAGATAGTCGAGAAAGAGACGCACACGCAGCGGCAAATGGCGGCGCTGCGGAAACACGGCGTGAATGCCGATGGGCGGCGCCGCGAACGCGTCGAGCACGGCCACGAGCCGGCCCGCCGCGATGTCCTCGCCGACTTCCCACCACGAGCGCCACGCGAGACCGTGCCCCGCGAGACACCATTCGTGCAGCACCGCGCCGTCCGAGCACTCCATCGTGCCCGCCACGCGGATCGACACTACCTTGCCGTCCTGCTGGAACGCCCAGCCGCGCTGCTGGTTCGAGCTCGAGCCGAAGGCGAGGCAGTTGTGGCGCGCGAGATCGGCGAGCGTTTCGGGCGCGCCGCGGCGCGACAGATACGCGGGCGCGGCCACGCACACGCGCCGGGTTTCGCCGAGCTTGAGCGACACGAGGGACGAATCGGGCAATTCGCCGAGACGCACCGCGCAATCGAAGCCTTCGTTCACGAGATCGACAAGCCGGTCCGAGAGATCGAGCGTGATGCTCACGTCCGGATGCGCGACCGTGAAATCGGGCACGAGCGGCGCGACGTGCCGCCTCCCGAAGCCCGCGGGCGCGGAAACGCGCAAGTGCCCGCTCGCCTTCACGCCGCCGGCCGAAACGCTCGCTTCGGCGTTCTGCATGTCGTGGATGATGCGCTGGCAATCTTCCAGGAACGCCGAGCCCTCGAACGTGAGCGTGATGCGCCGCGTGGTGCGCACGAGCAGTTTCACGCCGAGCCGCTCCTCGAGCGCGTCGATACGCCGGCCAATGATGGCGGGCGCGACTCCCTCGACCTGCGCGGCGGCGGAAAGGCTGCCTTTGGCGGCCACGGTGGCGAAGGTTTCGATCTGCTTGAAACGGTCCATCGGCGGGCAATGCGGGGAGCAAATGACGGGAAAGGTGAGGTTGATCGACAGATTAGGTGGGTAAAAGTAAAAGATCAAGTGATCAATCCCGCCTTTTTCAGCAATACGACTCATGAATACAATCGACCTCGACCTCTGAAGACGGAGTGCAAGGCTATGTCGGCCACAACGACACCACGATTGCCCAAGGCAGTGATCTTCGACGCGTATGGCACGCTCTTCGACGTGCACTCGGTCGTCGCGGCCGCGGAGCAGATGTTCCCCGGCCACGGCGAATCGCTTTCCCAGCTCTGGCGTCTGAAACAGATCGAATACACGCAATTGCGCACGCTTTCGGACTTGTCCGGCGCGCGCTATCGCCCGTTCTGGGACATCACGCTCGACGCGCTGCGCTATGCCGCGCGCCGTCTTGGCCTGCCCCTCACGGGCGCGGGCGAAAAGCGCCTCATGGACGAGTACGCCTGCCTCTCGGCCTTTCCCGATGTCCTGCCTGTGCTGCGCCGGCTGCGCGAACCACGCGAAGACGGCACGCGCATCGGCCTCGCGATACTCTCGAACGGCAACCCGCAGATGCTCGACATCGCGGTGAAGAGCGCGGGCATGGGCGGCCTTTTCGATCACGTGCTGTCCGTCGATGCCGTGCGCGCCTACAAGCCGGCCGCCGCCGCCTATTCGCTCGGCACAGCCGCGTTCGACGCCGCGCCGCGAGACATGGTGTTCGTGTCGTCGAACGGCTGGGACGCCGCTGGCGCCGGCTGGTTCGGCTACACCACGTTCTGGATCAACCGCCAGCGGCTGCCCGCCGAAGAGCTCGGCATCGCGCCGCACGGCACCGGCGGCGGCATGGCCGAACTCGCCGCCTTCATCGAAACCGCTGCGTCCGAGAAACAAAGCCGCCCTCGCCCCGGCCCGGGCGCGTGACGGCCCACGCTCGACGCAGCCATAACACCCTCGCATTCACAATCTGACCGACCAAGGAGCAAGCAAATGGCGAACACATTGCAACTGCCGCAAGGCATGCAGATCACGGCTGATGCAACGATTCAGCCCGGCTTCGAAACGATCCTCACGCCCGAAGCGCTCGAACTCGTCGCAAAGCTGCACCGCGCCTTCGAACCGCGCCGCCAGGAACTGCTGAAGGCGCGCGTCGAGCGCACGAAGCGGCTCGACGCCGGCGAGCGCCCTGACTTTCTTGCCGAGACGAAATCGATCCGCGAAAGCGACTGGAAGATCGCGGCGCTGCCAAAGGACCTCGAATGCCGCCGCGTGGAAATCACGGGCCCGGTCGAGCGCAAGATGATCATCAACGCGCTGAACTCGGGCGCGGACTCGTACATGACGGACTTCGAGGACTCGAACTCGCCGAACTGGGACAACCAGATCACCGGCCAGATCAACCTCAAGGACGCCGTGCGCCGCACGATTTCGCTCGAGCAGAACGGCAAGAGCTACAAGCTCAACGACAAGGTCGCCACGCTGATCGTGCGTCCGCGCGGCTGGCACCTCGACGAAAAGCACGTGACGGTGGACGGCCAGCGCGTGTCGGGCGGCATCTTCGATTTCGCGCTCTATCTCTTTCACAACGCGAAGGAGCTGATTGCGCGCGGCAGCGGTCCGTACTTCTATCTGCCGAAAATGGAAAGTCACCTCGAAGCGCGCCTGTGGAACGACGTCTTCGTCGCCGCGCAGGAAGCGATCGGCATCCCGCGCGGCACGATCCGCGCGACGGTGCTCGTCGAGACGATTCTCGCCGCCTTCGAGATGGACGAAATCCTCTATGAATTGCGCGAGCACAGCTCGGGCCTCAACGCGGGCCGCTGGGACTACATCTTCTCGGCGATCAAGAAGTTCAAGAATGACAAGGACTTCTGCCTCGCGGACCGCTCGCAGATCACGATGAACGTGCCGTTCATGCGCGCCTACGCGCTCGAACTGCTGAAGACCTGCCACCGCCGCAACGCGCCGGCCATCGGCGGCATGAGCGCGCTCATTCCGATCAAGAACGACGCCGCAGCCAACGACAAGGCCATGGCCGGCGTGCGCTCGGACAAGGCACGCGACGCGACCGACGGCTACGACGGCGGCTGGGTCGCGCATCCTGGCCTCGTGCCGATCGCGATGGAAGAGTTCGTGAAGGTGCTCGGCGACAAGCCGAACCAGATCGCGAAGCAGCGCGCCGACGTGAACGTTGCGAGCAAGGACCTGCTCGACTTCCGTCCGGAAGCGCCGATCACCGAAACGGGCCTGCGCAACAACATCAACGTGGGCATCCACTATCTGGGCTCGTGGCTCGCGGGCAATGGCTGCGTGCCGATCCACAACCTGATGGAAGACGCGGCGACCGCGGAAATCTCACGCTCGCAGGTGTGGCAGTGGATCCGCACGCCCAAGGGCAAGCTCGAAGACGGCCGCAAGGTCACGGCCGAACTCGTGCGCGAACTGATCCCGCAGGAGCTCGACAAGGTCAAGGCCGTGGTCGGTGGCGACACGAAGCCGTACGAGCGCGCCGCGCAGATCTTCGAGCAGATGTCGACGGCGGAAAACTTCGTCGAGTTCCTGACGCTGCCGCTTTACGAAGAAATCTGATCGGTCAGTACGCCTGACGGCCAGCCGATGAACAAGGCCCGGCGGATGCGAATCCGCCGGGCCTTCGTGTTCTGCTGGAGTCGCAGGCGTTCAGCGCGCGCGCCGGTGCGCAACCCAGTCGCCGCCTTCGATCTCGGGGCGACCGGCGGCCGCTGCGGGCGCGACCGGATAGTAGAGGCAGGCGACGCGCTCGCCCTGCACTTCGACGTTCACCTGCCCGGAGACGAAGAGACCATCCACGCCCGGATAGACCTGCTCGATTTCGTCCAGCACGGGCAGGAGCGCATCGTCGATTTCGTAGACGTCGCCGGTCACCGTCGACTGCCCATCAGCGGCTTGCGCCACCATCCCCGGATACGTCCCGAAGTCGAAAAGCCGCCCGGCAAGTTTCGTAAGGCCAAGGTGGCGTGGCCGCGCAATCGCGTGGCGATCCGCCGCGAGGTTGATGTCGTTGATCTCGCCCGCGCGCAGGGTGCCGTAGACGAACACGTATTTCATCGCTTCCTTCTCCTTCAAACCGGCTCGCCCGACACGAGCACGCTGTCGAATCGTCGGCATTATGCACGGCCACACGCGCGCAGCGCCACACTCGAGGCGTCTACAATGCCTTCACCTGTGCCGCCCTGCCCGTCATGTCTGAAAATCCGCCCCACGATCCGCCGCCCCCCGCCGAGCTCATCGATATTCCGCCCGAGTTCGCACCAACGCCCACGCATCCTGTCCGCGTGCGTTCGCGGCCCATGCCGGCCGGCGTTTGCATCGCGCGGCACACGCACGCTTGGGCGCAGCTCGCCTACTCCTCGCGCGGCGTGCTGCGCATGACGACGCCCGGCACGACGTGGATGGTGCCGCCCTCGCGCGCGATCTGGGTGCCGCCGCACGTGACGCACGAGGTGGCGATCGTCGAGGACGCGTTCCTGCGCACGCTTTACGTAGACGAATCGGTGATTCCGCCCGGCCTCGACGCCTGCCGCGTGGTCGAAGTCTCCGGCCTCCTGCGTGAGACGATTGCCGCACTCGACGAGCGCGGCATTCCCGCTGCGCGCGAGCGTCTGCTCGGCGCGCTGGCGCTCGACGAAATCACGCGCTCGGCGCCGCTGCCGCTCGCCGTACCGATGCCCGAGGAAAAACGTCTGCGCGCACTGTGCGAGGCGCTGATCGACGACCCCGCCAGTCCCGGCTCGCTCGAATATTGGGCCGCACACGTGGGCGCGAGCACGCGCACGATCGCGCGGCTCTTTCGCCAGGAACTGGGCGTGAGCTTTTCGCAGTGGCGCCAGCAGGCCATTCTCGCGCGCGCGATTCCATTGCTCAATCAAGGGCGGCCTATGGCGGCCGTGGCCCAGGCGCTCGGCTACCAGAGCCAGAGCGCGTTTTCGGCGATGTTTCGCCGCGCCTTTGGCGAGAGCCCGCGCGCCTTCATCGCGCGCGGCACGGGCGATCGCGACGAACACGAGCCCGAAGATTCCGTGGCCGCCGCGCGCGACGACGCGCACTGAGCCAGGTTCCCCATCCGTTCAAACTAGCCGCGTCATATGCCGGATCGAGCCGAGACGCGCAAGCCGCGGTCCCGCCACCCGGTAGCCCATGCGCAGATAAAGACGCGCCGCCGGGTTATCGACGAACACGCGCAACTGCAGTTCGCGCAGGCCGCGCTCGCGAGCCCACCGATGCGAGATGTCGAGCAGGAACGTCCCGGCGCCATTGCCGCGATACCCCTCGGCGATCTGCACGTCGCGAATGTGCAGCGAATCGCCCTCCTGCGTCACGCGCAGCACGCCGATCGCGCGGCCGTCGAGTTCGAGGATGAAGTTCTCCGACTCGCGATAGCTCGCCAGAAAGAGGTCGCCGCGCCAGACGAGGTGATGCCGCAGATAGTAGCCGCCCATGTTGTTGCGCGTGAGCGTTTCGGCGAATTCGAAGTCGTCTATGGTGGCGCGGCGCAGTTGAAACGGCGACGGGATGTCGTTCGGTGCGAACATGTCGGCAAGCGGGGAAACGAAGTTTCGACAACGCTACGATAACGCGTAGCCGCCGGCAATCGCAGATTGTCCGTACGACGCAGCGAAATAACGCACAGAGAAGACTGGAGAGAAGTCGGGAAACATCTGCGGAAAAAGAAAAAGCCCGTTGGACGCGTCCAACGGGCTTTGTTCTGGCGGAGCGGACGGGACTCGAACCCGCGACCCCCGGCGTGACAGGCCGGTATTCTAACCGACTGAACTACCGCTCCAGTTTGCTGCTCACCGGCGGGCGTCGGTTGATTCCCGCTGGCGGCGTCGCCGTACTGCTTGTGGCGCCGCGTTTTGACTTGGCGTCCCCTAGGGGATTCGAACCCCTGTACTCACCGTGAAAGGGTGATGTCCTAGGCCTCTAGACGAAGGGGACAACACAGGCTTGCGCCTTGAACTGCATTTTAACTTCGGCGCGCTCGCTACTGCCGAACGGGCTTTGAATCTGGCGGAGCGGACGGGACTCGAACCCGCGACCCCCGGCGTGACAGGCCGGTATTCTAACCGACTGAACTACCGCTCCAGCTTGCTGCTCACCGGCGGGCGTCGGTTGATTCCCGCTGGCGGCGTCGCCGTACTGCTTGTGGCGCCGCGTTTTGACTTGGCGTCCCCTAGGGGATTCGAACCCCTGTACTCACCGTGAAAGGGTGATGTCCTAGGCCTCTAGACGAAGGGGACAACACAGGCTTACGCCTTTTGAACTAAAAAGCCCGCTCACTAATTCTGAACGGGCTCGATCTGGCGGAGCGGACGGGACTCGAACCCGCGACCCCCGGCGTGACAGGCCGGTATTCTAACCAACTGAACTACCGCTCCATTTCGACATACCCGGATGGACGTCGATTGATTTCCACCCGCTGCGCCGCCGATCTCGCCGACGACGCTCATGTCTGGCGTCCCCTAGGGGATTCGAACCCCTGTACTCACCGTGAAAGGGTGATGTCCTAGGCCTCTAGACGAAGGGGACATGATCTTTTCAGACTATGTCTTCGCTACACTTACTGCTTACCGCGTGCTCTGTTGGTGGAGGTAAGCGGGATCGAACCGCTGACCTCTTGCATGCCATGCAAGCGCTCTCCCAGCTGAGCTATACCCCCTTGCAGAACAGAAGCGAGATTTTAAACATCAATTTCGCTTTCGTCAAGAGCTTTTGAATCGTTTTTTGTAGCGCTTCTATGTTTCCTTGAAACATCATTGCCCGATTCTGCGGCTCTTTGCGTGAGATTCACTGCATCTCGCGCTCCGTATTCAACGGAGCCCGAATACTACAAGAACTGCCGCCCGGACGCTAGGGCCCGGGCGAAAATTCTTCGAAAAAATTAGGTCGCAGCCGAAACGCCCTTCTCGATCCGGCTCACCACCGCATCGCGGCCGAACAACACGAGCACGGCGTCGACCGACGGCGTATGCGTCGTGCCCGCCACGAGCAGGCGGGCCGGCATCGCGAGCTGCGGCATCTTGAGCTTGTGCGCGCCGAGCGTCGCCTTGAGCGCGGACGAGACACCCTCCTTCGTCCACTCCGCGCTCTTGAGCGCGGCGGCGAGATCGACGAGCGCCGGACGCACTGCGTCCGTCAAGTGCTGCGCGAGCGCTTCGGCTTCCGGCTGCGGCTCGCGATAGAACATCATCGCGCTCTCCGCAATCTCCTTGATCGTGTTCGCGCGATCCTTGAAGAGCGCGACCACGCCTTCGAGCGACGGCCCATTCGCGAGCGCGGCCTCATCGACGCCCAGCGCCGCGAAGAACGGCTTCGAAAGCGCCGCGAGACGTGCGTTGTCCACTTCCTTCAGGTAGTGGTTGTTGAGCCAGTTGAGCTTGTTGTGGTCGTACTGCGCCGGCGACTTGCCGAGGTGCTCGAGATCGAACCATTCGACGAACTGCTCGCGCGTGAACACCTCGGCGTCGCCGTGCGACCAGCCCAGGCGCGCCAGGTAGTTGAGCACCGCCTCCGGCAGATAGCCCGCGTCGCGATACCCCATCACGCTCATCGCGCCGTGGCGCTTGCTCATTTTCTCGCCCTGCTCGTTGAGCACGGTCGGCAAGTGCGCATACACCGGCGGCTCGGCGCCGAGCGCGCGCAGGATGTTGATCTGGCGCGGCGTGTTGTTCACGTGGTCGTCGCCGCGAATCACGTGCGTGATCTTCATGTCGAGGTCGTCCACGACCACGCAGAAGTTGTAGGTCGGCGTGCCGTCCGGGCGGGCGATCACGAGGTCGTCGAGCTCTTCGTTCGAGATCTCGACGCGGCCCTTCACGGCGTCGTCCCACGCCACCACGCCCGTGAGCGGGTTGCGAAAACGCAGTACCGGCTGCACGCCTTCCGGCGGCGCGGGCAGCACCTTGCCCGGCTCCGGGCGCCACGTGCCGTCGTAGCGCGGCTTCTCGCCGGCGGCGCGCTGGCGCTCGCGCAGCGCGTCGAGCTCTTCGGTGGACATGTAGCACGGGTAGACGAGGCCCTGCTCCTGCATCTGCTTGAGCACTTCGCGATAGCGGTCCATGCGCTGCATCTGGTAGAACGGGCCTTCGTCGAAATTCAGCCCGAGCCATTCCATGCCTTCGAGAATCGCATCGACGGATTCCGACGTCGAACGCTCGAGGTCGGTATCCTCGATCCGCAGCACGAACACGCCCTTGTTGTGGCGCGCGAATGCCCAGGGATAGAGCGCGGAACGGATGTTGCCGAGGTGGATGAAGCCGGTCGGGCTCGGCGCGAAGCGGGTACGGACGACAGAGGTGGTCATGGGCGATTACTCGAAGACGACGCCATCCGGCGCGGCGCTGGCGACAATCGCGGCAACGGCGGCGGACGGCTAAGGTTCGCGGCGCATTCGGCTCGCGCCGGAAGCGCGGGCGCGCCGGGGCGAGCACCTTCGCGCGCACGAACGGAAATCCGGGAAAATTCGAGACCGGATTATACCCGCCGCCCTTCGCTTCGGCCCGGAACGACGTGCGGCGCGGGCTGCGGCGTGCGCCATGTTGCCGCTTTCTGCCAGGTGGCCGAACCGCAACGGCGCGCCGCCCTGGATGAAAACGTCGACCGACACATCGCGTTACATGCGCACGCGCGAAACCCGCCGCGCTTTGCCTTATGATGTCGGCGCGCCGTCACGAGCATGCGGCGTCGCGTGCGCGAACGCCGCCCGCGCGAGCAGACCGGGGCACCGCGTCGTTCCTTGGCCGCACACCGACGCGGGCCGCATGGAGAACCTTTTTGAAGCAGTCATCGCCCTCTCTGAGCCGCCGCCACTTTTCGCTTGCGGCCGCCTCCACCGTCCTTGCCGCCTGCACGACAGCGGGCACGCAGACCGCCAGCACCCCGCCGCCCGCCGCCACCGCGCCGGCACCGCCCGTTGCGAGGCCAGCGCGCCCGATCCGCGTGGGGCTCGCGCTCGGCGGCGGCGCGGCGCGCGGCTTCGCGCACATCGGCGTGATCAAGGCGCTCGAGGCCCGCAACGTCCAGATCGACTTCGTGGTCGGCACGAGCGCGGGATCGGTCGTTGCGGCGTTGTACGCCTCCGGCATGAACGGTTTCGCGATCAACAAGCTCGCACTGACGATGGACGAAGCCTCGATTAGCGACTGGGCCATGCCGTTTCGCACGCGCGGCCTGTTGCAAGGCGTAGCACTCCAGAACTACCTGAACACGACACTGCGCGAGCGCCCCATCGAAAAGATGGCAAAGCCGCTCGGCATTGTCGCCACCGACCTGCGCACAGGCCAGCCGATCCTGTTCCAGCGCGGCAACACGGGAACTGCCGTGCGCGCGTCGTGCAGCATCCCGTCGATCTTCGAGCCGGTGAAGATCGCGGGTCACGAATACGTGGACGGCGGCCTCGTGAGTCCCGTGCCGGCCTCGTTCGCGCGCAGGATGGGCGCCGACTTCGTGATCGCCGTGGACATCTCGGCGCGTCCGGAAACGGCCTCGACGCTGAGCCAGTTCGACGTGCTGATGCAGACCTTCACGATCATGGGGCAGACGATCAAGACCTATGAACTCGACAAGTACGCCGACGTCGTGATCCGCCCGAACCTCAACGCAATGTCGAGCAGCGACTTCACACAGCGCAACGCGGCAATTCTCGCCGGCGAGGAAGCCGCGGCGCGCATCATGCCGGAACTCGAACGCAAGCTGGCCGCGGCGCGCCTGACGGTTTGAGCGCCGGGCCGACCGCTCGCCGTCGGCGGCCGCTCAAACGCGAAAAGCCTGCTTCGTATGAAGCAGGCTTTTTAACGCGGCAGAACCACGATCAGTTGCCGCTGCTGCCGCTGAACTGCGCGCTCACGCGCTTGAGGCTTTGCTGCTGGTCAGGCGTGAACGAGGTCTCGATACGGCGTGCGCCGGTGAAACGCTTTTCCCAGTAGCCGTCGTCGAGATCGTCGACGCGAATCGTGCTGCCCGTGGACGGCGAATGCACGAACTTGTTGTCGCCGATATAAATGCCGACGTGCGAGAACGTGCGGCGCATCGTGTTGAAGAACACGAGGTCGCCCGGCTTCAGGTTGCTCATGCTGACTTTCTCGCCCACGCGGCTCATTTCCTCCGCGCGGCGCGGCAGCGACATGCCGAGCGTGTCCTGGAACACGTAGCGCACGAAGCCGCTGCAATCGAGGCCCGAGTCCGGCGTGTTGCCGCCCCAGCGGTAGCGCACGCCAATCATGTTGAGCGCGCCTACAACGACGTCGCCGGCCTTGCCGGCCATGCCGGAAAGGAACGCCTTGGCGCCGCCTTCGGACGGAGCCGAAGCGCTCGCCTGGCCGGCACTCTGGAATGCGGGGATGGATTGCGAATTCGCCGCGTTGTTCGGCGAAAATGAGGCATTTTGGCTAAAACTGCTTACTTCGTCGGCGAACGCGCCGGGAGCTGCAGCCATAAGTACGCCGATGAACATCCCGGCGACGACGCGCGTGCAAGCCTGGGTCAGGTATCGGTGCTGCATGGGTCGGTAGAAATTGCCCGTAAATCAGGGAGTTAGTAGAAAAGTTTGGACGATACTAGCCAGTAAGTATTTGTGTGTCAAAACAAATAGAAAAATTCAATCGCGAGATTCACCTCATTGGTGAATTTCACCGAAATCGGCTCTCAAGTTCCGCCAAAGGCTAGTGATCAAACGCGGCTTTCAACAATTTTTGCGTGTAAGGATGGGTCGGCCTGTCGAAGATACTCGAGACTTCCCCAGCCTCGACGATCGCGCCGTTCTGCATCACCGCAACCCGATGCGCCATCGCGCCGATCACCGCGAGATCGTGGCTGATGAACACATAGCCCAGGTTGTACTTGCGTTGCAGGTCGGTCAGTAATCGCAACACTTGTTGCTGGATCGAGACATCGAGGGCGCTCGTCGGTTCGTCGAGCACGATCACCCGTGGCTCCACCACCAGCGTACGCGCGATGGCGATACGCTGGCGCTGGCCACCGGAGAACTCGTGCGGATATCGTTGCAAAGCCGTGCGGTCGAGGCCCACTTCGCGCAATACGCCGACAATGCGTTTGCGCCGCTCGTCGGCGGAAAGATCTGGCCGATGCAGCGCGAGCCCCTCCCCAACGATGCGCTCGACGGTCTGCCGCGGCGAAAGCGAACTGAACGGGTCCTGAAAGACGACCTGCAGATGCGAGCGCAACGAAAGCTTTTCGCGCCCCTGATAGCTTCCGATCGGGCGGCCCTGGAACTCGACGACGCCGGCCGCCGTGCGCTGCAACCCCAGCATCGCCATCGCGAGCGTCGTCTTGCCCGATCCCGACTCGCCAACGATGCCGAGCGTCTCGCCCTGGCGCACCGCGATGTTCGCGTCGTTCACGGCGCGATAGCGCCCCGTGCGCCACCAGCCGCGAAAACCCGGCAGCTTCGTTGCGAAGTCGACGATTACGTCCTTCGCCTGCAGCAGCACCGGTGCGATCGGCAGCACGGGCAGCACGCGGCGCTCCGGCCGGCTCGCGATGAGCCGCTGCGTGTACGCATGCTGCGGCGCCCCGAAAATCTGCTCGACGCCGCCCGACTCCACGAGCCGGCCCTTTTCCATCACGGCCACGCGCTGCGCGAAACGGCGCACGAGATTCAGGTCGTGCGTGATGAGCAGCACCGACATGCCACGCCGCGCCGCCTCCTCGCGCTGCAGTTCGAGCAGCAGGTCGACGATCTGGCCGCGTATCGTGACGTCGAGCGCCGTGGTCGGCTCGTCGGCGAGCAAGAGGCGCGGACGGCACGCGAGCGCCATCGCGATCATCACGCGCTGGCGCTGGCCGCCCGAGAGCTGATGCGGATAGCTCGACACGCGCCGCCGCGCCTCGGCAATGCCTGTGCGCTCGAGCAGCCCGACGGCGCGCTCGTACGCTTCCTTCTTCGAAACGCCGTCGTGCAGCACGATCGTCTCCGCGATCTGCTCGCCGATCGTGTAGAGCGGATTGAGCGCCGTCATCGGCTCCTGGAAGATCATCGCGATGTCGCTGCCGCGCAGGCCGCGCATCGCGCGCTCGCTTTTCGCGAGCAGATCGTCGCCGTCGAGGCGGATCGTCCCCGCGATCTGCGCGTCCTGCAACAGGCGCAGCACCGCGAGCGCGGTGACGGTCTTGCCCGAACCCGACTCGCCGACGAGCGCCACGCGCTCGCCGCGGCCGATCGCGAGCGTGACGTCGTCGACGGCGAGCGTCTCGCCAAAACGCACGCTCAGGTGCTCGATCGAGAGCAGCGGCGCGGCGCTCACTGGTTGCCTCCAGCCTTCATGGCGTCGGAGATGCGCGTGTCGAGCGCGTTGCGCAGCGCGTCGCCGATGAACGTGAGGAGCAGCAGCGTCGCCACGAGCACGCCGAAGGTCGAGAGCGCGATCCACCATGCGTCGAGATTGCGCTTGCCCTGGGCGAGCAGTTCGCCGAGGCTGGGCGTGGGCGGCGGAACGCCCAGGCCGAGAAAGTCGAGGCTCGTGAGCGCGAGGATCGCGCCGCTCATGCGAAACGGCAGGAACGTGATGACGGGCGTGAGGCTGTTGGGCAGCACGTGACGCCAGATGATCTGCCAGTTCGAGAGACCCATCGCACGCGCGGCGAGCACGTAGTCCTGATTGCGGTTGCGCAGGAATTCGGCGCGCACGTAGTCGGAGAGGCCGATCCAGCCGAATAGCGAGAGCAGCGCGATCAGCAGCACGAAGCCCGGCTCGAAGATCGCCGCGAAGATGATAAGCAGATAAAGCTCGGGCAACGAGCTCCATATTTCGATGAGGCGCTGCCCGAAAATATCGACCTTGCCGCCGAAGTACCCCTGCACCGCGCCCGCCAGCACGCCAAGCAGCGTACCGATCACGGTCAGCACGAGCGCGAACTCGACGGATACGCGAAAGCCGTAGAGCAATCGCGCGAACAGGTCGCGGCCGCTTTCGTCGGTGCCGAGCCAGTTCTGGCGCGAAGGCGGCGCGGGGTTCGGCACCTTCGCGAAGTAGTTCAGCGTGTCGTAGTAGTACGGGTTCGGCGGATAGAGCGCGAAATTGCCGGGTGCGTCGAAGCGGTGGCGGATGTACGGATCGAGATAGTCGGCGGGCGTAGGGAAATCGCCGCCGAAGGCCGTCTCCGGATAATCCTTGAACAGCGGGAAATACAGGTGCCCCTCGTAGCGCACGACAAGCGGCTTGTCGTTGCACCAGAGCGGTCCCGCAAGACTCGCGGCGAACGCGACGAGAAAAACGATCAGGCTCCAGTAGCCAAGGCGCTGCTGCCTGAAGCGCAGCCATACGCGGCGGGCGGGCGTGGGCGACTTGAAGGCGCGCACGCTCTCTGTGCGCAATTCGGGCTCGGCGCCGGCGCGGACTCGGTTCAACTCAGCGCTCCAGTTGTTCGAATTGGATGCGGGGATCGACCCACACGTAGCACAGATCGGAGATCAGCTTGGTCAGCAGCCCGATCAGCGTGAAGAGATATAGCGTCCCCAGCACGACCGGATAGTCGCGCCGCACGACGGACTCGTACGAAAGCAGGCCGAGGCCGTCGAGCGAGAAAAGCGTTTCGATCAGCAGGCTGCCCGTGAAGAAGGCACCGATGAACGCCGCCGGAAACCCGACCACGAGCGGCAGCAAGGCGTTGCGAAACACGTGTTT
This sequence comes from Paraburkholderia lycopersici, assembly GCF_900096975.1. Lineage (GTDB taxonomy): Bacteria > Pseudomonadota > Gammaproteobacteria > Burkholderiales > Burkholderiaceae > Paraburkholderia > Paraburkholderia lycopersici. Next base: position 154,619 of record NZ_FMYQ01000003.1, read on the forward strand.
CCAGAGCACCGTGCGCTCCGAAAGCCCCTTGGCGCGCGCGGTCAGCACATACTGACGGCGAATCTCTTCGAGAAAGGCGTTCTTCGTAAGCATCGTCGTGACGGCGAAGCTGCCCACCACCGAAGCCGTCACGGGCAGCGTGATGTGCCACAGATAGTCGAGGATCTTGCCGCCGAGCGAGAGCGTGTCCCAGTTGTCGGACGTGAGATTGCGCAGCGGAAAGAGCTGCAGGAACGAGCCGCCGCCGAACAGCACGAGCAGCAGCACGCCCAGCACGAAGCCCGGAATCGCATAGCCGACGAGCACGACGAGGCTCGTCACGAGATCGAAGCGCGAGCCGTTGCGCACCGCCTTGGCGATGCCCAACGGCACCGATATCAGGTAGGTGAGAAAGAAAGTCCAGAGCCCGATGCTGATCGAGACCGGCAGCTTCGAGACGATGAGCGACCAGACGCTCTGGTGATGAAAATAGCTTTGCCCGAGATCGAAGCGCGCGAAACGCCCAAGCATCAGGAAATAGCGTTGCAGCGGCGGCTTGTCGAAGCCGTAGAACTGCTTGAGCTGCGCGATCTGCTGTGCATCCACGCCCGAATGCGCGCGCATGCCGAACGGCATGCCCTGCTCCGCGCCGCGCCGCAACTCGCGCACCGCTTGCTCGACGGGGCCGCCCGGCACGAACTGGATCACGCCAAACGTCAGCGTGAGCACGCCGAGCAGCGTCGGGATCATCAGCAGCAGGCGTTTGACGATGTAGCTCCACATGATTCGTTGCTTCCGTCGTGTCCGTTGTCAATGACCCGCAGCTTGTGGCTTGAACCACCAGGTCGAGATGATCCAGTCGTTCGCGCCATAGTACAGCGGCAATTTCGCCGGATACGCGAGGGTGTTCCTGTACGCCACACGGTGCGTCGCGCTGTACCACTGCGGCACCACATAGTAGCCGTGCATCAGCACCCGGTCGAGCGCGTGCGTGGCGTCGAGCAGTTGCTCGAGCGTCTGCGCCTCGGTGAGCGCCTTGAGGATCGCATCGACGGCCGGGGACTTCAGGCCGAGCAGATTGCCGGAGCCCGGCTCGTCGGCCGCCTTGCTGCCGAACCGGTCGACCTGCTCCGCGCCGGGCACCTGGACATCGGGAAACTTGATGGTCGTCATGTCGAAGTCGAAGGCGTCGAGCCGCTTCTGGTACAGCGCAAAATCGACCGAGCGATAGTTCACGCGAATGCCAAGCCGCGCCAGCGCCTGCGTGTACTGCGCCATGATCGGCGCCCACTGCGCGGACGCGCTCGTGTCGTCGAGCACCTCGAACGTGAACGGCTCGCCCTTCGCGTTACGCAACGCCCCGTCGCGATAGGTCCAGCCAGCGTCGGCGAGAAGCGAGCGCGCCTCGAGCAGGTTCGCACGAAGCGATCCGGGCGGGTTCGTATCGGGCTGCACCGGCGGCGCCCCGAACACGGCCGGGTCGAGCGACTTGCGCCACGGCTCGAGCAACGCAAGCTCGCCTCGCGACGGCAGGCCTTTCGCCTGCAACTGCGTGTTCGCGAACCAGCTGTCGATGCGACGGTACTGGCTATAGAACAGCATGCGGTTGAGCCACTGGAAATCGAGCGCGAGGTCGAGCGCACGACGCACGCGCACGTCCTCGAACACGGGCTTGCGCAGGTTCATGACGAAGCCCTGCATGCCGGTGCCGTTGTGCTGCGGAAATTCGCGCTTGATGAGTTCGCCGGTCTCGAAGCGCTTGCCGACATCGCGCCGCACCCAGTTGCGCGCGACGTATTCGACGAGCGCGTCGTATTCGCCCGCCTTGAACGCTTCGAGACGCGCGACGTCGTCCGAATAGAGCTTGTATGTGATGCGCTCGAAATTGTCGGTGCCCACGCGTACGGGCAAGGCTTTGCCCCAGTAGTTCTCGTCGAGCCTGTAGGTGATCGTGCGGCCGTTCGAGTAACGGTCGATCACGTACGGCCCGCTGCCGACCGGCTGCTCGAACGCAAGCTGGTCGAACGCGACGCGGCTGCCGTCCGGGCGCAGGCCCCACTTGTGCGAGAACACCGGCATGCCGCCCGCTATGAGCGGCAATTCGCGATTGTTGCTGCGGAACTCGAAGCGGATCGTCGCCGCATCGACGACGACCGCGCGCGTGATCTCGCTGAAATACGCCTGCATCGAAGGCGCTGCCTGGCGGCTCTTGAGGGTGTCGAGCGAGAACTTCACGTCTTCGGCCGTCACCGGATCGCCGTTCGAGAAGCGGGCATGCGGATTGATGTGGAACGTGACCGAGTGTGCGTCGAGCGCGACGCGGATGTCGTCGGCGAGCAGGCCGTAGGCCGAGGCCACTTCGTCGAGGCTCCCCGTCGTCAGGCTCTCGAACAGCATGCCGAGCCCCGGCGCCGCGTTGCCACGCAGCGTGAACGGGTTGAACTTGTCGAAGCTCGTGAGGCGGTCCGGATTGGCGAGCACGAGCGTGCCGCCCTTGGGCGCGGCCGGATTCACATAGTCGAAATGCGCGAAGCCCTGCGGATATCTGGGTTCGCCATATTGCGCGATGGCATAGACCGCATGGGCGCAAGGCATCGTCACGAGCCCGGACGCGAGCGCCACACCCGCCGCCAGCCACGAGGCAAGCCGGCGCCGCCCCGCGGGAACCCTCACCTCGCGCGCGCCGCGCGCGGTCCCGCCTCGCGTTCCAGTCGTCATAGATCGGTATTTGTCCGGGGTGCCTTGTCAGTTGTGAGAGAATTCTACCCAAACCACGCGGCGCCGCCCCACAGGCGCCCGACGCACAGACCTGATTTAGGAGAATTCATGGGCTTCCTCGCTGGCAAACGCATTCTGTTGACCGGCCTGCTGTCGAACCGTTCGATCGCGTATGGCATCGCGCAGGCGTGCAAGCGCGAAGGCGCGGAACTGGCGTTCACGTACGTCGGCGAACGCTTCAAGGATCGCATCACCGAGTTCGCCACCGAATTCGGCAGCGATCTCGTGTTCCCCTGCGACGTCGCCGACGATGCGCAAATCGAAGCGCTCTTCGTCGACCTCAAGCAGCACTGGGGCACGCTCGACGGCCTCGTCCACTCGATCGGCTTCGCGCCGCGCGAAGCGATCGCGGGCGACTTCCTCGAAGGCATGACGCGCGAAAATTTTCGCATCGCCCACGACATCTCGGCATACAGCTTCCCGGCGCTCGCAAAGGCCGCGCAGTCGATGCTCGCCGACAACGCGTCGCTGCTCACGCTCACCTATCTCGGGGCAGAACGCGCGATCCCGAACTACAACACGATGGGCCTCGCGAAGGCCTCGCTCGAAGCGAGCGTGCGTTATCTCGCGGTCTCGCTCGGCGAGAAGGGCGTGCGCGTGAACGGCATTTCGGCGGGCCCGATCAAAACGCTTGCGGCAAGCGGCATCAAGAGCTTCGGCAAGATTCTCGACTTCGTCGAGCAAAACGCGCCGCTGCACCGTAACGTGACCATCGAGCAGGTCGGCAACACCGCCGCATTTCTGCTCTCCGACCTGGCAGGCGGCGTGACGGCCGAGATCATGCACGTCGATGCAGGCTTCAATGCCGTGGTTGGCGGCATGGCCGGTCTCGATTAAGCTGGCCTTCGCGCTGCGCGCGCTTCGTTGCGCGCGCAACGACAGCAAAAAGCCGCCCGATGGGCGGCTTTTTCTTTGGCTTGGCGCGCAACGCGTCACGCGTGCAATGTGCCTCGTGGCTTAGTGCCAGTGTCCCGGAGGACCGCCGTGATCGCGGTCGTAGTGGCCACGGCCCGGACCGCCGTAGCCGCCGTGATGGCGATACCAGTCGTCACGACCCCAGTAGCGGCGGCCGTCCCAGTAGCGGTCGCCGTGCCAGCCGATCACGATGGCAGGCGGCGCTGCATAAACGGGCGCCGGCTGATAGACGACCGGCGGAGGCGGCGGGGCGTAGACCGGCTGCGGCGCGACATAAACCGGGGCCGGAATACCGATATTGACGCCGACGCTTACGCCGGCCATGGCAGCGCTCGACACGCCGATAGCCACGCCCCCGAGCAGCATTGCAACAACACGTGGGAACTTCATGGACTCACCTTTCGGGTTTGATGTTTTGTTGAAGCCAATATAACGCAGGGCCTTCGTCCGGCGTATTTCAAACTTGTAATAACTGATGCACAAACCTGCCCCGCGTTCGATGCCGTTACGTCTCGTTACACCAGCGCGAAAGCGCGCACCGTGCGTGCCGCCGACGGGTTTTGGCGCCGGCGCATGCAGCACCGCGAACGACAGCGCAGCGGAGGATATCATCGCTGGCGCCAACGCGCGCTGGCATCAACGGGCTCCGACGCCGCGCACGCAAACGCGGCGTGTCGCAATTCCCGTCGACCGGACCGGCTAGCTGTGCGCCAATTCATTCGCACCCCAAACCAGTTTCCGTGCGCCCTGCTCTCCCACCCGACGCAGCACATGGACTTTGAACAGAACGACGCACGGCGAACCGGCTCAACGATAGTTCATCAGCACGGTGGCGTATGAGGCCTCCGCCGCGCCGGTCGGTGGTCTCGGCGTGAGTGCGAGGACACCGCCCGAAGCGCCGATGAAGTAGTGACCGGCCACGTCCGGCGCCACGCGTCGACCGGCGCCGTTCGTGAAGCCCACCCGCATGTGCGGCCGGGGCGCGGAGGCATCTTGCACACGGGCGTCGTTTGCCGCGAGGACCGAGACTTCGGCGCTCGGCGCGACGCCCGGTTCGCTGCTATAGGCGACGGTCGTGGCACCCATGACGGCGTCGTCATCTTGCCGTCCCGCCATCGTGGCGGGTGCCACCGAAGCGCCGCGCCCAGGTGCGATGTCGAACGTTGGTTCGACGATGGCACCAACAAAGCGAATCGTCCCGCCATCGGCCCATGCCGCCCCACAAGCACACAGCGCCGCTGCCGCGCCAGCAGCCGTCACCGCGCCTTGTACCGATGCCTTCCAGTCATGCCTTGCTTTCATCGCACCCTCCACTCGAGAAGTTCCCGGGACCGCTTGATGGCGGTTCACAACAACACTCGTGTTGACGGCATATCAACGAAAATATTGACGGTCGTCAATCTGATTTTGCGACCAGTAGCAGCATGAAATCGCATGCCACGCGGAGGAACTGCCATGCCTCTGGAATCTGAAGGGCTTTTCTGACAGAAAAATACTGTAGTCCTGAACATCAGGAACACCACGCTAGCGATGCGGACAGCGTGCGCTGTGCCTTGCTATTTGCACGAGAACTTCTGCGCATTGCGGGCCCAAAAAACAAAAACCCCGCAAGCCGAGACTTGCGGGGTTTCGCCGCCATATGGCGGAGACGGAGGGATTCGAACCCTCGATCCAGGTTTTGGCCCAGATGCTCCCTTAGCAGGGGAGTGCCTTCGACCTCTCGGCCACGTCTCCCAAAAACTTCGTTCGCGCTAGGGAGGCAGCGCAACGAAGCCAAGATAATAGCGGGTCCGGACGTTCCGGTCAATTCATAAGGCGCTTTTTAGCGAAGTTTTTTCCGCAAGCGCACAACGAGCGTCGCGCGCGGCGCATCGAACCGAACGACGTCACACCCGCGTCATACGACGCGCCTTACGCGTGCTCGAGATCGAACGCCTTGTGGAGCGCGCGAACAGCCAGCTCCATGTACTTCTCGTCGATCAGCACCGAGATCTTGATTTCCGAGGTCGAGATCATCTGAATGTTGATGCCCTCTTCCGAGAGCGTGCGGAACATCTTGCTCGCCACGCCCACGTGCGAACGCATGCCCACGCCGACCACCGAAACCTTCGAGACCTTCGCGTCGCCCAGCACCTGCTCGGCATTCACGTGACCCTTCACCTGGTTCGTGAGGATATCCATTGCGCGCTGATAGTCGCCGCGGCCCACCGTGAACGTGAAGTCGGTCTTGCCGGCCACGCTCTGGTTCTGGATGATCATGTCGACGTCGATGTTCGCGTCCGCCACCGGGCCGAGGATCTGGTACGCGATGCCCGGCTTGTCGGGCACGCCCATCACGATGATGCGGGCCTCGTCGCGCTGGAACGCAATACCCGAGATGACTGCTTTTTCCATGGTCTCGTCTTCTTCAAAAGTAATCAGGGTGCCCGAGTTCATTTCTTCGTCGAGATTCATCATCGGGTCGGTCAGGCTCGAGAGCACACGCGTCTTTACCTGATACTTGCCCGCGAATTCGACCGAGCGGATCTGCAGCACCTTCGAGCCGAGGCTGGCCATTTCCAGCATCTCTTCGAACGTAATGCGGTCGAGACGGCGCGCGTCGTCCACCACGCGCGGGTCGGTCGTGTAGACGCCGTCGACGTCCGTGTAGATGAGACATTCGTCGGCCTTCAGCGCGGCCGCGACCGCAACCGCCGAGGTGTCCGAGCCGCCGCGGCCGAGCGTGGTGATGTGGCCTTCGGGGTCGATGCCCTGGAAGCCGGTGATGACGACCACCTTGCCGGCGTCGAGATCGGCCAGCACGCGCTCGCCGTCGATGTCGTTGATGCGCGCTTTGGTGAACGAGCTGTCGGTTTTGACCGGCACTTGCCAGCCGGTGTAGCTGATGGCGTCGACGCCGGCTTCCTGCAGGGCGATCGACAAGAGGCCGACGCTCACCTGCTCACCGGTCGATGCAATCATGTCGAGCTCGCGCGGGCTCGGCTGCGGCGAAATCTCTTTCGCAAGACCGAGCAGACGATTGGTTTCGCCGGACATCGCCGAAGGCACGACGACCATCTTGTGGCCGGCCTTGTGCCATTTGGCGACGCGCTTGGCGACGTTCTTGATGCGCTCGACCGAGCCCATCGAGGTGCCGCCGTATTTGTGTACGATGAGTGCCATTGTCGTTCTGAACTGGAGATGTTACCGCGCTGGCGCACTGATAGACCGCGTCGCCATGGAAACCCACGGCCGTGGCGACGGTTGCTCATGCAGCGCGTGCAGCACGCGCGGGTTTTGCCCTCAGCGGGCGCGAAGGCGGTGGCATCGTGCGATGCGCGCATGCACCCGCATGCACCTCGCGTACCTCTCTCACTCGCGCCCTGCCCGCATGCCGCTACGACGTCCCTGCAACCGTCGGATACCGCTCGAAGGAAAAATCGCGCCTTCATGGCACGCGCCGCTGTTCGCCGCTGCTCGCCGCTATTGGCGGCATCGTGCATGAGCCGTTTTTGACGGCGTCCGTGAACGCGAAAAAGCGGGCTGGACAAACGACTTACACTACCCGATCAGGGTCAAAATTACAAGACGCAACGGACTTGGGATTACCGAAAAAGGCTTGCGCGGCAAGGATTTGCGGGGGGAACGATCGCCCTCCCGCAACCATCTTTCGCCGATTGACGCCTTGTGGCCGGCGCAAAGCGCGGCGAGCGCCCGCGACACGTTCAGGCGAGCAGCAAGTCGTCGCGCCATTCGATGCGACGCCAGGCCGCGCCCTGCACGATCGGCTCCGTGCCGAACGCAGACCGGTTCACGCCGATACGGGGTACGAACAGTAGCGTTTCGCCGACGAAGAGCAGCGGCACGTCGCGCTCCCATGCGGGCACGCCCCGCGCCTGGAACACGTTTTTGAGCGTGCGGCTGAGGTTCGCCGCTTCGTCGCGCAAACGCTCGCCGCCGCTGCGTTCGCGCGCGACGAGCGGTGCGCGGGCGAGCACCTGCTCGGGAACGGCGTCGGGGTCGCCGGCGGCAGCGGGAGCGAAAACGTACGTGCCGCGCCACGACGGCAGACGCCAGACCTCCTCGCCGTGCCAGTGCAACGTCTGAGGCGTGCGCAATGCGCGCCCGTCTGAGCGTTCGCCACGCATCGCGCTGTCGCTCGCGCGCGCGGCTTCCCACGACACGCACCCGCGATAGCAGCGCAATCGATGTCCCGCATGCTCGACGCGCAACGCGTAGCCACCGCCTTCGCGGCGCGCGACCTCGCGCAGTTGCCTCAGCATGTCCGCAAGACGGGCCGCCGACGCAGCGGGCAGTCCAAGCGTGCGCATCCAGTAGCGCAGCAGGTTGAGCGCGCGCGGATCATCGAGTGCGAGCAGCGCGGTGTGCGAAAGCGCATCCCCATCGCCGCTCGCCACTTCGCGCAAATCGAGTTGCGCCAGATCGTCGAGCAAACGTTGCGACGAAGCCGCGTGCGCCGCCGTGCGCGCGAGCGCATCGCGATAACCGGGGAAATGCGCGGAAAGCGCGGGCATTACATCGTGGCGCAGCGCGTTGCGCGCGTAGCGCGTGTCGGCGTTCGACTCGTCGTCGATCCAGTGCAGGCCATGCGCGCGGGCGTGGCGCTCAAGTTGCGCGCGCAACAAAGGCAGCAACGGCCGCATGCGCGGCACGCCGGCCGCCACCGCGCGCGAAGGCGCCATCGCCGCGATGCCCGCGAGTCCCGCGCCGCGCAGCAGTTGCAGCAGCACCGTTTCCGCCTGATCGTCCGCATGCTGCGCGAGCCAGAGCGCCTGCGCGCCGTGCGCCGCGCACATCGCGTCGAGCGCGCGGTAGCGTGCGTCGCGGGCAGCCGCCTCGACGCCGGCCGCGTCGTCGCGCGCCACCTCGACGCGCCTCGCGTCGAACGTCACGCCGTAAGCGCGCGCGGTCGTCTCGCAGTGCGCGAGCCACGCGTCGGCATTCGGGCTCAGGCCATGGTGAACGTGCAGCGCGACAAGGCGCCCGGCCCCCGCCACGCGAACCGCTCCGTCGAGCAGCACCGACGAGTCGAGCCCGCCGCTATACGCGATAGCGATGCGCGCATCGTCGGGGAGCGTGGAAAGCACAACGCCGAGCACATCGACAACGATGTGCCCGGCGTCGGATCTGGAATGGTCGGTCACGGCACGACGGTGCGAATGCACCGGCACTGATGACGTCGCGCGCCTTACGCGCCCGGCGTCGTTTCCTTGAACTTGCCGTAGGCCATCAGGCGCTCGAAGCGGCGCTCCTTGAGATCGGCGATGCTCATGCCCTGAAACTGGCGCAGCGAGTCGGCAAGCGCGCGACGCAGAAGCGCGGCCATGCCCTTCGGATCGCGGTGCGCGCCGCCGAGCGGCTCGTTCACGATCTTGTCGATGAGGCCGAGCGCCTTGAGACGATGCGCCGTGAGGCCCAGCGCTTCGGCGGCTTCGGGCGCCTTTGCGGCGCTCTTCCAGAGAATCGACGCGCAGCCCTCCGGCGAGATCACCGAGTAGGTCGAGAACTGCAGCATCATGACCGTGTCGGCCACGGCCACCGCGAGCGCGCCGCCCGAACCGCCCTCGCCGATGATCGTCGTGATGATCGGCGTCTTGAGTTCGGCCATCACGTAGAGATTGCGGCCGATCGCCTCCGACTGGCCGCGCTCTTCCGCGCCGATGCCGGGGTACGCACCCGGCGTGTCGACGAACGTGAAGATGGGCAAACCGAACTTCTCGGCGAGGCGCATGAGGCGCTCGGCCTTGCGATAGCCTTCCGGGCGCGGCATGCCGAAGTTGCGCGCGGCGCGCTCCTTCGTGTCGCGGCCCTTCTGATGGCCGATCACCATGCAAGCCTGGCCGTTGAAGCGCGCGAGGCCGCCGACGACCGAAAGGTCGTCCGCGAACGCGCGGTCGCCATGGAGCTCGTGAAAATCGGTGAACAGCTCGTGCACGTAATCGAGCGTGTACGGGCGCTGCGGATGACGCGCGATCTGCGAAACCTGCCACGGGCTCAGGTTCGCGTAGAGGTCCTTCGTGAGCTGCTGGCTCTTCTTCGACAGCCGCTCGATTTCTTCCGAAATATCGACGGCCGAGTCGTCCTGAACAAAGCGCAGTTCTTCGATCTTCGCTTCCAGTTCAGCGATCGGCTGTTCGAAATCCAGAAACGTGGTCTTCATGTGTGGGAATCCTTCACTTTGCGGCAGCGCGTATTCTAACCGCGCCGGCCCGCGCCGAAATCGGCTCAGAACTATCGATTTCTTGCATCGATAGATAAATGCTTAGCCATTCGTTGTTCGTCCGGCTGCGCAGGCAGCGCGCCGGTGCCTCATGACGGCTCGAGGCTGCGCCACATGTACCAGGTCGCGACGGTACGCCACGGCTCCCAGTTGGCCGCGACTTCGCGCGCCTCACTGCGCGTGACCGGCTCGCCGCTGAAATAGTTGATGCTGATCGCGCGGATCAGGCCCAGATCGTCGAGCGGCAGCACGTTCGGACGCGCGAGATTGAAGATGAGGAACATCTCGGCGGTCCAGCGGCCGATGCCGCGAATCGCGGTGAGTTCGGCGATGACATCCTCATCGTCCATCGAGGTCCACTTGCCGACGTGCAGCGCCCCCGAAACGAAGTGCTGCGCGAGATCGAGGATGTACTCCGTCTTGCGCTTCGACAGTCCGCACGCGGCGAGCTTCTCGTGACCGAGCTTGATGAACTGCTGCGGCACGAGCTTCGGGCATGCGGCTTCGACGCGCTGCCACAGCGCCTGCGCCGCCGCCGTCGAAATCTGCTGGCCGACCACCGAACGTGCGAGCGTCCCGAACGGGTCGTCGCGGCTCAGCAGATGAACGGGCCCAAACTTCGGAATCAACTTCTTGAGAATGCGGTCGCGCTTGACGAGATCCACGCAGGCCTTGTCCCAATAGTCGGGACGCTGCACCTCGAAGTCGAGATCGCCGAGCGCGTTCGCGGCCGGCTCCACGGCTTCGAGCGCTGCGGGACCATTCGAGAGCGTGGCCTCGATCGCCGCGCCGTCGAGCGCCTCGTGCGAGACGCCCGTTCCGTTGGCCTTCGCGCGCGCCGGCTTGCTTGCTGCTTTCCCGCCTGCACCGTTGAGCGCTCGCTTTGCGCCCTCCGGCGCACCCGCGGTTCCGCCCGTTAGCGACGCAGACCGCTTCGCCTGCGTCTTCGTGGCCGTTGCCATCCTGCCTCCTGCCTCGCGAATCGATCAGTGGAAACTGGACAGCCCGCTCACACGCGGCGCCACTCGGTCAACCCGCCCGGTTTGTCTTCGAGCGCGACACCGGATTCGAGCAGTTCGGCCCGGATCCGGTCCGCCTCCGCATATTGCTTCGCCTGCTTGGCCGCCGTGCGCGCGGCAATCTTTTCTTCGATCGCCGCGACGTCGAGCGCGCCTGCCCCCTGCGCGCCGGCCGCCTGCTGCAGGAACACGCGCGGCTCGCGCACGAGCAACCCGATCACACGCGCGAGGCGCTGCAGCTGACGCGCGAGCACCGCGTCATGCGTCCGGTTCACTTCGCTCGCCAGCTCGAACAGCACGGCGATCGCCACCGGCGTGTTGAAGTCGTCGTTCATCGCCGCGCGGAAACGCTGCGCGTACGGCTCGTTCCAGTCGAGCTCCCCGGCGTCCGGCGTCACGTCCTTCAACGCCGTGTAAAGACGCGTGAGCGCGTTGCGCGCGTCGTCCAGATGCACGTCGCTGTAGTTCAGCGGCGAGCGGTAATGCGCGCGCGCCATGAAGAAGCGCACCACTTCGGCATCGTACTTCGCCAGCACCTCGCGGATCGTGAAGAAGTTGCCGAGCGACTTCGACATCTTCTCGTTGTCGATCTGCACGAAGCCGTTATGCATCCACGTATTGACGAACGTCTTGCCCGTCGCGCCTTCGCTCTGCGCAATCTCGTTCTCATGGTGCGGAAACTGCAGATCCTGGCCGCCGCCATGAATGTCGAAATGATCGCCCAGCAACGCGCACCCCATCGCCGAGCATTCGATGTGCCAGCCGGGACGTCCGCGCCCGTACTTCGAGTCCCAGCTCGTGTCGGCCGGCTCTTGCGGTTTTGCCTGTTTCCACAGCACGAAGTCAAGCGGATCCTGCTTGGCATCGTTCGTCGCCACACGTTCGCCCGCGCGCAGGTCCTCGATCGACTTGCCCGAGAGCGCGCCATAGTTCGCGAACTTGCGCACCGCGTAGTTCACGTCGCCGTCGGTAGCCTGGTAAGCGTAGCCGTTCGCTTCGAGCTTGCCGATCATGTCGAGCATCTGCGGAATGTATTGCGTCGCGCGCGGCTCATGGTCGGGACGCTCGATGCCGAGCGCGTCCGCGTCTTCGTGCAGCGCCGCGATGAAACGGTCGGTGAGCTGCTTGATGGTCTCGCCGTTCTCCACCGCGCGACGAATGATCTTGTCGTCGATGTCGGTAATGTTGCGCACGTAGGTCACGTTGTAACCGAGCGCGCGCAGCCAGCGTTGCACGATGTCGAACACCACCATCACACGCGCATGCCCGACGTGACAATAGTCGTACACCGTCATCCCGCAGACATACATACGCACGACGCCGGGCACGAGGGGCACGAAATTTTGCTTGTCACGCGCGAGCGTGTTGTAGATGCGCAGTGATTCCATAAAGACGATGGATACGTGGGTCGAAGGAAATCCGCGGCGACACCGACCGCAGCGTGCGGGCGCGTTGGCCCGCATTGTTCAGGCTGCTGCTTGTCGGCGCCCGGCCTGCAAACAGGCGGCTATCGGGGCGGAGACGACCACGAGTGGCGAAAGAAAGCCCGGCGGCTCATGCAACGCGCCCGGAATGCCCACGAAACTGGCGAGGGACAAAGCGCGCGACGAAAACGCACAGACCTTTTGTTAGAATGGCTCGGAGTATAACACCGCGACCTCACCCTATGAAACCTTCCAGCGGCCGCGCGCCCCGTGCTGCGACCCTTGCCGCGTCGGCTCTCGCGAGCGTCGCGATTGCGCTGTTCGGCGCCAGCATCGCGCATGCCGCGCCCCCGGCGACGGCCGACGGCACGCCCGGCGCCGACGCAGCAATCGCCCAGCACGACTGGGCGACGGCACTGAGCCAGCTCGACGAGCGCATCAAGACGAACCCGCGCGACGTGCAGGCGAAGTTCAAGCGCGCAACCATTCTCGCGCGCCTGAACCGCGACGACGACGCGATCGAGGCGTTCACCGAACTCACGCAGCTCTACCCCGAGCTGCCCGAGCCCTACAACAATCTCGCTGCGCTTTACGCGAAGCACGGCCGCTACGACGAGGCGCGCATCGCGCTCGAAACGGCCCTGAAGGCGAACCCTTCGTACGGTCTCGCCTGGGAAAATCTCGGCGACCTGTACCTGCGTCTTGCCGATGCGTCATACCGCCGCGCGCAAACGCTTGGCCATGCGAGCGGCACGACGCAGCAGCGCCTCGCCGACATCGGGAAGATCGTCTCGCCGCCACCCGCGCAGAAGAATGCGGGCGCCGCCTCGGCTGAAGCCGCATCCGAAGCGGGCCCCTCGCATCTCGTGCCGGCGCTCACGAATCCTGCGTACCAGTTCGGCGGCCCGACCGGGTCGCTGGCGATGCCCCCGTTCGTGGCGCCATCGAACTAAGCTGCGGCGCGCGATGCATCCCGGCGCGCCGCAACACGTTTTTCCCGCACTTCCGAGGATACTCATGAAATGGTTGATGTTGGCGCTCGGCAGCGCCGCCCTGATCGCGAACGCACCGGCCTTCGCGCAAAACGGCCAGCCGGCCGCGGCGCACCCGCAAGTGCTCTTCAAGACCAGTGAAGGCGACATTCGCGTCGAGCTCTATCCCGAGAAGGCGCCGAAGACCGTCGACAACTTCCTGCAGTACGTGAAAGCCGGCCAGTACAACGGCACGATCTTTCATCGCGTGATTCGCGGCTTCATGATCCAGGGCGGCGGCTACACGCAGAGCTTCGTCGAGAAGCCGACGCGCGCACCCATCGCGCTCGAGAGCCGGAATGGCCTGAAGAATCTCATGGGCACGATCGCGATGGCGCGCACGAGCGACCCGAACTCGGCCACGGCCCAGTTCTTCATCAACACCGTCGACAACGCCGGCCTCGACTATCCGAACCCGGACGGCAACGGCTACGCCGTGTTCGGCAAGGTCACGCAGGGCATGGACGTCGTGAAGAAGATCGAAGCGGCGCCCACTACTTCGCGCGGCCCGATGGCCGACGTACCGCAAAAGGAAATCGTGATCCAGTCGGCCACGCTCGTCGGCAAGTAATCACCTGCAACACGACTGTCGTCATCGACTACCCGGGCGGCCGTGCCGCCCCCACCCGTCGCACGTCGCGGCGCCGGCACACGCGTTGGGCAACACGCCTCGCCTCTTGCCGATGCGGCGACGTCCATCCCCCCGCCACAGGCAAAGGATTCCATCATGGTCGAACTGCATACGAACCACGGCGTCATCAAACTCGAACTGAACGCCGAGAAGGCCCCGAAGACGGTCGCCAACTTCCTCAACTATGTGAAGAACGGCCACTATGACGGCACGGTTTTTCACCGCGTCATCGACGGGTTCATGATCCAGGGCGGCGGCTTCGAAGCCGGCATGAAGCAAAAGCCGACCGAAGCGCCGATCGAAAACGAAGCGAACAACGGCCTGAAGAACGAGCGCGGCTCGATCGCCATGGCGCGCACCAACGACCCGCATTCGGCGAGCGCGCAGTTCTTCATCAACGTCGCCGACAACGACTTCCTGAACCACTCGTCGCCGACGCCGCAAGGCTGGGGCTACGCCGTGTTCGGCAAGGTCGTCGAGGGCCTCGAAGTGGTCGACAAGATCAAGAAGGTCAAGACGGGCTCGAAGGGCTTCCATCAGGACGTGCCGGTCGACGACGTCGTGATCGAAAAGGCCGTCGTCGTCGAATAAGCTTCATACAACACTCACGCGCTCCCCTCTCGATGCTGCAGGAAAAGGCTTTACGACACGCTGCTGCGGGCGTGCCCGGCGAGGGCAAGCGCCCGCACGCGGCACGCCCGTTCCTGTTCATTTCCGACGTGCATCTGAATGAGGGGATTCCGCGCACGGTCGCCGCGTTCGAACGCTTCGTCCGGGTCACCGCCGATCAGGCGGACTCGGTGTTCATACTCGGCGACCTCTTCGAATACTGGATCGGCGACGACATGCTCGCCGATCCGTTCGTCGCGCGCATGACCGCGCTGATGCATACGCTTTCCGAGCGCGGCATCGCGCTCTACGTCATGCACGGCAATCGCGACTTCCTGATGGGCAAGCGCTTCATGAAAGCGGCGGGCGCGATCTGGCTGCCCGATCCCATCGCCATCACCGCGTTCGGCACCCGCATCGCGCTCGCGCACGGCGACGCGATGTGCACCGACGATCGCGGCTATCAGCTCTTTCGCAAGCTCGCGCGCAACCGGCTCGCGCAGTTGCTCTTTCTCGCGTGGCCGTTGCGCTGGCGGCGCGCGCTCGCCGAGCGGGCTCGCCGCGCAAGCGAAGACAAGCGCAACGGGCCGCGCCTGCCGAAGTACGACGTCACCCCGAGAGGCGTCGCGACGCTATTCAAGCGCTCGCGCGCGAACACCATCGTGCATGGCCACACGCACCGTCCCGCGCGCCACCAGGAGCCCGGCGGCACGCGCTGGGTCTTGCCCGACTGGGATCTCGATCACGGCAAGCCGCGCGGCGGCTACCTGCGCGTGGATGCCGAAGGATTCAGGGTGTTGCCGCTCGACTGAAGTCAAGCGCCAATCATGCGCAAACGCGCAGCCAGATAGCGCGTTTTCCACGCCTCATTGACGCTTTCACGCTGCCGTTGAGGTCACGTGCTCGGGCGCCTTCTCGCCACCGGCCGCCGCCTCGCCTTGCGCGCCGCCGCACTCCAGCCCCGCGGACAAACGCCGCAACTCGGCCAGCGCCGCATCGGCGCCGTGCAGGGCTTCGAGACGCGCCCCGAGCCGCTCGAGCGCCGCGACGATGGCGTCGACGCGCTGCGTCTGCGTGGCCGCATGATCGATCAGCCCGTGGATCGCGAGCGAAACGGGATCGTCGGCGTTGGGCGTGATGCCGTATGCGCAGAAGCCGTCGCGCGCCGAGGCGGGCCTTGCGCGCTCGGGCGCCGTCTTCGCGGGCACGATGATCCGCGCCGGATTGCCGACTGCCGTTCCGCCTTCGGGCACGGGCTTCACGACCACCGCGTTCGAACCGATCTTCGCGCCTGCCCCTACCGTGAAGCCGCCCAGCACCTTCGCGCCCGCGCCGACGATCACGCCCGGACCCAGCGTGGGGTGGCGTTTCGCGCCGCGCGTGAGCGAGGTGCCGCCGAGCGTCACGCCCTGATAGATCGTGCAGTCGTCGCCGACCTCGGCCGTCTCGCCGATCACGACGCCCATGCCGTGATCGATGAACACGCGCCGGCCGATGGTCGCGCCCGGATGGACCTCGATACCGGTCAGAAAACGCGCGATCTGGGAGACATAACGCGCGAGCCAGCGGCGTTTCGCGCGCCAGCACGCATGCGCCAACCGATGCAGCACGAGCGCGTGCAGACCCGGATAACAGGTCAGGACCTCCCACGCGCTGCGAGCGGCGGGATCGCGCTCGCGGATCGTGGCAATGTCTTCGCGAAGTCTCTTGAACATGGCAGTCACGCTAAAAACGGGCGGCATCGTGGAGAATTGCGGCCATGCGACCCCGCCACGTGCGCATGACCGGGCGCGCGGCCTTTGCAGCCGCGCGCATTTGCTTATGAGGTTTTAGCCGATTTTCAGCCGATTGTAGGCGTAAAGGCGCTTCGGGGCAGGAAGCCCCCGTCGGCGGCAAGGTCGGCGCCATGGCTCAGCGGCTTTCGCCGCCTTTGGCCTTGAGCATGAGGATGTGCTTGGCGATACCGCGCACGATGTTGACCTCCTCGCGCTCGAGCCCGGAGCGCGCGAAGAGCCGCCGCAAGCGCGACATCAGCTTCTTCGGATTGGCGGGATCGAGAAAATCGAGCGCGATGAGCGCGTTCTCGAGATGCACATACATGCGCTCGATGTCGTCGCTCGTGGCGAGCGGCGAGCCGGCACCCTGCTGGAGCACGCCGTCCGCGCCTATCGCACCGCCCGCGCGCCCTGCAACCGGCAGCGCCGCGCCAGGCAAGCCTTCGCCGAGATACGCGAGACGCAGCTCATAGGCGAGCACCTGCACCGCCTGGGCGAGATTGAGCGAGCTGTAAGCAGGATTGGCCGGAATGTGCGCCAGCGCGCTGCAGCGCTCCACGTCGTCGTTCGAGAGGCCCGTGCGCTCGTTGCCGAAGACGAGCGCGATGTCGCCGCCGTGCGCCACCTGGCGGCACGCATCCTGCACGGCCGGGCGCGGCGCGCTCGGCGGCGGCCCGTACTCGCGCGTGCGCGCCGTGAGCGCGAGCGACCACTGCACGCCGGCCAGTGCGTCGGCCAGCGTCGGCACGATGTGGGCAGCTGCAAGCACGTCGTCGGCGCCGCTCGCCATCGCCACGGCCTCGGGGTCGCAGTGGACCTGCGGCACACGCGGCGCCACCAGCACGAGGCGCGAGAAACCCATCGTCTTCAGCGCGCGCGCCGCGGCGCCGACGTTGCCGGGATGGCTCGGCTCGACGAGCACGAAGCGGGTGGACGTGAAGCCGCCGCGCAGCGGCTCGTGAAGGTCGCAAGCGGCCGCCGCGGCCTGACCAGCGAATGAATCGGGGTGCATCAAGATAAGTCTCTAGCGCGAACGTAAGGAAAACGTCTATGTTAGCGCGCCTCGCATCCGGAGAAGAGGCGGGAAAGCGGCGCACCGTCAGCCAGAGCGGCCCGGTCTCAGGTAAAATGCGAGGTTCGCGCGCGTTTGGCGTTGCGCCGGGCCGCTTCACGGCTCGCGCGGCGTCGGGCAGGCTAGTGGCAAATAGCGCCGCCGCGCCCCGCTCTTATTCAATTCGTCTCCGTTGGCGGGACAGGTTCCGCAGGCTGCTCCAGGCCCGCGCCCTGTCCAATCGTTAGACGCTTTTATCTTTTGCACCACCGGCGCGCAGCAACCTCGAGCAGGTCGAGCGCGAGCGCCGGACAACAAGGATCCTGGCTCATGCATCCCATGCTCAACATCGCTGTCAAGGCCGCGCGCCGCGCCGGACAGATCATCAACCGCGCGTCGCTCGATCTCGACCTCGTGCAGGTTGCGAAGAAGCAGCACAACGATTTCGTCACGGAAGTCGACAGGGCGGCCGAAGCCGCCATCATCGAAACGCTCAGGACCGCCTACCCCGATCACGCCATCCTCGCCGAGGAATCGGGCGAGTCGGAGAACGAATCCGAGTACCAGTGGATCATCGATCCGCTCGACGGCACCACCAACTTCATCCACGGTTTCCAGTACTACTGCGTCTCGGTCGCGCTCGCGCACAAGGGCATCGTCACGCAGGCCGTGGTCTATGACCCGACCCGCAACGACCTCTTCACCGCCTCGCGCGGCCGCGGCGCGTTCCTGAACGATCGCCGCATCCGCGTGGGCCGTCGCGACCGTCTCGCCGACGGCCTGATCGGCACCGGCTTTCCGTTCCGCGAAAAGGACGGCCTCGACAGCTACTGCGAGCTCTTCGCCGAGATGACCGGCGCGTGCGCGGGCCTGCGTCGTCCGGGCGCGGCCGCGCTCGACCTGGCGAACGTCGCCGCAGGCCGCATGGACGGCTTCTTCGAGCAAGGCCTCAACCCGTGGGACGTCGCCGCGGGCGGCCTGCTCGTGACGGAAGCCGGCGGCCTCATCGGCAACTACACGGGCGACTCGGCTTTCCTGCACGTTGGCGAAGTCGTCGCGGGCAACCCGAAGATCTACGCGCAAATGGTGCCGATCCTTTCGAAGTACACGCGCGTCAACAAGGCAGCCTGAGAGGCAACCTGAGTGCGCGGCGCCGTGCGCATGTCCGCACGCCGCGACGCGGACCACGCATGCGTATCGAGCGGCTTCGGCCGCTTTTTTGTCGCTTTTTTGTCGCCCGTCTGCCGCTGGTTCATTCCCGCCGCCGCGCCGCTGCATGAGCAGCGCGCATGCATCCGATGAAAAAAGGCTTCTATACGATTATCGCCGCGCAGTTCGTGTCGTCGCTCGCCGACAACGCGCTCCTCATCGCGGCGATCGCGCTGCTCACGGTGATCTCCTCGCCCGCCTGGGTCACGCCGCTCCTGCAGATCTTCTTCACGATCTCCTACGTGCTGCTCGCGCCTTTCGTCGGCGCATTCGCCGACGCCCTGCAAAAGCGCCACGTGATGTTCGTCTCGAACGCGCTCAAGGCGTGCGGCTGCCTGCTGATGATCGCGGGCGTGCATCCGATGATCGCCTATGGCGTGGTCGGCTTCGGCGCGGCCGCCTACTCGCCCGCAAAGTATGGAATCCTGACGGAACTGCTGCCGGCCGAAAAGCTCGTCGCCGCCAATGCGTGGCTCGAATCGGCCACGGTGCTCTCCACCATCGTCGGCACGATGATGGGCGGCGCGCTCGTTTCGGCCTACGCCGAGCGGTTCGTCGCGCGCCGTCCGCTGCCGCTCATCCATTCGGCCGCCGACCTCGCAATGCTCGCCGTGATGTTGACCTACGTGATCGCCGCGCTCATCAATATGGGCATTCCCGATACGGGGGCGCGCTACGAAAACCGGCTCAAGGAGCCCGCGCGGCTCTTCCACACGTTCACGCATTGCTTCAACGTGCTCTGGGCCGACAAGCTCGCGCAAATCGCGCTCTGGGTCACGACCCTGATGTGGGGCGCGGCCGTCACGCTGCAACTGCTCGTACTCAAATGGGCCGACGTGAACCTCGGCCTCTCGCTCTCGAAGGCGGCCGTCATGCAGGGCGTGACCGGGCTTGGCATCGCACTGGGCGCAGGCGCCGCTGCGGCGTGGGTGTCGCTGCGCGCCTCGCTGCGCGTGCTGCCCGTTGGCGTGCTGTGCGGCGCGGTCGCCGTGGGCATGGCGTTCTACAGCAAGGGGCTCTTTCCGCACGGCGGCGGCGTGCGCCTCGGCACCTTCATCGTGCCCTTCTACCTGCTTTTCGCGTACCCGCTGATGGTACTGCTCGGCATGCTCGCGGGGTTCTTCATCGTGCCGATGAATGCGCTGCTCCAGCATCGCGGCGCGACGCTGCTCTCGGCGGGCCACTCGATCGCGGTGCAGAACTTCAACCAGAATCTCGCGGTGTTGCTGATGCTCGGCGCATATGCGCTGCTGCTCACCGCAAAGATGCCCGTGCCATGGATCATCGTCGTTTTCGGCGTATTCGTCGCCGCGATGATCTGGCTCGCCATGCGGCGCAGTGCGGCAAACGCACGCACGATGGACCTGCAGGCGCTGGTCGACGAATGACGGGAATGCCTGCGGCACGGCGTTAGCCGAAAGGCTGGCTTTACATGCAATCGGCGCGCGTTAAACTCACGCCCTGAACCCCTAGCAAGACACCGAGGATGGCTACACATACCGCCGGCGCAGCCGACAGCGCGCAACATACCCCCATGATGCAGCAGTACCTGCGCATCAAGGCCGACCACCCGGGCACGCTCGTGTTCTACCGGATGGGCGACTTCTACGAGCTCTTTTTCGAAGACGCCGAGAAAGCCGCGCGCCTGCTCGACCTCACGCTCACGCAGCGTGGCGCCTCGGCGGGCAATCCCATCAAGATGGCGGGCGTGCCGCATCACGCCGTCGAGCAATACCTCGCGAAGCTCGTGAAGCTCGGCGAATCGGTCGCGATCTGCGAGCAGATCGGCGACCCGGCCACTTCGAAAGGGCCGGTCGAGCGCAAGGTAGTGCGCGTCGTCACGCCCGGCACGCTGACAGACGCCGCCTTGCTGTCCGACAAGAACGACGTCTACCTGATGGCCGTCTGCCCCGGGCACAACCGGCGCGGCGTGACCGTCAACGTCGGCCTCGCATGGCTCAATCTCGCGAGCGGCGCGCTGCGTCTCGCGGAAGTTGCGCCCGAACAGGTCGCGACGGCACTCGAACGCATTCGGCCGGCAGAAATGCTCGTCGCCGAAATGCCGGCGGAAACCGCCGCCTGGGCGCCGCCCGCCGGTACGGGGGCGCTCACGCGGGTACCCGCGTGGCACTTCGACGTCAGTTCGGGCAAGCAACGCCTGTGCGACCAGCTCGACGTGGCGAGCCTCGACGGCTTCGGCGCGCAAACGCTCACGAGCGCCTGCGGTGCGGCCGGCGCGCTGCTGCTCTACGCGGCGGCCACGCAAGGCCAGCAACTGCGCCACGTGCGCAGCCTGAAGGTCGAAGCCGAATCGGAATACATCGGGCTCGATCCGGCCACGCGCCGCAATCTCGAACTCACCGAAACGCTACGCGGCACCGAATCGCCCACGCTCTGCTCGCTGCTCGACACCTGCAGCACGGCAATGGGCAGTCGCCTGCTCCGTCACTGGCTCCATCACCCGCCGCGGGCGGCGGCGGTCGCGCGGTTGCGTCAACAGGCCATCGGCGCGCTGCTCGAAGCGCCGCCGCACGCGAGCGTCGATACGCTGCGCGGCGCCTTGCGCCAGATTGCCGACGTCGAGCGCATCACGGGCCGTCTCGCGCTGCTCTCGGCGCGGCCGCGCGACTTGTCCAGCCTGCGCGACACCTTCGCCGCGCTGCCCGCGCTGCGCCAGCAGGTCGCGGCCGCAAGCGGCGCGGCGACTTCGCTCGCGCACATCGCCGAGGCGCTCGAACCGCCCGCGGAGTGCGCTGCGCTCCTGCAACGCGCTGTCGCACCCGAGCCCGCCGCCATGGTGCGCGACGGCGGCGTGATCGCGCGCGGCTACGACGCCGAACTCGACGAACTCCGCGACATCTCCGGGAACTGCGGCCAGTTCCTGCTCGACCTCGAAACGCGTGAACGCACGCGCACCGGCATCGGCAACTTGCGCGTCGAGTACAACAAGGTGCACGGCTTCTATATCGAAGTCACGCGCGGCCAGACCGACAAGGTGCCCGACGACTATCGCCGCCGCCAGACGCTCAAGAACGCGGAGCGCTACATCACGCCGGAACTCAAGACATTCGAGGACAAGGCACTCTCGGCGCAGGAACGCGCGCTCGCGCGCGAAAAATCGCTCTACGACGCGCTGCTGCAAGCACTGCTGCCGTTCATTCCCGACTGCCAGCGCGTGGCCGCGGCGCTCGCCGAGCTCGATCTGCTCGCGGCATTCGCAGAACGCGCCCGCGCCCTCGACTGGAACGCGCCCACGTTCACGGAAGCGCCCGGCATCGAGATCGAGCAAGGCCGCCATCCCGTGGTCGAAGCGCAGGTCGAGCAGTTCATCGCCAATGACTGCGCGCTCAACGCAGAGCGCAAGCTGCTGCTCATCACCGGCCCGAACATGGGCGGTAAATCGACCTTCATGCGACAGACTGCGCTGATCGCGCTGCTCGCCTACGTGGGCAGCTACGTGCCCGCGAAGCGGGCGCGCTTCGGGCCGATCGACCGCATCTTCACGCGCATCGGCGCCGCCGACGACCTCGCGGGCGGCCGCTCGACCTTCATGGTCGAGATGACCGAAGCTGCGGCCATCCTCAACGACGCCACGCCGCAAAGCCTCGTGCTGATGGACGAGATCGGACGCGGTACGTCGACGTTCGACGGCCTCGCGCTCGCATGGGCGATTGCGCGGCACCTGCTCGCGAGCAACGGCTGCCACACGCTCTTCGCCACGCACTATTTCGAGCTCACGCAATTGCCCGCAGAGTTTCCGCAGGCAGCGAACGTGCATCTTTCGGCCGTCGAGCACGGTCACGGCATCGTCTTCCTGCATGCGGTGCAGGAAGGCCCGGCGAACCAGAGCTACGGCCTGCAGGTCGCGCAGCTCGCTGGCGTGCCGGCTGCCGTGATCCGCGCGGCGCGCAAGCACCTCGTGCACCTCGAGCAGCAATCGGCCGGACAACCTACTCCGCAACTCGACCTCTTCGCGGCACCCGCCACCGATTACGACGACGAGCCACCCTGCGCGGAGGATCGCGCCGCGCCCGCTGAGGAACAAGATCCCGCCGCAACGCTGGTCGCACAACGGCTGCGCGAACTCGATCCGAACGAGTTGCGCCCGCGCGATGCGCTCGATCTGTTGTACGAACTGCATGAACTGGCCACGGCGCCGGACGCGAAACGCTGAGCGTCGCCTCGCGACGCCACCGCGGCCACCGCATCCGCCGGGCCGCGGCCGCCTCGGCTCGTGCTATCTGAAAATTATGCGCCGTATGGCATGTGCGTTGATGCTGGCGTTATCGCTTGGTTCGCCGCGTGCCGCGCACGCGCAGTCCCCGCGCTATGCCTTCGCGGTCGTGGCGAACGCGCTTGCATCCCAAAACGACGAAGCGGCTGCGCGACGCCTCCTCGACGCCATCGGGCGCGATCCGCAAATCGCCTTTATCGTCTACGACGGCAATCTCAAAGGCGTGCACGAAGCTTGCGCAGACCATCTCTACGAGCGGCGTCACGACATTCTCGACACGTCGCGGGTGCCGCTCGTCTTCGTGCCGGGCGAACGGGACTGGGTAACCTGCGGCGCGAACGGGTCGGGCGCCTATGATCCGGCCGAGCGGCTCGATTTCCTGCGCCAGAACTTCTTCGCCGACCCAAATTCGCTCGGCCAGAACCCCTTCGCGCTTACACGAGAAAGCGAAGTCTCGCGCTTCAGGCCCTATCGCGAAAATGTGCGCTGGCAACTTGGCGACACCGTGTTCATAGGGGTGAACGCGCCGGCCGGCAACAATCACTATCTCAATGCGGGCGGGCGCAACGGCGAATTCGAAGACCGGGTGATCGCCAACAGCTTCTGGCTCGAGCATGCGGCCGAATATGCGAAGCGCCGTAACGCGCGCGCGATCATCATCTTCATGCAGGGCGACGCGATGCCCGAGCACTATGAGCGACCCGAGCGCTTCGCATGGCTGCGTTTTCACCGTGCGCCGCGCGACGGCTATCTCGAGTTGCGCCGCAGCCTCGTGAAGCTCGCCCAGACCTTCCGCGGCCCGGTGATCCTCGTGAACGCCGACGACTCGAAGCTCACGCACGGTTTCACGATCGATCAACCGCTGCACAACGAAAAAGGCGCGAGGATAGAAAACGTCACGCGCATTGCGTTCTCGCTGCGCGATCCGCTCACGCAATGGCTGCAGGTGGATGCCGACATGACGCGCGGCACGCCGCTGCGCGTGAGCGTGCGCGACGTGCCAAAACATCTGGCTCCGCAGCCTGTACAACCATCGCAGGGTACGCTGGGCGCAGGACAGTCGCCCGCGATGCCGGAAATGCCCGAAGTCTCGTCGATGCCCGACGTGACCGAGATTCCCGGCATGCCGCAATCGCCCGACGTCACGCCGCCGCCCCAGAGCACGCCGGGAAGCGCGCCAGATTCCGGTGTACCGCCCACCGGTAACGGCGTGCTGATGCCAGCCTGGCCCGCGCAGGGCGGCCAGAATGGACTACATGGTCCGAACGGTATGAATAACGCTAATGGCCAGAACGGCCTGAATGGCGCAAACGCCGGCAGCGGCGAAAGCGGTGGAGCGGGCCGGCGGCAACCGCCCGGCGCACCTGCGTCGGGCGGCTTTGCACACTGATCAGCGTGGATCAGTGCAGTGTGGGTTTCGAAGCGCCTTCGTCGCCGTCGTCTTCCTCTTCGTCTTCGTCGACGACTTCGAGGCCGTCTGCGCCATGCGCGTGCTCATGCTCGATCTCGTCGTCAGTGGCTTCACGCACTTCCTTGACCGTTAGCGCGAAACGCAGCGCCATGCCTGCGAGCGGATGATTGCCGTCGAGCACGACCTTGTCTTCCGCGACGTCCGTCACCGTATAGATGAGCGTGTCGAGATCTTCGTCGCCCTCTTCAGGCGTGCCTTCGAACTGCATGCCGACTTCGAGCGGCTCGGGAAAGCGATTGCGCGGCTCGATCTTCACGAGTTCCGGATCGTACTCCCCGAAGGCGTCCTGCGGCTCCAGCTGGATCTGGGTCTCGAAGCCCGGCTCCTGCCCATCCAGCACTTCCTCGATCTTGGGGAACGTGCCATCATAGCCGCCGTGCAGATAGACCATCGGCTCGTCGCTTTCCTCGATCAGATTGCCCTGCGCATCCGATAGCTTGTAAGCGACCGACACGACGGTGTCCTTTGCAATTTTCATTCGATCCTCCAGATTACAGACCACATTATACGATGCCGAAGCGGTCCCCAGACCACCCGGTGGACGCGCGCAAGCGGCGCGCCTCCCTCCCCCCGGCATGCCCCGCGCCCGATGTCCCCACGCCGCTCCTGGGCGGCCTGACTCCGGCGCAGTTCATGCGCAAATACTGGCAGAAAAAGCCGCTCTTGATCCGCCAGGCGATCCCCGACATCGAAGCCCCGCTCACGCGCGACGAACTCTTCGCCCTTGCCGACAGCGATGATGTCGAGTCGCGCCTCATCACGCATTTCCGCCGCCGCTGGGCATTCGAGCACGGTCCGTTCTCGCCGGACGAGTTGCCCACGCCCAGGACGCGTCAATGGACACTGCTGGTGCAAGGCGTCGATCTGCACGACGACCGTGCGCGCGCGCTGCTCGAACGCTTTCGCTTCGCGCCCGATGCGCGCCTCGACGACCTCATGATCTCGTACGCATCCGATGGCGGTGGCGTCGGCCCGCACTTCGATTCGTATGATGTCTTTTTGCTGCAGGTTCACGGGAAGCGCCGCTGGCGCATCGGCGCGCAGCGCGACCTGTCGCTGCAGGAAGGCCTGCCGCTCAAGATCCTCGCGAACTTCCAGCCTGAGGAGGAGTGGGTGCTGGAACCGGGCGACATGCTGTACCTGCCGCCGCACATCGCACACGACGGCATTGCCGAGGGCGAATGCATGACATGCTCGATCGGCTTTCGTTCGCCTTCCACGAGCGAGTTGACGAGCCAGTTCCTCTACTGGCTCGCCGAGCGCGGCACCGATGACGGCAACCGTCAACCCACGCTCTACCGCGACCCCGACCAGCCGGCCGTGACGCATCCCGCCCAGTTGCCGCCGGCACTCGTGGAGCGCGTTGGCGCCGTGCTTGCTAAAGTGCGCTGGAGCGACGCCGACGTATCTTCGTTCGTGGGCTCCTGGCTCTCCGAACCGAAAGCGAATGTCGTCTTCGACGCCCCGGAGAAGCCGCTCGACGAGGCCCGTTTCGTTACGCGAGCCGCAAAATATGGGATAACACTCGACCGCAGGACGATCCTGCTTTACGATTCGCGGTCGTATTACCTGAACGGGGAACAATACTTGCTCAAAGAAGCGAGAAAGTGGCTACCGGCACTGGCCGACAGCCGCTCTATGGACGGGAAACGCTTTGTAACACTCTCACACGATTCATGTATGACAGTGTTGCTACACGAGTGGTATCGTGCGGGCTGGATACGGGTCGGGGTGCTTGCCTAAGCGCTTCGGACTGTTATACCGTATTAAAATAGTGCTTGTATGAGAAAGACAACGTATTGTCCCCGGATTTGTCGACGGTCGATACGAAAGTGCCTATAATTCCCGGCCAGGCCGTAGGGAAGATTCACGCTCTTGCAGTGCGTCTCCACCAGCGGCTCAGGTCGGTGTTGGGGCACATTTACCGGTATTATTTGCGCTGTTGCTTACCTTTAACCATAAAAGGACGTGATCATGAAGAAATCCCTCCTCGTAGCATCCCTGCTGGCAGCTGTTGCACTGGCTGCGTGCAACAAGAGCAGCGACCAAGCTGCTGCGCCGGCTAGCGACGCTGCTGCTGCTTCGGCACCGGCTGCTGCTTCGGATAACGCAGCTGCTGCTTCGGACGCTGCTGCTGCGAGCGACGCTGCTGCTTCGGCTACCGCCGCTGCTTCGGAGGCTGGCGCTGCTGCTTCGGACGCAGGCGCTTCGGCTCCGGCTGCTGCTTCGGGCGCAAGCCAATAAGTTGCATTCGCGCGAGCTCGCCTGGGACCCTGGTTCCGGCGAGCGTCGAAGCGAATCGCCGTATAGCCTGGCGCTTGCGTCAATCGCGTGTCAGGCGTACGACGGGCAAGCAAAAAAGCCACGAACTCACGTTCGTGGCTTTTTTGTTATGCGCCGCGCGCGCATTGCTTAACGCCCGGCGCCCGACTCTTCCGCCGCCTCGCTCTTTTCTTCGAAGAACGCCTTCACCACCTCAACGTCACGGGTGCGCTTGAATGGCGGCAGGCTTTGCCAAATGCGCCGCCCGTACGGCTTGTCGACGAGACGGGTGTCGCAGATCATCAGCACGCCGCGGTCGCTTTCCGCGCGAATCAGACGCCCCGCGCCCTGCTTGAGCGTAATGACCGCCTGCGGAAGCTGGTGGACCGCGAATGGGCTCAGGCCTTTTTTCGCCAGCGCATCGAGGCGCGCCGCCAGCACCGGATCGTCGGGCGGCGCGAACGGCAGCTTGTCGATCACGACGAGTGAAAGCGCGTCGCCGCGCACGTCCACGCCTTCCCAGAAGCTTTGACTGCCCACGAGAATGGCGTTGCCATAGGCGCGAAAGCGCTCAAGCAGCTCCGTGCGGCTCGCGTCGCCCTGCACGAGAAGCGGCGTGTTCCAGCCGCGTGCCTCGATCGTGTCGCGCAGCTTCGCCGCGATGCGGTCGACGGCGCGCAGCGTCGTGCATAACATGAATACGCCGCCACCCGACGCCTCGATTGCCGGCAGCGCCACATCGAACACCGCATCCGTGAACTGCGGCGACGACGGCTGCGGCATATTGCGCGGCACGTAGAGAAGCCCTTGTGCGGGATAGTCGAATGGGCTTGGCAGCGTCATCGAGCGCCGCGAACTCAAGCCCATCTGCGCCGCGTAGTGCGTGAAATCGCCGCGCACGGAAAGCGTCGCCGAAGTGAAAATCCAGGTCCGCGGCACGCCGGCGCGCTGCTTCGCAAAAATCGGAGCCACGGAAAGCGGCGTTTCGTGCAGTTGGACCGTATGCGAAAACACTTCGATCCAGCGAACTTTCTCGTCGGAGCCGTCGGCCGCGGGGGCGTTTTCTTCACGCTCGTCGGCGCCGGACTTGCGGGTTTCGCGCACTGGCGACGAGGTTTCGGGCACCGTCCAGCCCGCGAGGATGCCCTGCAGCTCGCGCACGCGCCGCAGGCACGCGCCAAGCGATTCGGCACGTTCCGCCTGCCCGGCAAGGGCCGTGGCGAGCGCGCCCAACTCGGTCTGCAGCGTGTCGAGCGCATCGAAGAGCGGGTGATCCACCGGCAACTGCGCGATCGAGAGGCGCAGCGAATCTTCCTTGAACGCGAGCCGCACGTCGCGCGCGGCACGCTCCAGCGCGGCACCGAGTTTGACCCACTCCACCGCGTCGCGCGCATGGCCCAGGCCTTCGGCCACGCAATCGCGCGCAAGCTCGAGGAACTGCGCCGTGGAAAGCGTTTCGCCGAAAAAGAGCGTCGCCGTTTCGGGCAACTGATGCGCTTCGTCGAAGATGATCGTGTTCGCGCTCGGCAGCAGCTCGGCCATGCCCGTATCGCGGAGCATGATGTCGGCGAAAAACAGATGGTGATTCACCACCACGATGTCGGCCTGCTGCGCCTCGCGACGCGCCTGCATCACGAAGCAGTCCTTGTAATGCGGGCACTCCTGGCCGAGGCAGTTGTCACGCGTGGACGTCACCATCGACCATACCGCCGCGGTCTCGGGCACGCTCGCGAGCTCGGCCTTGTCGCCTGAGCGCGTGATCTTCGCGAAACGCACGATTTCCTGCAGATAGGCCGTTTCCTGGCGTGACGGCAGCCGGCCGTTGTCCGCCGTGCGCTGCAGATAGTAGTGGCACAGATAGTTCGCGCGCCCCTTGAGCATCGCGACGCTCACGGGCACGGCGAGCGCGTCGCGCACCGTGGGGATATCGCGCGCGAAGAGCTGGTCCTGCAGGTGCTTCGTGCCCGTCGATACGACCACCTTGCCGCCCCACAACATGGCCGGCACGAGGTACGCGTAGGTCTTGCCGGTGCCCGTGCCGGCCTCGACGATCAGCGTGTTGTCGCCCGCTTCGGCTGCGGCGTGCGCGGCTTCCCCGGCGCCCGGCTGCGCCGCCTGGGGCGCACCACGCTCGAGCCGCCGCGCGGGACGCGACTGGGCTTCGAACATCGCGGGTTCGGGCAAGGACTGCGCCGCGGCTTCCATCGCGGCCGCGACTGCGCGCGCCATTTCGATCTGCGCGGCGCGCGGACGATAGCCGTCGATCTCGCGAGCGAGCAAGCCGTCGGCGGCGAAAAGCTCCTCGAGCTCGGCCGCGCGGCGGGCGCTCAATTCGGGCGCCGCGGCGCGCGCGTCGGCCTCCGGCGCGCCGCCTTCGCGCGCGGGCCGGGAACGGGAAACGGTCTTTGAATTCAAGGCAAGCGGTTCCTGCTCGGTCCGGAAGGGCGCGGCCCGCCGACTGCCGCGCCCCGGCGCCTGCCAGGACCCGGGATCAGGCGTGCCCGTCCGAAGTCTTCGTTGAATCGGGGTCCAGCTGCAGTTGCAGCAGGATAATGTTGTCCTTGACCTTGAGCTTGCGCTTCTTCAGCCTCTGCAGTTCGAGATCGTCGTAGTCTGCGGTATCGGACATCCGGTCTATCAGGCGGTC
Organism: Paraburkholderia lycopersici; assembly: GCF_900096975.1. Lineage (GTDB taxonomy): Bacteria > Pseudomonadota > Gammaproteobacteria > Burkholderiales > Burkholderiaceae > Paraburkholderia > Paraburkholderia lycopersici. Next base: position 183,874 of record NZ_FMYQ01000003.1, read on the forward strand.
CAGATCGCCATGCTCCGATTCCAGTTGCAGAATGCGGTCACGAAGGACCTCGGCCTTGACTTCACGATGCTCGCGCATGCTCGCCTCCTCGACATATGCGGCGCGCGCTTGCGAAGAACGACGCGCCTGAGGTTGCTGTCCGGCTGAAAAAGCGTGCTACTCGTACTACTGGTCCTGCTGCTGTTGCTGCTGCTTCAGTTGTTGTTGCTGCTGCAGTTCTTGCTGCTGCTTTTCCTGCGCCTTCCCGGCCGCCTGTTTCTGACGTTCTTCGACGTCAGCCTTATGCCTGGCCGCGTCTTCCTGCTTCTGCTGGAAGCGCTGCGCCTTGTCGGCACGTTCCTGCGCCTTCTGTTCACCCTGGCGACGCGCTTCGTCCAGTTGCTTCTGATAGTTCGCCTGCTTCTGGTCGTAGGCCGCCTGGTTCGCGTCACGCTGCGATTGCCCGCCTTCGCGCTGCGCCTGGGCCAGCGCATGTTGCCGCTGCTTTTCCTGATACGCCTGCTCGTTCGCGGCGCGCTGCGGCGCCTCCGCCTCGCGCTGCGCCTGGTCGAGCGCGTGCTGCCGCTGCTTCTGTTCGTACGCCTGAGCGCTCGCCGCTTCGTTGGCGGCGCGCTGCGGCGCATTGGCCTCGTCCTGCGCGCGCTGCAATGCTGCCTGCTGGTCGCGTTGCTGCGCATGCGCGGTGCGTTTCTCGTCGTCGAGCGCCAGCTGTTCGCGGCGAATATCCGCCTGCACGACACGCATCTTGTCGCGCGCCTTGCCGATGCAATGATTCACGAAGAACGTGCTGTAACAGTTGTGCTGCGCGACTGCAAACTGATAATTGTTCTCCGCGGTCCGACGATCCAGCACCTGTTGCCGCGCGTCGAAGTCGTTCTGCTGCGACGTCTGAGCCCCCGGGGCGCCAGCAACATCGGACGCCGCAAGCGGCGCGTTGCCTGCCGGCGCGGCCTGCACCGCCGGCGCACCTTGCAGATCCAACGGCCCGGGCACCCCGACCGTTTGCGCGAGGGCCGGAACGCTCGCCCCGAAGCTCAGCGCGATGGTGCAAATCGCCCCTAGGGCGGTGAACCGCCGGGCAACGCCAGCAGGCGCGCAAAACCGGGCAAGGGGCGAAACGGCGGAGAAGCGGGAGGTCGTCAACGTCTTCGGTGGGCAGCGGAACATGGCTGAAATTCTAACACCCCCCGAGTTGAGCGCTCCGCCATTTATGGCAAAATGCCCCGCTCCACCGGCCGGCGGCGCCCACCCGGCAACGCCCCGAAGCACCTGAGGTTCCGGGCGCCCGAGTCCGGACCGGCCGCCGGAACGCAATCCCCGACCGCAAACCGATCCTCGCAGGAATATCCAGACCCTATGACGGAAACCGTAGCACTCAAGATCGTCCAGCGTATCGCCACCGAGCTGACCGTGCAGCCACGCCAGGTCGCAGCCGCCGTGCAGCTTCTCGACGAAGGAGCGACCGTTCCGTTCATCGCCCGTTACCGCAAGGAAGTCACGGGCAACCTCGACGATACCCAGCTGCGCACGCTCGAAGAGCGCCTGCTCTATCTACGCGAACTCGAAGATCGCCGCGCCGCGATCCTCGCGAGCATCGAGGAGCAAGGCAAGCTCACCGACGAACTTCGCAGCGCCATCGAAACCGCCGACAGCAAGCAGGTCCTCGAAGACCTCTATCTGCCCTACAAGCCCAAGCGCCGCACGCGCGCGCAGATCGCCCGCGAAGCCGGCCTGCAGCCGCTCGCCGACGCGCTGCTCGCGAATCCGCTGCTCGATCCGCAAACGGAAGCCGCGCAATACGTGGACGCCGGGAAAGGCGTCGCCGACGTGAAAGCCGCGCTCGACGGCGCGCGCGACATCCTCTCCGAGCAGTTCGGCGAAACGGCCGAACTGCTGGGCAAGCTGCGCGACTGGCTGCATAACCAGGGTGTGGTGACGTCGAGCGTGGTCGAAGGCAAGGAAAACGAGGAAGGCGAGAAGTTCCGCGATTATTACGACTATTCGGAGACCATCAAGACGGTCCCGTCGCACCGTGCGCTCGCGCTCTTCCGCGGCCGCAACGCGGGCGTGCTGATGGTCAAGCTCGGACTTGGCGGCGAACTCGACGCGCAGGTGCCGCATCCCGGAGAAGCGATGATCGCGCGCCACTTCGGCATCGCGAACCAGAACCGCCCGGCCGACAAGTGGCTCTCCGACGTCTGCCGCTGGTGCTGGCGCGTGAAGGTGCAGCCGCACCTCGAAAACGAGCTGCTCACGAACCTGCGCGAACAAGCCGAAGCCGAAGCGATCCGCGTGTTCGCGCGCAATCTGAAGGACCTGCTGCTCGCCGCGCCGGCGGGCCCGAAGGCCGTGATCGGCCTCGACCCCGGCCTGCGCACGGGCGTGAAGGTGGCGGTGGTCGACCGCACGGGCAAGCTGCTTGCGACCGACACGATCTACCCGCATGAGCCGCGCCGCGACTGGGACGGCTCGATCGCAAAGCTCGCGCGCATTGCCGCGCAGACGCAGGCGGAGCTCGTCAGCATCGGCAACGGCACGGCTTCGCGCGAGACCGACAAGCTCGCGAGCGAGCTGATGTCGAAGCATCCCGAGCTGAAGCTGCAGAAGATCGTGGTGTCCGAAGCGGGCGCTTCCGTTTATTCGGCATCCGAACTGGCGGCCAAGGAATTCCCCGATCTCGACGTTTCGCTGCGCGGCGCCGTTTCCATCGCGCGCCGCCTGCAAGACCCGCTCGCCGAGCTCGTGAAAATCGAGCCCAAGGCGATTGGCGTGGGCCAGTACCAGCACGACGTGAACCAGCGCGAACTCGCGCGTTCGCTCGACGCCGTCGTCGAGGACTGCGTGAACGCCGTGGGCGTCGATGCGAACACGGCCTCGGTCGCCCTGCTCGCCCGCGTGTCGGGCCTGAACTCGACGCTCGCGCGCAATATCGTCGACTACCGCGACGCGAACGGCCCCTTCCCTTCGCGCGAGCATCTGAAGAAGGTGCCGCGACTGGGCGACAAGACCTTCGAACAGGCCGCGGGCTTCCTGCGCATCAACGGCGGCGAGAACCCGCTCGACCGCTCCTCGGTGCACCCGGAAGCGTACCCGGTCGTCGAGCGCATGCTCGCGAAGATCAAGCGCACGATCGGCGAGGTGCTCGGCAGCCGCGAAGCGCTTTCGGGCCTTTCGCCCACCGAGTTCGTCGACGAACGCTTCGGTCTGCCGACGGTGCGCGACATCCTGAGCGAACTGGAAAAGCCGGGCCGCGATCCGCGCCCCGAGTTCAAGACCGCGACGTTCCGCGAAGGCGTCGAGAAGGTGTCGGACCTCGTGCCGGGCATGCTGCTTGAAGGTGTCGTGACGAACGTAGCCGCGTTCGGCGCGTTCATCGACGTGGGCGTGCATCAGGACGGGCTCGTGCATGTCTCGGCCATGTCGACGAAGTTCATCAAGGACCCGCACGAAGTCGTGAAGGCCGGCCAGGTCGTGAAAGTGAAGGTGCTCGACGTCGACGTGAAGCGTCAGCGCATCGCGCTCACGATGCGTCTCGACGACGATCCCGCGAGCGCCGGCGCTTCGCGCAACGGCGGCGGCGCGAGCCAGGCGGGCAACCGCGACAACCGCGGCGGCGGCCGTGACAACCGCGGCGGCCAGCGTTCACGCGACGCCGAGCCGGCGGGCGCGATGGCGGCGGCATTCGCGAAGCTCAAGCAACGCTGATGTCCGCGCAACGCGCGTGAACCCGCAGCGGTTCACGTTGCGCGCACAACAAAAAAGGCGCCGCGGCGCCTTTTTTGTTGTCGATCGAAACGGAAACGGTCAGATCTCGATCTTGGTCCCGAGTTCGACCACGCGGTTTGCAGGAATACTGAAGAAATCAGTGGGCTTCGCGGCGTTCTGATGCATCCATGCAAACACGCGCTCGCGGAAGATCGACATGCCGGGCAACTGGGTCGGCACGACCGTCTCGCGCGCGAGGAAGAACGACGTATCCATCATCTCGAACTTCATGTTGTGGGTGCGCTCGATCTCTTCGAGCACGGCCTGCACGTCAGGCGTTTCGTTGAAGCCGTAATCGGCCTTCACGAGATAGAGCCCGCCGCCGACGTCTTTCACCGTCACGCGGTCGGCGTCCGCCACGTAGGGAATGTCGCGGATCACGAACGTGAGGAAAATCGTGCGCTCGTGCAGCACCTTGTTGTGCTTCAGGTTATGCAGCAGGCTCACCGGCACGAGCGACTCGCTGCCCGTGAGGTAGATCGCCGTGCCCGAGACGCGATGCGGCGGGTGCGCGAGCAGTCCCTGCAGGAAGGGCATGAGGGGAATACCGTCCGCGGCCGTGCGGTCCTTCACGATCATACGGCCCTTGAACCACGTCATCAGCAGGAAGAACAGCAGCGCGCCGATGCCGAGCGGCAGCCAGCCGCCCTCCTCGACTTTGAGCAGGTTCGCGCCGAAAAAGCCCAGATCGACGGCCATGAAGCCCGTGATGATGAACGCGACGAGCACCTTGTTCCACTTCCACACTTTCACCATCACGACGCTCGCGAGCACCGTGGTGATGACCATGGTCGCCGTCACGGCGATACCGTAGGCGGCGGCCAGATTGTCCGAACTCTTGAAGCCGACCACGATGCACAGGATGATGACGAGCAGCATCCAGTTCACGACCGGCACATAGATCTGGCCGATGGCGAGGTCCGAGGTGTGCAGCACTTTCATGCGCGGCACGTAGCCGAGCAGGATGGCCTGGCTCGTGAGCGAATACGCGCCGGAGATGACGGCCTGCGAGGCGATCACGGTCGCGACCGTGGAAAGCACGACGAGTGGTAGCAACGCCCAGTCCGGCGCGAGCAGGAAGAACGGATTCTCGATCGCGCGATGGTTCTGCATCAGCAGCGCGCCTTGCCCAAAGTAATTGAGCACGAGCGAAGGCATCACGAGCGTGTACCAGGCGCAGCGAATGGGCTTCGCACCGAAGTGGCCCATGTCGGCGTAGAGCGCTTCGGCACCGGTCAGCACCAGCACGACCGAGCCGAGCACCACGTAGGCCTGAAGCATGTGCGCGCCCATGAAGCTGACCGCGTAATACGGACTGAGCGCGGCGATGACACCCGGCGCCTGCACGATGCGCGAGACGCCGAGCACACCGATGGTCACGAACCACAGCACCATGATCGGGCCGAACAGGCGGCCGACGAGCGCGGTGCCGTGCCGCTGGATCCAGAACAGCAGAATCAGGATCACCATCGTGAGCGGCAGCACCAGATGCGAGAGCTTGGGCGCGGCGATCTCGAGACCTTCGACCGCCGACATCACCGAGATGGCCGGCGTGATGACGGCGTCGCCATAGAACATGCATGCGCCGAAGATGCCGAGCGCAGTGAGCAGCGCGGCCGACTTGCTCTTGCGGCTGAAAGAGCGCATGGCGAGCGCCATGAGCGCGAGCACGCCGCCTTCGCCGTTGTTGTCGGCACGCATCACGAAAAGGACATATTTGACGCTCACGACGATCATGATCGCCCAGAACAGCAGCGAGATGACGCCCAGAATGGACGTATCGTTGAGCGGAATCCCGTGCGACGGGCTGAACGCCTCTTTCAGCGAATACAGCGGACTCGTGCCGATGTCGCCAAACACCACGCCGATGGCCGCCACGGCAAGAGTAGGTAGCGGCTGCTTGGCCACGTGTGTGCTAGTTGTCATATACGCGGTAATCCGTTTCGAGGCGGAAAAAACGAGCGCTATTCTAAACCGGGCTGCGGAGGAATCCGAGCCGTCGTCGCGGCACTGCGACATAACTTGCCCCCGCGCAGTTTAGCACCGGCCCCAGATGCCGTCTGCCGGTCTGCCGTGCTACTCGCGGCATAAAAAAACGGAGCCGCGAAGGCTCCGTTCGTGGGTCCGCCCGCCGCCGCAGCCCGAAAGCCGCGGCGGCGCAAACCACAGCTTACTGCTGCGCGTCCTGCTGCGCCTGTTGCAGGCCGCGCTTGATCCACGCACCGAGATTGTGCGGGCGCACCGTGTCCCACTCCTCGAACGGCTGGTGAATCCACGGATTGGTCGGCAGATGCTGGACGAAATAGTCCGGCTTCACCGTCGAGCAGCCCTTGTACCAGAGCACCGCCGAGCGCACGCCGGTCACGGCCGGATAGCGTTCCTTGAGATGCTCCTGCACGCGCGCGAGCGTGACGCCCGAGTCGACGAGATCGTCGACGAGCAGCACGTTGCCCGAGAGCTGACCGCGCGTCATCGTGATGTACTGCGCGATGTCGAGATCGCCCTGCTGCGTGCCCGCGGCTTCGCGGTACGAACTCGTCGCGAGAATCGCGAGCGGCAGGTCGTAAATGCGCGAGAGCTGGTCGCCCACGCGCAGGCCGCCGCGCGCGAGGCACAGGATCTGATCGAACTTCCAGCGCGACTCGTGCACCCGCAGGGCGAGCAGCTCGATCAGCCGGTGATACTCGTCCCAGCCGACCCACAGGTTCTTTTCGTCGTTGCGCGGATCCGTCATCTGAATCATTTGTGCTTCTACCTCGTCGCTACTTTTTCTTTACACCTTGAACGGATGACGCAGCAGGATCGTTTCGTCGCGATCCGGGCCGGTCGAGACCATGTCGATCGGCACGCCAGCGACTTCCTGCACGCGCGCAAGGTAGGCCTGCGCGCTCTTCGGCAGCGCGTCCCATTGCGTGATGCCGATGGTGCTTTCCTTCCAGCCCTCGAACGTCTCGTACACCGGCTCGCACGCGGCCACCTGCGAGGCGCCGCGCGGCAGGATGTCGACGTCCTTGCCGCCGACCTTGTAACCGACACAAAGCTTCACTTCGTCGAGGCCGTCGAGCACGTCGAGCTTCGTGATGCACAGACCCGTCACGCCGTTGATCTGGATCGAGCGGCGCAGCGCGGCGGCGTCGAGCCAGCCCGTGCGACGCGGACGCCCCGTGACCGAGCCGAATTCCTTGCCCACCTTCGCGAGCGTGAGGCCCACTTCTGCCTGACGGTCTGCGTTGTCGGCGTCGTAGAGCTCGCTCGGGAACGGGCCCGAACCAACGCGCGTGCAGTACGCCTTCGTGATGCCCAGCACGTAGTTGAGCTTCTGCGGACCGACGCCCGCGCCCGCCGACGCCGCCCCGGCGACGCAGTTGCTCGACGTGACATACGGATAGGTGCCGTGGTCGATGTCGAGCAGCGTGCCTTGCGCGCCTTCGAACAGCAGGTTGCCGCCTTCGTGGTTCACGTCATAAAGACGACGCGAAACGTCCGTTACCATCGGCTTCAGGCGATCGACGTACGAGAGCATCGTGTCGAGCGTCTGCTGATAGTCCACCGCAGCGGCGCCCAGATACTGCGTGAGCACGAAGTTGTGATAGTCGAGGTTCTCGCGCAGGCGCTCCGCGAAAACTTCCGGCTCGAAGAGGTCCTGCACGCGCAGACCGCGGCGCGCCACCTTGTCTTCGTAGGCCGGACCGATGCCGCGCCCCGTCGTGCCGATCTTGGCCGCTCCGCGACGCGCTTCGCGCGCCTGGTCGATGGCGATGTGGTACGGCAGGATCAGGGTGGTCGCTTCGGAGATGAAAAGGCGCTTCTGGACGTCGATGCCCGCTTCCTCGAGCTCGGCGATTTCCTTGAAGAGTGCTTCGGGCGAGAGCACCACGCCGTTGCCGATGTAGCAGGCGACGCCGGCGCGCATGATGCCCGAGGGGATCAGCCGGAGAATGGTCTTCTTGCCGCCGATGATGAGCGTATGGCCGGCGTTGTGACCGCCCTGGAAACGCACCACGCCTTGCGCGTGGTCCGTCAGCCAGTCGACGATCTTGCCCTTGCCCTCATCGCCCCATTGGGTGCCCACGACGACGACATTGCGCCCCGGGGTTACATTCACTGCGCTGGCAGACATGGTGTTTCGTTAGCTGGTTAAAAACGTATTTTACCTGGGTTCGGCGACAAGGCCGCCTTTTTTTCCCGCAATTCGCGGAATTTCCTTTTGCACTCAACGGCATGCGCGCCGCGAGACGTCCTTTGCGACACCCCGCGCGCTGCTCCGCAGGGCGGCGCAACCGACCGCCCGAATGCGCATTACGCCCGCTTCACGCCTGCCTCTCGACGACCCACACGCGGTCGCGCTCGATCAGCACGCGATCGCAGGCGAACTCGTCCATGTCGTGCTCGTGGCCCGGCAGCGCCTGGATCACGACTTCGCCGGCATCGCGCAGCGCGGCGACGGCGGCGCGCAACGCGTCGTCATGGCGCCAGGGCGCGAGAATTGCGCTGCTGCGCGCCTCGACCGGCGAAATGCGCGCCACTTCGCGCAGATCGAGCGAGAAGCCCGTGGCGGCGCGCGCGCGCCCGTAGGCCTCGCCCACCTTGTCATAGCGGCCGCCGCGCGCCACGGCGTTGGGTACGCCATCCACGTAGGCCGAGAACATCACGCCGCTGTGGTACGCGTAGCCGCCGAGATCCGCGAGGTCGATCATCAGTTCCGCGCCGTTGATTTCGCGCACGAGAAACGCAAGGTCGTCGAGCGCACGAGCGATCCCGGGCAGCGCCGGCAGACGCGAGCGCGCCTCGTCGATCACGCTCGCGTCGCCGTAGAGCGACGGCAGCGCGCGCAATGCGTCGCGCGAAACCGCTTCGAGGTTCTGCGTGAGTTCCGCGAGACGCGGCACGTCCTTGCCAGCGAGCGCTTCATACAACGCGTCGCCCAGCGCGGCGGCGGCGGGATCCGCTTCGATGATCGCGGCGAGCACGCCCGCATGCGAGAGATCGAGGCGCACCTTCGCGAGACCGGCGAGGCGCAGCGCATCGAGCATCAACTGCTGGATTTCGAGGTCGGCTTCGAGGCCAGCATGGCCGTAGATTTCCGCGCCGATCTGAATCTGCTCGCGCGTGGCATGCAGGCCTCGCGGGCGCGTGTGCAGCACATTGCCCGCGTAGCACAGGCGCGTCACGCCCTGGCGGTTCAAGAGGTGGGCGTCGATGCGCGCGACCTGCGGCGTCATGTCGGCGCGCAGGCCGAGCGTGCGGCCCGAAAGCTGGTCGACGAGCTTGAACGTGCGCAGGTTCAGATCGCGCCCGTTGCCGACGAGCAGCGATTCGAGGTATTCGAGCAGCGGCGGCATGACCATCTCGTAGCCATAGGCGCGGAAGCGGTCCAGCAGGCGACGCCGCAGCTCTTCGATCTTGCGCGCTTCGGACGGCAGCACGTCCGCAATGTTCTCGGGAAGTAACCAGGTCGACATCGGTTGAGTCCTACCACAATGAGGGCCGCGCGAAGCACGAAGCGACGCGGGCCGATAATTCGGAATCCGGCGAAAACGCCGGCAGCGCAAGACGATTGCCCACGCGCCGTCAGGTCGCCAGCATCAGCAGTACGAGGCCGAGCCCCATCACGATGAGCCCGCCGATCCTGATGTGGTGCGGCGGCCGTTCCGCAATTTTACGGAATGTGTCACGCCACGCCGTCGGAAAGACGAACGGGAACATGCCCTCGATAATCAGCATCAGCGCGATCGCGAGCAAGAGGGAGCCGGCTATGTCCATGCGAAAAGATGCGCCGCGCTGAGCGCGGCGCCTGTGTCTCGTTTTGTCTAGTGTTTGCGCGATGCAGCGGATGGCGGCAACGTTTCGCCGCTATTCGCGCCGCCGTTCGGGCCACGCATGAAGCGGAAGAAGTCGCTCGACGAATCGACCACGATCACGTCGCCGGGCCTGAAGCTCTCGCGGTACGCCAGCATGCTCTGATAGAACCGGTAGAAGTCCGGGTCGCGGCCGAACGCCGCTGCGGCGATCGCCGCAGCCTTGCCGTCGCCCTCGCCCTTGATCGCTTGCGCCTGCGCGTAGGCGTCGGCCATCACGCCCTGCTGCTTGCGCTCAGCGTCGTCCTTGATCTGCTGCGCGTCGGCCGCGCCCTTCGCCCGAATATCGGCTGCGGCCTGCTCGCGCGCCGAACTCATGCGCTTGAAGACCGTCTCGGCCAGCTCGGGCGGGTAGTCCACGCGCGTGAGTTCGATCGCGACCACGTCGATGCCGAGCGGCGCCGCGGCTTGTCTGAGCGTGTCGCGCGCGCCATTGGCGATGGCTTCCTGCTGCGCGAGCACCTCGGTCAGCGTGACCTTCGAGATCGCGTCGCCGAGCGCGTCGCGCGAAAGCGAGGCAAGGCGGTCCGAGAGCGTCTGTGCATCGCCCTTCGTGGCGGCGAAGAGCTTGAGCGGATCGGCAATGCGATAGCGCACCACCGGGCTCACGAGCAGCTCGGTCTTGTCGGAGGTCGTGTAACGGTCGGCGTCGGGAGTCGCGAAGGCCTGGACGCGCGTGTCGATGAACGTTGCCGTCTGGAACGGCGGCGGCAACTTCACGTGCAGCCCGGGACCGGCGAGCGTGGCATTGGCCCCGCCCGACGAGGAAATAATGGCAACGTGGCGCGGATCGACCATGAAAACTGCCGACGAAGCGACCAGCACGACAACCACGACGGCGACGACGAGCGCAATGATCTTGTTCATGTCAGCGCGCCCTTATTGCACGTCGTCTTGGCGGCCGCGCGAGCGAAATGCGTCGCGCGAACGGAGGGAGTCGCTTGCGGCGGCTGCCGCGTCGCTGGCCGCGGGAGCGGCTGCCGCGCCTTGCTGCTGCGTGCCTTGCTGCGATTCGCTGCCGGTAGCCGGAGCGGAACTCGCGTTGGCATCCGAAGCCGCGCCGGCCGTTGCCGCGGCGGAACCCGAAACAGCGGCGGCGCCAGTGGCGCCGGCCGCTACGGCGGCGCGCTGACGCGTCGCGTCGACGAGCTTGTCGAGCGGCAGATAAATCACGTTGTTGCCCGACTTGCTGTCGACGAAGACCTTTGTCGCATTCGAATAGATGTGCTGCATGGTGTCGAGATACATACGCTCGCGAATCACGGCCGGTGCCTTCGCGTATTGCTCGTAGACCTGCGTGAAGCGCTGTGCGTCGCCCTGCGCCTGCGCGACCACACGCTCGCTGTATGCCCTGGCGTCGTCGATAAGGCGCGCCGCGTCGGCCTGCGCGCGCGGCAGCAACTGGTCCGCATAGGCCTGCGCGTCGCGCGTCGCGCGATCCCGGTCCTGGCGTGCCTTGGTCTCGTCGTCGAGCGCGGCCTGGACCTGATCGGGAGCCGAGACGCTCTGGATCGCCACGCCGGTCACGCCGAGGCCCGTCTTGTACTCATCGAGCGCGTGCTGGATCGTGTCGGCGAGCTGGGCGCGGATCGGCTCGCGGTCTGCGTAAAGCAGGTCGTTCGTGCTGCGCGCGCCTACCACGGTACGCACCGCCGCCTGCGCGGCCTGCGTGACGGTGAGGTCGGGGTCGACGCTGCGGAAGAGATAGTCGATTGGTTGCTTCACCTGGTACTGCACCGTGAAGCGCACGTTGAGGATGTCGCCATCATGCGTAATTACCGCGGCATCCTTCACGTTTGCCGGGCGCACGAGATTGCTGCGGCCGATTTCGACGGTGCGAATCTGGCCGACATTGACAAGTTCGTGGGTCTGGAACGGATACGGCAGGCGCCAGTGGACTCCCTGGCCGACCGTGTGGCGATACTGGCCGAACTGAAGCACGACGCCCGCCTGCCCTTCCTGGACAACGAATACGCCGCTGCCCACATAGATCGCGATGAGCACGCCGAGCACGATGCCCACGCCGATGCGCGCGCCATGACCGTTATCCGGGCGCGGCCCGAAGCCGCCCGGCCCCTTGCCCTTGCGGCCAAGGAAAGCGGACACGCGGCGGTTGAAGTCGCGCCACATTTCGTCCAGATCCGGCGGCCCCTCACCCTTGTCGCCGTTGCCGCCCTTGTTGCCGTTATTGCCCGACGGGCGGCGCCCGTCGTCCGAGCGCTGGCCATTGCCGTCGCCTCGCCCCCAACGCGGGTCGTTCAGCGAGAAAATGGCGCGCGCGCGCTGCCAGCCAGTCCGCTTGTTGTAATCGTTCACCTGTGTTCGTTCACCAGAGTAGACAGCGGGTCAATTGCGTGCGGATTCCATCGGAACCGCTGGGCCGGACCGCCTGCAAGGCGACGCCGGGCGCGCTTCAGCGCTCGTGCTCGGGTTCCCAGCGAGGTTCTTCCTGCTGCGCCGCGTTCCAGTCGGCGGCCAGGGGCTGCGACGCCTCGGCAAGCGGCTCGGCAGTCGCGATTTCGGCGATGGCGGAGCGCAGCGCATCCAGTCCGACACCCGTGCGTGCGCTCAAAAAGACGCGCGAAATATTACCATATTCGTCCCGCTCGACCGTTCCGCCACGGGCCGCCAGTTCGGGCACGGCGTCGATCTTGTTGAAGACGAGCACCTGCCGGATCGTATCCGCCCCGATATCGTGCAGCACCTCGTTCACCTGGTCGATCTGATCGAGACGTACCGCGCTCGACGCATCGACCACGTGCAGCAACAGGTCGGCCTGGACCGTTTCCTGCAGCGTTGCACGAAACGCGGCGACGAGCTGGTGCGGCAGCTCGCGAATGAACCCTACCGTATCGGACAGCACGATCTGCCCCACGTCGTCGCCGAGCCACACGCGCCGCGAGGTCGTGTCGAGCGTCGCGAACAACTGGTCGGCGGCGTAGGCTTGCGCCTTTGTCAGGGCATTGAAGAGCGTGGACTTGCCCGCGTTCGTATAGCCGACGAGCGAGACCGACATCGTGCGGTTGCGCTCGCGCTGGCGCCGCTGCGTGCCGTGCTGGCGACGCAGCTTCGCGAGCTTCCCCTGCAGCATCTTGATGCGCTCTCCGATGAGCCGGCGGTCGGTTTCGAGCTGCGTTTCGCCCGGCCCGCGCAAGCCGATACCGCCCTTCTGGCGCTCGAGGTGGGTCCATGCGCGCACGAGGCGCGTGGCGAGGTATTGCAGCTGCGCCAGTTCGACTTGCAGCTTGCCTTCGTGACTGCGGGCGCGCTGCGCGAAGATGTCGAGAATGAGGCTCGTGCGGTCCACCACGCGACGATTGAGCCCGCGCTCCAGGTTACGTTGCTGGGCGGGTGAAAGCGCGTGATTGAAAATAACGATTTCGACGTCGTTCGCCTCGCAGGCGAGACGCAATTCCTCGGCCTTGCCGCTGCCGATGAACATGGCGGCGTCGGGGCTGGAGCGTCGGCCGGTGAGCGTGACGGCTGGATGGGCGCCCGCGCTTTTCGCGAGCAGGCTGAGTTCTTCGAGACTGGCTTCGAAGTCGGTCTTGCCGAAGTCGATGCCGACGAGTGCGGCGTTGATCAAATTAGCGAATGTCAAAATGGATGCGGCCGGACCGGAGCAGCCAGGAAGGCGCCCCGGTCCGGCCGCGTCGTAGGTCAGGACGCTTCCGAATCCGGGTGGAAATTCACCGGACGGGCCGGAACCACTGTGGAGATGGCGTGCTTGTAAACCATTTGCGTAACCGTATTACGGAGCAACACGACGTACTGGTCGAACGATTCGATGTTCCCTTGAAGCTTGATGCCGTTGACCAGATAGATCGAAACAGGCACGTGCTCCTTGCGCAGCGCGTTCAGAAACGGGTCTTGTAACAATTGCCCTTTGTTGCTCATAGCAAACTCCGTATTTTTTTGCAGGTTTAACTTATATTGGGGTGAAGAAAAAGAAATCCACCGCCAATCGCTACACTATAGCCGATTCTCGTTCCCCCGCGAGCTTACTGGCTGTTCGGCCAGGAGGCCTCTGGGCGGTAGCGAACGCAATTCAGCCAGAGCCTAGTTTTTATCCGTATAGGGATTCGTCGAGGATCGGAACTCTATGCGCAATGGAGTCCCCGTCAGCGAGAAAGTTTCCCGGAAGCGGTTCTCCAGATAGCGCTTGTAGGTGTCCGTGACGGCATCGAGCGCGTTGCCGTGAATCACGATGATGGGCGGGTTCTGTCCCCCCTGGTGCGCGTAGCGGAGCTTCGGACGCACTGGCCCGCGGCGGCGCGGCTGCTGGAACTCGACCGCTTCGATGAGCGCGCGCGTGAGCTTCGGCGTGGGCAGCTTCGCCATGGCAGCGGCGTAGGCATCGTCCACCGAGCGCATCAGCGCGCCGATACCGAACTTTTCGGTCGCCGAGATGAAGTGCATCTTCGCGAAGTCGAGGAACTTCAGCTTGCGCTGCAGGTGGTGCTTGGTGCGCTCGCGCGCGTGGTCGTCCATGCCGTCCCACTTGTTCACGCCCACCACGAGCGCACGCCCCTGCTCCACCACGAAACCCGCAATATGCGCGTCCTGATCCGAGATTTCCTGGCGCGCATCGAGCAGCAGGATCACCACGTTGGCGTCGGCGATCGACTGCAGCGTCTTCACCACCGAGAACTTTTCGATCGCCTCGAACACCTTGCCGCGGCGGCGCAGGCCGGCGGTGTCGATGAGCGTGTACTTTTTGCCGTTGCGCTCGAAGTCGACATAGATCGAATCGCGCGTGGTGCCCGGCATGTCGAACGCAATCACGCGGTCTTCGCCGATCAGCGTATTGACGAGCGTCGACTTGCCCACGTTAGGGCGCCCGACAATCGCAATCTTGACGCCATGCTTCGCGGCATCCTCGTCGCTTTCTTCCGGGCGATCCGCGTAAGCCTGGTCGAGCGCCTCGTTGATCATTTCCGTCACGCCGTCGCCGTGCGCCGCCGAAATCGCGCGCGGGTCGCCGAGGCCGAGCTCGTAGAAGTCGGCGGCCACCGCGCTGTACTTCATGCCCTCGGCCTTGTTGACGACGAGGAAGATCGGCCGGCCAGTCTTGCGCAGATAGTCGGCAATATGCTTGTCCTGGGGCGCGAGGCCATTGCGACCGTCGCAAATGAACACGACGATATCGGCCTCTTCGACGGCCTGGCGAGTCTGGCGCGCCATCTCGTGCAAGATGCCGTCCTTGGCGATCGGCTCGAAGCCGCCGGTATCGACCACGAGATACGCGCGGTCGCCAACGCGCCCTTCACCGTAGTGACGGTCGCGAGTGAGGCCCGGAAGATCTGCCACCAGCGCATCGCGCGAACGCGTGAGCCGGTTGAACAGCGTGGATTTCCCCACATTGGGGCGCCCAACCAGGGCGATTACGGGTTTCATCTGATCTTTTCTACAGTAAGGCGCGGCGCCGGAACCGTCCGGCGCGCCACGCGGCAAGCCCCGCGCCTGCGGGGGCTGCATCAGTTGCAAATTATCACGAAATAGGCCGCGGGCCCGAGCCGAAAGCGCCAGCGTCCGGGGCGGTCATCACGCAACCTTCAGGTGACGGAGCGGTAGACGGCGGGGGCATGCGCGCCGCCATCGAAAATGCGCACGGCCGGCTTGAGCCGGCCGATAAGGCACCAAGGAGCCCGAGGTCCGATGTCGCGGTTCCGAGGCCCCTTGCGCCTGCACCCATCAAACGGTCGCCGGGACACGCGGCCGCCTGTTTGCCGTGGATGCCAGCGCGTTGCCTTGCGCGCCGTCTGCGCGGCCGGCATGACGGACACATCCGGGCACTTCATGAGCACTACCAGGGGGCGTCCCGCCCCACGTCGCTTAGCGCGGACGCAGCCCGTACAGACCGCCATCCTTCGTCTGCACGACCAGCGTGTTGCCGGCGAGCACCGGCGCAGCGGCAATCGGACTGCCGTCGGTCTTCACGCGCGAGACGAAACTGCCGTCGTCGACCGAGAGGAAATGCACGTAGCCCCGATAGTCGCCGAGCACGACCGCGTGGCCCAGGACCGCAGGCACGCTCACGTCGCGGCTCTTGAGCTTTTCGTTCGTCCAGGTCGGTTGCCCCGTCGACACGCTGAAAGCCTTCACGACCGACCAGTCGTCGCCGCCCACCACCGTCGTTTCGTCTTGGGCGATACCGCTCGTGCTCGAGAACGGCTTTTGCCACATCGGACGACCCGAGTTCGCGTCGAAGCAACCCAGTTGCCCCTGGAACGTCACCGCGCAGGTCGTCGCGCCGACGAGCGTGGGGGGCCCGCTCACGTCATTGATACGCTCGACTTCCGTCACACCCTTCGGATACGAGACCGGCGTTTCCCAGAACGCGTCGCCGCTCTGCAGGTTGATGGCCGCGAACGTGCCGCCCGGGAAGCCTGCGAGTACGGCCTGATCGCCCGCGAACGTCATGCCCGCCGAGACACGCAGGTTCAGCGGCACGGCGCGGTTGCGGTAAGTCCATTTCTGCTCGCCCGTTTGCCCGTTGAAGGCGACGATCTGGCCGTCGATGGTGCGCACGATCACGAGGCCGTTGCCGACGAGCGGCGGCGAGATGATCTCGCCCGGCGCCTTGGCCCGCCACGAAAGCTTGCCGTTCGCGTCGAGCACGTAGACGTCGCCCTTCAGGCCGCCGACGGCCGTGAGATTGCCGTCGCTGCCCACGCCCGCCGAGATGTCGTCCTTGAGCTTCGTGCGCCAGACGTCCTTACCCGACGCGGCGTCGATCTTCGCAACCGAGCCGTTCTCGCCCGCCGCATAGACGGCGTCGCCCACGGCGACCGGCGAAAACAGATAGCGCCCCGCCTTGCCGACACTCGCCTTCCACACCTGCTGCACGTCCAGCGCCGGCTTGAATTCGGTCAGCGGCACCGGCACGCGGCGCACGTCTTTCGTCGATGAGCAGGCCGCGAGAGCCAGGACGGTCATCGCGATAGCGACGGGCACAACGGTTCGTTTCAGCAGATTCATCGGTGAACGACGCATGAATGAAGTTGATTTTGAATGGTTTCGCAATGCCGCGTACACGCTGGCAACTTAGCCGCCGAGTGCGTCCAGCTTGAACTGGATCAGTTGACGCTCGGAAGCGTCGCTCTTCGGCAGGCTGTCGAGGGCGAGCCTGTAGGCCGCGCGCGCGTCGTCGCGCTTGCCGGCCGCCGCCAGCAGGTCGCCGCGACCGTCCGCCACGATGCCTTTGAAGGGCCCCGAACCAGATTGCGGAATCAGCGCGAGGCCCTGATCGTAGGCCTTTTCGTCGAGCAGCAGCGAGGCGAGGCGCAGCTTCGCGATCTGGCGGAATTCGTCGTCCTTCGCGTGGTCGGCGGCCCATTGCAACTGGGCCTTCGCGCCGGCGGTGTCGCCTTGCATGTAGAGCGCCCTGGCGACGCCGAGCGCCGTCATCTGCGCGTAGGCGGTGCCGCCGAAGCGGTCTTCCATGTCCGACGCCACACGCGTGAGCATGGCCTTGTCGCCGCCGTTCGCGGCCTGCTGCACCTGGTCGTACAGCACGGCAGCTTCGGCCGCCTGACGGCGCTGCCAGAAGTTCCAGCCGTTCCACGCGGCGAGCGCGAGCAGAACGATCAGCACGACCCACGTAGTGGCATTACCCCACTGCGCCCACCATGCCTTGAAGCTCTCGATCGATTCCTGTTCGTCGTGGTAACTCATCGCGTAGCGATTCCTCGTTTATTCTCAAGCCTGTTTTCGAATGCGCCGCGACCTGGGCGGTCCCACCTGAGCGGCCGTACCTCAGCGGCCCCGTCAGTCGTCGCCGTCTTCGGCGGATGCAACCATCGCATTGATCAGATATTCGGTCAAGTCCTCAAGCGCTACCGTTTGTTGCTCGCTGCGAGCCTCCGCAGCCGTCCCGCGCAGGGCCTTCACACCGGCCTCGCCCTTCGCCACTTCGTCCTCGCCGAGCACCACGGCGAACGCCGCGCCGCTCGCATCCGCACGCTTCATCTGCGACTTGAAGCTCGCGCTCTGACCGTCGGCGCTGCAATGCAGGATGACGTCGAGGCCCGTGTCGCGCAGGCGCTCAGCGACGATGAACGCCTTCTCGCGCGCGGCTTCGCCCTGATGGACGACATAGACGTCGCAACCTTCTTCTTCAGGCACGAGGTCTTCTTCCTTGAGCAATTCGAGAATGCGCTCGATGCCCATTGCCCAGCCGCACGCGGCAGTCGGCTTGCCGCCCAGTTGCTCGATCAGCGGATCGTAGCGACCGCCCGCCGCGACGGTGCCCTGCGCGCCGAGCTTGTCGGTCACCCATTCGAACACGGTCAGATTGTAGTAATCGAGACCGCGCACGAGACGCGGATTGATCGTGAACGGAATGTTGTTCGACTTGAGGATGCGCTGCAGCCCTTCGAAGTGCGCGCGCGAACCCTCGCCGAGGAAATCGATCAGCTTGGGCGCCTTGTTGGCGATTTCCTGCAGCGCGGGATTCTTCGTGTCGAGCACGCGCAGCGGGTTCGTGTAGAGGCGGCGCTTGCCGTCTTCGTCGAGCATGTCGACGTGCTGCTCCAGATATTTGATGAGCTCCACGCGATGCGCGGCGCGCTCTTCGGCCACGCCGAGCGAGTTGATCTCGAGCTTGATGCCGGTGAGGCCGAGATCGTCCCAGAGACGCTGGCACATCAGGATGATTTCGGCGTCCGCATCGGGACCCGCGAAACCGAGCGCCTCGACGCCCACCTGGTGGAACTGGCGATAGCGGCCGCGCTGCGGACGCTCGTGACGGAACATCGGGCCGATGTACCACAGGCGCTTCGGGCCGTCGTAGAGCATGTTGTGCTCGATCGATGCGCGCACGGCCGCGGCGGTGCCTTCCGGGCGCAGCGTCAGATTCTCGCCGTTGAGCGCGTCGGTGAAGCTGTACATCTCCTTCTCGACGATGTCGGTCACTTCGCCAATGCCACGCGTGAAGAGCTGCGTATGCTCGACGATCGGCGTGCGGATGTTTTGATAGCCGTACGAACGAAGCATGGACTTCACCGTGGTCTCGAAAAAGTCCCACAGTCCTGCCTCCTGCGGCAGGATGTCGTTCATGCCCTTCACGCCCGTGAGCTTTTCGGGCTTGCGTTTTTGTTCAGTCATTGCGTTGCGGATTTGCGTGGCGAATGTGCCTTGCGAATGGCGGTATTCGGTTGTGCGTATTGATCTGCGCTGACGATCTGTGCTGACGCCTAGTTCGTCGCTTCGGCGTTGCCGTACTTGCGGGCGACGTAATCACTGACGATCTGCTGGAATTCTTCGGCGATGCGCTCGCCGCGCAGCGTCTTCACCTTCTCGCCGTCGATGAAAACCGGCGCCGCCGGGTTCTCGCCCGAGCCCGGCAGGCTGATGCCGATATTCGCGTGCTTCGACTCGCCCGGGCCGTTCACGATGCAGCCCATCACGGCCACGTTCATCGTTTCGACACCCGGATACTCGCCGCGCCAAACCGGCATCTGCGCCCGCAGATAGTTCTGGATCTGCGAGGCCAGCTCCTGGAACAACGTGCTGGTCGTGCGGCCGCAGCCGGGGCACGCGATGACCATCGGCGTGAACGAGCGCAGGCCCATGGTCTGCAGGATTTCCTGGCCGACCACGACTTCGCCAGTGCGCGAGGCGCCCGGTTCCGGCGTGAGGGAGATGCGGATCGTGTCGCCGATGCCCTGCTGCAGCAGCACGGAAAGCGCCGCCGTCGAAGCGACGATGCCCTTCGACCCCATGCCCGCTTCCGTGAGCCCGAGGTGCAGCGCGAAGTCGCAGCGCTTCGCGAGCTGCTGGTAGACGGCGATCAGGTCCTGCACGCCGCTCACCTTGCACGACAGGATGATCTTGTCGCGGCCGAGGCCGAGTTCGACAGCGCGTTCCGCCGAGCCGATCGCCGATTGAATGAGCGCTTCGTACATCACGCTCTGCGCTTCCCACGGCTCCTTGCGCGAACCGTTCTCGTCCATCATGCGCGCGAGCAGATCCTGGTCGAGGCTGCCCCAGTTCACGCCGATACGCACCGGCTTGTCGTACCTGATGGCCGCTTCGATCATCTGCGCGTATTGCGTGTCGCGCTTCGCGCCCTGGCCCACGTTGCCCGGATTGATGCGGTACTTCGAGAGCGCCTCGGCACAGGCCGGATAGTCGCGCAACAGCAGGTGACCGTTGTAGTGGAAGTCGCCGACGAGCGGCACCGTCACGCCCATGCGATCGAGCTGCTCGCGGATGTGCGGCACGGCTGCGGCCGCTTCCGGCGTGTTGACCGTGATACGGACGAGTTCCGAGCCCGCCTGCGCGAGTTCCTTGATCTGGATCGCGGTGCCGATGGCGTCGGCGGTGTCGGTGTTGGTCATCGACTGCACGCGCACCGGCGCGTCGCCGCCGATCGTCACCAGCTGACCGCCCCAGCGCACATGCACGGCGTGCGACGTGCGGCGCGGCGCGTGGCCGCCGAGGATCGGCTCGTTCGAGCAGATCTGACTGTTGCTGGTCGAGGATTGCGTTTCGCTTTGCATCGAAAAACCCATTTGCGCCTCACGCGGCAGCGGCCGACTGGGCAGCCGCCGCACTACGTGAATTGAAAAAGCGTCGCGGCCGGCGCTGAGACAGGAGGCCGGCCGCGACGCATACCATGTCTTGATCAGGGCAGCACGAAACGCGCGACATTGCCGCGCGCCGACGCATACTTCGAAGCGTCGACCGGCTGGCCGTCGATGGTCATCGACTCGATGCCGGCCTTGTTGCCCACGGTGATCTTGAGCGGCTCGGTGCCGGTGATCTCGCGCGCGTCGCTGCCGTGGATCATGCCCGAGAAGACCTCCTTGCCATCCTTCTGGCGCACGCTCACCCACGTGTCCTGCGTCACGCGGATCGCGAACGTCGAGGTGTCCGCGCCGCTGTCGGCTGCGGCATTTTGTGCCGCCTGCGCGGCCGACGCGCTTGCCGCCTGCTGCGCTTTCGCCGCGCTTGCCGCAGCCGGCACTGCGCTCGCAGCGGCAGGACGCGCAGCCTGCTGCACCGGTTGCGGGGCGACTTGCTGCGCGGGCTGCGGCGCCACCGGCGGTGCGCTCGCCGCGGCCCGCTGCTCGGGCGCAGCGTTGCCGCTGTCGCCCGTGTTGCCGGCATTCGCGGCACCATCGTTGGCGTTGGCGTTGCCGGCCGCCGGCGCGGCGGACTGGTCCGCACCCTGCGCAGCCGGTACGCCAGTCGCCTCGCCCTGCGTCACGGTGGGCGACGACGCGCCCGGCTGCACGCTCGCGCCGTTGGCCATCGCCTTCAGGCGCGCAAACCAGGCCGATGATTCGCCGCTGTTTGTATGCCACATGGAAAGCGCGAGCACCGCGACCACGATGATCGCCACACCCCACAGCCACGAGGCGCGACGGCGCGGCGCCCGCGCGCCGCTGCCGCCAAGCGAAAGCGACACGCGTCCGCGCGGCAGATCGGAACCCGCCGAGGCCGGCATCGACAGATCCGGCTGCGGCATGCCGCGTTCGCGGCGCAGCGCCTGGGCGAACGGCGCGGGATCCGCGCCGAGCAATTTCGCATAGGCACGCACCACGCCGAGCGCGAACGTATTGTCAGGCAGATGGCTGATATCGCCCGCTTCGAGCTCGCGCAGTTTCGACACCGCCACCTTCAGGCGCGCCGACACGTCTTCGATCGCCCAGCCCTTTGCCTCGCGCAGTTGCGCGAGGCGTGCGCCGGCTGCAACCAGCGTATCGGGCACGGGCTGCACCGGCGAGGGCGCCGCGCCCGGCGCCGAACGGCCTGCGTTGCTGTCAGTTCCGTCTGTCCCGAAAGGGTGCTGCGGCTCGCTCATCCCAAAGTCCTTGCGTCGATTCTTTTCCATACTGGAACCGGTGGGCCGCATCCCGCCCGCCTCTACCCGATTCGCAGACCGTTTATAACAAAATGCGCGGCCCGTGTGCCGCTTCCGATCGCTTTTGCAACTTTCTTTCAATGTCACCCAACACGGCGCGTATCCCCGCGCGCCGCCATGGGCCCTCCTCGCGCCGGCTCAGTGCTGAACCGGCCGTACTTCGATAACCTTACTCGCAGCCCGGCCCGTTCGCTCGGCAAGACGCGTGCGGTCCTTCACCTCGCCGGCGAGCTGGCCGCACGCCGCGTCGATGTCGTCGCCGCGCGTCTTGCGCACGGTCGTGACGACGCCCGCATCCATCAGGATCTGCGCAAAGCGCTTGATCTGCTCCGGTTTCGAGCGCAGCAGGCCCGATTCGGGAAACGGATTAAACGGGATCAGATTGAATTTGCACGGTACGTCCCGGGTCACCGCAAGCAATTCCCGCGCGTGCTTTTCGGTGTCGTTGACGCCGTCGAGCATGCAGTACTCGAAGGTAATGAAATCACGCGGCGCGACTTCGAGATAGCGCTGGCATGCCGCCATCAGCTCGCGCAGCGGGTATTTGCGGTTGAGCGGCACGAGCTCGTCGCGCAGCGGGTCGTTAGGCGCGTGCAGCGAGACGGCGAGCGCCACCGGCAGCTCGGCGCCAAGGCGGTCCATCATCGGCACCACACCCGACGTGGACAGCGTGACACGCCGGCGCGACAGGCCGTAGGCGTTGTCGTCGAGCATCAGGCGCATCGCGGGCACGACCGCGTCGTAGTTCAGGAGCGGCTCGCCCATGCCCATCATCACGACGTTCGTGATGACGCGCTCGCCCTTGCCGTCACCGCCGGTCGCGCGGCCGCCGGCCTCGCCCAACAGCGAGGCGCGCAAGGCGAATTCCGCCATGCGCAACTGGCCGATGATCTCGGCAGTGGTGAGATTGCGTGAGAAACCTTGCTTGCCGGTCGAGCAGAACCGGCAATTGACCGCGCATCCGGCCTGCGAAGACACGCATAGCGTGCCGCGGGTTTCTTCAGGGATGAACACGGTTTCGACGGCGTTGCCGTTGCCGACGTCCACGAGCCATTTGCGCGTGCCGTCGGAGGAAACGTTGTCGCTGACGATGCCGGGCATGCCGATGGTGGCGCGCCCTTTCAGTTTTTCGCGTAGCGATTTGGCCAGATCCGTCATGCCGTCAAAGTCGGCGGCATTGTACTGATGGATCCAGCGTTGAAGCTGTTTGGCGCGAAACGGCTTCTCGCCCAGGCTTTCGCAATATGCGACGAGCCCTTGGGCGTCGAGATCGAGAAGGTTGACGGTGGAACTGCTCGTCATGTCGAATCCTGCCATTTCAGTGCGAGAGCGCGCCCACCGCCCGCGTTGCCCGGCTGCCTGCGCCCTTGCGCGACAGCGGGAATCGGACGACGGGCGTCATCGCCGTTCGCGACCCTATGCTACTACTGCAGCCCGCTCGCGCCTGCTTAGCGCGAGTAGACGTTGACTTGCGGGAAGAAGAACGCGACTTCCACGGCAGCCGTTTCGGCGGCGTCCGAACCGTGCACGGCGTTCGCGTCGATGCTGTCGGCGAAGTCGGCGCGGATCGTGCCCTTGTCGGCCTTCTTCGGGTCGGTCGCACCCATCAGTTCGCGGTTCTTCAGAATGGCGTTCTCGCCTTCGAGCACCTGAATCATCACCGGACCCGAAATCATGAAGTCGACGAGGTCCTTGAAGAACGGACGCGCTGCGTGAACAGCATAGAACTTCTCGGCGTCGGCGCGCGAGAGGTGAACCATGCGGGCGGCAATGATCTTCAGGCCAGCGTTTTCGAAGCGGCTGTAGATCTGGCCGATCACGTTCTTTGCCACTGCGTCCGGCTTGATAATCGACAGGGTGCGTTCGATCGCCATAAAAACTCCAGAAAATTAAGAGGTTACAGATTCAAATGAATCCGCAATTGTAGCATGTTCCCATGTATGATTGCGATTGAACCCTGTTAGGCCCGAAAACCCGGCTTGGCGGGACGAGAATGGGCGCAAAAACCGCCATATCGGGCATTCGGCGCCCCTTTCAGCGGCGCTTAAGAGTAGCGGCTTACGCTGCACGAACATAACGGAAACCGTGTGGCAACCTGTTGAAACTATGGGTTGCCGAATCTATCTTACGAGGAAGCGGACCGCGCGCCTGCGCACCGCCAACCACGCGTCTCACGCAAGGAGAAAGCATGAACGAGTATCCCTATAACTTCGGCCGCGGCGGCACCGTCACTTCGGCCGAGACCCGCAACCGCGTACTGCGCAACACCTACTGGCTGCTCGCGCTGTCGATGGTGCCGACGGTGCTCGGCGCGTGGGTGGGCGTGGCGACTGGCTTCTCGCTCTTCGCCGCCACCAGCCCGGCCATGAGCCTGCTGGCGTTCTTCGCGATTGCCTTCGGCTTCATGTTCGCCATCGAGCGCACCAAGAACAGCTCGGTGGGCGTATTCGTGCTGCTCGGGTTCACGTTCTTCATGGGCCTGATGCTCTCGCGGCTGCTGTCGTTCATCCTGGGATTTTCGAACGGCCCCTCGCTCATCATGCTCGCATTCGGCGGCACTGGCATTATTTTCACCGCCATGGCCACCGTCGCCACGGTCAGCAAGCGCGACTTCTCGGGCCTCGGCAAGTGGCTCTTCATGGGCGTCATCGTGATCCTGCTCGCCGGCGTCGCGAACATGTTCCTGCAACTGCCCGCGTTGATGCTCACGGTTTCGGTGCTCGCCATCGCGATCTTCTCGGCCTACATGCTGTTCGACGTGCAGCGGGTGGTGAACGGCGGCGAGACGAATTACATTTCGGCTACGCTTGCGATCTATCTGGACCTGTATAACGTGTTCACGAACCTGCTCGCCATTCTCGGCATCTTCGGCGGCAATCGTAATTAAAGCTGGCGAAAGCCTCGCGGGGCCAGATCGATGCTGACCGGCCCTCCATCAAGAAAAAAGCCCGTGACACACGTCACGGGCTTTTTTTCGTCCGCTCGCTTCGCTTCAACTGTGCCGCCGCAAAACGGCTCAGAGGGCTCAGAGCGAGATCCAGTCGAAGCCCTCGGCCTGAGAGGCGACCCCGACTTCTGTCGCCGCATTGCCGAGCACCGCGGCCATCGCCGCGCGCGCAAGCTCGGGGGTATTGTTCTGCTGACTCAGATGCGCCGCGATCAGATGGCGCAGCTTCGCGCGGTCGATCCCCGCAAGGATGCCGCCGGCCGCCACGTTGTTGAGATGACCATGCGACCCGCCGATGCGCGCCTTGAGCGAGGCCGGATAGCGGCTGGTGGCGAGCATATCGAGGTCGTGGTTGCATTCGAGCACGAGCGCGTCGCACCCGCCGAGCACGTTGCCGATGTGCGGCGTCGACTCGCCGACATCGGTCAGCACGCCTAGCCGGCTCGCGCCGTCGCTGAATACGTACTGCAGCGGCTCGCGCGCATCGTGCGGCACCGTGTAGGGCAGCACGCCGAGTTCGCCGATTTCCACCGTCTCGTCGCCCCATAGCACGTTGAGGTCGACGTCGGCGTCGTCGGCGCCCACGGCCTGCGCGGTGCCCCAGCTCATATAAAGCGGAATCGCCCAGCGCCGCGCCAGCGTGAGCGCGCTGCCAATGTGGTCGCTGTGTTCGTGGGTGATGAGAATCGCCGTGAGCGAGTCGGCGCCCAGCCCTGCGCGGGCGAGGCGCCGCTCGACTTCCTTCGCTGAGAATCCGCAGTCGAGCAGTACGCGCGTGAGCGTCGCGCCGCCGCCTGCTTCTACGACCAGTGCGTTGCCCTCGCTGCCGCTGCCGAGGCTCGCAAAACGCACGTCAGTTCAGCTGCGCGTGCAGCGCGGAGACGATACGCTGCGCGTCCGATGAGGTGTCGATGCGCCCGTTCTGATCGATCACGGCAACCTGCGTCGTGTTGCCGGTCGCGCGCACCGCGACGACGAATTCCGGCCCCTGGTCCTTTGCGGCCTTCTTCGGGTTGTAGAACAGCTTGCCGAGCAGACCGTCGCCCTTGAGTTCCTGCATGGAATCGGCGTAGCGCACGTAATAGAGACCCCGCTCGCGGTCACGGTTGTCGACCGTGAAGTTCGTGCGGTCGAGCGCGAGACCCACACGCAGCCATGCGGTGTCGAACGCCTCGGGCAGATCGAGCGTCGTGCCGTCAGGACCGGCCGCGACCTTGACGGGCGCAGTGGACGGGCGCGCATCGGTCAGCAGTTGTTTGGACTGCGCGTCGGTCAGACCGAACTTCTGCATGATCTTCGAGAGGAATGCGGCCTCGAGTGCCGGATCGCGCGGGCGCTCAACCCACTTGGAGCCGGTCTTGTCCTGCCCCGTCAGCACTTCTTCCATCGCGTTGTGCGTGACGGAGATATCGGTCTGACCGTCCGGACCTCGCGAGACCAGCACGCGGAAGCGGTCGCGCGTGCCCGACGAGTATGCGAAATCGATCACACGGCCGATCGTGCGCCGGAACCAGTCGTCCGGAATGTTGGCGCGGTTTTCGGCCCAGTCGGTCGTCATGATGCCCGTGGACGGCGAGTCGGTCGTCAGCGTGAAGCCGTTCTCGGTCCAGAATTCCTGCAACTGCGGCCAGACGTCGTCGGGCGAGCGGCCGTCGACCACGAGCCAGCGGCGGTCGCCGTCCCGTTCGACGTGCATGCCGAACGGGTCCTGCGCGCTGGGCACGCCGAGCGTGGCGTTGCCAGCCGGCGTGACCGTGCGCTGCGCGGCACCCCCGAGCGTGACCGTGGGCGGCGGCGCGACGTACTTCTGGTCGCCCGGCGCGGACGACAGGTCCTGCGGCACGTTCAACGGCGGCGCGCTCGGCGTGTCCTTATAGTTGACGCGATCCGACGCGAACATGTCGTTCAGCGACTCGCAGCCTGCGAGCGAGCCGAGTGCAAGCGCCAGCGCCGCCATGCGGGTTGCGTGGAGGGAAAGAGCGGAACGTTTCATGTGGGCCTTCGTGATACGGGAACGCTAAGCCTTGCTCTGCCAGATGGTCGATCAGATCTGCCAGTGGTCAGGTGGTTGGGCCGTGACGGCGTCGGTTGAAAAAACGGCGACTGGCTGATCGGATCAGCCAGTCAGGCCGGCTTCGCGCAGCGCGGCGCGCACCACGTCGTGGTAACGCGCGTCGAGCGGCGTGAGCGGCAGTCGGATACCGCCTTCGATGCGGCCGAGTTCCTGCAGCGCCCACTTCACCGGGATCGGATTCGATTCGATGAACAGGTTCTTGTGCAGCGACAGCAGCTTCAGATGGATCGCGCGAGCCGTCTTCACGTCGCCCGCGAGTGCCGCCTTGCACAGATCGCTCATCTCGCGCGGTGCGACGTTCGCGGTCACCGAAATATTGCCGTGGCCGCCGAGCAGCATCAGCGCGATTGCCGTGGGATCGTCGCCGCTGAAAATCTTGAAGCCGTTCGGTGCATGCTTGATGAGGTGCGCGGCGCGGTCGATGTTGCCCGTCGCTTCTTTCACCGCGATGACGCCCGGCACTTCGGCCAGACGCAGAATGGTCTCGTTCGACATGTCCGCGACCGTACGGCCCGGCACGTTGTAGAGGATGACCGGCAGATCCACCGCCTCCGCGATCTTCGCGAAGTGGCGGTACATGCCTTCCTGGGTCGGCTTATTGTAGTAGGGCACGACCTGGAGCGACGCCTGCGCGCCGACTTCCTTCGCCTGCTTCGTCAGCTCGATCGCCTCGGCCGTGGAATTGCCGCCGGCGCCCGCGATGATCGGCAGGCGCCCGGCAGCGTGCTCCACCGCCGTCTTGATCATCAGGATGTGCTCTTCGACGTCAAGCGTGGCGGACTCCCCGCTCGTGCCGACGACGACGAGGGCATCCGTCCCCTCTTGCACGTGCCAGTCGACAAGTTTGCGGAACGCCGGCAGGTCGAGACTGCCGTCCTCGTGCATGGGGGTGACGATCGCGGGAATGCTGCCTTGCAGCGTGATGCCGTCCTGAGTGCCGTTAGCCATGAAACGCCAGAAAAATGAGTCGGTTAAACCGCGATTGTAGCGGATTAGCCGGTCAGATCGTAACGCGGTGCGGGCAGGACCCGAGTCACAGGTACATTACCGGCTTTTTCGGGGGACACTGAGGTCGTTTTTTCTCGCACGGCGCAGATGCGCTGAATATATGCCTCTCGCGGCTGCGACAAAAAACCGTCCTGATAGGCGATAACCCGCAAGGCGGGCGTGCAAACGGCCAGCAACTCGCCCGGCACAAGCAGGAAAGCGGGGTTCGACGGCTTGCCGACGGTCTCGTTACCCTGCGCGAACGTTTCGTAGATGAGAACGCCGCCTGGCGCCAGTGCGTCGATGAGACGCGGCATGAGCGGCCGGTACAGGTAATTCGTCACGACGACGGCCGCAAAGCGCGCATCGGCGGCGAGCGGCCAAGGCGCGCCTTCGAGATCGCACGCTACCGTGGCGACGCCCGCCACACCATGCAGCGTGGCGAGCGCCGCGGCGTCGCGGTCGAGCGCCGCGACGGGATGTCCCCGGCCTGCGAGCCAGCGCGCGTGCCGGCCCGCGCCCGAGGCCACGTCGAGCACCGCGCCGCCGGGCGCGATCAGATGCGCCCAGCGGCGCACCCATCGCGAAGGTTCGGCCAGCCTGTCATGCGGCGCAGGCGCGGCGTCAGGCGTCGAGGTCATCGATCGCTTCAGTTGTACGAGAGGCCCATGGCCTCGCGCACGTCGCGCATCGTCTCGTTGGCGAACTTGCGCGCCTTGTCGCAGCCGTCCGCGACGATCGCGCGCAGCAGCGACGGATCGTCCATGTACTTCTGCGCGCGCTCCAGCATGGGCTGCTGCTCGCGCAGGATGCCCTCGATGACCGGCTGCTTGCACTCCAGACAGCCGATCCCCGCCGAACGACAGCCCTTTTGCACCCAGTCGTGCGTCTGCTCGTCCGTATAGACCTGGTGCAGTTGCCACACCGGGCACTTGTCGGGGTCGCCCGGATCGGTGCGGCGCACGCGCGCCGGGTCGGTCGGCATGGTGCGCACCTTCTTCGTGATCGATTCGGCGTCTTCGCGCAGGCCGATGGTATTGCCGTACGACTTCGACATCTTCTGGCCGTCGAGGCCCGGCATGCGCGAGGCTTCCGTGAGCAGCACCTGGGGCTCCGGCAGGATGATCTTGCGCGAGCCCTCAAGGTAGCCGAAGAGGCGCTCGCGATCGTTCATCGAGAGGCTTTGCGACTCCGAAAGCAGCGCGCGGGCCTGTTCGAGCGCCTCCTCGTCGCCTTCCTGCTGATAGGCGTTACGCAGCTCGTGATAGAGCTTGGAGCGCTTGCCGCCCAGCTTCTTCGCGGCTTCGTTGGCCTTCTCCTCGAACCCCGGCTCGCGACCATACATGTAGTTGAAACGGCGCGCCATTTCGCGCGCCATCTCGACGTGCGGCACCTGGTCCTCGCCCACCGGCACAAGCGAAGCGCGGTAGAGCAGGATGTCGGCGGCCATCAGCACCGGATAGCCGAGGAAGCCGTAGGTGCCGAGATCCTTGTCGCGCAGCTTCTCGATCTGCTCCTTGTAGGTCGGCACGCGTTCGAGCCAGGACAGCGGCGTGCTCATGCCGAGCAGCAGCGCGAGTTCGGCGTGCTCAGGCACGCGGCTCTGGATGAAGAGCGTGGCCTGGTTCGGGTCGATGCCCGAGGCGAGCCAGTCGATCAGCACGTCCCAGACGTTCTTCTCGATGACATCCGGCGTTTCGTAGTGCGTGGTGAGCGCATGCCAGTCGACCACGCAGAAGAAGCACGGGTACTCGGACTGCAGGCGCACCCAGTTTTTCAGCACGCCGTGATAGTGGCCGAGGTGCAGCGACCCGGTGGGCCGCATGCCGGAGAAGATACGGTCTGGGAACATGATGTTATGAGAAGAACGACACAAGAGGGGTAAGGATGGCCGTGACCGCGTCGTAACCTAGACTTACGAGCGGACGCAGCCAGAATCGCGTGAAGATGCCACTCACGAGCAATCCCATCACGATGATGAAACCATAGGGCTCGAGGCGCGAGAGCGCAATGCTCGCGCGCGTGGGCAAGAGCGCCGCGAGCACGCGTCCGCCGTCGAGCGGCGGCAGCGGAAAAAGGTTCAGCACGCCCAGCACGAGATTCACGCCCACGCCGGCGGCAGCCATGCGTGTGAAGAACGGCTCGTCCACGCCAAGCACCGCGAGCGCCACGCCGAACACGCCCCATGCGATCGCCTGCACGAAGTTGCACAGCGGACCGGCCGCCGCGACCCACAGCGTGCCCCAGCGCGGATTGCGCAAATTGCTGAACGCTATAGGCACCGGCTTCGCGTAACCAAACACGAACGCGCCATTCGTCAGGAAATAGAGCACGAGCGGCATCGCGATCGTCCCGATGGGGTCGATGTGGCGCATCGGGTTGAACGACACGCGGCCGAGCACATAGGCGGTGTTGTCGCCGAGCATGCGCGCGACGTAGCCGTGCGCGGCCTCATGCAGCGTAATCGCGAAGATGACCGGCAACGCGTAGACGACGATCGTCTGGATCAGATTGGCTTCCATGGCGGGCTATTGTATCAATGCGCCCCGGGCGCGCGAGGCGCCCGCCGCTTCGCGCATCGTCACGCCTCTTCTTCCGCGATGCCGAACGGTGCGAGCGCGCCCCGCCCCGGCCGCACGAGCACCGGTTCTTCGCCGGTGAGATCGATCACGGTGGACGGCTCGCACGGGCACGCTCCGCCGTCGATGACGAGATCGAGCTGCTTTTCCAGGCGCTCGCGAATCTCTTCGGGGTCGTTCAGCGGCTCGGTGTCGGGTGGGAGGATCAGCGTGGAGGCGAGCAGCGGCTCGCCCAGCTCCTCAAGTATCGCAAGCGGAATCGGGTGGCCCGGCACGCGCAGGCCGATCGTCTTGCGCGACGGATGTGAGAGGCGCCGCGGCACTTCTTTCGTCGCCACCAGCACGAACACGTAGGGCCCCGGCGTCACCGACTTGATGAGCCGGTACTGGCGATTGTCCACCATGGCGAAATTCGCCAGTTCGGAGAGGTCGCGCACCATCAGCGAGAGCAACGCCTTTTCGTCGAGTCCGCGGATGCGGCGCAGGCGCTCGGCCGCGTGCTTGTCGTCGATGCGCGCGGCCAGCGCGTAGCTCGAATCGGTGGGCAGCGCGATCACGCCGCCGTCGCGGATGATCTGCACCGCCTGCTTGACGAGGCGCGGCTGCGGATTCTCAGGGTGAAGCCGAAAGAACTGGGACATGGCAGTAATCAGCTAACGATTGACGACAGAGTGGCGACAGGAAACAGCGCGCGGGCCGCGAAAACGACGGAAGACTGCACAATTCGGCAAAGCCGGTTGGTCCGGCTCGGAACGCCTTACCGGGAACGGCGCAGCGACCGGAGGACGCAAGCTGTAGGCCGCGCGCGGGGCGCGCGGCCTACAGCCATCGCTCCCAGACAGGCTTGAGGTCGGAAGGCAGCGGCGGCAACGTGCCCGGCTCGATGGCGTCGGGCCCCGGCGCGTGGAAGTCCGAGCCGCGCGAGGCCTCGAAGCCAAAGCGCCGTGCCACGGCGGCGTATTCGACGTACTGATCCGGCGTATGGCTACCCGTGACGACTTCAATGGCCTTACCGCCCAGATCGATGAATTCGCCGAAGAGCGTATCGAATTCGAGCTGCGTGTATGCATAGCGGCCGGGGTGCGCGATGATCGCCTCGCCGCCCGCCGCCTTGATCCACGCGACGGCGTCGGCGAGCTTCGCCCAGCGGTGCGCGACGTAGCCGGGCTTGCCGTCGCCGAGCCAGCGCGAAAACGCGTCCTGGGTGTTCTGGGCCCGCCCACTTGCCACGAGGAAGCGCGCAAAGTGCGTGCGTGAAATCAGATCGGGATTCGAGACGTATTGCAGTGCGCCAGCGTACGCATCGGGAATGCCGAGTTCGCCGAGGCGCTCGCCCATCGCCTCGGCGCGCGCGGCGCGGCCGTCGCGCGTGCGCGCGAGTCCGTCGACGAGCGCGGCGCACTCCGGGTCCACATGCAAGCCGACGATGTGCACGGTGCGCGACGCCCAGGTCACCGAAATCTCGACGCCGCTCAGATAACGCATGCCGAGCGCTTCGGCCGCTTCGCGCGCCTCGCGCTGGCCACCGAGAACATCATGATCCGTGAGCGCCCACAGCGTCACGCCACCCGCCTTCGCCAGCTGTGCGACGGCAGCCGGGGTCAGTTGGCCGTCGGAAACAGTGGAGTGGCAGTGGAGATCGGCGTTCATTGCATGCGCGAAAAGGGTGAACGGCCATTTTACTGCAATGCAGTGAAGTCGTCGGGGCGTCCCTCGGGTGCAGTCAGCGCGCGAACGCCCGTTCATGCGAGCCGCTTACGCGCAGAACGCCTCGATCAGGCGGGCGACTTCTTCGGGCTGGTCGTGGTGCACCATGTGCCCTGCCCCGTAGACGATGCGCTCGCGCCAGTCGGGAAACGCCGTGAAGCGCCGCTTGAATTCGTCGATGGGTACGGCGCCCGCGAGCCGCGCGAGCGTCTCGGAACCGGCCGCTTCAACGTGCAGTACCTTCGCGCGCACCTGCGACCAGATCGCCATCACCTCGTCGAGCTGGTACAGCAGCGGCCCGCGCATCTTGTGCGCCGGATCGGCGAGCAGCACGTAGCCGCCCTCTCCGTCCGGCTTCGACCAATGCTCGGCGAGAAAGCGCGCGCGCGGCGCGATGAGGCGCGGGTTCGTCTTCACGAGGCGCGCGGCCACCGCATCGAGCGACGCATAGGCGCGCAGTTGCGGCGGCGTGCGCACCTCGTCGAGCCACGCGCGCATGCGTCCCGGCGCCTGGGCGGACGCCGGCGCCGGCAAGCCGAACCCCTCCAGATCGACCACGCGCCGCACGCGTTCGGGCCGCACGCCCGCATAGAGGCAGACGATGTTCGCGCCGAGGCTGTGCCCGACGAGATCCACCTGGCCCTCGGGCGCATAGTGCGCGAGCAGCGCATCGAGATCGGCGAGATAGTCGGGGAACCAGTAGTTGCTGCCGCGACCCTGCGCGACCGGCCAGCCGGACTGGCCGAAGCCGCGCAGATCGGGCGCGATCACCTGCCAGTCGCCGCTCAGCGCGTCGACGAAGAACTGGAACGACGCGGCCACGTCCATCCAGCCGTGCAGCATGAAAAGGACGGGAGCGTCCCCGGCGCCCCAACGGCGCACATGCAGACGGACGCCGGTCACATCGACGAATTCGGATCGGGAGAGATTCATGTGGGCCGCTGAAAAAGAATGATCGTTCGATTATATAAGCGACCGGCGGCTGAGGCATCTCATTCGCTTGGGTCATTCGCCTGCATCGCGCCCGCCTGATTTCTTCGGGGCGGTCTGCTCCGCGGCGTCCTGGGCTGCTAGCGTGTCCAGTTCGGCGTCGTCGAACCCGGCGCGGCGGCGCGCCTCGTAATTGAACGGCCCGCGCATGCGCGGCGCGCGGTACTGCTCGGCAAGTGCAAGCCAGGCCGCGTGCGGATCGAGATCGCGCGCTTCGCATACGTATCGGAACCAGTGGTTGCCGATGCGCACGTGCCCCACCTCGTCGCGCAGGATGATGTCGAGGATCGCCGCCGATTCGTCGTCGCCCGCCTGCTTCAGACGCGCGCGAATGGGCGGCGCAGCGTCGAGTCCGCGCGCCTCCAGCACGCGCGGCACGAGCGCCATGCGTGCGAGCACGTCGGCGCTCGTCCGCTCGCACATCTCCCACAGGCCGTTGTGCGCGGGAAAGTCGCCGTAAGCGTGGCCATAATCGGCGAGCCGCGCGCGCAGCAGCGAGAAGTGATACGCCTCTTCGGCCGCGACCCCGAGCCAGTCGGCGTAGAAGGCATCGGGCATGCCGGGAAAGCGCCACACCGCGTCGAGCGCCAGGTTGATCGCGTTGAATTCGATGTGGGCCAGCGCGTGCAGCAATACCACGCGGCCCTGCGGCGTGCTCATGCTGCGGCGCTGCAGTTCTCGCGGCTCGACGAGAGGGGGCTGCGCCGGGCGGCCCGGCAAGCCGTCCGGCGTCGCAAGGACACGCTGCGGGGCCCAGCGCGGCGCGCCGGCCGCGGCCTGTGCGTGCAGCGCGCGCACGGCGTTGGCCTTGGCGATCGGGTCGCATTCGCGCAGTGCGTCGAGCGCGGCTGCGCGCCAGCACTCCGACGCGGCACGAGAGGACGGGGCGCTGGCAACGTCGGCGTTGGCGGCGGAAGGAGCGGGATTCATCGGCAAAAGAAACGGGGGCGGGAAACATCGCGCAGGACCGCCCGAAGCGGGCCGCGCGCGCAACCGTTTACAATACGCGATTCACCTGCCCGGCGTCGCGGACATCTGCTGCGGCGCGTCAGCAAACCGGCAACCGCGCGGAAATCGCGCAGCAACCACCCAGCATGGGACCCGAGGGCGCCAAAGCGCCCGCTCCGGTCGACAAAGGAGACGCAACACCGTGGCCATCTACAAGCTTGGCGAAGCCGCACCGACCATTCATGAAAGCGTATTCGTCGCGGACAACGCGACCATCATCGGCAAGGTGGAACTCGCCGAGGACTCAAGCGTCTGGTTCGGCGCGACGCTACGCGGCGACAACGAACCGATCACCGTCGGCCCGCGCAGCAATGTCCAGGAAGGCGCGGTGCTGCATACGGACCCCGGCTACCCACTCACGCTCGAGGCGAACGTGACGGTCGGCCACCAGGCCATGCTGCACGGCTGCACCGTCAGGGAAGGCGCGCTGATCGGCATTCAGGCGGTGGTCTTGAATGGCGCGGTAATCGGCCGCAACTGCCTGGTTGGCGCGGGTGCGGTGGTCACCGAAGGCAAGGTGTTCCCCGACAACTCGCTGATTCTCGGCGCGCCGGCCAAGGTAGTGCGCGAGCTCACCGAGGCCGACATCGCCGGCCTCAAGCGCAACGCGGATGTCTACGCGCAGCGCCGCGAATATTTCAAGGCGCAGCTCGTGCGCATCGGCTGAGGGCCGCACGCTCTCGCCGTGCGCGGCGTGAGCCACGCCGCCCCGATCGAAACGAAGGAAAAGATTGTGAACGACCAGTTGCAGAAATTCATGTTCAGCGCCGCTCCCGTGCGCGGCGAGATCGTCTCGCTGCGCAACACGTGGCAGGAAGTGCTCACGCGCCGCCAGTATCCGGCGCCGGTGCGCACAGTGCTCGGCGAGATGATGGCGGCGTGCGCGCTGCTCTCGGCGAATCTCAAATTCGACGGCACGCTGATCATGCAGATCTTCGGCGACGGCCCTGTGAAGATGCTGGTCGTGCAGTGCGGCTCGGATCTGACGATGCGCGCCACCGCGCGTCTCGGCGAAGATTTCATCGGCGAAAACGCCCTGCCGCTCGGCGAAGAACTTACGTTCGCCGATCTCATCAACCCGGACGGCCAGGGCCGCTGCGTAATCACGCTCGATCCGGCAAAGAAGCAACCGGGCCAGCAGCCCTATCAGGGCATCGTGCCGCTGAATGGCGAGGACGGCCCGCTCAAGTCGATGGCCTCGGTGCTCGAGCATTACATGCATCACTCGGAGCAGCTCGACACGCGTCTGTGGCTCGCGGCGAACGACGAGCGCGCAGTCGGCATGCTGCTGCAGAAGCTGCCCGGCGACGGAGGCATCGTGCCGCACCAGGGCGAGCACGATCTCGACACGTGGGAGCGCGTCTGCACGCTCGGCGGCACGCTGACGCGCGACGAAATGCTCAAGGAGGACGGCGAGACACTGTTCCGCCGCCTTTTCTGGCAAGAGAACGTCCGTCACTTCGAGCCGCTTGCGCCGCAATTCCAGTGCTCGTGCTCGCGCGAAAAGGTGGGCGCGATGCTCAAGATGCTGGGCCGCGAGGAAGTCGACAGCGTAATCGAAGAACGCGGTCACGTCGAGATTCATTGCGACTACTGCAATCAGCGCTACGAGTTCGACCCTGTGGACGTCGCGCAACTTTTCGCGCTGACCGGGCTTTCGGAGGGCGTCAGCCCCGCTGCGGAGCGTCGTCACTAAGGCGGAGCCCGAAGGAGGTCGTGCCGCCGCCCTTCGCGGCGGCGCGTACGCAAACCCGGACGCGGCCCTCTCGGCATCTAGCCTTGCTTAGGCATCCGACAGATAGAGAGAAGCATGATCGAAAACAAGCGCTTCGCACTTCCGGTGCGTGGATGCGCGTCGCGAGCGGCCGCGCTGCTCGCGACGCTCGGCGCAGCCGTTGCGGTAACGAGCGGCTGCATGATGGACCCGCCCGGCCCGTCGCCGATCTACAGCCGGCTGCCCGCCAGCCAGTCGGGCGTCGCCGGAACCGCGCCGGTCCTCACACCCGAAGAAAAAGCACGCTACGACGCGATCGACCGCCAGGTGCTTGCCGAGCAGGACAACGCCATGGCCGCGGAGGCCGCCGCACAGGCGTGGTCGCGCGCCTACGCGCCGCCCGTCACGGTCTACGGCAGCTACTACAGTGGTGGTTGGGGGCGCGGCTGGGGCACGGGCGTTGGCTACGGATATCCCGGCTGGGGTTGGGGCTGGTAACCCGGTTACTGACGAAGAGACCCGGTAAACGGAAAAAGGCGCGGCTCGATGCCGCGCCTTTTGCTTTTGGCTCGCTGCCCGCTTCAAGCCATCAGGCTCATCCCGCCTTCTTCGCTTCCTTCCCGCGTCCGTGCTTCTTTTCGGGCACACGCGAAACCGGGTTCGGCACCACCCTCACCGGCGCCGCCGACATCTGGCCGCGCGTCGAGGTATCCGACGAGCCGCCCGGCGTGGCCGGCAGCGGCTGATTCGGCGAAACGAACTGCACGAACACCTCGCCGTCCTTCACCATGCCCATCTCGTAGCGCGCGCGCTCTTCGACGGCCGCGGTCCCGCTCTGGAGATCCTGCACTTCGCCCGCAATACGTTCGTTGCGCAGCTTTTCGTCTTCGTTCTGTTTCTGCTGCTGCGCGAGTTGCTGCTGCAATTCATGAACGCGCAGCCAGCCGCCATGGCCCCACCAGAGCGGATACTGGATCAGCACGAGCAGGATGATCAGGACGACAGTGACAAGCCGCATGAAAGGTGCCGGATAAATACACGCCGCCCTGCGCTATACGCAGGGCGGCGAAAGAGAGAGAGAACGAAAGATGGCAGCAACGCTGCTGCCGGCGTCAGGTCCGGTTAGCGCAGGTTATAGAACGCCGACTTGCCCGGATAGCTGGCGATATCACCGAGATCTTCCTCGATGCGCAGCAGCTGGTTGTACTTCGAGATGCGGTCGCTGCGCGAGAGCGAGCCGGTCTTGATCTGGCCGGCGTTCAGGCCGACGGCGATGTCCGCGATCGTCGAGTCTTCGGTTTCGCCCGAGCGGTGCGAGATCACGGCCGTGTAGCCGACGCGCTTGGCCATCTCGATGGCCGCGAAGGTTTCCGTCAGCGTGCCGATCTGGTTGATCTTGATGAGGATCGAGTTCGCGATGCCCTTCTCGATGCCTTCCTTCAGGATGCGCGTGTTGGTGACGAACAGGTCGTCGCCGACAAGCTGGATCTTCTTGCCGAGCTTGTCGGTCAGGAGCTTCCAGCCGGCCCAGTCGCCTTCGTGCATACCGTCCTCGATCGAGACGATCGGGAACTTGTCGGCGAGCGTCGCGAGGTAGTCGGTGAATTCCGCCGACGACAGTTGCAGGCCTTCGCCCGCGAGCTGGTACTTGCCGTCGTGGTAGAACTCGCTCGCCGCGCAGTCGAGCGCGAGCAGCACGTCTTCGCCAGCGCGGTAGCCGGCCTTCTCGATGGCCTGCAGGATGGTCGAGAGGCATTCGTCGTTGCTGCCGAAGTTCGGCGCGAAACCGCCTTCGTCGCCGACTGCCGTGCTCATGCCGCGATCCGAGAGGATCTTCTTGAGCGCGTGGAACACTTCCGCGCCGCAACGCAGCGCTTCGCGGAAGGTCGGCTGGCTCACCGGCACGATCATGAATTCCTGGATGTCGAGGCTGTTGTTCGCGTGCGCGCCACCGTTGACGATGTTCATCATCGGGACCGGCAACTGCATCGCGCCCGAGCCGCCGAAGTAGCGGT
The DNA here is from genome assembly GCF_900096975.1 of Paraburkholderia lycopersici. Classification (GTDB taxonomy): domain Bacteria; phylum Pseudomonadota; class Gammaproteobacteria; order Burkholderiales; family Burkholderiaceae; genus Paraburkholderia; species Paraburkholderia lycopersici. The sequence goes on from NZ_FMYQ01000003.1 coordinate 221,390, forward strand.
ACAGCGGCAGGCCGGCCTCTTCGGCCGCAGCCTTCGCGACGGCCATCGACACGGCCAGCATCGCGTTCGCGCCGAGGCGCGACTTGTTGTCGGTGCCGTCGAGTTCGAGCAGGGTCTTGTCGAGGAAGGCCTGTTCCGATGCGTCGAGGCCCATGATCGCCTCGGAGATTTCGGTGTTGATGTGCTCGACGGCCTTCAGCACGCCCTTGCCGTTGTAGCGGCCGGCTTCGCCGTCGCGCAGTTCGATCGCTTCGCGCGAGCCCGTCGAGGCGCCCGACGGGACCGCTGCGCGGCCCATCGTGCCCGATTCGAGCAGCACGTCGCATTCGACGGTGGGATTGCCGCGCGAATCCAGAATCTCGCGACCGATGATATCTACGATTGCACTCATGGTTTCCTCAGGAAATGACAGTAATTCTTGCGCGAGCTGCGCCGCCTGCTGCATCGGCCCGCAAGGCACAGTTTCTATGCTCGCTCGGGGCACACCGTCACATGGACAGGCGGCGCGGTCGCCTGGTTCAACTTGCCGCAGCGCTACGGTCACGTTCGCATGACCGAAGCCGCGCTGCCACGCTATCTTGCACATCTAGCGCGGCGCGCCGGCCCGGCTGCTTACAGCATGATGCCGTTTCATGACACCTGCCGTACGGGTACGAGCGGTCGTGCGCCGCGCTGCTCCTCCATCGCGCCGCTCATGCAATCGAAGCGGCGCGCACTACACCTGCTGCGCGCTCAGTTGAAGTCGTTTTCGAGGAACGGCGTACGCTTGACCGCCTGGTCGAGTGTCACGAGCGTTTCGAGCAGGTCGGCCATGCGGTTCAGCGGCACGGCGTTCGGACCATCGGACTTCGCTTCGGCCGGCTTCGGGTGCGTCTCCATGAAGAGACCGGCCACGCCCGTGGCCACGGCCGCGCGCGCAAGCACCGGCACGAATTCGCGCTGACCGCCCGAACTCGTGCCCTGCCCGCCCGGCAGTTGCACCGAGTGGGTCACGTCCATCACAACCGGCGCGCCGGTCTCGCGCATGATCGCGAGCGAGCGCATGTCGGAGACGAGGTTGTTGTAACCGAACGAAACACCGCGTTCGCACGCGAGGAAGCGGTCTTCGGAAAGACCGGCCTCACGTGCGGCTTCGCGCGCCTTGTCGATCACGTTCTTCATGTCGTGCGGCGCGAGGAACTGGCCTTTCTTGATGTTGACCGGCTTGCCCGAGCGCGCGCACGCGTGGATGAAGTCGGTCTGACGGCACAGGAACGCGGGCGTTTGCAGCACGTCCACGACCGACGCCACGGGGCCGATTTCTTCTTCCGTGTGCACGTCGGTCAGCACGGGCAGGCCGAGCTGGCGCTTCACTTCGGACAGGATGCGCAGGCCCTCGTCCATCCCGAGGCCGCGAAACGACTTGCCGCTCGAACGATTGGCCTTGTCGTAAGACGACTTGTAGATGAACGGAATACCGAGCTTCGACGTGATTTCCTTCAGGCGGCCCGCCGTGTCGATCGTCATCTGTTCGGATTCGACGACGCAGGTGCCCGCGATCAGGAAGAACGGCTTGTCGAGGCCGACCTCGAAACCGCACAGATTCATGCTTTCTCCTTCGCGCGCGCCTCATGGTACGCGACCGCCGCTTCGACATACGCCTTGAAGAGCGGATGGCCGTCGCGCGGCGTGGACGTGAATTCCGGGTGGAACTGGACGCCGACGAACCACGGGTGCATGTCGCGCGGCAGCTCCATCATTTCCGGCAGATCTTCAGTCGGCGTACGGGCGCTGATGACAAGACCGCCGGCTTCGAGCTTGGGCACGTAGCCGTTATTGACTTCATAACGATGGCGGTGGCGCTCGTTCACGTCCTTGCCATAGATCTCCGCCGCGAGCGTGCCGGGCTTGATCGGGCAACGCTGCGAACCCAGACGCATCGTGCCGCCGAGGTCCGAATCTTCGCTGCGCTTTTCAACCTTGCCTTCGCGGTCGGCCCATTCGGTGATGAGCGCCACCACGCGGTCGGGCGTGTCCGGATCGAATTCCGTGCTGTTCGCGTGCTTCAGACCCACCACGTCGCGCGCGAATTCGATCACGGCGAGTTGCATGCCGAGGCAGATGCCGAGGTACGGCACCTTCGCTTCGCGAGCATACTGGATGGCCTTGATCTTGCCTTCGGTGCCGCGACGGCCGAAACCGCCCGGCACGAGGATCGCGTCGAGATGCTTGAGGCTCTCCACGCCTTCTTCGTCGATCTGCTCGGAGTCGATGTACTCGATGTTCACCTTCGTTGACGTCTTGATCGACGCGTGACGCAGCGCTTCGATGAGCGACTTGTACGACTCGGTCAGATCGACATACTTGCCGACCATGCCGATCGTGACTTCGTGCCTGGGATGCTCGAGCTTCTCGACCATTTCCGCCCAGATCGACAGATCGGCGGGCTTCGCCGAGAGCTTGAGTTCGTCGCAGACGATCGAGTCGAGGCCCTGATCGTGCAGCATCTGCGGGATCTTGTAGATGCTGTCGGCGTCCCACACCGAGATCACGGCGTCTTCGGGCACGTTCGAGAACATCGAAATCTTCGAGCGCTCGTCGTCGGGAATACGACGGTCGGCGCGGCACAGCAGCACGTTCGGATAGATGCCGATTTCGCGCAGCTTCTGGACGCTGTGCTGCGTGGGCTTGGTCTTCAGTTCGCCGGCCGTGGCGATGAACGGCACGAGCGTGAGGTGCACGAAGCACGCGCTGTTGCGGCCGAGGCGCAGGCTCATCTGCCGCGCGGCTTCGAGGAACGGCAGCGATTCGATGTCGCCCACCGTGCCGCCGACTTCGACGATCGCGACATCGGGCTCGCCGCAGGTGGCCGAAGCCGCGCCGCGCTCGATGAATGCCTGGATCTCGTTCGTGATGTGCGGGATGACCTGCACGGTCTTGCCCAGATAGTCGCCGCGGCGTTCCTTGCGGATCACCGATTCGTAGATCTGGCCCGTGGTGAAGTTGTTGGCCTTGCGCATCTTCGTGCTGATGAAGCGCTCATAGTGGCCGAGGTCGAGGTCGGTTTCCGCTCCGTCTTCCGTCACGAACACTTCGCCGTGCTGAAACGGGCTCATCGTGCCGGGGTCGACGTTGATGTAGGGATCGAGCTTGAGGAGGGTGACTTTCAGACCGCGCGATTCGAGGATCGCGGCGAGGGAGGCGGCGGCAATGCCCTTGCCAAGGGATGAAACTACGCCGCCGGTGACGAAAACATATTTGGTCATCGCTGGATGCTCGCGGGAAAAACGGATTATACCTGAAAGCAAGGGCTAACCCTGAATTTTGAACGCGCCGGATACGCTGCGCTCCGCTCGCCCCGACACCCTGGAGCCGGCACAGGAAAGCGCCGGTTCAGACGCCGTTTTCCATCGCGTAGAGCATGCGCTGCACCGCCCGCGCGGTTTCGATCGGGCGCTCCATCGGGTACAGATGGCTGCCCTCGATCCACTCGAAGCGCTCCCCCGCGATGCGCCGCGTCGCGGCGAGCCCGACCTGGCGCACTTCCTTCGACTGCGTGCCCGCGACGAAACTCACCGGCACCGGCGAGCCGTGCACGAGCCGCGCGCCGAGCGTATGCGGCAGCGTGCGGTAGATCATGTATTCGGTGTGGCGGTCGAAGGCGAGCGTGCGGCTGCCGTCCGCCGAGGTCTGAGGAATGCCGAAATCGACGTAGTCGGACAGCACGCGCTCGTCCCAGCGCGCGAAGGCCGCCTTCGCATGGAAGTGCCGCCAGGCCTCGTCGCGACTCGCCCAGTTCGTGCGGCGCGTGCGGGTGGCCGCAGCGGGCGAGAGGCGTTCGTCGAGGCCCGTCCATTGCGATACGCGCAGCATGCTGCTGCGCCAGCCGGCGATCACGGGAGAGTCGAGCATCACGACGCCCTTCACCCACTGCGGCTTCCTGAGCGCGGCCATCAGCGAAAGATAGCCGCCGAGCGAATGCCCGACGAGCCACACCGGCTCTTCATAGGAGCGTCCGATGTCATCGAGCAGTTGCTCGACGAGATGCGGCCAGTCGCGCGTAACGGGAAAGCGCGCGTCGTGGCCAATGCGCTCGATGTAGCGCAGTTCGTAGTTGTCGCCGAGTTCGGCGAAAAACGTGCGATACGTCGAGGCGGGAAAGCCGTTCGCGTGCGAGAAGTGAATGACGTTTTTCAAAGGCGTCTTGTCTCTCTATTGTTGATGTCTTTGGTGCTTCGCGTTCGCATCGGCCCGATGCGTCAGTCGGGCGATGGCGGGTCCATCCAGTAGCGCCGCTGCGTATCGCGAAAGCGCTCGACGGCGAGTGAGCCCGGGTGTGCCTCGACGCGCGCGGCGCCGTCCGCGTCGCTGCGCGCGAGCACGATGTGACGTGCCGCATAGCGCGCGTAGACGCCCGGATGCGGATGATGAAAGCGGTTCAGATAGCCTACTTGAAATATCGAGACGAGCGGCCATACAGAATCGAGGAACGGTTCAGTCGAAGAGGTGCGGCTGCCGTGATGCGGCACGACGAGCACTTGCGCCCGTAGCCGCCCGGGGTCGCGGGCGACGAGCGTGCGCTCGACGCCCGCTTCGATGTCGGCGGCGATCAGCGCCGAGACCCGGCCGCCTTCCGCATATGCCGCCGTCGATACCTTGAGCACGCAGCAATGTGCATTGGGCTTGCCCGCGAGCGGCCCGGGATCGGGCCACAACACCTCGAAGTCGACGGCGTCCCACTGCCAGCGCTGCCCTGCGGCGCACTGCACGGTCTGCGCACCCTTCTCGCGCGCGCTCGCCCATAGCGGATGGGCCGGCAAAATGCCCGCCACGAGTTCGCCGACGCCGATCGCGTCGAGCACGGCCTGCGCGCCGCCCGAATGATCTGAGTCGTCGTGGCTGATCATCAGCGCGTCGAGCCGCTGCACGCCGTGCGCCTGCAGATAGGGAACGACGATGCGCTCGCCCGCCTGTGTCGATTCCGGGCCTGGGCCGGCGTCGAAGAGCAAGGTGTGCCGCGCCGTTTCGACCAGCACAGAGGTGCCCTGCCCGATGTCGAGCGCCGTGAGCCGAAAAGCACCCGGCGGCGACCCGGTGGGCGCGGGCACGAGAAGCGGCAGCCAGGTGAACGGCGCGAGCCAGCGCAGCGGCCATCCGCGCGGCGCGAGACCCCAGGCGACGCCCACCGCCGCGCACGCCAGCGGCCACGCGCCTGGCTGCGGCAGACGCAAGACCGCCCACGGCAAGCTTTCGAAGGCGCCGAGCATTGCGGCGAGCCATTCGAGACAGGTATGGGCCGCGCGTAACGCGAACGCATCGAGCGGCGCGGGCAACGCCGCGCTCCCGATGACCGTCGGCGCCACGAGCATGCTCACCCAGGGAATTGCAAAGGCGTTGGCGAGAGGGCCGATCAGCGGTATCTGCGCGAACCAGTAAGCCGTGAGCGGCGCGAGCGCCAGCGTAACGGCCCATTGCACGCGTGCACTGTCGCTGGTGCGCATGGCAAGATGCAGCGCCAGTGCACGCCAGCCGCGGCGAAGCGAGGCAACGGAAACGAGCCGCCGCGCAGGCTCGCTTCGATCCCGCATCGGATCGGGGCCGTCAGCAAAATGAGGCTGCGGCGCTTGCCTGCGCAGGCGCGGCACGCCCGTCGCCGCGAACAGGATCGCCGCGACCGCGCAAAACGACAGCCAGAAGCCGGCAGCCGTCACGGCCCAGGGATCGCGCAGCAGCACGAGTCCCAGCGCCCAGGCAAGCACGTGCGATCGCGCAACCTCGCGTCCGGCAAATAGCGCGAGCGCCGCCACCGTCAGCATCCAGAGCGCGCGCTGAACCGGCACATTGAAACCGGCGAGCGCCGCATAGATTGTCGCGGCGAGCAACGCGCCAGCGATGGCGACTTTCTGCGCCGGCACGAACAGCGGCGCCTCGACGCCGCGCCAGCGCGCGCGTCGCCATACTGCGCCGGCGATCCACCCCGCGAGGCCCGCGACAAACGCGAGATGCAGCCCTGAAATCGCCACCAGATGACTCGTGCCCGTATTGCGCAAGAGGCGCCAGTCGGCGTCGCTCACGGCGTCCTGCGCGCCGTTGGCAAGCGCGATGACGATGCCGCGATGCGGAGCGTCGCCGAGTACCGCGTCGATGCGCGCGCGCAACACGGCGCGAGCGCGTTCGATGCGCACGCCGATGCCCGAGGCATCGACGGGAAGACGCACCGCGCGCTGCGGATCGCTCACATAGCCGGTCGCGCGTACGCCACGCGCAAGCCATGACGCCTCCGCGTCGCGCAGCCCGAAATTGCCGTTGCCGTGCGGGCGTTTGAGCCGCACCGAGAGCCGCCACCGTGCGCCGGGAACGAGCGGCGGCAGCGGCTCCTCGCGCGGCACCCATGAGAGCTGGACCCAATGCGGCAGCAGTGCGCCAGTTTTGCGCGTACCCCAGGACTCGACGCGAAAGATAAAGCTCGCGCCGTTCGCGCCATACGAAGGCAAGCTCGAGATATAGCCGGTGATGTCGAGATCGCGCGTTTGCCAGGCAGCGGGAAGCGTTTGCGCGAGGCTCAGTTCGGCGCGCCACGCGGCGTAGCCGAAGCCCGCACTCGCGGCGGCCACCCATACTGCCGCCCAGCCGCTCGCAATGCGCCAGCGCCGCCAGTACCCGACGCCGGACAGGCGCCCGGCGCCATCGCAAGACTCGTCCGAAGGCCTCGCGCCGCCGAGCGCCCGGACAGCCCACCCCGCAGCCAGCAGGCAGGCCACGATGAGCCCGGCCCACGCGCCCCGCCCCGGCAATGCCGCCTGCCGCTGCAACGCGATCACGCCCAGCGCAAACCCGCACCAAATCGCCCGCATCCCGCCTCCTCGCGACGAAGGGGCGAAAGACGTCGAATGCGCCGCGCGGCATGCCCGCCGCGCCCGCCACCCTCGAAACGATTATGCCGACGAAACCGCGAGCCGCGGCAGCGCCGCCGCCGCGTTAGCCGTTGTGCCAAGGGCGAGTTCCTCGGCGCTCAAGCCGCGCAAGCCCGCGAGCACCGCACCGATGCGCGGCACCTGGTCGGGCGTGTTGCGCTCGCGGTAGCGCCAGGCGGGCGCGATGTCGGGCGCGTCGGTTTCCACAACGATCGCCTCGAGCGGCAACTGCTGCGCGAGCCTGCGGATCTGCAGCGCGCGCTCGAACGTGACGTTGCCGCCGAAGCCCAGATGCAAGCCGTGATCGATGAACGCGCGCGCCTGCTGGAAGCTGCCGTTGAAGGCGTGTGCAATGCCGCTTTTCACGCCGTTGCGCCGCAGCCCCTTGAGCACCTGGTCCTGCGACTTGCGCACGTGGCAGATCGCGGGCAAGTCGAACTCGCGCGCGAGACGCAGTTGCGCGTCGTAGAAGTGCTGCTGGCGCGCGTCGTCGAGACCCGGCACGAAATAGTCGAGCCCGATCTCGCCGATGCCGACGAAGCGCGGGTCGTCGAGACTCGCCTCGACTTCGCGCCGCAACGCCTCCAGATCGTCTTCGCGCGCCTGCGGCGTGTAGAGCGGATGGATGCCGAGCGCGTAGACCGCGCCCCCGGTTCGATGCGCGAGCGCGCGCACCGTCGCGAAGTTTTCGCGCGCCACCGCGGGAATCACGATCCGCCCCACCCCCGCCGCCTGCGCGGCCGCCGCGACCGCGTCGCGGTCCGCGTCGAACTCGGCGGCGTCGAGGTGGCAATGCGTGTCGATCCACATGGCGTGCGCGCCCCGGCGGCTCAGACCGGCACGACCGGCTCTTCGTGCAGCATGCCGTCGCGCAGCCGCACGATGCGATCGCAGCGCGCCGCGAGATCGGGATCGTGCGTGACGATCACGAAGCTCGTCTGGAACTGTTCGGACAGTTCGAGCATGAGGTTGAAGACGGTGTCGGCCGTTGCGCCGTCGAGGTTGCCCGTGGGCTCGTCGGCGAGCACGCACGCGGGCTTCGTCACCAGCGCCCGCGCGATCGCCACGCGCTGGCGCTCGCCGCCCGAGAGCTCGCCCGGCCGGTTGCGCGCGCGATGCGCGAGACCCACGCGCTCCAGTATCGCCATGGCTTCGGCGCGCGCGTCTTCCTGCATCATGCGCCGGATGCGCAGCGGCATCGCCACGTTGTCGAGCGCCGAGAACTCGGGCAGCAGGTGGTGGAACTGATAGACGAAGCCCAGCGCGCGATTGCGCAACTCGTTGCGCTCGCGCTCGGAAAGCTCGGTGAACGGCTTGCCGAGCACCGAGACCTTGCCGGCGCCCGGCTCGTCGAGGCCGCCCAGCACGTGCAGCAGCGTGCTCTTGCCCGACCCCGAAGCGCCTACCACGGCGAGCTTCTCGCCGCGCCTGACCTTGAGCTCGGTGTCGTGGAGCACCTGCACGGAAAGCGCGCCCTGGCCGAATACCTTCGAAACGCCGTGCGCTTCCAGCACGTACGGATAGTCGCCAGCCGCGGCGACGAGCGATTGACGGTCATTCATAGCGCAGCGCCTCCGCGGGTCGAACCTTGGCCGCGCGCCAGCTCGGATAGAGCGTCGCGAGCGCGGACAGCACGAAAGCGATGACGCCGATGCGTATCACATCCGAAGCGACGAGCTCCGAAGGCAGCTCGCTGATGAAATAGACCGAAGGCGGCAGGAACTGGATGCCGAGCAGATGCTCGATCATCGGCACGCTCCACGGAATGCTCCACGCGATCAGACAGCCGAGCGCAATGCCGATGCCGGTGCCCACGAAGCCGATCGTCACGCCCTGGACGACGAAAATCTTCATGATCGAGCCTGGCTGCGCGCCGAGCGTGCGCAGGATCGCGATGTCGGCCTGCTTGTTGGTGACGGTCATGACGAGCGAAGACACGAGATTGAACGCCGCGACCGCGATGATGAGCGTGAGGATGATGAACATCATGCGCTTTTCGATCTGCACGGCCGAGAACCAGGTCTTGTTCTGCTGCGTCCAGTCGCGGATATAGAGGTCGCCCGAGAGCGTGTGCACGAGCTGGCGCGCCACCGCCGGCGCGCGCTGCATGTCCTTCAGGCGCAGGCGCACGCCGCTCGGCGCGCCGAGACGGTAGAGCACTTGCGCGTCGCGGATGTTGACGAGCGCGAGCGTGCTGTCGTACTCGTAGTGGCCCGACTCGAACACGCCCGCCACCGTGAACTGCTTCAGGCGCGGCAGCATGCCGGCCGGCGTGATCGAGCCCTCGGGCGCGACGAGCGTGACCTTGTCGCCGACCGTCACGCCGAGGTTCACGGCGAGGTCCGCGCCGAGCACGATGCCGAAGCTGCCGGGCGTCAGATCGTTGAGACTGCCCGCCTTCATTTCCTTGCCGATGTCCGAGACCTGCGGCTCCTCGGAAGGCTCGATGCCGCGCAGCGCGACGCCGTTCACGCTGTCACCGCGCGTGAGCAGCGCCTGGGCGTCGACGTAGGGCGCCGCGCCGATCACCTCGGGATTGGTTTTGGCCTCCTTCGCCGTGAGTTGCCAGTCGGGCATCGTGCCTGTCGGCGAAAAGATTTCGATGTGCGCGAGCACCGAGAGCATGCGATCGCGCACGTCGCGCTGAAAGCCGTTCATCACCGAGAGCACGACGATCAGCGCCGCGACGCCGAGCGCGATGCCCGACATCGAGACGAGCGCGATGAACGAGATGAAGCCGTTGCCGGTCGTGCGCTTGCCGGCGCGGGTGTAGCGCCAGCCTATCTGCCATTCGTAGGGAAGTTTCAAGCGAATCCTTTTTGCGTCTTCGTTGCGCTCCGGCAGCGTACCGACCTTGGGGCCGGTGCGCCGGACGGCCGGAGAATATCGTGCCCGGTCGGGCGGCGATAACCGCGAAGTTTGCCACATTGACGGCGCTTCACGGACTTTCACGCTGACCGCGGCGGCCCGCGGAGGCGCCCGCGCGCCCTTTCCTTCGAGCCGTTTTTCGGCCACAAGTGCCGCAGCGGCAGCGCGGGCGGGCGGCGGCGGGCCGCCGCAAGGGCGTCCGAACGCTGCCCGGGGCACGGAGCGCCGAAGTACAATGCGCACCATCATGCCCGCCGACCGACTTCATCTCCTCGTCCCGTTCGCCCTGCCCTCCGCGGCGGCCGCCTCCACTGCGCTAGCGGGCCTCGACTACCCGGCGCTCGCGAAACTGGTGGCGCGCGCGACGCTCGGCGAGCAGGTGATCGGCGAGGACTTCCAGCGCACGCTGCCGCATGAGCGCTGGGTCGCGCGGCAGTTCGGCGCGCTCGGCGCGGCGAGCGCCGGCGGCACGCAGCCCGCCGCGTCGAGCGCCGACGACGAGGCGCCGCTCGCGCCCTACATGCTGCTCGCCGACGGCGGCACGCCCGGCGACGCGACGTGGGCATGCGTGCAGCCCGTGCACGTGCGCATCGCGCACGATCATCTCGTGCTGATCGACCCCGCCTCGCTCGAACTCGCCGATGCCGACGCCGCCGCGCTCTACACGGTCGCCAAGCCGCTGATCGAAGCGCTCGGCGTGCGCATCGAGGCCCCCACGCCGCAGCGCTGGTATCTCTCCTCGGAAGGCTTCGGCACGCTCGCGGGCGCTTCGCCCTTGCGCGCGAGCGGCCGCAACATCGAGATCTGGCTGCCGCACGAAGCCCATTCGGGCCAGCGTTCGCGCGCCTGGATGAAGGTGCAGAACGAAGTGCAGATGGCGTGGTTCGAGCATCCCGTCAACGAGGCGCGCGAGGCGCGCGGCCTGCCCGCCGTCAACTCGATCTGGTTCCACGCGCAGGGCGCGCTGCGCGCCGTGACGAGCCCCTTCGCCCGCGTGCGCTCCGACGCGGCCGCCACGCGCGGTCTCGCGCTCGCCGCGAACGCCGACGTGGGCGCCGCGCCCGCGACCTTCGAAGCGCTCGCGCGCCGCCTGCAAGACCCGCGCGACGGCGCGGGCACCGGCGCGACGCTCGTCGAACTCGACCCGTTTTCGGCGGCCTTCATCCAGCAGGACTGGGGCCGCTGGAACGCCGCGTTTGCGCAACTCGAGCGCGACTGGTTCGCGCCCGCGCTCGCGGCGCTGCAAGCGGGCGCGCTCGGCGCGCTCGATCTCACGCTGTGCGGCGACACCGGCTCGGTCACGCTCTCCGTCTCGCGCGGCGATCTGCGCAAATTCTGGCGACGCCGCGTGTTCGCGTCGCTCTTCGTCGAATGATTCCCGAATGATTTCCTTCTCCCGCCGCCCCGCATGACCCGAATCGTCACCCGCGCCTGCTCGCCCGCCGACACCGAAGCGCTCGTGCGCCACGGCCTGCATCCCGTGCTCGCGCGCCTCTATGCCTCACGCGGCGTCTGCCAGCCCGACGAGATCGAAACCGGCCTCGCGCGCCTGATCCCGCCCGCGGGCATGAAGGGTCTCACCGAGGCCGCCGTGCTGCTCGCCGACGCGCTCGCGGCAAACCGGCGCATGCTGGTGGTCGCCGACTACGACTGCGACGGCGCGACCGCCTGCGCGGTGGCCGTGCGCGGCCTGCGCATGCTGGGCGCGCAGATCGACTATCTCGTGCCCAACCGCTTCGAGTACGGCTACGGCCTCACGCCCGAGATCGTCGCGCTCGCCGCGCAGCGCCCGGGCGGCAAGCCCGACCTGCTGATCACGGTCGACAACGGCATCGCGAGCGTGGAAGGCGTGGAGGCCGCGAACACGCTCGGCATCGACGTGCTCGTGACCGACCACCACCTGCCCGGCGACACGCTGCCCGCCGCGCGCGCGATCGTGAACCCGAACCAGCCGGACTGCGGCTTCGAAAGCAAGTGCATCGCGGGCGTGGGCGTGATGTTCTACGTGCTGCTCGCGCTGCGCGCCGAACTGCGCCGCCGCGACGCGTTCGACGACGCGAAGCCGGAGCCGCGTCTGGACGGCCTGCTCGATCTCGTCGCGCTCGGCACCGTCGCCGACGTCGTGAAGCTCGACTGCAACAACCGCGTGCTCGTCGCGCAGGGCCTGCAGCGCATCCGCAACGGCCGGATGCAGCCGGGCATCGCCGCGCTCTTTCGCGCCGCGGGCCGCGACGCGAAGAGCGCATCGGGCTTCGACCTCGGTTTCGCGCTCGGACCGCGCCTCAATGCGGCGGGCCGGCTCTCGGACATGTCGCTCGGCATCGAGTGCCTGACCACCGACGACGTGGGCCGCGCCTGGGCGCTCGCGCAGCAGCTCGACGCGATGAACCGCGAGCGCCGCGAAATCGAGGCCGGGATGCAGCAGCAGGCGCTCGCCGATCTCGCCGACGTCGATCCCGAGGGCAAGGCCACGCTCACGCTCTTCAACGCGGGCTGGCACCAGGGCGTGATCGGCATCGTCGCGGGGCGGCTCAAGGAGAAGTTCCACCGCCCGTCGTTCACGTTCGCGCCCGCCGACGACGGCGGCGAACTCGTCAAGGGCTCGGGCCGCTCGATCCCCGGTTTCCATCTGCGCGACGCCGTCGATCTCATCAGCAAGCGCGAACCCGGCCTCATCCACAAGTTCGGCGGCCACGCGATGGCGGCGGGCCTGACGATCGCCGCCGCCGACGTGCCGCGCTTCGCCGCCGCATTCGAGCGCGTGGGCCGCGAATGGCTCACGGCAGAAGCGCTCGCGCGCACCGTCGAAACCGACGGCGACCTCGAAGACGCCTACTTCACGCCCGATTTCGTCGCGATGCTCGACGCGGCCGTCTGGGGCCAGGGCTTTCCCGCGCCCGTGTTCGCGGGCGAATTCGAGGTGGCCTCGCAGGCGCTCGTGAAGGACAAGCACCTCAAGCTGCAGCTGCTGCGCGGCCGCCAGCGCTTCAACGCGATCTGGTTCAACCACACGGACCCGCTGCCGCAGCACACGACCGTCGCCTACCGGCTCGTGCGCGACACCTGGAACGGCGTCTCGCGCGTGCAGCTCGTCGTGGAGCACGCGGCGCTCTAAAGAGACTGCCCGAAGCCCGCTCCGGGCACGCGTGCGCGGGCCGCCCTATCGGCCCGCGCCACCCTTGATCCGGGTCCAATCGGCTATAATTGCGTGTTTTACACGCCGGATCACGACACAAATGGAAGCGGAACGTCTCAACGCGATCGAAGCCCTTTTGGCGGACCTGCGCACGCGCGCGGGCGAGCTACGGGGGTATCTTTGACTACGACGTAAAAGCCCGACGGCTCGTCGAAGTCAACAGCGAACTCGAAGACCCCAACGTCTGGAACGACTCTAAACACGCCCAGGGTCTCGGCAAGGAAAAGAAGCTGCTCGAGGGCGTGGTGCACGTGCTCGACGGCATCGAGAACGACACGCGCGACACCCAGGATCTCTTCGAGATGGCCCGCGAGGAAGGCGACGACGACACGCTCGCCGCCATCGAAGCCGACGCCCACGAGATCGAGAAGCGCGTCGCCGACGTCGAATTCCGCCGCATGTTCGCGAATCCGGCCGACCCCAACAACGCGTTCATCGACATCCAGGCCGGCGCCGGCGGCACCGAAGCCTGCGACTGGGCGGCCATGCTGCTGCGCCAGTACCTGCGCTACTGCGAGCGCAAGGGCTTCAAGACCGAAGTGCTCGAAGAGTCCGAAGGCGACGTGGCCGGCATCAAGAGCGCGACGATCAAGGTCGAGGGCGAATACGCCTACGGCTTCCTGCGCACCGAAACCGGCATTCACCGGCTCGTGCGCAAGTCGCCGTTCGATTCGTCGGGCGGGCGCCACACGTCGTTCTCGTCGGTGTTCGTGTATCCGGAAATCGACGACTCGTTCGAGATCGACGTCAACCCGGCCGATCTGCGCATCGACACGTTCCGCGCCTCGGGCGCGGGCGGCCAGCACATCAACAAGACCGACTCGGCCGTGCGGATCACGCACCTGCCGTCGGGCATCGTGGTGCAGTGCCAGAACGACCGCTCGCAGCACCGCAACCGCGCCGAAGCCATGGCCATGCTGAAATCGCGCCTGTACGAAGCCGAAATGCGCAAGCGCCAGTCGGAACAGGACAAGCTCGAAGCGGGCAAGTCGGACGTGGGCTGGGGCCACCAGATCCGCTCCTACGTGCTCGACAACAGCCGCATCAAGGATTTGCGCACCAACGTCGAAATCAGCAACACGAAGGCCGTGCTCGACGGCGATCTCGACGACTTCATCAGCGCGAGCCTGAAACAGGGCGTGTAAGCCCGCGTTTGCTCCGGGCGCCGCATTGCGTTTCGCGCCGCCCTCTTTCGCAGCGTCCGTCCGTCACGCGGCGGGCGCTGCGGGAATCGAAGTCCGCACCTTGCGCCAGAGCAGCCGCGCTGGCGCCGCGACCCGCGAGGCGCCTCGCCCGGGCCGCACACCCGAAACATCCGCTGCAACATCCGCGAACCGCGAATCAAAGAACCCGAGCCATCATGACCGAACCGACCCAGCCGAACGCGCCCAGCACCGCGCCCGAACTCGACGACAACCAGATCATCGCCGAGCGCCGCGAGAAGCTGCGCGCGCTGCGCGAGGCGGGCGTCGCCTATCCGAACGACTTCCGCCCCACCCATCACGCCGCCGACCTGCAGCGCGACTACGCCGACACCGACAAGGACGCGCTCGAAGCGCAGGCCCTCGAAGTGTCGATCGCGGGCCGCATGATGCTCAAGCGCGTGATGGGCAAGGCGAGCTTCGCGACGGTGCGCGACGGCTCGGGCCAGATCCAGTTCTTCATCACGCCCGCCGACGTCGGCGACGCCATCTACGACGCGTTCAAGAAGTGGGATCTCGGCGACATCGTGGCCGCGAAGGGCGTGCTGTTTCGCACCAACAAGGGCGAACTCTCGGTGCGCTGCACCGAACTGCGCCTGCTCGCGAAGGCGCTGCGCCCGCTGCCGGACAAGTTCCACGGCCTCGCCGACCAGGAAACGCGCTATCGCCAGCGCTACGTCGACCTGATCGTCACGCCCGAATCGCGCAAGACCTTCGTCGCGCGCACGAAGGCGATCTCGTCGGTGCGCCGCTTCATGGCCGACGCCGGCTTCATGGAAGTCGAAACGCCGATGCTGCACCCGATCCCCGGCGGCGCGGCGGCCAAGCCGTTCATCACGCACCACAACGCGCTCGACATGCAGATGTTCCTGCGCATCGCGCCCGAGCTGTATCTGAAGCGCCTGGTCGTCGGCGGCTTCGAGCGCGTGTTCGAGATCAACCGGAATTTCCGCAACGAGGGCGTGTCGCCGCGCCACAATCCGGAATTCACGATGATGGAGTTCTACGCCGCGTACACCGACTACACGTGGCTCATGGACTTCACCGAGGCACTGATCCGCCAGGCCGCCGTCGATGCGCTCGGCAGCGCCGTCGTGACCTACCAGGGCCGCGAGCTGGACCTCTCGAAGCCGTTCCACCGCCTCACGATCACCCAGGCGATCCAGAAGTACGCGCCGCAGTACACGACCGAACAACTTGCCGACGCTGCGTTCCTGCGCACGGAACTCAAGAAGTTCGGCGTGGACGCGAACCAGCCCGCGTTCCTGAACGCCGGCGTCGGTTCGCTGCAACTGGCGCTGTTCGAGGAGACCGCCGAGTCGCAACTGTGGGAGCCGACCTACATCGTCGACTACCCGGTGGAAGTCTCGCCGCTCGCGCGCGCCTCGGACACCCAGCCGGGCATCACCGAGCGCTTCGAGCTTTTCATCACGGGCCGCGAGATCGCGAACGGCTTCTCGGAACTGAACGATCCGGAAGACCAGGCCGCGCGCTTCAAAAAGCAGGTCGAGCAGAAGGACGCCGGCGACGAAGAAGCCATGTACTACGACGCCGACTACATCCGCGCGCTCGAATACGGTATGCCCCCGACAGGCGGCTGCGGCATCGGCATCGACCGCCTCGTGATGCTGCTCACCGACAGCCCGAGCATCCGCGACGTCATCCTCTTCCCGCACCTGCGCCGCGAAGACTAAGCGACGCGTGTTGTGCCACCACGGGGCGCATGCGGTTCAAGCCGCGTGCGCCCCGTGTCTTTGGGCATACCCGACGTGAGCGTTTGTAACCGCCGGTAAAATGCGCCGGCCGAAACCGCGTGCGTGGCGGGCACATCGACTGCGCCGGTCTCCAAATCGGCGTCACGCCATTCGATACGGCGATCGCACCCTTTGAGCCGCGTCGCCGTCGGCGGTGCCGGGTTACAAATTGAAACGTCGAGTGAACGGGTTTGGCTCAAACTGGATCTCACTAGAGAACCAACTCTGCCGAAGACGGAGCCTGTCATGAACACCCCTGATCCGACCACACCGAAACGCCGCCTGCATCCGCTTGTCGCGACTGCGGCGGCAGCCGTCATCATCGCGAGCCTGGCCGCTACCGCGGCCATTACCGGGGTCTTCCCGAAAGCCGCCAGCACTGCCGCGCAAAGTGCCCAGGGCCAGACGGGCCAGACGGCCATGACGGGCTCACAGCCCGTGGTCGATTCCACAAAGCCCGTGCAAGCCTCGCAGTATGCACAGAACGCACAAGAGGCGCCGGCCGCTCCGCAGCCGGCCCCGGCGCAAGCGCAGCAGCAGGCCGCCGTATCCGCCGCCCCGGCGCAGCAATACGGCCAGCAGCCGCAGCCTTCGCAGCAGCAGTACGCCCAGGAAGCGCCGCCGCCCGCACAGGCCGCGTGCTCGTCGTGCGGCACCGTCGTCGCGATCTCCGCGGTCAAGCACGAAGGTCATGGCACCGGCATCGGCGCCGTGGGCGGCGCGGTGGCCGGCGGCGTGGTCGGCAACCAGTTTGGCTCGGGCGGCGGCCGTACCGCCATGACGCTGCTCGGCGCACTCGGCGGCGGTTTTGCCGGCAACTCGGTCGAAAAGCATCTGCGCAGCACGACAAGCTATTCGGTGCGCGTGCGCATGGAAAACGGCAAGATGCGCTATTTCACGTATCACGAAGCGCCGCCGTTCCAGCAGGGCCAGCGTGTGCGTGTGGAGAACGGCACGCTGGTTGCAGGCTGATCGCGTGAACTGACGCAACTGACGCGCGCATCCGCAACAAAAAAGGCGATCCGCCACACTGGCGGATCGCCTTTTTCGCATCGGCGTCCCGATCGGGGCGCGGCGGGGGAATCAGTAGCCCGCGTCTTCGATCCACGCCGCCTGGATTGCCTCGAGAATTTTTTCGTTCGAACGCTCGGGATCGTCGTCGAAGCCGTCGAGCTCGGTGATCCAGCGGTGCAGATCGGTGAAGCGCACGTACTGCGGATCGATGTCCGGATGCGTGTCCGTCAACGCCACCGCGATGTCCTGCGTATCGGTCCATTTCATGGCTGCCCGCTCCTCTTGGTGTGCCTCAGTGGTTTTCCTTCGCGTGGTTGATCGAGTAACGCGGAATCTCGACCACCAGGTCGTCGTTCTCGGGCACGATGGCCTGGCACGACAGCCGCGACGTCGGCTCGAGCCCCCATGCCTTGTCGAGCAGATCGTCTTCGTCTTCCTCCGACGGCTCGAGCGCATCGAAACCTTCGCGCACGATCACGTGACAGGTCGTGCAGGCGCACGACTTCTCGCATGCGTGCTCGATTTCGATGCCGTGTTCGAGCAGCGCGTCGCACACGCTCTCGCCCGGCTTGGCGTCGATGACCGCGCCCTCGGGGCACAGTTCGACATGGGGCAGCACCACGATTTGAGGCATTGTGATTTCCGTATCCAATAACTTTCATCTCGGGCACAGGCCCCGTCTGCGACGGCGGCATGTGCCCATTCTAATGGCGTCGCGCGGCTTGCCACATCGGGAAAGCACGCACGTGCGGAGCGTTTGCTAACGCCGCGCTCGCCGAAGACGTCGCGCGTTCAGCCGATCTCGTCGAGCTTCTTGCCCGCCAGCGCGCGCTTGATGCCCTTGTCCATGCGGCGCGCCGCGAACTCGTCGGTGCCTTCGGAAAGCGCTTTCGTCGCCGCTTCGATCGCGCCGGCGTCCTCGCCCTGCGCGACTTGCGCGAGCGCGGCGATCAGCGCGTCGAGCTGCGCGCGCTCGGCTTCGTCGAGCAATTCGCCGTCGGCCGCGAACGCGGCGTTCGTCGCTTCGATGATACGTTGCGCCTCGACCTGCGCTTCGCGCAGCGCGCGGGCCCGCATGTCGACTTCGGCCGTCTTGAAGCTGTCTTCGAGCATGCGCGCGACGTCGTCGTCGGCAAGACCGTAGGACGGCTTCACCACCACCGAAGCCTCGACGCCCGAGTGCTGTTCGCGCGCGAACACGGAAAGCAGGCCGTCCGCGTCGACCTGATAGGTGACGCGAATGCGCGCCGCGCCCGCCGCCATCGGCGGAATGCCGCGCAACTCGAAGCGAGCGAGCGAGCGGCAGTCGGCCACGAGTTCGCGCTCGCCCTGGACGACGTGGATCGCCATGGCGGTCTGGCCGTCCTTGAAGGTCGTGAAGTCCTGCGCGCGCGCGACCGGAATGGTCGAGTTGCGCGGGATGATCTTCTCGACGAGGCCGCCCATCGTTTCCACGCCGAGCGACAGCGGAATCACGTCGAGCAGGAGCCAGTCGTCCTCGCCGCCGCGGTTGCCCGCGAGCAGGTCGGCCTGGATCGCCGCGCCGAGCGCGACCACCTGATCCGGGTCCAGATTCGTGAGCGGCGCCTGGCCGAAGTACTGCTCCACGGCGCGGCGGATCACCGGCATGCGCGTCGCGCCGCCCACCAGCACCACGCCCTTCACGTCTTTCGCCGCCACCCTCGCGTCGCGCAGCGCCTTCTTCGTCGGCGTGAGCGTGCGCTGCACGAGCGCTTGCGTGAGTGCCTCGAAGCGCGGCTCGTCGATCGTCAATGCGATCTGCGCGCCGTTCGAGAGCGTGGCCTCGATGCGCGCTTCGGGCGCCGACGAGAGCGCTTCCTTCGCGTCGCGCACGCGATCGAGCAGCAGTCGCACGTCTTCGGGCGCGAGCGCCGCGCGCTCGATGCCCGACTGCTCCAGCGCGTAAGCGAAAAGCGCGTGGTCGAAATCGTCGCCGCCGAGCGCCGAGTCCCCGCCGGCCGCCAGCACTTCGAACACCCCTTTCGTGAGCTTGAGAATCGACAGATCGAAGGTGCCGCCGCCGAGATCGTAGACCGCATAGAGACCTTCGGCGCCGTTGTCGAGGCCGTAGGCAATCGCCGCCGCGGTCGGCTCGTTGAGCAGACGCAGCACGTTCAGGCCCGCGAGACGCGCGGCGTCCTTGGTCGCCTGGCGCTGCGCTTCGTCGAAGTACGCGGGCACGGTGATGACAGCGCCGACGAGTTCGTCGCCAAGCGTGTCTTCGGCGCGCTGGCGCAGCGTCGCGAGAATTTCCGCCGAGACTTCGACGGGGCTTTTCACGCCGTCCACGGTCTGGATCTGCACCATGCCGGGCGCATCGACGAAATCGTAGGGCGCGTTCGCCGCGCCTTCGACGTCGGCCTTGCCGCGGCCCATGAAGCGCTTGACCGAGACGATCGTGTTGCGGGGATCGGTGGCGGCCTCGGCCTTCGCCTTGCGGCCGATGCGACGGCCGCCGTTCGCGAGATAGCGCACGACGGAAGGCAGCAGCACGTGACCGTCTTCGTCGGGCAGCACGTCGGGCACGCCGCTGCGCACCGCGGCGACCAGCGAGTTGGTCGTGCCGAGGTCGATGCCGACGGCAAGTCGCCGCTGATGCGGTGCCGGCGCCATGCCGGGTTCGGAAATTTGCAGTAAGGCCATCTGTGTGATCTGCTTTTTTTACCTGGTTGGCGCAAGGCGCCGATATGCTTTTCCGGGCTGGTGTTTCAGCCTTCCAGCCGCTCGATCTGCGTGTCGATCTCGCCCGCCACGCGCTCGATGAACATGAGCTGGCGCACCGCCTCGGCGGCGGGCTGGTTCGAGCCGCTGTCGAGCAGTGCCGCGAGCTTCGTGAAACGCACGCGCTCGTCGTCGCGCAACCCGGCCGCCAGCGCGTCGAGCGCGTCGACGTTCTTCGCGCGGACCGCGTCTTCGATCGCCTCGCGCCATTCCATTTGCTGCATGAGGAACGCGGGCTCCATCGCCGTGTTGTTCTCCGCGCCGACGTCGATGCCGCGCAGATGCAGCAGGTACTTCGCGCGCTCGAGCGGATCGCGCAGCGTCTGGTACGCCTCGTTCGCGCGCGTGGCCCACTGCATCGCAATGCGCTTTTGCGCCTCGCCGGCCGCGGCGAAACGGTCGGGATGAACCTGCGCCTGGACGGTGCGGTAAGCGTGGTCGAGCGCGTTAGCGTCGATCCCGAACTGCTCGGGCAAACCGAACAGCACGAAATGACTATCGGAGAGCGACTTGGGAGGCGTGGAAGGCGTGCTCATCGGCTGGAACGTTCTGGTGGGGCCGTCAAAATCAAAAAGGCGGCACAGGCCGCCTTTTCACCGCTTGGCGCGGGCTCAGACGCGGAAGGACTCGCCGCAGCCGCACTCGTCCTTCACATTCGGGTTGTTGAACCGGAAGCCCTCGTTCAGCCCTTCGCGCACGAAGTCTAGCTGCGTGCCGTCGATGTAGGCGAGGCTTTTCGGATCGACGATCACCTTGACGCCGTGGCTCTCGAAGACGTTGTCCTCGGGTGCGAGTTCGTCGACGTACTCGAGCTTGTATGCGAGGCCCGAGCAGCCCGTCGTGCGCACGCCGAGACGCAGGCCCATGCCCTTGCCGCGACGGGTCAGGTACTTCTGCACGTGCTGTGCCGCTTTTTCAGTCAACGTAATTGCCATAGCATCTTCGCCGCGCCTCGCGCCGCCAGGTCGGGCTTTCGCCTGTTCCCTGCACCGCGACGCAACCCTGCTGCATCCAGAATCGTTAGTCCCAAAGCGCCGCCCCCAATGGGCCCGGCGCCGTCCTGCCCCTGCGCCGCGCTTACGCCGCGTCGGCCTTCGCTTCGGCCGTATGACGCTGACGGTAATCCGCCACCGCCGCCTTGATCGCGTCTTCCGCAAGGATCGAGCAGTGGATCTTCACCGGCGGCAGCGCCAGTTCCTCGGCGATCTGCGTGTTCTTGATGTCGAGCGCCTGGTCGAGCGTCTTGCCCTTCACCCACTCGGTGACGAGCGAACTCGACGCGATCGCCGAGCCGCAGCCGTAGGTCTTGAACTTCGCGTCTTCGATCACGCCGTCCGCGCCCACGCGGATCTGCAGCTTCATCACGTCGCCGCAGGCCGGCGCGCCGACCATGCCGGTGCCGACCGCGTCGTCGTCCTTGGCGAACGAGCCGACGTTGCGCGGGTTTTCGTAGTGGTCCAGAACCTTGTCGCTATATGCCATGATCACACTCCTTCAGTTCGTTGGCCGCGCTGCGCGCAGTTGCCTGCGCGGTGCGCTGCGGCCGGTTCGTTATTCGCTGCTGACTGCGCCGCGCTGCGTTAGTGCGCCGCCCACTGAATGGTCGACAAGTCGATGCCGTCCTTGTGCATTTCCCACAGCGGCGAGAGTTCGCGCAGCTTGGCGATCTTCGTCTTCAGCAGGTTGATGACGTAATCGACGTCCTGCTCGGTCGTGAAGCGGCCCACCGTGAAGCGGATCGAGCTGTGCGCGAGTTCGTCGTTGCGCCCGAGCGCGCGCAGCACGTACGACGGCTCCAGCGACGCCGACGTGCACGCCGACCCCGACGACACCGCCACGTCCTTGACCGCCATGATCAGCGACTCGCCCTCGACGAAGTTGAAGCTGATGTTCAGGTTGTGCGGGACACGCTTTTCCATGTCGCCGTTCACGTAGGTTTCCTCGATTTCCTGCAGGCCGCGCAGCAGCTTGTCGCGCAACATGCGGATGCGCTCGTTTTCCGTCGCCATCTCTTCGCGCGCGATGCGGAACGCCTCGCCCATGCCGACGATCTGGTGCGTCGCGAGCGTGCCCGAACGCATACCGCGCTCGTGGCCGCCGCCGTGCATCTGCGCCTCGATGCGCACGCGCGGCTTGCGGCGCACGTACAGCGCGCCGATGCCCTTCGGGCCGTAGGTCTTGTGCGCCGAGAACGACATCAGGTCGACCTTGAGCTTTTGCAGGTCGATGGGCGCCTTGCCCGTCGATTGCGCGGCGTCGACGTGGAAAATGATGCCTTTCTCGCGGCAGATCTCGCCGATCGTCTCGATGTCCTGAATCACGCCGATCTCGTTGTTCACGTGCATGACGGAGACGAGGATCGTGTCGGGGCGGATCGCGGCCTTGAAGGCTTCGAGGTCGATCAGGCCGTCTTCCTTGACGTCCAGGTACGTGACTTCGTAGCCTTCGCGCTCGAGTTCGCGGCAGGTGTCGAGCACGGCCTTGTGCTCGGTCTTCACCGTGATGATGTGCTTGCCGCGGCTCTTGTAGAAGTGCGCGGCGCCCTTGATCGCGAGGTTGTCCGATTCGGTCGCGCCAGAGGTCCAGATGATTTCGCGCGGGTCGGCGTTGACGAGCGCCGCGACCTGCTCGCGCGCTTCCTCGACGGCACGCTCCGCCGCCCAGCCGTAGGCGTGGCTGCGCGACGCCGGATTGCCGAACTGCTCGCGCAGATACGGGATCATCTTGTCCACCACGCGCGGATCGACCGGCGTCGTCGCGCTGTAGTCCATGTAAATGGGCAGGTGGGGAATGTCGTTGTTCATCTATCGCTCCGGGGAATCTTGGGTGCTGCGCTGTACTTGTGTAGTGCGTTCGGGGGGACGCCGAACCGCCGCCTGGGCCGCTTACGAACCCGCCATGTTGAAGATCGAGTTCGGCCCGAGCGGCGCCGACCTCACCGGCTCCACGGCGGGCGCTTCGGTGCGGCGATCGCGCAGGACGGCGGGCGCGGCGCCTTCGCGGGCGCGCTGCTTGTCCACCAGGTCCTTGAGGGACACCGAGTCGAGGTACTCGACCATCTTCTGGTTCAGCGTCGACCAGAGTTCGTGCGTCATGCAATGGCCGTCGTGCTGCTTGGTGCCTTCGCAGGCGCCCTTGCCGCCGCACTGGGTGGCGTCGAGCGGCTCGTCCACGGCGATGATGATGTCCGCGACCGTGACGTCCTCCGCGCGGCGCGCGAGGTTATAGCCGCCGCCCGGCCCACGGACCGATTCGACGATTTCA
The DNA here is from genome assembly GCF_900096975.1 of Paraburkholderia lycopersici. Classification (GTDB taxonomy): domain Bacteria; phylum Pseudomonadota; class Gammaproteobacteria; order Burkholderiales; family Burkholderiaceae; genus Paraburkholderia; species Paraburkholderia lycopersici. The sequence continues at coordinate 244,323 of NZ_FMYQ01000003.1, forward strand.
TGACGGCGCAGCTTGCCGAACAGTTGTTCGAGGTACGACAGCGAGATGTGCTGCCGCTGACTGATACCCGCAAGCGTCACCGGGCCCTGCTCCTGGCGCAGGGCCAGGTCGATCATCGCCGTGACGGCGAAACGGCCTTTGGTGGTGAGTCTCATGATGTAGGGGAACCGCAATTCTCGACAATTTTCGTCAAGTATAAATACATGACTAACTTAGTCAAGTATCCACGTTACGATTTGGGTTATCCGATGCGTCGCGGGTGGCAGAAATGGCGCGATTTCCGCATTCGGCGCCGTCGGGCCGGATTGCATCGCGCGGCATCTCAGTCCGCCAGTTGCGGACGCAATGCTGCGAGAAGGCCCGCACAGGCAGCCTCGCATTGATCGAGCACCGTTTCGAAGCCCACGTCGCCGCCAAAATACGGATCGACGACCACGCGCGATTCTGCCTGCGGTGAAAATTCCATCAACAGACGGATCTTGTCGTGCCCGGACGCCGGACACACGTTCTGGAGCGCCGCGACATTGGCGTCGTCCATCGCCACGATCAGGTCGAAACGGCGAAAATCCTCGGCCGCGATCTGCCGGGCGCGCAGCGGCGCGAGATCATACCCGCGCTGCCCTGCCGCACGCTGGGCACGCTCGTCGGGCGCCTCGCCAATATGCCAATTGCCCGTACCCGCCGAATCGAGATCGATGCGCCCCGCCAGCCCCGCTTCGGCGACCAGATGCCGCATCACAGCCTCGGCCGTGGGCGAGCGGCAGATATTGCCAAGACAAACGAAGCAGACGGAAACCTTTTTCATCGTGGAGCGCCGGGGCACCGGCCGGCGTTCAGCGCACGGCGGCGGATCATCGATTATACAAAGCGTAACAATTACGCGCGGCGTGGCCGGGCGGCACGCTACGAGGCTTGGCCATACGGCCGCTGCAATTCATCAGATCGTATTCGACTGGGGCAGCGTCGCGACGCCGTGGTGTACCGCTTTCACCGACGACTTGCCTTCGCTGCCCACGAGGCCATACGAAACCGCGCGCGCGAGCTCGGCCGTGAACTGACCGGCGCCGAGCGGCATCTGCTGCTCGGCGGTATTCCATGCATGAATCCATGCGATCGCCGCGAGCGGCACGATCAGCGCCAGCGGCCAGTACACCGTCATTTTCTTTCTCATGATGCGACTCTCTCGACTATGGGGCAAAACGTGCGGACGCACTATCGCCAGTCGAGATCATATAGATAGTCGCAATCAGGAAAAACCCGCCCCGCATGAACACACTGTTGCGGCAGGCTAAATAGTCGGCGGAGAACGCTTGACTGACGTGCTCGCCAAACTCTTGCGTCAGCTTTTTCCCGGGCGCTTCGTCGGCTTCGTCGTATCGAGATGCGTGTGACGCGCCGCATACAGTTCGCGGAACGTGCGGCCGACTGGCGCGGGCATGTCACGCCCATTCGTCCAACCGCGCGCAAACGGCAGCTTGCGGATGAGCCGCGCCTCGCCGCCCATGCGCTCCAGCACCCGCACGCCGAGCTTCGTGAGCAGCGCGTATGCGCCAGGATGCAGCGCGAGCCAGCCCCACGCGGCCAGCGCCGCGCGCTCGCGCCACGGACGCAGATGACGCTCCGTCTGCTTCTCGCGCAGCTTGCGCAGCAGATCGGAAAGCGGAATCCCCACGGGGCAGACGCTATTGCATTCGCCGCACAGCGTGGCGGCCTGGGGAAGATCGAGGGCCCGGTCGATGCCGACGTAGCTTGGCGTAAGCACGGAACCCATCGGCCCGGGGTAGACCCAGCCATAGGCGTGGCCGCCCACCTTCTGATAAACCGGGCAGTGATTCATGCAGGCGCCGCAACGAATGCAGCGCAGCATGTCCTGGAACTCGCCGCCAATCAGGCCCGTGCGGCCGCCATCGACGAGCACGACATACATGTGCTCCGGCCCGTCCTGGTCTGCTGCCGCGCGCGGCCCGGTCAGCACCGAGAAATAGTTCGACGTTGCCTGCCCCGTCGCCGAGCGCGGCAGCAGGCGCATGGCCGTGGCGAGGTCTTCGAGCGTGGGCAGCACCTTCTCGATGCCGGTCACCGCCACGTGCACGCGCGGCATCACCGTGCACATGCCCTCGTTGCCCTCGTTCGTCACCAGCACGACCGAGCCCGTTTCCGCGACGAGGAAGTTGCCGCCCGTCACCCCCATGTCGGCCGAAAGAAAATGTGGCCGCAGGACTTCGCGTGCTTCTCGCGTCATGTCGGGAATGTCGGTCAGGCGCGGCTTGTCGTGCGTTTTCGCGAAAAGGTCGGCGATCTCGTCCTTGTCCTTGTGGACGACGGGCGCAATGATGTGGCTAGGCGGCTCGTTATCGTTGATCTGCAGGATGTACTCGCCCAGGTCGGTCTCGATGGACTGCACGCCCATTTCCGCGAGGACGGTATTGAGCCGCATTTCTTCCGAGACCATCGACTTCGTCTTGATGACCTTGTGCACGTCGTGCCGGCGCGCGATGTCCGCGACGAGCTTCGCCGCGTCGCGCGCGGTTTCCGCGTAAAGAACCGTCACGCCGCGCCGTGTCGCCTCGGTCTCGAACTGCTCGAGCCAGACGTCGAGGTTCTCCAGCGCGCGATTGCGGCGAGCCTTGAGCGCCGCGCGCGTGGCCGGGAAATCGATCGCGGTGATGGCCTCGGCGCGCGCCGAGACGAACTTGGTCGAGAGTTTCTTGAGGTTGTGCTGCAGACGCTGATCGGCCAGCTTCTGGCCGGCGCGCGCCTTGAACTGCATCGATTGGACTTGCATGGCGTCGGGGCGAAATTGAGCGGTAATCGGCAAATTCCGGGGGTTCCGGCTGGAATGATCGACGGCGACGGCCTGTGCTCACACGTCGCCGGCCAGCACCTGCGCGATGTGCAGCACGCGCGTGGTGGCGTCGCCGGTGCGGCGCAAACGTCCTTCGATGTTCAGCATGCAGCCGAGGTCGCCGAGCACCACCGCGCCCGTCCCGCTCGCCTCGACATTCGCGCATTTTTCGTCCGCGATGGCCGTCGAGATGTCCCCGTACTTCACGGCGAAAGTGCCGCCGAAGCCGCAGCAATGCTCGCAGTCTTTCATCTCGCGGACTTCGACACCGCGCTGGGCGAGCAACGTGCGCGGCTGCGCCTTCACGCCGAGCTCCCGCAGGCCAGAGCACGAGTCGTGATAGGTCACCGGCCCGCTGAACGCGCCCGGCGCAAGCGTGACCTTCGCGACATTGACAAGGAAGTCGGTCAGTTCGTAGACGCGCTCGCGCAGCTTGCCATAACGCGTCATCAATTCGGGATCGTCGCGGAACAAGTCGCCATAGTGGACGCGAATCATGCCGCCGCACGAGCCGGAGGGCACCACGACGTAGTCGAACTGCTCGAACTCGCGCAGCGTCTTTTCCGCGAGGTCGCGTGCGAGCGCTCGCTCGCCGGAGTTGTAGGCCGGCTGGCCGCAGCAAGTTTGCGCGGGCGGCACGACAACCTCATAGCCAGCCTCTTCGAGCAGCTTGAGCGTCGAAAAGCCGATTTCGGGGCGCATCGTGTCGATGAGACAAGTGACGAACAAACCGACTCGCATGGGGATTCCTCGTGAAAACCGTCCCCGATTATCCGCTGTTTCACGGCCGGCACCAACGCGCGTCTGCACTGAGTCGTGCCCCTAAAAGAAATGGCGCACCGCAACGATGACCGCCTGTCGGCGCTTACTTTTTTCACAATACGAGATACAATGCAGTTTCCGTCTCACGCGCCACACGAATCGGAACCCATGAGCGACACCCATCCAGATCCGAAGACCTCGATTCAGGTGATCGAGCGCATGATGCGCCTGCTGGACGCGCTGGCCGCGCACAGCGACCCCGTCAGCCTGAAGGAACTTGCGCAACGCACCGAGCTGCATCCTTCAACCGCGCACCGCATCCTGAACGACATGGTGAGCTGCCGCCTCGTCGACCGCTCCGACCCCGGCACCTACCGGCTCGGCATGCGGCTGCTCGAACTCGGCAATCTCGTGAAGGCGCGCCTTTCGGTACGCGATGCTGCGCTTACGCCGATGCGTGAGCTGCACCGTCTGACGGGCCAGACGGTGAATCTTTCCGTGCGCCAGGGCGACGAGATCGTCTATATCGAGCGCGCCTATTCGGAACGCTCAGGAATGCAGGTGGTGCGCGCCATCGGCGGCCGCGCGCCGCTGCACCTCACCTCCGTCGGCAAGCTGTTCCTCGCCGCCGACGAAGCGAACCGCGTGCGCGCCTACGCCACGCGCACGGGTCTTTCGGGCCATACGCGCAACAGCATTACCGATCTCGGCCGGCTCGAGCGGGAACTCGCCCATGTGCGCCAGCAATTTTGCGCGCGTGACAACGAAGAGCTCGAACTGGGCGTGCGCTGCATAGCCGCAGGCATCTACGACGACACCGGCAAGCTGGTGGCAGGCCTGTCGCTTTCCGCTCCCGCCGATCGACTGCAGGATTCGTGGCTCGGTCAGTTGAGCAAGACGGCGCTTATCATTTCGGAGTCGCTGGGCTATCACCCGGAGCCCGCCGAAGGCAACGTACAAACCGCCTGAGACCCGAAGCGGTCAAAGTCAAAAAAAGCGGAGGCATGGCCTCCGTTTTTTTTGATGCCGGTCAGCGTCATGGAACGCCCGGCACGTCCCGGCAAGCAAAACGCCCCGCAATTGCGGGGCGTTTCTCGTGGCGAATCCGAAAGCCGGCGACCGGCAAGCAGACTCAGGTGCCCGCACCGCCTGCGTCCGCACTCGTGATGCGCGGCTGCTGATCCGCGCCGCCATTGTCGAGCCACGTGCGCACACGCGTCGCATCGGCGAAGCGCGAGTACTTGCCGCTCGAATCGAGCAGCACCATGATGACCGGACGATTGTGAATCGTGCTCTGCATGACGAGGCACTCGCCCGCTTCGTTGATGAAGCCCGTCTTCTGCAGACCAATGTCCCACGACGCATTGCGCACCAACGCGTTCGTGCTGTTGTAGGCCAGGTTGCGCTTGCCCGTGAACACGTCGTAGCTGCGATCGGTCGAGAACTGGCGGATGAGCGGGTACTGGTACGCCGCGTTCACCATCTTCACGAGATCACGCGCCGTCGAAACGTTGTGGCTCGTCAGGCCCGTGGAATTCTCGAAGTGCGTGTCGGTCATGCCGAGCTGCTTCGCCTTCGCGTTCATCGCCGCGATGAACGCCGGACGACCGCCCGGGTAATAGCGCGACAGCGCCGCCGCCGCGCGATTTTCCGAGGCCATCAAAGCGATGTGCAGCATGTCCTCGCGCGACAGCACCGAGCCGACCGAAAGACGCGAGCCCGTGTTCTTTTCGTAATCGCGGTCTTCGTCCGTTACCTCGATCTGCTCGGAGAGCGATGCCTTTGAATCGAGCACGACCATCGCGGTCATGAGCTTCGAAATCGACGCGATCGGCACCACCGAGCGCGAGTTCTTGTCGAAGAGCGGCTCGAGCGTGTTCTGATCGACCACGTAGGCGACGCCCGAGCGCAGCATCAGCGAGTCGGGCGTCTCGTGCAGGCCGAACGCCTGGCCAACGGTGGGCTGGCGCGGTTCGAACGCCACGCGGCGCACCGCCGAATGATGGCGGCCGTTCATCGTATAAGCGACGCGGCGTTTTTTCGCCACCGGACGCGCATCGTCGTCCTTCGCGGCGACGGTGCGGGTTGCGACCGCCTTCTTGCTGGCCTTTGCCGTTGCCGGCTCGACCTTCGCAACCTTCCTGGTGACTTTTTTCGCCTTGGCCGTCTTGGCCGGCGCGGCGTCTTGCGACGCAGCAAAGGCGCCCTCAGGCGCCACGAGCGTCGCACTGATCGCGACGGATACAGCGACCGACAACGCGGTGCTGATAACCGACGACGGCATCAGTGAGAACAACAGGAGCTTGTCGGATTTCATTGGTGTTCTTGATGGAGCGGCGGGATCGTTCGCCAAGTGTAGTAAAACCACGAAAAATTCGCAAATTGAAGCACTTATAGGCGCTCATTAAACCGAAGTATGACCTCCGATTGAGCATGCCAATGCACTTCCCGCATTCGATGGCGGCAGACAATCGAAGAGCCGCTTCCTCCCGCCACGACACCGCTTCTCGACAACGTTTGCGGCTCACACAAGATGCGCTCGCTGCGTTAACGGCGTTCGTCGTACAGAACTTGATAGGGAATACGGGTGAGATTGTCTGACCATCAGTTCCGCCGTGCCGCGCAACGCGCGTTCGGCTGCAATGGATCATTAACGTTCCATGTAGGAATTCGGTGGACGCATTGGGTGAAATCCCGCATGCGCACTCACACGATCCATGCCGCATCTTGCCAGAAGCCGCGCTTCCCCGCTTGCTCTGCCGGCCCGCGCGCGTACCAGGCGCCAAAATCCCGCAGCATCGGGACATCGGCGCCGTTGTCGCAGCTGCCCTCATGCGTGTGGCATAAGTGTTTGTTTAATAATAAATTCTTGACATTGTGCGATGCACCAAAAATTCTTGACTTTCTTCGCCGGCATCCTAAAATCGAGTTAATGCTGCGACGCACAAAGCGAGCCGCAGAGCACCAGCGCCTTGCCACTTACTCCAGGCGACCCTCGAAGGCCGCCAACCAACCAGGAGCGTAAACATGAGTCTGCTGACCCCTGAGCAATTCGCGGCTGCCCAGAAAGCCAACCTCGAAACCCTGTTCGGCCTCACCGGCAAGGCATTCGAAGGCGTGGAAAAGCTCGTCGAATTGAACCTTCAGGCCGTTCGCTCGAATTTGGCGGAATCGCAGGAACACGCCCAGCGCGCACTGTCGGTGAAGGACGCGCAGGAATTCCTGGCCCTGCAAACGAGCTATGCCCAGCCGCTCGCCGAAAAGCTGCTGTCGTATGGCCGTCACGTGTATGAAATCGCTTCGGCCACCCAGGCCGAGTTCGCGAAGGTCGCCGAAGCCCATTACGAAGAGCAGAACCGCAAGGTTCAGTCGCTCGTCGACAACGTCGCGAAGAACGCGCCGGCCGGCTCGGAAACCGCAGTCGCCGTAATCAAGTCGGCTATCAACGCCGCGAACACGACCTACGAAACGGTCCACAAGGCCACGAAGCAAGCGGTCGAAATGGCCGAAAGCAACTTCAACGCGGCCACGGCTGCCGCAAGCAAGGCCGCCGCGCAGGCTTCGCGCTCGGCCGCCGCTTCGGCGAAGAAGACCGTCTGACTGCCTTAGATTGAACCGGAGGTCGCGCTGAAACAGCCGCGCACTCCGCGCCGCACCTGAACGCTCCGGCATGCCGCCTGGCATGTCACTTGCCCGGTCTCCGACCGGGAATCTTTTTTACGCTCAGGCGCCTCTCGCACTTCCGCAGTACTTCTCATTACCCAAAAGCAAACGGCGCACTCCTCGCGGAGTGCGCCGTTTCTTCATGTGCGCCGCACGCTGCAGCGCGGCACGGACTTACTTCTTTTTCTGCGGCGGAAGATCGGTACACACGCCTTCGTACAGTTCGGCGGCCATGCCGATCGATTCGCCGAGCGTCGGGTGCGGGTGGATCGTCTTGCCGATGTCGGTCGCGTCCGCGCCCATCTCCACCGCGAGGCACACTTCGCTGATGAGGTCGCCCGCGTTCAGGCCGACGATGCCGCCGCCGATCACGCGATGCGTCTCTTCGTCGAAGATCAGCTTGGTGAAGCCCTCGTCGCGGCCGTTGGCGATCGCGCGGCCCGACGCGGCCCACGGGAACACCGCCTTGCCGTACTTGATGCCTTCGGCCTTGCACTGGTCCTCGGTCTTCCCGGCCCACGCCACTTCCGGATCGGTGTAGGCCACCGACGGAATCTGCAGCGCGTCGAAGTACGCCTTCTCGCCGTGCGCCGCTTCCGCCGCCACGTGGCCTTCGTGCACGGCCTTGTGCGCGAGCATCGGCTGGCCGACGATGTCGCCGATCGCGAAGATGTGCGGCACGTTGGTGCGCATCTGCTTGTCGACTTCGATGAAGCCGCGCTCCGTCACCGCCACGCCGGCCTTGTCCGCGCCGATCTTCTTACCGTTGGGCGAACGGCCCACGGCGACCAGCACGAGGTCGTAGCGCTGCGGTTCGGCAGGCGCCTTCTCGCCCTCGAACGTGACGTAGATGCCGTCGTCCTTCGCCTCGGCCTTCGTGGTCTTCGTCTTGAGCATGACGTTCGCGAAGCGCTTCGCGTTGTACTTCTCCCAGACCTTCACGAGATCGCGGTCCGCGCCGGCCATCAGGCCGTCGAGCATTTCGACGACGTCGATCTGCGCGCCGAGCGTCGAGTAGACCGTCGCCATTTCCAGACCGATGATGCCGCCGCCGATCACGAGCATCTTTTGCGGGATCTGGCGCAGTTCGAGCGCGCCCGTGGAATCGACCACGCGCGGGTCTTCCGGGATGAACGGCAGCTTCACGGCCTGCGAACCCGCCGCGATGATCGCCTGCCTGAACTTGACGATCTTCCTGCCGCCCTCGCCCGCCACTTCGATGTGGTGCGGATCGAGGAACGTGCCGACGCCCGTCACGACTTCGACCTTGCGCGCCTTCGCCATGCCGGCGAGGCCGCCCGTGAGCTTCCTGACGACGCCCGACTTGAAGTCGCGCAGTTTGTCCAGATCGATCTGCGGCTTGCCGAACGTGATGCCGTGCGAGCCGAGCGCGGCGGCTTCGTCGATCACGAGCGCCGTGTGCAGCAGCGCCTTCGACGGAATGCAGCCGACGTTCAGGCACACGCCGCCGAGCGTCGGGTAACGCTCGACGAGCACCGTCTTCATGCCGAGGTCGGCGGCGCGGAACGCGGCCGAATAGCCGCCGGGGCCCGCGCCCAGCACGAGCATGTCGCATTCGACGTCGACGCTGCCGCCGAAGCTGCCCGCCTGCGGTGCCGGTGCCGCGGCCTTCGGCGCTTCGGCGGCGGCGGGCGCCTCGGCTTTCGGCGCGGGTGCCGGCGCGGCCGCGCCCGCCGACACTTCGACCAGCGCGATCACGGTGCCCTGCGACGCCTTGTCGCCCGGCTTGATCCTCACTTCCTTGACGGTGCCCGCGACGTCGCTGGGCACTTCCATCGTGGCCTTGTCCGATTCGAGCGAGAGCAGCGTCTGCTCCTTCTCGATCACGTCGCCGGCCTTGATGTTGACTTCGATGACGTCGATGTCCTTGAAGTCGCCGATATCCGGCACTTTCACTTCGACGAGACTCATGGTGTCCCCTTCAGGAACGACCGGCCGCGCCCGCCGCGGCGCGCCCCCCATGAACAAGGCGGGTGCGGTGCGGCGGCGCGGGCCGGTCGAAGCGGTTTTACAGAATCACGCGGCGGAAATCGCCGAGGATCGAAGCGAGGTACGCGTTGAAGCGCGCGGCTTCCGCGCCGTCGATCACGCGGTGGTCGTACGAGAGCGACAGCGGCAGCGTGAGGCGCGGCACGAACTGCTTGCCGTCCCACACGGGCTTCATCGCGCTGCGCGACAGGCCGAGGATCGCCACTTCCGGCGCGTTGATGATCGGCGTGAAGTGCGTGCCGCCGATGCCGCCGAGCGACGAGATCGAGAAGCAGCCGCCCTGCATCTGGTCGGGCTTGAGCTTGCCTTCGCGCGCGAGCTTCGACAGCTCGGCCATTTCCTTCGCGATCTCGACGAGACCCTTCTTGTCGGCGTCGCGGATCACGGGGACGACGAGGCCGTTCGGCGTGTCGGCGGCGAAACCGATGTGGTAGTACTGCTTGAAGACGAGGGTGTCGCCGTCGAGGCTCGCATTGAAGGTCGGGAACTTCTTCAGTGCCGCGACGCAGGCCTTGATGACGAACGCGAGCATCGTGAACTTCACGCCCGACTTCTCGTTCTCCTTGTTCAGCTGCACGCGCAGCGCTTCGAGGTCGGTGATGTCCGCTTCGTCGTTGTTCGTGACGTGCGGGATCATGACCCAGTTGCGGTGAAGGTTCGCGCCCGAAATCTTCTTGATGCGCGAGAGCGGCTTCGGATCGACGGGGCCGAACTTCGTGAAGTCGATCTTCGGCCACGGCAGCAGGTTCAGGCCCGCGCCATCGGCGGCCGGAGCGGCGGCTGCGGCGCCGGGGGCCGCCAGCGCGCCCGTCATCACGCCCTTCACGAACGCGGTGACGTCGTCCTGGGTGATGCGGCCCTTCGGACCCGTGCCCGCGACGCGGCTCACGTCCACGCCCAGTTCGCGCGCGAACTTGCGCACGGATGGCGAAGCGTGGCTCGCGCGCCGCGCGCCGCCTTCGCCGGCCTGGATGAGAGGCGCCTGCGCGAGCGCCGAAGGCGCGGCCGCCGCGGGTTTCGCGGCGACAGGCGTCGGGGCGTCCGAGGGCACTTCGACCGGCGGCTTCGGCGCCGGCGCGGCGGCCGCGCCGGCTTCGGCTTCGATCACGACGATCTCGGTGCCTTCGGAGACGGTGTCGCCGATCTTGACCTTGATCTCCTTGACGACGCCAGCCACGGGGCTCGGCACGTCCATGGTCGCCTTGTCCGATTCGAGCGTGACGAGCGACTGCTCCTTCTCGACGCGGTCGCCGACCTGCACGCCGATTTCGATGACGGGCACGTCCTTGTAATCGCCGATGTCGGGGACCTTGACGGTCTGCACGCCGCCGCTCGCGGCGGGCGCGGGCGCCGCGGCTTGCGCAGGCGCCGCCGCCTTCTGCGGCTGGGCGGGTTCCGCCGCCGGCTTCTCTTCTTTCGCGGCAGCGGCCGGCGCCGCACCGGCGCCCTCACCGTCCAGCACGAGGACGAGCGAGCCTTCCGACACGGTGTCGCCCACCTTGACCTTCAGTTCCTTGACCGTGCCCGACGCGGGGCTCGGCACGTCCATCGTCGCCTTGTCCGATTCGAGCGTGATGAGCGACTGCTCTTTTTCGACGGTATCGCCCGCCTTCACCAGCACCTCGATTACAGGAATGTCCTTGTAATCGCCGATGTCCGGCACCTTGACTTCGATCGCTTGACTCATTGTTGGTGTCTCCAGGGCCGCAGACGCGCGCCTCCCCGCTTCGGGGAGGCGCGCCTGCGATGCACGGGGGTGGTGATGCGTTAGACGGTCATCGGGTTGGGTTTGGACGGATCGAGGCTGTACTTCGCCAGGGCGTCGGCGACGACCTTGCGCTCGATCTTGCCTTCGTCCGCGAGCGCGTTGAGCGCCGCAACCGTGGTCCAGTAACGATCGACTTCGAAGAAGTGACGCAGCTTTTCGCGCGTGTCCGAGCGGCCGAAGCCGTCGGTGCCGAGCACCACGAACTTGCGCGGCACGAGCCCGCGAATCTGGTCGACGAGCGCGCGCACGTAGTCGGTCGAGGCGATGACCGGGCCTTCCGTGCCCTTGAGCAGCTTCTCGACGTGCGATTCGCGGCGCGGTTCGGCCGGGTGCAGCAGGTTCCAGCGCTCGACTTCGTGGCCCTCGCGGGCGAGTTCGGTGAAGCTCGGCACGCTCCAGAGGTCGGCCTCGACGCCCCAGTCGTTCTTGAGCAGGTCGGCGGCGGCGATCACTTCGTTGAAGATCGTGCCCGCGCCCAGCAGTTGCACGCGCGGCGCCTTCGCGTTCGCGTCGCCCTTGCGAAACGCGTACATGCCCTTGATGATGTCGGCCGCCACATGCTCGCCCTGCGGGATCGCCGGGTGCTCGTAGTTCTCGTTCATCACCGTGACGTAATAGAACACGTCTTCCTGCTCCTGCACCATGCGGCGCAGGCCGTCCTGCATGATGACGGCGAGTTCGTAGCCGAACGTCGGGTCGTAGCTCACGCAGTTCGGCACCGAGGCGGCCCACATGAGCGAGTGGCCGTCTTCGTGCTGCAGGCCTTCGCCGTTCAGCGTCGTGCGGCCCGCGGTGCCGCCCAGCAGGAAGCCGCGCGAGCGCATGTCGCCCGCCGCCCACACGAGGTCGCCGATACGCTGGAGGCCGAACATCGAGTAGAAGATGTAGAACGGCACCATGATCTCGCCGTGCGTCGAGTACGACGTCGCGGCGGCGATCCAGTCGCACATGCCACCGGCTTCGTTGATGCCTTCCTGCAGGATCTGGCCGGTCTGCGATTCCTTATAGAACATCAGCTGGTCGGCGTCTTCCGGCACGTATTTCTGGCCGTCCTGGTTCCAGATGCCGATCTGGCGGAACAGGCCTTCCATGCCGAAGGTGCGCGACTCGTCCGGCACGATCGGCACGACGCGCTTGCCGAGCGCCTTGTCCTTGAGCAGGATGTTCAGGATGCGCACGAACGCCATCGTCGTGGAAATCTCGCGGCCTTCGCCCGTGCCCTTGAGCAGCGGCTCGAACGCTTCGAGCGCCGGCACCGGCAGCGATTCCGCCTTCTGGCGGCGCGCCGGCAGGTAGCCGCCGAGTTCCATGCGGCGCTGGCGCATGTACTCGAGCTCCTGCGAGCCTTCTTCGAACTTCAGATACGGCACGTCGACGATCTGCTCGTCCGAGATCGGCAGACGGAACTGGTCGCGGAACTTCTTGAGCTGATCCACCTGCATCTTCTTCTGCTGGTGGGTGATGTTCATGGCCTGGCCGGCTTCGCCCATGCCGTAGCCCTTGATCGTCTTCGCGAGGATGAGGGTCGGCTGGCCCTTCGTGTTGCTGGCCTGCTGGAACGCCGCATAGATCTTGTGCGGGTCGTGCCCGCCGCGGTTCAGGTTCCAGATGTCGTCGTCGGACCAGTCGGCGACCAGCGCCTTCAGTTCAGGCGTGTTGAAGAAGTGCTCGCGCACGTAGGCACCCGACTCCGACTTGTACGTCTGGTACTCGCCGTCGACGACTTCCATCATGCGGCGCATCAGCGCGCCGCTCTTGTCGCGCGCGAAGAGCGCGTCCCAGCGGCTGCCCCAGATGACCTTGATGACGTTCCAGCCGGCGCCGCGGAACTCGCTTTCGAGTTCCTGGATGATCTTGCCGTTGCCGCGCACCGGGCCGTCCAGACGCTGCAGGTTGCAGTTGATGACGAACACGAGGTTGTCCAGACGCTCGCGGCCGGCCATGCCGATCGCGCCGAGCGATTCCGGCTCGTCCGTCTCGCCGTCGCCGAGAAATGCCCAGACCTTGCGGCCTTCGGTCTTCGCAATGCCGCGCGCCTGCAGGTACTTCATGAAACGCGCCTGGTAGATCGCCATGATCGGGCCAAGGCCCATCGAGACGGTCGGGAACTGCCAGAAGTCGGGCATCAGCCACGGGTGCGGGTACGACGAGATACCCTCGCCGCCCACTTCCTGGCGGAAGTTGTCGAGCTGCTTCTCGGAGAGGCGGCCGAGCAGGAATGCGCGCGAATAGACGCCCGGCGACGAGTGGCCCTGCACGAACACGAGGTCGCCGCCGTGCTCGGGGGACGGCGCGCGCCAGAAGTGGTTGTAGCCGACGTCATAAAGCGTGGCCGCCGATGCGAACGACGCGATATGGCCGCCCACGTTCGTGTGCTTGCCCGCGCGCAGGACCATGGCGATGGCGTTCCAGCGCGTGTACGAGCGGATGCGGTGTTCGATGTCCTGGTCGCCGGGGTTCTTGGCCTGATCGGCGACGGGAATGGTGTTGATGTACGGCGTGTTCGCCGAGAACGGCAGATGTTCGCCGTGCACGCGGGCGAACTCGATCTGCTTTTCGATGAGGTAGTGGGCGCGATCGGGACCGACAGTCGAAATAACGCCGTCCAGCGCTTCAAGCCATTCGGCGGTTTCCTGGGGATCCTCGTCCTTGTCGGCGGCAACGTACTTGAGGACTTCGTCGGGTACAGCGGACATGCTCGTCTCCTGGATGTAGGGGAACGCTGTTGATCGGACCATGCGGGCGGCAACGCTTAAGACGTGTCCTGGCCAGCCGCAGCAGCTTTCGGGCGATTGTAATGACCCCTCCAGGCATCGCGCAACAAAATTTTCGAATTGCGAGATGCGATTTTATAATGTGGAAAAATGCTGCGACGCACGCCCGATCGTTCCCGCCCCTGTGCCGATAACGGTCAGTTTGCACCCGTTTATCGGCGATTTACCGCTTTTTTCGCGGCATTTCCGTGTCTTACGCTGAGCTACAATCCTTGCCATGTTGACCGAACGGCTTTTCGCACGCTCGGCGCGGCCGCCCGGAACGCCCGGCGAGTCGTCGCCGTCTCGCTGGCACCACGGACCGTGGTGGTCGAATTCCTATTTGTTGACGCCGCTCCTGTCGATCCTCGTATTTCTGATCGTCATGAGCCTGATTTTGTGGAGCCTCAACCGCCGGGAACAGCAGCAGCAGGAAGACACGCTTTACCGCAACGTCGCGTGGGCCCAGCAGCAGATCCGGCTTTCCATGACGGGCGCGCAGGAGCAACTCCAGGCGCTCGCGCGCGACGTGGCTGCCGGCCACGGCGATCCGCAGTATTTCCAGACGTCCACCACGGACATCATGCAGGGTCATCCGGAAATGCTCTATCTGAACTGGTACACGAGCCAGCAGCAGCCGAGGTGGCCCAACACCGCCATGCCGGTATTCGGCCAGCGCCTTGCCAAGCCCAACGACGCTCAGATGGACGAAGCCGTCAAGGCCGCCTTCGCCGAGGCCCGCTCGACGCGCCGCCAGGTCTACTCGCCGCTCATCTACGACGACCTCGGCAACGGCTACATCACGCTGCAGACCCCGGTATACCGCGACCGCGAATTCCTCGGCTCCATCGCGGCCGTGTTTTCGGTCGAAGGCATCCTGAAGCACGACATCCCGCCCGAGCTGTCGGCCAAGTACAAGATCTCGATCCTCGACGCGAACAACCGCGAACTCGCCACCACCTCGACGCGCCCGCGCCTGCCGCGCGACGTCTACTACGACCTGCCGCTCGATCCGCCGGGCCAGGGCGTCTCGGTGCGCGTGTACTCGTATCCGCAGATGACCAACTTCACGAACAACACGCTCGTGTGGCTGGTCGCGGGGCTCTCGTGCTTCGTGCTGTGGAGCCTCTGGAGCCTCTGGAAGCACACGCGCCAGCGCTTCGAGGCGCAGCAGGCGCTCTACGCGGAGGCGTTCTTTCGCCGCGCGATGGAAAATTCGGTGCTGATCGGGATGCGCGTGCTCGACATGCACGGCCGCATCACCCACGTCAATCCGGCATTCTGTCGCATGACCGGCTGGGACGAGAGCGACCTCGTCGGCAAGAACGCGCCGTTCCCCTACTGGCCGCGCGACGCCTACCCCGAAATGCAGCGCCAGCTCGACATGACGCTGCGCGGCAAGGCGCCCTCCTCGGGCTTCGAGCTGCGCGTGCGGCGCAAGGACGGTTCGCAGTTCCACGCGCGCCTCTACGTCTCGCCGCTCATCGACAGCTCGGGGCGCCAGACCGGCTGGATGTCGTCGATGACCGACATCACCGAGCCCAAGCGCGCGCGCGAGGAACTCGCGGCCGCGCACGAGCGCTTCACGACCGTGCTCGAAAGCCTCGACGCCGCCGTCTCGGTGCTCGCCGCCGACGAGGCCGAGCTGCTGTTCGCGAACCGCTACTACCGCCATCTGTTCGGCATCCGCCCGGACGGCCACCTGGAACTCGCGGGGGGCGGCGGCTTCGATTCGGCCAACGCCTCGTCGGACTCGATCGACATGGTCGACGCCTTCGCGGGCCTGCCCGCCACCGCGCTCACCGAGAGCACGGCGGACGCGCAGGAGGTCTACGTGGAGAGCATCCAGAAGTGGTTCGAAGTGCGCCGCCAGTACATCCAGTGGGTGGACGGCCACCTCGCGCAGATGCAGATCGCGACCGACATCACCACGCGCAAGCAGGCCCAGGAACTGGCCCGCCAGCAGGACGAGAAGCTTCAGTTCACGAGCCGCCTGATGACGATGGGCGAAATGGCCTCGTCGCTCGCGCATGAGCTGAACCAGCCGCTCGCCGCGATCAACAACTATGCGTCGGGCACCGTCGCGCTCGTGAAGTCGGGGCGCGCCGCGCCCGACAACCTGCTGCCCGTGCTCGAAAAGACCGCCCAGCAGGCCGTGCGCGCGGGCATGATCATCAAGCGCATCCGCGAGTTCGTGAAGCGCAGCGAGCCCAAGCGCCAGGCCACGCGCGTGGCCGACATCGTCGCCGACGCCGTGGGCCTCGCCGAAATCGAGGCGCGCAAGCGCCGCATCCGCATCGTGACCGACATGCGTTCGCGCATGCCCGTGATCTACGTCGATCCGGTGCTCATCGAGCAGGTGCTCGTCAATCTTCTGAAGAACGCCGCGGAAGCCATGGCCGAAGCGCGTCCGAACGCGCTCGACCCCGTGATCCGCGTGATCGTGAAGCGCGAAGGCGGCAACGTGTGCGTCAGCGTCGTGGACCAGGGCCCCGGCGTGGACGAGGCCACGGCCGAGCGCCTTTTCGAGCCGTTCTACAGCACCAAGTCGGACGGCATGGGCATGGGCCTGAACATCTGCCGTTCCATTATCGAATCGCACCGCGGGCGTCTCTGGGTGGTCAACAACGTCGAAGCCGACGGCCACATCAGCGGCGCAACGTTCCATTGCAGTCTGCCCATCGGCGAATCGGACACGCCCTCGCGCAACTCCGACGAACCGACTCCACAAACCGTTACGGGAGAGCCATGAACAGCCCAGTCACCACCCAGGAAACCGTCTTTGTAGTCGATGACGACGAGGCCGTACGCGACTCCCTGCGTTGGCTCCTCGAAGCGAACGGCTACCGCGTCCAGTGTTTCAACAGCGCGGAGGAGTTCCTCGATGCCTACCAGCCGGCGCAACAGGCCGGGCAGATCGCCTGCCTGATTCTGGACGTGCGCATGTCGGGCATGAGCGGCCTCGAACTGCAGGAACGCCTGATCGCGGAAAACGCCTCGCTGCCGATCATCTTCGTGACGGGCCATGGCGACGTGCCGATGGCCGTCTCGACCATGAAGAAGGGCGCGATGGACTTCATCGAAAAGCCGTTCGACGAAGCCGAGCTGCGCAAGCTCGTCGAGCGCATGCTCGACAAGGCGCGCAACGAAAGCAGCAACGTGCAGCAGCAGCGCGCCGCGGCCGAGCGTCTCGGCAAGCTCACCGCGCGCGAGCACCAGGTGCTCGAGCGCATCATCGCGGGCCGCCTGAACAAGCAGATCGCCGACGACCTCGGCATCAGCATCAAGACCGTCGAGGCGCACCGCGCCAACATCATGGAGAAGCTCAACGTCAACACGGTCGCCGACCTGCTGCGTCTCGCGCTCTCCAACAAACCGCAACAGGCGCAGCAATAAACGTGTCTTTCTCCGGCCGCATTCGCGCGTCGTGGTGCGCGCGAATGCGGCCCGCGGCGCAGTGCCGCGATCCCTTCCGCCTCGTCCTCTTCGCTGCATCCCGCTTCGCTGCTCCTCCGCCGCTCCTGGCCGGCTCAAGCCGGAACGCGCCCGCCGCGCGGGTATAATGTCGGCCTTCGCCACGGCGCCCGCCCTACGCCGCTCGCCCGCCACCGCGCGCGCCGGCGCTCGCGCCCACACGCGTTCGCATCGCCCACTTTCGATTTCGACCGACCATGACTGCCACCCTCATCGACGGCAACGCCCTCTCCCGGAAACTGCGCACCGACGTCGCCACGCGCGCCGCCGCCCTCACCGCCCGCGGCCATCAGCCGGGCCTCGCCGTCGTGCTGGTCGGCGACAATCCGGCGAGCGAAGTCTACGTGCGCAACAAGATCAAGGCCTGCGAGGACAACGGCCTCCATTCGTCGTACGACCGCTATCCCGAGTCGCTCTCCGAAGCCGACCTGCTCAAGCGCATCGACGAACTCAACAACGATCCGAAGATCCACGGCATCCTCGTGCAGTTGCCGCTGCCGAGGCACATCGACAGCCATAAGGTGATCGAGGCGATCGCGCCCGAGAAGGACGTGGACGGCTTTCACATCGCCAACGCCGGCGCGCTCATGACGGGCCAGCCGCTCTTTCGCCCCTGCACGCCCTATGGCGTGATGAAGATGTTCGAGGAGTACAAGATTCCGCTCGAAGGCGCGAACGCCGTGGTGATCGGACGCTCGAACATCGTCGGCAAGCCGATGGCGCTCCTGCTGCTCGAAAAGGGCGCGACGGTCACGATCTGCCACAGCAAGACGCGCGACCTCGCGAAGCACACGCGCGACGCCGACATCGTGGTCGCCGCCGTGGGCAAGCGCAACGTGCTGACCGCCGACATGGTCAAACCCGGCGCGACCGTGATCGACGTGGGCATGAACCGCGACGAGAACGGCAAGCTCTGCGGCGACGTCGATTTCGCGGGCCTGAAGGACGTGGCGGGCTACATCACGCCGGTACCGGGCGGCGTCGGCCCGATGACGATCACGATGCTGCTCGTGAACACGATCGAAGCGGCCGAGCGCGCAGCAGGCGCGTAAGGCGCGGAGCTACGCCATTCGCAGCCGGAGCGGCCCGCTGGAGGGCCGCTTTCTTTTTGCTCGCGCGGTTTCGCCGCGCCGCCCGCGCGGCCGGACAAGCCACGATTTCGCCGCCGCCCCCTCACATCTGTTAATTTCCTCGGATGGCCCGGTTGGAAAGCGGACCTCGCGCCCCAATAATCGCTTTATCGGGCGTGCGCGAGGATGCCGCGCCCCGGCCCCTTAACCGCGACAGACAGGAACAGGAAGCATCATGGCTACTACCCCCTCCGACAACCCGCTCCTCGATTTCACCGGCCTGCCGCGCTTTGGCGAGATCCGCCCCGAGCACGTCACGCCGGCGCTCGACGTGCTGCTCGCGAACGCGAAAGCGGCCGTCGAGCGCGCCGCGCAACCCATGACGCCCGCGCAATGGAGCGACGTGGTCGAGCCGGTCGAGCGCGCGAGCGAGCCGCTTTCGCGCGCCTGGGGCGTGGTCGGTCACCTGAACGCCGTCGCCGACACGCCCGAGCTGCGCGCCGCCCATGGCGAAAATCTGCCGCGCGTGACCGAGTTCTGGACGAGCGTCGGCCAGAACCTCGAACTCTTCAAGAAGTACAAGGCCATCACGAATCACAACTCGTTCGAACTGCTTTCGGGCGAACGCAAGAAGATTCTCGACAACGCGCTGCGCGACTTCCGTCTTTCCGGCGCGGAACTGCCCGAAGACCAGAAGCCGCGCTTCGCCGAACTGCAGGAGCGCCAGGCCGCGCTCGCGAAGGCATTCTCCGACCACGTGCTCGACGCGACCAACGGCTACGCGTTCTACGCCACGAGCGAAGCGGAACTCGCCGGCCTGCCCGAAGACGTGATCGCCGCCGCACGCGAAGCTGCCGAACGCGAGGACAAGGAAGGCTGGAAGTTCACGCTGCACTTCCCCTCGTATTTCCCGGTGCTCCAGTACTCGGAAAACCGCGCAATGCGCGAGACGATGTACCGCGCCTACGTCACGCGCGCGTCCGAGCTCGGGCCCGTCTACGGGGCGGGCAAGGCGGAATGGGACAATACCGCGATCATCGACGAACAGCTCAAGCTGCGCGCAAAGGAAGCGAAGATGCTCGGCTACAGCAATTTCGCCGAAGTCTCGCTCACGCCGAAGATGGCCGAAACGCCCGCCCAGGTGATGAGCTTCCTCGAAGACCTCGCTACGCGCGCGCGGCCGCACGCCGAAAAGGACTGGCAGGAACTGCGCGAATTCGCCGCGAGCGAGCTGGGCCTCGCGCAGATCGAGCCGTGGGACATGGCCTTCGCCGCCGAGCGCCTGCGCCAGAAGCGCTACTCGTTCTCGGAAAACGAGGTCAAACAGTACTTCCCGGAAGACTTCGTGCTTCAGGGGCTCTTCAAGGTCACCGAAACGCTGTTCGGCGTGCGCATTCGTCCGGACAGCGCACCGGTCTGGAATCCGGACGTGCGCTTCTTCCGCGTCGAGAACGCCGACGGCACGCTCGTCGCGCAGTTCTATCTGGACCTCTACGCGCGCGAAGGCAAGCGCGGCGGCGCGTGGATGGACGACGCGCGTTCGCGCCGCAAGCTCGACGGCAACGGCGTGCAAACGCCGGTCGCCTATCTCACCTGCAACTTCTCCGCGCCGGTGGGCGGGCGCCCCGCGTGCTTCACGCACGACGAAGTCATCACGCTCTTCCACGAGTTCGGCCACGGTCTGCACCACATGCTCACTCGCGTGGACGAACTGGGCGTGTCGGGCATCAACGGCGTGGAGTGGGACGCCGTCGAGCTGCCTTCGCAGTTCATGGAAAACTTCTGCTGGGAATGGGACGTGGTGCGCGAAATGAGCTCGCACGTCGACACCGCCAGGCCGCTGCCGCGCGAACTCTTCGACAAGATGCTCGCCGCGAAGAATTTCCAGAGCGGCCTCGGCACGCTGCGCCAGATCGTGTTCTCGATGTTCGACATGGCGCTGCACGTGGACTTCGACGCTTCGAAGGGCAAGAGCGCGAACGAGCTCGCGCGCGAGATCAACGAGCGCTATCACGTCGTTCCGCAGGCGTCGTTTTCACGCTGGCCGAATACGTTCAGCCACATCTTCGCAGGCGGCTACGCGGCGGGCTATTACAGCTACAAGTGGGCCGAAGTGCTTTCCGCCGACGCTTATGCGGCCTTCGAGGAAGCAGCCCAGGCCGCGAAGTCGAGCGTGCTCGACGAAGCGACCGGCACGCGCTACCGCAAGGAGATCCTCGAAGTGGGCGGAAGCCGCCCGGCGATGGAATCGTTCAAGGCCTTCCGCGGCCGCGAGCCCAGCATCGACGCGCTGCTGCGTCACAACGGCATGGAGCAGCCGCCGGCGCAGCAATGAGCGCGCTCCGCTCTTTAGCGATCCGAACGCAAACCGCGCATGGGCAGAACCCCGTGCGCGGTTTTTTTCGCCTCGCGTTCTATCGATGCAGCCTGAAGTCGACGCTCTGCGGCCGCCCTTCGAGCGCGAGCGCCGCGCGCTGCGCGGGCTGCCGGCTCACCACCCTGCCCCGGCTCACCACCGCGAGCCGCGCCGCGCGCAGCCGGATCGCCTCGACCGGATCGCGCGCGTCGAGCACCACGAGGTTCGCCGCACAACCGGGCGCCACGCCATAACCTTCGAGACCGAGAATCGTCGCGGCATTCGCCGTCACGGCATCGAAGCAGGCACGCGAGGCGTCGATGCCCGTCATCTGCGCGACGTGCAGGCCCATGTGCGCGACCTCGAGCATGTCGCCGGAGCCGAAGCTGTACCACGGGTCCAGCACGCAATCGTGGCCGAATGCAACCGTCACGCCGGCGGCCATGAGCTCGGGCACGCGCGTCATGCCGCGGCGCTTCGGATAGGTATCGGAGCGTCCCTGCAGCGTGATGTTGATGAGCGGATTGGCGATCGCCGCGACACCTGACTCGCGCATGAGCGCAATGAGCTTGCTTACGTAGTAGTTGTCCATCGAATGCATCGACGTGAGATGCGAGCCCGTCACGCGTCCGTGCAGGCCGAGCCGATGCGTTTGCGCCGCGAGCGTTTCGATGTGGCGCGAGAGCGGATCGTCGGATTCGTCGCAATGCATGTCCACGCGCAGGCCCTTTTCCGCCGCGAACTCGCAGAGCAGGCGCACCGACTCGGCGCCGTCCGCCATCGTGCGCTCGAAGTGCGGAATGCCGCCGACCACGTCCACGCCCATCGCAATCGCGCGCTTGAGATTGCCGAACGCGCCGGGGCTGCGCAAGACGCCATCCTGCGGAAACGCCACGAGCTGCAAGTCGAGATACGGCGCGACGCGGCGCTTGACTTCGAGAAGCGCCTCGACGGCGAGGAGGCGGTCATCGCACACATCGACGTGCGAGCGGATCGCCAGCAGCCCGCGCGCGACGGCCCAGTCGCAGTACTGGATCGCGCGCTCGACGAGCGCCTCTTGCGTGAGATGCGGCTTGAGTTCGCCCCATAGCGCGATGCCTTCGAGCAGCGTGCCCGACGCGTTCACGCGCGGCAGACCGTACGAGAGCGTGGCGTCCATGTGGAAATGCGCATCGACGAACGGCGCGCTCACGAGCGCGCCGGCCGCATCGATTTCCTCGCGCGCCGCCGCCGCGAGATGCGGCTCGACAGCGGCGATCCGGCCCGCCTCGATGCCGATGTCCACCGTGGAATGCCCGGCGGGATGCGCATGCGCGAGCACCGCGCGGCGAATGATCAGGTCCATCTGCGGCTCCTTGTTCTGGCGTGGCGGTATGCGTCTTTCGCGTCGATTCTATCGACGCCAGAATCGCGCCGCCAGCGGCACGGCCCGCGCGAGCCATCTCACACGAGCGCGATGGGGCCGTCTTCTTCGGGATCGTCGTCGAAGAGCGCGAACTGACCGCGCCGCGCGGGGTTCTCCTCTTCGAGCCGCACGCCCACGCCGAGCAGACGCACCGCCAGCTTGCGGCGCGTGAGCCCCTTTTCGAGCAGCAGGAGCATCGTGCGCACATCGGCGGCATCGGTCACGCACTCGACCGTCGTGCGCTGGAAGTTGGCGAAGCGGATCTTCACGAAGAGCTTGCGCACCGCGTGCGCGCAACCCGCGCGTTCGATGCGCGCGTCGAGCTGCGCGGCAAGGCGCTTGAGCTCCTCGCTGCAGGCTTCGAGCGTGCGCAGATCGTTCACGTAGGTCGTCTCGACGCTCACCGACTTGCGCTCCTGATCGGCGCGCACGGGCCGATCGTCCATGCCGCGCGCGAGTTCGTGGAGCCGCTTGCCGAACACGCCGAAATGCCGATGCAGATCGAACAGCGACCACGTGCGCAACTGCGCGCACGTCGAAAGCCCGAGGTTCTCGAGCTTCGCCGCCGTGACCTTGCCCACGCCGTGAATCTTGCGCACGGGCAGCGCGGCGACGAAGGCATCGACCTCAT
This sequence comes from Paraburkholderia lycopersici, assembly GCF_900096975.1. Classification (GTDB taxonomy): domain Bacteria; phylum Pseudomonadota; class Gammaproteobacteria; order Burkholderiales; family Burkholderiaceae; genus Paraburkholderia; species Paraburkholderia lycopersici. The sequence continues at coordinate 267,060 of NZ_FMYQ01000003.1, forward strand.
GCGGACGCACGACGAACAGGCCGTCGGGCTTGTTCCAGTCGGAGGCGATCTTGGCGATGAACTTGTTGGGCGCAACGCCCGCCGAAACCGTGACGCCCACGGTCTCGCGCACACGCTCGCGAATCTCCTCGGCGATGAGCGTGGCGCTGCCCCTGCAGCGCGTGGCGCGCGTGACGTCGAGATAGGCTTCGTCGAGCGAGAGCGGCTCGACGTCGGGCGTGTAGTCGCGATAGATGGCCATGATCTGGCGCGAGGCGGCGCGGTATTTCTCCATCGCCGTGGGCAGGATCAGCAGGTCGGGACACTTGCGCATGGCGAGCGCCGACGACATCGCCGAATGAATGCCGAAGCGCCGCGCCTCGTAATTGCAGGTCGCGATCACGCCGCGCTGGTCGGGCCGGCCGCCCACCGCGAGCGGACGGCCGCGCAGCGAGGGATCGTCGCGCATTTCGACCGATGCGTAGAAACAGTCGCAGTCGCAATGGATGATCTTGCGAGCAACGGCGGCAAAAGCCGCGGCGGACCGCCCCGAATCGGGTGCGGCCGGCGGCGCGAGGTCGGGAAAAGGCGCATTCACGGCCCCGATACTGTACAAAAACACAGTGCCGTTTTCAAGACGGCCGTATGCGTCCGCCCCCGTTGCCGTACCGTGGAAGATCGGCCCGACCGTACCTGTACGGCTGTCCGCGCCCGCCTATACTCGTGCGAATTGACCGGCGCATGAGAGCGAGAGACAAATCGATGAAGACGATCGGCGTGATCGGAGGAATGAGCTGGGAATCGTCGGCGGAATATTACCGGCTACTGAACCGCCACGCGAAGGCGCGCCTCGGCGGACACCACAACGCACGCAGTCTGATGGTGACGGTGGACTTCGCGCAGGTCGAGGCGCTTCAGCGAGCGGGCGACTGGGACGCGCTCGGCTTGCAGATGGCCGAGGCCGCGCGGCAACTGGAGCGCGGCGGCGCCGATATCGTGCTGCTCGCGACGAACACGATGCATCGCGTGCGCGCGGCGATCCAGGCGGCGATCACGATCCCCTTCCTGCACATCGCGGATCCGACCGGCGAGGCGTTGCGCACCGCCGGCTTCACGCGTGCCGGCCTGCTCGGCACGCGCTACACGATGGAGCAGGACTTCTACGTGGGACGGCTGCGCGAAACGCACGGCATCGAAGCGATCGTGCCGAACGAACCTGATCGCGCGGACGTGCATCGCATCATCTACGACGAGCTGTGTCACGGCAACGTGGACGCGCACTCGCGGCGCGTCTATCAGCGCGTGATCGAAGACCTCGCCGCGCGCGGCGCGCAGGCAGTCATTCTTGGCTGCACGGAGATTACGCTGCTGATCGGCCAAAGCGATTCGACCCTGCCGGTGTTCGATACCACGGCGTTGCATGCGCAAGCTGCAGTCGATTGGGCGATCGATTGGGCGATCGGCTGATTCTATGGACGGGGAAAGCAAAAAGCCCGTAAGACTTGCGTCTTACGGGCTTCGAAATCCTGCTGACCGGACGTTAAAGCAATCCAAAAGGATTGGTTGCGGGGGTAGGATTTGAACCTACGACCTTCGGGTTATGAGCCCGACGAGCTGCCAGACTGCTCCACCCCGCGTCCGTCAGAGAAAAGAAGTATAAGGCTTCGAAGCCATCCCGTCAAACATCTTTTTCATACAGATGAAACATCACGCGTTCGAATACCGTCGCCGCGCCGGCTGGCATCCGCCAAATCAGTTCGTACACCCTGGCAAATTTCAGCGCGCAGCGGCTTCGTCGAGCAGAGGCGTCACCTCTTCTGCCCACGCGAGCCACATCTCCTGTGTGCGAATCCCCGCCTTGAGGATCGCGTACTGCAACTGCTGCCCGCGCGTGAGCGACGCCGCGCCGAAGTCGCGCTGCTCGATCGCCCGATAAGTCGCAAGCCGCGCGCGACCGTCGTCGATAAGCTTCACCAGTTCCTCCGCCAGGCCAAGCGGCCCGATCACGGCGTCGGCGCGCAGCTTGAGCAGGAAGACGTTGCGCGAGTCGGGGCCGACGGCCGTCTCGCGTGCCCAGCGCGCAACCTCGTTCCGCCCGACCGGCAACACGCAATACACCTTCTTGCGCGTCGCGGCGGCCGTCTCGTCCTCTACGACCGAGACCCAGCCCGCCTCGACCATACGGCCAAGCTCGCGGTAAATCTGCTGATGGGTGGCATGCCAGAAATAGCCGATCGCGCGGTCGAAGCGGCGCGCGAGGTCGTAGCCCGACGAAGGCTTTTCCAGCAAGGCGATAAGAATGGCGTGCGGCGTCGACATGCGGCGATTCTAAACCACGCCTCTCACGTCACCGGTGCTGTTGCGGATCGAATTTCGCCACTATGCAACTGATTGCATAGTGGCGACGGCTTTGCTATGTTTAGTCCTGCCAGCCGGCGCGTGGCGTCAACCCACCGCGCACCGGCACAACACATGCCAGTAAAAACAACGCCGTGGCGGCCGTCGCCGCCTCGTGCCCAGTCAAGGAGATATGGATGTCCCTGCCCGCCGTGCTGCGCCGCGGCCTGTCGATTCCGGTCGTCGGCTCGCCGCTCTTCATCATTTCGAATCCCGATCTCGTGATCGCCCAGTGCAAGGCGGGCGTGGTGGGCTCGTTCCCCGCGCTCAATGCACGGCCGGAACCCGTGCTCGGCGAATGGCTGGACCGCATCACCACCGAACTCGCCGAGTACAACGCGAAGCACCCCGACTCGCCCGCGGCACCGTTTGCCGTGAACCAGATCGTGCACAAGTCGAATGACCGTCTCGAACACGACCTCGGCGTGTGCGCCGAATACAAGGTGCCGATCGTCATTACTTCACTCGGCGCGCGCGAAGAGGTGAACCATGCAATCCACGCCTGGGGCGGCATCGTGCTGCACGACGTGATCAACAACCGGTTCGCGAAAAAAGCCATCGAGAAAGGCGCCGACGGCCTGATCGCCGTCGCCGCCGGCGCGGGCGGCCATGCCGGCACGCTCTCGCCGTTCGCGCTCATCCACGAGATTCGCGAATGGTTCGACGGTCCGCTGCTGCTCTCGGGTGCGATCGGCAATGGCAACGCGATCCTCGCGGCGCAGGCGGCAGGCGCGGATCTCGCGTATATCGGCTCGGCGTTCATCGCCACGCACGAGGCGAACGCCGTCGACGCGTACAAGCAGATGATCGTCGAGGGCAGCGCGGGCGACATCGTCTATTCGAATCTCTTCACGGGCGTGCACGGCAACTATCTGCGCCAGAGCATCGTCGCGAGCGGTCTCGATCCGGACGCGCTGCCGCAATCCGATCCGTCGACGATGAATTTCGGCTCGACGCGCGCGAAGCCGTGGAAGGACATCTGGGGTTCCGGCCAGGGCATCGGCGCGGTGAAAAGCGTCGTGCCCGCGGCGGAACTGATCGCGCGTCTGAAGCGCGAATACGAGGCGGCGCGCGCACGTCTGGGCGTCATCGCCGCGCCGCAGGCCGAGGAACAGGCGGCGATCTGACCGGCGGGCGCCAGGCGGGAGCGGCCATGCAGCGCCCGCTTTTGCGCCATATGCGGATCATCGGGATCGACGGCTCACGCGTGCGACTTCACGCGTGCGATTGCTTCCTCGACGTCGCGCAACTGGTCTTTGCCGAAGTACATTTCGTCGCCCACGAAAAAAGTCGGCGAGCCAAATGCGCCGCGCTCGAACGCCGACTGCGTGTTCGCGAGCAGCGCGGCTTTTACGCCGGCATCCCGAATCGCCGTTTCGAACGCGGTGGCGTCGAGGCCATCCGCTTCGAGCGCCGCGCCGATCACGGCGGGATCGTCCATCTTGAGGCCCTCTTCCCACATGTGCGCGAACATGCGGTCCACGTAGCGCTCGAAAGTGCCGTCGCGCTGCGCAGCCATCGCGCCGCGCATGATTTGCAGCGTGTTCACGGGAAAGTGCGGGTTGTGGCGATAAGCGGCGAGCCCGTGCCGCTCGATGAAGCGCCGCATCTCCAGCTGCATGAACTTCTGCTTGTTCGCGATGCCCGCGTACGCCTCCGCCGGCGAGCGATTGCCGCTCAGCTTGAAGAGACCGCCCAGCAGCACCGGCACGTAGTCGAAGCGCACCTGCTGCCGCGCCTCGATGCCGCCAATCACCTTGTGACTCAGGTAAGCATTGGGACTGCCGAAGTCGAACAGGAACTCAACCTTCACGTCTGCCATCGTCTCTCCTCCATGCGGATATGGCCGTCGTCACGATCCACATCGCAGAACGCGTTGCCCGTTCGTCCCGGCGGCGACGTCCTAAGATACCCGAAAGCGGGTGCCGTTATCGATTGCGCCTCGCGAATACCGCCAGGACACATTGATGGCCGGAGCCATTCCGGCAAGGAGACAAGCACCATGACGCAAAAGAAAGCCGTGCTCGTGATCGGCGCCGGCGACGCCACCGGCGGCGCCATTGCGCGCCGCTTCGCGCGCGAGGGCTACATCGCGTGCGTGACGCGCCGCCATGCCGACAAGCTCGCGCCGCTCGTCGCGCAGATCGAAGCCGAAGGCGGCATCGCCCATGCGTTCGGCTCGGATGCGCGCAAGGAGGAGGACATGATGGCGCTTTTCGCCGATATCGAAGCGCGTATCGCGCCCATCGAGGTGGCGATCTTCAACATCGGCGCGAACGTGCGCTTCGGGATCACCGAAACCACGGCGCGCGTTTATCACAAGGTGTGGGAAATGGCCTGCTTCGCCGGCTTTCTGATGGGGCGCGAAGCCGCCAAGGCCATGTTGCCGCGCGAACGCGGCTCGATCTTCTTCACGGGCGCGACCGCAAGCGTGCGCGGACGCGCCGGCTTTGCCGCGTTCGCGGGCGCGAAGCATGCGCTGCGGGCGCTCGCGCAGTCGATGGCGCGCGAACTCGGACCACAGGGCATCCACGTCGCGCAGATCATCGTCGACGGCGCGATCGATACCGAGTTCATCCGCGAGAATTTTCCCGAGCGCTACAAGCTCAAGGAACGCGACGGCATCCTCGACCCCGCGCACATCGCCGACGCCTACTGGACGCTGCACCAGCAGCCGCGCGACGCATGGACGCACGAACTCGATCTGCGGCCATGGATCGAGGAATGGTGACGCGGCTGCCGCCCGCCGCGCGAAGCAGGCGATAATGGCGCGTCGCGCGCGTCGCCCGGACGGTGTGCGCTTTGCCGCATTCCGCCGCAACGCATCGCGCGCAGCCACTCTATCGAGCCTCTCATGAAAATCGCCACCTGGAACGTCAACTCCCTCAAGGTCCGTCTGCAGCACGTCATCGACTGGCTCAACGAGAGCAAGACCGACGTGCTCTGCCTTCAGGAGCTGAAGCTCACCGACGACAAATTCCCGCGCGCCGATCTCGAAGCGCATGGCTACCGCAGCTGGTTCGCTGGCCAGAAGACCTATAACGGCGTGGGCATTCTCGTGCGCGACGGCCTTTTCGTCGACGAAGCCACGGTCGTGCGCAACATTCCCGGCTTCGAGGACCCGCAGCAGCGCGTGATCGCCGCGACCGTGGGCGACGTGCGCCTCGTGAGCGCGTACTTCCCCAACGGCCAGGCGCCGGGCACCGAGAAGTTCGCGTACAAGCTGCAATGGCTCGACGCCATGCACGACTGGCTCGCGCAGGAAATGCAGCGCTACCCGAAGCTCGCGCTGCTCGGCGACTACAACATCGCGCCCGAAGACCGCGACGTGCACGACCCGAAGGCCTGGGAAGGCCAGAACCTCGTCTCGCCCGAGGAACGCGCGCAGTTCCGCCGCCTCATCGAACTGGGTTTCGTCGATGCATTCCGCCAGTTCGAGCAGCCCGAAAAGACCTTTACGTGGTGGGACTATCGCATGTTCGCGTTTCGCCGCAACGCGGGCCTGCGTATCGACCATATCCTGCTTTCGCCCGCGCTCGCGCAGCACCTCACTTCGTGCGAAGTGGACAAGGTGCCGCGCAAGTGGGAACAGCCGTCCGACCACACGCCGGTGGTCGCCGGCCTCGATGTGGGCGACTGAGCGCGCCTTACCAGTTCCCCGCGAGCGTGGTCCACAGGAAGCGATAAACGAGCGCGTCGTATTGCGCGCGCTCGAGCGAATCGCTGCCGGGACCATGCCCGCCCTCGGTGTTCTCCAGATACCAGACGTTCGCGTGCCCCTGCTGCTGCATGCGCGCGACCATTTTGCGCGCGTGCGAGGGATGCACGCGGTCGTCGCTCGTCGACGTCGTGAACAGCGAGGGCGGATACGCAACGTCCGGCTTCACGCGATGGTAAGGCGAGTACGCGGCGAGTGCGCGTGCTTCTTCGGTATCCTCAGGATCGCCGTATTCGTCGATCCACGACGCGCCCGCATGCAACAGCGGATAGCGCTGCATGTCGAGCAGCGGCACTTCGCAGACCACCGCGCCGAATAGCTCGGGGCGCTGCACCATGCACGCGCCGACGAGCAGCCCGCCATTGCTGCCGCCCTTGATGCCAAGCTGCGCGGCGCTCGTATAGCCATCGGCGATCAACTGTTCGGCCACCGCGATGAAGTCGTCGAACGAGCGCTGCCGGTGCTCGCGCTGCGCCTTGACGTGCCATGCCGTGCCATACTCGCCGCCACCGCGAATGTGGGCGATCGCCACCACGCCGCCTTGCTCCAGCCAGCCGATGCCCGAGCCCACGAGATACTGCGGCGTGAGCGCAATGGCGAAACCGCCATAGCCCGTGAGCAGACACGCAGACGGCTTGCGCCCCTCGCCTTCGAGCACCGCCCTCGGCCCGACCACCGTGAACGGCACGCTGGTGCCATCGGCGGAGCGCGCGTGCGAACGGATCACCGTGAGCGGACCGGCGTCGAACTGCCTGGGCCAGCGGTCGAGCAACTCCCATTGCTGGAGATCGGTCCCGGCGAGATCGGCGAGCCAGTATTCGGGCGGCAGCAGATAGTCGTCCACGTCGACGAACACTTCGTCGTTGAGGGTGTCCTCGACAGGCGACACATCGACCTGCGAACTCGCGCGCGCGGGAAACAGGCGCGATTCCCAGCGCCACGCGCCGTCCGCGTGCCGCGGTTGCCACAGCATCGTGCGGCTCTGCACGTCGTCGAGCCACGAGACGATCAAGACGTTTTGCGTATTGGTCCAGTCGCATGCAGACGTGACGGGCGTGGGCGTAAACAGGGCCGTGAATGTGCGATCGCCCGCGAGGAAGGTGTCCTCGCGGATCGCGAGCAGCGCGCCGCCCTCGTACGTGGTACCCGAAATCGTCCAGTCGAGGCGCGGCTCCAGAAGCAGCCATCCGTGCCACGCACCCACCGCGACGTGCGCGGGCACGTCGTACGCTTTCCAGTCTCCGCGCTCATCGAGACGATACGTGTATGAATCGAAGAAGTCGACGCTGCGCACCACGTCGTGACGCTTCTCCACGGGATCGTAATCGCCTTCCACACTGATGTCGCCGAATTCGCCGCGAAACACCACGGGCGCATCGGCGAGCGCCGTCCCGCGCGTCCAGCGGCGCACCTCGCGCGGGTAGCCCGAGCGCGTGAGCATCTTCTTGCCGCTCTTGCCGCCCGCGTCCCATCCCACGTAGACCGTATCGCGATCGATCCATGAAATCGTATGCTTGCCTTCCTTCGAGATGGCGAAGCCATCGTCCACGAATGCGCGACGCACGATGTCGAATTCGCGCACGATGACGGCGTCGGCGCCGCCATCGGAAAGCTGGACCAGCGCGCGGTCGCCATCCGGGTAGAGGATGTCGATGCCCGCGCACACCCAGGGCACGCCCTCTTGCGCGCCGAGCGCGTCGAAGTCGATGAGCGTCTGCCACTGCGGTTTGTGCGCGCGCCAGTCGGCCCAAAGCGCGCGGCGCCACAGGCCCTTGGGGTTGTCTTCATCCTCCCAGAGATCGTAGGCCCATTCCTGCCAGCGACTCGGGATCACTGGCCGCTCGCGCGGCAAATAGGCTTGCGCAAGGCGCTTCTCGAGCGCTTCGAAGCGCGCGCCGCCCTGCCACGCAGCGCGCGTGCGCGCGTTCTGCGACTCGACCCACGCCATGGCGGCGGGGTCGTCGAGCGATTCGAGGGAAAGGAACGGATCGGCCTCGGCGGGCCAGGGGGAAGTCACGGGCATGATCGGTCGTCGACAGGAAAACAGCGTCGATTATGCCCTGCGCGCACGCCGGCGCACCGCGCATCGGGCCGGCTCGCGTGGCACGAGTCCCGCCCGATGCACAATGCTCATTCGAGATTGAGCTCCTGGATCTTGCGCGTAATGGTGTTGCGGCCTATGCCGAGACGCTCGGCCGCCTCGACCTTGCGTCCGCGCGTGAAGTCGAGCGCCTCGCGGATCACTGCGGCTTCGAAGCGGCGCGAGAGTTCGTCCATGACGTCCGCGCTGTTCTCGCGCAGCAGACGCGCGACTTCCGTGCGCAAACCGCTCTCCCACACGCTGAGCGGCGACACGACGGCGCCGTTGGCCGCGCCGAATCCAGGCGCGCCGAACACCGCACCGCCGATGGCGCCGGGCACGCCGCCCGCGCCGGCCACCGTGCTCGCCACCGGCGACACGCCCGCCGCGCCGACGGCCACCGCGCCCGCCGCCTCGGCGGCCACAACCGCGTCACCCGGCGCCGCGGCGAGGCCCGGCGCGCCGTGCGCGGGCATGAGGTCGGGCGGCAGATCCTTGATCTCGATGGTTTGCGCGGGCGCCATCACCGTGAGCCAGTTCGCGAGATTTTCGAGCTGACGAACGTTGCCCGGAAACGGCAGCGACGACATATACGCGAGGGCCTCGTCCGACACGCGCTTGGGCTCGACGCCCAGCTCGCGCGCGCTCTTCTGCAGAAAGTGGCGTGTGAGCAGCGGAATATCCTCGCTACGCTCGCGCAGCGCGGGCAGACGCAGACGGATCACGTTGAGCCGGTGATACAAGTCCTCGCGGAACAGCCCCTGACGCACGCGCGTTTCCAGGTTCTGGTGCGTCGCGGCGATCACGCGCACATTCGCGCGCAGCGGGTTGTGGCCGCCCACGCGGTAGAACTGCCCGTCCGAGAGCACGCGCAAGAGGCGCGTCTGCAGATCGAACGGCATGTCGCCGATTTCGTCGAGGAACAGCGTGCCGTTCTCGGCCTGCTCGAAGCGGCCCTGGCGCATGGCCTGCGCGCCCGTGAACGCACCGCGCTCGTGGCCGAACAGTTCGGATTCCAGAAGATCCTTCGGGATGGCCGCCGTATTGAGCGCGATGAACGGACCGTTCGCGCGTGGGCTATGCCGGTGCAAGGCGCGCGCGACAAGCTCCTTTCCGGTGCCCGACTCGCCCGTGATGAGCACGGTGGCCGCCGAGTGCGAGAGCCGCCCGATGGCGCGAAACATGTCCTGCATGGCTGGCGCCTGGCCGAGCATCTCGGGCGCCTCGGCGGGACGGTCGTCCCAGTGCTGTTCGCCGCGCATGCTTTCGTCCACGGCGCGGCGAATCAGCTCGACGGCTTTGTCGACGTCGAAGGGCTTGGCGAGATACTCGAACGCGCCGCCCTGAAATGCCGCTACCGCGCTATCGAGGTCCGAGAACGCCGTCATGATGATGACGGGCAAACCCGGCAGGCGCTCGCGCACGGTTTGCAGCAGCTCGAGGCCCGAGCCGCCCGGCATGCGGATGTCGGAGACGAGCACCTGCGGGCTGTCGTGATCGAGCGCGCTCGCGGCCTCGCGCACGTTCGAAAAACTGCGGGTGGCGAAGTTCTCCCGCGCGAGTGCCTTTTCGAGCACCCAGCGGATCGATTGGTCGTCGTCTACTATCCAGATCGGCTTCATAAGGTCGGTCAGAAGTCCTGGTGGCGTGCAAATCTACGGTCAGGTCCCGCTATCGTTCAGCAATCGAGCGGCAGCAGGATCTGGAATTCGGTATGGCCCGGCCGGCTGTCGACTTCGATGAGTCCGTCGTGTTGCTGGACGAACGTCTGCGCGAGCGTGAGGCCGAGACCGCTGCCATCCTCGCGTCCAGAGACGAGCGGATAGAAGATGCGGTCGCGGATGTCCTCGGGAATGCCGGGCCCGTTATCGGTGATATGCAAGTCCAATGCCAGCTTGCACAGGCGTTTTGAAATCGTGACCTTGCGCGCGATGCGCGTGCGCAACTCGATGCGCGCGTCGCCCTGAGAAATGCGCACGCGCAGCGCCTGCGCCGCGTTGCGCACGATATTCAGCAGTGCCTGGATCAGTTGCTCCTTGTCGCCGCGCAGATCGGGCACGCTCACGTCGTAGTCGCGCTCGATCGTGAGGCCGCGCGGAAACTCGGCGAGGATCACGGCGCGCACGCGCTCGCACACTTCGTGAATGTTCACGTCGCCGACGATGTGCGGATGCCGGTGCGGCTCGAGCAGCCGGTCCACGAGCGTCTGCAGGCGGTCCGACTCCTTGATGACCACCTGGGTGTACTCGCGCAGTTCGTCGCGCTGCAGCGTGCCGAGCTCGAATTCGAGCAGCTGCGCCGCGCCGCGAATGCCGCCGAGCGGGTTCTTGATCTCGTGAGCGAGATTGCGGATAAGGTGCTTGTTCACGGCGGTGAGGTCGTGAATGCGCTCCTCGCGGTCGCTGCGCAGGTGCCGCTCGTTCTCGAAGAGTTCGAGCAGCACGTAGTCGGGCGCGCTCTCGAGAAAGCCCACCACCACGTGCACGTTCAGCGGCTCGCGGCCCGGGCGTTCGAGCGAGGCGTCGAGCCGCGTCGCATGAAAACGATGCGCGGCGATCGACGCGATCGTCGAGAGCAACTCGTCAGCGTTCGAGAAGAGATCGGACCACGCCATCTGCGCGAGCTGACGGCGCGAGAGTTCGAGCATCGCCTCGGCCGAAGGATTCGCAAACGCGACGCGCAGCGTGCGCTTGTCGAGGACGAGCACGACTGTCGGCAGCGCCTCGAAGCCGGGCAGCAAGCCCGAATCGACGAGCGGCGCTTCGTCCGAGAGCGGATCCGCGTGGCCCTTTCTGGCCTTGATCAGATTCTTGAGCACCATGTTTCAGGCCGGCGGCCATGCGGCGCCGGCAACGGTCCTGGTCGTAAATCGTGGTCGTTCGTCGGCGAGCGGTTCAACGAAAAAGGGACGGCACCGCCGTCCCTTCGAGACCATTTCGCACATGCCCTGCGAGTCGGACGAACTGAACCGGCGCTTCGCTGAGTGGAGTCCAGCGAAGCGCCATCGCCATTTACAGCGAGTAGTACAGTTCGAACTCGACCGGGTGCGTGGTCATGCGCACGCGTTGCAGTTCGGCTTCCTTCAGCGCGAGGTACGCGTCGATCATGCCGTCGGTGAACACGCCACCGCGCGTGAGGAACTCGCGATCCTTGTCGAGCGCTTCCAGTGCCTGGTCGAGGCCCGCGCAAACGGTCGGAATCTTTGCATCCTCTTCCGGCGGCAGGTCGTACAGGTTCTTGTCCGCGGCTTCGCCCGGGTGGATCTTGTTCTGCACGCCGTCCAGACCCGCCATCATCAGGGCCGAGAAGCACAGGTACGGATTGGCCAGCGGATCCGGGAAGCGCGTTTCGATACGGCGGCCCTTCGGATTCGAGACGTGCGGAATACGGATCGACGCCGAACGGTTGCGGGCCGAGTAAGCGAGCTTGACCGGCGCTTCGAAGTGCGGCACCAGACGCTTGTACGAGTTCGTGCCCGGGTTCGTGATGGCGTTCAGCGCGCGCGCGTGCTTGATGATGCCGCCGATGTAGAACAGCGCGAACTCGGAGAGGCCGGCGTAGCCGTTGCCCGCGAACATGTTCTGGCCGTCCTTCCAGATCGACTGGTGAACGTGCATGCCCGAACCGTTGTCGCCGACGATCGGCTTCGGCATGAACGTCGCCGTCTTGCCGTACGTATGCGCGACGTTGTGGACGATGTACTTCAGTTGTTGCGTCCAGTCGGCGCGCTGAACCAGCGTCGAGAACTTCGTGCCGATTTCGTTCTGGCCCTGGCCCGCCACTTCGTGGTGGTGCACTTCGACCGGAATGCCGATCTGTTCGAGCAGCAGACACATTTCCGAGCGGATGTCCTGGAACGAGTCGACCGGCGCGACCGGGAAGTAGCCGCCCTTCACGCCCGGACGGTGACCCGTGTTGCCGCCCTCGATTTCGCGCGCCGACGACCACGGCGCTTCATCCGAGCCGATCTTCACGAACGAGCCCGACATGTCCGTGTTCCACTGGACCGAGTCGAAAATGAAGAATTCGGGTTCCGGGCCAAAGTAGGCGGTGTCGCCGAGGCCCGTGCTCTTCAGGTAAGCTTCGGCGCGCTTGGCGAGCGAGCGCGGGTCGCGCTCGTAGCCCTTGCCGTCGGCCGGCTCGACCACGTCGCAGGTCAGCACGAGCGTCGATTCTTCGTAGAACGGGTCGATGAAGGCCGTGTTGGGATCCGGCACGAGCAGCATGTCCGAGGCTTCGATGCCCTTCCAGCCGGCGATCGACGAACCGTCAAACGCATGGCCCGACTCGAACTTGTCTTCGTCGAATGCCGACAGCGGAACCGAGACGTGCTGCTCCTTGCCGCGCGTGTCCGTGAAGCGGAAGTCGACAAACTTGACGTCTTCGTCCCTGACGAGCTGCATGACGTCGGCCACGGATTTACTCATAACCTATTCTCCTGATTAACGATTTTGGCGAACGCTGCCGCCGTCCCAATCTTGCTGATCCTCGCCGGCCGCCTGGTTCCCAGGTCTGCGCTTCTCATCCCGGCAGCCGGCTGCGAATCGATCGCGACGTATAAAGCAGCTTTTGTGCCACGCATGCGCCAAGCTGGCGCAAAACCCTTTCGCGACGCGCACTTGCAGTGAAAAATCATGCGCAGCGCCCTGATGGAGCCGCTAACCCGCCGGCTCTTCGGCACCAATTCTGTGCAATCCCGAATTTGGCGCGCGAAATACAATCAATTATGGTGCATTACGCCAAATTTGCACCAACTTAATGCAACCGCTTTTGATGTCGCAAGCGTGCGCGTACGCTTGCGGAGCATCGCCGTTTCCCTGCCCGCTGCCGCCGCCCCGCCCGGTCCCCCCGCGCTAGAATAACTTTTTGGTCCACGCGTAACAGGAGATCCGTTGTCATGAGTACGCTCGAACAGTTGTACGCCCAAGCCGAGAAGCGCCGCGTCGAGAACCAGTTGCCCTACGCGGGCGCGGTATCGCCCGCGGAGGCATTCGAGCTCCTGCAACTCGATCCGCGCTCGCGCCTCGTCGATGTGCGCACACGCGCGGAACTCGACTGGGTCGGCCGTCCCGTGGTGGGCGACGGCCAGTACGCGCACGTCGAATGGACCCGCTATCCGGGCGGCGTGCCCAACCCCGAGTTCCTCGCCCAGCTCAAGAGCGCCGTGGACCCCGACGCGCCCGTGCTGTTCCTGTGCCGCAGCGCCGCGCGCTCCAAGCTCGCGGCCATCGAAGCCGCAAAAGCCGGCTTCACGCGCGCCTACGATCTGCTGGAAGGCTTCGAAGGCGACAAGGACAGCCAGGGCCATCGCAAGACCGTGACGGGCTGGTGCTTCCGCGGCCTGCCATGGATCGGCGCTTAAGACCGCGCCCGATCCAACCCAACGGGCCACTCTGAGCGGCGCGTGTGACACGCCGATGATGCGCCGCCGTGTTGCCACGCCGACCGTGAACCCGCGCGCGGCACGCTGCGGCGCTAGCGATCGGCCGAGGCCTCGTCCGGCGCCGCCGGCTCGACCACGTCGCCGCCCAGTTCGTGCACACCTTCACGCAGCTTCACGAAAGCGGCCGCCACGGCCTCCGGCTCCCCCTTCACCCCCAGATCGATGTGCCGGCGCGCGTAAATGCCGCCGCGTTCCGCGTCGCCCACGCTCGGCAGGCTGAACACGCGCACGCCCGGGAAGTCGCGCTCGATGCGCTCCATGAGCGGCGTAAGCGTCGATTCCGGCAGCTCGAACACGAGCAGCGACTTCTCCGCGTGCGGCGTCTGGTGATGCAGATGCGCGTACTTCGTATCGAGCACCCACTCGATCATCGGCCAGGCCATCACGGGGAAGCCGGGCACGAAGTGGTGGTCGTGAATCGAAAAACCCGGAATCTTGTTGTAGCCGTTCGGGATGATCTCGCAACCCTGCGGGAACGTGCCCATCTGCAAGCGGTGCAGGTTCTCGGGCGACTGGTAGTCCACGGGACCGGCGCCCGTGTGCATGTCGCGGATGCGCTCGCGGATCGCTGCCCCGGCGTCGGGGTGCAGCGCGAGCGGCACGCCCAGCGCGGCCGCCGCGCATTGCCGCGTATGGTCGTCCGGCGTCGCGCCGATGCCGCCCGTCGAGAACACGATATCGCCCGAAGCGAACGAGCGCCGCAGCGTCTCGGTAATGCGCGCGGGATCGTCGCCCACGTACTGGGCCCACTCGAGCGAGAGGCCCCGCGCGCCGAGCAATTCGATGACCTTCGGCAGATGCTTGTCGGAGCGGCGCCCCGAAAGAATCTCGTCGCCGATGATGATGACGCCAAATGCCATGTGTCGCCTCGTTGATTGGTCTTGCTGATTGAGCGTTAGTGCACGATCGTCACGTCGCCCGACCCCTGCTGCACTTCGTGCGCGCGCAGGCGTTGCAGCGCGCGCAAGCAGTAGTGGCCGAACCAGAGCGCCGTGAACACCAGAATGAACGCGTAGATCCAGATGGTCACGGCCGCGAGCACCGGGAAGAACAGGAGCAGCCACGCCGAGACGGCCCAGATCGCCGTGGGCAGCGAGCCGAGCAGCCCGCTCACCACGCCGATCACGAGCAGCGGCAAGCGATGGCCGCGCACCAGCGCGCGGCGCTCCTCGACGCTGGCATGCAGCGCGAGCGCATCATAGGTCATCACGCGATAGGTGAGCCAGCCCCAAAGCAGCGGCGGAATGAGCGCGAAAAACGGCGGGATCAGCCAGAGCGGCAGCGTAACGACCATCAAGATCAGGCAGACGACGGTCGTGACGAGCGAATAGAACAGGCTGCCGTACCAGCTGCCGCCGTGCCGCGGCTCGAGCGTGGCGTACTGGCGCTTCGAAAGATGGCGGATCACGCGCGGCATCGAAATCGTGACGATCAGCAACAGCACGGTGATGACGATGAGCGGAATCGTCAGGATGATGACGAGAAATGGTGCGATCGTCGCGCGAAGCCAGCCGAACCCGAGCGCGTCGAACAGATGATAGACGTAGGCCATCGACGGCCAGTTCGCGAGCACGCCGCGCATCAAATCGAGCAGCGGCTGCCAGAACATGTAGAGCACGGCGCCCCACACCGCTGCCGCCACGAAGAACGGCACGAACGTGAGGAGCAGCATGGCGGGATGGAACACGCTCGCGAGCGCGCGTCCAAACGAGCGCAACAGGTCGTTCATGCGAGCGGAATGCGGCGGAAGAGATGGGCGGAGAACACGGTGTCGGCGAAATCGGTGCGGGCAAGCAGACAGCATAAACCACCGCGCGCAAGGCGGGTAAGACGGGGACGAACGGCGGGAAGGACCGGCGAACGAAGCTGAAAGGTGCGCGCTCAGGTCACCGTGGCGTCGTCGCGCGCCTCGGCTTGCGCGGCCGTGGCGGCGCCGGCGCAAGCGCGCGAGCGCAGGCGCCGCGCGATGCGCGAAAACGCATAGGCCTGCTGCGCCCAAAATCCTTCACCATAGCGCGCGCCTTCGAGCTGGTCGCGTATGCCGGTGGGCTCGATCTCGCGATTGAACGACGCGCTGCCGAACATCATGTCCCACCACGGAAACAGCACGCCGAAGTTGCAGCCGTAGTGGGTGCCTTCGTGACCGTAGCCGATGGCGTGATGGCGGCGATGAAAACGCGGGCTCACGACAAGCCGCTCGCCAAGCCAGCCGAAATGCACGCGGATGTTGGCATGCTGCACGCTCTGCACGAAGTTGGTGAGCGCGACGAGCCCGACGAACTGCGCGGGCGGCACGCCGATCACGAGCGCGACGGCGGCGAACATGCACGACTGCCCCAGCACGTCGAGCAGATGATTGCGGTCGTCGCACCAGAGCGACATCTTGCGCTGGCTGTGATGCACGGCGTGCAGTTCCCACCAGACGCCGTAGCGATGCGAAAGCCGGTGATACCAGTAGCTGAAGAAGTCGAGCACCACGAGGTAGATCGCAAACGCCACGAGCGGCTGCGTGGTCACACCGGGCCAGAGATTGTCGAGGTCCACGGTCATCACGCCCATGAGCCGCAGCGCACTCTGCGCGCGGTCGAAGAACGGCTGCATCGTGAAGAAGAACAGCAGGTTCAGGATGCCGAGGCGCGTAATCCAGGTGTAGAGCGCGTCGACGCCCACGCCCTTGCGGTCGCGCCACTTCTCCGCTGGCACGACCGCTTCGAGCGGGCGCAGCAGCGCGTACATCAGACCCACTTCGAGCAAACCGGCGATCACCCAGTAAAGCGCGTCGTAGGTCTCTTCGTCCACGTCCATCATGCCGACGCGAAAGAGCAGCGGCTGCACCGCGTTCACGTAGAGGAGCGTCTGCAGCCACGACACGAGGTCGTCGGCACCCGAGACCACTGCGTGGCCTGCTTGCGCGACGAATGCCAGGACAGACGCTCCCATCGCGCGAAGGCCCTTAAGCCCCGTTCGGCGCCGTGACGGGCGCGCGGTCGTAGAAGTAGATGCCATGCGGCGAGCGGCCCACGGCAATCGTCTTGATGAGCTTCTTCGTCTGCATGTCGATCAAACCGATGTGCTTCGCGAAACGGAACGTCACCCACAGGTAGCGCTTGTCGGCGGTGAGTTCCATGTCGTCGGGTCCTGGCATCAGGCCGCTGATCTCGCCGGTCTTTTCAAGCGTTTCTTCGTCGATGATGCTGATGACGTTCGACACGCGGCTCGACACCAGCACGTGACGGCCGTCCACGAGCGAGCGGAAGTTGTGCGCGGCCTTGCCCACCTGGATCGTCTTGACGACCTTCTGGTTGCGCCAGTCCACCACCGCGACGTAATCGGCGCCGGTCATGCCGACGAGCAGGTACTTGTCGCCGGGCGTGAGCCACAGGCCCGCCGGCGCGGGACCGACCTTCATTTTCCAGAGCACCTTCTGGGTGGGCAAATCGACTGCCGCAATCTCGCCCGACACCTGCAGCGAAACGAACACGGTGCGGCTGTCGTTGGTGAACGCGAGGTGGCTCGGCATGGCCGAGAGCGGCAGGCGCTTCGCGAGCGTGATGTTGCTGCCGCCGCCGTACTGGTAAATGTCGAGGCGGTCGAGCCGCAGGCCCGTTGTGACGAACCACTTGCGATCAGGCGAGAAGCCGAGCTGATACGGGTCTTCCACATTCTCGACCCAGCGCTGCGGCTTGCCCGTTTTCGGGTCGACGAACAGCAGGTTGTTCGACACCGAGTTGGCGACGATCAGCGAGCTGTTGTCGGGCGTCGGAAAGAGGTGGTGCGGCTCCTTGCCCGTGGGCACGGTGCCGACGACTTCGTGTGTCTTGTCGTCGATGAGGCTCAGCGTGGCTTCGCCCGAATTGAGGACGATGATGTCGTTCGCGCGAGCGGTCGCGCAGGCAAAGGCGGCGCACGCGAGTGCAACGGCGGCGACCTTGACGGCGACGCGGTTAAGAGTGTTGTGGTTCGGCATGAAGAATCGTTCCCGGGCAGATTCGTGATTGTAGAACGTCTACCTGTGCGCAAGGTTGACGTAGGCCCCTTGAAATATGAAGGGGCGCGATTAAGCGCCCCTTTTTTTCGAAGAATTGTTATGGCCCGTAAAGCGCCCGGGACGGTCTATCGCTGCATCGATTCCCAAACCTTGTAAAGGCGTTTCACCGAAACCGGCATCGGCGTGCGCAGTTCCTGCGCGAAAAGCGAGATGCGCAACTCTTCGAGCAGCCAGCGGAACTCCGAAAGACGCGGATCGAACACGCCGCCGCGCTGCGAAAGCGCACGCTGATACTGCTGCGCGAGCGGCTGGAATTCGGCGGCCTGACGCGCGTCGCGTGCCGGGTCGGCGCGCAGCTTGTCGATGCGCAGCGCGACGCCCTTCAGGTAGCGCGGGAAATGCACGAGCTGCGCATACGGCGTCTCCAGAATGAAGCGCTTGCTGATGAGCGCGTCGACCTGCGCCTGCATGTCCGCCGCCGGCGCGCCGAAGGCCTTGGCCTGCACGAGCTTTTTCGTCAGCGAGGCGTATTCGGCGAGAATCTGGCCCACCAGCCGCGCGATTTCCTGGGCGAGCAGCGAAAGGCGGCCGCGGCCTTCGTCCTTGCGCGCGTGGAAGCTCGCGTCGTCGTCGGGCAGCGGGTCTTGCAGACAGGCGCGGTCGAGCGCGAGTTCGACCAGCTGGTCGCGCAGTTCTTCCTGCGTGGCGCGCGCCATGAACTGCATCGCCATTTCGCGCAGCCCCGGCAGATTCCTCTCCAGGTAGCGGATCGGCTCGCGCAACTGCAGCGCGAACAGACGCCGCAATCCCGCACGATGAATACGCGCGGCCTCCTCCGGCGAGTCGAACACTTCGACGTCGCAATGCGTGCCGCGATCGACGAGCGCCGGATAACCGAACAACGTCTGCCCGCCGCGGCGGATTTCGAGCAGTTCCGGGAGCTTGCCGAAATTCCAGGTCGTGAGGTTTTCGTACAGCGCCGTGGCAGGCATCGTTTCGCCCGCCGCGGGCGCCGTGTGCGGCACCTGGGGCGCATTGCCCTTTCGCGGCGTGTTGCTGCCGCCCGCTTCGCGCACGGGCTGCGCAGGCGTCGAAGCACTTTGACCGCCCTGCGCGTGCGTTTCCAGAGCGGCCAGCGCCGTCGCGCTCGCGAGCTTCTGGAACTGCTGCTGCGCCTGCGCGCCGAGTTCCGCGCGCAATTGCGCGAGGTTGCGGCCCATCGCGAGCTGCCGTCCGTGCTCGTCGACGACCTTGAAGTTCATGAACAGATGCGCGGGCAGCGTTTCGAGCTTGAAGTCCGCCGACTTCAGCGCGATCTGCTTCTGCTCGCGCACGTCGGCGATCAACGCCTCCAGCAGCCCGCCCGCGCCGAAGCGCTCGCCGCCCGCACGCTCCGCGAAACCGGCCGCGTACTCGGGCAGCGGCACGCAATGGCGGCGCAGCTTCTGCGGCAGCGACTTCAGCAGCAGTTGCGCCTTCTCCTTGAGCATCCCCGGCACGAGCCATTCGCCGCGCCGCGCATCGACCTGGTTGAGCGCGTAGAGCGGCACCGCGAGCGTCACGCCGTCGCGCGGCGAACCGGGCTCGAAGTGATACGTGAGCGCCATCGCCACGCCCGACATCGTCATGCGCTTCGGAAACAGGTCGGTCGTCACGCCCGCCGCCTCGTGGCGCATCAAGTCGTCGCGCGAGAGGTAAAGCAGACGCAGCTTGTCCTCGGGCCGGCCGCTCTTTTTCACCTCGTCGCGATACCAGCGCTCGAATGACGCGCCCGAATAGATGCCCTCGGGAATCGCCTGATCGTAGAAGCCGAAGATCAGTTCGTCGTCGACGAGCACGTCCTGGCGGCGCGACTTGTGCTCGAGCTGCTCGATGTCGGCGAGCAGCTTGCGGTTATGCGCGAAGAACGCGAGCTTCGTGTCGAACTCGCCTTCGACGAGCGCGCCGCGGATGAACAGTTCGCGCGCGCGCGCCGGGTCCTGCCTGCCGAACGCCACGCGCCGGCGTTGATACACGGGCAGGCCATAGAGCACGCCGCGCTCGAACGCGCTGACCTGCGCCGCGCGTTTTTCCCAATGCGGCTCGGAAAGCGACTTCTTCAGCAGATGCGCGCCGACCTTTTCGAGCCACTCGGGCTCGATCTTCGCGATGCAGCGCGCGTAGAGGCGGCTCGTCTCGACGAGTTCGGCGGCCACGACCCAGCGCCCCGCCTTCTTCACGAGCGCCGAACCCGGCCACAGATGGAACTTGATGCCGCGCGCGCCGAGATAATGCGGTTCGTCGTCGGCTTTCAGGCCGATGTTGCCGAGCAGACCCGTGAGCAGCGCGTGATGGATCTGCTCGTAAGTCGCGTCCGCTTCGTTGATGCGCCAGCCGTGCTCGCGCACCACGGTCAGCAGTTGCGAGTGGACGTCGCGCCATTCGCGCAGCCGCAGGTGCGAGAGGAAATTCGCGCGGCACGCGTCCACCAGTTGCCGGTTCGACTTCTTGTGCGCGACGGCGTCCTCGAACCACGCCCAGATCTTGAGCCACTGGAGGAATTCCGAACGCTCGTCGGCGAAACGGCGATGCGCCTGGTCGGCCTGCTCCTGCGCCTCGATCGGCCGGTCGCGCGGGTCCTGCACCGAGAGCGCGCTCGCGATGACGAGCACTTCGCGCAGCGCCTGCTCGTCGCGCGCGCCGAGAATCATGCGGCCCACGCGCGGATCGAGCGGCAGGCGTGCCAGCTCGCGGCCGAGCGGCGTGAGCGCGTTGTCGTCGTCGACGGCACCGAGTTCGTTGAGCAGTTGATAACCGTCCGCGATCGCGCGGCCCGGCGGCGGCTCGATGAACGGGAACGTCTCGATCGCCGTGAGGTGCAGCGACTTCATGCGCAGGATGACCGCCGCGAGCGACGAACGCAAAATTTCCGGATCGGAAAATTTTGGGCGCGACAGGAAATCCTGCTCTTCATAGAGACGGATGCAGATGCCGTCCGCGACGCGTCCGCAGCGGCCTGCGCGCTGGTTCGCGGCCGCCTGTGCAATCGATTCGATCTGCAGTTGCTCAACCTTGTTGCGGTACGAATAGCGTTTCACGCGCGCGAGACCCGTGTCCACCACGTAGCGAATGCCGGGCACCGTGAGCGAGGTTTCGGCGACGTTGGTCGCGAGCACGATGCGGCGCGCGTTCGACGGCCTGAACACGCGCTCCTGCTCCTGCGCGGAAAGACGCGCGAAAAGCGGCAGGATTTCGGTGTGCGGCGGATGGTGCTTGCGCAGCGCCTCGGCGGCGTCGCGAATCTCGCGCTCGCCGGGCAGGAACACGAGCACGTCGCCGCTGCCTTCGCGGCAGAGTTCGTCCACGGCATCGACGATCGCCTCCATCAGGTCGCGGTCCCGGTCCCGGCCCGATTCGCGCTGCGACTTCGCGCCCTTTTCGCGGCCCGTCGTGCCCTGCGCGTTCTTCACCGCCGGGCTGTCCTCCTGCACCGGGCGATAGCGCACCTCGACGGGATAAAGCCGCCCGCTCACCTCGATCACGGGCGCGGGCTTCTCGTCGCTGCCGAAGTGGCGCGCGAAGCGGTCAGCGTCGATGGTCGCCGAGGTCACGATCAGCTTGAGGTCCGGCCGGCGCGGCAGGATCTCCTTCAGGTAGCCGAGCAGGAAGTCGATGTTGAGACTGCGCTCGTGCGCCTCGTCGATGATGATCGTGTCGTAGGCCTTCAGCAGCGGATCGGTCTGCGTTTCGGCGAGCAGGATGCCGTCGGTCATCAGCTTGACCGACGCGCCCGGCGAGAGGTTGTCGGTGAAGCGCACCTTGTAGCCGACCACTTCGCCGAACGGCGTATTGAGTTCGTCGGCGATGCGCCGCGCCGTGGCCGACGCCGCGATCCGGCGCGGCTGCGTGTGGCCGATCAGGCCCGTGCCGCCCGCGCCGAGGCCGCGCCCGAGCGCGAGCGCGATCTTCGGCAACTGCGTGGTCTTGCCCGAGCCGGTCTCGCCGCTCACGATCACGACCTGGTTTTCGGCGATCGCGCGCGCGATCTCCTCGCGGCGGCCCGAGACCGGCAGCGCTTCGGGGAACGCGATGGGCGGGACCGCGTTCGGCTCGGCCTTCGCGCGCGCAGGCCGTTCGCTGCGCGGCTTGCGTTCGCCTTGCGTGGGCGCGGCGAGGTCGGCGTTCCGTTCGCTGCGCGCAGGGGGCGGCGTACCCTCGCGCTGCAATGGCTCCTGCTGTGCGCGATGCGGCGGACGTTCTGCCGGGCGCGGCGGCTTCTGCTCGTTGGTGGCGTCGTGCGCAGCGTGTCGTTGCGCGCGCGGCTCGTTGCGCTGCGGGCGTTGCGCGCTGTCCGGCGCCGGACGCGCACCGCGCGCGTCGCGATCCGGTTCGCGCGGCGCGCGGCGCGTCGTCGATTCGATGCGCGGCGCTTCGCGGCGCATATCGTCTGCGCTGTCCGCGCGCGTGGACGGCGGCGCCGCGCCTTTGCGCGGCTGCGCCGCGCGTTCGACGGAAACCTCGCCGCCGCGCGCCTCGCCTTGCGCGGATTGCGTCGCGGCCGGGTTGGGCGTTCCGGCTTTCGCCTGGGCGCCGCGCTTGTCCTGCACGCGCGCACCGCCCAGCGCCCCCGCCCCCACGAGCGCGGCAAGCCGGTCCGCCGACGCCGGCTTCTGACCGTCGCCATACTTCTGCGACGCACGTTTTTCCTGCGCGCCGCCGTGCGCCGCGTCTTTCCCTTCGGGGGTGTTGCCGCCCTGCGCCGAGGCAGGTCTTTTGGGTACATTCGACATGGGGGCGCATTATAATCCCGGGCATGAATTCCCAAACCGACCTCGTCCCCGCCACCGCCAGCGCGCCGGCCTCCGCCGCCGCTGCGGATTCCGCCTCGCAGCTCATGGCGCAGCACGCGCAGTTCGTCGACTGGATGCGATCGGTCGCGCCCTACATCCACGCGTTCCAGGGCAAGACCTTCGTCGTCGGTTTCGGCGGCGAGGTCGTGCACCAGAACCTGCTTAACGCGCTCGTCGCCGACATCGCGCTGCTGCAGGCCATGGGCATCCAGATCGTGCTAGTGCACGGTTCGCGTCCGCAGGTCGAAGAGCAGATGAGCCTGCATGGCGTCGAGTCCGAGTTTTCGCACGGCATGCGCATCACGAATGCGCGCGCACTCGAATCGGCGAAGGAAGCCGCCGGCGAAGTGCGCCTCGACATCGAAGCCGCGATCAGCCAGGGTTTGCCGAACACACCCATGGCCCACGCGCACATCAGCGTGGTATCGGGCAACTTCGTGACCGCGCGTCCGGTCGGCATTCTCGACGGCGTCGACTTCCAGCATACGGGCGTCGTGCGCAAGATCGACGCCGACTCGATCCGCCACTCGCTCGCGAGCCGCAAGCTCGTGCTGCTCTCGCCGCTCGGCTTCTCGCCCACGGGCGAGGCGTTCAATTTGTCGATGGAAGACGTGGCCTCGGCGGCGGCCATCGCGCTGCGCGCCGACAAGATCATTTTCCTCACGGAAACGCAGGGCCTGATCGACGAGGAAGGCGAACTGATCCGCGAAATGTCCCTCGACGACGCCTATAAGCTGCAGGAAACCGGCACCCTGCTCGGCGACGCGGGCTTCTATCTGAAGCACTCCATTCGCGCCTGCCGCGGCGGCGTGGGGCGCGCGCACATCATCCCCTACGCGCTCGACGGCAGCGTGCTGCTCGAACTGTTCCTGCACGACGGCGTCGGCACCATGATCTCGTACGAGAACCTGGAGAGCCTGCGCGAAGCGACGCCCGACGACGTCGGCGGCATACTCACGCTGATCGAACCGCTCGAAACGGACGGCACGCTCGTGCGGCGCGGGCGCCACCAGATCGAGCGCGACATCGACCACTTCTCGGTGATCGAGCACGACGGCGTGCTGTTCGGCTGCGCCGCGCTCTATGCGTACCCGCAGGAGCGTATCGGCGAAATGGCGTGCCTCACGGTGTCGCCCGAAGCACAGGGTTCCGGCGACGGGGAGCGCCTCTTGCGCCGCGTCGAGCAGCGCGCGCGCGCGCGTGGCCTCACGCGCATCTTCGTGCTTACCACGCGCACCGAGCATTGGTTCCTGAAGCGCGGCTTCGTCAAGGCGACGGTGGACGACCTGCCCGAAGACCGCCGCCGCCTCTATAACTGGCAGCGCAAGTCGCTCGTGCTGATGAAACAGCTTTGAGCGTCCCCATCCGCGGATGAGGCGCCACGCCCCCCACATACGACTACAGGAGAAGCACAGCATGGCCCGTATGATCCAATGCGCGAAGCTCGGCAAGGAAGCCGAGGGACTCGACTTTCCGCCGCTGCCGGGCGAACTCGGCAAGCGCATCTACGAAAACGTCTCGAAGGAAGCGTGGCAGCAGTGGCTCAAGCAGCAGACCATGCTCATCAACGAAAACCGTCTGAACATGGCGGATCCGCGCGCGCGCCAGTACCTGATGAAGCAAACGGAGAAATACTTCTTCGGCGAAGGCGCCGACCAGGCCGCCGGCTACGTGCCGCCAACCGAAGGCTGACGCTTGCCGCTGCACACGGGACCTGTTCCCGGCCGCCATCGACGCGGCAAAAACCTTCGCAAAAAACCGCGCCCGAGGGCGCGGTTTTTTTTGCCTTTCGTACGCAATCCCGCGCGCGGAAACGGTTCCATCGAATCGCCTCTATCTCCCGCCGCACGGGGCTTCCAGCCCGCTCCCCGAATCCCCGTAGATACGGCTGTTTGCGCGATCTTCAGCCATCGTGCTATCATGTCGCCTCGTTCAACAGGCATTAGCCATCAATTGCATTCGACGGCGTTCAGCGCGGTACCCGAAACGCCCTCTACCGAATGCGCATATGACAAAAGGAACGCTCCGCCACGCGGGCTTCTTTTTCGTTTCAGCGGCGCCTCACCGGGCACACACGTGCCGGCCCGGCGTCCTCATGTGTCCTGCCCCCCATCCACGGCCACGCAGGCGCAACGTTAAACACAATTTGTCCGAGTGTCGTTTCGCGACATACCGGCTCTGCTTTCGTGCGCCGCTCGCCTCGTGCGATGCACCGTCGGCCGCCCGCCCGCGACGCGCCGCGCCGCGCACGAAATGTGGCCGCTATCGCGAAACGGTACTCTCCGGCAACCGTGGCGAGCCCAAGCGGGCTCGTCGCAGTCATTGGAGATGCAGACCTTGACCGCTTCCACTTCCGGCACATCGGCGCCCGGCGCCGATCTCACCCTCGACGACATCACGATCGTCGACAACAGCCTCCTCAAGCGCGCCGTCGGCGCCATGGCGCTCGGCAACGCCATGGAATGGTTCGACTTCGGCGTGTACAGCTACATCGCGGTCACACTCGGCCAGGTATTCTTCCCGTCGAGCAGCCCTTCGGCGCAGCTCATCGCCACGTTCGGCACGTTCGCGGCCGCGTTCCTCGTGCGACCGGTCGGCGGCATGGTGTTCGGGCCGCTCGGCGACCGCATCGGCCGTCAGCGCGTGCTCGCGATGACCATGATCTTGATGGCTTGCGGCACCTTCGCGATCGGCCTCATCCCGTCGTACAAGTCCATCGGCATCGCCGCGCCCGTGCTGCTGCTCGTGGCGCGCCTCGTGCAAGGCTTCTCGACGGGCGGCGAGTACGGCGGCGCGGCGACTTTCATCGCCGAATTCGCCACCGACAAGCGGCGCGGCTTCATGGGCAGTTTCCTCGAGTTCGGCACGCTCATCGGCTATGTGTTCGGCGCAGGCACCGTCGCCGTGCTGACCGCCGTGCTCTCGCACGAGCAACTGCTCGACTGGGGCTGGCGCGTGCCGTTCATGATCGCGGGTCCGCTCGGCCTCGTTGGGCTGTATATCCGCATGAAGCTCGAGGAAACGCCCGCGTTCAAGCGCGAAGCCGAACTGCGCGAAGCCGAAGAGCATGCACGCCCGAAGCTCACGCTGAACTCGTTGCTTACGCAACATCTGCGCCCCTTCCTGCTGTGCGTGGGTCTCGTGCTGATCTTCAACGTGACCGACTACATGGCGCTCTCCTACCTGCCGAGCTATCTTTCGGCGACGCTGCACTTCAACGAGACGCACGGCCTCTTCCTCGTGCTAATCGTGATGGTGCTCATGATGCCGATGACGCTCGCGTTCGGCCGCCTCTCCGATGCCATCGGCCGCAAGCCGGTGATGCTCGCGGGCTGCGTGGGCCTGATCCTGCTGTCGATCCCCTCGCTCACGCTGATCCAGACCGGTGCGCTCGTGCCCGTGTTCTTCGGTCTCCTGATTCTTGGCGTGCTGCTTTCGTGCTTCACGGGCGTGATGCCCTCGGCGCTGCCGGCGCTGTTCCCGACCGCGATCCGCTACGGCGCGCTCGCCATCGGCTTTAACGTGTCGGTGTCGCTGTTCGGCGGCACGACGCCGCTCGTGGCGGCATGGCTCGTCGAGCATACGCAGAACCTGATGATGCCGGCGTACTACCTGATGGGCGCGGCCGTGATCGGCATCGTTTCGGTGCTGGCGCTCCATGAAACGGCGCGCCGTCCGCTACCGGGCTCCGCCCCGAGCGTCGGCACCAGGGCGGAGGCGCATGCGGTGCTGCGCGGCGTGCGTCTCGCGCGCGAACTCGATGAGGAGTACGCCGTCGCGAACGCGGCGCGCGCCTGATCCGGCGCAGCAACAACGGATTCGCCGCTCGCAAAATCTCGAAAGGCCAGCTTCGCGCTGGCCTTTTTTTCTTGCGCGCGCGGTGTCACTCGATCAGGCTGACGTGCTCGACATGCAGCGCGCCGTCCTTTCCGATCGTCAGCATCGCCGCCGAGACAGGCAGCTTGAAACGCCGTGGCCCAGCGCTGCCGGGATTCACGTAGACCACGCCATCGCGCGTTTCGAGCGCGGGCTTGTGCGAGTGGCCGCTCACGACGACGGCGACACCCTCGGCCGCAAGGTCGCCGCGCAGGCCGGGCAGTTCGTGAACCACGGCGAGCCGCACGCCGCCCAGCGCGACCGTCGTCTGCAGCGGCAACTTCTGCGCCCACTCGCCGCGATCGTTATTGCCGCGTACGGCCGTGAGCGGCGCGACGGCCGCTAGCGCGTCGAGCACGGTCTGGTCGCAGATATCGCCCGCGTGCACGATGGCGTCGGCCCCCTCGACGAAGGCGAGAAGCTCGGGACGCAGCAGATTGTGCGTATCGGAAACCAGCGCGACGCGCAGCAGGTGTTTCGCGGACATGGCGGTTCCTGTGGGTTGAGCACGGGCGATTATCGCCGCGCTCATGCTGCGCGGTCGCCCGTCTCTTTCGCGCCGCCGAAATACACTGCGAGCCATACGCTCGGCACGGCCGGATCGGTCCATGCCACGCGATGGCGGCAGTGCGGCGGAATATGCACGTAATCGCCAGGCAGCAGGCGGCGCGGCGGCTCGCCCGCGTTCTCGAACGCCAGCGTCGCCGCGCCGGCGAGCAGCACGATCCATTCCTCGCGCGCGTCGTCGTACCAAAAGCCGGGCGGGCTCGCCTGCCCTGTCGAGACAATGCGCTCGATCAACACCTCGCCGCGTGCGACGAGCGCATCGAAACGCTCTTCATTCGCCTCGCGAACGATGCCTGCGAAAAGATTGCCGAACGCGGCGACTGTCGGTTCGTTCATTCGCAAGCGCTCACGCGAGCGGCTTCAGGCCGTCGAGCAACGTCGGCACCAGTTCGCTCACGGTCGGGTGCACGTGCATCGCGTATTGCAGCGTCGTGTAGGGCGCGCCGGCCGTCATCGTGTCGATGAACGTGTGGATCGCCTCGTCGCCCTCGATGCCGAATATCGCCGCGCCGAGAATGCGCAGCGTTCGCGCGTCCACGATCGCCTTCATGAAGCCGTCGGTCTCGCCGCGCTCGCGCGCGCGGCCCACGCGCGACATCGGCATCTTCGCGATCAGCGCGGGCGTGCCGCGCTCGCGCACCTGGCGCTCGCCAACACCAACCCGCGCGAACGGCGGATCGACGAATACGGCGTAGGCGGGAATGCGCGCGTCGGCGCTGCGCTCGCCACCGTCGAGCAGATTCGCCGCGACGATCTGGAAATCGTCATACGAAGTGTGCGTGAACGCGCCGCGGCCATTCACGT
Source organism: Paraburkholderia lycopersici (assembly GCF_900096975.1). GTDB lineage: Bacteria > Pseudomonadota > Gammaproteobacteria > Burkholderiales > Burkholderiaceae > Paraburkholderia > Paraburkholderia lycopersici. The sequence continues at coordinate 294,741 of NZ_FMYQ01000003.1, forward strand.
CGCCGAGCGCCCAGATGCCCTCCACGCGCGTGCGCAGTTGACCGTCCACGGCGATGAGCCCGTGCGCGTCGCATTCGACGCCCGCGGTTTCGAGACCCAGGTCGTCGGTGTTCGGCAAGCGTCCCGTCGCGAAGAGCAGATGCGACGCGTCGAGCACACCGGTATCGAGCGTCACGCGCACGCCCGCTTTGCCTTCGAGCGGCGCCACGCCGCGCGGCTGCGCGCCGAAGCGAAATTCGACGCCTTCGCGCGCAAGCACGTCCCGCACGGCGCCTGAAACGTCGTCGTCCTCGCGCGCGAGCACGCGCTCGCCGCGAACGAGCACCGTCACGCGGCAGCCGAAACGGCGAAACATCTGCGCGAATTCGAGCGCCACGTAGCTGCCGCCGCATATCGCCAGATGCTCGGGCAGTTGTTCGAGCGAGAGCAGCGTCGAGTTGGTTTCGTAGCGGATCGTTTCGAGCCCGGGAATCGCGGGAATCTGCGCGCGCGTGCCCGTGTTGATGAAGATTTCAGGCGCTTCGAGGTCGAGTTGCGCACCATCCTTTGCGCTCACGCGCACCGCGTGCGCGCCCGTGAAGCGTGCGTGCCCCTGGAAGACCGTGACGTTGGGCGCGCCGCGCAGCCAGCGCTCGACACCGTCCCGCGACGCCCCGATGATGCGCTCCTTGCGCGCCTTCACGAACGCGAGATCGACACGCACGTCGCCCGGCTGCGCGCCGTCCCCGATACGCACGCCGAAGTCGGCCGCGTGCCGCGCGACGTGCGCCGCGCGTGCGCAGGCGACATAGGCCTTCGTCGGTGTGCAGCCTACATTCACGCAGGTTCCGCCGAACGACGCCCGTTCGATCACCGCCGTCCTGCGCCCGCTCTTCCCGAGCCGCACCGCGAGCGGCGGCCCGCTCTGCCCCGTGCCGATCACGATCGCATCGAACCGTTGTGCCATGCCGCTCTCCTTTGCCGTTGCCGCGCGTCGAGTCGGGTCGGGTTGGGTTGGGTTGGGTTGGGTCGGGTTGGGTCGGTAAATAAACCGCGAAAGACGCAAAACGCCGCTCGCGCCATCTTACGCGCGACGAGTGACAGGCGTCGGCCGCACGCCGCCGGCTCTGACGCGCATTGCGCAGGAGTGCGAATACGACCCACAGAAAAAAAGAGCCGCCTCGCACGTCGAGGCGGCTCACAGGGTGACGTCACAACGGCAAACGGGCGAAAGCCGCTGCGCGTCAGGGGGACCGGCGAGCGCCCTGCGGGCTTGCAACAGGCGCCCGATGAAGGCGTAACGGGAAATGGGTCGTTAATCGGAAGGAAATCGGCGCGAGCCGGCGCACGCCGCGTCGCGCGCGCGAAATCAGTGCACGCAATCGGCCGGCGCGGATTCGCCATGCCCCCCGTTCCAGAGTTCGCGCGAACGCTGATACGCGGCGCGCGCGCCGCGCGTAGCCACCATCAGCCCGATTTGCCCCATGTTGAAGTCGAGCGACACCATCAGCTGCATCAAGTCCACCATTGGCAGGACTAGCGCTGGCTGAAACAACTGTCGTTCGATAAAGGATTTCATGACCGCTCCCGCTGCATGCCCCGCGTCCTCCTGACGCAGGGTCATTCGATGGTTGTCATTCTAGGAATGCAGCGTGCGCAGATAAATGGGCCGTCCGCGAAGTCACTTGTCGAAAATCGCAAACAATCCGGACAATCGCGGCCATAGCTGCCCATTACGGGCACTGAGCCGGGTGCATCCAGCCCACCCGCGGCTCCGGCAGGCCGACAGAATTCAGACGAGGGGCGTGGCAACGAACGCCGGCAGCGTCTCGGCGCGAGCGGAAAGCGCGGCGATTGCCGGATACCGAGCAGGATTCGCCGAACCGGGCAGGATGTGCTGGGTAAAACGCCAGGCGACGGCCGCCGTGATATCGGCCTGGGTGATACGGCCCGCGCAAAGCCACCCGTCGCGGCCCGCCACGAGTTGGTCGAGCACCGCCCACGCCGCATGCATCTGGACGTTCACGCGCTCGAACCACGGTTCATGCTGCCGCTCGACGGGACGCAGTTCCCGCTCATAGACCTGCTGCACCGTCTTTTCCATGGCCGCGAGCGAAAAACCGTTCACGCGCAGCGCGAATGTGCGCTCCTGGGTTTCCTCCGGCATGAGCCGGCGCGCGGCCGGCACCTTGCGATCCAGATAGTCGAGGATGAGCGTCGAGTCGATCAGCTGGGTGCCGTCGTCGTCGATGAACGTGGGCGCCTTCACCACCGGATTGATCCGGGCAAATTCGTCGTACTGGCGAAATACCGAGATACTGCGGTGCTCGAACGGCAGCCCGAGTACGTGCAGTGAAATCGCGACGCGACGCACATAGGGAGAGTCCATCATGCCGATCAGCTGCATGGGTTCACCTCGCACAGAAAAAAGGGATGGGGCATCGATCTTGCAGGAAGCACCCGCGCTTTTCAAGGCGCGCTGCCCGCACGCGAAACCCGGCCGGCATAGTGGCGCGCTTCCCGTCCCGCAGGAAAACAGTGCCGCATTGCGTGTTTGCTGAGGCCCGTTGTGCAAAAACGCACCGTGTCGATGTGCCACCTCCTCTTCGCCGCGCAACAGGACTACATTCGTTCGCTGACGTCCAATCTGACGCGGCGCGGCATTGTTGCGATGCAGCGTTTTCGCTTCCACGCGAGCGCTTTTCCGCCGTGCCGCGTCGATCAAGGCGCAGCGGCGCGCAGGAGCTACGCCAGGGATGCCGAAGCATTACGCAGTCCGCATGGAAGCGGGTTTTTGCACGCCACATGTGCTGCAGTGCATCGCCGGGAAACTCCTGGATTCGGACGCCGAACGACTGAGATAGTCTCAATGCACAAGGAGACGAAATCATGAGACAAGCATTCAATGTTGGCGTCGTCATCGTCCTCGCACTCCTCCTCGCGAACCGCGCCGTGATACGCGTGCAGGCTCACGAGGCCGGTTCGCTCACCTGTGCTCAAGGCTCGGAACTCGTGAAAGCCGAGGCGCTCGTGCGCGGATTCGGCGAGCGCGGCGCGCGCAGCCAGGGCGAAAACTTCCTCTCTTCCTGCCTCGTTTCCGGCCAAGGCCAGGTCGGCGACCTCATCGCCCACGACTGAGGCGAGCCGCGAGCAGAAACCCGGCGGAACGCGCGCGGCGCGTGTACCGGCGGGGCACCGACCGCATTGCGCCATAACCGCTCCTCGACGCAGAGCGCTGGCGTCGAGCCGGAGCGCGTGCGGTCTGGTCAACGGAACCTGACCGTGCCACGCGGCACGGCGGGATCTCTCCTCTTGCAAGCCTGGCGCCGCGCCGACGCGCGCCGGCCTACCTTTCTTTTGGGTTGCCAATGCCCGGGGTTGGCGGCGAGAATGCTCGCGGACCACGGAGAATCTATGAAAGGGTATGTCCTGTTGTTTGGAGTCGGCATGCTGACGGCGTGCACCTCAGTGACTGCCGTCAATTCGAGACAGGACGGCCATCTCATGGTCACGAGCCGCGCGCGCTGGGATCTCGTTTCGTGGAACCGCGTACGCACCGCAGGCCTCAACGAGGCCGAAGACTACTGCGAAAAACAGAAGAAGCAGATGCACACCGTCGAAATCCATAGCGAGGGGCTGCGCGGCGTGACCTCGCAGAGCGTAGAGGTAATATTCGACTGCATCTGACGTAGTTCGCCGTCATCTCCCGAGCCATCCCCGCCAGACGGGCGTTTCCGCCCTCCTCCCGCCAGTCCTCATCAATTTGCCTGCGATAGCGCAAGAGTTTGTTGTCGTTCACCCTGATACCCAAATCGCATCCTCAGGTTAAACTGACGATACATTTTGTTACGTTTAGGGTCGATTTATGTTGACCGCATTTTTCATCGCCTGCCCCTTCGGCATCGTGGCCTTGTTCGGATTCGCGCGATTGATCAATCCCCACACCGGGAAGATCGGCCATCGTTGAGTGCGCAAGCGCCCTGTTTCGGCGTGGCGCTCGAATGACGCATCAGGCCGCCATTCATACGGCCGCGCCTGGTTTATCCGGCATGCCTTGCCGGTTTATCCGTTTTCTCTCTTCGTCGTAGCCGTGACCCCAGGGTGCGTTTGCGCCGACTCCGCCGTGCAATGAAAAAACCCGCGAAGCGCTGCGCTATCGCGGGTTTTCGTTTCGGGATTCCAGCGCGATTCGCAGGAACAACATCTGGTGCCGGGGACCGGACTCGAACCGGCAAGCCGTCAGGCGGCGGATTTTCGTCACACCACGTCTTTCGACGCCACGCGCCCATCAATGAACGCGCGTTCGTGCGCTGGACTATGCCTTCGCCGTCGCTGCACGCCGCGTTTGCACGCCGCGCCGCCTTAGGCGCCCCCCGTCTAGTCTCTACACCTTCCGGACCGCCGCTTTGTGCGACAACCGGCTTGGCTCGGCGTTGCCTCGGCGCCTCGCGCGCAATGCGCCGATGACCCAGGGGATTCGCCGAATTTGAGGGGTTCTGCACCGGCCGTTTCCGGTCGGGCACTCAATCGCTGTTTAAGTCCGCTATGTTTACCAATTTCATCACCCCGGCAGGGCGGACGCGATTCTACCATTGCGCGGCACGCGCCCCAAAGGGCCTCCCCGCGGATCCACCGCTATCGCGGCGCGGCGTCTTGCCCTCGCGCGCGTCATCTGCCGGTCATACGCGCTTTCCATAATTGGCCCATCGAAAACGTTTACAACGACTTCGGGGCCGCTCGCATGACGCCAACCATCAAGGATGTCGCCGCACACGCCGGATTCTCGATTGCCACGGTCTCGCGCGCGATCAACGCACCTCATACCGTCAACCCCGTCACGCTCGCGCGGGTGCGCGAGGCAATCGACGCGCTGAAGTTCCGGCCGAACCCGCTCGGCCGCCAGTTGCGCGGCGAGCGCACGCGCCTGATCGGCGTGGTGCTGCCCACGCTCGCCAATCCGGTATTCGCGGAGTGCCTGCAGGGCATCGACGATCTCGCCGCCGCACAGGGCTTTCGCCTCATGCTGATGACCACGCAATACGATGCCAACCGCGAGCGCCACGCGATCGAAACGTTGCGCGCGCAACGCGTGGAGGGCTTGATCCTGACCGTCGCCGACGCGGACACCCACCCGCTTCTCGACGAACTCGACGCGGACGGCCCGCTCTACGTGCTGATGCACAACGACACGAAGCGCCGCCCTTCGGTATCGGTGGACAACCACCGGGCCGCTTGCGACGGCGTACGCATGCTGATCGCGCACGGCCATCGCCGCATTCTCATGCTCGCGGGCACGCTGGCCGCGTCCGACCGGGCGCGTCAGCGCCACGCGGGCTATGCGTTCGCGATGCAGCAGGCCGGCCTCGCGCCCGCGCCGGCGCTCGAAATCGATTTCAACGCCGATGAGCTCGCGCCCTCGGTGCTCGCGCATTTGACGACCGGGCCTGCTCGCCCCACGGCGCTTTTCTGCAGCAACGACCTGCTCGCCATGGTCGTGATGCGCGGCCTGCGCCGCGCCCGCCTGCGCGTTCCGCACGACATGTCGATTCTCGGCTTCGACGGGCTCGCAATGGGCGAACTGCTCGCGCCGCCGCTCGCGAGCATCGGCACGCCGAATCGCGAGATCGGCCGCGAAGCGTGGCAATGTCTGATGGCGCGCATCGGAGGCCACTACGCAGGCCCGCTCGCGACCACGCTGGCGCACACGCTGCGCACGGCGGGGACCATCGCGGCCATCGCGCACGCCCCGCTCGGCGCGCATCGGCATGGCGTCCACGGCGCGCCGGGAAGCCCGACCGGTCGCAACCTCGAACTCGGGGACGCACTTTCGTGACCCGCTCGCACAACTGAAGCCGCCAAACGATCCGAGCCGCGCACGCGGCCCTCGATCAATCAGAACGATTTCCCAACCGACCTGGAGACCCGCCGTGACCCGCCGACTCGCCTTCGCCGGCCCGCTCTCACCTGTGCCCGTGCGCGCCGCCTTGCGCACGCTCGCCGCGCCGTTGCGGCGCATGAAACGCCTCGCCCGCGCCCTGCCGCTCGCGGCGAGCGCCGCGGCGTTCGCGGCCGGTATCGGCGCACCGCTCGCCGCACAAGCCGAGCAAACCGCGATCTGCTACAACTGCCCGCCCGAATGGGCCGACTGGGCAAGCCAGATCCAGGCCATCCAGAAGGAAACCGGCATTCGCGTACCGTTCGACAACAAGAACTCCGGCCAGTCCATCGCGCAACTGATGGCCGAGCAGAAAAGCCCGGTCGCCGACGTCGTGTACCTCGGTGTTTCGTCGGCGTTCCAGGCGAAGGACAAGGGCGTAATCGCGCCGTACAAGCCCGCGCACTGGAACGACATTCCCGCCGACCTCAAGGACCCGCAAGGCTACTGGTTCGCGATCCATTCGGGCACGCTCGGCTTCTTCGTGAACAAGGACGCGCTCGAGGGCAAGCCGGTGCCGCGCTCGTGGGCCGATCTGCTCAAGCCCGAGTACAAGGGCATGATCGGCTACCTCGATCCGTCGAGCGCCTTCGTGGGCTATGCGGGCGCCGTGGCTGTGAATCTCGCGCTCGGCGGCTCGCTCGACAACTTCCAGCCCGCCTTCGACTGGTTCACGAGGCTCAAGGCGAACGAGCCTGTCGTGCCGAAGCAGACCGCCTACGCGCGCGTGCTCTCGGGCGAGATCCCGATCCTGCTCGACTATGACTTCGACGCTTACCGAGCGAGGTACAAGGACCACGCGAACGTCGAGTTCGTGATTCCGAAGGAGGGCACGATTTCGGTGCCCTACGTGATGAGCCTCGTGAAGAACGGACCGCACGAAGCCAACGGCAAGAAGGTGCTCGACTTCGTGCTGTCCGACGAAGGCCAGAAGCTCTGGGCCAATGCCTATCTGCGTCCGGTGCGCGCAAGCGCGCTTTCGCCTGAAGCGGCCTCGAAGTTCCTGCCCGCGAGCGACTACGCGCGCGCGAAGCCGGTGGACTTCGCGAAAATGGCGGCCCGGCAGCAGGCCTTCGGCGAGCGCTATCTCCAGATCATGCACTGACCCCCGAGCGAATTACGCCCATGCATGACCTGACTTTCCCTTTGCGCTGGCGCGTGGCGTTCGTCGCGCCAGCGCTCGCGGTATTTCTCGCGTTCTGGCTGCTGCCGATGGTCGCGCTCGTGCAGGTGAGCGCCGACGGGCACCTGATCGAGACATATCGCGCACTGCTAACGAATGGCCGCTACATGAAAAGCCTCGGCGCGACCGTTGCGCTTTCGGCCGCCGTTACCGCTGCGACGCTCGTGATCTCGACGATCTGCGGTCTGCTCCTCGCCCGGCGCGCGTTCGCGGGCCGGCGCGCGCTCGTGGCGCTGCTGACGTTTCCGCTGGCGTTTCCGGGCGTGGTGGTCGGCTTCATGGTCATCATGCTCGCGGGGCGCCAGGGCCTGATCGGCGCGCTCGCGCTGCGTTTCACCGGCGAGCGCTGGGTGTTCGCGTACTCGATGGCCGGGCTGTTCGCAGGCTACCTGTACTTCTCGATCCCGCGCGTGATCGTAACCGTCATGGCCTGCGCAAGCCAGCTCGACGGCTCGCTCGAAGAGGCGGCGCGCTCGCTCGGCGCTTCTTCATGGCGCGTGCTCTGCGACGTGATCCTGCCCGCGCTCGCGCCCGGCCTCGTCGCGGCGGGCGCGATCTGCTTCGCCACGGCAATGGGTGCATTCGGCACGGCCTTCACGCTCGCCACCGACATCGATGTCCTGCCGATGACCATCTACACCGAGTTCACGCTCAACGCCAACATGGTGACGGCCGCCGGTCTCTCCATCCTGCTCGGCGTCGTCACATGGGCCGTGCTCACGCTGGCGCGCAGCATGACGGGCGCAGCCGTCGCCGCCACGGCGTGAGTTCCTTCGCATAACAAATGACCCAGGAATGAATTCGTTCGCCAATCCCACCGCGCCCGGCATGGACGACAGACCGGACCAGCCGCCCGCCGCGCGGCGGCGTCTCGCCCTGCCCTCCGCGCGAGCCTGGCTCGCCTGCGCGCAATGGCTCGTCACGCTCGTCACTTGCGCATTTCTCATCGTGCCCGTGGCGATGTCGATCGTGGCGGGGCTCACGGTCAACTACTTTCGCGGCGTGGCGAGCGGCCTCACGCTGCGCTGGCTCGACCAGGTCTGGACGCAGTATCACGCGAGCGTCTTCCTCTCGCTCGAAGTGGCCGCTGCCACGCTGGCCGCCACGCTCATGGCCGGCGTGCCCGCGGGCTACGCGCTCGCGCGCAGCCGCACGCGCGTCTCGCGCGTGATCGAAGAGCTGCTCGTCTTGCCGGTCGCCCTGCCCGGACTCGCCTCGGCGCTCGCGCTGCTCGTCGTGTACGGCGGCTTCAGCGCGTTTCGCATGAGTGCGGCATTCATCGTGGTCGGGCATGTGGTGTTCACGCTGCCGTTCATGGTGCGGCCCGTCGCGGCGGTGTGCGCCTCGGCCGATTTGCGCACGCTCGAAGAAGGCGCGGCGAGTCTCGGCGCGAGCTTCTGGCAGCGCTTCACGACGATCGTGCTGCCGAACGCGAAGCCCGGCATCGTGGCGGGCGCGCTCGCGGTGCTCACGCTCTCCATCGGCGAATTCAATCTCACGTGGATGCTGCACACCCCCGACACCAAGACGCTGCCCGTGGGTCTTGCGGATACCTACGCGTCGCTGCGCATCGAAGTGGGCAGCGCCTACACGATTCTCTTCTTCCTCATGACGATGCCGCTGCTCGTGGCCATGCAGTGGATCGGCGTGGACGCGCCCGGTGCGGGAACCAGGCAACGAAAAACACGGGTACGGAATAAAAGCAAGGATTCCCAATGAAACTCGAATCGATCCCGATTACGCTCACGCGCTGCGCGAAGACGTTTCGCGGCACGCGCGTGCTGGAACCGCTCGACCTCGCGATCGGCGCGGGCGAAACGCTCGTGCTGCTCGGCCCTTCCGGCTGCGGCAAGACCACCACGCTGCGCATGATCGCGGGTCTGGAGACGCCCGACGCCGGCGGCCGCGTGGCGTTCGGCGAGGAGGACGTGACCGCGTTGCCCATCGAACGCCGCAAGGTCGGCATGGTTTTCCAGAACTACGCGCTCTTTCCGAACCTCGACGTGCGCGGCAACATCGGCTATGGCCTGAAGATTCAGCGCGTTCCCGCCGCAGACGCGCGGGCGCGCGTCGACGAGCTGCTCGCGATGATGCGGCTCGAAGCGCACGCCGCCAAGCCTGTCGACGAGCTTTCGGGCGGCCAGCGCCAGCGCGTCGCGCTCGCCCGCGCGCTGGCGCCGCGCCCGCGCGTGCTGCTGCTGGACGAGCCGCTCACGGCGCTCGACGCGCGTCTGCGCGACACCTTGCGCGGCGAAATGAACGCGCTGCTGCGCGAGCTCGGCGTGACGACGGTCTACGTCACGCACGATCAGGCCGAGGCGATGGAACTGGGCGAGCGCATCGTCGTGATGAGTGCCGGCCGCATCGAGCAGATCGGCACGCCGCGCGAGATCTACTATCAGCCGGCGAGCCGCGCGGTCGCGCAATTCGTCGGCACGCTCAACCGTATCGCCGGACAATGGCAGGGCGACCTGCTGCGCACGAACGGCGGCGCCGTGCGGGCCGGCACCCAGAAGACGACGGGCGCCGCGGAACTCTATTTCCGCCCCGAAGACGCCACGCTCGCCGACCCCGCCGCCGCGCCGCTGCGCGGCGTGATCGAACAGGCGACGTTCCTCGGCGAGCGCACGCGCCTCACCATAGGCGGCGCGGCGCCCGATGCGCTCTTCGTCGACGTGGCGGGCCGCATCGAACTTGCACGCGGCACGCCCGTCGGCATCTCGATCGCCCCCGAAGCGCTCATCGCGCTCGCGTAAATCTTGCAAGCGAGGACTCCCATGCTGCTCGCCCAGATCAGCGACCTGCACATCAAGCAACCGGGCGCGCTCGCGTATCGCCGCGTCGATACCGCTGCGTGCCTCGTGCGCACGATCGCGCGCCTGAACGCGCTCGCGCCGCGTCCCGACGCGGTGCTCGTAACCGGCGATCTCGTCGACCGCGGCACCGCGGAAGAATACCGGCACCTCAAAACGCTGCTCGACACGCTCGAAATTCCTTACTGGCTGCTGATCGGCAATCACGATGCGCGCGAGCCGCTGCGCGAGGTGTTCCCGGAGCGGCCCGAACTGCGCGAAGGCGGCGAGTTCGTCCAGTACGCGGTGGATGTCGGCCCGCTGCGCGTGATCGCGCTCGATTCCATGCAGCCGGGACAAAGCGCCGGCACGCTCTGCGAAGCGCGCCTCGCATGGCTCGCGGAGCAGCTCGAGGCGGCGCGCGGCAAGCCGGTGGTCGTTGCGCTGCATCATCCGCCGTTCGATTGCGGCATCGGCCACATGGACGCGATTCGCCTCGACGTGGCGGCCTCGCAGGCGCTCGAAGCGTTGATCGCGCGGTACCCGAACGTCGAGCGCGTGGTCTGCGGCCACGTGCACCGGCCCATGTTCGTGCGCTTTGGCGGCACCGTCGCCTCGGCGGTGCCCGCGCCCGCGCACCAGGTCACGCTCGACCTCGCGGCCAACGCGCCCTCCACGTTCACGCTGGAGCCGCCCGCCTTCGCGCTGCATCGCTACGCACCGCGCGGCGGACTCGTGACGCATCACGGCTACGTGCAGGCGTTCGACGGCCCGTACCCGTTCCATGAGCCGTCGGGCGAACTGATCGCCTGACCGCTGCGCAAACGGCACGGCAGCCGCCAGCGCGATTGCGCGCGCTCCGGTATGATCGGCACGCTCGAAGCCTGCCTTCCGTATCACGGGCGCCGCCCGCATTCGCACATGTCCACATCCGATCCGGCATCCGCTGGCGAAAGCCAGTCGCTGCGCGGCCTGCTGCTCCTGCTCGCGACCATCGCGGGCGTCGCGGTCGCGAACATCTATTTCAACCAGCCGCTGCTCGACGGCTTCCGTCAGAGCTTCCCCGCCGGCGCCGCCTGGATCGGCGCCGTGCCGGCCGGCACACAGCTCGGCTATGCGGCCGGCATGCTGCTGCTCGCGCCGCTCGGCGACCGCTACGACCGCAGACGCATCATCCTGCTGCAAACGGGGGGGTTGTGCGTCGCGCTGCTCGTCGCCGCCACCGCGCCCTCGCTCGGCGTGCTGGTCGGCGCGAGCCTCGCGATCGGCGTGCTCGCGACCATCGCGCAGCAAGCCGTGCCGTTCGCGGCCGAACTCGCGCCGCCCGAAGCGCGCGGCCACGCGGTGGGCACCGTCATGAGCGGATTGCTGCTCGGCATCCTGCTGGCGCGCACGGCGGCCGGTTTCGTCGGACAGTACTTCGGCTGGCGCGCGGTGTTCGGCGCCTCGATCGTCGCGCTGCTCGTGCTCGCGGTCGTGATCGTGAAGAAACTGCCGAGGAGCAAGCCCACGTCGACGCTCGGCTACAGCAAGCTGCTCGGCTCGATGTGGCATCTCGTGCTGGAACTGCCGGGGCTGCGCGAAGCCTCCGCCACGGGCGCGTGCCTCTTCGCCGCGTTCAGCCTGTTCTGGCCCGTGCTCACGCTGCTGCTCGCGGGCGAGCCGTTCCATCTCGGGCCGCAGGCGGCCGGTCTGTTCGGCATCGTCGGCGCGGCAGGCGCGCTCGCCGCGCCCATGGCGGGCCGCTCGGCGGACAAGCGCGGCCCCCGCGCGGTCATCACGATGTCGATCGCGCTCATGGCGATCGCGTTCGTCATCTTCGCGCTCTCGGGCAGGAGCCTGATCGGTCTCGTGATCGGCGTGATCGTGCTCGACATCGGAGTGCAGGCCGCGCAGATCTCGAACCAGTCGCGCATCTACGCGCTGCGCCCCGAGGCGCGCAGCCGCGTGAACACCGTGTTCATGGTTTGCTATTTCATCGGCGGCGCGACGGGCTCGGCCGTGGGCGCGACCGCCTGGCACGCGTTCGGCTGGATCGGCGTGTGCGCGGCCGGCATGGCATTCACCGCGCTCGCGGGCTGGATTCACTACGCGACGCGCCCGCGCGTCGGCGCAGGCGCGCAGGTTTCCTCCTGACGCCGGCAGCGCTATTTGCGCGTATAGAGCAAGTCGGTCATGTCGTCGGCATGCTCCTCCTCCACGGCGAGGATCTGCTCGAAGATGCGCCGCGTGGTCGTGTCGTCGTTGCCGAGATAACCGACGATCGCGCGATAGCTTTCGATGGCGATGCGCTCCGCGATCAGATTCTCGCGGATCATGTCCTTCAGGTCGGCACCCTCCTTGTATTCCGAGTGCGAGCGCGCGAGCAGCGTCGCGGGCGAGAAGTCGGGCTCGCCGCCAAGCTGGACGATGCGCGCGGCCAGCATGTCCGCGTGCTGCTGCTCTTCATTGGCGTGCTGAAGAAATTCGGCCGCCACCGACTCGGACTCGATGCCCTTCGCCATGAAGTAGTGACGCTTGTAGCGCAGCGCGCAGACGAGTTCCGTGGCGAGCGAATCGTTGAGCAGCTTGAGCACGGTCTCGCGATTCGCGGGGTAATCGGGCGTAACCGGTCCCTCTTCGAGATTGCGGCGCGCTTCCTCGCGCACGCGCTTGAGGTCGAACTCAAACGAAGCCTGTGTTTTCGACATTTGACTCTCCTTCGAACGTGGGGTACAAGAAGTGACTCTGACGGTGCGAGTCATGCGCGCAGCACGCCCAGCAGCAGCGTGACCACGAAGACCACCAGGAAGATGTAAAAGAGGATCCTGGCGATCTCTGCTGCGCCCGCGGCAATGCCCGTGAAGCCGAACACCGCGGCGATGATCGCGATAATGAAAAACACGATGGCGTAGTGAAGCATGGCTGGTCCTCCTTTCGGGCGGATGCTGCGCGTTGTGCTGGCGCCTCCCGCAAACGCCGGACCCGGGCATGGAGGCAGCGCGCGATGAGCGGTGGCACAAATGACCGGGCACGCGCCATGCTGGAGAAGGGTCTCCTTGACACCGTGGAGGACTTCCTCATGAAACGCCTGATTGCCCTCTTTCTCGTTACCGCTTCGATAGCAGCGCTCTCGGCCTGCAACACGATGGCGGGCGCCGGCGAGGACGTTTCCGCAGGCGGCCATGCCCTCACGAACTCCGCGGAAAAGGCGAAGTAGCGATCGGGAGACGGTAGGGGCGCCGGCATGGCGGCCGACTGCACGCGAGGGAAAACCGTGCGGGAGGGGTCGCAGGCGGGGCCGGACACGCGATGGACGGCGGCGGCGCGGCACGTGCGCGGCTGCGCGTGCGCCTCGGCCGCGACCGGAGCGCTCCCCTGCGGAGCCGTGCTCAGGAAACGCGGCGCCGGTCGTCGAACAGGAACGACAGCCCTACGCTGCCGAGAATCAGCACGGTCGCGACGATGGTCCCGCGCGTAACCGGCTCGCCGAGCATGAGCGCGCCGAGTGCGACGGCGACGACCGGGTTCACGTACATGCAACTGCTCGCGACGAGCGGGCTGGTATAGCGAATCAGATAGCCATAGGCCACGTAGGCCGCCATCGTGCCGACGAAAAGAAGGTAGAGGAACGCCGTGAGCGGCAGAAAATGCAGCGAGGTCATGCGCTCGCCGCTGAGCCATGCCACCGCGGTGGAAATCGCCCCGCCGAGGCCGATCTGCAGCGCCGTCGCGATGAAGAGATCGGCAGGCAGCGCGAGCCGTCCCGCCAGGTGCGCACCGATCGCCCAGAAAAGCGCGCCGCAGAGAATCGCGAGACTGCCGCCCGCCGAGCCGGAATTGCCGCCGCCATGGCTCAGGATCGCGATGCCCACGAGCCCGAGCGCGACCGCGGCCCATTCGGCCTTCGCAACGCGCCGCCCGGAGACCGCCGAGATCACCGTTGCGAAGAGCGGCACCGTGGCGACCATCACGGCCGCTGTGCCCGTGCCCACGGTGCGCATGCCGTAGGCGAGCATGCCGCTCGAAAGGCCCACGAGCAGCGTGCCCACCACGCCCGCATTGCGCACTTCGAGGAGCGTCGGCATGACGGGCCGCCGGCGCATCGCGAAGACGAAGAGGCCGACGCCCGCAAGCAGATTGCGCAAGCCGGAGAGCAGCAGCGGCGGGAACGAATCGAGCGCGACCTTCACGCCGAGATACGTCGACCCCCAGACGAAGTAGACGACGGCAAGCGAGAGCACAACGCGTCCGCCGCGCGATTGCGGCAGCCGCACGGCCCGCGCGAGCCGCCATAGCGTCGCCCCCGCGCGTAATGCGCCTGAGGCAATTCGGGACGGCAAATGCGGAGGCGTCGTCATGTCGCCGCGGCGGGTGAAGGGTCGGACCGCGGGCGCCCCGGCGGCAAGGCAGCGGGACGGATGAAGCTCGACGGCATGGTGCGAAAGCGGTGGAACGCGAAAAAGACGGAGTACGAAACACACCCGGCATGGGCGAAGCGCATTATGCAACAACGTCCGGCGTTGCGGAGGCTTTCGGGACGCTTTATGCCCGACAGCGTTGTTGCCGCGCGATAGGGCCAGAAAGTGCCAAAGCGAACGGCGCTCGCATTGCCTGAAAGCCGGGCGGGCGCGTGAAGCGGCGCTATGGACTTCGTGCTAGCATGCCAGATCCTTTCGATTAACTTTCACACCCTATCGCTCGCCATGCGTGAATCTGCCTTGTGCGCCCCCTTCGCCTTGCCGCTGCGCACCATGCGCCGCGTCGCGGCGCGCGCGCACGCCGCACGCATGCGACCGGCCGCCCGGCTTCGCCCGCGGCGTCTGCACGCCCCGCTCCGCGCCGCCCGGCGCCCGCACTGAACCCGCCTCCCCCGCCCCACCGGAGCCGTTCGGTCGGGCTCCGGGCCGATCCGTTGCACCGTCCGGCCACTTGGGCCGCCTGTTGCCTCACGTCCTTACATCGCCCTTTTTTCTGGATCGCAAGGAGAACCGCCATGTCGTCGAAGAGAATCCGCTATCTGACCGAGCTCGATGTCGCGCGCCTCGAAAAATGCGCCGCCGAGCCAGGCGCCGCGCCAGCGCGTCAGGCCATGCTCGACGACCTGCTCGAACACGCCGTGATCGTGGAGCCGCGCGAAGTCGCCGCGAATGTCGTCACGATGAATTCGCAGGTCACACTCGTGAACGAGCGCGATGGCAAAACACTGACGTACACCGTCGTCTATCCGCACGACGCGAACGTCGACGGCGGCCGGCTCAACGTATTCTCGCCCGCGGGTCTCGCGCTGCTCGGCGCGAAGCGCGGCAACACCGTGCGCTTCACGACGCCAGGCGGCGCAGTCGAGACGCTGAAGATCGAGCGCATCCTGTTCCAGCCCGAAGCCTCGAACGATTTCACGCTGTAAGTTCCGCGCGCGGCAAGCCGCGCCTGGCGCATCGCGCACGCGAAGGCACTTGCCAGATCGTCGCAGCGCGGTGTATCGTTTGGCCTGCTTACGCGGGGGTCCTGCGTCATGCGCCGCATCGAACGAAAGTCGTGCAGCGTATTGCGCGGGTGAGAAATACCCTTTGAACCTGATCTGGATAATGCCAGCGCAGGGAAGCGTCCGGACTTCGCAGCACCGCTCAACGCCGCATCTCGTCACAGCGAAGTCCGTCCACGTTCCATCTCGTCTCCTGCTAAGCCGCCGTTCCCACTTTGCTTTGCATGGAGAAGAGACGCATGAACGCGAATCCGAAGTTCATTTCCGCCAACGCGCACGTCGACGAAGCCGCGATCGCGCCGCTGCCCAATTCCCGGAAGATTTACGTGACCGGTTCGCGGCCCGACATCCGCGTGCCGATGCGCGAGATCGCGCAGGCGGACACGCCCACGGGCTTCGGCGGCGAGAAGAATCCGCCGGTCTACGTCTACGACACCTCGGGTCCGTACACCGACCCCGAAGCGAAGATCGACATTCGCGCGGGCCTGCCCGCGCTGCGCCAGGGCTGGATCGAGTCGCGCGACGACACCGAGGCGCTGCCGGGCCTCTCTTCCGAATACGGCCGCGAACGCGCCGCCGATCCGGCCACGGCCGAACTGCGCTTCCCCGGCCTGCACCGCACGCCGCGCCGCGCGCGGGCCGGCAAGAACGTCACGCAGATGCACTACGCGCGCCTGGGGCTCATCACGCCCGAGATGGAGTTCATCGCGATCCGCGAGAACCAGCGCCGCGCCGAGTATCTGGAAAGCCTCAAGGCGAGCGGCCCGAACGGCGCGAAGCTCGCCGCGATGATGGGCCGCCAGCACGCGGGCCAGGCGTTCGGCGCGGCGGCCTTCGGCGCCGACGCGCTCAAGGACATCACGCCCGAGTTCGTGCGCGACGAAATCGCGCGCGGCCGCGCGATCATCCCCGCGAACATCAACCACCCGGAAAGCGAGCCGATGATCATCGGCCGCAACTTCCTCGTGAAGATCAACGCGAACATCGGCAACTCGGCGGTGACGTCGTCGATCGGCGAGGAAGTCGACAAGATGACGTGGGCGATCCGCTGGGGCGGCGACACGGTCATGGACCTCTCGACCGGCAAGCACATTCACGAAACGCGCGAGTGGATCATCCGCAATTCGCCGGTGCCGATCGGCACGGTGCCGATCTATCAGGCGCTCGAAAAGGTCAACGGCAAGGCCGAAGACCTCACGTGGGAAATCTTCCGCGACACGCTGATCGAGCAGGCCGAGCAAGGCGTCGATTACTTCACGATCCATGCGGGCGTGCGCCTGCAATACGTGCCGCTCACGGCCAGCCGCATGACGGGCATCGTCTCGCGCGGCGGCTCGATCATGGCCAAGTGGTGCCTCGCGCATCACAAGGAATCCTTCATTTACGAGCATTTCGAAGACATCTGCGAAATCATGAAGGAATACGACGTGAGCTTCTCGCTCGGCGACGGCCTGCGGCCCGGCTCGATCTACGACGCCAACGACGAAGCGCAGCTCGGCGAACTGAAGACGCTCGGCGAACTCACGCAGATCGCGTGGAAGCACGACGTGCAGGTGATGATCGAAGGCCCCGGCCACGTGCCGATGCAGCTCATCAAGGAGAACATGGATCTCCAGCTCGACTGGTGCAAGGAAGCGCCGTTCTACACGCTCGGGCCGCTCACCACCGACATCGCGCCGGGCTACGACCACATCACCTCGGGCATCGGCGCGGCGATGATCGGCTGGTTCGGCACGGCGATGCTCTGCTACGTGACGCCGAAGGAGCACCTCGGCCTGCCGGACAAGGACGACGTGAAGGAAGGCATCATCACGTACAAGCTCGCGGCGCACGCGGCCGATCTCGCGAAGGGCCATCCGGGCGCGCAGGTGCGCGACAACGCGCTCTCGAAGGCGCGTTTCGAGTTCCGCTGGGACGACCAGTTCAACCTCGGCCTCGACCCGGACAAGGCGCGCGAATTCCACGACGAAACGCTGCCGAAGGACTCGGCCAAGGTCGCGCACTTCTGCTCGATGTGCGGCCCGCACTTCTGCTCGATGAAGATCACGCAGGACGTGCGCGACTTCGCCGCGAAGCAGGGCATGAGCGACGACGAGGCGCTGAAGAAGGGCATGGAAGTGAAGGCCGTCGAGTTCGTCAAGCAGGGCGCGGAGATCTATCAGCGCCAGTAAGCGCGACGTATGGCGAGGCGGACGCGCCCCGTCCGCCGAAACATTTTCTAACGACTCCCACAACTCTTTGACAAGCGCATACATCCGGATACGGATCGTTTGCCTACGATGAGGGTACTGGCGATGCGGCGCGTGCACCCGCGCATGCCGCACCGCGGATTCGATCACACTTCGCGTGGGGAGTCGACAAATGAAAACGCTCGAACATGCACGCACGCTGCTCATGGCGACGACGCTCGTCGCCATGCTGGGCAGTCTTGCGGCTTGCGACAACATGTCGAGACGCGACCGCGACACGGTGATCGGCGCGGGCGTCGGCGGCGTCGCGGGTGCGGCGATCGGCGGCAGCGCGCTCTCCACAGTGGGCGGCGCGGCGGTGGGCGGCATCGTCGGCAATCAGGTGGGCAAGTAACGTGCGCAACGGCTAGCCGATACGCTCGACGATGCGGATAACGGCACGATCGAAGCGACGGCACCGAACAAGCGACACGACAGGCAACACGCCATGAACGGCGTGCATCAGGGAAGGATGCGCGGCGCAGACCCTTGCAAGGGCTGCGCCGCGTTTGCTTGGGTCACGCGTAAACGCGGACGCGGCGCGGCGGGAAACATTCGGTAAGCGAATCGCAACACACGGCGCACGAGTCCGGCGTAAGCTCGAATGGATACGGCCCACCCCGCGGTACGCCTGCGCGGCCGTTCGCCCACTCGCGGAGCCCGCCATGAAACGCCCGTCTGTGACTGAGATCGCCGCTGCCCCACCACCGGTCCGAAACCTGCACGCAGCGCTCGCGCTGCACGACGCATTCAGGCGCGGCGCGGCCGCCAGCGCGCTCCTCGTGCTTTCCGGCTGTTACTACTATCCGTACGGTTACGCGCCCTACTACGCCGGCCCCGTGCCCGTGGCAAGCACGCAGCAGGAAACCGTCATTGCGCAAACGGCACCGAACCCAGCGCCCGTCGCGTTGCCCGACGCGCAATATCCCGGGCCGCTCTATCCCTCGCCGCCTGTCGCGGTCGCCGCGCCTGCCTGGCCCGCCTACCCCGTCGCGTATCCCGCGTATTACCCCTATCCCGCCTATCCCGCGTACGGCTGGGGCTGGGGCGCACCGGCCGTGTCGTTCGGTTTCGGCTACTGGGGCGGCGGCGGACACGGGCATCACCGCTGACACCCGGCGAATCGCAACGCCGCCGCCCTCGTCTGTGCGCAGAAGCGCCGCGAAACGGTGCCGGACCGTACTTTCCCTCCTTGACGCCCCCGTTTCGTTTTCTATCCTCCAAGTGGCTATCGGGGATTGAAGCACTGCCTTAACTAAGCCCGGCCAGGCGCCCCGGCGCGCGCTGCAGCTTCGTTGCGCCGATAACGAACCAGCATAAAGGAGACGTGATGTTCCATCAGCTGTTGACCCCTATCGGCAATTCGCTGCTCTTCTCGTTCCTCGTCGCCGTGCTGCCTATTCTCACGGTGCTCGCCCTGCTCGGCTGGGCCCGCCGGCCCGCCTGGCAAGCCTCGCTCGCGGGCCTTGTGGTCGGCCTGATCGTCGCGATCGCCGGCTGGCAGTTTCCGGTCAATCTCGCGATCAGCTCCGTGCTCGCGGGCGCGGTGTTCGCGCTATGGCCGGTCATGTGGATCGTCGTCACCGCGATCCTGCTCTACAACATCGCCTTGCGCTCGGGCCGCTTCGCGGCCTTTCGCATGTGGCTGCTCGACAATCTGCCCAACGACCGGCGCATCGTGCTAGTCGTGGTCGGCTTCTCGTTCGGCGCGCTGTTCGAAGGGATATCGGGCTTCGGCACGCCGATCGCCATCACAAGCTCGCTGCTCATCATGCTCGGCTTCCCGACGCTCGAAGCGCTCACCTTCACGCTCATTTTCAACACGGCGCCGGTGGCGTTCGGCGCACTCGGCGTGCCGATCACGGTGCTCGGCGCGGTCACGCACCTGCCCGCCGACGTGCTCGGCCAGATGGTCGGCCGCCAGTTGCCGTTCTTCGCGTTGCTGCTGCCGTTCTATGTGATCGCGATCTACGCCGGCATGCGCGGCATGCTGCGCATCTGGCCGGTGCTGCTCGTCGCGGGCGGCAGCTTCGCGCTCACGCAGTTCGTCACGGCCAACTACATCAACTACAGCCTCACCGACGTGCTTTCGTCGCTCGTCTCGCTGATCCTCACCATCCTGTTCCTGCGCGTGTGGAAACCCGCACCCGATGAGCGCTTCACCATCAAGGTCGATCGCGCGAGCGAAGTGCGCGGCACCGTGACGGGCGCGCAGGGCTGGTATCCGTGGATCATCGTCGCGGCCGTCGTGATCGTCTGGACGATCGCGAAGGTCTTCACGATCGGCGACGTGAAAGTGCCGTGGCCTGGCCTCGACAAAGCCGTCTACATCACGCTCTACAACACGCCCTACGGCGCGATCTGGGACTTCCAGCCGCTCGCCACGGGCACGGCGATCCTCGTCGCCGCGATCATCACCGCGTTCGTCGTGCGCCTGAAGCCCGCCGACTTCGGCGGCGCGATCGTCGACACATGGACGCAGACGCGCATCGCCATCCTGACGGTCGCGACCATCGTCGGGCTCGCGTTCCTCATGAACTATTCGGGGCTCACCTACACGCTCGGCCTCGGCGTCGCTTCGGTCGGCGCGTTCTTCCCGCTCGTTTCGGCCTTCCTCGGCTGGGTGGCGGTGTTCCTCTCCGGCAGCGACACCTCGGGCAACGCGCTGTTCGGCAACCTGCAGGTGGTGGCCGCGAAGCAGCTCAACCTCAATCCGATCCTGATGGCGGCCACCAACTCCTCGGGCGGCGTGATGGGCAAGATGATTTCGCCGCAGAACATCGCGACGGGCGTCGCCACCACCGAACTCAAAGGCCAGGAAGGCCACGTGTTCGCGAAGACCTTCAAGCACTCGATCCTGATGACGGTGCTGCTCGGCATCCTCGTCTGGCTGCAGCAGAACGTGCTGACATGGATGATTCCGCATTGAGCACGCGCACATGCAAAAAGCCCGCCGGCGCGACGAAGCGCGGGCGGGCTTTTTGGCGGCGTAGACGCGAGACTTAATGCAGCTCGTCGACCACGAGACCCATGATCTCCCGCGCGGGGCGCGACGCGTCGATCTGGCCGTTGTCGTCGACGATCGCGACGCGGGTCTGGTTCTCGGTCACGGCGCGCACATTCAGCTTGTACTGTTTCGCGATCTTTTCCTTGCGACCGTGAAAGATCTGGTTCCAGAAGCCTTGCTCGTCCGACGTCATGTCCTTCGGATCGACGTAGCGCACGTAGTAAATGCCCTTCGCGCGGTCGCGGTCGTCCACCGTGAAGTTGGCGCGGTCGAGCGCGATGCCCACGCGCACCCAGGCGCGGTCATACGGCTCGCCAAGCGTGAGCTCCGTCGAACTGTACTGCCCCGAGGTGCCCTCGGCGCCCGCCTTCGACGACCCGCTGCCCGACTGCTGCCCCACGGCCGCGACGTTCTGCGCAGCGATGGCGGCGGCAGCCGCATCCGGCCCCTTCGACTTCGAGTCGGTGCCCTTGCTGTTGGCCTTGGCGTCGGCTTCGGCCGCGATCTGCGCGTCGGGCACGCCCGGCTTCGCGTTCGCGAGCGTCATCATGAGACGCTTGAGATACTCGGCTTCGAGCGCGGGATCGTTGGGCTTGGGCACCCACTTGCTCGTGTCGTTGTTGGTGCCCGAAAGCTGCTCGCTCAGACCCTTCTGGCTGATGAACACGTAAGTGCCGCCGGAGGGCGACGTTTCGAGGCGCGTGCGGTACTTGTTGCGCTCGGCGGTCACGTACGAGTTGCCCGTGGCCCACGAGAGCGTGTTGCGGATGAGGCCGTCGCTGATCTTCGGATGGGTTTCGTTCCAGTCCGTTTCCATCACGCCCTTGTCGCGCTGGTCGACCACCAGCAGGAAGCCTTGTTCCTGCCAGAAGCGGCGCACCTGCGCCCAGACCTGCTCGGGCGTACGGTTTTCCACGACGAGCCAGCTTTCCGTGCCGTCGCGCTGGATATGCATGCCAGGCACCTGCGGAAGCACCTGGGTCTGGTCGGACGACGGCGAGGCGGCCTGGGTCTGCTTGAGCGAGGACAACGAGGCTTCGCCGCCCTGCGGCGGAAGCGAACGCTGATCCGACGTTTCGTCGAGCATGTTCGGCGGCACAGCCAGCGAGGACTGCTTTGCCTTGGCGTCACTGCGGTAATCGATCTTGCCCGGCGTCGGCGAGCTGCAGCCGGCGACCAGCCCGCCCGCCATCATGAGCGCAAGGGCGCGTGCGGCAAGACGTTGATGAAAATCACTCATGTTCGGGTAATCCCTTCGGCTACGCCACGGCCAGTTTCCGTGGATCAACCAGCCATTTTACCGGTCTGTCGGCCGGCTGTGCAAAAACCGAGGTGCGGCGCCGCTTTACGGTCGAGCGATGCGCGCCGGGTAGCCGCGACGCCGGTCCCGACTTGCCGCCCGGTAACGTTCGCCGACGTTCGAACCGACGCGGGCCGGCCGCCGCATCGCCGGTCGAGGAACAGGCCGGGCCCGTCGGCGCCGGGCGTGCTCCCCGGCAACAAATGCCGAAGGCTGCCTCTTGCGAGGCCTTCAGCGAGCACGGATTGCGCGGACGCGGCGACGGGACGGCAAACCGGGCGTTGCAAAGCGTGACGACGGCGGCGTGACGACGGCGCAAGCGCGCGTATGCCTTACTCGTCGGCGTTCGGAGCCGGCGTGGTCTTCGCGAGCGGCGCCGGCGCGAGCCAGTGGAACGTCGCGAGTCCGGACTCGTTGAACGTGCATTCCGCAGCCGCCGGGGTGTGCACGGCCTTCTTGATGCCGAGCTTCGCGGCCAGTTCCGCGACCGGCGTGGTCGGCTTGCTTTCCGACGCGGTGCCCTGCGCCGCGGCCGGCGCCACGGGAACGGACATCATGCCGGGCAACGGCGCTGCCACGCCCGTCGGCGCGGTGACCCGGGGCGCTTCCTGAACGTTCGCCGCCGCACCAGACGACGCTTGCACCACTTCCGACGCAGCCTGCGCCGGCAACGCCGCGGCGGCCGGCGCCGTGCCGTGCTCCAGTCGCCCTTCGATCACGACGCGCGCGCCGCGATACGTCGTCGCGCTGTGCGTAACCTTCAGCTCGCCGAGCGTCGTGCCGGCGAGGCGGTTGCGCATCTCTTCTTCGCAGGTGCTGGTATTGCGGTACTGCGCCGCGCATCCCGCGAGCAGGGTGACGGCGGCCGCGAGGCCGGCGAAGCAGGCGTTCCGTATGTTCATCGCTGTTCCGTTTTTCAGGCTGCGGCAATTGTAGCGTAAGGGCCGGGACACCCCTGACGGCGGACGCTCCCGCGCGCGGCCCTGCTATCATCGCCGCTGTATATCCGTACAGTGCCGCGCGTGCTCCCCGACTCTCCCGATCCGTTCTACTACCTCGCGAACTTCGAGCGCGCGCTTGCGTGGCTCGACGAGCGCTGCGCCGACCTGTTCGACGCCGCCGAGCGCCGCTTCGCCGACGCGTTCGTCCGCATGCCGCAAACGTCGCGCGCGCTCTTCGTGCGCATGCTGATGCGCAAGGGGCCGCATTTCCGCGCGAGCCGGCTCGCATACGACGAGATCGGCTGCCCGCGCGCGGCGGCGGCGCCGCTTGTCGCGGCGCGCTGGCTCGACGACGCGCCCGCGCTCGAACTCGACGCGCTCGCCCCGCTCGTGACGAAAGCGGAGCTGCAAGCGCTCGCCGGGCGCCTCGGCATTGCGCTCGAACCCCGCGCAACTCGGGCGGCCACGCTCGCGGCGCTCTACGCGCACGACGCCGCCGCGCCGGGGCCGCGCGCCTGGCACGCGTGGTTCCCGGCTTCGCCCGACACGGTGCTGCTGTTTGCGGCCGCCCCTCTGTGCGAGCGCCTGCGGCTCATGTTCTTCGGCAATCTGCACCAGGACTGGTCGGAATTCGTGCTGGCCGATCTGGGCGTCTATCGCTACGAGAGCGTGCCTTTCGACAATGCCTCGCGCGCGTTCCGGCGCCGCGAGGACATCGACGCGTATCTCGCGCTGCGCGATTGCCGCGACGGATTCGACCGCGCCGCACAGGCCGCGGACTTCGACGCCGCCACCGCGATCGCCGCGACGCTCGCCGGGCTCGACGCCCTTGCGCCACGCGTGCAAGCCAACGCGTGGCTGCGCGCGCGCCACGATAAGCTGCGCCACGCCACGGGACTCGCGGCGGAACGCGCGGGCGAACCCGAACTCGCGTGGCGCGCGTACCTCGACTGCGGCCACCCCGAGTCGCGCTACCGGCGCGTGCGCGTGCTCGAGCAACTGAGCCGGCGCGACGAAGCGCTGGCGCTCGCGCAGACCCTCGCCGACGCGCCCCAAAACGAAGAGGAAGCGCAGCGCGCGGCGCGCACGCTCGGGCGTCTCGCGCGCACGCGCGCGAAGCCGGAGGCCGCCGCCTCGCCGCAGTTCGCGCAGATCGAACTCACGCTGCCCGCCGCGCCCGCGGGCCTGCGTGTCGAGGAAGCCGCGCGCATCTCGCTCGCCGCGCCGCACGCTCCCGTGTTTTACGTCGAGAACACGCTGATCAACGCCCTCTTCGGCCTCCTCTGCTGGCCCGCGCTGTACGCGCCGCTGCCGGGCGCATTCTTTCATCCGTTTCAGCGCGGCCCCGCCGACCTGCGCGCCGCCGACTTCGTCGCGCGCCGCGCTGCGCAGTTCGAAGCTTGCCTCGCCGAACTCGCGACCGACGCCTACCGCGACTCGATCCTGCGGCGCTACGAGGAAAAGGCCGGCATCCAGTCGCCCTTCGTCGCGTGGGCCGCGTTGAGCGACGACTTGCTCGCGCTCGCACTCGACTGCTTTCCCGCCACGCATCTGCGCCTGTGGTTCGAGCGCCTGTTGCGCGAGCCCATGGCCAACCGCTCGGGCCTGCCCGACCTCGTGCGCTTCTGGCCGCTGGAGCGGCGCTACGAGCTGATCGAAGTGAAGGGACCCGGCGACCGGCTGCAGGACAACCAGCGCCGCTGGCTCGCGTACTGCGCGACGCACGGCATGCCGGTCACGGTCTTGCAGGTGCGCTGGCCGGACGTTTCGGCGGAAAGCGGCTCCGCTCAGGCATCGGGCGCGCCATGAGCTACACGGTCGCCGTGCGCACGCTGTGCGAGTTCACCGCGAAGCGCGGCGACCTCGACCTGCGCTTCACGCCCTCGCCCGACGCGAGCGAGGGCCGCGCCGGGCACGCTGCCATTGCCGCGCGCCGGCCGCCCGGCTACGAGACCGAGATCGCGCTCTCCGGCTCCTTCGAATCGCTCACCGTGCGCGGCCGCGCCGACGGCTACGACCCCGCGCGCCGACGGCTCGAAGAGTTCAAGACCTATCGCGGCGACCTCGAAGCGATGCGCGAAAACCAGCGCGCGCTGCACTGGGCGCAGTTGCGCGTCTACGGTGCGCTCTTGTGCGAAAAGCTCGGCCTCGACACGCTCGAGCTCGCGCTCGTGTACTACGACATCGGCTCGGGCCACGAAACGGCGCTCGTCGAGCAGGCGAGCGCGCCGGCACTGCGGGCCGCGTTCGAAGCGCAGTGCAGCCGTTTCGTCGCCTGGGCCGGGCAGGAAGCCGCGCATCGTGCCGCGCGCGACGCCGCACTCGCCACGTTGCGCTTGCCGCATCCGTCGTTTCGCCACGGGCAGCGCGAACTTGCCGAAGCCGTCTGGCGCGCGGCGACGCAAGCGCGCTGCCTGCTCGCGCAGGCGCCTACCGGCATCGGCAAAACGATCGGCACGCTTTTCCCTCAACTGAAAGCCTGCCCGCGCGCGGCAATCGACAAGGTCGTGTTTCTGAGCGCGAAGAGCTCGGGACGTCAACTGGCGCTCGATGCCCTCGCCACGCTTGCCGCCGCGCACGACGATCCCCGCGCCGATGCGCCGCTGCCCTTGCGCGTGCTCGAACTCGTCGCGCGCGAGAAGGCTTGCGAGCATCCCGACGCGGCGTGTCACGGGCAATCGTGCCCGCTCGCGCGCGGCTTTTACGACCGCCTGCCAGCCGCGCGCGCGGCGGCGCTCGAACGCATGCGTCTCGATCGCGCGACGCTGCGCGACGTGGCGAGCGAGCATGCCGTATGTCCGTACTACCTCGGGCAGGAACTGGTGCGCTGGAGCGACGTGATCGTCGGCGACTACAACTACTGGTTCGACGCGAGCGCCGTGCTGTTCATGCTCGCCGCCCACAACCAGTGGCGCGCAAGCGTGCTCGTGGACGAAGCGCACAACCTGCCCGAGCGCGCCCGCGCGATGTACTCGGCGGAACTCGCGCAAACGCGCATCGACACCGTGCGCCGCGCCGCGAGCGCGCCGCTCAGGCGAGCGCTCGCGCGCCTGCAGAAGCACTGGAACGCACAGAACGCCATACGGCCAGGCGTCTGGCGCGCGAGCGACGCCTTGCCCGAAGGCCTCGTTGCCGCACTCGGCGACGTGATCGGCGCGATCGGCGATCAACTTGCCGAGCCCGCGCTCATGCGCGACCCGGAACTGGAGCGCTTCTATTTCGACGCCCTGCATTTCACGCGCATCGCCGAACGCTTCGATACGCATTCGCTCTTCGACGTGACGCCGCTGCCTCACCGGGGCTCGCGCCGCCCACGCTCGACGCTCGCGATCCGCAACATCGTGCCGGCCGATGCCTTGCGCGCGCGCATTGCCAGCGCGCACAGCATGACGCTCTTTTCGGCGACGCTCTCGCCCACGCATTACTACACCGACATGCTTGGCTTGCCGGCCAGCACGGTGAGCATCGACATCGATACGCCGTTTCGCGCCGAACAGCTCGACGTGCACATCGCGCGCCATATTTCGACGCGCTACAAAGACCGCGAGCGTTCGCTCCAGGCCGTGGTCGCACGCGTGGCCATGCAATATGCCGGGCGTCCGGGCAACTATCTGTGTTTTTTCAGCAGCTACGACTATCTGCAGCAAGCCGCCGATGCATTCGTCGCACGCCACCCGGACGTGAACGTATGGCTCCAGTCCCGCACCATGGACGAGGCGGGCCAGCACGCCTTCGTCGCGCGCTTCGTGGAAGGCGGCTGCGGCATCGGTTTCGCGGTGCTGGGCGGGGCGTTCGGCGAAGGCATCGATTTGCCGGGCACACGCCTCATCGGCACGTTCATCGCCACGCTCGGCATGCCGCAGGTGAACGCCGTGAACGAGGCGATGCGCGAGCGCATGGACGCGCTCTATGGCGAAGGCTTCGACTACACGTACCTGATTCCCGGCCTGCGCAAGGTCGTGCAGGCCGCCGGCCGCGTGATTCGCACCGAACACGATCGCGGCGTCGTGCATCTGCTCGACGATCGCTTCGCACAGCCTGGCGTGCGCGCGCTGCTGCCCGCGTGGTGGCGCATCACGTCGAGTTGATCTGGACTCCAAATTACTTTCGACAAAAAACTGACGCGGATCTCGCCGCGCCAGCCCATTCCCGCGTTCCCGCCTCGCTCAAGCGGGTTTCGCCTTGCCCGCGCCCTTGCCGCTCTTCCCTGGCGGCGGGGGCGGGGCGCTGTCCATGTCGTCCGCGGCAATCTCGGGCGCGATCTCGTCGACGGACGGCGTGGCGGCTTTCTTCGCCTTCTTCGCCGGCTTGCTTTCCTTCACGTCGGGCGGCACGGCCACCTTGCTGATCGTGACTTCGCCGTTCGCCTGGTCGTAGCCGACCTCGACGGTATCGCCCGACTGCAGCGCGTTGCCCAGAATCTCCCTGGCGAGGCGCGTCTCCACTTCCTGGCGGATCTGCCGCTTGAGCTCGCGCGCGCCGAACTCGGGTTGATAGCCGGCCTCCACGAGATGATCGACGAGCGACTGGTCCATATAGAGCGTGATGCCCTGCGCGGCCGCCGTGCGCGTGACGCGTTCCAGCTGGATCTGCACGATCGCGCGGATGTTCTCGCGCGAGAGCGCATGAAACACGATGATCTCGTCGATGCGATTGAGAAACTCGGGCCGGAAATGGCCCTTGAGCACCTTCATCAGATCCTCCCGGATCTGCTTGTCGTCGAGGCGCGAGTTCTCGGGACGCTCGAGGTTGTCCATGATGATCGACGCGCCGAGGTTGCTCGTGGCGATCAGGATCGTGTTGCTGAAATCGACCACGCGCCCCTTGCCGTCGGTGAGGCGGCCGTCGTCGAACACCTGCAGCAGCACGTTGTAGACATCGGCGTGCGCCTTCTCGATCTCGTCGAGCAGAATCACGCTGTACGGGCGGCGCCGCACGCGCTCGGTGAGCTGGCCACCCTCGTCGTAGCCCACGTAGCCGGGCGGCGCGCCGATCAAGCGCGCCACCGCATGACGCTCCATGTACTCGCTCATGTCGATGCGGATGATGGCCTGCTCGTCGCCGAACACCGTCTCGGCGAGCGCCTTCGCCAGCTCCGTCTTGCCGACGCCGGTGGGCCCGAGGAACAGGAAGGTCGCGATCGGCCGGTGCGCCTGGCCAAGGCCGGCGCGCGAGAGGCGCACGGCGTCGCTCACGGCGACCACGGCGTCGTCCTGGCCCACCACGCGCTCGCGCAGCGTCTCTTCCATCCTGAGCAGCTTGCGACGCTCTTCCTGGGTGAGATCCGCGACGGGAATGCCGGTCAGCCGCGACACGACCTCCGCAATCGAAGCGACCGTCACCTCCAGCGTTTCGGAACCGGTCTTGCGCTGCCACGCTTCGGTAAGTTCTTCGAGCTTTTCCTGCTTCTCGCTGATGCGCTCCTCGAAACCCTTCGCCTCGTCGAAGCGCTTGCGCGAAGCGGCGTAATCCTGTTCGCGCTTGAGTTGCGCGATCTCGGCTTCGAGCTCCTGCATGTCGGCGGGCCGCGAGGTCGCGCCGATACGCACACGCGCAGCCGCCTGGTCGATGAGGTCGATCGCCTTGTCGGGCAGGAAGCGCGACGTGATGTAGCGATCCGACAATTCGGCGGCGGCTACGAACGCGTCGTCGGCGAAGGTCACCTGGTGGTGCGCTTCGAGCTTGTCGCGCAGCCCGCGCAGGATCACGATGGTCTGCTCGACCGTGGGCTCGGGCACGAGCACGGGCTGGAAGCGCCGCTCGAGCGCCGCGTCCTTTTCGATGTACTTCTGATACTCGTTGAGCGTGGTCGCGCCGATGAGGCTCAACTCGCCGCGCGCGAGCGCCGGCTTCAACACGTTCGCAATGTCGAGGCCGCCTTCGCCGCCGCCCTGCCCCGCGCCGACGATCGTGTGCAACTCGTCGATGAAGAGAATCAGTTCGTCGTTCCTCGCGGTCACTTCGTCGATCAACTGCTTCGCGCGCTCTTCGAATTCACCGCGATACTTCGCGCCCGCCACCATCGAGTTGACGTTCACTTCCACGAGGCGTTTGCCGCGCAGCACCTCGGGCACGTCGCCGTTGACGATGCGCTGCGCGAGCCCTTCGACGATGGCGGTCTTGCCCACGCCCGGCTCGCCGATCAGCACGGGGTTGTTCTTCTTGCGCCGTGCCAGCACCTCGATCGTGCTTTCGATTTCCTGCGCCCGGCCAAGCACGGGATCGAGCTTGCCTTGCCGCGCCATGGCCGTGAGGTCGCGGCCGAACTTGTCGAGCGTGGGCGTGCCCGTGGGCGCCTCGACGCGGCCGTCCTCGGCGCCCTTGCCCACCACCTTCACGACCTTCTGGCGCAGTGCCTCGGGCGTCACGCCGTATTTCTTGAGCAGCGTGCCCGCAATGCTGTCGGGCACCGCGGCGAGACCGATCAGCAGGTGCTCGGGACCGACATACGAATGGCCGAGATCGCGCGACGCCTGAAACGCGAACTGAAACGCTTTTTTCAGGCGCGGCGAGATCGTCATCCTGTCGATGGGTGCATCGGGATCGGCCCTGCCTTTCTGCGCATGCTGGTCGATATAGCCTTTGATGTCCTGCGGCGAGAGTTTCAATTCCTTCAGGAGTGCGGAGCAAACGTCAGTGTCGGCGAGCACGTAGAGCAGATGCTCCGTATCGAGTTCGCTGCGCCGTAGTTCATGGGCTTTTTCCGCGGCCCGCTGGAGGATTTCGAGCGTCTGCTCGCTGAATGCGTCGGTGGCGTCCACGGATTCGCGCGGCACCTCGGCGGCGAGGCCGGGGCCTTCGTCGTCCTCATGTTCGCCCTCGCCGCCAAGGCCGCCGAAAAAGCGCGACAGACCGCTGCCGCCCAGCAGCGAATCGAACGGATTGAGCATGCTTTGGTGACGCATCAACTGGCGGTAGTCGTAGTCGCAGATCGACATCGACCTGCGCTGCCCGTTTTGCACGACAGTCACGCGTGCGACTGCAGGCCGGGCATTACAGATTTCGCAGAGTGTGGGCATGGTGGGCTGGTCTCCGGAGGATCGAATCGAGCCGCGGAACGCGTGAAGCTCGCGCATGGCTTGCGCCAGCCGCCCGACACGGATGCAAACGATTGTGGCAGGAAACGGCCGCGCGCGCGTCGAAGGTGCGACGGCCGGCGCGCAGCGGGTGTAGCGGCACACAGCAAAGAAAAAGGGCGGGACATGAGTCCCGCCCCGAGAACGCGCTCCGGCGCGCGAGGATAGCAACTGCGCGCAACGGTCGTCAGCGCGCGATGCGGCGCGGTGTCACGCGCGATGCAAAATCGCTGTCATGAATCCGCGCTCGCGCGAGCAGGTTTGCAATCGTGCTCGCGCGAGCGGGCGTTCAGCGGCGATTCGATCCCGACACGACGTCGATCCATACGGCCAGCACGAGAATGCCGCCCTTCACGATCATCTGCCAATAGGCGTCCACGTCGAGCATCGACATGCCGTTATCGAGGCTCGCCATGACGAGCGCGCCGATCAGCGCGCCGTACACGGTGCCGGAACCGCCGCGCATCGACGTGCCGCCGATGAAGCATGCCGCGATCGCGTCGAGCTCGCCCATCGTGCCGGCCGACGGCGAACCTGCCGCGAGACGCGCCGTATTGACGATGCCTGCGAACGCGCACATGAGGCCCATCAGCGCGAAGATCGCGAGCTTCACGCGGTTCGTGTTCACGCCGGAAAGGCGCGTCGCTTCGAGGTTCGAGCCCACCGCGTACACGCGGCGGCCGAACACGGTTTGCGTGGCGACCCACGAGAAGACGCCGAGCAGCGCGAGCAGCAGCAGCACGGGCACCGGAATGCCGCCATAGCTGTCGAGCATGAGCACGAACGCGAGGAGGATCGCGCCCGCGCCGACGATCTTCACGCCGTCTTGCCAGAGCGGCACGACGCTGAGTTGATAGCGCCTGCGATTGGCGCGCTGGCGCACCGTGAGCGCAGTTAGCAGGACGAACAGCGCGAGTGCGAGCACGTCGCCCGCAGCGCGCGGCAAATAACCCTGCCCGAGAAACACGAAGTGATCGGACACCGGCGCGATGGTCGAACCGCCCGTGATGCCGAGCAGCACACCGCGAAACGCGAGCATGCCGCCGAGCCCCACGATGAACGAAGGCACGCGACGGTAGGTCGACCACCAGCCGTTGAAGAGACCGATGAGCACGCCGAGCGCAAGCACCGCCGGCACCGTCGCGCCGATGGGCCAGCCACGGTTCACGTCGAGAATCGCGGCCACGCCGCCGAGCAAGCCCAGCAGCGAGCCGACCGAAAGATCGATCTCGCCCGCGATGATGACGAACACCATGCCGCACGCGAGCATGCCCGTGATCGACATCTGCCGCAGCAGGTTCGACACGTTGCGCGGCGTGACGAATGCGCCATGCGTGAGCAGCGAAAAAAATAGCCAGATCACGGCGACCGCGAGCAGCAGCGCGAGAATCTTGTAGCGGACGAAGAGTTGCTGGAAACGCAGCGCGAAACCGCCGCCTTCGTTGTGGCCTTGCGGCAGGTCTTCGCGCGCGCCGGGGGTCGTGACGTCGGGTGTCATGCTGCACTCGCTGTATCAGGTTGGGCGCGCACGCTCTGAATCGCCGCGCCAAGAATGTCTTCCTGCGTGAGGCCTTCGTTGACGAAGTCGCCGCGCAACTCGCCTTCGCCGATCACCAGCACGCGATCGCTGATGCCCAGCACTTCCGGCAGCTCCGACGACACCATCACGATCGCCACGCCGCGTTTGGCCAACTGGAAGATCAGCTTGTAGATCTCGTACTTCGCCCCGACGTCCACGCCGCGCGTCGGCTCGTCGAGAATCAGCACCTTGGGGTCGGTGAGCAGCATCTTGGTGAGCACCGCCTTCTGCTGATTGCCGCCCGAAAGACTCGCAATCGGCAGCATGGGATTCGCCGCGCGCACCGAAAGGCGCTGCATCTCCGTGCGGATCGTGTCGAGTTCGGCTGCGGCGTCGACGCGCCCATGCTTCGAAAAACGCCGAAGCACCGAAAGCGTGATGTTGTGGCCCACGCCTAGCTGCGGCACGATGCCGTGGCGCTTGCGGTCCTCCGGCACCATCGCGATGCCCGCGTTGATCGCATCGAGCGGCGAGCGGATCTTCAGCGGCTTGCCTTCCAGCAGCACCGTCGCCGCGCAAGCGCCCGCGTAGGCGCCGAAAATCGCCTGCATGGTCTCCGTGCGGCCCGCGCCCACGAGCCCGGCCACGCCCACGATCTCGCCGCGCCGCACCAGGAACGAGACGTCGTCCACACGCTTGCGGCGCGGGTTCGTCACGTCGTAACAGGTGACGTTGCGCGCCTCGAACACCACGTCGCCGATCTCATGCGGCTCGCGCGGAAAGAGATTGCGGATCTCGCGCCCCACCATCATCGCGATGACGCGGTCGGTCGTGAGCGTCGCCATCGGCTCGGTAGCCACGTGGCGGCCATCGCGAATCACGGTGACGGTGTCGCATATGGCCTCGACCTCGTCGAGCTTGTGCGAGATGTAGACGCACGCCACGCCGCGGCGCTTCAGGTCGCGCACGATGTCGAGCAGGATCTTCGTTTCCGCCGCCGTGAGCGACGACGACGGCTCGTCGAGAATCAGCAGCTTCGCGCGCTTGTTCAGCGCCTTCGCGATCTCGACGAGCTGCTGGTGGCCGCCGCCATAGTTCATCACGGGCTGCGCCACGTTGATGGCGTCGATGTTCAGTTCGCGCAACAGTTCGTCGGCACGCTGATACATCGCCGCATAATTCATGCGGCCGCCGGGCAACGTGACCTCGTTGCCAAGAAAGATGTTCTCGGCCACCGAAAGCTCGGGCACCAGCATCAGCTCCTGATGAATGATGACGATGCCCGCCCGCTCGGTGTCGCGCACGCTCTGCGCCTCGAGCGGCGCGCCCTCCCAGCGGATCTCTCCGCTCCAGGTGCCGTGCGGATAGACGCCCGAAAGCACCTTCATGAGCGTGGATTTACCGGCGCCGTTCTCGCCGCACAGGCCCACGCATTCGCCTGGCTGCACAGTGAGATCGATGCCGTCGAGCGCTTTCACGCCCGCAAAGGACTTGACGATGCCGCGCATCGTCAGCAAAGGTTCGCTCATACGCTGGTTACTCGCTGCGATGGTCCGCGCCGCCATCGCGGCGCGCGGACCCGTCTGGCCGTTCGCGATTACTGGCTTGCCAGTTGCGCCTGCGTGTAGAAGCCGTCCTTCACGACGACGTCCACATTGCTCTTCGTGAGCAGCGTGGGCTGAAGCAGCACCGTATCGACTTTCTTCTTGCCGTTGTCGTACTGGGCGTTATACGCGGGCTTCTGGCCCTTCGCGAGATCGACGGCGAGCTTCGCCGCCTCGCCCGCGATGAGCTTGAGCGGCTTGTAGACCGTCATGGTCTGCGTGCCCGCCACCACGCGCCTGACTGCCGCGAGATCCGCGTCCTGGCCCGACACCGGCACCTTGCCCGCGAGGTGTTGCGCGGCGAGCGCCTGGATCGCGCCGCCCGCCGTGCCGTCGTTGGAGGCCACGACTGCGTCGATCTTGTTGTTGTTCGCCGTGAGCGCATCTTCCATGATGCGCAGCGCCGTCGACGCGCTCCACTCCGGCACCCACTGCTGGCCGACCACCTTGATGTCGCCGCGGTCGATGGCGGGTTTGAGGACCTTCAGTTGTCCTTCGCGCAGCATCTTCGCGTTGTTGTCCGTGGGCGCGCCGCCCAGCAGGAAGTAGTTGCCCTTGGGCTGTGCGTCGTAGACGCCCTTCGCCTGGAGTTCGCCCACTTTCTCGTTGTCGAACGAGATGTAGCCGTCGATGTCGGCGTCGAGAATCAGACGGTCGTACGACACGACCTTGATGCCGGCTTTCTTCGCTTCGGCCACGACGTTGCCGAGCGTCTTCGAATTGAACGGCACGATCACGATCACGTCCACGCCACGCGAGATCAGGTTTTCGATCTGCGAGATCTGGCGCTCCTCGCTGGCGTCGGCGGACTGCACCGATACCTTTGCGCCCATCTTTTCCGCCGCGGCGACGAAGTAGTCGCGGTCGCGCGACCAGCGCTCGACACGCAGGTCGTCGATACAGAAGCCGATCTCGGGATGGTCCTTGCTCGCGTGCGCGAGCGGCGCGGCGAGCGAGAGACTCGCGAGCACGGCGCCGCACAGGAGCGAACCCAGAACCGAACGACGTTTGGCGAATTTCATGTCTCCATACTCCTCTTGATGCCGATTTGCGGACACGCGCAAACGCGTCTCCGCTGCGGCGATGGTTGTCGAATGTTGCCGGTTTCAACGCGAAACGCACGCGAAAACGTGGGACGTTCGTCTTAATCGTAGTACTGCCAATCGATTGCGCGACTACGCTGGCCGCGCGGCTTTTCCCGCGCCGACACCCTCTTCAGGCGCCGGTCGCGAAAACCGGTTCGAGCGCGCGATACAGCGCGCGGAAGGTCGGGCGACGCGCCTCGCGATACCATGCGTGGCGCTCGGCGTCTGGCTCGCGCACGGCAAGCACGGGGGGCTGCGGACATACCTCGTCGAGCGTCGCGCCGGGCTCGAGCGCAAGGTGCGCGAGCCGTGCGGCGCCCAGCGCCGGGCCGACTTCGCCGCCCGCGCGCAACGTGAGCGCGCGGCCGCTGATATCGGCGAGCATCTGCGTCCACCAGGCGCTGCGCGAGCCGCCGCCGATCACGGTGATCGTATCGGGCACGAGCCCCGCCGCGTGCAGCGCGTCCATGCCGTCGAGCAGCGCAAAACCCACGCCTTCGAGCGTCGCGTTCGAAAGATCTGCGCGCGAGGTCTGCGGCGTCATGCCGTAGAACACGCCCTTCGCGTTCACGTTGTTGTGCGGCGTGCGCTCGCCGCTGAGATACGGCAGGAACCACGGCCGCCGCGCGTCGAGATCGGCGTTCGAATTCGCCTCGGCATCGGCGAGCAAGGCCGCCACGCTTTCGTAACCCGTAAGCCGCGCCGTGAAGTCGAGGCAACTGGCCGCGTTGAGCATCACCGACATCAGATGCCAGGTGTGCGGCAATGCATGGCAAAAGCTGTGCACGGCCGAATCGGGATTGGCGAGAAAGCCATCCGAAACCGCGAAATAGACGCCCGACGTGCCGAGCGAAAGCATCGCATCGCCAGGCCGCACGATGCCAACGCCCACGGCGCCCGCCGCGTTGTCGCCGCCACCCGCGACGACGGGAATTTCGCGCAGCCCGAATTGCCGTGCGAGTTCGGGCCGCAGCGTACCGGTCACCTGGTTGCCTTCGAACACGTCGGGCATCTGCGCGCGCGTCAGACCGCACGCATCGAGCAGCGTCTCGCTATAGTCGCGCTTCGCGATGTCGAGCCAAAGCGTGCCGGCGGCGTCCGACGGATCGGTTGCGAATACGCCGGTGAGCAGCCAGCGCAGATAGTCCTTCGGCAGCAGCACGTGCGCGATGCGTGCGAAGATCTCCGGCTCGTGCTTGCGCACCCAGAGCAGCTTGGGCGCGGTAAAACCCGGCATCGCCAGATTGCCGGCGATGGCGTGAAGCTGCGGTACGGCGCGCTCCAGTTCGATACATTCGGTGTCCGAACGACCATCGTTCCACAGGATCGCAGGGCGCAGCACCTCGCCCTGCGCGTCGAGCAGCGTCGCGCCGTGCATTTGCCCGGTGAGCCCGAGCGCCTCGATGCGCGCGGCGTCGATGCCGCGTCCGCGCGCTTCGTCGATGAGCGCCCGCAAGGCGCTCCGCGTGGCGAGCCACCAGTCTTGCGGCGCCTGTTCGGACCAGCGCGGCTGCGGCCGGCTCGCGGTGAGCGGCGCGCTCGCGCTGCCGAGCACGTCGCCCGCGCGATCGAGCAGCACGGCCTTAACACCCGACGTGCCGAGGTCGATACCGATGAACATGTCTCCTTCCTTCTTTTTTGCGCCAGTTTGCCTTCGACGCCGACTGGCGCAATTGCGAATTTGACGGCGCGCCCTAATGTTTTTTCGCGCGCCGCGGCAGGCCTAGCGCTGGCCGTAAATCGCCTGGTTCACGACATTTTCGAGCCGCTCCTGCTGACCGCTCACGTGCTGCGGGTTCATGTCGTGCGCGAGCGCGTCGGCGGCCAGCGACGAGAGCGAATAGCCGCCCACGAGAATCTTGCGGCCGAACTCGCTGTCCCAACCCGCGTAGCGCTGGCTGCGGAACTGCTCGAGACGGTCGTTTTCCACCAGCACCGCCGCGCGCTCCAGCGCGAGCGCGAGCACATCGATCGCGCCCACGTGGCCGTAGAACAGGTCTTCGGGATCGATGCTCTGGCGCCGCACTTTCGCGTCGAAGTTCATGCCACCGGTCGAGAACCCGCCGTGGCGCAAGATCTCGTAGAGCGCGAGCGTGAGTTCCTCGACGCTGTTCGGGAACTGGTCGGTGTCCCAGCCGTTTTGCTGATCGCCGCGATTCGCGTCAACGCTGCCGAACACGCCCAGCGCGAACGCCGTCGCGATCTCGTGGTGAAACGAGTGGCCCGCGAGCGTTGCGTGATTCGCCTCGATGTTCACGCGGATTTCGTTCTGCAAGCCGTATTGGGTGAGAAAGCCGTGCACCGTGGCGACGTCGTAGTCGTATTGGTGCTTGGTCGGCTCCTGCGGCTTCGGCTCGATCAGCAGCGCGCCCGTAAAGCCGGTACGGTGCTTGTGCTCGACCACCATCGAGAGAAAGCGCGCGAACTGTTCGCGCTCGCGCTTGAGGTCGGTGTTGAGCAATGTATCGTAGCCCTCGCGGCCACCCCACAGGACGTAGTTCTCGCCGCCAAGCCTGCGCGTCGCGTCGAGCGCATGGCAAACCTGGGCAGCCGCATAGGCAAACACTTCGGGATTGGGGTTCGTGGCCGCGCCGCCCGCGTAGCGCGGGTTCGAAAACAGGTTCGCCGTGCCCCATAGCAGTTTCACGCCACTCGCCTGCTGGCGCTCGCCGAGGTAGTCGACCATACGCCCGAAATTTTCCGAGTAGTCCTTCAGATCCTTTCCTTCTGGCGCGACATCGATATCGTGGAACGTATAGTAAGGTGTACCGAGCTTCGAGAAGAATTCGAATGCGGCATCGGCCTTCTGGCGCGCGCGCTCCATGGCGTCGCCGGGTTGCTGCCACGGCCTGTGGAACGCCCCCTGCCCGAAGATATCGATGCCGGGCCAGACGAACGAGTGCCAGTAGCACACCGCGATACGCAGGTGCTCTTCGAGCGTTTTGCCGAGCACCTTCTTCGTGCGGTCGTAGTGATGGTATGCAAGCGGATTATCCGATTGCGGGCCTTCATAACGAATTGCGGGGATATGTTCGAAATACGACATGATGTCTCCAGTGTTGTTGCAGCGCAGCGGCGCGGCATGCATCCCTCTGTGTGACACCATACTGCCCGCGACGCGCAAAGCGCGGCAATTGCGAAATTGCGCGAGACCTTTAATGTTTCCTGCCGACCAACGCGGCAGGTGCGCCCGCGAGCGCCAATGTCGGCCTAAAATAACCCGACGCTTAAAACGACGCGCCGCGGGCGCGCGAGACATCGTAGCGCGGCGCCAGCTGGCATGCACCGCGCCCGAACCGGAGACATGGCCGCTTTACGCCTCGCAGCACGAGGCGAACGCCGCCGACACGACATGAACCGTTCCCCTGCTACCCAGACGCACCATCGCATCGCGCTGCTCTTTAACGCGAACAAGGTGTACGACCGCGAGATCATTGCGGGGATCGGCCACTATTTGCGTTCCACGCGTGTAGCGTGGGACCTCTTTCTCGAGGAAGATTTCCGCTGCCGCCTGGCGGGGATCGAGCGTTTCGACGGTGACGGCATCATTGCCGACTTCGACGACCCCGCCGTAGCCGACGCGTTACGCGGCTGTCCGTTACCGGTCGTGGCCGTGGGCTCGTCATTCGAAGATGCCGCGCAGTACCCGCCCGAACTGCCCTATATCGCAACCGACAACTGCAAGCTGGTTTCGCTCGCGTGGACACATCTGATCGGCGCGGGCTTGCCCAATCTTGCGATGTACAGCCTGCCCGTCGCGCAGGAAAACCGCTGGGCGCAGGAACGCGAGCTGGCGTTCCGGGCCATCGCGCGCGAGGAAGGTCTGGAGGCGCCGATCTACCGCGGCCTCGCCACCAGCGCGAGCGCCTGGAACCAGGCCATCGAGCAGCTGAGCGTCTGGCTGCACAGTCTGCCCAAGCCCGTGGGCGTGATCGCGGTGACCGACGCCCGGGCGCGGCATTTGCTACAGGCCTGTTTGATTCACGGCATTGCGGTGCCCGAACAGGTGGCGATCATCGGCATCGACAACGATCCGCTCACGCGCACGCTCACGCGCATCCCGCTTTCGTCGGTCATCCAGGGCACCGAGGAAATGGGCAAGACGGCCGCGCACCTGCTGCACCAGATGCTGCGCGGCGCGCGTTTTCCGGGACAACGCATTCTGGTTCCGCCCGTCGGCATCAACGTACTCGAATCGACCCGGCATGAGCCGCTCTCGAGCCCTCATGTCATGCGTGCGCGTCACTTCATCCGCCAGTACGCCTGCCGCGGCATCAAGACGGAACAGGTAGCCGACTACGTGGGCGTGTCGCGCTCGTCGCTCGAAGAATATTTCCGGCGCGAGCTCCAGTGCACGGTCCATCAGGAGATCCTGCGCCACAAGCTCGACGCCGCGAAGGCGATGCTCGCGAGCCGCGACGCATCGAGCGCCGAGGTGGCGATCCGCTGCGGATTCACGTCGCTGCAGTACATGTATGCCGTATTCCGGCGCGAACTGGGATGCACGCCGCGCGAGTATCAGGACAGCATTGCGAACGCGGCCGGCGCGCGCGTGTCCACTTCATGAAACCGGCTTCGGCCGGCCGGCAATACGGGCCAATTTCACACGCTCATTTTCCACTTCGCCTCATGAACAGTCTTGCCCATCTGACTTCCGAACCGTGGGGCGCCCTGCCCGGCGGCGACGCCGTCCGGCTCTACACGCTGCGCAACGCGCAGGGCATGAAGGTGACGGTCAGCGACCTCGGCGCGACGCTCGTCTCGTGGCTCGCGCCCGACCGCGCCGGCCGCCTCGCGGACATCGTGCTCGGCCACGACACGCCCGCCGGATATCTGGCGGCCAGCACCTACATGGGCGGCCTGATCGGGCGCTGGGCCAACCGCATCGCCGGTGCACGCTTCACGCTCGAGGGCATCGACTACGGGCTCGATCGCAACGAGAACGGCAATCTGCTGCACGGCGGCGCGAACGGCTTTCACCGGCAGCTATGGCAGGTGGAGGAAGACCGCGGTTCACTGCTGCTGCGCCTCGACTCGCCCGAAGGCGACGGCGGCTTTCCCGGCAACGTGAGCGTGCAGGTGCGCTACACCCTCGACGACGACGGCATGCTGACCCTCGAATACGAGGCCGTGACCGACACGCCCACGCCGCTCAATCTCACGAGCCACGGCTACTTCAACCTCTGCGGCGAGCCGGGTTCCGACATACGCGGCCACGTGCTGACGATCGACGCCGACGCATTCCTCGAAGTCGATCTTCAGATGATTCCCGTGCGCATCGCCGACGTCTCCGGCAGCGCCTTCGATTTCCGCCATGGCGCACCGCTCGGCGCGCGGCTCGACTGGCCGCATGCGCAGCTCGCGCGGGCGCGCGGCTTCGACCACTGCTACGTGCTGCGCGCGCCCGAGAGCACGGCGGGCACGCTGCACGCCGCGTCGGGCCGCTGGCCCTTGCGCA
The DNA here is from genome assembly GCF_900096975.1 of Paraburkholderia lycopersici. Lineage (GTDB taxonomy): Bacteria > Pseudomonadota > Gammaproteobacteria > Burkholderiales > Burkholderiaceae > Paraburkholderia > Paraburkholderia lycopersici. The sequence continues at coordinate 334,312 of NZ_FMYQ01000003.1, forward strand.
CCGTGGCGCGCGTCTACGAACCGGGAAGCGGGCGCGAGCTTGCCGTCTCGACCGACCAGCGCGGCCTGCAGCTTTATACGGGGAATTATCTGGAGGGACAGCCCGGGCGCCACGGTGCGCCGTGCGCGCGCCATGCCGGGCTGTGTCTCGAGGCGGGCGGCTTCCCGAACCAGATCAACATGGAAGCGCCCGCTTGCGACGAGGTGGTGCTGCATCCCGGAAAAACGTATCGCCAGGTCACGCAGTACCGGGTGAGCGTGCTCACCTGAAGGCGCGGAGACAGACGGCGCCCCGGGTGCGCCGCCTGCGCTCAGGCATTGCCGTGCTTCACGACACCTTGTCGTACTGATACACGCCGCGGCCGGTCTTGCGGCCGAGCTGCCCCGCCGCGACCATCTCGCGCAGCAGCGGGCACGCACGATACTTCGAGTCGCCGAAGTCCTTCAGAAACACGTCCATCACCGAAAGACACACGTCGAGACCGATCAGGTCGGCCAGCGCGAGCGGACCGATCGGATGGTTCGCGCCGAGCTTCATACCCGCGTCGATTTCCTCGGCGCTCGCAATGCCTTCCGCTAGCACGAAGAATGCCTCGTTGATCATCGGCACGAGGATGCGGTTCACCACGAAGCCGGGCGAGTTCTTGACGGCGATCGGCGTCTTCTCCAGACGCAGCGCCATCTCGCGCACTGCTCCGGCGACTTGCGGGTTCGTCTGCAGGCCGCGAATCACTTCGACGAGCGGCATCATCGGCACCGGGTTGAAGAAGTGCATGCCGATGAAGCGCGACGGGTCGGCAAGCGTCGTCGCGAGCGTCGTGATCGAGATCGACGAGGTATTCGACGCGATGATCGCGTCGGACCGAGCCGCGGCTTCGATCTGCTTGAGAATGCGCGTCTTGAGTTCGGCGTTCTCGGTCGCAGCCTCGATCACGAGATCGACGCTCGCGAGGCGCTGGTAGTCGGTGGTCGTTTCGATGCGCGCGAGCACGGCGTCGCGCGCGCCGGCTTCGAGCTTGCCCTTCGTCACGAGCCGCTCGAGACTATGGGTGAGCGCCGCGACGCCCTTGGCGAGCGCCGCGTCGGTGACGTCGATCATCACCGCCTTGAGCCCCGCCACCGCCACCGCCTGGGCAATGCCGTTGCCCATCGTGCCCGCGCCCACGATCCCTACTGATTCGATTGCCATGCTGCTCCTCACTGCTTGTCTGCGACGCCGGCGTGTCGCTATGGAAATATGCCGGTCATGCGGCGCAACGCGTGGTGCACCGCACCAAAACCATAGTGTAGCGGGTTGCGGCAAACAACCGGAGCCGACGTGCCGGAGGGCATGGCAGGATGGCGCCGGCCCGCGAGGAAAAGCGCGGCGCGGAGGGGCTTGCGGGCTCGGCGGCGCGACCGCTCGGGCGCGGCCCTAGAAGTTGTACTGGACGTAGACCTGGCTGAAGTTCGCACCCGGGTTCGGCCGCTTGATGTCGGCGTTCGACAGGTGCTGGAAGCGGAATCCGGCCTGATAGTTCCCGTGCTCGCCAAACTGTGCGCCAACGCCGACCATGTCCGCGAACTGGAACGACGTCGACATTGCGCGATCCGGCGTCTCCCGCAGGTGCGAGAGGAAGCGGATGCCCACGCCCGCCTCGATGAACGGCCTGATCCACCCGGAGTCCTTGATGAAGCGAAAAACCGGCGTCACGCCGAATTCCCAGGTGTGCGAATAGACGGCGTCGGCGGCATCGAGCTTCCAGTAGGCTGCGTGCGCCTCGCCGACCACCGTGAAGTGGTAGCCGCCGACATGCCACCACTGCAGGCCCGGATCCCAAACAAGGCCGAGGTCGAACTTTTTCACGTTGTGGTCGGCCACGCCCGCCCCCAACTGAACGCCGAATGTGTTGTCCGCATGCGCGCTGCACGCACCGAATGCGCAGAGCGCGGAAAGCACTCCCTGCACGGCACGAACCTGCCGGACCCTTTTTCTTTCAGTCATGTATTTCCCGATTCGAACGATTCTGCACACGTCACGCATCCGGCGCGGGCCGGCGCGCAACGCGGGTCAAACTACCGCTCCCGCCAGGATGAATAAACAGCCAAAAACACAATGGATCGTTACCGTTTTTGTCGCCGCTCGACGCGCGGGCAATTCGTCGCAATCCGCGACAATTCGCAGCAATTCGCAATTGCATGCCTTAATGAACTCAATACGGCGGCCTGCAATGTTCGCTAATGATCCGCACACATATGGACGGAAGTTTAGCTTCGAAAAAACGAAAGCGCTCGCTGGCGCGTCCGGTGCAGCCCCGCACGCCGCGATTCCCGACGGACAGCTTTCATTTATGGAATTGCCGAATGCGGCAATGAGTCCGGAAAAGTCATTCAGCGGAAGAATTTACGCAATATCGCGGCCGTCTTCTTAATGAATTCACTTCAATTACCGAATCTCGCTTTACCGAGCATTCGAAACTGCGCAATGCGATTGGCCGATTCGCTCGCCGTCCGGCATTCGTCGGGGCAAAACCGGCGCGGCGTTGGAGGCCGGGTATTCCCGAAGCGGGCTGACCGCGCCTGGCCCGCTGTACCCAAATTGAGGACAGCCAGCGCGGCGAGCCCTCGCATAATCCGCGTGAATTGTGATCCGCGGCAAACAACAATGTCATAACCCTTGCCACGCTCACGCCCCGGTGCTTCGGAGGAGACCCATGAGCCCAATCCCGCAAGGGCATGCCTCGCGCGTGCCGCAATCGTCCGCGCCAGCGCGGTCCAGCCATACCGCCGCCACCGAACAGGTAACGCGCAAGGTGTCGCGCCATCTGCTCGGCTTCCTGTTCCTGCTGTTCGTCGTCTCGTTCCTCGACCGCATCAACATCGGCTTCGCGGGGCTGACGATGATGAAAGACCTCGGCCTGTCGAGCACGCAGTTCGGCTTCGCGACCACCCTCTTCTACGTCGCTTATATCGCGTGCGGTATTCCGGGCAATCTCATGCTCGCGCGCGTGGGCGCGCGCCGCTGGATCAGCTTCATCATGATCGCGTGGGGCCTCGCCTCCACCGCGACGATGTTCGCCACCAACGCCACCACGCTCTACTGGCTGCGCATGCTGGTTGGCGTGACCGAGGCAGGCTTCCTGCCCGGCGTGCTGCTCTACCTCACCTGCTGGTTCCCGAGCGCGTGGCGCGCGAGGGCAAACGCGCTCTTCATGATTGCCATGCCCGTGACGGCCGCGCTCGGCTCCGCGGTCTCGGGCTACATCCTCAAGCTTGACGGCCACGCGGGACTCGCAGGCTGGCAGTGGCTGTTCGTACTCGAAGGGATGCCCGCGGCGCTGCTCGGTTGTGCAGCGTACTTCTATCTGGACGACACGCCGCGCGCCGCGCGCTGGCTCAGCGCCGACGAAAAGCGCACGCTCGAAGCCGCGCTCGCCGAGCCGGCCCACGCGCTCGCCGCATCCGACACCCATGCGGCACCCCAGCCCGGCCTCTGGCAACAACTGCGCTCACCGGTGGTCCTGCGCTTCGCGGCGGCGTACTTCTGCCTCGTCAACACGCTCGCGATGGTCGCCGTGTGGGCGCCGCTCATCGTGAAGGGCTTCAGCGCCGGCGCGAGCAACGTGACCGTGGGCCTCGTCGCGACGATTCCGCAGCTCGTCACCATCGTCGCAATGATCGCGTGGGGCCGCCGCTCAGACCGTCTGCAGGAGCGCAAATGGCACCTCGCCGCGCCGATGCTGCTCTCCGGGCTCGGTTGCGTCCTAACCGCACAAGGCGGCGCGCCGCTCGTGCAGTTGCTTGGCGTGTGCCTCGCTTCGGCGGGCTCGTATACTGCGATGTCGATCTTCTGGACCACGCCCGACCAGGCGTTCACGCCACACGCGCGTGCGGTGGGTATCGCCGTCATCAATGCGATCGGCAATATCAGTTCGGCGGCCAATCCGCTCGTGGTGGGATGGCTCAAGGATGCGACGCACAGCTATGCGGCCGGACTCCTCTATTCCGCGCTGCTGCTCGTACTAGGGGCGGTGATCGTGGCAACGCTGCCGATCGGGCGCGAGAAGGAAGTGAAGGCCGTGCCGCGCGGCGCGGCGTGAACGCAAGGCCTGCGCGGCAGCGGAAGCCGCGCAGGCGCTTGATCGGATGGATATCGGATGAACTCGGGCGAACCAAGGAGAGACGTTGGGCGCGCGCTGCGCCTCGTCCGCGCGGCCGGGGCCGCGCCACGCCTGCCCGCTCCGCGCGGGCGACACGCTGGCTAGCGTTCCGCGCCTGCCCGGCTGCGGCGCGCGGTGAGCCCAGGCAAGCGCTTCACGAAGCCGGTTGCGAGCGCGGTGCCCACGAGAATCGCGGCGCACGCTTCGACCATGCCCATCGAGACGCGCTCGCTGAGAAAGAGCGCTCCCCACAAGATGCCGAAGATCGGGATCACGAATGTAACCGTGATCGCGCGGGCGGGCCCAACGGCCGCGATCAGCCGGAAGAACAGCAGATACGCAACGCCCGTGCACGCCACGCCAAGGCCGAGCACGGCGCCCCACGCATGCATCGAGATGGGCGTAGCGGGCCAGGTCGCCACGGCGAACGGCACAAGCACGAGAGTCGCGCCCGTCATCGTGCCCGCGGCCACCGTGAGCGGATCGACACCCGTGAGGTGGCGCTTCGTATAGCTCGCCGCGACGCCGTAGAGCGCTGCGGCGATCAATGCCGCGAGGGCGGCGAGCGCCGCGCTCGTCGAGGACGCGCCGTCGCCGGCGTGCGTGGCGATCTGATCCCAGACCAGCGCGAGCACGCCCGCGAAGCCGATCGCGAGTCCGACCACGCGCAGCCCGCTCAGGCGGTCCTTGAGCCAGAAATATGCGACCACGGCGCCCCAAAGCGGCGTAGTCGCGTTGATGACCGACGTGACGCCCGCTGAAAGCGTCAGCTCGGCCCACGCGAAAAGACAGAACGGCGCCGCCGAATTGAGGATGCCGACGACGAATAGCGGCCACGCGCGCTCGTGCAGCGTACCGAGCGCCTCGCGGGCCGGGCGCCGCGAAAACAGCACGAGCAACAGGAACAGCGCACCGATGCCGACACGCAGCGCCATCAGCGGCGCGACGCCGAAATCGGCCACGCCGACGCGGATGAACAAAAACGACCCACCCCACAGGGCGGCGAGAAAGATCAGTTGCGCGAGTTCGATCGGGTTCATTTGGGATGGCGCTGGGTGAGCGCGAAGTGGCGCGAACGACGCCCGCGGTCGCGGGAATATTACGGGCACGAGGGAACACCTATCGTAAGGTGCACAACACACGCCGTATAACGAAGGATTCTCACCGATATGTGAGAAAAATTGACAGCCGGATCTTGCGGTGTCATTCCCTCGCTCGTCATGCGCTTGTTGGTGCTCGCTGGCGCTGGTTTGTCTTTGTTCGTCTTTGTCGGTGCTTCGCCAGCGCTTATACGCGCGCGCTTGCGCGCCGCGCAAAAGACAAAGCCCGCGTAGTCTTTCGACCACGCGGGCTCTATTCTGGTCGGGGCGAGAGGATTTGAACCTCCGACCACCTGCACCCCATGCAGGTACGCTACCAGGCTGCGCTACGCCCCGAGAGCTAGAGAGTATAACAGACAGTTTCTCTAATTAGAACCGCTTCGATCGCAATTCGTATTCACCGGACAGCCACGCGTATCGAGCAGGACTTCAGCGCCCGAGCATGTCGAGCACATGCAGCAGTTCCTTGCGCAGCTGATCGACATCGACGAGAGCCATTCTGCCTTCGACAACGGGTTCGCCCGATGTTTCGGACTGCGCCGGTTCGCCCATCATCGCCCCGTGCGAATCGAGACGATTGCGCGCGCCGTTGATCGTGAACCCCTGCTCGTAGAGCAGTTCGCGGATCCGCCGGATCAGCAACACCTCGTGATGCTGGTAATAGCGACGATTACCGCGCCGCTTCACCGGCTTCAACTGCGTGAACTCCTGCTCCCAATACCGCAGCACATGAGGCTTCACGCCGCACAGCTCGCTCACCTCGCCAATGGTGAAGTAGCGCTTGGCGGGAATGGGAGGCAAGACGACCTTTTCGCTTGTCGATGTCATCGCCGGGTTGCCGTCGTGGTGGTTGCGCAATGAGGCGTCGCCGCCTGGGTCCTTGAAGTCCGCTAATTCCGCTCATTCATTCACGCCTGCCCTGGTGCCGCCTCCGCGGGCATGCAAGCTCAACGCATCAACGCGGGAAGCTCGCTTCGGCGCCACTCTCCACGAGCGCCTTCAGCTTCTGGCTCGCATGAAACGTCACGACACGGCGCGCCGCGATGGGAATCGCTTCGCCCGTCTTCGGATTGCGACCTGGACGTTGCGGCTTGTCGCGCAACTGGAAATTGCCGAAGCCCGACAGCTTCACGCTGTCGCCGCTTTCGAGCGCGTCGCGAATCACTTCGAAGAAGGCTTCGACCATGTCCTTCGCTTCGCGCTTGTTGAGACCGACGTTGTCGAACAGCAGCTCAGCGAGTTCGGCTTTCGTCAGCGTGGGCGTGTCGTTCGTGGCGCTTGCCGACGAGGCAGGAATGTCGCGAATCATGGCGCTACGCTGTGCCGCAAGAAGGGCTTCGAAATCACTCGAGTTCATTTCGTTCATCTATCTATGAAATGGCGCGCTTCCGGTTGTTTGCGATAACTTGCGGTGATTTGCAAGCTCGCAAACCCGAAAGCCGATGTCGGTACGTGATGAGCCGAGGAGCTTATCCGCGCAACCGGGCGCCATACACTCGAGCCAGGCGATCCACCAGGGACTTGATGGCCGCATCGACCGTTTCGTCCTGAAGGGTTCCGCCAGTATCTTGCAGGGTCACCCGGAAGGCAAGGCTTTTCTCGTCCGCGCCAAGTCCGGAAGTATTTGATTTTGCACGAAATTCATCGAAAAGCGCAACCCTCTGCACAATCCGGCAAGCCTCGTCTTGCATGCCCTTCTGGAACTCGTCGAGCAGCGCTTGCACCTCGATCTTCTGATCGACGACAAGCGCGATGTCGCGGCGGACCGGCGGGAACTTCGAGACTTCGGCCGGTACTGGCAGCTCGCGCGCCATCAGCGCTTCGGCTTCCACTTCGAAAAGGATCGGCGCGTGCGGCAGATCGTACTTCTGCATCCAGCGCGGATGCAGTTCGCCGATCCAGCCCACGGCCTTGCCATCGACTTCGACACGCGCGCTACGTCCCGGGTGCAGCGCCGGGTGTTCGGCCTTCACGAAACGCGGGGCCTTCGCGGCGCCGAGCGACGCAAACAGCGCTTCGAGATCGCCCTTCACGTCGAAGAAGTCCACGCCGCGCGTTTGCGCGCCCCACTGCTCTTCGAGCGCGGGACCGTACGCGAGCGCGCCGATCATCTTCGGTTGTGCGAAACCTTCCACCGCCATCTCGCCGGCCTTGATCGACGGATCGTGCAGGAACACGCGGCCCGCCTCGAACACGCGCACGCGGTCGGCGCGGCGATTGAGGTTATGGCGCAGCACGTTGATGAGGCTGCCGAACAGTGTCGTGCGCATGACCGAGAGCTGGCTCGCGATCGGGTTAAGCAGTTTCACGGGATTCGCGTTGCCCGCGAAGTCCTGCTCCCACTCGGCGTCGACGAAGCTGAAGCTGATTGTCTCCGCGTAGTCGCGCGCAGCGAGCGCGTGGCGGATCGCATGGATCGAGCGGCGCGTTTCGTTCGTTGCGCGCATTTCGCTGCGCGCGACGGGCGGCCGCGCCGGAATCCTCTCGACGCCGTAGATACGCGCGACTTCTTCGATCAGGTCCTCTTCGATCTCGATGTCGAAGCGATACGGCGGCGGCGTCACACTGAAGCTTTCATCGCCGTCGCGTTCGAACGCGAGACCCAGACGCGTGAAAATCTGCGCGATTTCGTCGGCGCCGATCGTCACGCCGATGATGCGATTCGCGCGCGCCACGCGCATCTTCACCGGCTCGCGCTTCGGCACGTTGACGGTTTGATCGTCGACCGGGCCGGCTTCGCCGCCGCAGATATCGAGGATCAGCTGCGTAATGCGCTCGATGTGCTCGACGGTCGTCGACCAGTCCACGCCGCGCTCGAAGCGATGGCCCGCATCGGTCGAGAAGTTGTAGCGGCGCGAGCGGCCACGAATGCTGTCCGGCCACCAGAAAGCGGCTTCGAGATAGATATTCGTGGTGTCGAGCGAGACAGCCGTACTGTCGCCGCCCATGATGCCCGCGAGGCTTTCGATCTCGCGCTCGTCGGCGATCACGCCCACGGTTTCATCGACTTCGACGGTGTTGCCGTTGAGCAGCTTGAGCGTTTCCCCCTTCTTGCCCCAGCGCACGTCCATCGCGCCGTGGATCTTGTCGAGATCGAACACGTGCGACGGGCGGCCCAGTTCGAGCATCACGTAGTTCGAAATGTCGACGAGCGCGGAGATGCTGCGCTGGCCCGAACGCTCGAGACGCTCGACCATCCACATCGGCGTCTTCGCGTGCGCGTTCACGCCGCGGATCACGCGACCCGAGAAACGGCCGCACAGGTCCGGCGCCGAAATCTTCACGGGTAGCCGGGCGTTGGCGCCGTCGAGCTTCACTTCGACTTGCGGATACACAGGCGCCTGCAACGGCGCGCCCGTGATCGCGGCCGTTTCGCGCGCGATGCCATACACCGAAAGGCAGTCGGCCTTGTTCGGCGTGAGCTTGATTTCGAAGATGGTGTCGTCGAGATTAAGCGCCTCGCGGATGTCCTGGCCGATCGGCGTGTCTTCCGGCAGGATCATGAGGCCGCTGTGGTCTTCCGAGAGCTTGAGCTCGCGCGCCGAGCACAGCATGCCCTGGCTTTCCACGCCGCGCAGCTTCGAGAGCCTGATCGCGAATGGCTTGCCGCCTTCTTCGGCGGGAGGCAACTCGGCGCCCACGAGCGCCACGGGTACCTTGATGCCGGGCGCGACGTTGGGGGCGCCGCACACGATCTGCAGCGTCGCGCCGGTGCCGGCATCGACCTGCGTGACGTTGAGCTTGTCCGCGTCCGGGTGCTTCACGACTTCGAGCACGCAGCCCACGACGATCTTCGTGGTGGGCGGCGCGGCCGGGCGCAGGCCTTCCACTTCGAGGCCGGCCATGGTGAGCGCGTGGGCCAGTTCATCGGTCGTGAGCTTCGGATCGACAAAGCTTCTCAGCCAGGATTCGGGGAATAGCATTTGGTTTTACGTTCCAGACAGATTGTGACCGTCGCGAAGGCGGGTTCTCGCGCATCTTTGGCAAGTGCCGCGTCCGCCTCGCGCGCTGCTAACGGATGCGTTGCTTCGGTTAAGCGAACTGACGCAAAAAGCGCAGATCGCCTTCGAAGAACAGGCGCAGATCCTGCACGCCGTAACGCAGCATCGTCAGGCGTTCGAGGCCGCTGCCGAACGCAAAGCCGATGTAGCGCTCCGGGTCGAGGCCCATGTTGCGGATCACGGTCGGATGCACCTGGCCCGAGCCCGAGATTTCGAGCCACTTGCCGGCGTTCTTGCCGTGCTCGAACATCATGTCGATTTCGGCCGACGGCTCCGTGAACGGGAAGTACGACGGACGGAAGCGCACCTGAATGTCGTCACGCTCGAAGAACTTCTTGAGGAAGTCGGTGTAGACACCCTTAAGGTCGGCGAAACTGATGTTCTCTTCGATCCACAGGCCTTCGACCTGGTTGAACATCGGCGAGTGCGTCGCGTCGCTGTCCACGCGATAGGTGCGGCCCGGCACGATCACCTTGATCGGCGGTGTGTGCGTGCGCGCGTAGCGCACCTGCATCGGACTTGTGTGCGTGCGCAACAAAAGCTGACGGCCGTCGGCGTCCTTGCCGTCCACGTAGAACGTGTCCTGCATCGAACGCGCCGGATGGTTTTCCGGGCTGTTGAGCGAGGTGAAGTTGTACCAGTCGGTTTCGATCTCGGGACCGTCGGCCACGTCGAAGCCGATCGAGCCGAAGATGCGCTCGACGCGCTCCCACGTCTGCATCACCGGATGCAGACTGCCGGTGCCGGTGCCGCGGCCAGGCAGCGTGACGTCGATCGCCTCGGCGGCGAGACGCTGGTTCAGCAGCGCGTCGGCAAGCGCCTGACGGCGTGCGTTGAGCGCAGCTTCCACTTGTTGCTTGACGGCGTTGATGCGCGCGCCCTCGGTCTTGCGCGTTTGCGCGTCGAGCTTGCCGAGGCCCTTGAGCAGTTCGGTGAGCGCGCCGGACTTGCCGAGAAAGCGGGCCTTTTCGTTTTCAAGCGTGTTGACGTCGGGGGCGCCAGCGAACGCGCGCTGCGCGTCGGCGACAATCTGGTCCAGATCCATTGATCCCATCTTTTCAGCGTCAGAGTTTGAGACTTGGAGCGTCCCCGCGCTTACGGCACGCCATGATGAAGCGTTGCAATGACGGCGCGAAGACACAGCATGAAGCGGCGCAAGAAGCGTGATTACCAACAAAAACGGGGCTCGGTGAGGAGCCCCGTTTTTGTTGCAGCATCACCGAGACTACCGGAATATCTGCTGCAACGAATCTGCGCAATACCTAACTCAGTTACCCAACTTAGGCAGCGACGGCGGCCTTCACCTGCTTGACGATCGCAGCAAATGCGGCCTTGTCGAACACAGCCATGTCAGCCAGGACCTTGCGGTCGAGTTCGATCGAAGCCTTCTTCAGGCCGTTGATGAACACGCTGTAGGTCATGTCGTGCTGACGCACCGCCGCGTTGATACGCGTGATCCACAGTGCGCGGAACACACGCTTCTTGTTGCGGCGATCGCGGTAGGCGTACTGGCCTGCGCGCATGACCGCCTGCTTGGCGATGCGATAGACGTTATTGCGACGGCCGCGGTAACCCTTGGCCAGGTTGATGATCTTCTTGTGACGGGCCCGTGCGGTAACCCCACGTTTGACTCGAGGCATGTTTCGCTCCTATGAGTGTGAGTTGAGTTACGCGAACGGCAGCATTGCGCGCACGGAGTTCAGATCGGAATCGTGAACTGCCGTTGCACCGCGCAGATGACGCTTGTTCTTGGTGGTCTTCTTGGTCAGGATGTGACGCTTGAAGGCTTGGCCGCGCTTGACGGTACCACCCGGACGCACCACGAAGCGCTTTGCAGCGCTCTTCTTGGTCTTCATCTTGGGCATGACGAACAACTCCATTATTAGATGGACATGGGTGTGCGGCTGGCTTGCGCATTGCGTTTCGCCCTTCATCCGCCCTTCGAAACCCACTCCACTTGTTTTGGCGACTGGCTGATAGTGCTAACCGCCGCTTTCAGGAAAAGCGCCCGGTTGCCGCACTGTTTCGTGCAGCGCGCGGGCGCCGTTCCGGAACCTGCTTCCCGCCTTCCGCGCGCAAGTGCGCCGAAGGCGTCATTGAAAACTGCATTTGGCCACCGCGCGGATTGCATCGCGCGGCGCGCCAGCTTACTTCTTCTTCTTCGGAGCGAGCACCATGATCATCTGGCGCCCTTCCATCTTCGGCATCTGCTCGACCTGACCGACTTCTTCCAGATCGGTACGCAGGCGCTCGAGCATGCGCATGCCGATTTCCTGGTGAGCCATTTCGCGGCCGCGGAAACGCAACGTGATCTTCGTCTTGTCGCCATCCTCGAGGAAGCGGACGAGATTGCGCAGCTTGACGTTGTAATCGCCGTCGTCGGTACCCGGGCGGAATTTGACTTCCTTGACCTGGATGACCTTTTGCTTGAGCTTGGCCTCGTGCTGCTTCTTCGCCTCCTGGTATTTGAACTTGCCGTAATCCATCAAACGGCACACCGGAGGCACAGCCTGCGGGGCAATTTCAACCAGATCGACGTCCTGTTGTTCCGCCATGCGGAACGCATCAGCCAGCTTTACGATACCGAGAGGCTCATTGTCGACTCCGACGAGACGCACCTCGGGTGCAGAAATTTCACCGTTGATGCGATGCGACTTATCCGTAGCGATGTTACGTTTCCTCTAAAAATTGAAAAAAACGAGCCGCGCTGCCGCAGTGGCTTACTTGAACGTCTTGACGTCTTCCGCAAGACGTGCAGTAAAGGCTTCGACCGGCATGACACCCAGATCGACGCCGCCACGGGCACGCACGGCTACCGTTTGTGCTTCACGCTCCTTGTCGCCGACGACAAGCAGGTATGGAACCTTCTCAAGCGTGTGCTCGCGTATTTTATAGCTAATTTTCTCGTTGCGCAAATCGGCCACCACTCTAAGCCCTTGTTTTTGCAACGATTGAACCAGATTTGCGGCATATTCGGCCTGACTTTCCGCGATATTCATCACAACGGCCTGCACAGGAGCGAGCCACGGCGGCATCGCGCCGGCATGGTGCTCGATCAGAATCCCGAGAAAACGCTCCATCGAACCGAGAATGGCGCGGTGCAGCATGATCGGACGGCGGCGGCTGTTGTCCTCGGCGACGTACTCGGCGCCCAGGCGCTCCGGCAGCACCATGTCGAGCTGCAGCGTGCCGCACTGCCACGAGCGGCCGAGCGCATCCTTGATGTGGTACTCGACCTTCGGACCGTAGAACGCGCCCTCGCCCGGCAACTCCTCCCATTTCAGACCGCAAGCCGTCAGCGCGTCGCGCAGGCCCTGCTCGGCGCGGTCCCACGTCTCATCCGTCCCCGCGCGCGAATCCGGGCGCAGCGAGAGCTTGATGTCGATGTGATCGAACCCGAAATCCTTGTAAATACTCATCGCCAGCGTGTTGAAGGCGATCGACTCGCTGATGATCTGGTCTTCCGTGCAGAAGATGTGCGCGTCGTCCTGGACGAAACCGCGCACACGCATGAGGCCGTGCAGCGCGCCCGACGCCTCGTTGCGGTGGCACGAGCCGAATTCCGCGTAGCGCAGCGGCAGATCGCGGTACGAGCGCAGACCATGGTTGAACACCTGGACGTGCCCCGGGCAGTTCATCGGCTTGATGGCGTAGTCGCGCTTCTCCGACTCCGTCGTGAACATGTTTTCACGATAATTCTGCCAGTGCCCCGACGCCTCCCACAGCGAGCGGTCCATGATCATCGGCGTCTTGATTTCGTCGTAGCCGGCCACGCGCAGGCGACCTCGCATGTACTGCTCGACCTGCTGCCAGAGCGTCCAGCCCTTCGGGTGCCAGAACACCATGCCCGGCGACTCGTCCTGCATGTGGAACAGGTCGAGCTGCTTGCCGAGCTTGCGATGGTCGCGCTTTTCGGCCTCTTCGAGCATGTGCAGGTACTGGTCCTGGTCTTCCTTCTTCGTCCAGGCCGTGCCGTAGATGCGCTGCAGTTGCTCGTTCTTCGAGTCGCCGCGCCAGTACGCACCCGCGACCTTCATGAGCTTGAAGACCTTGAGCTTGCCCGTGGACGGCACGTGCGGGCCGCGGCACAAATCCGTGAAACCGCCGTGCGAGTACAGCTTGATTTCTTCGGCGCCCGGAATCGATTCGATGATCTCGGCCTTGTACTTCTCGCCTATGCTCTTGAAGTAGTCCACCGCCTCGCCGCGCGAGACAACGCGGCGCGACACCGGCTCGTCCTTCTTCGCGAGTTCCTGCATACGCTTTTCGATCTTTTCGAGATCCTCGGGCGTGAAGGGGCGGTTGTAGGCGAAGTCGTAGTAAAAGCCGTTGTCGATGACCGGCCCGATCGTGACCTGCGCTTCCGGATACAGTTCCTTGACCGCGTAGGCCAGCAGGTGCGCCGTGGAGTGACGGATGATGTCGAGGCCGTCGGCATCCTTGTCCGTGACGATGGCAAGCGATGCGTCGTGATCGATCAGCGTCGACGTATCGACCAGTTCGCCGTCGAGCTTGCCGCCGAGCGCCGCCTTGGCGAGGCCGGGACCGATCGAAGCCGCCACTTCGGCGACCGTGACGGGATGATCGTACTGTCGAACCGAACCGTCGGGCAGACGTATCGCAACCATGTTTTTCTCCAGAAGTACCGTGAAGGCACTCGTATTGTTCGTGGAAGACTGCCGCTCGGGCAGCCCCGCGCAAAACTTGCGGCGAAAAAAAATGCGGCCCCGCTTTCGAGGGGCCGCATTCACATTTCAAACCAGACTGCAGAGGCGAAATAGGTCCTCGACTAGCGTCGCTCCGAAGTAGTTTCGGTGAACGTTCGCGGTGTCATAACCGTATTCGCCTTATGGCGCTTCCTTTAAGGTCCAGCGCTTTACCGCATTGAAATTCCGGCAAAACCAGAATCCCGATTTCGTTGGTAGGCTCGATTGGACTCGAACCAACGACCCCCACCATGTCAAGGTGGTGCTCTAACCAGCTGAGCTACGAGCCTGAAGAAGGAAGATTATATGAAGCATGCCCAGACTTGGCAAGTGGTTTTTTTGCGTCGCGGCAACGGCGTACGTGCCTCAGCTCTTACGCAAGGCCCGCAGCACTCCGCTCACGTCACCCAGCAGCACGCAGGCACGCTGGATCTGGGCGGAATTCGATACTTCGACCGTGAACTGCATGTAAGCCGCGTTGCGGCGCGACTGCGTTTTCACGCCGATCACGTTCATCTTTTCGCGCGCGAACACTTCGGAAATATCGCGCAGCAAGCCTTGGCGGTCGGTGGCTTCGATTGAAATATCGACCGGATAGACCGACTGGCCGCGCCCGTCCATCACGTCGGCGGACCATGTGGTGTGCAGCACGCGCTCGGGCGCGCGGCTGGCCATGCGCAGGAAGGTCGCGCAGTCGCTGCGGTGGATCGACATGCCCTTGCCGCGCGTGACGAAACCGCTGATCGCGTCGGGCGGCGCGGGCCGGCAGCAGCGCGCGAGCTGCGTGAGCAGCGCATCCACCCCGACCACCAGCACCCCCGACGACCCGCCATGCGCGACGTTCGCGCCGCTTGCGCGCTTGGTGAGCTGCTCGGGCGTTTCCTGTTCGGGCTCGGGCGCGGGCGCGTTGTGCAGGGCGTGCTCGATGTTGCGCAGGCTGAACTCTTCCTTGCCGACCACACTGAAGAGGTCATCGGTCGACTTGAAGCCGAGCTTGGCCGCGAGCTGATCGAGATTGACCGACGTGCGGCCCTCGCGCTGCAGTGTTTTTTCCACCATCGCGCGGCCGTTGGCGATGTTTTCCTGCGCCTCGATCGCGTTGAACCATGCGCGCACCTTCTGGCGCGCACGCGGGCTATGCAGATAGCCGAGCTGCGGATTGAGCCAGTCGCGCGACGGTCCGCCCTCCTTCACCGCGACGACCTCCACCGTCTGCCCGTTGCGAAGCTGCGTGTTGAGCGGCACCATCGCGCCATCCACGCGTGCGCCGCGGCAGCGGTGGCCGAGTTCGCTGTGCAGGTGATAGGCGAAGTCGAGCGGCGTCGCGCCCTGCGGCAGCGCAATTACGCGGGCCTGGGGCGTGAGGACATAGATGTGGTCATCGTCGAGCGTAGCCTGGCGCAACTGCTCCCACGGCTGGCGCCCATCCGATACGTCGTCCTTCCACGCGAGCAGTTGGCGCAGCCACGCGATCTTCTCGTCGTAACTGCTGCTCGCGCTGAACTGCCCGCCGTAACCTTTCGCACCGGCCTCCTTGTAGCGCCAGTGTGCGGCCACGCCGTATTCGGCGAACTGATGCATCTCCTGCGTGCGAATCTGCACTTCGAACGCGCGGCCGTCGTCGCCGATCACAACCGTGTGCAGCGAACGATAACCGTTGGGCTTGGGCCGCGAGATGTAATCGTCGAACTCTTTCGGCACCGGTTGCCAGAGGTTGTGCACGATGCCGAGCACCGTGTAGCAATCCTTGATGTCGGGCACGATTACGCGGAACGCGCGCACGTCGTAGAGTTCGGAGAAGTCGATCTCCTTACCGCGCATCTTTTTCCAGATGCTGTAGATGTGCTTTGGTCGCCCGCTCACCTCGGCGGAGATTTGCGCCGCCGCAAGCTCGCGCTTGAGGCGCATGATCGCTTCGGCCACATAGCTCTCGCGCTCGACGCGCTTTTCGTCGAGCAGCTTCGCGATGCGCCGGTACGTGACGGGCTCCTGGAAGCGGAACGCGAGATCTTCGAGCTCCCACTTCAGTTGCCAGATGCCAAGGCGGTTCGCGAGCGGCGCGTAGATCTCCAGCGTCTCATGCGCGATTTCGGGCGCCGGCATGATCTTCGCCGCCGCGTAGTAGCGCAGCGACTGCAGGCGCGATGCGAGCCGGATCAGCACGACGCGGATGTCCTGCGCGAACGCGAGCAGCATCTTGCGCAGCGCCTCGACCTGCGCACGCCGCGCCGCCTGGGCGTCGCGCCCTTCACGGCCCGATTCGGGGGCGGCCTGCGCCGCGCGAAGGCTGACGGTGCCGAGCCGCAGCAGTTTGCGCACGTCGAACACGAGCTTCGTCACTTCCGCTCCGAAACGCGCTTCAAGTGTGGCTTCCGGATCGTCGAGATGCGGCGCCAAATTGAAGAGCGCCGCGGCGAGCACCGCGGGCGGATCGACATTGAGCCGGCTCATGGCGGACGCCGTGCCCTGCGCATGCTCGAAGAGCGGCTCGCCCGTGGAGAGACGAGCGTCGGCCGCGTGCTCGCGCACGAACGCGAGCGCGTCTTCGAGCGACGGCAGCGCGCCGGTATCGGCGGAAACCGTGGAGTCGGGAGGTACAGTGTCGCTACTCATGGGGCGATAGCCACCGGCATGCCGGACGGGCGACTACAGAACAGATCAAACACAAACGGCGCGGGAAAGGCAAATTGGGCTCAGTCGCGCTGCGCGGCCACCACGACGATTTCGACGAGGCATTCAGGATTCGCGAGCTTCGCCTCGACGGTCGCGCGCGGCGGCGTCGCGCCTTGCGCGACCCACTTGTCCCACTCGGCGTTCATGCCGGGGAAGTCCTTCATGTCGGCGATATAAATCTGCACCGAGAGGAGCAACGACTTGTCGCTGCTCGCTTCGCCCAGCAGGCGGTCGATGTGGCCGAGCACTTCGCGCGTCTGGCCGGCGATGTCCTGCTTCGTGTCCTCTGCGATCTGGCCGGCCAGATAGACGGTACCGTTGTGGATCGCGGTTTCCGAAAGACGCGGGCCAACGTGGTGACGAATGACTGCCATGAAAATTCCTGTCGAGAAGTGGAAAACGGTCGATTCCCGGGCTGGTGCGACTCCGCGCGCCCAAAAGCGCGCCGGTATATGCCGACCAATTTCATATTATGACCCGCGAAGGGCCTCGCCGTCGAAGAAACGGCGCGCGATCGCAATCTGACCGGCCGCGAGGAACGCGGGCGCATGTCCCACGCCGGCAATTTCGACACTCGAAACGTTGCGCCCTGTCTCGATCATCTTCGCTGCGGTTTCGCGCGAAAGCAGGTCCGAAAGCGCCCCGCGCACAACGAGCACCGGCCCTTCGAACGCAGCGAGCGCGCGCCACAGATACCTTTCGCCCTCCTCGTTCTGTTCGGGCGTGACCGACTTGAACGGCTCCGCGACGCGCGGGTCGTAGCGATAGCGCCACTGCCCCTCCACTTCGTGCAGCAACGGCGTATTGATCTCGCGCCACTCCTCGGCACTCAGCGGACCGAACGACGCCGCCAGAAGCGCAGCATTGTCGATGCCATCCTGCAACGTGGCGAAACGCTCGTCGCGACCGACGTATTCGCCGATGCGTTCAAGCGACGCGGGCTCGATATGCGGCCCGATGTCGTTGAGCAGCATGCGGCGAATGGGCGTGCCCGGCAACCCCGCGAGCGCCATACCGATGAGGCCGCCCATCGAGGTGCCGAACCAGTCCACCTGCTCCACGCCGGTGCGCGCGATCAACGTGACCATGTCCGCCACGTACTGCGCGACGCCGTAGCCTCGCGGATCGGGTAGCCACGACGAGAGCCCGCGCCCGGCCACATCCGGGCATACGACGCGATATTCATCGGCCATCGCGGCAGCGAAACGGTCGAAGTCGCGGCCCGAACGCGTGAGCCCGTGCACGCACACAAGCACACGCGGATTGGCGGGGTCCCCCCACTCGGTATACGCGATGCGGTGCAGGCCCACCGGACTCAGACACTGGACATATCGCTGGCGCGGCACGGCGGTCGTTTCGGTCATCGCGGGGTCCTCACTCAAAGACAGTCCAAGGCTTTCGGCCGATTGTAAACGGCTTTTGCCTCGCGGCATGGGCAGCAACGCCCCAAACAAACGCCCGCTCAGGCGCTTGCGGCCTGCTTCGTGGAGCAACGAGACGGACTTCGCGCCGCGCACCGCCTGGTCATTTAGCCTATACCGTTCGGCCGAGGTTTCAACGAAGCGCCGACGCGCAACAATGCAAGCACCGCAAAACGAAACGGGCGAGACCGAAGTCCCGCCCGTCGAGAATCATGCTTATGCTACGACGCTCAGCTCACGGCGCTCACATCGAGCGGCGCACCGGTCTTCGCCTCGATCTCGTCCACTGTCACGCCAGGTGCGAGCTCGGTCACCTTGAGGCCCGCTTCGCCTACCTCCATCACGCCGAGGTCGGTAATGATCACGTCCACGACGCCCACTCCCGTGAGAGGCAACGTGCAGGATTCGAGAATTTTGTGCTGGTCGCCCTTGGCTACATGCTCCATCAGCACGACCACGCGACCGACGCCTGCCACGAGGTCCATTGCGCCGCCCATGCCCTTGATCATCTTCCCGGGGATCATCCAGTTGGCCAGGTCGCCCTTCTCGCTCACCTGCATCGCGCCGAGGATGGCGAGGTTGATGTGGCCGCCGCGAATCATCGCGAACGAGTCAGCCGAAGAGAAGATCGAAGAGCCCGGCAGCGTCGTCACAGTCTGCTTGCCGGCGTTGATCATGTCCGCGTCCACCTCGTCGTCGGTCGGGAACGGGCCAATGCCGAGCAGGCCGTTTTCCGACTGCAGCCACACCTCAACACCCGCGGGCACGTGGTTGGCCACAAGCGTTGGCAGGCCGATACCGAGGTTCACGTAGAAGCCGTCCTGCAGTTCCTTCGCCGCGCGCGCGGCCATTTCGTCACGATTCCATGCCATGGTCGGTCTCCTTCCTCAGTTGCCCGCCGGGCTGCCCGATGCGGCGCGCACGGTGCGTTGTTCGATGCGCTTTTCCGGGTGCGCGTTGAGCACGATGCGCTGCACGAAGATGCCCGGCGTATGGATTGCGTCCGGATCGAGTTCGCCGTTTTCGACAATCTCTTCCACTTCCACCACCGTGATTCTGCCCGCCATCGCGCACATCGGGTTGAAGTTGCGCGCCGTGCGGCGATAGATGAGGTTGCCCGACTTGTCGGCCTTCCAGGCCTTCACGAGCGCGACGTCGGCCGTGAGCGAATGCTCGAGCACATAGTGCTTGTCGCCGAACTGGCGTGTTTCCTTGCCTTCGGCGATCAACGTGCCGAAGCCGGTATTCGTGAAGAACGCCGGAATGCCGGCGCCGCCGGCGCGCAGTTTCTCCGCCAGCGTGCCCTGCGGCGTGAATTCGAGTTCGAGTTCGCCCGACAGATACTGGCGCTCGAATTCCTTGTTTTCGCCCACATACGACGAGATCATCTTCCTGATCTGGCGCGTCTCCAGCAGCAGGCCAAGGCCGAAGCCGTCCACGCCTGCGTTGTTGCTGATGCAGGTAATGCCCTTTACACCAGAATCGCGCAGCGCGCCGATCAGCGCCTCGGGAATGCCGCACAGCCCGAAGCCGCCAACGGCGAATGTCTGTCCGTCCTTGACGATGCCTTCGAGCGCGGCTGCCGCGCTTTTGTAGACCTTGTTCATCTGTGTGTCCCTTCCTTTTATGGAAATCCGCCAATCCGGGCTGGCGCGCGGACGTCGATCGCGTCCGGATGCCCCATTCTAGTCATGCCCCGGTGGCGTTGCCGTGAAGCCGGCCGCCCGGACGGGCTGTGCAAACGCGCTGAAAAACAGCCATGCGAACATTGCGAGCAGTCCTCCGATGGGTGCAAAGCGTACGCTGGCAGCCTGTTGCGGCACAATACGCAAAACTACATAAAGCAATACCCGCACCGCCCGTCATGGCCGCTACCTCCAAACCCGAAGAACACTCCGCCCTCGACTACCGGACCGCCTTTCACCTGGCGCCGATCGGCCTCGTGCTTTCGCGCGAACGGACCATCGTGGATTGCAACGATCAGGTCGCCGCCATTTTCCGCTGCGCGCGTGAGGCGCTGATCGGGCAATCGTTCCAGGTGCTCTACCCCTCCACGGACGAATTCGAGCGCATTGGCGCACGCATTCCGCCGATCATGACGGCGCAAGGCAGCTACGCCGACGACCGCATCATGAAACGCGCCGACGACGAGCTTTTCTGGTGTCACGTCACGGGACGCTCGCTCGACCGTGCCGCGCCGCACGCGGCGGGCGTCTGGACCTTCGAGGACCTGAGTGCGACGCGGCGCGTGGCGGTCGAACTCACGCCGCGCGAGCGCGAGATTGCCGCGCAGCTCGTCACCGGCAAAACCAGCAAGCAGATCGGGCGAATTCTGGCGATCAGCTCGCGGACCGTGGATGTCTATCGCGCGCGGCTCATGCGCAAATACGACACGGGCAACGCCACGGAGTTGCTGCAGCGGCTGCTGGGGCAGTGAAAGCGCTCGACAGTCAGCCTACCCGGTCGGATTTGACCAGCCCCGCATGCTCTATGGTCGAGCGCAGCATGTCGGGAATCGGCACCGATTTGCCGGCCGCGTAGTCGATCCACACGCAGCGAGCGTTGCCGCGCGCGTAGAGGGTGTCCGGCTCGTCGGCGCGGCGCAGTTCGAAACCGGTGTCGAAGCTGCTGCGGCCAGGCTGGCCAACCGTCATCGTGCAAACAATGTCGCCCGGGTAGTGGAGCTGCTTGAGAAATTCCATCGATGCGTTGACGATCACCGGCCCCTGACCATCGCCGCTCTCGGCGGCAACGCCCAGATGCTCGAACCAGGAAATTCGCACCTGCTCCATGTAGCGGAAATAGATCGTGTTGTTCACGTGGCCGAACGCGTCCATGTCGCCCCAGCGGATCGGCATGGTCATTTCAAATACGGGATGGTAGTCACTCATTGCACTTCAACGTTGTTGCGATAGGACAGAATGCCGGCGGCCGGACTCGCCGCCCGGCGTCAGGTGAGTCCGAAGCCGTCGTCGGCGGTGATGATCGAGCCGTTCATGAACGACGACTCGTCGGCGGCGAGCAGCAACAGCAAGCCATCCAGGTCTTCGGGCTTGCCGACCCGGTGGCGCGGCAGCATCGAAACGAGCTTTTGCCCCTGCTCGGTCGACCAGTGGTGATGGTTGATCTCGGTGTCGATGTAGCCGGGGCAGATCGCGTTCACGTTGATCCCGTGGCGGCCCCATTCGAGCGCCATCGCCTTCGTCATGTGAACGACGGCAGCCTTGCTGATCGCGTAGAGGCCGATTTGCGGCAGCACGCGCAGGCCCGCCACGGACGCGATGTTGATGATGCGGTAAGCCGGCTTCGGGCCGCCGCCGTTACCGCGCATGATCATGCGCCTCGCGACTTCCTGGGCCACGAAGAAGGCGCCGCGCGTGTTGGTATCGAACACGTATTCGAAGTCGGCGGGCGTGACGTCCGCGAGCTTTTGCGTCGTGGAGACGCCCGAATTGTTGACGAGGATGTCGATCGTCCCCGCCTCCGTTTCCGCATGCGCCACCGCAGAGCGGATGCTCTGGTAGTCGGTCACGTCGAGCGAAACGACGTGCGCGGCGCCCCCGCTGGCTTCGATTTCGGCGCGCAATTCCTTGAGCCGCTCCACGCGGCGGCTTGCGAGCACGACCTTCGCACCCGCTTGGGAGAGCACCTGGGCGAAGCGCTTGCCGAGCCCGCTGGACGCCCCGGTGATCATCGCAACCTTGCCTTCCAGATTGATCGAACGGCCCATTTCCGCTTCCTGTTCAGAGGTGAATAAGCGCCAGAACGCCGCGCTACCAGCACGCCAATTCGAGCGCCAACAAATAGAACGGTCGTGCTAATCATTGCCTGCTGGGTTGCGGCACGGGGAACGTTACCCGACAATACGAACCCGAAAAAAGTATTCTAATGGCAAGAGGAGCATTGATGACCCCCGCAAGTCTTTTGGAGCAATACGGCCCACGCGAGTCGATGGAATACGACGTGGTGATCGTCGGCGGCGGCCCCGCCGGACTTTCCGCGGCGATCCGCCTGAAGCAGCAGGCCGCGGAAAAAGGCGTCGAAATCGGCGTCTG
>NZ_FMYQ01000005.1 GCF_900096975.1 Paraburkholderia lycopersici
ATGCCTGTTACCCTGCGCTGAGCACACGCACGCCTCTCAGTGAATCATGGCGCTCGACCCGTCGCTCAGAGCGACGTCGACAATGGATCGCTTACTGTCATTTCATCCAGCATGTTCTTGAGCGTTCTACTCTCTCCGGGAAGAGTGAGGCTTCTTAAAGCTGCTCGCGCTTCGGCCTTCATAGGCTTCAGCGGGTCTGTGCGTCGACGCCGAGTTACCGGGGAGATTTCGAGAACATCAGACGGGGACGCCAGCGCCACCCTTGTATGTACGAGTCTAAGGTTCGGAATCGTGCGGGTCGACGATGCCCGCTTAGCGCGCAGTCGTCCGGAGGGAATGCCGGTAACATCCGTCCCGGCTACGAGTCTCATCATCACCATAATCATGCTCCCAGTCGCAAAGTGTCGTGTGCCTGCAGGTAGTGGACAGGCGTGCGAAACCAGTCGCCTCGAGTCTCAAGACAATGGTCTTGGAGTTGCAGTTAGGCGACTGCGCACAAACGCGGGTTGGCTGCTCGGATTGGCAGGCCCACGGTAACGACACGGAACTCCAGAAAGGAGCCAGGACAATAGCCTGCCGGACTTTGGGTGCGTACCGGCAGTTGAGAGCTAATGGTGCGCGAGCAGTATCATCTCTGTGCCCATGCCCCGTCAAGGGCTTCAGAGACCGCGGCATGCGCACCAAGCGGCTCTGATACACGCCGGAACACTAGGGCGCGACACGTCTTAGACTTTCTGTTCACCGACACGCGGAGACCGACTATGCCACTCCCCTCCAAACTCGCAGACACCTCTCAGGCACATCTGGACCAACTTATTCAGGAGCAGACGCAGGAAGGTGCACACATCGACTTCAAGCGCGAGTTGCCGGCGGCATGGAACGACGCAGCGAAGCACGAGTTGTACGCAGATGCCTCCGCCTTCGCGAACGCTGGCGGCGGAGACCTCATTTATGGCATTGACGAAGATGCACAAGGCCAGGCTGCTGCGCTGGTCCCGCAGCAAGTCAATCCAGATGACATTGCGCTTAGGATGCAGGACTTGCTCCTCAACGGCGTGGAGCCGCGCATGCCAGGGGTGCAAGTGCAGCCGGTGGCGCTCTCCGTAAATGGCGTTGACGGCTTCGCCATCATCATCCGAATCCCGCAGAGCTGGGCCGCACCGCATCGCGTGCGCTCAAATTTCAAGTTCTTCGTTCGCGAAGGTAACCGCAAGCGAGAACTAAATGTGCCAGAGATTCGCGGGATGTTCGTCCGCTCAGACGACCAAGAGCAGAAGGTCCGAGACTTCCGCACGGACCGACTGGGCAAACTGCTGGCGGGCGAGGCACCCGCCCGGCTCGCTGAAGGTTCAATCTGGATACTCCACTTGATTCCGACCCAAGCCGTACTCGGGACAGGCAGTATCGACCCCCTTCCATATCTGGATTTTACGAGGCAGGTTCCCGCCATCGGGGCCATGGCGACGAACTCGCGAATCAACCTTGACGGTGCACTCGGCCTCCGAAACGAGGTGAATGGTGTGGTCCACGGCTACACGCAGCTTTTCAGGAACGGTTTCATAGAAGGGGTGTACGTACTCCAAGGCGCGCCACACGGCGGTCGCGTGCTGCCGGGCACCGTGTACGAAGACCAAGCGGCACAATTTCTTGTTCGTGCGCGGGCCGAACTCGCGCACGCCGGCTTTCAGCCGGAAGTCACAGCGATGATGTCACTACTAGGCGCGGACCACATCTCGCTGGGCTTCGACCGGTTTAGATGGGACGCAAATGCAGACCAAGGTCGCTTTGA
Source organism: Paraburkholderia lycopersici (assembly GCF_900096975.1). Classification (GTDB taxonomy): domain Bacteria; phylum Pseudomonadota; class Gammaproteobacteria; order Burkholderiales; family Burkholderiaceae; genus Paraburkholderia; species Paraburkholderia lycopersici. Next base: position 1,790 of record NZ_FMYQ01000005.1, read on the forward strand.
CCGCCGGGTAGTCGTTTTACCCGATGTCCTGATACCCGCGGATGCACCGGCGCACGAAGGACTGAAACCGATGTTTGACTTGGTGTGGCAGGCAGCTGGCATGCCCCGTTCCATCAATTTTGATGTGAATGGCCAGTGGGCGCCTCCGCGGCAGTAGTGGCAAACCAAGTGACCTACGAATGAGTCGAGTGCGATGCGCCAAACGCCTAGCAAACCTTCTGATGCAAAGGTTCCTTCGGAAGCGACTTTCCTGCTTCGCGCGCCGGTCAAAAAGGGGATTCGTTTCGATGCTACATTGGTTCGTCGCCACTACCCGACAGGAGCCTTATGACCAGTTCGAATCCTGAAGCTGCCGATAGCGCGGAGACACCTTCCGCCGCCCTGAGCCGTCGCTGGAAGATAGAAGCCCACGACCAGGATGGCACCAGCCGCGCCGACGACGTAGAGGCATTCATTCAGCGTACCGGGCTGGATACCATCGCCCCGGGGCGTTTCAGTGCGCTGCTGCTCCTGAACCTGTTCGCAGCATCAATGGCCGGCGTCATGGAGCCGTCGTGCGTCGTCCGTGAAATCAAAGCGCTGGAAGGCGGCAAGAATAGCGGCTTCAAGCCGGGGCGCCCGCTGAATCACCTGCCGCTCAAGGGACTGTGGCACAAGCATTACCAGGTCATGTCCCTGCCGTCGCTCGCAAAGAACATCAAACGCGGCATGGACATTCATGGGATGCCGCTGTTTGAACAACGCATGAAGGAAGCGCAAGCCGCTGGAGAAGTTCGTTACGTACAAGTGGAAGACGTAGCGGCGCTGGCGTCAGACGTCGTGCATGGGAACTACATGCGCCTGCATGATGAAAACCGGTTGGCCGGTGAATGGCTGATATATGCGAGGCACGAAGACCAGAACTACTACCTCACCATCTGTACTCACGACAAGGCCACCCATGCCACTGTCAGACAGCAGATTGAAGACGTGTGCGGTATGGAATTCCCGTTCGTGAAGGACCTGCTCGCCGCTGTGTAGCGCCCTCGACCAGACGTGTGGCTCGGGCGGTCTGTTGGACAATGCGTTACAGGCCATACCATCTTCGTCGTGCAACGCGGTCGGCCAGCTGGAGTCTGCCTGCGCTCTGGCCGCGCGGCCCCGGCCCCTGCTGAACCCATGGTACAAGTTGTGGTGCGAACGACTGGTACAAATCGACTTGCGCGGCACCGCGTAAGTCATTGATAATTAATCAAGTTAAAACCATGGCGTCGAATCTCACCGCCTCCGCCAGAACAGAATAAAAAGCCCCGTATAGTCAATGCACTACGTTGCGTTCGTCTTTTTCGACCACGAAACGACCCACGTCTTGATCGGCGGCATCCCGGCAGCCCCCTCAGCCGAATCCCCCCAATCGTTGCGCTCACACTTGCCCGATCGAGGCAAACTGCCGCGCATGTCTCAACGGCGGAAGAAACGCATGCGCGGACACTCGGCCGCTGCCAAGCCGGTCAGCACAAATACCTAGGTAAAAACCCTGATAATGCGGTAAAATTCCGTCTGTTGATGGGAAAAATCACCATGCCGCACCAATATCAACTGCTCGAAAAGCTCGCGTTTTCGCTCGTCGTCCTGTTCGCCGTGATGTGCTCCAGCTATATCGCTTGGGAAAGCTCGCCCAATCTGCGCGAGAACTTCCAGGTCGGCAAGGAGCTGTTCCTGAAGAGCGGCGAGTACTCGTACGCTTGCGCAACCACGGCCTCGGATCCCTGCGCGCAGTTCCCCGTCGAATAAGCCCTTCGCCATTCCGCGCATGGCGTAACGTGCGCGGGACACTGCTGATTGCATCCCGCAGCGTATCGACTAAGCTCGAATGAGGCTTCGCTTCCGAGCTTGTTCGACATGCTCATCTGCGCTCCGTCGTCTTACGGTTCGTCCGCACCTCGCGCGCCCCTGGCCACGCGCTTCGGCCTGGCTTTGCTGCTCGGCCTCCTCGGGTGCCTCGGCGCCTGCACGATCACGCCGCCGCCAAAGCCGCTCCTCGTTATTCCGCCCGCTGCGATCAACAGCACCACACTCGACGAATACCGCACCGTAGTAGCGAGGCGCATCGTCGAGCGCAATCCGGCCTACATCTTGCGCGGCCCGCCGCAGGCCATGTTGCGCTCGCTGGTGGTCGTCTCGTTCACGGTCGATCGCAACGGTCAGATCGTGAAGTCCGCGGTCTATCGCACCAACGGCGACGACGACGCCGAAACCACCGCGCTCTCGACGCTGCGCCGGGCGGCGCCGCTGCCCCCGCCGCCCGGCCGCCTGCTTGATTCCGTGGGTCAGGTCGAGATGTTCGAGGACTGGCTCTTCAATGACAACGGCAAGTTCCAGTTGCGCACGCTCGCCTCGCCGCAAGCGCAGAACTTCCAGTAACCGGCGCGCGCCACGCTCGCCTTGTTGCACAACACGCACGATCGTTATAATTTTTCGCTATCCCTCGCCGGCGCCCGCCGGCCATGCCTTTCGCCACGCGCCATCCGCGCCGACGCGCCGGGCTTGACCGCCCTTCAGTCGTCTTGCGCCTATCGGCGCGCGCCAGGGCCGGTCCGGAATTCGCGCGCACAGCCGGCGCTGTGCAATGCATACTGCCGAAGCGTCGCCGGCTGACGGACGCAGCCGTTGCGTCCAGCACCAACCTCGCGCCCCGTCACGCTTCGAGCCTGAACAAAGACGTCCGCGCCGCCCTGGCAAAAACCCCAGGCACCCGCGCGCGTCACAACAACTGGAGACCCTTGCATGTCCACCTCGCCCATTTCGCCCGCGCACGCCGATCAGGCAGACGCAGCGAAGCAGCAAAGCACCGCGCGCGTGATCTTCGCGAGCTTCATCGGCACCGCGATCGAGTTCTACGACTTCTATGTGTACGCAACGGCCGCCGCGCTCGTGATCGGCCCTGTGTTCTTCCCGCATGGCTCGGCCACGGCGCAAGCGCTCTCCGCGTTCGTCACGTTCGGCATCGCCTTCGTCGCGCGGCCGATCGGCTCGTTCCTGTTCGGCCACTTCGGCGACCGTATCGGTCGCAAATCGACGCTGGTGGCGTCGCTGCTCGTCATGGGCCTCTCCACCACGCTGATCGGCTTCGTGCCCGGCTATGACGCGATCGGCAGTCTCGCGCCGGTCCTGCTGTGCGTCCTGCGCTTTGGCCAGGGCATCGGTCTCGGTGGCGAATGGGGCGGCGCGGCGCTGCTCGCGACCGAGTACGCACCGCAAGGCAAGCGCGGCTGGTTCGGCATGTTCCCGCAGCTCGGGCCGTCGGTTGGCTTCCTGGCCTCGAACGGCCTCTTTTTCGGCCTCGCCTCGACGCTCTCCGACCAGCAGTTCCGCGACTGGGGCTGGCGCGTGCCGTTCATCGTCTCGGCGGTACTCGTCGCGCTCGGCCTTTACGTGCGTCTGAAGATCGCCGAAACACCTGCCTTCAAGACCGCCGTCGAACGCGAGGAGCGCGTGCGCGTGCCGGTCGCGACGCTGCTCGCAAAGCACTGGGTGCCGACGCTGCTCGGCGCGCTCGCGATGGTCGTGTGCTACACGCTTTTCTACAACGCAACCGTGTTCTCGCTCTCGCACGGCGTGACGGCGCTGCACATTCCGCGTCCGACCTTCCTCGGCATGCTGTGCATCGCCGTGGTGTTCATGGGCATCGCCACGCCAATCTCGGCCTCGCTCTCCGATCGCTTCGGCCGCAAGCCCGTGCTGATCGTCGGCTGCATCCTGGCGATCCTCTCGGGCTTCACGATGGAGCCGCTGCTCGGCAGCGGTGCGACGCCGCTCGTGCTGCTCTTCCTTGTCATCCAGCTATTCCTGATGGGCGCCACCTTCGCGCCGATGGGCGCGCTGTTGCCCGAGCTTTTCCCGACGAGCGTGCGCTATACGGGCGCCGGCGTGGCGTACAACCTGGGCGGCATTCTCGGCGCTTCGGTCGCGCCGTATATCGCGCAGGTGCTGGCCGCGCGCGGCGGCCTCTCGTGGGTCGGCGCCTATGTCTCGATCGCAGCCGCCGTGAGCCTGTTCGGTGTCCTGTGCATGCGCGAGACGCGCCATACGTCGCTCACGTAACGCCTCCGCGCATCAACGCAAAAGCGGCGTCCGCCGGCCGGACTCCGCTTTTTTTGTCCACTTTGGGTACGCGCGATGCGTATCTATACTCGGTTCAGCTGGCGCGGAGAAATTTCCCGGAGGAGCCGACGATGAACCTCCATCTGAGCAACGCCGACATTGTGCTGATCGTCGCCCTCGCCTTGGGCATCTCGCTCCTGTTTGCGTTTCGCCTGCGCACCGCGAGCTGGCGCGCGGTCGTGCTCGAAGCGCTGGCGGCAAACGCCGCGGCGATTGCCGCAGTCGTCGCGATCGAAATGCTGCTTGCCTGACGGCCGCCGCGCCATGGCCATCTCCTCGCGCCGCGGTCAGCGATAGTAATAGCCGTGATGGTAGCCGCCGCCGTAATAGCCGCCGGCCGGCACCACGACGCAGCCGCCCAGCGAAGCCGCGAGCAAAACGCCGGCGATGAGGGTAAGCGTCAATCGTTTCACAGTGTTCTCCCTTCAGGTCAATGTCCGTGTCCGGCCATTCGATGCGGGCTGGACGGTTTCGATTGAACACGAGGGCGAACGTGTGAGGCGTTGCAATTTGTAAGCAGCGATGTGGCCCGTGTAACAGCATTCGCGCCAATCGCTTTCGCATGCGCGGTTCGATGCGCGCATGCAATACAAGCGCGACACTTTTAACAAGCTCGTAATGGGAAACCGCAGGGAAACCGCGGCGCAAACCGCGGGAAAGCGCGCGCGGGGAACGCCAGAAATCAGGCGGCGAAGATAAGCGGTGGCTGCGCGCCGGCGCCGCCGTCGCGCGCGGGATAGATGCGATCGACGGCGTCGATCGCCACCTGCACGGGCGGCACGTGATGGCCGTCGCCGATCGAGATCGAGCGATTAGGCGCGCGTACGCCACTGTGCTCCGCATCCGTCGAAACGAAGATCATCACCGTCGGCTTGAGCAGCGCATGGCTCAGATGCACGAACCCCGTGTCGGTGCCGACCACGAGCGCGCAATCCTCGATGCGCTGCGCGACCTGCGAAACCGTCAGACGCGGCAGCACCGTGGCGCCGGGCACCAGCGCCGCGATCTCGCGCGCCGTCGCGTGCTCGGCATCGGAGCCCCACGGCAGTTCGATGCGCAGCCCGCGCGCAATCAGCGCCTTGCCGAGCTCGCCCCAATGCGCGACTGGCCACTTCTTCTCGTCTTTCGAAGTTGCGTGAAATAGGAGCGCCGTGGGCGCGTCGGGCGCCGGCAGCGCGGTGCCGTCGCGCGGAATGCGCATCTGGAATTCGGGCGGCGTGTCGACCGTATAGCCGAGCGCCTCGCCTGCGCTGATGCGCATGCCGTGCCACGCATCGCAGCGGGGACGCGGGCCGAAGCGCCCGTTGTACGCGAAGGCCGCGCCGCGCTCGCCGAGATCCTGCGAGCGATAGCCGAAACGGCGGCGCCCGCGCGCGAGAAACGCGATGATCGCACTCTTGTACACACCGTGAATATCGACGATGGCGTCATAACGCTCCGCGCGCAGTTCCGCGATCGACGCCCAGATCGCCTTGAAGTCGCTCCATCGGCGCGCCTTCTTGAAGCGGCGCAGCGGCGCGCAGAGCACGCGGTCGACGCCCGCGTTCCAGCGCACGATGTCGGCGAAGGCTTCGTCCGCGGCCCAGTCGACCTTGACGCCAGGAAAGGCGCGTTGCACGTCGGCAACGACAGGAAGCGCTTCGACGATGTCGCCAAGCGAAGTCACTTTGACAATCAAAACTCGTTTCATTGTGCTGAGGACCGCGGGGCCCGATGTTCCAGTCTGCAGGATGTCCGGAGATTTTAGCGGACGAAGCTTGCGGCAACCTGCGAAAGCGACAGCCGCGCACGCAGCCCATCTGTCCCTTTGCCTCGCATCTTCACCTGCGATCGGAAGCGCTCGCCCAAACGTATGCCGGGCTCGACGAACAGGGGCAACGACTGGTAGATCACGACCGGCGCGGGCCTCACGTACAGCGTTGCGCTGACATCGGCGGGGCAAGCCGCGAAGGGTGAAGCGAAACGGGAAATGTCGGCAGGCAAGGCACGCGCAGCGCGGCGGCTGCGCGCGCTGAATCTCAAGCCTGCGGAATCTCGATCTTGACCTCGAGCACTTCGAGATCGTCCTGACGTTCGAGGCTCACGCGAATGTCTTCGTCGGAGATCTTCACGTACTTGGAGATCACCGCGACCAGTTCGCGTTGCAGGGCCGGCAGATAGTCGGCGGGCGGATGGCCGCCTGCGCGCTCGTGAGCAATGATGAGCTGCAGGCGTTCCTTCGCTACCGAGGCGGACTTCTTCTTCTCGCCGAGAAAAAACGAAAGAAACGACATGACGTGCGCCTCCCTTACTTGCTACCGAAGAGGCGCTGCAAGAGGCCCGGCTTCTGGTAATCGGTGAAGCGAAGCGACTTGTCCTCGCCGAGAAAGCGTGCCACGACGTCCTTGTACGACTCGGCGACGTCGGTGCCGTCCAGATGCACGGCCGGCAAGCCCTGGTTCGATGCGTGCAGCACCGCTTCCGACTCGGGAATCACGCCGATCAGTTCGATGCGCAGAATCTCCTGAATGTCGCTGAGCGAGAGCATCTCGCCTTCGCTCACGCGCTTCGGGTTGTAGCGCGTGATGAGCAGGTGCTCCTTGATCGGGTCCTTGCCTTCGATCGCGCGCTTCGTCTTCGACGAGAGAATGCCGAGAATGCGGTCCGAGTCGCGCACCGACGACACTTCCGGGTTCGTCACGATGAGCGCTTCGTCGGCGAAGTGCATCGCGAGCAGCGCGCCCGACTCGATGCCCGCCGGCGAATCGCAGACGATGTACTCGAAGTCCATCTTGCGCAGGTCCTCGATCACCTTCTCCACGCCTTCCTTCGTGAGCGCGTCTTTGTCACGCGTTTGCGAAGCGGGCAGGATGAACAGGTTCTCGCACTTCTTGTCCTTGATGAGCGCCTGATTGAGGTTCGCCTCTCCCTGGATCACGTTGATCAGGTCGTACACGACGCGGCGCTCGCAACCCATGATGAGATCGAGATTGCGCAGGCCCACGTCGAAGTCGATGACCGCGGTCTTGTGGCCGCGCAACGCGAGGCCCGATGCGAAACTCGCGCTCGTGGTCGTTTTGCCGACGCCACCCTTGCCCGAAGTCACCACAATGATTTTTGCCATTCCCTTACCTTGCGTTCGTCAGTTTCCCAGTTTGGTCTCATCGCGTGCCGCTCATCCGCGCGCCAGTCTGTGCAGATGCTCGAGCTGCGACTCAGGTGAGCCTCAACGGTTCGATCAGCAGCTTTTCTTCGTCGAGCCGGATCTGCACCGGCTTGCCCTGCACGTCCGCCGCCAGCGGGACTTCGGTCGTACGGTAGATGCCCGCGATCGAAATCAGTTCCGCCTCGAGACACGTGCAGAAAATGCGTGCGTCGTGGTTGCCGTGCACGCCGGCGAGCGCGCGGCCGCGCAGCGGCGCGTAAATGTGGATGTTGCCTTCGGCGATCACTTCGGCGCCGTTGGAAACGAGGCCGAGCACGACCACGTCGCCTTTCGCGTAGATGCGCTGGCCCGAGCGCAGCGGACGGTCGATCACGAGCGTGGGCTCGGCGCGCGCGCCGGGTGCGCCTGCGTCGAGCGTCGCGCTCGCCATTGCGGCGCTTTCGGCGGTGGAATCCGCGTCGGTGGAAAAGAGTTCGGGCTGCGCGGCGCTGGGTGCCGCGGCAAGATCGGTGGCAGATGCCGTGACAGCCGCGTTCGACGCCTCGCTCGCGCTTGCCGCTTCTTCGGCGGGCGGCTTCGCGCTCGCGCCGCGGCGATCGCGCGCCTCGAGAAACGGCAGGCCGGCCGCCGCGGCCCAGCCGTGTTGCTCGGCGTGCGCAACCACGCCCACGGGGCGCATGCGCACGCTTTCGAGCAGACGCGCGATGTCGCCGAGCGGGACCTGCTCGCCGTCGGCGAGACGCCGCACGTCGATCGCGACGGTGTCGTTCGCGAAGAATTCGGGCGTCGCCTCGAAGCGCCGCGTGAGCTCGGCGCGCATGGCGTCGAGCTCGGTAGTCTTGACCACGAACAGAAGCGTATCGACTGAACCGCTCTTCAGTTCAAAAAATGGCGATTTCCTGGGCGACATGGCGTTCGGCTAAAAATTTTGCGTATTTTACAGGCGCGCACGGACGCGGCCATTATTTTTAATGGGGCCTTCGACCAAATTCGCGATCAGCTACGCGCAAACAAAACTGGCACAAAAAAGCGCGCGAAGACGAGGTGCGCTGCGCGGGCGCAAACGATACCGTCGATGCCGCCGGGTATGCCGTATCGAGGAAAAGGACGCGCGAGCGCCGCCGCACGCGCAGCAGCGCGAATGACCGCCGTTACGGCAGGGAAGCGGATTGCGCGCGCTCGCCAATAGCGCGCATGAGCAGCGTTTCCCACTGCTCGGGCTGTTGCTGGCTGCGCGCGTGATCTCCGGTAGCCACGAAGCCGAGGCGCTCGTAGAAACGCATGGCCGTGGTATTGGTGTCGGTCACCCAGGCGTAGACCTGGGCGGCGCCTTCGCTCACGAGCCAGTCGAGGGCGCTGTTCAGCAGCAGCTCGCCGCCGCGCAGATGACGCACCGCGGGCGCGACCCACAGCGCCGAGACGAACGCGCGGCGCGCCGGCGCGCTCTCGAAACTCGCGCCGATCAGGCCGGCGGGATGGCCCTCGGTGTAAAGAATGAACGACGTGCCCGTGTGCGAAACCGCATGCCGGGCCGCCGCGGCGTCGAAGACGGCTGCATCGGCTGACAGCGCGTCTTCGAGCGTATCGCCGAAAGCATAAGGCGCGTCGCGCAGCGAAGCGGTTCGAAGTTCGCGGAGCACGGCACCCTGATCGGCGGCGATTCGGCGAACGGTCAGTGACGGACTCATGCAGTCGTAAACCCCAATAAAGCGCTAACGCGTAGCTTTAACCGAACTGGCTTGAGAGTCAAATCCTTATTTGACAATTGCCGGCGCACGACGCCGCGCGCGCAAGCCTTGACAGACGGCCGCACAGGCCGCACAGCCGCGCTCACGGGGCCTCGTAGGCACCTGTGCCGTCCGGCCAGGGCGTGAGCAGTTCGTAGCCGTCGTCGGTGACCGCGACCATGTGTTCCCACTGCGCCGAGAGCGAGCGGTCCCTGGTGACGACCGTCCAGCCGTCGCGCTGCACCGTCGTGCCGGCGCGGCCCGCGTTGACCATCGGCTCGATCGTGAAGACCATGCCCGGCTTCAGGCGAATGCCCTGCCCCGGCTGGCCGTAGTGCAGCACCTGCGGCTCCTCGTGGTACACCTTGCCGATGCCGTGACCGCAATACTCGCGCACGATCGAGAAGCCGTCCGCCTGCGCGCGCTTCTGGATGGCGCTGCCGACGTCGCCGAGCGTCGCGCCCGGCTTCACCTGGCGGATGCCCGCGAGCATCGCCTCGTAGGTCGTGTCGATCAGTTGACGCCCCACGGTGCTCGGCGTGCCGACGCAGTACATGCGGCTCGTGTCCCCGAAATAGCCGTCCTTGATGACGGCCACGTCGATGTTGATGATGTCGCCGTCCTTGAGCACCTCGTTGCGGTTCGGAATGCCGTGGCAGACCACCGAGTTGACCGAAGTGCAGATCGTCTTCGGAAAGCCGAGGTAGCCGACGTTGGCCGGCACGGCCTTGAGCGTGTTGACGATGTAGTCGTTGCAGATGGCGTCGAGCTCGTCGGTGGAGACGCCGGGCTTCACATGCTCGCCGATCATCGCGAGCACGTCGGCGGCGAGCCGGCCCGAAACGCGCAGGCGGGCGAGATCGTCGGCAGACTTGTAGGTGATAGGCATCAATAGACCGAAGTGGGCGCGGCGGCGCGCAAGGCGCTTCGCCGCAAATTCAAAGGAGCGATTGTAACGGCCGCGCAGCGTCGGTAGCGCGCGAACCGTGTACGGCCCGCGCACAGCCGGGCGCCGAATTCTCGAATATTCCCGATTGTTCGAGCGCAGACCGCCGTCACGAATGAGAAATATCTTACATCGCGAGGCAGGTCGCATGGCTGGAACGGCTTTCTGAAACGACTGGCGGTCACGGCGGCGACACGGTGCGCGAAGTCGTGTTTGCGGCCGGAAAGCCGCGCTTCGGCGACAGGTAGCCGATGCCCGCAAAGATTGCCGGCTCGCCGATAACGGCCATGTCGCGGCTTCCGGACGCGTGCGCGGACCGCCCGCGTCACCCGCCGTGCCCACCGGCCGATGGCGCGACCAGATCGAGGATCGAGCCGTCGCGCTTGAGCGTCGACAGCACGACGCTCGAATTGATCGACATGACGCCGCTCGCGCGGTGCAGCTTGTGCATCACGAAATCCGAGTAATGGTCGAGGTCGCGCGTGCGCACGACCAGCACGTAATTGGACGCGCCGGTAACAACCTGTGCGGACACCACCTCCGGCCACTCCCGGATCGCCTCGACGAACTTTTCGTGCCACTCGGGCACTTCGGGCCGCATCGATACATAGACCAGCGCTTCGAATGCGACGCCGACGTTCTTCGGCGAAATCGCGCAGCGATAGCCGTCGATCACGCCGCGCGCCTCAAGCAGTTTCACGCGCCGCAGACAGGCGGACGGCGAAAGCGCGACCGCGTTCGCGAGATCCTGGTTGCTGATGCGTCCGTCCTGCTCGAGCTGCCGCAGGATCCGCATGTCGGTCCGGTCGAGGGTCATGTCGAAGATCTCGTGTTTTTTTGTCGAAATATTCGCAGACTCTACTGCAATTCTTCGCATTTGTCTGTGAAATATGAATCCCATTCTATTTCGTCCTCGATAACATGCGGCCAACCGATGGCTGGACGAGCCGGCGACGCAACCGCGGCGAACCGGCCTTCCGGGCCGAGCGCCGTGTCCACCCTCTGCCTTTCGACGTTTGCGCGCACGAGTGCAAGGCGACCGGGCGGAGACAACTTCAGATTTGCCACGATTACCGGATTCGAAGAGGGCTCACCATGCATTCAGAAGGGCAATTCCAGCAGATCGCGGCGCGCGAGCAGGGGCTGCATCGCACGCTGTCCGCGCGGCAGATGGCGATGATCGCGATTGGCGGCGCGATCGGCACCGGGCTATTTCTCGGCTCCGGGTTCGCGATCGGCTTCGCGGGGCCGAGCGTGCTCGTGAGCTACGCAATTGGCGCGTTCATCTCGCTGCTCCTCGTGGGCTGTCTCGCCGAGATGACGGTCGCACATCCGACGTCGGGCTCGTTCGGCGCGTATGCCGAGTATTACGTGAGCCCGTGGGCGGGCTTTCTCGTGCGCTACGCGTACTGGGCCTGCATCGTGCTGGCGGTTGGCGCCGAGGTCACCGCGACCGCGCTGTACATGAAGTACTGGTTTCCGGCGGTGCCGGGCTGGATCTGGATCGTCGGCTTTTCGTCGCTGCTCGTGCTCGTCAACGCGCGCAGCGTCGACGTGTTCGGCTCGGTCGAATACGGCTTCTCGGTCGTGAAGATTGCCGCGATCATCGGTTTCATCGCGCTCGGCGCGTACGTCGTGTTCGTGAATCCCGAACTCGTCGGCGGCGACGCGAACGGCAGAGCGGGCCTCCATCACTATTTATCGCACGGCGGCTTCCTTCCGAAGGGCGTGTGGGGGATGTGGGCCGCGGTGATCGTGTCGATCTTCAGCTACCTGGGCATCGAGATGATCGCGGTCGCGGCCGGCGAAGCAGAGGACCCGCAGCGCGCGGTCACGCGCGCGTTCCGCTCGACTATCGTGCGGCTCGCGCTGTTCTATCTGGCCACGCTCGCGCTGATGCTCGCCATCGTGCCATGGACCAATGCGGCGCGCGATGAAAGCCCGTTCGTGAAAGTGATGGAGGCGATTCATCTGCGCGCCGCGGCGGGTGTGATCAACTTCGTCGTGCTGATCGCCGCACTGTCCGCGATGAACAGCCAGCTCTACATCACGACGCGGATGCTGTTCAGCCTGTCGCGCGCCGGCCATGCGCCGCGCGTGCTGGGCGAAGTGAACGCGCGTGGGATTCCGCTTGGGGCGCTGCTGCTCTCGACGCTCGGCATCGCACTCGCAACCGTGCTGAGCGTGCTGTATCCGGATGCGTCGTTCACGATCATGATGTCGGTGTCGATGTTTGGCGCGCTCTTCACGTGGATGATGATCTTCGTGACGCATTACTTCTTCCGGCGTCGCTGGACTGCGAGCGGTCGGCCGGCGCCCGCGTTCCGCATGCGCGGCTTCCCGGTGCTGACGCTGCTCGGCGCAGCGCTGATGCTCGCGGTGATGGCGACGACGTTGTTCATACCCGAGTTCCATATGACGCTGATCTTCGGCGTGCCGTTCCTGATAGCGCTGAGCGTCGTGTACGCGGTGAGGTATCGGCGACCGCAGCCCGTGATGCAGGCGGACGCGTAGCGGCGGGAGGCGGCGCGTAGCCGGTGTGATTGCGTGCGATGTGGCGGACAGTTTTCGCCCGCCGCTCTTATGGTTTGCCGGTTTTGCCGGCGACATCGTTTCTGCGATGTTGGCCTGGTGGTTGGCCTGGTGGTTGGCCTGGTGGTTGGCCTGGTGGTTGGCCTGATGGTTCGCGTGACTGCGGCACCTTCGAACGGGCCGGAAAAAGCAAAAACCCCTGCAGCGGTTAAGCATGCAGGGGATTTTAAAATCTGGCGGAGAGGGTGACCTCCAAATTGAAGTGCGAGCTAGTGCGCGTCAGTTCACGAATCACCAATATATCAGTCACTTACACCATCCTCCAGTGCACATCGATCTATATTAGACCATCCCCATCCGAGACTTTTTGATGGGCAGACTGATAGGCCGAATGGCGCTCACCGACAAACAGGCAAAAGCACTCCAATCGGGCGACAAGCCGGTTTTCGACGGCAAGGTAACGGGGCTACTGCTGACGCCCGACAAAACGGGCAGCAAGTGGACCTTGCAATTCAGCAGCCCTGTAACGGGCAAGCGCCGGGACGCGAGCCTCGGCGCCTATCCCGAAGTCACGATTGCGGACGCACGCGAGAAGGCGCTCGCCATACGCCGCCAGCTTGACGCGGGCAAAGACCCCATTTACGAACGCAACCTTGAACAGCAAGCCGCCAGCATTGCCGCCGCCGCGCTCACCTTCGAGAAGGCGGCGCGCACGGTCCACGAAGAACTCAAACCCGGCTGGAAAAACGAGAAGCACGCCGCGCAGTGGATCGGCACACTGGAGACTTATGTGTTCCCGAAGATTGGCAGCAAGCCGCTCGATATACTCACGCCCGCCGGCTGCGCAGACGTGCTGCGTCCTGTCTGGCTGGAGAAAGCCGAGACCGCCAGCCGCACCCGTCAGCGGATGCACGCCGTCATGCAATGGGCGTGGGCGCACGGCCATAACGCGGCCAACCCGTTAGCGTGGTCGATCACCTGCTGCCGAAACAGAATGCGAAGAAAGAGCATCAGCCCGCCATGCCGTGGCGCGACATTCCGGTGTTCGTGAAAGCCCACCTCAACGAGTTAGCCCCCGGCGATTCCACCCGCGCCGCGATGTTATTCGCGACCATGACGGGCGCGAGAAGCGGCGAAGTGCGCGGCGCGACGTGGGGCAAGTTCGACCTCGACGCCGGTATCTGGACGATTCCCGGCGAGCGCATAAAAGCGAAGGAACCGCACCGCGTCCCGCTGGCGGCCCCTGTCATTGCCATACTCAAGACGCTCAAAGAACAGAGGCGGCACGAGTCCCTGGTGTTTCCCTCCCTCCGTGGGAAGGTGCTATCGGACATGGCCCTGACGGCGATGTTGCGCCGGGTTAAGGCAAAGAGCGACACGCCGGAGCGAGTCGCAACACTGCATGGCTTTCGAAGTTCGCTTCACGATTGGTGTAGCGAAAGCGGCTACGCCCGCGACCTAGCCGAACGTGCGCTCGCGCATACCATCGCGAACAGGACGGAAGCGGCTTATCACAGATCCGATCTGTTGGAACAGCGCCGCCCGATGATGGAAACGTGGGCGCAGCACGTCCAACCGTTGTAATTGTTGTGGTCGCACCAATAGAAAGCCCCGCCGAAGCGGGGCCTCCGAAGTGCCAGGCACTACACACGCGCATCTAAGAAATAAAGCACGACAGCTAACACCGTGAGCCCAATCGTGTAATACGTCCACCGCTTTACGGTCCACTTGCACCACGCGTAGGCGTTCACTGCTGCGAACAAAATTGCAGGTCCCAAAAAATATCCGAAAAGAAACGGGCCGACCCACCACGGGGTCGCGCATTTTCCGAGTTCATGGCATCCCGTAGCAACTTTATGCGGATCGCGAAACCAGTCGAAGCGGCTTAGCACGAGCATACAAGCCCATGTTAGCCAAAATCCATAAACGAGCCCGGCTACGCTAACTGCGCATCGTTTCACTTGATTTCCCAAAAGAGAATTGACTTTGAGCCTCGAAGATCCGACCAACTTGCATCAGAGACGAATGTCGCGCCTTGCCTGAACGAATTCATACCAAGTCCTCTCCCAATTGTTGCTAGTGCATCGAAGCCACCGCTTATCGTTAGCCGTGATCCGTTCTACAGGTCGATATGACCGCCCGTTGCATTCGCCGCACCTTCGCCTTCACGGGCCCAGTAACGCGAAAATTGGATAATACCGGTTCGCCCCTTGACCCTGGATTCCCATTCCGGCCCAGTAATATCTTCGGCTTTCGGTAGTCCGGCAAACGGTTGCAATCTCAACCATTCTCCCAACTCATCCGCGCGCGTCGCCGTAGGCAATCCGTCGAGCACGATACGCCCTATGCTCTTCTGACCGGAAAGCGGCTTAATTAGCTTTTCCGAAAACGACTTCATTTGTATGCCAACTCGATGAAATGTGACGCTCATTCGAATCGCACACTGATCCTTGTATGCCGGGTTGTCATATGGATCGCCCGATGGATAGTTGGACCACAATTCCTGAAACGTTACGGCATTTAGTGGCACCTCTTTTACTGATCCCGGCGTAGAGTTTGTCTTAACGACCGTCTTTTTGTTCGGCATTATTTCCAATCCTCATGCGCCAGGGCTTCCTCGCCCCAATGGATTGTGTAGGTGTCGGCGTTGTCGGTGTGAATGCGTGGTAGCACGCCCGAAGCGCCCAAGCGTCCCGACTCAATGCGGCCGTCAGCGGTTTCTATGTAATACGGGTAACTGTCGGATGCACCGCGACCTGTAGCCTTCACCTGTTCGTCAAACGGGCCGACTAAAACTGAAGCGACGCCGCCTACTGTGCGGCTCGATGCAACGGTGCCGAGCCCCTGAGTGTCATCTTCGCACCACGATTCGCCGGAAAGTTTCGCGACGATTCGTGGTGGGGCTGGACACTTGCACAGCACAATGTCGCCGTCGAGCGCTACCTCGCCCATCTCGAAATTAAGGCGGCTCGGCCCGCCAGCCTTGGCGATTACACCAGTACTCTTGCATTGTGCACAGAACGCTTGACCACCAATACGGGCGGACTGATGCCCGGCGTCACCCCAGGTAAGCACTGGGCCACGATACGGAAGGACTTCGCCACCTCGTTCCAGTGTGTCTCCGACAACGGCGATTCTTCGCATCATGGATTTGTCCCCTCTGACGAGGTGGACACATAGGCCGGATCGAATAGGCCGTGGATTGGCTTGTCTGGACGTGGCTCAAGCCGCAGGCGGTTCTGTAGCGTCTCCGTGATCGTGTCGCCGTTGCTCAGATGGCTGCCAACGAGCGCGTATGGCTTACCACCCCACATCGCGGCAAACCCGGCACCGTCAGTAATAACCGACTCGGTCCCGTCCTCGTAGTGACGGTATCGCCGACACAGGCCAGCCTGTGGCCCTGTACGTCAACCTTCGTTGCTACCCGGCTTACGCGTCCACCGCGCGCCGTACGCGAGCCAAGGGTTGCGAACAGATACATCGTTTCTTGCTTTTGATTCTCCGACATTGCCGTTTTTCCATCCTGAGTGAACGTCGCAGGCAACACTTCGCGCGAGCGCGCCTCCTGCGCCCTTGGGTTCGCGTAATCCAGGCGGTTATACAGTCCAATCGTTCACAAAGCTGGTGCGATTCGATATCAGAGAAATTCGAAAGTGGGGGAGTCAGAAATGTAAGAGAGCCACCCGGTGGGCGGCTCCTCGGTTGGTGGTACGACGCGCGACCGGCGAAGTTACGCCGCTACGGCTCAACGCCAGTTCGTTGCATCAAGGAAGCGCGCGCATCTCTAAGTGCTCCTTCGAATAATCCGAAAATCGCAACCTATGTGAACAATTCCTGGCGGGCGAACTCTGCCGCGACTTCCTCAAGACTCAACAGGCCAGCCAGCGCGCGGATTTGATCAAGGCGGACGGGCCTCGTCGAGTGCAGACTCGGGAAGTATTAGGAACCGTATTTGCTCGGGATGAGTGGGGATGTGGCGCATTACGCGACCTCCTTTGTCGGCTTCAATCACCCAACGCCCCGACGCCAATCGGGGTGGCCGGGCACAAGGCATTTCGCGTTGAAGTATTCGACGTTGCCCAGCAAGTCACCGTGGCCCGTCTACTGCGCGGCTCAAGGTCTCGGCGTAACGCCTGGGCGTCCAGCCTTCGGCGCGCGCCTGTTCGTCCACCATTGCGAACAGTTCGGCACGCAGTCGCCGCACATTGTCCGCCGCAAGATATGGCCCCCTCGACAGATATGCGCCGCCGTCCGGGTCGATCAGCGCCCCGGCGCAATCGTCGGCAAGATCACTGGCTGGCGGATCGTTTTTCAGAATGGGGGCATCCTGGCACCCGCCAAAACCGCCTAAACCTCCTTCAGCGGGTTTTGGCAGTTTTGGCGGGTCGTGGGGTAGGCCCTTTTCTGATTTCATGCCCTTCAGCAGTTCCAGTAGCGGTTCATTTCGTCGCCTCCGGATTGAGCATGTAACGCGGCTCGCGCGGTCGCCCGCCTCGTGCGCTGTTGTCCGCCTCCAACTCGACCAGATAGCCGTGTTCCACCAGAATGGGGACAGCTTCGGCGGCATATTCGCGGTCCACCAGCATCGACCATTCGTTGCGGTACACCTGTTTGAGCGCGAATGCGCCTTCGGGCAGCCTGCCGTCCGTCAGCTTCTTCAGCAGCGCCCGCGCGCGGTCCATTGGTGTGACGATGCCCGTGCCGTAGGCGCGGCGCGCGTGCGTCGCCAGGTACTCGCTCCACGCGAGCGCCCGAGCCATCGACTCGACGCCCACCGCGCCGCGCCCACCATCCGCCAGGTGGCAGACCAGCTCAAGCGACGGCACCAGCTTCTGGTACCTCGCGACGTGCGCCTCCAGCGCCGGATGCAGATCGCCTGCCACGCAGCATCGCTTCCCACTGCGCGCGCCACTCGCGGGCCATCGCAAGCGCTTCCCCGTCAAGCCGCAAAAACGGCGGCATGGCCGTGTCCATCTCGCCCGCATGATCGAGTACGGCTTCGGCGTTCCAGTCCGCCAGCGGGTCCGCGTGCGCCAGCCGTTCGAACACGGCGAAGGCCGCGCGCTTCTTCTCGCCATCCGGCCAGTCGTCCACGTCCTCCCACGCTGGCGGAACGTCCGGCCAGACCAGCAGCCCGAAACGCTGCATCAGCCCGTCATTGGCGGCGGCGTCCTGCGTGGCCTCGCGCAGATACTCACCAATGCGCCTGGCTGCGTGTTGCCCGCTATCGACACGCACACGGCCTCCGCGCGCAGATTGCAGCCCCGCCCGATGCGGTCCACCGCGTATAGGGATCGTTCCCGTTCCAGGCGGTCAGATAGAAGCCCCGCGCCGACTCCTGCCCCTCGCGGTCCAGGCTCTTGAGCAGGCTCACCAGTTCGTCGCGAAACATGCCCACGCCCTGTGGATTCTCGATGCAGATATCCATGAGCGCTTCGACCGTTGCATCGTTCACCAAGTAGCGGCGCAAGACAGGCGCATCCGGTTCCTCGATGTCGGTACGCGGCACATTGGCGTGCGGGTTCTTCTTCAGCGCGGCGCGCGGGTTCTTTTCAACGGCGTCCTGGCGTAGGTCGTACAGGTGCCTGGCTTCGGCGTAACCCTGCATGGCGAAGTCGAAATCCTTGTCCGCCTCGAGTTGCAAACGGTACATCGGCGCGAGCGCCGCGCGCATGGCGGGCGACTTCATCACGGAGGCACGGCCCACCACGCAGACCCACAGGTTGCCGTATTCGGTCCAGTCGTCGCACGCCTTGGGGGGATGCCCACGCGCCGCCCGATCACCATGCCGAGTGCGCCCATGATTGTGACGCCCACGAAGTCAGGCGGGCATTGCATATGGCTGACGATATCCTCCGCCCAAGGGCGCAGCGCACCCGGCAGCAGCATCATGTCGAAGGATTGGACCGCGGCAAGCTCGCCGTCCGGTAACGGCGTGATGGCGGGCCAGGCTGGCGGCGCGTCATTCGCTGCGTCACGCGCACGGCCGAACGACGCTTCACGCTGCGCCTGAACGTCACCATGCTCCGCGCGGCGCTGCGCGGCCTTCTCGATCCCGCGCCGCGAGAATGCACTGCGCGCCACAAGCACGCCCGCCTCGTCACCGGGGAACACAGGATCGACCTTGATATCCGGGGGAGGGGTTTTCATAGCAGCCCCCGGTCCGCGCGTTCGTAGAGTGCCGCGCAGCGACGCGCGCGCGTTTTCCTCGATCCATTCGCGATGCTCGGCCCACTGCTGCGCCGTCATGCGTGAGCGGCAGCGCGCCAGTTCGCAAGCGAGCAACGTATCGGCCGAGGCGCAAAGCTCCTCAGCCGTGCGGGCGCGGCGCGGATTGCCAGCCTCATTACGAAACGCCGCCAGGGCAGCGTCCAGATCGCGGTAAGGCGTGCCGGAAACGGGAGAGGACGGGTTCATACACCCTCCGCTTCGGTGCGAGCGGATTCGCGCGCGGCGAGCCACGCCTCAATGTCGGCCTCGCGCCAGCCGACCGACTGGACGCCCAGGCGAACGGGAGCCGGGAACGTGCCTTCCCGAATCTACTTATAAACCGTACTTTTTTGATGCCCACGGCGGCGAGCACGCCCGGAAAGCGGATAACTTTCGTAGCCATTTTTCATCCCTGAAAAACGGCCAGTTCCAGACGACGCCGCATGGCTGAACAGCCTGTATGCGTACAAGGCTATCAGTTGGGCCGCCTGGTATAAGGTGCAGGTGCTCGCCAACTTGAAATTTTCGGTACGGGCTGGCTTCTCTGGGAGCTGGCACACCTGCCAATCGCCGGGCAGACCACTCTATTGCGTTCTGTCCGCCCCCTTTACCCCGTCAATCCAACAGCATGCGGTATTGCCCCGCACACGAGCCACCACGGTTTGTTATCGTGCAACCCCGTCTAGCTGCTGCGAGAACTATGGGACTAAAAGGAAGCAACCCCAGCGCCTGTCTGACTTTCCGATACGTTTTGCAACGTGCGCTCTCTCGCCGAAGCCGCCGCCCCTGCCCCGGGGGAACTTCACTCGCGCCCAATGATGGCTGCCTGATGGGCCAGAAAAAACAAAAAGCCCGTAAGTCTTTGAACTTACGGGCTTTTTGCCTCTGAATCTGGCGGAGAGGGTGGGATTCGAACCCACGGTACGGGGAAACCGTACGCCTGATTTCGAGTCAGGTACATTCGACCACTCTGCCACCTCTCCGGATACCGCGTTGTTACTGCATCTCCGGTCTTGGTCGGCGACCAGAGAAGCGAAGATTATAGAACATGTTTTGAATTATGCAAGCCTTCGCGTGAAAAAAGTTTTAGGACAAGGAATTCACGCGTCCTGTGCGCCGGACGACGCCTCAAGCGCTCGCTTCGAGGCGCGCCACGCCCCCCATATACGGGCGGAGCACCTCGGGCACGGTCACCGAGCCGTCAGCTTCCTGATAGTTCTCCAGCACCGCCACGAGCGTGCGGCCGACCGCGAGACCCGAGCCGTTGAGCGTGTGCACCAGTTCCGGCTTGCCCTGCGCGTTCCGGTACCGCGCCTGCATGCGGCGCGCCTGGAAGGCTTCCGTGTTCGAGCAGCTAGAAATCTCGCGATAGGTGTTCTGCGCCGGCAGCCACACTTCCAGGTCGTAGGTCTTCGCGGCCGAAAAGCCCATGTCGCCCGTGCACAGCGTGATGACGCGGTACGGCAGCCCGAGCTTGCGCAGGATGGTTTCCGCGTGGACGACCATCTGCTCGAGCGCATCGTACGACGTTTCGGGCGCAACGATCTGCACCATCTCGACCTTGTCGAACTGATGCTGACGGATCATGCCGCGCGTGTCGCGGCCATACGAACCGGCTTCCGACCGGAAGCACGGCGAATGCGCCGTAAGCTTGATCGGCAGCGCGCTGCCTTCCACGATGCTCTCGCGCACCGTGTTCGTCAGCGAGATCTCCGAGGTCGAGATCAGGTACTGCGTGACCGTGTTCTCGCCGCCGCCCTTCTCCACGCGGAACATGTCGTCGGCGAACTTGGGCAGTTGGCCCGTGCCGTACAGGATTTCCGGATTGACGATGTAGGGCGTGTACGCCTCCGTGTAGCCGTGCTGCAGCGTGTGCGTGTCGAGCATGAACTGCGCGAGCGCGCGGTGCAGGCGCGCAATCTGGCCGCGCAGCATCGTGAAGCGCGCGCCCGAGAGCTTCGCGCCCGTCTCGAAGTCGAGGCCGAGCGGGCCGCCGACATCGACGTGATCCTTCACCTCGAAGTCGAACGCGCGCGGCGTGCCCCAGCGGCGGACTTCCACGTTCTCCGTTTCGTCCTTGCCCGCCGGCACGCTTTCGTGCGGCAGGTTCGGCACGCCGAGCAGCAGTTCCGAGAGCTTCGACTGGATCTCATCGAGCTTCGCGGCCGACGTCTTCATTTCGTCGCCAATGCCGCCCACTTCGGCCATGACCGCCGAGGTGTCCTCGCCGCGGCCTTTCATCGCGCCGATCTGCTTCGACAGGCTGTTGCGGCGCGCCTGCAGTTCTTCGGTGCGGGTCTGGATGGCGCGGCGTTCCGCTTCGAGCGCGGAGAAGGCCGCCACGTCGAGGGTGTAGCCGCGGTCGGCGAGGCGCTTCGCGACGCCTTCGAGGTCTTTGCGCAGCAGCTGGATGTCGAGCATGGGATTGTGAGACGCAGTGTCGTTGTATGAAGGGACAATTTTAGCGCACCGGCCGGGGCATCCCGGCGTGAGCGGCATCACCGCGATCTGCGGAGATTCAGCCCTTGCGCTTTCTCTCGCGGATTTCGTCGCGATGCTCGTCGCGCCATTGCGCGTCGAGTTCGGCGAGGCGCGCGAGCTTTTCGCCGATCTTGCCTTCGAGCCCGCGCGGCGTGGGCTGATACCAGCGCGGCTCGCGCATGCCGTCGGGCAGATAGGTCTCGCCGGCCGCGTAGGCGTCGGGTTCGTCGTGCGCGTAGCGGTATTCGTGACCGTAGCCCAGCTCCTTCATGAGCCGCGTCGGCGCGTTGCGCAAATGGATCGGCACCGCGCGCGACTGGTCCTTGCCGACGAAGCGCCGCGCCTCGTTGTACGCCATGTAGCCCGCGTTCGACTTCGGCGCGACGGCGAGATAAATCACCGCCTGCGCGAGCGCGAGTTCGCCTTCCGGGGACCCCAGGCGCTCATAGGTTTCGGCGGCGTCGAGCGTGATGCGCGCAGCGCGCGGATCGGCGAGACCGATGTCCTCCCAGGCCATGCGCACGATGCGCCGCGCGAGATAACGCGGGTCCGCGCCGCCGTCGAGCATGCGGCAGAACCAGTAGAGCGCGCCGTCCGGATTGCTGCCGCGCACCGACTTGTGCAGCGCGCTGATCTGGTCGTAGAACGCGTCGCCGCCCTTGTCGAAGCGGCGCAGGTTCTCGGCCAGCGCGCTGCCGAGCAGTTCGCCGTCGATCTCGCTCTTCTTTTGCTGCGCGGCCGCGCGCGCGACGATTTCGAGGTTGTTCAGGAGCTTGCGGCCGTCGCCGTCGGCGGAACCGATCAGCGCCTTCTTCGCTTCGTCGGTGAACGTGAGGCCGCCCAGTTCCTTGCTCGCGCGTGCGAGCAGCTCGCCCTGCTCTTCCTCGTCGAGGCTCTTGAGCACGTACACGGCCGCGCGCGAGAGCAACGCGCTGTTCACCTCGAACGACGGATTCTCCGTCGTCGCCCCGATGAACACGAACAGGCCCGACTCCACGTGCGGCAGGAAGGCGTCTTGCTGGCTCTTGTTGAAGCGATGGACCTCGTCGACGAACACGAGCGTCTGATGCCCGTGCGCGCGATTCAGTTGCGCCTGCTCCACCGCCTCGCGTATGTCCTTCACGCCCGAAAGCACCGCGGAAAGCGCGATGAACTCGGCGTGGAAGGCGTCGGCCATGAGGCGCGCGAGCGTGGTCTTGCCGACGCCGGGCGGCCCCCAGAGGATCATCGAATGGGCTTCGCCGGACTCGAACGCGACGCGCAGCGGCTTGTTCGGCCCGAGCAGGTGCTTCTGGCCGATGACCTCGTCGATGGAGCGCGGGCGCAGCCGCTCGGCGAGCGGAACGTTGGCACGGGTTTCTTCAAACATGACGTTTTCGCGATAATGACGGCTTTCCGGCGGATTGCGCACTTGCCCTGGATTCGGGGACGGAGCCCCTGCTTCCCCCGCAAAACGGTCCGCCACGCCGGATGTAGTCGTGCATTATGACAGCGTGCGCGGCGACGCGAGACGCGTGCTCCATCGCTCAAGCCGACGCAGCCGGATAAAACGGACAAAACCGACGATAGAGAGGAAAGCGTTCCACATGACTCAAGATTCGCACGCCGGCGAGGCCGGCTCCACTTACGCGCCGAACGCGCCCGTGCCCGATGCGCGCCGCCAGTTCCGCACCGGCGACGCGTTCGCGTTGTGGTTCTCGCTCGGCATCGGCCTGCTGGTCGCCCAGGCGGGGGCGCTGCTCGTGCCCGGCCTCTCGCTGCCGCACGCGCTCACGGCCATCGTCGTCGGCAGCGTGATCGGCGTGGTGCTGCTCGCGCTCGCCGGCGTGATCGGCACGGACACGGGGCTTGCCGCCATGTCGTCGCTGCGGCCGACGCTCGGCATCCGCGGCGCGTCGATTCCGGCCGTCATCAACATGGTGCAGCTCGTGGGCTGGGGCGCGTTCGAGATCATCGTGATGCGCGATTCCGCCGATGCGCTCGCCCGGCAGGCGTTCCATCTCTCGATGCCGCTCGTCTGGACCGTGATCTTCGGCGTGCTCGCCACGCTGCTCGCCGTGAGCGGCCCGCTCTCGTTCGTCCGGCGGTTCCTGCGCACGTGGGGCATCTGGCTGCTGCTCGCGGGCGCCGCCTGGCTCACCTGGAGCCTGCTCGCGCAGCACGATCTCGGCGCGATGATGCGCCGTCCCGGCACGGGCGAGATGCCGTTCGGCAGCGCGATCGACCTCGTGGTGGCGATGCCGCTTTCGTGGCTGCCGCTCATCGCCGACTACACGCGCTTCGGCCGCCGCGCGGGCGAGACGTTCCGCGGCACGCTGTTCGGCTATGGCATCGCGAACCTCTGGTTCTATGCGCTCGGCGCGATCTATGGCCTCGCGGCCGGCGGCGGCGACGCGCTCCTCACCACGGCGCTCGCGCAGGCGGGCGGCGGCCTCGCGCTGCTGCTCGTGCTGATCGACGAAATCGACAACGCGTTCGCCGACATCCACTCGGCCGCCGTCTCCACCGGCACGCTCTGGACGCGCGCCAGCGTGCCGTGGCTCTCGGCCGCGTTCGGCGCGCTGTGCACGGTGATCGGCCTCGTCGTGCCGATGGCAAAATACGAGAACTTCCTGCTGTTCATCGGCTCGGTGTTCGCGCCGCTCTTTGGCGTCGTGCTCGCCGATCACTTCGTCGTGCGCCGCCGCCGCATCGACGCGCAGGCGCTCGCCGACCTGAACGGCGCCTACGGCTATTCGGGCGGCTGGCACGTGAGCGCGTTCATCGCGTGGGCGCTCGGCATCGGCGCATATCACGCGCTCAACCAGTGGCTGCCGACTCTCGGCGCGACGCTGCCCGCGCTCGTGGTCGGCGCGGTCTGCTATCTCGTGCTCGCCGGGCGCCGGCGCGCGGCTTACGCCTGAGGCGCCGCACGCCAGGTCGTCGGCGCAATAAAAAACGCCACGCTTCGCAGCGTGGCGTTTTTGCTTTCGGCGAGGCGTGAAGCGTTACTCGCAGTGGCCGCAGCCGCCGCGATGCCCGTGATGCGCATGGTCGTCGGCGGGCAGATGCTGCGCGGCCTGCGCCGTGATGCCGAGGCGCTGCAGCAGCTCGCGGTCGGCTTGCGCCTGCGGGTTAGCCGTCGTGAGGAGCTGGTCGCCGTAGAAGATCGAGTTCGCGCCCGCCATGAAGCACAGCGCCTGAAGCGCATCGTCCATCTGCTCGCGGCCCGCCGAGAGACGGACCATCGCCTTGGGCATCGTGATGCGCGCCACGGCGATCGTGCGCACGAACTCGAACGGATCGAGCGGCTCGGTGCCTTCGAGCGGCGTGCCGCTCACCTGCACGAGATTGTTGATGGGCACCGACTCCGGATACGGCTCCATGTTCGCGAGCTGCGCGATCAGGCCCGCACGCTCGCGGCGCGACTCGCCCATGCCGACGATACCGCCGCAGCACACGTTGATGCCCGCGTCGCGCACGCGCTCGAGCGTCTCCAGGCGGTCCTGGTAGGTGCGCGTCGAGATGATCTGGCCGTAGAACTCCGGTGACGTGTCGAGGTTGTGGTTGTAGTAGTCGAGGCCCGCGTCGGCGAGCGCCTTCGCCTGATGGTCTTCGAGCATGCCGAGCGTCACGCAGGTTTCGAGGCCCATTGCCTTCACGCCGCGGATCATGTCCTTGATCGGCTCGAGATGGCGGTCCTTCGGGTTGCGCCACGCCGCGCCCATGCAAAAGCGCGTCGCGCCATTGGCCTTCGCGTTGCGCGCGGCGGCGAGCACGGCGTCGACTTCCATCAGCTTGCTCGCGTCGAGGCCCGTGTCGTGATGCGACGACTGCGGACAGTACGCGCAATCCTCCTCGCAACCGCCGGTCTTGATCGAGAGAAGCGTGGAAAGCTGCACGGCGTTGGCGTCGAAATGCTCGCGATGCACCTGTTGGGCGCGGAACATCAGGTCGTTGAACGGCAGCTCGTAGAGCGCGGCGACGTCGGCGACACGCCAGCGCGAAGCGGTCTCGCTTTGCGCCTGGGCGGCCGCGGCGGCCTTCGTGACGGGAACGTTGACGGTTTGCGTTTGAGTCATGGTGTCGTGGTCCTTCGAGACGGTGACGGTATGGTGATGACGCGCGCGCTCAAGCGCTGGCGTGCGCGCGAAGGCGCGCGAGCAACGCGTCGATATTCAGGTGTCCTGCGGCATCGTCGGCGCTCGCGCCGGGCAGGTGCGGCACGACGCCGACGAGCGGCGCACCGTACCGGGCGGCGAGGCGCTCGCGCAGCGCGTCGATGTTTTCTTCGGGGAACGTCATGGCCGGATCGATACGGTTCGCGACCCAGCCCGCGAGCTTCAGCCCGCGCGCGGCGATCGCTTCGGCGGTGAGCAGCGCGTGGCTGATGCAGCCGAGCCGCATGCCGACCACGAGCACCACGGGCAGGCCGAGCGCGACGGCCAGATCGGCGGTGTCCGCAGTCGCCGTGAGCGGCACGCGAAAACCGCCCACGCCTTCCACGACGACGGCGTCCGCGCGCCGGCACGCTTGCGCGTGGCATTCGACGATGCGCGCCATGTCGAGCGTCACGCCTTCGAGCGCGGCGGCGATGTGCGGCGCAGCGGGCTCCCTGAGCAGGAACGGCGTGCGAATTTCGGGCGGCAGCAGCACGGTGGAGGCGGCATCGAGCTGATCGGCGTCCTCGTTGCGCCAAACGCCGTCGCGCTCGTACGCGCCCGCGGCAATCGGCTTGAGCGCCGTGGCGCGCAGCCCCGCACGCGCGAAGCCGCGCAGCAGCGCGGCGCTCACGAAGGTCTTGCCGATCTCCGTATCGGTGCCGGTGACGAAGAGCGAGACCGTCACTGCACGGCCTCCCGGGCGTTTGTGCGTGCATCAAGGCTCGCGCGCTGCAGCGAGGCGTCGAGACGGTCGAGGTCCGCATCCGAATGCGCAGCCGAGAGCGAGATGCGCAGCCGCGAGGTGCCCTCGGGCACGGTGGGCGGCCGGATGGCGGGCACCCACAGGCCGTCGTGTTCCAGCGCGGCCTGCAGCGCAAGCGTCGCCTCGTTGGCGCCGATCACGAGCGGCTGGACGGCGGTATGCGAATCGACGGGCTGCCAGCAGGTCTCGCCGAGCAGCGAACGCGTGCGCGCGATCAGGTGCTTCAGGTGCGCGCGCCGCGCGTCGCCCTCCTCGCCGCCGATCAGGCGCAGGCTCGCCGACACCGCATGCGCGAGCGCCGGCGACGAAGCCGTCGTGAAGATATAGGGACGCGCGCGCTGCACGAGCCATTCGATCACGGTGCCGTGCGCGCAGACGAACGCGCCCGAAACGCCTGCCGCCTTGCCGAGCGTGCCGACCATCACGAGATGCCCGGAGCGCAGCCCGGCATTAGCCAGCGCGCCGCGGCCCTGCGGACCGAGGACGCCGAAACCGTGCGCATCGTCGACCACGAGCCACGCACCGTGCTTTTCGGCAAGCTCGACGAGACGCGCGAGCGGCGCCACATCGCCGTCCATGCTGAACACCGTGTCGCTCACGATTACCTTCGCGCTTGCCTCCGACGCCTCGAGCAGCGCGGCGAGCGCGGCCATGTCGGCATGCGGATAGATCTGGATGTCGGCGCGCGAGAGCCGCGCGCCGTCGATCAGCGACGCATGATTGAGCGCATCGGAAAAGATCGTCGTGTCGCGGCCCGCGAGCGCCGTGAGCACCGCGAGATTGGCCATGTAGCCCGTGCTGAAGTACAGCGCGCGCGGCGCGTCGGCGAAGGTGCCCGCGAACGCCGCGAGATCGTCTTCGAGTTGCGCATGGGCGCGCGAGTGGCCGCCCAGCAGGTGCGAGCCGCCGCTGCCCGCGCCGTAGCGCTGCGCGCCTTCGGCAATGGCGGCGACCAGTTGCGGATGCGCGGCAAGGCCGAGATAGTCGTTGCTCGCGAAGCCGATGGTCGCGCGGCCGTCCACCTGCATGTGCGCGCTGCACGGCGTGTCGGCGGTCCGGCGGCGGCGGCGCAGGCCGCGCGCGTCGATGTCGCGCAGACCGCGTTCGAGAGTATCGAGCAGTGCCATATCAGAGATCCTCGGCCACGGTGGCGTCGAACGTCTCGCGCGTGCGTGCAGCGAGGAGCGCCTGTGTTTCGTTGTCCAGAATGTACGGCGGCATGACGTAGACCGTCGTGCCGATCGGGCGCAGCAGCAGTTCGCGCTGCAGCGCGTTCTCGAAGAAGCGGCGCGAGAACGTGGCCGCGCGCCGCGGGTCGCCGAGCGCGACGTCGAACGCGAGAATCGTGCCGCACTGACGCAGGTTGCGTACGAGCGGATGCGCGGCGAACGGATCGAACAGTTCGCGCAAACGCGCCGATTTGCGTGCGTTCGCGGCGATCACGTCGTCGCGCTCGAACAGATCGAGCGTGGCGAGCGCCGCGCGGCACGCGAGCGGATTGCCGGTGTACGAATGCGAATGGAGGAAACCACGCGCGGTGTCGTCGTCGTAGAACGCTTCGTAGATGGCGTCGCGCGAGAGCACGATCGAGAGCGGCAGATAGCCGCCGCTGATGCCCTTCGAGAGCGTGAGCAGATCGGGCCACACGGCCGCCTGCTCGCACGCGAAAAACGTGCCGGTACGCCCGCAACCCACGGCGATTTCGTCGGCGATCAGGTGCACGCGATGACGGCCGCACAGCGCGCGCAGGCCCTTGAGATAGGCGGGATCGTGCATCGCCATGCCGGCCGCGCACTGCACGAGCGGCTCGACGATCAGCGCGGCGATGCGGCCTTCGCGCTCGACGAAGAGGCGTTCGACATCGGCGAGCGCGCGGCGCGCGACGTCGGCCGGGCTTTCGCCGGGCTGGGCCGCGCGCGCGTCGGGCGAAGCGACGACGTGCGCGTGATGCAGCAGCGGATCGTACGCATCCCTGAAGAGCTTCACATCGGTCACGCCGAGCGCGCCGATGGTTTCGCCGTGGTAGCTGTTGGCAAGGCAAACGAATTCGCGCTTGCCGTTCTCGCCGCGATTACGCCACGAGTGAAAGCTCATCTTGAGCGCGATTTCGACGGCGGATGCGCCATCGGAAGCGAAGAACGCATGACCGAGCACGCCGCCGGTGCGCGCCGAAAGACGTTCGGCAAGCTCGACGGCGGGCTCGTGCGTGCAGCCCGCGAGCATCACGTGCTCGAGCGTGTCGAGCTGCGCCTTGAGTGCGGCGTTGATCGAGGGATTGGCGTGGCCGAACAGGTTCACCCACCACGAGCTGATCGCATCCAGATAGCGGCGGCCTTCGCGGTCGTGGAGCCACGGCCCCTCGGCGCGCGCGACCGCCACCAGCGGCAAGCGCTCGTGATGTTTCATCTGGGTGCAGGGATGCCACACGGCGCGCAGGCTGCGAGCGACCCAGTCGGTCGCGGCGCGATCTTCGCGGGCAAGGTTCGATTGCGAATTCAAATACGACTCCCGATACGACAGCGGGACCGAGATTAACGTGTTAGCCGCCGCAATGCACTACCCCCAAAATGACCGCCGAAAGCGCGCCGGCGCGGCGTTGCGCGCGGTTTGAAACAGCTCGACGCCAATCGGAAGGAAAGCGCTCAAATGCGCGGAGATGACGACGGCAAAGTGAACCCGCCTTGTGCAAAAAAATCTGCGAGGCCATGCGAATTCGCAGATCGGGGACGGCACGCGGGGCATTTTTGGCGACGCGCGGGCGCGTACCCACAGGCTGCGCGGGCACGCGGGCGATCGAAGAAAGGCAGACGAAAGCCAGACGGCCCGTTGCCGGGCCGCCGTTTCTGATGCGCTGGGGAGAGAATTCGAGTCCTGCCGAAGCCGCCGGGCGCCAGGTGCCGCGTTATCGACTCGCCAGCGAGTGGCCGCTGTCGTCGGCGTTGTCGTTTTCCGCCGTGGCGCGGGCGTTGTCGCCGCCGTCGCCATTCTGCGCGGTCTGCGTCCCGCCGTTGTTCCACACCACGGTGTTGTTCACCGCATAGAGGCGGCACGGATCGGAGCTGTGCTTCTCGCAGTTCGAGATGGCGACGGCCATGGGGTTGTCGCCGCCTTCGGCCCACGACCACGCGCCGGAGTCGGACACCGCGAACGCGCGACTCGGATACTGCTTGAGGAAGTTGCGATAGCCGTCGCGGCCCGCCTGATCGACGTAAGGCACGGCGCCGACCGAATCGATCTGCGCGTAGCCCGTGCCATGCGGCGCGGCCTGCGTCGCCACGCGGTACTGGACCGCCGTGGGAAGGCCGCGACTCGCGAGGAACGCCTCGACCGTGGGCCACCAGATCTTCACGCCGTCGCGGTCGCCCACGAGGCGATGCGCATCGTTCTTGTACGAGCCGAAGTCCACGAGCTTCGCCGTCACGGCCGGGCGATCGCCACGCGTTTGCGCGTCGCGGTACGCGGCGAACATCTTCGAGACGAGGTCGGGCGACCAGACCGAGTCGTTGTCGCCGTAGAGCCAGAGCGAAGCCACGCGGGCCTTGCCGCCGTAGTCGCCGAACGCCTGGGTCAGGTTGTCCTGCCAGCCCGTGCAGGCGTCCTGGCGCAGGCCGCCAGAGAAGTTGATGAGCGCGCGCACGCCCTTCGCCGCTTCGGTGCCGTAGGCCATGGTGGCGAGGCCGCCGTGCGAGGTGCCCGCGACGACGATCTGCCCCGCGTCGACGTACGGCTCTTTCGACATGTACCCGATGGTTGCGGCGACGTCGGCTGCCTGGCCGAGGCCATTGCTCGCAACGTCGCAGCCATCCTGCTGATACGAGCCGCCCGAATCCGCGAAGCCCTGGCGGTTCGGCGCGACGACCACATAGCCGCGGCGCACGAACTCGCGCGCGAACGAAAGCGGATCGCTGCGCGCCTGGAAGCGGGGGTCGCCGGGAATCTTGCCGTGGTTGAAGATCACCATCGGGAACGGGCCGGGACCGTCCGGGCGGTAAACCGTGGTTTCGAGCGTGACGTCGCCAGCGGCATCCGCCGGAACGCGGATCACCTGGGCGTTCATGTCGGCGCGAACGACGGGAAGATAGGCGTCGTCGAGCGCAAGACGCGGGACATTGGCGCTGCCGAGGGGACCGCCCGCGAAGTTCGAACGGGATGCGTCGGCGGCGTGCGTTGCCGGGGCGTTGGCGGCGAGTTGCGCGTTCGCCGGCGCACCTGCCGGATCGGAAAGCGACGCTGCGTGCGCGACCGAAAGCACACACGCGGTGCCGGCTACGACCCACCCGGTAAGGAGCTTTCTGAACGCCATGCGCTACACCACCTGCAAAAGACCTGCCGTCAATCCGACTACCGTCCGACCCGCACTCCTGCCCGGCTTCTGCCGCGCGCCGTTCACAGGCGCAACGAGACACCGTTGCGCCTGGCCGCGAAGCCATGCGCGGGCATGTGACCCGTAACGGGGGAGTACATCGATCGGAACACCTGCGCGGCGCAGTTCTATCGTCGATCAGACCCGCCGCCAGCACCCGTTTGCATCGGCATAGGCGTGTGCGAAAAAACGTCTTCGCTATGCGCTTACCTACCGTGCCGGGCACCGTGATTAGATACTCGCACGACAAATATTTGTTGTGCAATTCAGGGGTAACCCGGCATAAGGCATGCCAGGCGAGTCGTGACGGCGGATCGGTAAAAAGGACTCAGGATGAGCGTCGCGCGGAGGCAACAGTGAGGAAATAAATGCAGTAAATGCCTGCTTGCACCAGCACCACTATCGGCGCCATTGCAGCCGTTGGCGTTAGCGTTTCGTCAGCTCGGCGAAACGTCGCCGTCAACGTAGCGCCAGCGGTCGTCGGCGCCGCGCGTGAAGCGACTCGTTTCGTGCAGGCGGAACGCGCGTCCGCCGGTTTTGTAGCGCGCGACGAATTCGACGATCGCATGCGTTTCGTCGCGTTGCTCGTGACGCTTGATGGCAAGTCCGAGCCAGTGCGGCGCGCCTTCGGCTGCGGGATCGACGTCGAGATCGGCGGGACAGGTCTCGGGCGCCCAGGTCGAGCGCAAATAAGCCTCGATGCCCAGCACGTAGGCGGTGTAGCGCGAGCGCATCAGTTCGAGCGCGGTGGCGGGCACCGCGGCGCCGTCGATGAAGCGGCCGCAGCAGTCGGCGTAGCGCGGCGCCCTGGTGCCGGCTTTCTGGTTGGGTGCGGCGCCGCCGCAGGGACAGTCGGCGGGCCGGGCGGCGCGCGGAGTTTCAGCGTTCATCGGGTCGTGGTTCCGTTGCGGGAGGCCGCGCAATGCAGGCCCGCGTCGCGCGGGGCGCCATCGCCCCGCTTCGCGAGGCAGCAAGCGTAGCGCAGACGGACGGCGCTTTACCAGTCGAGTTCGGCCCCGTCGAACTGGAAAAAGCGGCCGTTGAAGACATCGCGCGCGGCGGCGGCCTCGGCCACTACCTCGCGCATGCCCGCAACGCTCGCCGCCGGGTCGATCGCCGCATGCGCGCCGCCCATGTCGGTGCGCACCCAGCCCGGATGCAGCGCGACGCAGGTGGCGCGGCGCGTTTGCAGCGAAGTGATCTTCAGCACGTCGTTGAGCGCCGCCTTGCTCGCGCGATAGAGCCAGCCCGTCGTGCCCGTGGTCTGCGCGATGCTGCCCATGCGGCTCGACAGCACGCCGAGCACGCCGTGAGCTTCGTCGACGAGCGGCAGCAAGATCGGGATCAGTTGCATCGGCCCGCGCACGTTGGTGTTCATCACGTATTCGAAGTCTTCGGCCGTGATGGTCTCGACGCCTTCCGTGCGCGGACCATAGACGCCCGAGACGACAAGCGCCACGTCGAGCCGCTCGCCGTCGAGCTTCCAGCCGAGCGCGGCGATTTCCTCGGGGCGCGCGATGTCGAGCTGGAACGGCTGCGCGCCGATATCGCGCAGGGCTTGGAGCGCTTCGGGCCCGCGCGCCGTGGCCAGCACGCGCCAGCCGGCCTTCGCATACTGCCGCGCGAACTCGAAACCGAGGCCGCGCGACGCGCCCACGATCAACGCTGTTTTCATCTCGCCACCTCTCCCGTTTGCCACGAAACCGCCGCGGCGCGCCGCCTCCCCGTGGCGCGCGCCATCAGGCGCTAGCCTACAGCAGTTCGACGCCCATCGCCGTGGCTTCGCCGCCGCCGATGCACAGTGTCGCCACGCCGCGCTTGCCGCCGCGCGCGCGCAACGCGCCGATCAGCGTGACGAGAATGCGTGCGCCCGAAGCGCCGATCGGGTGGCCGAGCGCGCACGCGCCGCCGTTCACGTTGACCTTCTCGTGCGGCAGGTCGTGCGCCTTCATCGCGGCCATCGTGACCACGGCGAAAGCCTCGTTGATCTCGTAGAGATCGACGTCGCTCGCCTTCCAGCCGGTCTTTTCGAACAGCTTCGCCATCGCCCCGACGGGCGCCGTCGTGAACTTCGCGGGCTGCTGCGCGAAGGTGGAATGCCCCGTCACGCGCGCAAGCGGCACGAGGCCGAGCAGCTTCGCGGTCGACTCGCGCATCATCACGAGCGCCGCCGCGCCGTCCGAAATCGACGACGAGTTCGCGGCCGTGACCGTACCGGTCTTGCTGAACGCGGGCTTGAGCGTGGGGATCTTGTCGGGGTTGGCCCTGAACGGCTGCTCGTCGCGCCCGATGGTGGCCTCGCCTGTGCGCGAAGCCACCTTCACCGGTGCGATCTCCCACGAAAACGAACCGTCTTCGTTGGCGCGTTTCGCGCGCTTGAGCGACTCGATCGCGAAGGCGTCCTGGCGCTCGCGCGAAAAGTCGAACTCGCCCGCGCACTCCTCCGCGAACGTGCCCATCAAGCGGCCTTTGTCATAGGCGTCTTCGAGGCCGTCGAGGAACATGTGATCGAGCACCTGGCCGTGGCCCATGCGCATGCCCGCGCGCGCCTTCGGCAGGAGATACGGCGCGTTCGACATGCTCTCCATGCCGCCCGCCACGATCACCTCGGCCGAACCCGCCAGCAGCATGTCGTGCGCGAACATCGCCGCACGCATGCCCGATCCGCACATCTTGTTGACGGTCGTCGCGCCTGCGGCGAACGGCAGGCCCGCGCCCAGCGCCGCCTGGCGCGCGGGCGCCTGGCCTTGTCCCGCGGGCAGCACGCAGCCCATCACGACCTCGTCGACCTGCTCGGGCTTCAGGCCCGCACGTTCGACGGCCGCCGCGATCGCGACGGCGCCAAGCTGCGGCGCGGCGAGCGTCGCGAAGTCTCCCTGGAAGCCCGCCATCGGCGTGCGCGCCGCCGAAACGATCACGATGGCGTCCTGCTTTTGCGTCTCACTCATGTTCGTGCTCCTCGATGAATCCGGTTTGAACGTCGTCGTCACGCGCTACGCAACGCGCACGGCCGGCGCGTCGTCGCGCTCGAAACGTGCGGCGTAGCGCACGCTGAAACGAATCGATGCGTCATAGGGAAAACAGTCCGGCACCTCGCCGGCGATGAGCCGCGCGCGGCTGTCCTGCCAGAGCGCAGGATCGAAGAAGTCCGCGTGATGCGCAAGAAACGCGCGCTTGACACGCGGGTCGCCGAGCAAAAAGGCGCCATACGTTTCCGGAAAAATATCGCGTGGACCGACCGCGTACCACGGCTCGCCAGACAGTTCGTCTTCCTCGTTACGCGGCGGCGGCACGGCTCGCACATTGCAGTCGGTGAGATATTCGATTTCGTCGTAGTCGTAGAACACCACGCGGCCGTTGCGCGTCACGCCGAAATTCTTGTAGAGCATGTCGCCCGGAAAGATGTTCGCGCGCAGCAAATCCTTCACCGCGTTGCCGTATTCGCGAATGCCGTGATCGACCTCCTCGTCGCTGCCGTTCTGCAGATAGAGGTTGAGCGGCACCATGCGCCGCTCGATGTACACGTGGCGGATCACGAGGTTGTTGCCTTCGTATTCGATCATCGAGGGCGCGAGCGTTTCCAGCTCGCGCACGAGCCCCTCGTCGAGCCGCGCAACCGGCAGCGCCACGCTCGAGTATTCGAGCGTGTCGGCAAGCCGCCCCAGGCGGTCGTGGCGCTTGACGAGCTGATACTTCGCCTCGACCTGCTCGCGCGTGGTCTCTTTCGGCGCCGGAAAGCTGTCCTTGATGACCTTGAACACGTAGGGATACGAAGGCAGCGTGAATACGATCATCACCATGCCGCGAATACCCGGCGCGATGATGAACCGGTCGCTCGAATGCGAGAGGTGATGGAGCAAGTCGCGATAGAACAGGTTCTTGCCCTGCTTCTGCAGCCCGAGCGACGTGTAGATCTCGCCCTTGGCCTTGCGCGGCATGATGGTGCGCAGAAACTCCACGTAGGCGGACGGCACTTCCATGTCCACAAGAAAATACGAGTGCGAGAAGCTGAACAGGATCAGCAGTTGCTCGGTGCGCAGCAGCACCGTATCGAGTGCGAGCTTGCCCGCCTGCACATGACGGACCGGCACGACGAACGGCGCGAGCAGATCGCCGTTGATGATGCGCCCGACGATATACGCGCTCTTGTGCCGGAAAAACAGCGACGAAAGCACGTGAATCTGGAAGTTCGGCTTCGGCTCGACCACGCCGAACGTGTCGAGCATCGTCTGCATGATGCAGTCGACGTCGCGAGGCAGGTCCTCGAAGGGCGTCTCGAGCTGGAAGTTCGTGACGATGCGCGCGAGCGTCGCCGCGAGTCCGTCCTTGCCGGGATAGTACGCGCGATACGTGGGCTTCGCGGCAGGCTCGTCGTTCTCGATGTATTCCGTCGAGATGGCGGGCCGCACGAAGATGAAATCGTTGTTGAAGTACGAGCGGTGCAGGATCTTGCAGCACACGGAGTTGAAGAACGTCTCCGCGCATTCGGGCTGCCGGTGCGTCGTGAGCAAGCCGATGTAGTGCAGCTTGATCTGCTGCCAGACTTCGTCGTCGATGGTCTCGGCGCTGTATTCGTCTTCGAGCGCGACGACGCACTCCTTCACGCAGTCGTCATAGGAAGCGATGCGCTCGCGCGCGAGCTGCTGCAGGGCGTGCCAGTCGGCGGCCTCGAAGAACGCCCTCGCGCGCGCCGCCGCGTCGCAAAAGTTGCGGTAATGGCGCTCGAAGCCGTCGAGCATGGTCTGCGCGACATCGAAACCGATTTGCGAGGAAAGCAGTTTCGGGAAGTGTTTCATGGCGGCCGTGCCCGTTTCGTCGCGCGAGCGTCAGGTTTTCGCGCGAGCGGAGCGCGGCGCGCTTTCGGCCGCTTCGCGCTCGCCGTCCGCACTCTTGTCGAGCAGCACGCGCGCCTGCGACTCGTACTGCGCGAGGTCTTCGAGCGTCGCGTCGAGGTCGGCGCGCTGGCGCTCGAGTATTTCGCGGTGATGCACAACCGTGTCGAGGAACGCCTGGAGCTGCGGGAGCGTGTCTGTCGGCGACTCGTAGAGGTCGAGCAGCGTGCGGATCTCCGAAAGCGTGAAGCCGAGCCGCTTGCCGCGCAACGTCAGTTTCAGCCGCGTGCGATCGCGCCCCGAAAACACGCGCTTGAGGCCGCCGGCGCCTTCGCGGCTGGGCGCGAGCAGGCCCTGGTCCTCGTAGAAGCGGATCGCACGCGGCGTTACGTCGAATTCCCTGGCAAGTTCGGTGATCGTGTACTGGGTCGTCATGGTGAGAGAGCGGCTGGCCCGACGCGGTCAGCGCGACGGCGCGAGGGACGATAGAATCGACGTTTACGTTATCGTCAAGCACGCGGTTGCGCAACCGGCGACAGCTTTACATGGGCCGGAGTGAGCCATAAAAGGAGAAGACACCCTCGATGAACGCCCTCGAACATCAGCTCGACTATCCCTACGCCGATACGCTGCCCGAGCCCGGCCTCGCCTTCGACGTCGCGCCGGGCGTGAAATGGCTGCGCATGCCGCTGCCGTTCGCGCTCGACCACATCAACCTCTGGCTGCTGCGCGACGAAATCGACGGCCGACAAGGCTGGACCGTCGTGGACTGCGGCATCGCCAACGACACCATCAAGGCCCGCTGGGAAGCGGTGTTCGAAAATCAGCTGGAAGGCCTGCCGGTGCTTCGCGTGCTCGTCACGCACTGCCACCCCGACCATATCGGCCTCGCGCACTGGATCTGCGCGGGCGGAGAGAACAAGCGCTGGGACGTGCGCCTGTGGATCACGCTCGGCGAATACATGCAGGCGCGCGTGATGGCGGCCGGCGACGGCTCGAACGCGGGCGGCGAAGGCGCGGCGCGCCATTTCGCGCGCCACGGGCTCGCGGACGAAGCCTCGCTCGACAAGCTGCGCAACCGCCGCGGCTACTACGGCAACCTCGTGCCCGCGCTGCCTTCGCAGTACCGCCGCCTGCGCGAAGCGGACAATGTGGCGATCGGCGGTCGCGACTGGCGCGTCATCACCGGCTACGGCCATTCGCCTGAGCACTGCGCGCTCTTTTGCGAAGCGACCGGCGTGCTGATTTCCGGCGACATGGTGCTGCCGCGCATCTCGACCAACGTCTCGGTGTTCGACATGGAGCCGGAAGGCAATCCGCTCGGCCTCTACCTCGAATCGCTCGGCCGCTACGAAACGCTGCCCGGGAACACGCTCGTACTGCCCTCGCACGGCAAGCCGTTTCGCGGCGTGCACACGCGCATCGCGCAGTTGCGCGAGCACCATGACGCGCGCCTCGCGGAAGTCATGGCGGCATGCGAGCGCGCGCCGCA
Source organism: Paraburkholderia lycopersici (assembly GCF_900096975.1). Taxonomy (GTDB): domain Bacteria; phylum Pseudomonadota; class Gammaproteobacteria; order Burkholderiales; family Burkholderiaceae; genus Paraburkholderia; species Paraburkholderia lycopersici. The sequence goes on from NZ_FMYQ01000005.1 coordinate 38,566, forward strand.
AAGCGCCGCCGACATCGTGCCGCTCATGTTCAAACGCGAACTCGACATCCACCAGATGACCTTCGCGATGGGGGAAGCGCTTGCGCACCTGCATCTGCTGTGGCTCGCAGGCAAGATCGCGCGTGCGACCGGCACGGACGGGGTGATCCGGTTCGAGGCCGCAGCGGCCGCGGCTGCCTGAGCACGCGCGCATCGTCGAACGCGCAACGAAAAAGGGCGGCTCCTGCGAGTCGCCCTTTCTGCAGTGCGATGCGTGAAAACCGCGCTAGTTCGCGCCGCCCGTGATGAGATCGGCGCCCTGCGGCCGCACGAACCTGAACGTCGAAACCGGCAACGACGGATTCTTCTCGATGTTGGAGAACGTGAGCAGCGTCACGTTGCCGAACACGTCGTGCAGTTCCATCGCCTCCAGGCTGCCATCGCGAAAGCCGATGCCCACGCTCTTGAACTGCGTGTCCTTCGACTTCGGGATCAGCTCCAGCCAGTCGATACCGTTTTTCACGCCCGCGTCGGAGAGCGTGAAGTTCTTCTCGAGATCGTTGCTGCCGAACAGGATCGCCGCCGGACTCGCGCCGAGCGCGCCGCCCAGCTTGCGCTCGGTAACCTGGTTCAGGTCCTTGTCGTAGACATAGAGGTTGTCGCCGTCCGATTGCAGCACCTGCTGATACGGCTTCTCATACGACCAGATGAACTTGCCGGGCCGCGCGAACATGAACGTGCCGCTCGACGTCCTGGCGTTCAGGGTGGCCGTGGCGATGGCGTCGCTGGCGTTCTTCGCGCCCGACGGCGCCCTGAGCTCGCGCTGCACGAAGCTGCCGCGCGCGGCATGGACCTGCGAGACGAACTGCTTCAGTTGATCGGTGCCGCTCGCATAAACCTGCGAAGCCATCATGACCGACGCGCCGAGCACGGCAAAGAGCGCGCGGCGCGCCGTGCGCGCAAGGCGGGTCGGAAGTCCTGCCGGATACTGCATCTATCGTTCTCCAAGAGGGAAGTTCTTCTGCCGCAGGGGAAGGCACGAAAACGCGGCGGCCTGGCGCGGTTTATTCGGCGTCGCGGCCGGGCGCGAGGATTTCGCGGTTGCCGCTCGACGACATTGCCGAAACGAGCCCGGACTGCTCCATTTGTTCGAGCAGCCGCGCCGCGCGGTTGTAGCCGATGCGCAAATGCCGCTGCACGAGCGAGATCGACGCCCGGCGGTTCTTGATGACCACTTCGACGGCCTGGTCATACAGCGGATCGGACTCGTCGCCGGTGCCGCTGGTTCCCGCCGCCGTGCCCTCGTCGCCCTCGCCCGCCGTGCCGCCTTCGAGGATGCCCTCGATGTAGTTCGGCTCGCCCTGCTCCTTGAGCTTCTCGACGACGCGGTGCACCTCGTCGTCGCCGACGAACGCGCCATGCACGCGCACGGGCAGGCCCGAGCCCGGCGGCAGATAGAGCATGTCGCCCATGCCGAGCAGCGACTCCGCGCCCATCTGGTCGAGGATCGTGCGCGAGTCGATCTTCGACGACACCTGGAACGCGATGCGCGTCGGCACGTTGGCCTTGATGAGCCCCGTGATGACGTCCACCGACGGCCGCTGCGTCGCGAGGATCAGGTGGATGCCGGCCGCGCGCGCCTTCTGCGCGATGCGCGCGATCAGTTCCTCGACCTTCTTGCCGACCACCATCATGAGGTCGGCCAGTTCGTCGATCACGACGACGATGTGCGGCAGCTTCTGGCACGGCTCCGGGTCGTCGGGCGTGAGGCTGAACGGATTCGGAATCTTTTCCTCGCGCTTGTTCGCCTCTTCGATCTTGTTGTTGTAGCCCGCGAGGTTGCGCACGCCGAGCTTGCTCATGAGCTTGTAGCGGCGCTCCATCTCGGCGACGGTCCAGTTCAGCGCGTTGCCGGCCTGGCGCATGTCGGTCACGACGGGGCACAACAGATGCGGAATGCCCTCGTAGACGCTCATTTCGAGCATCTTCGGGTCGATCAGGATCATGCGGACCTGCTCGGCGCTCGCCTTGTAGAGCAGCGAGAGGATCATCGCGTTGATCCCCACCGACTTGCCCGAGCCGGTCGTGCCGGCCACGAGCAGGTGCGGCATCTTCGCGAGATCGGCGCAGACGGGCTTGCCGCCGATGTCCTTGCCGAGGCCCATGGTGAGCGCCGAGGGCGCGTCGGCATAGACGGCCGAGCCGAGGATCTCGGAAAGGCGCACGGTCTGGCGGCGCTGGTTCGGCAGTTCGAGCGCCATGCAGTTCTTGCCCGGAATCGTTTCCACCACGCGGATCGAGACAAGCGACAGCGAGCGCGCGAGGTCCTTCGCGAGGTTCACGATCTGGCTGCCCTTCACGCCCGTGGCGGGCTCGATCTCGTAGCGCGTGACGACCGGCCCCGGATACGCGGCAACGACGGCCACGTCCACGCCGAAGTCCTTGAGCTTCTTCTCGATGAGGCGCGAGGTGAATTCGAGCGTGTCGTCCGAGACGGTCTCCTGCGTGGCCGGCGCAGGGTCGAGCAGCGAAATTGCCGGCAGCGTGGAATCGCCCGGCAAATCCTTGAAGAGCGGCACCTGGCGCTCCTTCTCCACGCGCTCGGAGCGCTGCGGCGTGACCACGGGCGGCACGATCGTGACCGGTTCGTGCTCCTCGATTTTCACTCGCCCGCGCTCGACCTTGCCTTCGCGCTTCACGGCCGCCGCCTCGCCGAGCTTGCGGTCGCGGCCCGCCTCGCGGCGCAGCCGCGCCATGGTCACGGCGTTGATGATGGATTCGCCGACCTTCTCGGCCACGGAGAGCCACGAAAACCGGAAGTACAGCGAGAGACCGATGGCAAGCGCCAGCAGGAGCGCGAGCGTGCCGCCCGTGAAGCCGAGCGCGTGCGAGACCCCGCGCGCGACGGCCCCGCCGACCACGCCGCCGGGCGTCTGGGGCAACTGCACCTTGAGCGACCACATGCGCAGCGCCTCGATGCCGCAGCTCGAAAGCACGACGAGCACGAACGAGAAGGCTTCGGCGACCCAGCTGATGTCGCGCGGCTTGTCGTCGTCATCGTCGGAAACCGCCTCCTGGCGCGTAATGCGCTGGTAGTTCGCCGAAATGAGGCGCCCGAGCAGCACGATCCACCAGTATGCGGAGAGGCCGAACAGCAGCAGAAGAATGTCCGAGGTGCGGGCGCCGACGCGCCCGGCCCAGTTCGAAATGTGATCGACCTGGGCCGCGTGGGTCCAGCTCGGGTCATGGCGGCTGTAGCTGATGAGCGCCATCAGAAGGAACACGCCGAGCGCGACCTGCAAAATCCAGCGGATTTCGGTGAGAAGGCGCGACATGCGGTGAGGCAATGCCTGCGCCGGCGCGGAAAAGGGAGCTTTGGCCATTGAATCCTGGTGCTGATTCTTGATGCGTTTGCGGTCCGCGCGCCGCCCGGCACCGCGGGCAGACGGGCGCGGCCGCCGTCGTCCGATCCGGCTTATTGTAAACGCGTTGTTTCGGCCCCGGCTGCCCCGTGCTGTAAATGACGGTAACTGACAACGCTGCGGGCGCGACGTCCGGTCGCGTCCCGGGTGGTCCCGGGTGTTCCGTGCTCCTTCTTGCCCCGCTTCTTGCCGCCCGCGGGCCTTGCGCCTGGCTTGCCCGCCGCAAGGCCGGCGGCTATCGCGCCAATCAACAAGCTTCATGACGCGGCGAATCTCCCCGGCCTTTATAATTGCCGGCTGATGCCCAACTCATGCGTAAGCCCCGCCGCAACGCCGGGCGGCCGATATATCGCGCCACGCAGCGTCCTTCTACGGAATTCGATCATGTCTGCAACCAAACACGCCAAAGTCCTGATTCTCGGTTCCGGCCCCGCCGGCTACACGGCTGCCGTCTACGCAGCGCGCGCGAATCTCTCGCCGCTGCTCATCACGGGCCTCGCCCAGGGCGGCCAGCTCATGACCACGACCGATGTCGAGAACTGGCCCGCAGACGCGAACGGCGTGCAAGGCCCCGAACTCATGCAACGTTTCCTCGAGCACGCCGAGCGCTTCAATACGGAAATCGTGTTCGATCACATCCATACCGCCAGGCTCGACGAAAAACCCATCCGCCTGATCGGCGACTCGGGCGAGTACACCTGCGACTCGCTCATCATCGCGACCGGCGCGTCGGCGCAATACCTCGGCCTGCCGAGCGAAGAGCTTTACATGGGCCGCGGCGTCTCGGCCTGCGCGACCTGCGACGGCTTTTTCTACCGCAACCAGCACGTCGCCGTGATCGGCGGCGGCAACACGGCCGTCGAAGAAGCGCTGTACCTCGCCGGCATCGCCAGCAAGGTCACGGTCATCCACCGCCGCGACAAGTTCCGCGCCGAGCCGATCCTGATCGACCGTCTGCTCGAGAAGCAGAAAGAAGGCGTGGTCGAGATCAAGTGGAATCACGTGCTCGACGAAGTGAAGGGCAACGAAGGCGGCGTGAACGGCCTGCGCATCAAGGACGTGAAAACGGGCGAGACCACTGACCTCGATCTGCAGGGCCTCTTCGTCGCGATCGGCCACAAGCCGAACACGGACATTTTCGAAGGCCAGCTCGAGATGAAGAACGGCTACATCGTCACGAACGGCGGCCTGAACGGCAACGCCACCGGCACGAGCGTGCCCGGCGTGTTCGCGGCCGGCGACGTGCAGGATCACGTCTATCGCCAAGCCATTACGAGCGCCGGCACGGGCTGCATGGCCGCGCTCGACGCGCAGCGCTATCTGGAAACCGTCAGCGAGCTCGGCCAGGCCCACGTGTTGAGCGCCGAAGCCGATCGCTAAACCAGGCACAGCGGCAAGCGCCCCGGGCCGCCGTTCCGGGCGGCCGGGAACAGGCAGGCGCCGCGCCGCTAAAATGGTGGCCGCAAGCCCGGCAACGCACCGACAAGGAGGGCCGCGGCCAACCAGCCGGCGGCCCTTTCGTTTTGCGGCAGCCCCGAACGCAAGTTGCGGGCGGGCCGCGAGGCGTTGCCCCGGCGTTGCGCCGTGCGCGCAGCCAAACGATTTATCCAGCGTCTTTCGCCATGCCCAAGAACGTGCCCCATCCGGGCGAGCCCAAGCGCCCCTCCTCAACGCGCCCCGCCGCGGCGCCGGCCCCTGCTCCCGCAGCCGATGACGCCGTCTCCGGCAAGGCCGCTGCCGGCTTCGCCGGGCTCGGCAGCCTGCGCGACGCGCTCAAGGCGCAGACCCGCCAGCGCGAGCGTGAACGCGCGGCGGCCCAGGCCGCGCGCGTCGAAGCCGCCGCCGATAGCGACCTCTTTCGCCGCGAAATCGGCCAGGTGGCGCCGCTCAAGCAGCCGCCGCGCGTGCAGCCGCGCCGCGAGGCGCCGGTGCCGCTGCCGCTGCAAACGCGGCTCGACGAGCAGGCCGTGCTGCACGAAGCGATCTCCGACGACTTCGATCCCGAAACCCTCCTCGACACCGACGACTCGCTCTACTACCACCGTCCCGGCGTCAGCGCCGAGGTCGTGAAGAAGCTGCGGCGCGGTACGTGGATCGTCCAGGCGCAGCTCGACCTGCACGGTCTGCGCCGCGAGGAAGCGCGCGAGGCGCTGCAGAACTTCATCCGCGAGGCGGGCAAGCGCGGGCTGCGCTGCGTGCGCGTGATCCACGGCAAGGGCCTCGGCTCGGTCGGCAAGGAGCCCGTGCTCAAGGGCAAGGTGCGCGCATGGCTCGTGCAGAAGGAGGAAGTGATCGCGTTCTGCCAGGCGCGGCCGCACGACGGCGGCGCGGGCGCGGTGCTCGTGCTGCTGCAGCCGCATCCGGTCGGGCACGGTCAGCACCACTCGCCACCCGTGCGCTGACAGCGCTCCATCAGCGGCATCCTGACAAGAAAAAACCCCGTTCGCTGCGTGAGCCGCGACGGGGTTTTTTGTCGCACCGTGAACGCCAGTGCGAAAGGATCAGGCGAAGCGGGTCAGGCGAGGCGCTCTTCCGTCTTCGGATCGAACAGCACGGCCTTCGAAACGTCGAACAGCAGTTCCATGTTGCTGAGCGGCTGCGGATTCGCGCCCGGGTGCACGCGGCTCACGATGCGCTTGCCGTTGACCTGCGCGAACACGAGCGTGTCCGGGCCGGTCGGCTCGATCACGTCCACCTTGACGGTGTGGCGCTGCAGTTCGTGGCCGTGGCCGTCGTGCGAGCTGCGCGCGTCGGTGATGCGCTCGGGGCGCAGGCCCAGCACCACGTCCTGGCCCACGTGCCCGCGCACCTTGTTCGCCTCGAACGGCAGGTTCAGCACGCCGCGCGCCACGCCCGTGTCGAGTTCGAGGCCGACGCCCGCGCCCTGCTCCACCAGCCTGCCGTTGATGAAGTTCATCGGCGGCGCGCCGATGAAGCCCGCCACGAACAGGTTCGACGGCGAATCGTAGATGTCCTGCGGCGCGCCGAACTGCTGGACGATGCCGTCCTTCATTACCGCGATGCGGTCGCCGAGCGTCATCGCCTCGATCTGGTCGTGCGTCACGTAGACGATCGTCGTGCCCACGCGCTGATGCAGGAGCTTGATCTCCGAGCGCATCTCGATGCGCAGCTTCGCGTCGAGGTTCGAGAGCGGCTCGTCGAACAGGAACATCACAGGGTCGCGCGCGAGCGCGCGGCCCATCGCCACGCGCTGGCGCTGGCCGCCCGAGAGCTGGCCCGGCTTGCGGTCGAGCAGATGCTCGATCTGCAGCAGCTTCGATACGCGGCCGACGATTTCCGTCTGCTCGTTCTTCGGCACCTTGCGGATGTTCAGGCCGAACGAGATGTTCTCGCGCACCGTCATCGACGGATAGAGCGCGTACGACTGGAACACCATCGCGATGTCGCGGTCCTTCGGCGAGAGGTTGTTCACCACCTTGCCGTCGATGGCGATCTCGCCCTTGGTGACGGTTTCGAGGCCGGCGATCATGTTGAGCAGCGTCGACTTCCCGCAGCCCGAACCGCCGACGAGAATCAGGAACTGGCCGTCCTCGATGTCGATGTTGACGCCCTTCAGGACGGGCACCCCGTTCGGGTAGGTCTTGTAGACGTCGCGAATGGAAAGGCTTGCCATGCCGTGAATCCTTAAAAAATGGGTTTTAGCCCTTCACCGCGCCCGCCGTGAGGCCGCGCACGAAGTAGCGGCCGGCGATCACGTAGACGAGCAGCGTGGGCAGCGCGGCGATGATCGCGCCGGCCATGTCGACGTTGTATTCCTTCACGCCCGTGGACGTGTTCACGAGATTGTTCAGCGCCACCGTGATCGGCATCGAATCGACGCCCGAGAACACGATGCCGAACAGGAAGTCGTTCCAGATCTGCGTGAATTGCCAGATCAGGCAGACCATGAAGATGGGCAGCGAGATCGGCAGCATGATGCGCGTGAAGATCGTGAAGAAACCGGCGCCGTCGATGCGCGCGGCCTTCACGAGTTCGGCGGGCACGCTCACGTAGAAGTTGCGGAAGAACATCGTCGTGAACGCGATGCCGTACACGACGTGCACGAGCACGAGGCCGCCGATCGTGTTCGAGAGGCCGAAGAAGCCTTCGAGGCGCGCCATCGGCAGCAGGATGGCCTGGAACGGAATGAAGCAGCCCACCAGCAGCATCGTGAAGAGCGCGTCCGCGCCGCGAAAGCGCCAGTGCGTGAGCACGTAGCCGTTGAACGCGCCGATGATCGACGAGATCAGCACGGCCGGAATCACCATCTTCACGGAGTTCATGAAGAACGGCTGCATGCCGTCGCAGCGCACGCCCGTGCAGGCCTCGCTCCACGCCTTGACCCACGGCGCGAATGTCGGGTGCGAAGGCAGCGTGAGCATGGTGCCCGAGTGAATCTGGTCGAGCGACTTGAACGACGTCGACAGCATCACGTAGAGCGGGAACAGGAAGTACAACGCGAACAGGATCAGCGCCGCGTAGACGAACACGCGGCTCACCTTCATATTAGGCTGCATTGCGCGTGCTCCTCGATTCCAGATACATGAGCGGCACGAGCACGGCCACCACCGTCGCAAGCATCATCATCGACGAAGCTGCGCCGACACCGAGCTGCCCGCGGTTGAACGAAAACGTGTACATGAAGATGGCCGGCAGCGACGACGAGGTGCCCGGGCCGCCCGCGGTGAGCGCGACGACGAGGTCGAACGTCTTGATCGTGATGTGGCACAGGATCAGCAGCACGGAGAAGAACACTGGACGCATGCTCGGAATCACGATCTTGCGATAGATCGTGGGCAGCGTCGCGCCGTCCACCTGGGCGGCCTTGAAGATTTCGCTGTCCACGCCGCGCAGGCCCGCGAGAAAGAGCGCCATGCAAAAGCCCGTGGACTGCCAGACGGCGGCGACCACGATACAGAAAATGGCCTTGTCCGGGTCGTTGAGCCAGTCGATCTGGAAGCTCGTCCAGCCGATGCTGTGCATCACCTGCTGAATGCCGAGATCGGGGTTGAAGATCCACTGCCAGGCCGTGCCCGTCACGATGTACGAAAGCGCCATCGGATAGAGGAACACGGCGCGCAGCGCGCCTTCCTGGCGAATCTGCTGGTCGAGCAGGATCGCGAGGAACAGGCCGAGCGCCACGCAAATCGCGATGAACGGAATGCCGAACCAGCCGAGATTCTGCGCCGACGTCCACCAGACGTCGTTCGAGAACAACTCGCGATAGCGGTCGAGGCCCGCGAATTCATAGCGCGGCATCAGTCGCGAGGTGGAGAGCGACAGATAACCGGTGATGAGGATGAAACCATAGACGAATACGAGGCTGATCAGGATGCTGGGCGAAAGCACCAGCTTCGGGATCCAGCGGTCTGCGAGCGCCGCCATCGGCGACGCGCGGCGCGGAGCAGGCGTGGCCGCCTTGCTGTTGCCGCTAAGAGAAGCAGTCACTGCGCAACTCCTGGTACGGTGCGAAAACAGGTTCCGCACGATGATGGGGTTCAGAAGGCGAACCGTCATGCCCGGGGCGCACCGTTTCGCGGCACGCCCCGTCTTACTTCACAAACCTGCCTGACTTACTTCGTCTTCGCGGCCTTCGCGAGCGCGTCCACCGCGCTCTTCGAATCCTGGTTCGAGTTCATGAACTTCGTCACGACGTCGGTGATCGCACCCGCCGTGGCGTCCGGCTGGGCCATGCCGTGCGCGAGCGACGGCACATAGCCGCCGGCCTTGATCGCGGCCTGCTCATCCGCGTACGACTTCTTGCCGCACTCGTCGAACTTGCTCATGTCCACGCCCAGACGCACCGGGATCGATCCCTTGTACAGGCTGAACTGCTCCTGGAACGCCGGGCTCATGATCGTCTTCGCGAGCGCGAGCTGGCCAGGCGTTGCCGCCTTTTGGCCCTTCTGCTGGAAGAACACGAACGAGTCGACGTTAAAAGTGTAGGCCTTCGAAGTACCCGGCACCGGCGCGCAGATGTAGTCCGAGCCCGGCTGCTTGTTCGCGTTCGCGAACTCGCCCTTGGCCCAGTCGCCCATGAACTGCATGCCGGCCTTGCCGTTGATGACCATGGCCGTGGCGAGGTTCCAGTCGCGGCCCGTGCGGCCGTTATCCATGTACGACTCGATCTTGCGAACCGTGTCGAACACGTTGACCATCTGCTGCGACGTGAGGGTCTTCTGGTCGAGGTCGACGAGCGCCTTCTTGTAGAAGTCCGCGCCCTGCGAGAGGACCACGTCTTCCCACAGCGTCAGGTCTTGCCAGGGCTGGCCGCCGGCCGCGACCGGCTGGATGCCCGCGGCCTTGAGCTTGTCTGCCAGCGCGAAGAACTCCGGCCACGTGGTCGGCACCTTGCCGCCCACCTTGTCGAGTGCGGCCTTGTTGATCCACACCCAGTTCACGCGGTGCACCGAGAACGGAGCGGCGACATAGTGGCCATCCGCGTGCATGATCTTGTCGATCTGCGGCGGGAGATTGGCCTTCCAGTCGGTCGCGGCGGCGTCGATCGGCACCAGCACGCCCTGCTCGGCCCATTCCTGGATCAGCGGGCCCTTGATCTGGGCAGCCGTCGGGGCGTTGCCGGAGATCACCTGCGTCTTCAGTGCGGTCATGGCCGCCGCGCCCGCGCCCCCGGCGACCGCGAAGTCCTTCCACACGTAACCCTGCTTCTGCATGTCGTCCTTGAGCACGCCGACGGCCTTCGACTCGCCCCCCGAAGTCCACCAGTGCAGCACTTCGAGGGACTCGGCCGCTTGCGCCGTGGCGACGCCGCCCATCAGACCTGCGGCGCACAGGGCGCCCATGATCGCGCGGAATTTCATTGCTTATCTCCTCCAGACACCTGAACAAAAAACGATTGGCCCCTGATCGCCAGGGTGCGGTGGTTGGTCAAACAGGCAAAACAGGCAAAACACTGGACGGACGGGCGCCGGAGTGCCGCGCGCGTGCTTTTCACGGGATGCGCGCGGGCCGCGTGCCGGTTACCGGCCGCAGGACGCTCAAGAGATGAGTGGTTCGGAATGCAACTTGACTGTCTCCTCTTTTGATTTTCACCGGCCACCTGGCCGGCCGAGGCGCCGCTTGCGTCACGCAGCCTTGAAGCCCCGACATGTGGCGATGCGGGCGTCCCGCCCGCTGTCAAGCCGGGCCGGGTTGCGCATTGTTCTCCATTACCATGTGGGGGCAATCCGTCCACTCGGGAAACCGCGCAAGACCGCCTTGCGGGCCGCGCCTGACGCTTTTTTCATCGAATGAACGTTACCTCTTGATTTGGATTGTAGTTAAACTACAATTCAGTGTCAAAAAAAATTTTATCGGACTACGGCCGTCCGGGCGACCACTTCCGCAGGCGCCCGATGTACCCTGCTGCGGCCAACCCAGGACTGTGACGGAGACTCATGCAAAACCAGACCGATTCAGGTTTCACGTTCGTGCTCTTCGGCGCCACCGGCGACCTGTCGATGCGCAAGATTCTCCCGGCCCTGTATGAGGCGCACCGTTCAGGCCTGCTTTCCCAGGCCGGCAAGATCGTGGGCGTCGCGCGTCACGAGGACGATCGCGCGGCCTATCTCCAGTGGGTCGACGAGCACGTCAAGCCACACGTCTCGAAGAACGGCAGCTTCGACGAAAATGCGTGGGCCAGCTTTCTCGAGCGCATCGTCTATGTGAAGCTCGACCTCTCGCGCGCCGAAGACTTCGCGCATCTGCGCGACGGCATCGCGGCGCTGCCCGGCATCCGCGTGTTCTATCTGGCCACGGGCCCGTCGCTGTTCGTGCCGATCTGCCGCGCGCTCGCCGCCGTGGGCCTGAACGAGAACGCGCGCATCGTGCTGGAAAAGCCGCTCGGCTACGATCTCAAGTCGTCGAACGCGATCAACGACGCCGTGGGCGAGATCTTCGCCGAAGGCCAGATCTACCGGATCGATCACTACCTCGGCAAGGAGCCGGTGCAGAACCTGCTCGCGCTGCGTTTCGGCAATGCGCTCTTCGAGCCGCTGTGGCGCCGCGAATGGGTCGAGAGCATTCAGATCACGATTGCGGAGGAACTGGGCGTCGAGGCGCGCGGCGATTTTTATGACAACACGGGCGCATTGCGCGACATGGTGCAAAATCACCTGTTGCAGTTGCTCTCGATCGTCGCCATGGAGCCGCCGCATTCGATGGATTCGGATTCGGTGCGCGACGAAAAGCTTCGCGTGCTGCGCGCGCTCAAGCCGGTCAATCCGCTCGACATCAGCAAGGTCGCGGTGCGCGGGCAGTACCATGCGGGCGTGATTCGCGGCCAGTCGGTGCCGGGCTATGCGACCGAGCACGGCGTGAAGCCCGACAGCCGCACCGAAACCTTCGTCGCGCTCAAGGTGGAGATCGAGAACTGGCGCTGGGCGGGCGTGCCCTTCTTCCTGCGCACCGGCAAGCGTCTTGCCGACCGCGTGGCCGAGATCGTCGTGAACTTCCGCCCCGTGCCGCATTCGGCGCTCGGCGCGCCGGCGCTGCGCCCGGGTGCCAACCGTCTGGTCATCCGGCTCCAGCCGAACGAAACGATCCGCCTTTACTGCCTCGCCAAGCAGCCGGGCGAAGGCATGAACCTCGCCAGCGTCTACCTCGATCTGGCGTTCGACCGGTTCTTCCGCGAAGGCCAGATGGAGGCCTACCAGCGCCTGCTGCTCGACGTGATAAACGGGCGGCTCGCGCTCTTCGTGCGCCGCGACGAGCAGGAAGCGGCCTGGAAGTGGGTCGAGCCGATCCTGAACGAATGGGCCGCCTCGCCGGGCGCGCCCAAGCCGTACGCGGCGGGCACGTGGGGACCGGCGGCGGCGAGCGCGATGCTGGCGCAGCACGGCACCTGCTGGCTCGAGGAAGAGAATTGAACTGATGGGATTGCATGGCGGCGCGCGAGCGCATGGCGTGGCGCGCCGCCGGAACGGACAGATGAACTACCCCGCACACCTACAAGAAAGCAGCATGGAGGAGAAGTGATCGAGCTTCATGTATTCGACGACCCGCGCGTGCAGACCGACGCGCTGGCGCGGGCCGTGGGCGACGCGCTACAGGCGTCGCTCGCCGCTCAGCAAGCCGCACCCGGCACGACGGCGCGCCGCGCGACGCTCGCCGTCTCGGGCGGCACGAGCCCGCGACCGTTCCTCGAAGCCCTTTCGACGCACCGCTTCGACTGGGCGCACATCGACGTCACGCTCGTCGACGACCGCTGGGTGCCGGACACCGATTCCGCGAGCAATGCGCGCCTCGTGCGCGAGATGCTGCTCACGCACGAGGCGGCCGGCGCGCACTTCCTGCCGCTCGTGGACGTCGCACAGGATCTCGACGCGCACGTCGCCGCGCTCAACGCCGACCCGGCCCGCAAGCTGCCGAACGTCGCGGTGCTCGGCATGGGCGAGGACGGCCACACCGCCTCGATCTTCGCCGACGCCCCCGAATGGCACGAGGCCCTCACGACGGCCCGCCCGTTCGTGGCCGTGCATCCGCAGGCCGCGCCGCACGCGCGCGTCTCGTGGTCGATGCAGGCGCTGCGCCAGGTCGATCGACTGTTCCTGCTGATCGCCGGCGAGCGCAAGCTCGAAGTGCTGCAACAGGCCGCCGCGGCCGAACAAAACAATGCCATCTCGAAGCTGGCGAACGACAAGGGAGTAAGACTCGATGTCTACTGGTGCGCCTAATAAAAACGCCCCTGGCGCGGGCCAGCACGCCGACGGACCGAGGCTGCTCGCCGACATCGGCGGGACCAATGCGCGCTTCGCGCTCGAAACGGCGCACGGCGACATCGGCCAGGTGCGCGTGTATCCGTGCGCGCAGTATCCGGGCGTGGCGGAGGTGATCCAGCAGTATCTGAAGGACACGAAGATCGGCCGCGTGAACCACGCGGCGATCGCGATTGCGAATCCGGTCGACGGCGACCAGGTGCGCATGACCAATCACGACTGGACCTTCTCGATCGAAGCCACGCGCCGCGCGCTCGGCTTCGACACGCTGCTCGTCGTGAACGACTTCACCGCGCTCGCCATGGCGCTGCCGGGCCTCACGGATTCGCAGCGCACCCAGGTGGGCGGCGGCCAGCGCCGCCAGAACAGCGTGATCGGCCTGCTCGGGCCGGGCACGGGCCTCGGCGTCTCTGGCCTCATCCCCGCCGACGACCGCTGGATCGCGCTCGGCAGCGAAGGCGGCCACGCGAGCTTTTCGCCGCAGGACGAGCGCGAAGACCTCGTGCTGCAGTTCGCGCGCAAGAACTGGCCGCACGTCTCGTTCGAGCGCGTGTGCGCGGGGCCCGGCCTCGAGCTCATCTATCGCGCGCTCGCCGCACGCGACAAAAAAAAGCTGCCAGCCAACCTCGGCACGGCCGAAGTCGTGAAACGCGCGCACGAAGGCGAGCCGCTCGCGCTCGAAACCGTCGAATGCTTCTGCGGCATTCTCGGCAGCTTCGCGGGCAACATCGCGATGACGCTCGGCTCGCTCGGCGGCATCTACATCGGCGGCGGCGTGGTGCCGCGCCTCGGCGACCTGTTCACGCGCTCGTCGTTCCGCCAGCGCTTCGAGGCCAAGGGCCGCTTCGACGCCTATCTCGCGAACGTCCCGACCTACGTCATCACGGCCGAATATCCGGCGTTCCTCGGCGTTTCGGCGATCCTCGCGGAGCAGTTGTCGAACCGCGCGGGCGGCGGCTCGTCGGCCGTGTTCGAGCGCATCCGCCAGATGCGCGACGCGCTCACGCCGGCCGAGCGCCGCGTGGCCGACCTCGCGCTCAATCACCCGCGCTCGATCATCAACGACCCGATCGTCGACATCGCGCGCAAGGCCGACGTGAGCCAGCCCACGGTGATCCGCTTTTGCCGCTCGCTCGGCTGCCAGGGCCTCTCCGACTTCAAGCTCAAGCTCGCCACGGGTCTCACGGGCACGATTCCGGTCAGCCACAGCCAGGTGCATCTCGGCGACACCGCCACCGACTTCGGCGCGAAGGTGCTCGACAACACGGTTTCCGCGATCCTGCAGTTGCGCGATCACCTGAACTTCGAACACGTCGAGCAGGCCATCACGCTGCTCAACGGCGCGCGCCGCATCGAGTTCTACGGGCTCGGCAACTCGCACATCGTCGCGCAGGACGCGCACTACAAGTTCTTCCGCTTCGGCATCCCGACCATCGCCTACGGCGACCTGTACATGCAGGCCGCCTCGGCCGCGCTGCTCGGCAAGGGCGACGTGATCGTGGCCGTCTCGAAGTCGGGCCGCGCGCCCGAACTGCTGCGCGTGCTCGACGTCGCGATGCAGGCCGGCGCGCAGGTGATCGCGATCACGTCGAGCAACACGCCGCTCGCGAAACGCGCGACCGTGGCGCTCGAAACCGATCACATCGAGATGCGCGAGTCGCAGCTCTCGATGATCTCGCGCATCCTGCATCTGCTGATGATCGACATCCTCGCGGTGGGCGTCGCGATCCGCCGCGCGTCGCCCGACGCCGACCTGCACGACGCCGTGGCGCGCGCGCGCGAACACGCCGACGACGACGCATCGGCCGTGCTCGACTGGCTGAGCCACGGCGCTTCGTCGACGGCACGCGACTGAGGCGCGCCTGCCGGCGGCGAAAAAACGGGACGCCTCGGCGTCCCGTTTCTTTTGCGCGCTACGTTTCGCTCACGGCGCAGCCGTTTGCGTGGCACCCGGCGCGGGCGTGCCGTGCCACTTCACGACGAGCGCGCGCCCAACCCAAGTGAGCACCCCGCATACGCCGATCGTCACGCCCATGCCCAACGGCGAGACGCCCGGGAACCAGCCGACAGCGGCGCTCGCAAGCGCGCCGAGGCCAAGCTGCGTCGCGCCGAACACGGCTGCCGCCGCGCCCGCGTTTTTCGGATAGCGGTACATGAGATCGGTCGCGCAGTTGGCGCCGAGCAGGCCCACCACGCTCACCACGAAGAAGAGGCCGAACACGATCGACCACAAGCCGCCCCAGCCCGTGACGCACATGAGCGCAACGAATAGCGACGCGGCGACGCTCACGCACGACGCGATCGACACCATCCGCAACGTGCCGAAACGCCCGATGAAGCGCGTATTGAGGAAGTTGCCGAGCATGATGCCGAACACGTTCGCGCCGAAGAACAGCCCGTAGTGCTGCGGCGAAACGTGGAAATACTCGATATAGACGAACGGCGTGGCCGAGATATAGGTGAACATCGCCGCGAACGCCATGCCGCCGCAGAGCATGTGCCCCCATACGAGCGGGTCGCGCAGCAATCGCCCATAAGCCGCGAACGAGCGCAGCACGGCCGCGCTTTCGCGCTTTTCGGGCGGCCAGGTCTCGGGCACGCGCAGGTAAGCGGCCGCGGCGCACGCGAGGCCGAACAGCGTGAGCGCGACGAACACCACACGCCAGCCGCCGATCAGCAGCAACTGCCCGCCGATCAGCGGCGCGAGCAGCGGCCCGATCGACGTGACGATGGCGACCATCGAGAGCACTTTGGCAGCGTCGGACGGCTCGTGGGCGTCGCGCGCGATCGCCCGCGCGAGCACCGAGGCCGCGCCGGCGCCGAGCGCCTGCAGGAAACGCACGATCACGAGCTCGCCCACCGAGAACGAAAACCAGCACGCGACGCTGGCCACCGCGAAGAGCGCGATGCCGCCGAGCAGCACGGGCCGGCGGCCGTAGGCGTCGGATACGGGACCGTAGAGCAGCATGCCGATCGAGAAGCCGGCCATGAAGCTCGTGAGCGTCGAGGCAGCGGCGGCGGCGCTCACGCCGAACGACTGGGCGATGGCCGGCAGGCTCGGCAGGTACATGTCGGTGGCGAGCGGACCGCAGGCGGCGAGTGCGCCCAGCAACAGGATCAGCCGGCCATCGGGCCGGCGGCGCGGAGAATGGGACATGGGGTGTGAGTGGCGGCGAGGCACGCGCGGTTGGCACGGTCTCGAGGTCATGGGCCGATTTTTCGGGCCGCTTTGTCGGCGGCTTGGTCGGCCGCTTTGTCCGCCGATCCCCGGGTCCGCCGGCACATGGCGCGCCCGGAATGGCAAACAAGCGGCAAACAAGCGGCAACGATGCCGCCGAATTGTACCTGACGGCCATCGGCTGCCAGACGACGGCTCGCACGTGGCATCGCCGACGCTTTACGCTAAGCTGCCCGCTTTCGTCCGGTTTCGTACGCTGCCCTCATGACCGCCTTCCTGCTGATCTGGAGTCCCAAGAAGTGGCCCTGGCCCGAACTGCCCGACTTCGCGCGCCGCGTGCGCGCCGGTGAAACCGTCGCCGACACGTGGGGCTGCGGTTTCGCACGCGGCATCCTGCCGGGCGACCGCGTGTTCCTGCACCGTGTCGCCGCGGAGCCGCGCGGGCTCTTCGGCTCCGGTTACGTCACGCGAGCGCCCTATGAAGTGCCCGACACCGCCTATAAGCGCGGCTACCGGCTGTGCATCGACTTCGTCTACGACTGGCTCGTCGATGCGGGCGAAGACGTGGTCATCGCTCGCGACGACTTGCGAATCCACCCGTTTTCGGTCCAGACCTGGGACGCGCAGAGCTCGGGCACCGTCATCAAGCCCGTTGCCGAAGGCGCACTGGAAAAACGCTGGGCGGAACTGACCGGACGGCGGCCGATGCCCGCGCCGGTGCTCGCGGCCATGCAGGCGCTGCACGATGCGCAAACGGCGCCGGCGGCCGCACCGGCGCCCGGTCAAACGCCGGGCGCGGCGCGCCCCGCCCGCAAGCGGGCCGCCTCGCAAGGCACGTCGCGCGGCACGGCGCCGCATCCCGCACCGCCTTCCGCCAGGCGCGGGCCGCGAACACGCTGAATCCCCGGGCCGAAGGCGCATATGTCAGCCGCCGCGCCGCTCGCCAGGGTGGCCTGCGAAGCCTCGCCCGGTCCACCCCGGGCTCCGGCCCGATCCGCGTGACTCCGGTACAATTTCGGGAGAACAGCCCCATCGCCCGCGCTCATGCGGCGCCGCATGGGTCCGCCCCAGGTACTGCGGGCGCACTCCGGCGACGGCCGCCAGCGCCTCGCGCCGCGAGCCACACCACTTTCGCAGGTCCAGCACTCATGTCCAACACCCAGTCCAGCACGCCAAACCGGAACGAAGCCCTTTTCGAACGCGCCCAGCGCACCATTCCGGGCGGCGTGAATTCGCCCGTGCGCGCGTTCCGCTCGGTCGGGGGCACGCCGCGCTTCATCGCGCGCGCCCAGGGCCCGTACTTCTGGGACGCAGAAGGCAAGCGCTACATCGACTACATCGGCTCGTGGGGCCCGATGATCGTCGGCCACGTCCATCCGGAAGTGCTCGAAGCCGTGCAGCGCGTGCTCGCCCACGGCTTCTCGTTCGGCGCGCCGACCGAGGCCGAGATCGAGATCGCCGAGGAAATCTGCAAGATCGTGCCGTCGATGGAGCAGGTGCGCATGGTGTCGAGCGGCACCGAGGCGACCATGAGCGCGCTGCGTCTCGCGCGCGGCTACACGAAGCGCGACCGCATCGTGAAGTTCGAGGGCTGCTATCACGGCCACGCCGACAGCCTGCTCGTGAAAGCCGGCTCGGGCCTGCTCACGTTCGGCAACCCGACTTCGGCGGGCGTGCCCGTCGATATCGCGAAGCACACCACGGTGCTCGAGTACAACAACGTCGCGGCGCTCGAAGAAGCCTTCAAGGCATTCGGCGACGAGATCGCGGCCGTGATCGTCGAGCCGGTCGCGGGCAACATGAATCTCGTGAAGGCCACGCCCGAGTTCATCGGCGCCTTGCGCAGTCTCACGGCAAAGCACGGCAGCGTGCTGATCTTCGACGAGGTGATGTGCGGCTTCCGCGTCGGCCTGCGCGGCGCGCAGGCGCTCTACGGCGTCGAGGCGGACATGGTGTGTCTCGGCAAGGTGATCGGCGGCGGCATGCCGGCGGCGGCGTTCGGCGGCCGCCGCGAGATCATGGATCATCTGGCGCCCAACGGATCGGTGTACCAGGCGGGCACGCTCTCGGGAAACCCGATCGCCGTCGCGGCGGGCCTGAAGACGCTTCAGCTCATTCAGGCACCGGGCTTCTACGAGCAGCTCACGGCGAAGACCGCGCGCCTCGCCCAGGGTTTGAGCGCGGCGGCACGCGCGGAAAACGTGCCGTTCGTCGCGGACTCGGTGGGCGGCATGTTCGGCCTCTATTTCGCGGACACCGTGCCGGGCAGCTTCGCGGAGGTCACGAAGAGCGACATCGCGCGCTTCAACCGCTTTTTCCACCGCATGCTGGACGCGGGCGTCTACTTCGCGCCCTCGGCTTACGAGGCGGGCTTCGTGTCGAGCGCACACGACGACGCGATCCTCGACGAGACGATCGCCGCGGCGCGCCGCGCGTTCGCCGCGGAAGCGGCGGCGGAAAACGTGACGCAGTAACGCGTCACGCCATTACCCGAAGGCGGGGCGCGCGCCCCGCCGGCCCTCCCCTGACCGCCGCCCGAGAGAAAGCCCGACGATGTTCTCGCAATCCGATTTCGTCCACATGGAGCGCGCGCTCGCCCTCGCGCAGCGCGGCCTTTACACGACCGACCCGAACCCGCGCGTCGGCTGCGTGCTGGTGAGGGACGGGGTGGTGATCGGCGAGGGCTACACGCAACCGGCCGGCCAGGATCACGCCGAAATCCAGGCGATGAAAGACGCCCGCACACGCGGCCACGAACTGCGCGGCGCAACCGCCTATGTCACGCTCGAGCCGTGCAGTCACTTCGGCCGCACGCCGCCGTGCGCGAATGCGTTGATCGAGGCGAAGGTCGCGCGCGTGATCGCCGCCATGGAGGACCCGAATCCGCTCGTTTCCGGGCGCGGGCTGGCGATTTTGCGCGACGCGGGCATCGACGTGCGTTGCGGCCTGCTCGCCAGCGAAGCGCGCGAACTGAACATCGGCTTCGTTTCGCGCATGACCCGCAAGCGGCCATGGGTGCGCATGAAGGTGGCGGCGTCGCTCGACGGCCGCACGGGTCTGCCCTCGGGCGAGAGCCAGTGGATCACGGGCGAAGCCGCGCGCGCCGACGGCCACGCCTGGCGCGCGCGCGCTTCGGCCATCCTCACGGGCATCGGCACGGTGAAGGAAGACGATCCGCGCATGACCGTGCGCGCCGTCAACACGCCGCGCCAGCCCAAACGCGTACTGATCGACAGCCGCCTCGACGCCTCGCCGCTCGCGCAAATTTTCGTGGGCGCGCCGACGCTGGTGTTCTGCGCCGCGCTCGACGAGAGCAACGCCGAACGCGCCGAAGCACTGCGCGCGCGCGGCGCCGAGCTCGTCGCGCTCGGCAACGAGCACGGCAAGGTCGACCTGCCGGCCATGCTCGGCGAACTCGCCGAGCGCGGCGTGAACGAGCTGCACGTGGAAGCCGGCTATAAGCTCAACGGCTCGCTCCTGCGCGAAGGCTGCGTGGACGAACTCCTCGTCTACGTGGCGCCGTCGCTCCTCGGCACCAGCTCGCTCGGCATGATCGACATCGCCGCGCCCGCGACGCTCGAGGGGCGCACGCGCCTCGCTTTCCATTCCGTCGATCGTCTCGGCAACGACCTGCGCATTCTCGCGCGCGTCGTCACGGCGCAAGACGCCTGACCCTCATTGATGCACTGAACACAAGGAACAGCACGATGTTTACCGGAATCGTCGCGGCGGTAGGCCGCATCGAATCGATCCGCCCGCTCGGCAGCGACGCCGGCGCCGGCGTGCGTCTCAGCGTCGACGCGGGCGGCCTCGGCCTCGACGACGTGCAGCTCGGCGACAGCATCGCGATCCAGGGCGCGTGCATGACCGTCATCGAAAAGTCGGCGACGAGCTTCGACGTCGACGTCTCGCGCGAAAGCCTGAACCGCACCGTGGGTCTGTCGGCGACGGGCGAAGTGAACCTCGAAAAGGCGCTGCGCGCGAACGACCGCCTGGGCGGCCACATCGTCTCCGGCCACGTGGACGGTCTCGGCACGGTCACCCGTTTCGCGCCCGTGGGCGAGTCGCACGAACTGCGCATTCTCGCTCCGGCCGCGATCGGCCGCTATCTCGCCTACAAGGGTTCGATCACCGTCAACGGCGTGAGCCTCACCGTCAATTCGGTCGACGATCGCGCGGACGGCTGCGAATTCTCGATCAACCTGATTCCGCATACCGTGGAAGTGACCACGCTCAAGCATCTTGCGGCGGGAAGCCAGGTGAACCTGGAAATCGATCTGATCGCGCGGTATGTGGAGCGGATGCTGTCCGCCGACAAAGCCGCCGTGACAGCCGAAAGCCGCTGAGCCGGCCCGCGGCGCGCCCCGGCGAACGCAAGCACGTCCGCCGGGGCGCTGATAGAATTCATGCTTTCCTTACGCGCTCGCCACACGGCGCGCCGCGTTCCCCTCACCCGATTCGAGCAAGGAGGCAGAGTTGGCAACGCCTGAAACGAACGCCGCCATGCCGATGGTCCCGGTGATGCTGCCTGTTGCGTCTCGTGGCGCGACCTTCCCGCTTCCAGCGCAGCCATAGCGCACGCCGCGCGCGGCATGTCGTCGAACCGCCGCGCCGCCATTCTGCAATTCCGCGATTTCAGGATCGAGCCGCCCGGCGACGCAGGCCAGGGCGTGCGCGGCCCGTTTTCCGCCTAACGCTGATGCTTGCTTGATGCTTCATTCAGGAGAGTCTTCGGGCATCGCGTCCGGAGCACGCTGCCCATGACAGAGCCAAACAACCAACCCGATTCGGGCGGACAAACGTTCCGCAAGGTCCTCGGCTTCGCATTCCGGCACTGGTCGCGCCAGCCGGTGCGCGTCGGCGCCGTGGCGCTCGCGTCGCTCCTCGGCGCGCTCGCCGACGTGCTCACGCCGCACTACGCAGGCGAGCTCGTCGACGCCCTTACCCACGACGCCGCGGCCAGCAGCGCCGCCCCCTGGCATGCGGCCGTCGTCGCGTTCTGGACGCTCACGGCGCTCGGGCTCGGCGGCACGGTCATGCGCCAGGCCGCCTACCGCAACATCATCGTGCTCACACTCAGGATGATGAGCGAGATCGCCACGCACGCGTTCCACCGCGTGCAGCGTTTCTCGACCGACTGGCACGCGAACAGCTTCGCGGGCTCCACCGTGCGCAAGGTCACGCGCGGCATGTGGGCGCTCGACCTGCTCAACGACACGCTGCTCGTCGCCCTCTTTCCGTCGCTCGTCATGCTGGTCGGCTCGACGGTTCTGCTCGCGGTGCAATGGCACGTGATGGGCCTCGTGGTCGGCCTCGGCTCGGCCATCTATCTGGCGATCACGGTTTCGCTCTCGCTCTTCTACGTCGCGCCCTCGGCCCGGCTCGCGAACCGGTGGGACACGAAGATGGGCGGCGCGCTCGCCGACGCCATTTCGTGCAACGCCGTCGTCAAGGCCTTCGGCGCGGAAACGCGCGAAGAGGCGCGGCTCGCGCGCGTCGTGACGAAGTGGAGCGAGCGCACGCGGCGCACCTGGCGGCGCGGCACGCTCAACGGCGGCGTACAGGGCGCGTTGCTCGTGGGCATGCAGGCGGCCATACTCGGCGCCGCGCTGCTCTTGTGGTCGCGCGGGCTTGCGAGCGTCGGCGACATCACGTTCGCGCTCACGCTGTTCTTCCTGCTCAAAGGCTATTTGCGCGACGTGGGCATGCACGTGCGCAACCTGCAGCGCTCGGTCAACGACATGGAAGAGCTCGTGACGCTCGACGCCGAACCGCTCGGCATCGAAGACCCGCCTGGCGCGCCGCCCATCGTGATCGACCAGGGCGACATCCGGTTCGAGAACATGACGTTCCGCTATGGCGCGCACGAAAGACCGCTGTACGAGAACCTCTCGCTGCGCATCGCACCGGGCGAGCGCGTGGGGCTGGTCGGCCATTCCGGCTCCGGCAAGACCACGCTCATCAAGCTGATCCAGCGCCTCTACGACGTGTCGGGCGGCCGCATCACGATCGACGGCCAGGACATCGCGCGCGTGCAGCAGGCGTCGCTGCGCTCGCAGATCGCGATCGTGCAGCAAGAGCCCGTGCTGTTCCACCGTTCGCTCGCCGAAAACATCGCTTACGCCCGGCCTGGCGCGACGCGCGCCGAGATCGAACGCGCGGCGAAGCTCGCGAGCGCCCACGACTTCATCATGGCGCTGCCGCACGGCTACGACACGCTCGTGGGCGAGCGCGGCGTAAAGCTTTCGGGCGGCGAGCGCCAGCGCGTGGCCATTGCCCGCGCGTTTCTCGCGAACGCGCCGATCCTGATCTTCGACGAAGCGACCTCGAGCCTCGACAGCGAAAGCGAATTGCTGATCCAGCAAGCCATGGAGCGGCTGATGGAGGGGCGCACGACCGTGGTGGTCGCGCACCGGCTCTCGACCGTGCGCACGCTCGACCGCCTGCTCGTGCTGGAGCGCGGACGCGTGGCGGAGGAAGGCACGCACGACGCGCTCGTGCGCCGCGAAAACGGCCTGTACCGGCGCCTGTTCGAGCGCCAGGCGCTGGAGCTGACGAAGGGCCTCGCCGACGACGTCATCTTCCGTTGACGCCCCCCTTCGCTCCTACCCCTGGTCTCGTCCTTCGCCCGCCCGAGGCCGCGCACGCTCGCGCCGCGAGACCGTTCAGGCGGGCGCGGCATGCGCGTGCGGCGGGATTTCCGCGAGCAGGCCGGCCGCTCGGCCGGCATCGACGGCCACGCCCCGCCGCCCCGGCGCGGCGGGCTGCCGGCTCAAAGGCCGACCCAGCGGTCAACCCGCGGGCACTGCGCCGGACAGCGTTCTGGGCGACGCGTGCGCCCGCGTGGCGTAAAATGTGCGCTTTCCAGCCAGAATCCCAACATGACGCTCGCCTCCACCCCTGAGATCATCGCCGACCTCAAAGCCGGCAAAATGGTCATCCTCGTCGACGAAGAAGACCGGGAAAACGAGGGCGACCTCGTCATCGCTGCGGAGTTCGTCACGCCCGAGGCCATCAACTTCATGGCGAAGTACGGCCGCGGCCTGATCTGTCTCACGCTCACGCAGGAGCGCTGCAAGCTGCTCAACCTGCCGCTCATGACCTATCGCAACGGGACCCAGTACGGCACGGCGTTCACGGTCAGCATCGAGGCGGCGGAAGGCGTCACGACCGGCATTTCGGCGGCCGACCGCGCCCGCACGATCCAGGCGGCCGTCGCGCACGACGCGCGCGCCGAGCACATCGTACAGCCGGGTCATGTGTTCCCGATCATGGCGCAGCCGGGCGGCGTGCTCGTGCGCGCGGGCCACACCGAGGCCGGCTGCGACTTCACGGCGCTTGCGGGCCTCACGCCGGCCGCGGTGATCTGCGAGGTCATCAAGGACGACGGCACGATGGCGCGCCTGCCCGATCTGATGGAGTTCGCGCAGGAGCACGGCCTCAAGGTGGGCACGATCGCCGACCTGATCCACTACCGCAGCCGCACCGAATCGATCGTCGAGCGCGTGGCCGAACGCACCATGCAAACCGCGCATGGCCAGTTCCGCGCGATCATGTACGTCGACCATCCCACGCGCACGCCGCACATCGCACTCGTGCGCGGCACGCCGAGGCCCGGCGAAGACACGCCCGTGCGCGTGCACGAACCGCTTTCTGTACTGGACCTGCTCGAAACGGGCGCGTCCACGCACTCGTGGACGCTCGACGCCGCCATGCGCGAAATCGCCGCGCGCGACGTGGGCGTGATCGTCATGCTCAACTGCGGCGACACCAAGGAACACCTGATCGACGTCTTCAAGGCGTTCGACCAGAAAGAGCGCGCGGAGGCGCTCTCACGCCGGCCCGTGGACTTCAAGACCTACGGCATCGGCGCCCAGATCCTGCGCGAACTCGGCGTGGGCCGCATGCAGGTGCTCTCGAAGCCGCGGCGGCTCGGCAGCATGTCGGGCTACGGCCTCGAAGTCACGGGCTTCGTGCCGATGCCGGGCAGCGAGGCGCAAGCGCCTTGCGCGCCGGAAGCAGTCGAACGCGCGGCCGACACTTCGTCGCGCGCCTGAAGTCGCATCGCGCTCCTTTCACGCGTCACCACGCTCAACCGAACCTACGGACACCACATGGAAATCGGACAATATCAACCGAACCTCGACGGCGACGGACTGCGCATCGGCATCGTCCAGTCGCGCTTTAACGAACCCGTCTGCAACGGCCTCGCCGACGCCTGCATCGAAGAACTCGAACGCCTCGGCGTGACGGGCGAAGACGTGCTGCTCGTCACCGTGCCGGGCGCGCTCGAAATCCCGCTCGCGCTGCAAAAGCTCGCTGAAAGCGGCCAGTTCGACGCCATGATCGCGCTCGGCGCGGTCGTGCGCGGCGAAACGTATCACTTCGAGCTCGTCTCGAATGAAAGCGGCGCCGGTATCTCGCGCGTCTCGCTCGACTTCAACGTGCCCATCGCAAACGCCGTGCTCACCACCGAGAACGACGAGCAGGCCGTCGCGCGCATGACCGAGAAGGGCCGTGACGCGGCGCGCGTCGCCGTCGAAATGGCGAACCTGACGGTCGCGCTGGAGCAGCTCGACGGCGGCGACGACGACGAGGAAGACGAGGAAGACGAAGAGGAACAGCAATGAAGAGCGCGCGCCGCCGCTCCCGCGAACTGGCCACGCAGGGGTTGTATCAGTGGCTGCTGTCGGGTGTGCCCGCCGGCGAGATCGACGCGCAGCTGCGCGGTTCGCAGGGCTACGACAAGGCCGACCACGAGCATCTGGAAGCGATCCTGCACGGTGTGATCCGCGAGTCGGACGAGCTGTCCGCCGCCATCACGCCGTGTCTGGACCGCCCGATCGAGCAGCTTTCGCCCGTCGAACGCGCGGTGCTGCTCGTCGCGACCTACGAGTTCAAGCATCACGTCGACATTCCGTATCGCGTCGTCATCAACGAAGCGGTCGAGCTCACGAAGACCTTCGGCGGCTCGGACGGCTACAAGTACGTGAACGGCGTGCTCGACAAGCTCGCGGCGCAACTGCGCGCCACCGAAGCGCAAAACGCCCGCAAGTCGTAATGGCGCGAGCCGCAGGGGCCGGCGGGAACGCCCGAACGCACTCGAGCGCCCCGCCCGCCCCCGCACCGCGCAATCCGTCAGTACTGGAAACACCTGCATGAACACCGTTGCCGAACCGCTGCTGCGGCTAGCCGCGCGCGTCGACGAGATCCAGCCTTTCTACGTCATGGAACTGGCGAAGGAAGCCGCGACGCTCGAGCGCGCCGGACGCGACATCATCCATATGGGCATCGGCGAGCCGGACTTCACGGCGCCCGAGCCCGTCGTCGAGGCCGCGGCCGCCGCGCTGCGCCGCGGCGTCACGCAATACACGAGCGCGCTCGGCATACATGCGCTGCGCGAGGCGATCGCCGCGCACTATCGGCACGCGTACGGCCTCGCCGTCGACCCGGCGCGCATCGTCGTCACGGCGGGCGCCTCGGCAGCGCTGCTGCTTGCGTGCACGGCGCTCGTCGACCGCGACGACGAAGTGCTCATGCCCGACCCTAGCTATCCGTGCAACCGGCACTTCGTGGCGGCTGCGGAAGGCAAGCCCGTGCTCGTGCCAAGCGGCCCGCAAGCGCGCTTCCAGTTGACCGCCGCCGATGTCGAGCGCCTGTGGACGCCGCGCACGCGCGGCGTGCTGCTCGCGTCGCCGTCGAACCCCACCGGCACGTCGATCGCGCCCGACGAGCTCAAGCGCATCGTGCAGGCGGTGCGCGCGCGCGGAGGCTTCACGATCGTCGACGAAATCTACCAGGGGCTTTCGTATGACGCTCCGCCCGTTTCCGCGCTTTCGTTCGGCGACGACGTGGTGACCGTCAACAGCTTCTCGAAGTACTTCAACATGACAGGCTGGCGGCTGGGCTGGCTCGTGGTCCCGCCCGCGCTCGTCGGCGCGTTCGAGAAGCTCGCGCAGAACCTGTTCATCTGCGCGTCGGCACTGGCGCAGCACGCCGCGCTCGCATGCTTCGAGCCGGACACGCTGAAGATCTACGAAGCGCGCCGGCTCGAATTCAAACGCCGTCGCGACTTCATCGCGCCCGCGCTCGAATCGCTCGGCTTCACGGTGCCCGTGATGCCCGACGGCGCCTTCTACGTCTACGCCGACTGCTCGAACGTCGCCCACCCCGCCGCCGGCGACAGCGACGCGCTCACGCGCGCCATGCTGCACGACGCAGGCACGGTGATGGTACCGGGCATGGACTTCGGCGTAGCCGCCCCGCGTCAATACGTGCGCCTCTCGTATGCAACGGCCTACGAGCGTCTGGAAGAAGCGGTCAGCCGGCTGCACGCGTTCTTCGGACGCTGAGCAAAGCGGCTCGCGTTCCGTTCGCGGAAAAAGAAAAGGCACCCGAGGGTGCCTTTTCTTTTTCGTTCGGTCCAGCCGTTCAGCCAGAAAACTCAGGCGCCCAATTCGGGCGAACCGTGCTTCTGAGCCGCGGCGCTCGTGCTGGCGTCGTCCTGGTCGGACGCGCCCTTCTCAGACGACGTCTTCTCGACCAGCGCGTGAGCGCTGTCGAGCGTCACGTGCACGCGCTTCTCGCCGTTGAGGCTCGCCACCTTCTGCGGCGCAGGCGTGCTGGCCGCGGTGGTGACGGGCGCTTGCGGCGCGTTGATCGGCACGTTGCGGCCGCGCGCCACGTCGCGCAGACGCCCACGCTCGGCCATCACCTTGGCGCCGTAGCCGCCGTCGTCCTGCGAACTCGAGCCGACATAGAGGCGCAGACCGCCCGGGAGCGAACCGCCGCGCGCGATGCAGTCCTTCAGCACCAGCGCGCCGACCTTGATGTTCGCGAGCGGATCGAGCGCCGCGCTCTTGCCGCCGAAGTACTGGAACTTGTCCGAGTGAACTTTCGACATGACCTGCATGAGCCCCTGCGCGCCCACCCCGCTCTCGGCGTACGGATTGAAGCCCGATTCGATCGCCATTACCGCGAGCAGCAGCAGCGGATCGAGCCCCACTTCGCGGCCCGTATCGAACGCCGCCTTCACGAGTTCGCCGACCGGCTCCTGCGCCACGCGGTAGCGTCGCGCCAGATAGGTGGCGACGAGCGCCTGTTCGCGCGCCGAGACGAGCACGCGGTCGTCGCGGGCGTCGGGCGTGATGCGTTGGGGCGGAATCATGCGCGCAAGCGTGCCGACGCTCGGCAGCGCACGCGGATCGAGGCCGTTGAGCGTCACGGCGTCGAGCGTGGCGATGCCGCCGTTCGACACCGACGTCGCGACCTTCGCGATAGCGCCGTGGGAACCCGCGGGCGAAACGGCCAGGTTGCCTGCCAGGTTGCCTGCGGGGTTGCCTGAATTGCCGGCATCGGACACGAGCGCCGTGGGCAGCATCGCGCTGTCGGCGTTGTTCTCGTTGGTCGCCACGCCCGCCGGTGCGAACGAAGGCAGCGGATTACCTTGCAGCAGACGTGCCGGACCGGCTTGCACGGCCGCCGAAACGAACGGCATCAGACGCGCGGCCAGCGTGCCGCGCCACGTGGGCAGCAGCCAGACGGCGAACGCGAGCACGACGGCGCAGCCGCCGACGACGCTGAACAGGTGATGGCTCATGCGGGTGCCACGACGCAGCAGCGCACGTAGGCCCGGAGCGAGACGCTCGTCGGCGCGCCACCACGATAACCAGGTATTCATCTACAGATCTCCCATGTGGCATGACCCGGCGCGGGAGTCGGCACGAGGCAGACGGCCAATCGCAGGATCAAGACACCGCGCGCCCTGGCTGGTGCGGCAGCGGCGTCGGGAAAACGGCATGTACGCCGTGGTGGAACTCCTCATGGACAGGCACGCGACATGCGCGCCCGGGAGCTCTCACGCGAACAGCCAGCGCAAAGGCGCGCTGACGAGGACAACCAATCTAGACCGTATGCAAGCCGTGCAGGGGATTCGGCAAAACGGCGACGCGTTGCGTCTGAAGGACCGGGAAGGTGGCTAAAATTTTCAAACCCTGCAACCAGTGTGGACGGATTCTAGCAGCGTTTTATAGATCGTCAATACTATAGAATGTCAAATCTATAACTAATTGTAATAATGAACACCGTTTAAACCGCCGAAAACCGCGCGCCAAGCGCGTCTGCGGCCAGTTATGCGGGGTGGGTGCCACCGTGCGCCAGCCAACACAGGTAAAATCGACAATCGTCACGCCGCGTTTGGTCCGGCCTCCAGCGCCGGTCGCGGACCCCGCAGCCGCCGCCCCACGCGCCCTCCGGTTTTGGCCGCGCGAACGGGCCACCGAGTTGCCCCACCGAGTTGCCCAAGACTGGCTCCCGATGAAATACAAAGACCTGCGCGACTTCGTTGGTCGCCTGGAGACGCTCGGCGAATTGCGCCGCGTCCCGCAAGCCGTTTCCCCGGTGCTGGAGATGACCGAGCTGTGCGACCGCGTCCTGCGCGCCGGCGGCCCGGCTCTCCTTTTTGAGAACCGTTCGACCCATGCGTTCCCGGTGCTCGGCAATCTGTTCGGCACGCCACGGCGCGTCGCGCTCGGCATGGGCATCGACGCACCCCGAAACAGCCAGGGCGGCGACGGCGCCGCGCTCGAATCGCTGCGCGACGTGGGGCGCCTGCTCTCTACGCTAAAGGAACCCGAGCCGCCCCGCGGCCTGAAGGACGCGGGCAAGCTCTTCTCGCTGGTCAAGGCCGTGTGGGACATGGCGCCGAAGACCGTGAGCTCGCCGCCCTGTCAGGAGATCGTCTGGGAAGGCAACGACGTCGATCTCGCGAAACTGCCCATCCAGACCTGCTGGCCCGGCGACGCCGGGCCGCTCGTCACGTGGGGCCTGACCGTCACACGCGGGCCGAACAAGACGCGCCAGAATCTCGGCATCTACCGCCAGCAGCTCATCGGGCGCAACAAGCTCATCATGCGCTGGCTCGCGCACCGCGGCGGCGCACTCGACTTCCGTGAGTTCGCGTTGAAGCACCCGGGCAAACCGTACCCCGTGGCGGTCGTGCTCGGCGCCGACCCGGCGACGATCCTCGGCGCGGTCACGCCCGTACCCGACACGCTCTCCGAATACCAGTTCGCGGGCCTCCTGCGAGGCGGCCGCACCGAGCTCGCAAAATGCCTCACGCCCGGCGTCGACACGCTCCAGGTGCCGGCGCGCGCCGAAATCGTGCTCGAAGGCTTCATCTATCCGCAGACGGGCGAGCCCGGCGCCGCGCCGACTGGCGCGCCGCCGCGCCCTTCCAGGGGCGCGAGCGCGGCCTACG
The DNA here is from genome assembly GCF_900096975.1 of Paraburkholderia lycopersici. GTDB lineage: Bacteria > Pseudomonadota > Gammaproteobacteria > Burkholderiales > Burkholderiaceae > Paraburkholderia > Paraburkholderia lycopersici. The sequence goes on from NZ_FMYQ01000005.1 coordinate 68,119, forward strand.
AACACGCGCTCGAAGGCCCCTACGGCGACCACACGGGCTATTACAACGAGCAGGAATGGTTTCCCGTATTCACGGTCGAGCGCATCACGATGCGGCGCGACGCCATCTACCATTCGACATACACCGGCAAGCCACCCGACGAGCCGGCCGTGCTCGGCGTGGCGCTCAACGAAGTGTTCGTGCCGCTCTTGCAGAAGCAGTTCCCCGAGATCACCGACTTCTATCTGCCGCCCGAGGGATGCAGCTACCGCATGGCGATCGTGCAGATAAAGAAGAGCTACCCCGGGCACGCAAAACGCGTGATGTTCGGCGTATGGAGTTTCCTGCGCCAGTTCATGTATACAAAGTTCATCGTGGTGGTCGACGATGATGTGGACATCCGCGACTGGAAGGAAGTGATCTGGGCGATCACCACGCGTATCGATCCGGCGCGCGACACGGTGCTGGTCGAAAACACGCCGATCGACTATCTCGATTTCGCGTCGCCGGTGGCCGGTCTCGGCTCGAAGATGGGGCTCGACGCGACCAACAAGTGGCCCGGAGAAACGGACCGCGAATGGGGCCGCGCGATCGAGATGGACGCGGCCGTGAAGACGCGCGTCGACCGCCTGTACGACGAGCTGGGCTTTAGCCGCGGCTAACGCTCCGGCGCAGCGCCTCCTGCGGCGCGCCGGCCGATTCATCCGCGACGCCTTTTCGCGACGCCGCGCTTACCGCGTCGCGGCTCTTGCACGGCATGAGCCGCGACGCCAGTGAACCTGAGGAGACTCGAAGATGAGCTTGTCCGCATCGGAGCGCCTGACGCAACTGAACGATCCCGCCCTCTTCAAGACGCGCGCGTACATCGACGGCGAGTGGAGCGGCGGCGCGGCCACGTTCGCCGTGCTCGACCCCGCCGACAATGCCGAGATCGCGCGGGTACCTGACTTCGGCGCCGACGAAGCGCGGCGCGCCATCGCCGCCGCGAACGCCGCGCTGCCGGCGTGGCGCGCGAAGACGGGAAAGGAGCGGGCGGCCGTGCTGCGCCGCTGGTTCGAACTCGTGATCGAGCACGCCGACGACCTCGCCGCGATCATGACCGCCGAGCAAGGCAAGCCGCTCGCCGAAGCGCGCGGCGAAGTGACGTACGGCGCGTCGTTCCTGGAATGGTTCGCGGAAGAGGCCAAGCGCGTGAACGGCGACGTGCTCGGGAGCCCGGCGAACGACCGCAAGCTCGTCGTGCTCAAGCAGCCGATCGGCGTCTGCGCATCGATCACGCCCTGGAATTTCCCGATCGCGATGATCACGCGCAAGGTCGCGCCCGCCATCGCCGCCGGCTGCACGATCGTCGTGAAGCCGGCTGAGCAGACCCCACTCTGCGCGCTCGCGCTCGCCGAACTCGCGCAGCGCGCGGGCGTGCCCAAGGGCGTGTTCAACGTGGTCACCGCCGACTCGGCGAACTCCATCGAAGTCGGCAAGGCCCTGTGCGAGAGCGACGTCGTGCGCCATCTCTCGTTCACGGGCTCGACGCCGGTGGGCCGCATTCTCATGCAGCAGTGCGCGCCCACGGTGAAGAAGATCGCGCTCGAGCTCGGGGGCCACGCGCCCTTCATCGTGTTCGACGACGCCGACCTCGACGCCGCCGTCGAAGGCGCGATGATCTCGAAATACCGCAACGCGGGCCAGACCTGCGTCTGCACAAACCGTTTCTACGTGCACGACAAGGTCCACGACGCGTTCGTCGAAAAGCTCGCCGCGGCCGCGAGCAAGATCAAGGTCGGCAACGGCTTCGAGAAAGGCGTGAACCAGGGGCCGCTGATCGACGACGCGGCCGTCGCCAAAGTCGCGCAACACATCGGCGACGCGACCTCGAAGGGCGCGAAGCTCGTCACGGGGGGCAAGGTCGGCGCTGGGCGCTACGTCGAGCCGACCGTTCTCGCCGACGTCACGCGCGAGATGCTGATCTCGCGCGAGGAAACCTTCGGCCCGGTCGCCGCCGTGTTCCGCTTCAGCGACGAGGCCGAGGTGATCGGTCTCGCCAACGATACCGAGTTCGGCCTCGCTTCGTACTTCTACAGCCGCGATATCGGCCGCGTCTGGCGCGTGGCCGAAGCGCTCGAATACGGCATGGTCGGCATCAACACCGGGCTCATTTCGAACGAAGTCGCCCCGTTTGGCGGCGTCAAGCAATCGGGCCTCGGGCGCGAGGGCTCGAAGTACGGCATCGACGAATACGTCGAACTCAAGTACCTGTGCATCGGCGTTTGAGCCGTTGACTCGCAGCGCCCGCTTCTTGGCAGGCGGGCGGCTGCGGCACGCAGTCCATACCAACAAGAAATCGTTTTCATGTCTCACGTTTCCCTGCTTTCCGACGGCTTTTTTCTGTCGCTTTCGTTGTGCCTCGACATCGGTCTCGTCAACGTCGCCATCATCTCGCTCACGCTCACGCACGGCTTCCGCGCGGGCTTCTGGCTGGGCCTCGGATCGTGTTTCGGCGACCTCGTCTATGCGGCGCTCGCGCTCGCGGGCATGGCCGCGCTACTGCAGTTTTCGGCGGTGCGCTGGGTCGTGTGGATCGGCGGCTCGGCGCTGCTGCTCATGCTCACGTGGAAGATGGCGCGCGAAGCGCTCAATCCGGCATCGGCGCCACCCGTGGAGGGCGAAGCCGATAGTGCTGCGCCGCTGCCCTTGCCGTGGCGCAGCTTCCTGCGCGGCGTGCTGCTCGCGCTGTCGTCGCCGAGCGCGATTCTGTGGTTTGCGGCCGTCGGCGGCGCGCTTATCGCGAAGGCGGGAGCAACGAGCGCCGGTGCGGCGTCGCGCTTCCTGTTGGGATTTTTTGCGGGCGGACTCGGCTGGACCCTCTTCCTCTGCGGGCTCGCGAGCCATGGACGCAAGCGCGCCGGCACGGGGTTGCTGCGCGCCTGCCACGTGCTTTCGGCGTTGTTGTTCGCATACTTCTCGTACAGCGTGATCGTGCACGGCTATCGCGATCTGATCCTGCAGGGCGCGGCGAGCTAAGGCGAGCGCGACTTGGCGGCATCACCAAACCGGGCGCCCAAAACAAACAGCGCAACGCGACATTAGCCGACGCTGCGCCGTTCGGTAAATCAAAGCCAGGGCGGCCCGCACCGCCCATCACGCTCAATGGCGGTAATAGCCGTGGCCGTAGTAACCGCGGTAGTAGCCGTGATGCCAGTACGGACGGCCACCATAGTAGCCCCCGACGACAACGGCGGGCGGCGGCGCGTAGACCACCGGCGGCGGCGCATAGACCACGGGAGGGGGCGGCGGTGCGTAGACCGGCGCGGCATAGACCGGGTAAGCGGGAGCCACCGGAATGCCGATGCCGATGCCCACCGACACATGCGCCTGGGCCGCGCTGACAAACCCCACACCCAGCGCGGCGGCAACGAGGAACGAAACGGTCTTTTTCACTTCTCTTCTCCTGGCGGCCGCGAATGGCGACGCGCGTATGACGGGCACAGCCCACCTGTTTAATGTATCGAAAACGGCGGCCGACCTTGGTAGCCATTTGTTTCGAATTGCAATCCCAACTGGGGGCCTCCCGGTCGTGCGTCAAGCCCGGCAGACGCGCCTGCGCGGGAAAAACGCTGCAAACCCGGCAGACGATGGGGTCATTCGCCGCCAGAAGGCCGAACCCGTCATTCTTACCGGCAAAACGGCGTCGCGACGCAACTTTCCCGGTAATGTTTGATTACAAATTGGTTGGACGAGTTCTACGGTCGTCAGGCCGTAAACGACGATGCCCGGTCCTCGAACCGGGCATCTCATCCCTCATCCTGTCAGCCGACGGCGCGCGCACGGTCGTCGGCGGGCGGCGAACGCTCCGCTATCCGACCTTGACGTAAGTGAACTCGCGCGTGACGTTCGGCGGCACATAGGCGCCGCTGATCCGCACGCGCGGCGTAAGACGCTTCTTCTGATCCCACCAGCGGCGGCGTTGAACGGGCGTAAGAAACCGCAAATGCTTTCGGTAAGCGAAGATGCTCATGGTGAACTCCCCGAATCGGACTACCGACAGGAACAAACCCAATTGCACGACTGCAGCAACAAAACCGAAACGATGCCAAATATTGTGCTCAGATTTCGCGACAAAAATTGCGGTGTTGCGAGATAGTCGCACCTTTGCCGCCTATGCGTAATGCACCATTCATTGCGACTTCCTCATGCTGCGCTCGGGCTATGGCATATCCGTACGCTTCACAAAGACTTCAGCAGAAATCGTGCCGGATATCGTTCCGCGCTTCTCAAGCGCCGGACGCGATGCCGCGGCCATCACATCGTCATATGTAGCCGCACCGCCGACACGTCATCGGTACGAAAGCGAACATTTCGCGCAGCGCGAGGCATCGGCGCAACACGCGTTATCGCGGCAGTATCCCCTCATGCGCAATCTGTCGGATTCACTGTAACGGTTCACGGAAAAACCTGACGCGAGAACAGCCAACTTTCGCGATGCCGAGGCGAGAGAGACGGCTCCGCGCCATCCGCTGGCCCCGCGCCGGAGCATCGATTGCGGGTCCTGGCAAGGCGTAAGCCGTGGTAATGTGGCGACGGCGCCCATGTGGCAACCATACGCAACGTGCGCCACAGGACTCACCGACGAGAACGCACAATGATCAAGGTCAGCATCCTCTATCCGTATCGCGAGAACGGGCGTTTCGACACCGGGTACTACTGCACGCATCACATGCCGCTCGCGGCGAACCTGTTCGGCAGCGCGCTCAAGGGCTGGTCGGTCGACATCGGCATCAATGCCGGGCCGCCTGGCACGCCGCCGCCATACGTCGCAGCCGGACACTTCCTGTTCGAGACGATGGACGCGTTCTACGCGGCGTTCCAGCCGCACGCCGGCACGCTCATCGACGACATTCCCAACTACACCGACGGCGGAAATGGCACGATTCTGGTCAGCGAGGTCAAGGTTTCCGTTTGACCTGCCCCGCTCGACTGAACCTGGCTGAGCGGACCTGGACCACGCTCGACAAACCCGGTTCGGCCGCCACACGCCAAACGCCCCGCCACTCAACACACGAAGGAAACAACACCGATGTTCGGCGATATCGCCCGCTTTCTGCTCAATACGGTCTTCACGCTGTTCGGCGCGGCCCTGCTGATGCGCGCCTGGCTTCAGTTCGTGCGTGTGCCGCCGTACAACCCCGTGACCCACGCCATCCAGCAGGTCACCAACTGGCTCGTCTTGCCGCTGCGGCGCGTGATTCCCGGCGTGCGCGGCATCGACTGGGCCAGCGTGGTCGCGGCGTTGATCGCGGCCATCGCCTATGTGCTGCTGATGGTGTGGATCGCGGGCGTCGATCCGCTTGGCCTTCTGCCGACGCTTCTGGTCGTTGCGCTGCTCACGCTCGTGAAATGGGCGCTCAACCTGTTGATCTGGCTGACCATCCTGATGGCGCTGCTTTCCTGGCTCAATCCGCGTTCTGCGGCGATGCCTGTGCTCTACCAGTTGACGGCGCCGTTCCTCAACCCGCTGCGCCGCATCCTGCCGAACCTGGGCGGACTCGACCTCTCGCCGATTCTGCTCTTCGTGATCGTGCAGGTGCTGCTGATGGTGGTCACGCGCGCGGCGGTTTCGCTCACGTTGTTCGGCATTTGAGCGCAGATTGGGTCTGTTCGCGCCGATCCGCTCACCCAGCGGCGCGGCGCGCGCCGCTTCTGTGGCCACATCATTGCGCAACCGGGCTGAAACCGCGTAAAATGGCGCGCTCTGCGGGCGTCGTATAATGGCTATTACCCCAGCTTCCCAAGCTGGAGACGTGGGTTCGATTCCCATCGCCCGCTCCACGTCGGCTTGCTGACCTCTCTTCGAGGCGTCGAGCGCCCCTCCCAGGACGCCATCTCCGCCTCGCCGGCACCTGCCGGGCAGACCTGAACTCCTCCGTTGCACAATGCATTCTGGCGCGCCTCGGGTCCTCCCCGACGCGCCGTGAGCCGGTCACCAATTCTCCGATTCGCTCATTAGGCACGACTGCCGCTTAACGACTCGCTGTGCGCCCTACGGTGCACCGGTCCCCCCGATGGAAGAATTTTTCATGTCCCGGCGCAGCGCGATCACCTTGATTGTGCGCTCGCGCAACGCCCTCCTCGCCGACGCCGAAGAGCGCATGCCCGCCGACGCAGAACGCATGCACGCCGCCGCCGCGGATCTCACGCAACTGCTGCTCGACGTGCGCGCCGGTCGAGTGAATACGTTCGAGCTGAACAACCCTGCGCGGATTCGGGTCTTCATTTCCGCCGATTGAGCGCGCCGGTGAAACGCCACGAAAAAGGCAAGCCGATGGCCCGCCTGCCCCCCGCCGGAACCATCGGGCCGCGCTGATATAATGCGCGACGGCTTCGGAGCCGCTGGGCTTCGAGCGCGCCGCACCCGCCCCGTCGACCGAAGGCCGTAGCCGTTTCGGGCAAACGGAAACGAGCGGAAACAAACGGGACCACGCGGCAACAAGCGGGAACATCGGCCGTATGGCACGCGGCCCGCAGTGGCCCGGCCAAGGCAGCGCATCTCGCGCCAGGCCCCTTTGCGCCAAAGGCGCATCCCGCCCCAGTTATCGCCAGCCGCGAAATCCGCCGCTCTCATATCCATCCGCGAAGATGACTCACGATCCCAACGACACAGTCGGACCCGACTGCACGCCGTCCGACGCACCGGACGCCGCCGCCAATACGAACGCGCACTCCGACGCCCCCGCCGGCGACGCGCTGCACCACCGCCGTATCCGCAGTTTCGTGACCCGCGCCGGCCGCGTCTCGACCGGCCAGCGTCGCGCGCTCGACGAACTCGGTCCGCGCTTCGTCGTGCCGTACGCGCCCGAAGCCGCCGACTGGGACGCCGTGTTCGAGCGCCACGCGCCGCGCGTGCTGGAGATCGGTTTCGGGATGGGCGCGAGCACCGCGGAGATTGCCGCGCTGCGGCCGCAAGATGACTTTCTCGGCGTCGAAGTCCACGAGCCGGGCGTCGGCGCATTGCTCAAGCTGATCGGCGAGCAGAAGCTGGAGAACATCCGCATCATCCAGCACGACGCGGTGGAGGTGCTCGAGCACATGATCGCGCCCGCAAGCCTCGACGGCGTGCACATCTTCTTCCCCGACCCGTGGCACAAGGCCCGCCACCACAAGCGCCGCCTGATTCAGCCGAAGTTCGTGGCACAGCTCGTCTCGCGCATGAAGCCGGGCGCCTATCTCCATTGCGCGACCGACTGGCAGAACTACGCCGAACAGATGCTGGAAGTGCTCGGCGCGGAACCCGCGCTCGAAAATACGGCCGCCGACTATGCGCCGCGCCCCGACTACCGTCCGGTGACGAAGTTCGAGCGACGCGGCCTGCGGCTTGGCCACGGCGTCTGGGATCTGGTGTTCCGCCGCCGCGCGGACTGAAACCGCCGGTCGCAATGAAACACGGGCGCCGCGATGTCGTACGGCGCCCGTCGTGCTTTTAATCGTCCCAGCCGAGCCCGCCGCCATAGCCGAACAGCAGGATCACGAGGCCGAAAGCGATGCGGTACCAGGCGAAGGCCGTGAAATCGTGCGAAGCGACGAAGCGCAGCAACCAGCGCACGCACGCGAACGCACTCACGAACGCGGCGACGAACCCGACGCCGAACAACCCCAGCCAGTCCACCGAGAGCGCCTGCCAGTTCTTGTGCAGTTCATAGACCGTCGCACCGAAGATCACCGGAATCGCAAGAAAAAACGAGAATTCGGTCGCGACGCGCCGTTCGAGGCCGAACAGCATCGCGCCGATGATGGTCGAGCCCGACCGCGACATGCCCGGAATCAGCGCGAAACACTGCGCGCAACCGACTTTGAACGCATCGAGCAGCGTGATCTCGTCGAGCGACTTCACGCGCGCGCTGTGCTGCGCTGCGACCGGTAGCCCTTTTGGGCCGCGCATGCGGCTTTCGACCCAAAGGATGACTAGCCCGCCGCCGACCAGCGCCAATGCCACCGGCACCGGCGCGAACAAGACCGACTTGATGGCTTTCTCGAACATCAGGCCAAGCACGACCGCCGGGATCGTGGCGACGATCACGTTCAGCGCGAAGCGCCGCGCATCGGGCCGGCTGGGCAGGCCCACGACGACGTCGCCGATCTTGCGCCGAAACTCCCAGCACACCGCGAGAATCGCGCCCAACTGGATCACGACGTCGAAAGTCTTCGCATATTCGCCCTCGAAATCGAGCACGCTGCCGACAACGATCAGATGCCCCGTGCTCGACACCGGCAGAAACTCCGTGAGCCCCTCGACGATGCCGAGAATCAAGGCCTTGCAGGTCAAAATCCAGTCCATCCCTTTTCTTCCTCTTCTTCGCGAGAACGGGCGTCGGAACGGCGCGCACGCCGCGCCGCGCGACCGACAACGGCCGCGCGCGCCAGCGTTTTGTCCGCTTACTTCTCGACGATCTGCACGCGTATGCCGTTTGTAAGGATGGTGATTGTACCGGGTTCGTAATTGACGCCGGCAAATTGCAGTTGATCCGGCTTGAAGGTATAGACGGGATAGTTGTCGAGCAACTGGGTGGCGGCGAGCGCCGCGACCGCCCCCACCTGGGGCGCATAGGCGGCGGCACCGCCGGCCATGTCGACGCCGTCGACCGAGGGCGACCTGAGCACGACGGCGCGGCTCGCGCTGTCGTAGGCAAGCTCGCTCGAGACCGTAAACGCACCGCTCACGGGCTGCTGCATGAGCGGGCTTTCGAGGTGCGCGTCGAGCCGCACCGCCACGCGGTTGCGATCGGGCTGCAGCGTCACGACGGGGTTCGTGAGCGAGACGTCGAAGATTTGCTGCATCGAGCGGCGATACGGAAACTTGCGCTGTACCGCGTCCTGCACCTGCTGCTGCGAAAACGTGTAGTGGTCGGGAATGAACGGGAATATCCCCGTCGCACACGCGCCCAGCGACATGGCCGTACCCGTCGCGGCACAGGCCGCGAGCAGGAAGGCGCGCCGGGAAACGCGCGTTGCGTGGTGGATCATGCGAAATCTCCTTGTTTGGCCGGGTCTGGTCGGCGGTTTGCGCCAATATCTGCGCGCCGCCGTCATTCTGGCGCATCCCGGCGGGCGCTGACATGTTGCGCGCGATTCAGCGCACATCCCGGGGCGCGGCCGCCCCTGCCTCTGGATCAAGTACAGGCCAATGAGCGCTCGCCAACACTTCGGTTCATCTCCTCGACTCTTTACCGGGGAACGCGGGTATGCTGGTTTTGGCCCTGCGTCTGCAGCTCCTGTTACAGGTCGAACCGGATAAAATGATAAGCCCTACTAATCCTGTTTCGGTTATCGTAGCCCTGCTTCTCGCACTGGCTACAGCCAAAGTATTGATTCGTCAATTCGGCGCACCCGATACGCAAGGGCGATTCGCAACTATTGACGGATTGAGAGGATATCTGGCGCTTCTTGTTTTCTTACACCATTCCTGTATATGGTATTTTTACCTCAGGACTTCCGCGTTCGAATCCCCTCCGTCGAACTTCTTCGCCAATATTGGAAGAGCCGGCGTAGCCCTGTTTTTCATGATTACCGGCTTTCTGTTTGCGACCAAAATAATTGACGCAAAAACAAAAGGGATGGACTGGATAAGGCTCTATGTCTCCCGATTTTTGCGGCTTGCACCTCTATACGCGTTCGCAATGGCGCTGCTTTTTATATCGGTCGCGGCGGTTTCGGGATTCGCGCTCATCGACTCACCTGTCACATTGGCGATCAATGCATTGAAATGGATAGGATTTACGGTCCTCGGAGAACCAGATCTAAACGGAGTGGAAAGCACGAAGCTCATTTTGGCCGGAGTGCCATGGACGCTTGCCTATGAATGGGCTTTCTATCTTTGCCTGCCTTTGTTGTCGATCTTGATCGGCGCCATACCGCCGTTTCCCATTCTGGCGATTGGATTCGCCGGCACGTTGTGCTTTATAAAGATTCACGCGCTGCCGATATTTGTGGCGCCATTTTTTAGCGGAATTCTTGTAGCGCTGCTCGTTCGCCGAATCTGGTTCCGCCAAATTGCCGAAAGAAGAATATCCTCGCTCATCGCGATCGCCGTTGTATTCTCGGCACTGATTTTATTCCCGACAACTTATTCCCGCATCCCGCTCGTTCTCCTCTCCGTTGGCTTTGCTTTGATCGCAGGAGGCGCCACATTGTTCGGCACACTGACCAACCCGCTCTCCCGCATGCTGGGAGAGATGGCTTACAGCATATATCTTTTGCATGGACTTGTTTTATTTACGCTTTTCCATTTCATTATTGGCAACTATAACGCAAGATTACTATCCCCCGTGGAATACTGGACTTCAATTTCATTGACGACCCCCGTGCTGATCCTGATTAGTTTTACAACGTTTAATTGCATTGAAAAGCCCGCCATGCAATACACGGAAAGGGTTGCCAGCTGGATTCGCCAGGCAATAACCATAAGGCAGGGCGCTTCTGAGAAATCTTTTTGATTCGAGGAAGAAACCCGGGTTTCGGAAGCGAGCGCGGAAAGTCGCCTGCATCGTGTCTGGTCGCCACGAGCCTGGTTGCTTCAACCGTTGCCGGAGTCATTGTCAGTTGCCTCGAATCTGCGCCGTCAAGGTGAAGTCAGCATTTCAAGCCGCGCTAGCCACGAGATGGCCGCGCCGCGATTTTCACCGCACATTTCGATGGACGGGACCAGATTGCCGCAAACGGCCGGCCGGCGCGGATCACCGAACAGTTTGCAGCGATTGTCGGCGGTGAGTTGCACGCATCGCACGCCCGCGGGCTTTCCATCGGCCATGCCCGGGATGGGGGTCGTGATGGACGGCGCGATGCAGCACGCGCCGCACCCGGGGCGGCAAGCAGGGGCTGAGACATCGGATGAAAAAACGGCGCTCACTTCGGTTTCCTGACACTCGGAATGAAAATTCGGGATGAATCTAAAAAAACATGTCCGCCGCGCGCGGCCATGAACGCCGCGGGGAACCAGACGCATTGTGCCATCGCCGCATGCGACCTTTTTACACAATCGCGGGTTCGGACGCCCTCTTACACTTTGTACTTCTGGCGCTGTAGGACACGCCACCTGCGCGCAGCCGACGGCGGCGCCGGACGCTGCTGCCTGCCCAGGCGCCGCTTTTCCACGAGAGCCTTGCATGAGCGACGCTGACCTGCTCTTTCGCCCCGACCTGCTCGCCAAATACGGCGCCAACGGCCCGCGCTACACGTCCTATCCCACCGCCCTGCAGTTCCGCGACGACTTCGATCCCGCCGACTATTGCCGCGCCGCCGCCGATCCGGGCGCAAGCGAAACCGACCTCTCGCTGTACTTCCACATCCCATTTTGCGACACCGTCTGTTTCTATTGCGGCTGCAACAAGGTCATCACGAAGAACCGGGCGCGCGCCAAGCCGTATCTCGAACAGATGATCCGCGAACTGGAGCTGCAGGCCGCGCTGTTCGACACGAAGCGGCCGGTTTCGCAGTTGCATTGGGGCGGCGGCACGCCGACCTTCCTCTCACTCGACGAGATGAGCGCGCTCATGGCCGCCACGCGCGACCATTTCGCGCTGCGGCCCGACGACGAAGGCGAGTACTCGATCGAGATCGACCCGCGCGAAGCCACGGCGCAGACCATCGCGCATCTGCGCTCGCTCGGCTTCAACCGGCTGAGCCTCGGCGTCCAGGACTTCGACCCGGTCGTGCAGCAGGCGGTCAATCGCATCCAGCCGCTCGAGTTGACCGTCGACGTCATGAACGCCGCGCGTGCGAACGGCTTCGAATCGGTCAGCGTGGATTTGATCTACGGCCTGCCGCATCAGAACGTCAAAACCTTTCGCCGGACCCTCGAAACGATGCTGCTGCTCGCGCCCGACCGCATCTCGGTATTCGGCTACGCGCACATGCCGCATCTGTTCAAGATGCAGCGTCAGATGGCCGCCGACGCACTGCCCACGCCGGCCACGCGCCTCGCGTTGCTGCAGCTCGTAATCGAGCAGTTGACCGAGGCCGGCTACGTCTACATCGGCATGGACCATTTCGCGCTGCCCACCGACGAACTCGCGCGCGCCCAGGCGCAACGCACGCTGCACCGCAATTTCCAGGGTTACAGCACGCGCGCCGATTGCGACCTGATCGGCTTCGGCGCGTCGGCCATCGGCAAGGTCGGCGACGTCTATGCGCAAAACGCCAAAGACCTGATCGGCTACGGCACGGCAATCGGCGCAGGAAAGCTGGCCATCACGAAAGGCGTGCGGCTCACCGCCGACGACCGCCTGCGCCGCGACATCATCACGGAACTCATGTGCAATCTGGAACTGCGCTACGACGAGTTCGAAGCGGCCTACGGCGTGCGCTTCCCGGCAGCCTTTGCCGCCGAACTCGAACGTCTGCGCGAATTCGAACGCGACGGGCTCGTGGCACGCAGCACCGACCGGCTCGAAGTGCTGCCGGCCGGGCGCATGTTGGTGCGCAACATCGCGATGGTCTTCGACCGCTACCTTGGCGCGCAGCAGGCGGAGCGCTTTTCGCGAACGATCTGACCGGCCGGTGCGTGGTTGCCTCGGCAGGCAATTTACGTCATAATTTGCGGCTACTCCGAACGTTCGCTTACTGGCGTTTGGGCAATGATGTACGCCTCGGTGGTGAAATTGGTAGACGCGCCGGACTCAAAATCCGGTTCCGAAAGGAGTGCCGGTTCGATTCCGGCCCGAGGCACCAAAGAATATCCGAACGTTCACAACGTTCCCCCAAAGAACCCCGCCAGACCTAGTCTCGCGGGGTTTTTTGTTGCAAACTACTCCCAGCTTTCACCAGCGCCAACAACCCCCAAGCGGGGGTTCTTCCGGGGGTTGTCCAGCATTCGGACAAATCGGTGGTGAAAAAGACCCCCGAAAACACCCCCGCGAATGCTGCCGGAGCACTCCATGGCTCTCACCGACCTTGCGATCCGCAACACCAAGCCCGCGGAGAAACAGCAAAAGCTGTTCGATGCTGGCGGTCTGTTCCTTCTCGTCACGCCCGCTGGCGGCAAACGCTGGGTGCTCAAGTACAGGATCAGCGGCAAGGAGAAGAGCCTCGCGCTCGGCACCTATCCCGAAGTCTCACTGGTCGAAGCGCGCAAGCGCCGCGACGCCGCGCGCGAGAAGCTGGCGGCCGGCACGGACCCGGGCGAAGCGAAGAAGGCAGACAAGCGTGCGGCAAAGCTGGCGGCTGCCAACTCGTTCGAAGCCGTCGCCCTCGCATGGATGGACGAGCGACGCCCCTACGTCGAGCCGGCACAGTACGACAAGACGCTGGCGCGCTTCAAGAACGATGCCTTCCCATGGCTCGGCAAGCGGCCTATCGCGGAGATTGACGCCCCCGAGATCCTCGACGCGCTTAAGCGCGTGGACAGCCGCGGCGCGCGCTTCACAGCCCACCGCCTGCGCGGAGAGATCAGCCGTGTGTTCCGCTACGGGATCAAGGAAGGTTTTTGCAAGACTGATCCGGCGCGCGACCTGCAAGGCGCGATTCCGCCAGCACAGACGACGCACTTCGCCTCGATCACCGAGCCGGCGAAGGTGGGCGAAATGCTGCGCGCGTTCGATGGCTTCACCGGGACGTTTCCGGTGCTGTGCGCCCTCAGGCTGGCGCCCATGCTGTTCGTCCGCCCCGGCGAGCTGCGGCGGGCCGAATGGACGGAGTTCGATCTGGACAAGGGAGAATGGCGCTACCACGTCAGCAAGACGAAGACGGAGCATCTGGTGCCGCTCGCCGCCCAAGCCGTCGCCATCCTGCGCGAGTTGCACGCGTTGACGGGCGCGGGCCGCTATGTCTTCCCTGGCGTGCGCGATCGCAAGCGCCCGATGAGCGAGGCGACGGTCAATGCCGCGCTGCGCCGGCTTGGCTATGACACCCGGACGGAGATCACCGGACACGGCTTCCGAGCAATGGCGCGCACGATCCTCCACGAAGAGCTGGAGCAAAAGCCGGAAGTCATCGAGCACCAGCTCGCGCACACCGTCGCGGACAACCTAGGCGGCGCGTACAACCGCACGAAATTCATCAAGGAACGGCGCGCGATGATGCAGAAGTGGGCCGACTACCTCGACCGCATCAAGGCGGGGGCGCAGGTCATCCCTCTTACGGCGGCAGGCGGCGCGTAGAGTCTCACGCGCGTGCGCGCGCGTAGGTGTAAGAAAACTCTTGGCTACGTCGAGTGGCGCACGATATGCGAAGGCATGCGTCTCGTGATCGGAGCGTCGTGGCCGGGCTTGCCAGTCTTGATCGACCAGTGAGCGAGGATGCACATGCCGATGGCGTGCGCGGGCTCGGCACCGTTCTTGTAGGCATTGAGGGAACTGCGCGGGATGGTGGTATCTCGGGCGAGCTCGTAAAGCGAGTAGCCGTCGCGGCATATGTCCGTCAGCACGCGGAACCAGTCAACTTTCGTGGCCGGTGTCGGGGCAAGTTGTTTCATGTGAAGTTGGGGCGATGTCAATGTCCGTTCGAATTCTTCAGTGCTGTGGTCCGACACGCGACGCCTCCTTTTCGGGCGGAAGGTTCGTGGAACTCGCGCGCGCACGCGCGTAGTAGTCGCCAGCGGTGCTTGTCCGCGATTCATTGCGGCTCCCTATCGACATCACAGCATCAATTGAGCGCATCTGCAATCTGGGCGACCGGCTGGTGATTGCCGGTCTCCCCTCCTGGAGATTTTCAATGGGCGATTTGCTGCACAAGGTATTGCTGGGCTTGGCGGGCTGCGTAGCCGTCAACTTCCTAGTTGGCTTCGCGCAGGGGTGGTCGCGTAACCGCAGCCGTCGCCGCGCCAGTGATGGATGGCACCCCGTATGGCAAGAGCCGGTTCACAAGCGCATTGCGAATCGTCTGCTGCGTCGGACCAGTCACACCGTTGAGAGCCGCGCCCCCGGCAGCCGGGTCGAGTAACAGGCCCATCAACTGGTTCTGGATGGCGTCGTTCTGGCCTCGTAGCAGACCGCCAGCCGCGCGGCCGATGAAGCCTCCCGCCGAAGCACCGACCGCGGCGCCAGGCAAGCCGCCGACTCCGAATCCGAGCGCGCCTCCCACTGCTGAGCCGAGGCCCGATGGGCCAATGCTCCCGACCGCAGCTCCCACACGCCCGGGAAGCATCGACGACAGAATGTTCTGAAAGGCGAGATTCTGCGCGGTGCTGGTCCCGCTGGCCGAGCGACCGAGCCCGACGTTCGACGCGCGCAGCAGGTCGTCACGTATCTGCGTCAGAACGCCGATCTGCGCCGGTGTTACCGACTTGGCTGCATTGACGCCGGCCTGCGCCTGCTGCTTCTGCAATCCGCGCAGCGCGTTCTGCACCTTGGCGAGCGTGACGTTCCCGGCCGCATCTGTCAGGTTGAGCCCCTGCAAATATTGCACCGCATCGATCGAGCCGGACTGTTGCGCGTACTGCTGTCGCGCGGCCGCGTAGCCCTCGATGTTGTTGTCCATCAGGCCAAGCAGTTGCTCCTTCGCGCCGAGGATGTTGCGCGCCATGCTGCTGTTGCCGGCGCGAAGCTGGGAATTAATCTGGTCGTCGAGCGACTGCTTGATCCACTGGAGGCCGCGCCCGGACACATACGTTTCCGGCGGCAACTGACCGACGGCGCCACCCATAGACTGGTTACGCGGCACGTCCGTCTCGATGGACCGCACGCCGGCGTTCTTCGCCATCTGCGTGGCATCCTTCATCGCCTTCTGGAATGCCGGGTACTGCTTCAGCGCGGCGTAGGCTGTGTCCGACGTGGGGATGCCTACGTTCGTTGCAAGGTAGTTGTCGGAGGCATCGGCGGAGCGCGCGGCGCGCGCTGCCTCCAGATCCCCTGCGGTGCCAGTGACGTCGGCAAGCGCCTCCGTTCGTGCGGCCGCATTCTGCTGTTCCCGCGCGACAAAGGGATTTGGCTCGAGATCGCGCACCGTGCGCTGCAGTGTCGCGATGCCCGGATTAGCCGTTGCTTCCGCAAGGGTCGGCTCCGAGCCGGGGACGATCTGCGCGCCATTTACCGCAGTTGGCCCACCTCGAGCAAAACGCAGCAGCGTGTTCTCCGCAATTTGCCGTTGGCCCGCGCCCGTGAAGGGAGCCGCCAGCGAGCCGACCACATTGCCCGCGTAGCTTCCGGCCAGGCGGGCGGCTGCGCCAGCGACCGGAGCCGCGGCGCCCGCCGCTGCACCGATGCCAGCTTGGGTGCCCTTGTCGCCCCAGTACCCGCCGTCACCCAGTACGGGTTGAGCGGCGCCGTATCCAGCGCCCACGGCGGCGCTTCCTGCTGCCCTTCCAGCCATCGTCGCGACCGACGCCGGCGCGCCCGTGAGCCCCAGGCGCGCTGCGAGTCCCGAAGCCACATCAGCGCCGGCCTGCACCGCGCGCGCGCCGCCAGCCACGAGAACTGGTGCGATTTCACCGGCGACCGCGCCCGCGTACGAGCCTGCGTTATCCGGCGTGGATTGCTGATAATCGCGCTCCCATTTGGCAAGCGCAGCGTCGTCAGCGGCCACGGTGCCCTGGACAGACCGCGCGAACGCCGTGTTCGGTGCGACTGCCTGCACAACAGCATTCGCGCCATGCTCCACGAGCTGCGCGCCGCCGTGAAGCGGCGCCATCACATGGTGGCCGAACGCGCTGGCGGCATCGCCAAGCTGCTGCAATGCCGTGTGCTCCGGCTCCGGCGAACTGCTCGGCGACGAGCCATTGAGTTCCGCGAGCAACGCAGGATCGGTCACATAGTTCGGCGCAGACGGACCTCCGGCGCTAGACATAGCACTCGTCTGGCTGGTGGACGTGCCATTAAGCTGAGCGAGCAACGCGGGGGCGGTGACGTAGCGCGATGGCTCCGCTGCGTTCGAGCTCCCCGAGACGGCACTAGCAACCGCATCACCCACGCGAGCGAGAAAGCCCGGAGAGGCCCTTTTTACGGCCGCTGTGGCGCCCGCGACCTTCGAGGCATACTGCGGGTCCTCCGCATAGCCCGAAAGCCCGCTCGTAAACTTTTGGACATCCGAGCCTGCGCCGACGACGCCCGGATACTTGCGCGCGAGCAGCCCGGCATAGTCATCGGCGAAGGCCTGCGGATCGGCATACGTGCGGTAGCGGTCCGTCGACCCCGTCTGGTTGTCGCGCGCGGCCACGCCGCTGCCCGAGAAATCCTTGATGTTCCCGAGGTTGTTCGTTCCGGGCACAACGGATTTGCCCCAGGCGGTTTCGAGCCCGAGGTGACCAAGGATCAGGCTCGGGTCAACGCCCAGCTTTTGCCCGACCGCCTGCGCGAGGTCGCCGTACTGCGCCGCGAACGAAGCCGGAGTGGTGCTCGCCGGCGCGGCGGCGCCCCCATTGAGCTGCGCAAGAATCGAGGGATCGGTGACGTAGTTCGACATCATTGCACCTCCGTCCAGCCGTGGCCATCGAACCGATAGGACTTCCCGCCGGCCTGCTTGACGGTACCAGCCGTGACTGCGGAACCCACGGGATTGGCGGGTGCCGTCGAAACGCCCGGCGCGACTGTGCCGAGCTGGCCCGCGAGACGCGCGCGAGCTTGCATCAGGGTGTCCTTGATTCCGGCCAGCGACGCACGGAACGCAGGTTCGCTTTGCTTCGTGCTCAGCGCGCCGACAGCGTCCGTGAGCTTCTTGCCTTCAGCATCCGAGAGAGCGCCCATGCCTTTCAGATTCGCCACCATCGGCAGGAAATTCTGCGCCCGGAACGTGTCGAGCTGGGCCTCGAAATTAGCCGCGTCTGTGCCGCCCAACGTCGGAAAGCTGGATGCGAAGCCAACGGCCTTCGACAGCCCCGGGCTCTTCTCCAAGCCGTCAAGCGTGTGGAGCGCCTGGTCGTAAGTAGCGAGGCCGCCTTGCAATACGGCTTGCTGTTGCTGGTTCGCCTGCGTCGCGGTCTGCTGCTGGCGGTTGGCGTTCTGCTGCGCGACCGCCAGCGTGCCGCGGTTCGTCGCCGCGTTGTCCCGCGCGACTGCCAATTGCCCCGCTCCGGTTTGCTCAGTCGCCAGATTGTGGCGCTGCGTCTCGTCGGCATTGCGAGTCTGAAGCTCATAATCGAGCTGTTTGTTGTGCTGGTCGAGCGCCTGCTGTGCGGTGAGCGCCTGGTTCTTCGCCTGCTCGACGAGGCCAGGGTTGTATTCGGCCGGCGCATTGTCGAGCGACGAGGCCCCGAGATTGGTGTGCGCCCAAACGCGCGCGGCGTCCCACGATGCCTGATCGTGCACGCCATTCAGCACTTGGCCGACCGCATTGAGCTGTGTGGTTGCGCCTTCTATACGGGCCTTCTGCTGTGCGAGCTGTGCGGTCGTGGCTTCGGTTAGCTGCTTCGAGAGCGCAGGAATGGCCGAGCCCGCGCCTGCATTCGCGACATTCGTCAGGATGCCGTTCGAATTGAGCGAACCATCTGCATTCACAGCACCCGGTGCCTTGAATGCAGAGTTGAGCACATCGGCCTGAGACTGATCGCGCTGTGCCTTCTGAATGGCAAGGCCGGTCAGCGCGTTCTGCTGCTGCGCATTCTGGATTGCCGCAACGTTGGCATATTGCGTGAGCGGGTTCTGGATCTGAACCGGCTGCGTCTGAAGTGAGATCGAAGGATCGAGTGCCATGGTTACCCCGCAGTGAAGCCGTATTGGTTGCTGCCGATGTTGTAACCGCTCGGATTGTTGGCATTGACCGCGCCATACGAGCTACCCCACGCGTCGGTCGCGGTCGCCCCCTTACCCAGCAGACTGTTGAGCAGCAGCGCATTTGTGCCGCCGTTCAGCGCAGACGAAAGGCCGCCCGTAATGGCGTTCGCGCTACCCACCGTGCCGGCAGCTTGCGCCGCAGCGCCCGACGTGAGTGTATTCGCGACGCTATTCGATCCAGACACGCCCGTGGCACCCTGCATCGCCGCCGAGTTCTGGCCGAGGTTCACGAGCCCGAGCAGCCGGTTCGCGTTGTCCGAGGCCGAGCTGTAGTTCGTCGCGAAATTGTTCGCCGCGTTATTGCGGTTTGTCGTATAGGTCGAGAGATCGCGGTTGTAGACGTCGTTGTAGGTGCTATCCGCGAGGCCAGTCGCGTACGCCGATGCACCCTTCAGTGCCGCTCCCGACGAGCCGAGCCCGCGCGCCGATGCGCTGTTTTGCGCCGCCTTGAGGCCATTCTGAAGCGTGAACTGATAGCCGGGCGTGGCGGCGGCTTCAGCGGCCGTCGGAGCCGTGAAACCGGCGTAATTGAATGTCTGCTGAAGCGGATTCGATGCGTTCGTGCCGTTGAACGTATAGGTTCCGTCGTCGTTCTGCGTGACGTTGTAACCAAGCGCGCTCAACAATGGATTGATCGACGACGTGCCCAGATTCGTGAACGGCTGGAGATCCTGCCGCTCCTGGTCGATCGCCTGCTTTTGCAGGTCGGCGGCATAGTTCGCTGCATTCGCCTGCGTCTCTGCCGCGCTCTTGGATGCATTACCACCGATAACGCCACCGACGATCGAGCCGACGCCACCGACAACAGCTGCTGTAATTCCGAAGCTCATGATTTGCCCTCCAACCGGTTATTAATCGCCTGCAAGTTGTCGATTCCACCCAGCAGTTCGGAACTCTGTGATTCGGTCAGCTCAGATACGAGCCTGTCCAGATCCGTTTCACAGGTTGCGTGCACAGTCGTCCAATATGTGTCCTCGTATGCGTAGCCTGCGCGCTTTGCGCCTGGCTTCGACGATAGAACAGCATGTGCATCGGTAATTCGCTTCACGCCCTCGTCCGTCGTCACCGTGATGTCGCCCGAAATGAGGCACAGGTGTTCTGTCTTATGCACGGCGCCAGTGAGCGCAGTCCCCTTCCGAATGAGCATCTTGCGCGCGTAAAGGCCTGGGGCGAAGTAATGCCATACGGGGCAGTCCACCTGTGGCAGTTTCTGGATTTCGCGCTCAAGCGCCTCGATTTTTTCGCGCCGGACTCCTCCGCTCGGAGCCAACGCGGACTCGTCGGCCCCACCTCTATCAAGAATTTTCTCGGTCATTTCCAGTCCTCTTTCGATTGGCAATTCAAAGCCCACCTTCCTACTCATCCGCCGCTAGTCGAAGCCGCGCGCCCTTGCGGGCTTCGGCTCATGCCCGCCGAACAGACGTCCCGCATCGAGATCCGCAAACTTCGCGCGGTCGCCGAAAAATGCCAGCCCCACTTTTCCGAGCGAGCCGTTTCGCTGTTTGGCAAAGATCACCTCCGCGACTCCCTTGTCCGCCGTGTCCGGGTTGTAGACCTCGTCCCGGTAGAGGAAAAGGATCACGTCGGCGTCCTGTTCGATCGCCCCGGAGTCGCGCAGGTCGGACATCTGGGGGCGCTTGTTCGGCCGGTTTTCAACGCCGCGACTCAACTGACACAGCAGCACCACCGGCACGTCGAGCTGCTTCGCCAGCTCCTTGAGCCCGCGAGTCACCGCGGCGATCTGTAGGTCGTGGCGCTCTTCCTTGCCGAGCTTCACGAGGCCCAGGTAGTCGACGACGATCAGCGAGAGGCCTTCCCGGCGCTTCAGCGCGCGGGCACGGCTAACGATGTCGGGAAGCGAGACGCTGCCGGACTCGTCAACGTACTGCGGCAAGTCCGTCATGTGCTCGACTGCCCGTGTCAGATGCGGCCAGTCCCCGTCCACCATCTTCGATCCGTCCTTCAGCTTCGCGATCGGCAGGTTTCCGGCGCGAGCCAGCAGCCGCATGTTGAGCTGCGTGGTCGGCATCTCCATCGAAAACACCAGCGTCGGGCCGACGTGCCCGGCGACGTGGTCGGCAATTCCCATCGAGAACGCCGTCTTGCCCATTGATGGGCGCCCCGCAACAACAACCAGATCACCACCGCGCATCCCGCCATCAAGCTTCTGGTCAACGTCCGTGAATCCGGTCTGAACGATCGTCGCGCGAGAGGGCTCGCCGTGAAACTGGGCGTCCAGTTCTGTGACGAGTTCGGCGAGGCTGGCCGCCGCCAATTGCGGCGCCTGCACAGCAGCGTCGGCGAGCGATTCGAGCCGCGTCTGCGCCTCGGCGATGATCTCGTCGACTTCCCGGCCGTTGCGGTTGTGGACCATCGCGCCCACCTCATCGAGCGCCGCCAGCACGCCACGCAGCTTCCATCGGTCCACGACGATCTGCGCGTAGCGCGCGATGTTCGCGGAGCCCGGCACGTTGCCCGCCAGCGCGTTCAGGTACGGCAAGCCGCCGGCGCGATCGAGCGTCCCGGCCGACTGCATCCACTCGAAGACCGTCATCACGTCGGCCGAGCGCGCGGCCATCACCATTTTCTGAATCGTTTCGAAGATGAGGCGATGCTCGTAGCGATAGAAATGCTCCGCTCGCAAATCGCCGAGGCGGTCGATGGCGTCGTTATCGAGCAGCAGCGCGCCCAACACGGATTGCTCCATCTCGATCGCGGCTGGCGGCACGCGCACGCCGAGGTCATCAAGTTCGTGAGGTGCGTTCATGCTGCGTCCCTGTGATATTTGTTCTCAAGGCACTTCGAGAAGCCCGTAGGCGACATCAGGAAGTCGATGTCGGCGACGAACGGTGGCTTGCCAGGCTGTGGCTTCGACTTACCCGTCAGGAATTCGGACTGTGCGCAGACCTCGAAGAATGCGCGCCACGCCGCGACACCATCAGCGACCGTGCTATAGCCGAACGGCTTGCAACTGAGCCGCGCCGCCTCACGCCACCGGGCGGTAATGCTCCGTCGCCTGGCGTCATTCAGCACCTTGACTCGTGGGTTGTCTGGCATCAGCTCGTGATAGGCGCGAATGAGGCGATCCGCTGGGCAAAGAAGTTGTGTAACGCCCGCGCCTCCTGCTTCTGGCTCGATCTTTCCGATCGCTGCTCCAAGCAGGTCGACGGAAGGCGCGCCAGCGCCGTTGTCGACAGCGGCGTTAGCCGCCATGCTTTTCTCCTGCTCCTGCTCCTGCTCCTGTTCCTGTTCCTGATTCCCGCATGTCTTCCCGCTAGGCTTTGCGGAAGCCTTCCCGGAAGGCTTCCCAAAAGCCTCATCGAAAGCCTTTCCGTAAGCCTCTCCAAGCCCGTGGATATTGGCTCGCAGCGATTCATAGGCCTCTCGTTTGAGGTCGCACTCAGGGATCAGCACCCACTCGCTTGCCCACGAGCGGATGACGTTCGGGGACTCGGGCCGATTGCACTTGATGGCGTTGGGAATCCACACGACTTTCGCTTTCCAGTCGGCTTTCACCATCCCTTGCTGAAAGGCTTCCCGGAAGGCTTCCTCGAAGGCTTCCAGATCCCAGCTGAGTTCTTCCGCCATTGCCGCCCGGCCCGACCGGAAAAGCCCGGGAATCGGGCCTGTGTGCGGGCCAGTGAGCAGGAAGATCCAGAGAGCCTGCGCAGACGGTTGAATGGGAGACAGCGCGCGGAATTTCTCGTCGCCCCACATGCGCACCTCGATTTTTCGATAGCGCGCCTTCGTCAGTGCGGGCGCTTCAGGCGTGGCCGCCATGGTTTTCGCGCTCATATCACCACCCCGTGAGCAAGCCATGCGGCTGGCAGCGGTCCAGCTCGGCCTCACGCAAACATTCGAGGACGTGCTGGACAGCCGATGGCGTCATGTCGTGCAGGTAGGCCCAGCAGCGGCCATCGTTCCATGCGACAGCAGGCCAGGTCAGATCCTTCTGGACAACCCAAGGGCCGCGCACTACATGGAAACCGACCGGCGCGGCGCCGGGGCCGCCGAATCGCCTACGAGCATTGGACGGGGATGCTCGATCCGCCTTCGTTCTCATGAGGCAATCCCTCATGCGCGATAGCCGAGCGGATCGGCAAGGTACTTGTGGACTTCTTCGTTACGGTAGGCGACACACGTGAGCGACAAGCGGATCGGCTGTGGTGCTTTTCCTGCTCGCACGAGCTTGCGCCACGTTTCGCGCCCGATTGGAAGGAACGGGTCGATCTGCGCCCACGTGGAGAGACCGATCGCTGGGAGGGTCGGCGGCGGCGCCGTGTCGATGGAGGGGGAAACGACGGGGGCGGCAGTAGTGTTCTTCATTCGTTCACCGTTCTTGGTGGGGATTGGTGAACGAATGGTGATGGCTTAGCCCACCCTCAGGGCAACACCCAAAGGGCTAAGGGTTGACACCATTTCTGGACCCTCTGCGTTGCTCAAATCCACGCCCAGCAATGCGCAGGGAACCCTTAGGGTTGTACTTTTTTCGAGCCGCTACCGTCGGCCTCAGGGTGGT
Source organism: Paraburkholderia lycopersici (assembly GCF_900096975.1). Classification (GTDB taxonomy): domain Bacteria; phylum Pseudomonadota; class Gammaproteobacteria; order Burkholderiales; family Burkholderiaceae; genus Paraburkholderia; species Paraburkholderia lycopersici. Next base: position 91,303 of record NZ_FMYQ01000005.1, read on the forward strand.
TTTACGGAGGCCGTTAGGGTCATTTTTTAGCGGCGGGATTCCTGTTGAATGGACAGGCAACCTTCTCAACCGCTTGCACCAGAGCGTTGCTGTCCGAGATTTGCGGGAAGTTCGATCTAATCCAAGGCTGGATCTCTTCCTCTGCCTTCGGCCTCGGTTTGCTCTCGTCCCAATCGGCCCAAAATTGCTTTTGTACCGCGACGACAATGGGAATCAGGAATTCCGGGCGCGGCGGCGCAAGTCCCTTCAAACGGTTAATCTCGTCCTGCAAGGCGCGCATCTCGGCCAGAACATCGGTACTCGGATCCAGTTTGGCGAGCCGTGCGTTAGCATCCGCGAGACTCGCGATAGCGGCATCAAGATGCCGTCTTAGCTCAACGGATTCCATTTCGACAGCCCTCAGTCGATCGATCTCGGCCGGGTCTTCGACGCCGATTGTCGCCAGCGAGCCCCGCTGAGGAATCGGCCAGTCGTACCCATTTTCGCGGCACCACGCTCGAAGTGAAGCGTGCGGAATTTCCTGTTCATCCCGTGTGCTCCCCCACGTGTTGTTTGGGAGTTCGCCGGCATCTATCGCCGAGACTAGCAAACGCTTGCATCGGCGAATCTCCGCGTCCTCTTCCGGCGCAGTACCCCAATCCGGCTCATATGGATCAATGCCCGCGAGCACACTCGCCGCCTCCCACAGATGGAACGAAGACATACCACGCAGTGCTGTTGCCCAACGCGCAGCGGCGACCTCGGCAGGTGGCTTGACGACTCCAATAGCTTCGGCCATCCCCGGCGTTTCAAGAGACTCTGGGCATGGAAGGTCTACGGCGCGCAACAACTCGATGAACCTTTTCCGAATCCAGCCATCGCCATCCGCAGTCGCGTTCGGCTCGTCCCAAAACGACACAGAGTCAGGAATTTCACCTGTTTTTATGGTTTCATCCAGAAGGCCGTTTAGCGCGGTACAACTGTGTACCAAGACAACCGAGCGTTCAGAGCCCTCCAGAAACGCGCCGTTGAGCATCTGAATATCGTGTTGCTTCAAGCCCTCTGCAACTGCCGCCAGAGAATCGCCACAATATTCCGCAAGCTTGGTTACTGCCTCGCGATAGCTGATGAACTCGGCTCGCTTCGCCGCGATGATTTCCGAGAATGAACGTGGGCCTTCAGCACCCATAGATTGCGCCCTCACGCAAAACCCCTTATGTTGGGCCGCGCCGACCGGGTAAGGGAGCCCGGTTTTCGCCCCGTCGGGCTAGGCGCGGTTGAAACGATTATGCCGTATCGCGCTCAGCCATCGCTGCGCTTCGCGCCCGTCTCGCCGGCACTATCCGCCTGCCTCTCGACCCACGCCGCCGTGTCTTCAAGGCTCTCTTCGAACATCTCGGAAACAGCCACGCCGAGGCCAAGCAGGGCCTCGATCGAAGCGCGATTGAGAGGCGGCTCAAGGCCGGCATTCGAACCAGCGCAATAGACGGTTTCGCGAATCAGGTTGGCGCGCGTGATGTTCATGATCTCGCGCATACCGCGGGTCACGAGGAAAGCGCGGTCGATCTCATGGAGAAACGGCTCTGCACGAACGAACGCGCCGCGGCCGGACGCTTCGATCGCCGCATCGGTGAAGATCGAAAAGCGGTCGTCGAGGAAGTTTTCAGAGATCATCGCGCCACCCCCGCGCTGGCGATCTCGGCGAGACGACGCAACGCTTCGCCGCAGGCGTCGAGCGCATCGAACACAGTCGGCGCCGTTGCAGCGTCGCGCAGCGCGGCGCGGATGATTTCAAGGGGGGATTCGGTTTGCTCGGGACGAGCGAGGGCTTGGCGCATGGTGCGGCCTCCAGAGACAGGTTGGGTAACCCGCCCCCGTCGCCAAACGGGGTGAGCGGGCACTGAGCGGGGTTGGCGAACCGGCGTCTCTGGATACCGGCAGACCCGAAGGTCTCCCCACCCAGGCCCGCCCATTGAAGGCATGCAAAGGCAGACGCAAATAGAAAAGCCGCGGGTCGAACGACGGCGCGGCTTACTTGCGCCAGAGAGCATGTCAGGTCGCCAAACCCGGCCGCTGCTGTTTCAACGGCAAGATGATGATGCCTGCGGCACGAGCACGCAGTCAAGCCCCCTACTTCATTTTGACGCGCGGCGCTTAGCCCGCCCACTGCGGTGCTCCGCCAAAAGCTTCTCGAACTCGGCCGCCGCCTGGCGAGCCGACAGCGGCAATTGGGGCACCGGAGTATGCGCCGCCACAGCTTGCCGGCGAGACGGTGACTCAGCGGAGGCCGGCCGGCTGGGGGGGGGAACCCGACGTCATCTCCTTCAATTTTTCCGGCCACACGCGCCACTGATTGCCGACCTGGAAGAAGCCCAGCTTTTCCTTATGGACGTAAACCGTGGTGTAGGAAACGCCGAGCAACTCGGCTACCTTGCGCAGACCGAGTGCAGGAGCAAGAGCCAGGAGCGCATCCTGGGCTTCGACCTGCTGTTCTGCTTCGGCCGCTGGCACCAGTTTTCCCTCGCGCAAGGTCCGGTTTTCAGCCTCAAGACGCCGATTCTCGGCCTCCAAAGCCTCATTATTTGCCTGGAGTTGGTTAATGGCGTCCGCGGCCCTGCAGTCGAGGGAATTCTCCCGGTTCGTGCTGCGAGTCATGCGTACGCGAAGGCGTCTAGCCAAGTCACCGAATTTTTCCACGCGTTCCCTCCGACCGGAAATGCCTAGCGTCGATCAGGCAATGCGGGGGCGGAGCTTGGGCCTCTCGATCTCGTTCGCCTTAGGCAATGGCGCCCCCAGACCCATCTTCTTCATCAAGAGTGCCTCAAATACCGACTGCATCATCACGATGGAGCCATCGGGACGACGCGCCGGCACGATGCCAAAGCTCTCTTTGCACCAGGCAATCTGGGCTGAGTAACGTCTCTTCCCAGTGATTTCTTGGAGCTTCTCGGGCGATAGGATTTCGATCGGCATTTCGTCTGTCCCACGCGAGGGGTTGTGAGGCATCAGGTATGAGGGCCGGTGCGTGGCGCCACCGTCCGGCGTAGGATCTCGATCTGAGGGCGACTGTGTCACTGGGTCTACTGGGCGATTTCAATCAATCGCCCGCGCCGGTCAAGCGTAAGTACCAAGAGACCAACGCCAGTCGCTCTCCCTCTATTCGGCGTGAGATTCCGCCCACGCGATTACTTCCTTCGAGCGCCAGAGCCCTCGGACACGCTCGGATGCGCCGCCTCCCGATGGAATACGAATACGACGCGGGAAGTCATCCTGCAAGATGATCGCCTCCCGCGTGTAATGCACGCTGCAGTGCAGGTATGCCGCCACTTCGGCGAGATCCCAAAGCGCGTGTGGCGACAGCCACGCAGCGATCCGTCGCGCCAGCGCCTCAATGTCGTTACGCTCGATCAGGTCAAGTGACCGCGGTGCCGCTTCGCGCGCCCCGTCAGTGACCGACAAGATGCGTTGCCCCGCGGCCGCTGGCGGCTCCTCCGTGGCGTGCGTCGCGTCCGCCTCCGATATGCCGCCGCGCACTCTGCCGGCCAACCACTCGTCAATGTCGCTCTCGACCCATGCAATTCTGCCGGGCACGAAGTGGAACGGTTTAGGAAAGGTGCCATCGGCCATCATGCGGTAAAGCGTTGACTGCCCCAGGCCAACCTTCGCGGCAACCTCCTTGATTCGAATCGCTTTCATTTGCCACTACCTCCGACGAACGTCCGCGCCGAGTTCAGTTGAGAGGCGTCGCCGCGGCGCCATCGACGCGCCTTCCCGCTGCGGTCGCGATTACTACGGCGGCAGCGCCCATCATGCCGACACTCTCGGCGGCGGCCAGCTCCACGTTGACGAGAGCGTGAGCGCGCCCGCAACACCGGCGCAGCCCGCGCGCGCGGGCGACGCGCCCAGCACGACAGCACTCGCCACGAGGCACCATGCAGCGATGAGCCAGGCGATCGGGCCCGAAGGTCGAGGCCACGAGGAAGGCAATGGGGATCGTGGCCGCCCAGCTCGCGTGGTCGATGGCGACGCCGGCCTTGCCCCGAACCAGTCGGGCAGCGCCCACGCGCGGCGGCGACAAGCACAATAAGCGCGCCGGCCAATGCTTAAGTGCAGGGACCGTCCGTCGTCAGCCGCCCTCTGCCCCGTTTTCGACACCTATGGCCTAGCTATGACCCAACTTCCGAAGCTCTACCGGATCAGCGAGGTGATGTCGCAGTTGGGAATCTCGCGCGCGACCGTGTACCGGATGGTCGCGGCTGGCAAGCTTCGACTCGTGAAGGTCGGCCAGGCGGGTAGCCGCATCTCCGCCGAGAGCGTCGAGGCTTTCACAGGCATCGGCCACGTTCGGTCGGAGACACGTTCGGGGGCTGCCCCCGTTCCAGATAGCGGTCGCCGCGGCACCTCAACATCAAAACCCGGCACTCCTCCGATGCGCAATCAGCCGGCGCCGCGCGCTCCAACCGAGGTGAACACGGTCTTCCTACTGCTAGCGCAATACGGCGCAACGTCGATCGTGCCGCTCGACGTGGTGTGCCGGGACTACTTCTCGCACCTTACGCCGGAAAAGCTGCTGCACAAGGTGGGCATCGGGGAAATCGCGCTGCCGGTCATTCGCATAGAGAGCTCGCAGAAAGCCGCGAAGGGCGTCCATGTCGTGGATCTGGCCGCCTATATCGATGCGCGCCGAGCCGAGGCACAGGAAGAATATGAACAACTGCGAGGCAAGCGATAGGCGAGCGGCCGCGCCCAGGACGACCCTCGCTCGAGGAGCAGGACGAAATCGACCGGAAGGAAGCCGTTCAGTTGATTGCCGAGCTTGGCACGGACGGCTTGACCTCGCATTTCGTCGCGTGGGCGCTAGGGCTGCCGGCGTCGGAAGACGATGAGCCGTTCGACTGGCGCAATTGGCCCCTTCGCAATTAGGTAGCGGACTGGATAGTAGTAGGTCAGGTCGATTCTGACGAAAGGGGCACCTGCTATCCCAGAAGAATCAAGGTGCCATGGCGCCGCTTCACTATTTCCAAGGGTGAAATGAAAGACGCACGAAGACGCGCGGGCGATCGGTCGTGCCATTTAGCCTGTCCACCTTTGCGGACAGACTTCCCTTCGCGGCCCACTTGCTCAAGCTCGCCCTAAGCGCACGGTTCACATATCCCAGCGGCTTTCCACGATGCAGGGCGAATACCGCATCTCGATCAACCGGATTCTCACGGTCGATCGCGAAATTAATTTCGTCGCCGTTCCGGATCCCCGACATATTCAGCCCATGGACATGTCGTACCCCGGCCAGTTCCATGATGAACTCAAAAGCCTCTGTCGTGCCCGAAAAATCGGGGACAAGAGCGAACCCGTCGCTCGGCAGAGCTGCTCCCGTGTAACCGAGAAGTGCAAGATCGGAATACGGAAACGGATTAGGTAACCGATGCTTTGCAAGAAAATCACCAAAGTCTTCGCGCTTCCTAGGGGGAAGACGTCGACTGAATGCCTCATGCACACCCTGACGGTGCTCTCGCGCAGAAGGGCGGAATGCCGGGTAGCCTTGGAAGCCGCATGCCTCGGCAGCTACGTAATCCGGCGTCCCGTGAAGGTATCGAAGCACCAATTCGTCGCCTTCCGCTACGATTTCGCCGACTATGCGCCGAGTGCGCGCATGTGGCTCTGCTTCGCCAGGCTGCCAAGTAAGCAACAGGCGGCTAGGTTCGCGGATGTCGTGTAGAAGGTTCATTGCGTCACTGTCCGAAGCAAGGCAAGTCGATGTGCTATCAAACGGAGCATGAAATGCGCGCGTCCTCGGATGAGAGGCACATCACCTGCCAGGGCAGTAAGGTCGTTCAGGAGGTCGGGTAGACATCCTTCAAGCAAGTCTAACCGTTCCACAATTGTCGTGTGCGTTTCTGGCCACTCAGCCAAGGCGTGTTCAACTAGTGCTATATGCGTCGAAGACATGCAACCGGCAGCGCGATCAAGTCCCATGTGATGGTGCCCCTTGGCCACATAGCTTGCGATCTCGCGATCGCCCCATGAGGCGATCCGCTCAATAAATCGCTCATGCCCGAGACTGGTTCCGTTGTCAAAAAGCGGGGCTAGTCTGCAAGTTCCCGATCCGTCAAAGATGAAGCCCCAGTTATCCTGATGTCGATCGGTATTTCCAATGACGGTGTCGAAAACGAACATGTCCGCCAGCCACTGCTTCCAATTCTCTTGGATTAGCTCAGCTTTGACAAAGGCACGCATCAGTACTTCGGAGCTTGCGAGGTTATGCTGAGTACCGCGTGTTCGATCAAAGTCTTTTATGAGCCGTTGCATGAAGTCGCCAGCATGTACAAACCGTTGCGGCGGGTCATAGAACCATTCAATGAGTGCCGCTGAATAGCCCGTACCGGAGTTGACTGCGGCGAATGCTGGGGGCACCCACAGGCCCATCGCGCATCCGACACGATAGGCCACGATTTCTCCCCAAAACTGATCCGGGTAGCTTTTCTTAGACCTCTTGAACAGATAGCGCTTCTTTGGGGTGATGCAGGGATCGGGTACTTCAGCCGGTGAAAATACCGCCTCTTTCGCCCGTGCGCCCTGCGGAAAAACGCCAAATTCAGCGTCCGCCTCCCAATGAACCACGTCAATGATTGTCTGCTGCCGTCGAGGCTCAATTGATTCGGTCATCGGCGCGATCAGTTGCGTTGGTCTGTTTTTGTCTGACGGGCAAGATGCAGATTCTCCGAGCCCGAAGTTTGGATTTGTCAGTCGAGATTGTACGATTACTGCCCACTTATAGAAGTGTCGAGCCAACTTTCAGGCGGTATCGTGAAGTGCGCAGCGGGGTTGGACTGGGGGTCGTTTTGGGGGTTTTCCGAGAAAGAAAGAGAGCAACTTCCTTATCTGGCAATGCTTTGCCGCCAATATTTCATTCCGGCCCGAGCACCAAAGAATATTCCAGCAAGTTCCGGCGAAGTACAAAAACCCGCGACAGCACAAGGCTTCGCGGGTTTTTTGTTGTTCTACTCCCAACTATCATCAGCACAACTCCCCCAAGCGGAAGTTTTCCGGGGGTGTCCTACGCGTTCATCTTGCGATAGCGCTTCCCGGCGCCGGCATGGTTAGAGAGATCCGGGAGCCGACAAAGCCGCCCACTGACAATCCTCGACAGGGACAATAGATGACCACGCAAAAAAACTGCCTCAGACCGATCTGATCGAACCTCATCCGAAAAAGCGCCCAGGCCGTATGGCCCGAGCGAAGCCATCGGATAACCGACGGCGGGAGGTATTCGAGGTATCGCGTGGCGCACTACGCGCTCATCCCTGAGCGCGCATGTTCACGCTTAACGGCAGGCTGGTCTGGTAGCGGCTCAGGCGGCCTGCTGGACAAAGTACTGCTTAATGGTGGTTGTACACAGGAACCGAGTACGACGAAACCCGGCCGTCACGCGCTTGCCCGGCATCCGACGAGCCGCTTGCGGCACCACCATAACCACCTTGGCCACCATTTGCAGCGACTTGCTGCGCAGCCACCTTCGCTTCGGCGGCCTGGATTGCGTCCGGGTAGTGCGCTTGATCGCCATCACCAACGTGATAACCGGCCTTCTCAAGCTGGACGAGTTCGGCGCGCACCTGGGCGCGGGTCACCGGGCCGTCCGATTGTGCGAACGAGGCAACCGGAACAACAAGGGCGACGGCAACTGCAACGGCCTGGATCAGGGACTTCATGATTACTACCTCCATCAACTTTTGTGAGCGGTGCGACAACGTGTCTGCATCCGATGAACAAAGTCTAGGAGCATTAAGGTTCAGGGTTAACCCCTAGTATTCGAAGGCATTATTCCAGCCAGCAGCAGAATGCAGCCCATCCCCCATAAACGCCCACCCGACAAGGCAAAGCGGCTAATACCGCGCAGCCGGCCGGCGGCACGGGCATCGGAGCATCGGCCCACGACGCCATTCCTAATGACGTGGCCGGCTGTGCGCCGTCCTTACCCGCAACCAAAACTTCGCGGGTTTTCTGCCGCGCGGCCCCGGCCCGCCGCGGGGTTGGACGAATATCAAGCAATCTGCGAAAGCGGCGCGCCTCGCAGCGCCCCGGTGCCGCCGTTATCGACTTTTTGCGATAATTATTGAACAGCAAACGCAAACGGGAAGCGCACGATGGACCGCATTTTCATGACACGGGAGGAGGCCATCCGTGTTCTCCTCGAGGCTCACGAGTCCCTCTCCGGACACGCCGTCGCGACGTTGATCAAATCGGGCGCCAACCAGTCAGCCAAGCTCGAAGCGCTGGAGCGGCTGCTGCTCGACGTACGTGCGGGCCGCGTCGATGAATTTCGCGCCAATCCCGACGACAGCACCCGAATCGCCATCACCGACTGACCCCGGTACGCCCTACCTCGGCAAGCAGCGCCAACCCGCGACAGCACGACGCTTCGCGGGTTTATGTTTTTTTCAGCGCAAATTCGTCTGCGCGAGTTCAACCACTTCGTCCCCGCGCCCGCTCAGCACCGCACGCAGCATGTAGAGGCTGAACCCTTTCGCCTGCGCCCATTGCAGCTTCGGCGGCATGGCCAGTTCATGCCTCGTCGTCACCACGTCCACGAGCGCGGGCCCCGCGTGCCAGAACGCCGCGCGAAGCGCATCGTCGAGCGCTTCGGACGTCTCCACGCGCACGCTGAAAAGCCCAGCTCCTTTTGCGATATCCGCAAAGTTGGTGGCCACGAGATCAGTGCCCGTCTCGACGTAACCGCCCGCTTTCATCTCCATCGCGACGAAGCCAAGCGAGCCATTATTCAGGACGACGATCTTGATCGGCAGATCGAGCTGGCGCGCCGTCAGTATGTCGCCGAGCAGCATCGACAGGCCCCCATCGCCGGACAGCGAGATCACCTGGCGCCCTGCATGCGCAGCCTGCGCGCCGAGCGCCTGCGGCATGGCATTGGCCATCGAGCCGTGGTTGAACGAGCCGTGCAGGCGGCGCCGACCGTTCATCGTCAGGTAGCGCGCGGCCCAGAGCGTGGGCGTACCGACGTCGACGGTGAAGATCGCATCGTCTTCGGCAAGCGCGTCGATACGCGAGACCACATACTGCGGATGCAGCGGCTTGCCCGCGGCCGCCGGCCGCGCGAGGTCGTCGAGCCCCTTGCGCGCATTCGCATAGTGCTCGCGCGCGTGCTCGACGAAGCGCCGGTCGGTCTTGCGCGTGAGCTTGGGCGCGAGCGCACGCAGCGTTTCGCGCACGTCGCCAATGAGGCCGAGCGCAAGCGGCGCGCGCTTGCCGAGCGCGGCCGCGTCGCGGTCGATCTGCACGATGTTCGCGTGCGGCGGATAGAAGTTGCGATACGGGAAATCGGTGCCGAGCATGACGAGCGTGTCGCAAGACATCATCGCGTGATAGCCCGAGCTGAAGCCGATCAGCCCCGTCATGCCGACGTCGTACGGGTTATCCCATTCGACGTACTGCTTGCCGCGCAGCGCGTGCACGGTCGGCGCGCCGAGCGCGTCGGCGAATGCCACCACTTCGTCGTGCGCGCCCTTGCAGCCGCTGCCGCACAGCAACGTAACCGCTTCGGAGCGGTTCAGCAGCACGGCAAGCCGGTCGATGTCCGCCAACGATGGCAAGGTCGCGGGCCGCGCCGCCTGGGCCCAGGCCGGTTCCTCGTCGGGCGCTTCGAGCAACGCGACGTCCCCGGGCAGCACGATGACCGCGACGCCCCTCTGGTCGATCGCCGTGCGCAGGGCGGTATCGAGCACGCGTGGAAATTGCGCGGCATTCGTCACCAGTTCGACGTAGTGGCTGCACTCGCGAAAGAGTTCGGTCGGATGCGTCTCCTGGAAATAGCCGAGACCGATTTCCGTCGACGGAATGTGGGCCGCGATCGCGAGCACCGGCGAGCGGTTGCGATGGCAATCGTAGAGACCGTTGATGAGGTGCAGGTTGCCTGGGCCGCAACTGCCGGCACACACGGCGAGCCGTCCGGTTGCCGCAGCCTCCGCGCCCGCCGCGAAGGCCGCGACTTCCTCGTGCCGCGTGTGCATCCAGCGGATCGTGCCGAGCTTGCGCAGGCTCGCCGACAAGCCGTTCAGGCTGTCGCCGGTCACGCCCCAGATGCGCTCGATACCCACCGCCTCAAGCGTTTTCGCCAGATGATCCGCAATCGTCTTCGCCATGGTGTTCTCCAGGAGAGCCGTACGGCGCAGCGCGCGCCGAGGCCCGGCACTGCGCGAGAAGAAAACGGGGGTGGATCGCAGGCGTGCAAGCCCGCCGGATCGACCAGACCGGCCGATAATCCTGCGCTACGTTACGCCATCCTCCCCAAACGCGTAGTCCAGCCGCGCGTGACGGATCGGCAAAGCGGGCGCCGCCAGCTCGCGCGGCTACAATACCCCGCTCCACGCCGTTGGCCGTCCGTCATGAATCTCGAAAGCATTCTCTTTACGCAGGGCTTCGGCTCGCGCCGCCAGTGTCGCACGCTCATCGCCGACGCCCGCGTCGCCGTCGCGGGCGAGCCGTGCACCGACCCGCTCGCGACGTTCGATACGGCGGGCCTCGTCTTCAGCGTGGACGGCACGCCATGGCCGTTTCACGAGCACGCCTACATCGCGCTGAACAAGCCCGCCGGCTACGAGTGCTCGCGCGATCCGCAGCATCATCTGAGCGTTTTCCACCTGCTGCCGCCCCAGTTCGCCGGACGCAACGTGCAATGCGTCGGCCGGCTCGATCAGGATACGACAGGCCTCCTGCTGCTCTCCGACGATGGCCAGTTCGTTCACGCCTTCACGTCGCCGAAACGCAAGGTGCCGAAAGTCTACGTGGCGGGGACACGCCATCCGCTCGACGAGACGCAGCTAAAGGCCCTGCGCGAGGGCGTTCTGCTACATGGCGAGCACGAGCCGAGCGCCGCCGTCGCGGCGCGCGCGCGCGGGGAACGCGAACTCGAACTGACTGTGCTCGAAGGCAAGTATCACCAGGTCAAACGGATGGTCGCGGCGGCCGGCAACCGTGTCGAGACGCTGCACCGGGAGCGCATCGGCGGCTTCGCGCTGCCCGCCGGTCTTGCCCCGGGAGCCTGGCAGTGGCTCGATGCCGCCGCGCTCGACGCGCTGCGCAACAAGGGGTAAACCACCAGCCGCGCCGCGCGCGCGCCCTGCGCGCGTTCGCCAACCGGACCGCGCCGCCTGCCCCAAGCCGGCCCGCGGTTACGCCGCGCTGCAGCATGTCCTCGCTGATGTTCCGCCCTATACTCGTTCCAAGAACGATTACAAGCTGCAAGGAGGGGCATCATGATCGTCAACGGCACATTCGAAATTTCATTCGTGTTGATGGCATTCGTGGCGCTTGGAGCGGTTCTGATTGGCGGACTGCTCGCGTCGATGCATATGCGGCATCGATACCATCCGAACCTGATCGGAGCGCTCATCGGAGCGTTGCTCTGCTTCCTCCTGCTCGAAGCGCTGCCGGCCATCACGTGAACGGCACGCTTTGCGCCGCGCCGCCCACCCGAAGTCACGGGTGCGGCGGCAGCGTGCGCAGGAACGCATCCACATCGGGATAACGCAAACGCACGCGCAATTCGCGCTTGAGCCGCGTATTGGCGAGCCGGCGCGACTCCCGCATGAACGAGAGCAGGACCGGTTCGAGTTCGCGCTCGGCCTCGGCGCGGCTCACGCGCGGCGCGCGCGGGAGGCCGAAGGCATCGGCTACGCGGTCGAAATACTCGCCCATCTTCAGTTCGCTGTCGTCCGAGGCATGAACCGTGCGCGCGGGCCGGCCGTGCGTCGCGAGGCGCAGAAGGACGGCCGCGAGGTCGTCCGCGTGGATGTGGCTCGTGTAGACGTCGTCGGGCGCGACGAGCGCCGGCGTGCGCTTTTCGAGCCGCGCGAGCGGCAAGCGGTTCGCCGCGTAGATACCCGGAATACGCGCGATGGTGGCGCTCAGCGCGCCGCGCGCGGTCGCGCGCCGCAGTTGCTGCTCGGCCGATACGCGGCGTATCGCGCGGGCGTTGGCGGGCTGTACCACGCGGGTTTCGTCGATTCGCGCCCCGCCGCAATCGCCATATACGCCGGTCGTACTCGCGTAGACGAGCGTCGGGCGCTTGCGCCGGGCGCCACGGGGCCGCCTGGTTCGCTCGGGTACAATAGCGGGCGGTCCCAAAGCTGCAGCGTGGCCAGAAGCGGCGCGACGAGCGAAACTCGAAACCCCCGCCGGCGCAGGGCGCGCAACGGCGCGCCGGCGTGCTGTGAGCGCAGCGATCAGGCGGCGCGTGCGCATGTCGTCATCGCCGGATTTTTGGGGCGGCGCGAGGTGCAGCACGACGCTCGCGAGGCCTGCGAGCCGCACGAGGCTCGCACGCGCATCGAGGTCGCCGCGCAACGGCACCGCGCCCCCGGCCCGCAACGCCTCGACGCGCTCGGGTCTGCGCGTGAGCGCGAAAACGCGCGCGCGGTCCGGCCGCCCGCGCAACCGGGCGACGCAGCGCAGGCCGACGTCGCCGCAACCGACAATCAGGATGCGCGCACGGCGCAAGGTTCGTGTGGCAATCATGGTGGACCTATTTTAGCGGCTGGGGCCTCGCGGCGACGGCCGGCAAGGAAACGCGGGAACCGACCGGAAACTGCCTGGAAACTCTGCCCGGAAGCGACCCGCGACCGGATTCAACCCTCGGATACAGACTTACGCTTCCCTGAATATGGCTTTCAACGTAACGCTCAAGCAAAGCGGCCGGCAATTCCAGGTCGAGCCCGATGAACCCATTCTCAACGCGGCCTTGCGTCAGGGCATCGGCCTGCCGTACGGCTGCAAGAACGGCGCATGCGGCTCGTGCAAGGGCACGGTCTGCAGCGGCGAGGTCGAGCAGCGCGCTCACGCGGTCTCGGCGCTCTCGAATGACGAAAAGACGCGCGGCATGGCCCTCTTCTGCTGCGCGACGGCGCAAAGCGATCTCGAAATCGACATCCGCGAAGTGGCGGGCGTGGGCGACGTGCAGGTGCGCAAGCTGCCTACCCGCGTCGCCGCCATCGAGCGCAAGGCCGACGACGTGATCGTCCTCAAGCTGCAACTGCCCGCCAACGAGCGCCTGCAGTACCTCGCCGGCCAGTACCTCGAATTCATCCTCAAGGACGGCACGCGACGCAGCTACTCCATGGCCACCGCGCCGCACGAAGAAGGGCCGCTCGAGCTGCACATCCGCCATATGCCGGGCGGCAAGTTCACCGACCACGTCTTCACGCAGATGAAGGAGCGCGACATCCTGCGCTTCGAAGCGCCGCTCGGCACTTTCTTCCTGCGCGAGGAATCGGACAAGCCCATCGTGCTGCTCGCCTCGGGAACCGGCTTCGCACCGATCAAGGCAATCGTCGAGCACGCGGTCCACAAGAACCTGAACCGCCCGATGGCGCTCTACTGGGGCGCGCGACAAAAGAAGGACCTGTACCTGATGGATCTCGCGGAGCAATGGGCGAAGGACATCCCCAACTTCCGCTTCGTGCCGGTGCTCTCCGAGCCCGCCGCCGGCGACAACTGGACGGGCCGCACGGGCTTCGTGCACCGTGCCGTGATCGAGGATCTGCCCGATCTTTCGGGCTACCAGGTCTACGCGTGCGGCGCGCCGGTGATGGTCGAATCGGCGCAGCGCGATTTCACGCAGCACCACGGCCTGCCCGAAAACGAGTTCTACGCGGACTCGTTCACGAGCGCCGCGGACCTCGCGAACGCGGTCTAAAGGGGAACACGAGCCGGTCGTTGCGCGTGCAATGCACGCGAACGCGGGCAGCCGTCACGAAAAATTCTTCGGCTGCCCGCACATTGGCGGTTTACATCGCCGTTCGGCTTGTCGTATTCTTGCGCCCATGAACTGCATCCCGCCCGCCCTTCGACGTCGCCGCTCGCCCCATCTCTAGGGCCTGGCTAGTCGCGGACGCGCGTTGCACATGTCAACGCACAGCAAGTTCGAATCACGAAAGCCACGGCCAGTCCGTGGCTTTTTGTTTTTCCGCCGTATCTTTTCAACCTTTTTTGCAGCCCAAACGCGGAGCCTGTCGCCATGAATTTTTCCGAATACCCGATCGAGTCGCTGATGTACATCACCAACCGGCCCGAAATCGTTTTCACGCATGGCAAGGGGTCGTGGCTCTACGACAACGAAGGCAAGCGCTATCTTGACTTCATCCAGGGCTGGGCCGTCAACAGCCTCGGGCACTGCAACGAAGGCATGATCGAGGCGCTGGAGAAACAGGCGCGCCTGCTCATCAACCCGTCGCCGGCCTTCTACAACGAGCCGATGGCGAAGCTCGCGGGCCTGCTCACCGAGCATAGCTGCTTCGACAAGGTGTTCTTCGCCAACAGCGGCGCCGAGGCAAACGAAGGCGCGATCAAGCTCGCGCGCAAGTGGGGCAGGAAGCATCGCGACGGCGCCTACGAAATCATCACGTTCGACCACAGCTTCCACGGCCGCACGATCGCGACGATGTCGGCGAGCGGCAAGGCCGGCTGGGACACGCTCTACGCGCCGCAGGTGCCGGGCTTCCCGAAGGCCGACCTCAACGACATCGCCTCGGTCGAAAAGCTCATCAACGCGAAAACCGCCGCCGTGATGCTCGAACCGATCCAGGGCGAAGGCGGCGTGATCCCCGCCACGCGCGAATTCATGCAGCAACTGCGCGCGCTCACGCACAAGCACGGCATCCTGCTCATCGTCGACGAAGTGCAGAGCGGCTGCGGCCGTGCCGGCACCCTCTTCGCCTACGAACTGTCGGGCGTCGAACCGGACATCATGACGCTCGGCAAGGGCATCGGCGGCGGCGTGCCGCTCGCGGCGCTGCTCGCGAAGAAGGAAGTCGCCGTGTTCGAGGCCGGCGACCAGGGCGGCACGTACAACGGCAACCCGCTGATGACGGCGGTCGGCTATTCGGTGATCTCGCAACTGGTCGCGCCCGGCTTCCTCGAAGGCGTGCGCGCGCGCGGCCAGTACCTGCGCGAGAAGCTGCTCGAACTGTCGGCCGAGCGCGGCTTCGAGGGCGAGCGCGGCGAGGGCCTGCTGCGCGCGCTGCTGCTCGGCAAGGACATCGGTCCGCAGATCGTCGAGAAGGCGCGCCTCATGCAGCCGGATGGCCTGCTGCTCAACGCCGCGCGCCCGAATCTGTTGCGCTTCATGCCGGCCCTCAACGTGACGACCCAGGAGATCGACCAGATGATGGCGATGCTGCGCACGATTCTCGACTCGCTGTAACCGGGCGGAGCACGAGCGATGTCCGTCACGATCCGCGCGTTCAGCGAAACCGATACCGAAGCGGTGCTCGCGCTCTGGCTGCAGGCGTTTCCCGAATACAACGACGCGAGCCGGCCGCACCGTAATCCGCGTCTGTCGATCGCGAACAAGCTCGGCGTGCAGCCGGAGCTGTTCTTCGTCGCGGTTCTTGACGGCGGCGATGGTGACGGTGCGCTCGTCGGCACGGCGATGGCGGGCTACGACGGACATCGCGGCTGGCTCTATTCCGTCGCGATCGCGCCCGAAGCGCGGCGCCGCGGCGTCGGCACGCGGCTCGTGCGTCATGCGGAATGCGCGCTTGCCGCGATGGGATGCCTGAAGCTCAACCTTCAAGTGCTCGACGACAAGCCGGAGGTGCTCGCGTTCTACGACCGGCTCGGCTATCGCGCGGATGCCGTGGTGAGTCTCGGCAAGCGGCTCGCCGCGCAGGAGTCCGAAACGGTCGACTGAACTGCGCCCCTCGTGCCATAAAAAAAAAGCCGCATGGGCTCGAAACCCGTGCGGCTTTTGCTTTCATGCGGCCCGTGAGGACCGCATGACAACGCCTTACTCGCCGAGATACGCCGCGCGCACCTTCGGATCGTCGAGCATCTGCTTGGCCTCGCCTTCCATCGTCACGAGGCCCGAGTCCATCACGTAGCCGCGGTTCGCCGCCTGCAGCGCGAGACGCGCGTTCTGCTCCACGAGCAGCACCGTGATGCCTTCCGACGAGATCGTGCGCACCACTTCGAAGATCTTCTCGACCATGATCGGCGAGAGGCCCATCGAAGGCTCGTCGAGCAGGAGAAGCTTCGGCTTGCTGATGATGGCGCGCGCCATGGCCAGCATCTGCTGCTCGCCGCCCGAGAGCGTGCCCGCGAGCTGCGTGGCGCGCTCCTTCAGGCGCGGGAAGAAGCCGAACATGCGCTCGACGTCCTTCTGGATGCCGTCCTTGTCGTTGCGCAGGTACGCGCCCATCTGCATGTTCTCGAGGATCGACATGCGCGCGAAGATGCCGCGCCCTTCCGGCACCATCGCGAGGCCGCGCTTGAGCAGCTCGAACGCCGGCACGCCCTTGATCGACTGGCCACGGTATTCGATGTCGCCCGCCGAATAGGGCTTCAGGCCCGTGATCGCCTTCATGGTCGTGGTCTTGCCCGCGCC
The DNA here is from genome assembly GCF_900096975.1 of Paraburkholderia lycopersici. GTDB lineage: Bacteria > Pseudomonadota > Gammaproteobacteria > Burkholderiales > Burkholderiaceae > Paraburkholderia > Paraburkholderia lycopersici. The sequence continues at coordinate 107,675 of NZ_FMYQ01000005.1, forward strand.
GTTCGCGCCGATCAGCGTGACGAGCTCGCCCTCGCGGACTTCCATGTCCACGCCCTTGACCGCCTGAATGCCGCCGTAGTTGACCTGCAGACCCTTGATTTTCAGAACTGGCGTAGACATCAGTGAACCCCCGCACCCAGATAAGCCTCGATCACCTTCGGGTCCTTCTGCACGTCTTGCGGCAGACCCTCGGCGATCACCTTGCCATAGTCGAGCACTGTCATCCGGTTGCACAGGCCCATCACCAGTTTCACGTCGTGCTCGATCAGCAGGATAGTCTTGCCATCGGCGCGGATCTTGTCGAGCAGGCGCGTGAGTTCGACCTTCTCGGTCGCGTTCATGCCGGCCGCGGGCTCGTCGAGCGCCAGCAGCTTCGGATCGGTCGCGAGCGCACGCGCGATTTCCAGACGGCGCTGGTGACCGTACGAGAGATTGCGCGACGTGTAGTCCGCGTACTGCGCGATGCCCACGTATTCGAGCAGTTCGATCGCGCGCTCCTTGATCTCGCGCTCTTCCTTGCGCTCCGACGGCGTTTGCAGCACCGCGCCGATCAGGCCGTGCTTCGTGCGCACGTGGCGGCCAACCATCACGTTTTCGAGCGCCGTCATGCCGCCGAACAGGCGAATGTTCTGGAACGTGCGCGCAATGCCCGCCTTCGCCACCTGATAGACGGCTTCGGGCTTGTACTCGACGCCGTCGAGCTTGAATTCGCCCGAATCGGGCGTGTAGAGACCCGTAATCACGTTGAAGAACGTGGTCTTGCCGGCGCCGTTCGGGCCGATCAGGCCGTAGATCGTGCCTTCCTCGATCTGGAGGCCGACGTCCGAGAGCGCCTGCAGGCCGCCGAAGCGCTTGTTCACGCCCTTCACGGACAGTCGGATAGGTTTGTTGCTCATATATAGTTCTCCGTGTCGACCGGAGTCCGCGCTTCAGCGCGGACTCCGGTCCCATGCAGGGCTGCCCTTATGCGCGAATCGGCTTTTTGCCGGCGCGCCTGGCGATCTTCGCGATCTTGTCTTCGTGCTTCGCCGCGGGCCACAGGCCTTCCGAGCGGTACAGCATGATGACGACCATGGCGAGGCCGTAGAGCAACTGGCGAATGACTTCCGTATCGACGATTTCATGGCCGAACAGCGCGTGCTGGAGCGGGCCCATGGTCGAGCGCAGGAACTCGGGGAAAATGGCGAGCAGCACGGCGCCGAGAATCACGCCCGGAATGTGGCCCATGCCGCCCAGCACCACGCAGGCAAGCACGACGACCGATTCCCAGAACGTGAACGATTCCGGCGACACGAAGCCCTGGAACGCGCCGAACATCGCGCCCGAAAGACCGCCGAACGACGCGCCCATCGCGAACGCGAGCAGCTTGACGTTACGGGTGTTGATGCCCATGGCCTTGGCGGCGATTTCGTCTTCGCGGATGGCGGCCCACGCGCGGCCGATGCGCGAGTGCTGCAGACGCGTACACACCCAGATCACGAGCAGCGCGCAGATCACGAACACGTAGTAGTACATGTAGACCGACGTGAACGTGAAGCCGAGCACCTCGTGCGGCTGCGCGAGGTTGAAGCCGAAGACCTGCAGCGGCGCGACGCCGGTAATCCCCTGCGGCCCGTTGGTGATGTTCACCGGGCGGTCGAGGTTGTTCATGAAGATACGAACGATTTCCCCGAAGCCCAGCGTCACGATCGCGAGGTAGTCGCCGCGCAGGCGCAGCGTCGGCGCGCCGAGCAGGATACCCGCAACCGCCGCGAGCGCCATGGCGCACGGCACCACGATCCAGTACGGCGTGTGCAGGCCGCCCGGAAACAAGCTGGCGATCCACGCGAACTGCGTGGTGAGGTGCGGCGAGGTCAAAAGCGCGGCCGTATAGGCGCCCACCGCGTAGAACGCGATATAGCCCAGGTCCAGCAGGCCGGCGAAGCCCACGACCACGTTCAGGCCCAGCGCGAGCATCACGTAGAGCATCGCGAAGTCGAGCACGCGCACCCAGTAGTTGCCGCCCGCGGCGCCTACCACGAAGGGCAGCGCGGCCACGACGACGGCCGTCACGATGCCCACGGCGAGCGTCTTCGTCGTGTTCTTTTCGGGAATGAGCGTCGTGGACGGCTCGATCGGTTGAATTGAAGTCATGTTGTGCTACTCCCTCTTATGCGCGGTCCGCGACACGTTCGCCCAGCAGCCCCGACGGACGGAACACGAGCACGACGATCAGCACGATGAATGCGAACACGTCCTGATAGTTACTGCCGAACACCCCGCCGGTCAGATTGCCGATGTAACCCGCGCCGAGCTGCTCGATGAGACCGAGCACCACGCCGCCGACCATCGCGCCGCCGAGGTTGCCGATGCCGCCCAGCACGGCGGCCGTGAAGGCCTTCATGCCGGGGATGAAACCCATGTAGAAGTGGGCGTTGCCGTATTCCGAGGCGATCATCACGCCGGCGAGCGCCGCGAGCGCCGAGCCGATCATGAAGGTGGCCGAGATCACGAAGTTCGGGTTCACGCCCATCAGGCTCGCGACGCCGGGGTTCTCGGCGATGGCGCGCATGGCGCGGCCGAGCTTCGTCTTGTGCACGAGCAGCAGCAGGCCCGCCATCACGAGGAACGCGACGACGATGATGACGATTTCGGTGGGCGAGATCACGGCGCCGACGCCGGTGTCGCTCGGCTTGATGACGTTGATCGGGTCGGTCGAGATCAGCTGCGGGAAGGCGAGCGGATTGCGGCCCCAGATGATCATCGCGAGCGTCTGCAGCAGGATCGACACGCCGATTGCGGTAATGAGCGGCGCGAGGCGCGGAGCGCGGCGCAGCGGCCGGTAAGCGACTCGCTCGATCGTGTAGCCGACGAGCGCGCAAACAACGGCGGCGACCACGAGCGCAATGCACAGCGTGGGAATGTGCCCGAGGCCCGGGAAATGATTCTGGATCACGGTGATCGCGGAAAGCGCGACCATCGCGCCCACCATGAGCACATCGCCATGCGCGAAGTTGATGATGCCCAGAATCCCGTACACCATGGTGTAGCCCAGTGCGATGATGGCGTAGATGCTGCCAAGCACCAGCCCATTCAGGATCTGCTGGATGAAAATATCCATTTAATGCTCCTTAGCCCGTGCAACCGGATTCGCGCTCGTCATCGGCCGGTGGGCGATGTTTTACGGAACCGCAACGACACTTTCGGGTATTGAAGTAAAAACCGGTAACGGTTGGCCGCCCTGGTTCGCATTGCCGCTGTGTTGCAGCGGCAGGCTCGCCGGAAGCGGATGCAAAAACGGCACCGTCGGATGGTTCGGTGCCGTCGGGTTCAATCAGCTACGCGTCATATTCGCGGCGATGGACACGCGGCAGGCCTCACGGCCGGCAGTCGTGAATACGTCGAACGCCATGACTCCCTCTTCTGGGCCGCCCAGGCATTCCGCGATCTCGCCCGCGAGATCCGTCACACCGAAGCGGCGAACCGGCACAACAACGCCGGTGCATGCAAAAGCAAGCTGCATGCCAGTTTGGGTCGGTGTTGCGCTGGTGCCTGCCCGGGCGCCGCGTCCGCGCCACGCATTGCGTGGCGCAACCACAGTCGCCGAAGACACGGCACAAGCAAACTCGAATTGCATTAATGAGGTCTCCTGCGCCTTCCGGAATGCTTGCCTGAAGGCCTTTTCATCGATGCCCAACCTTCAGAACGCGCGCATTGTAACGCCAATTATGCGACTGGCAATATTGTTGAACCGGCAGGGTTTTCCTGCATTGCAACCATATTTCTTGATAGCGGCAGGGCTCGGGTTGCACCTTGGTTGCGCCGCATTTTCGTGCATCAGTTGCACCAAATGGCGACGGGCTCCGCATCATGTGTTGCGGGTTGTGGGCGCAATGCCTTGTCGGGTGGGCATCGGATCCACTGAAAAAGATTTAAGGGGTGGCATAAAAATCTCGCCCCGTGCTGGTGCACCGTCGCCGAAACCGATCGAATTGCGTCGAAAATTCGGGGTCACACCACGCGATTCAGCGCCGCGCGCTAGCGAAAATACTGATAAAAACCTCGGCAACCGAGCGGTTAACCGGCTTTTTCCGATGATACGTCCCCGATTATTGGGCTTGCGTTCCCGGCGCAGGCATAAAAAAACGCGCCCGATGGCGCGTTTCGCGGGGAGGCAGGCAACGGCGGTCTCAGGCCGGCTGGCCGAGCCCTCGCGGCAGCGGGAACGCAATGTTCTCTTCGATGCCTTCGAGCGCTCGCACGTTGCGCGCACCTAGTTCGTGCAGGCGGCGGATGATCTCCTGCGCGAGCGCCTCGGGAGCCGACGCCCCGGCCGTGAGCCCGATGCGCCGCTTGCCGGCGAGCCACCGCGGATCGATCTGCTCGGGCGCATCCACCATATAGGCGGGAATGCCGCGCTTCTCGGCGACTTCGCGCAGCCGGTTCGAGTTCGAACTGTTCGGGCTCCCCACCACGATCACGATGTCGCACTGCGGCGCCATGAACTTGACGGCGTCCTGGCGATTCTGCGTCGCGTAGCAGATGTCCTGCTTCTTCGGCTCGCGAATGGCGGGAAAGCGCGCCTTGAGCGCGGCGATGATTTCGGCCGCGTCGTCCACCGACAGCGTGGTTTGCGTGACGAACGCCACGCGCTGCGGGTCGCGCAGCTCGAGCGCCTCGACATCGGCGATGTCTTCTACAAGATACATGCCCTCGGCCACCTGCCCCATCGTGCCTTCCACCTCCGGATGGCCCTTGTGCCCGATCATGACGATGTCGAGCCCCTCGTCGCGCATCTTCGCGACTTCCACGTGCACCTTGGTGACGAGCGGGCAGGTTGCGTCGTAGACGCGCAGGCCGCGCGCCTCGGCGTCGGCGCGCACGGACTTGGAGACGCCGTGTGCGCTGAATATCACTGTGTTGCCGGACGGCACCTCATCGAGCTGCTCGATGAAGATCGCCCCTTTCTTGCGCAGGTCGTCGACGACATAGGCGTTGTGGACGATCTCGTGGCGTACGTAGATCGGCGCGCCGTGAAGCTGAATGGCGCGTTCGACGATCTCGATGGCCCGATCGACCCCGGCACAGAAGCCGCGCGGCTGCGCGAGCAGGATTTCCGCTTCGGCCAGGTCGGCGATGAGGGACGTGTCCGTATTGGTCATGAGTTTTAGAGGATTCCGATGATTTGCACTTCGAACGCAACCGCCTGGCCAGCGAGCGGATGGTTGAAATCGAACAGCGCGGAGGTCTCGTTCACTTCCTTGAGCACGCCTGCGTAACGGCCGCCGTCGGGAGCGTTGAACTCGATCAGATCGCCCGGATTGAACTCTTCGCCGATCATGCCGTTTTCGCGCAGGGTCTTGAGCGAGACGCGCTGGATCAGGTCGGGATTGCGCTGACCGAAAGCGACGCCAGGTTCTAGCTGAAAGGTCGAATGGTGGCCCACTTTCAGCCCCTGCAAAATGTCTTCCAGCGGCGGCGCGAGCTGGCCGGCGCCCATCAGCAGGGTGGCGGGACGGTCCACAAAGGTATTGACGATTTCGGTGCCATCGGCGAGCGAAAGCCGGTAGTGCAGCGTCACGTGGGAACCGGCTTTTACTTCGGAGATGTCGATGATGCTCATGCGTAACTCATTTCGTCGAAATGCGCGCTTCGCGCATGCGCGCCGCAAGGCGCCGGTCCGGCCTGCGTCAGGCCGGAAAATACCTATTGTAAGCCACTTGGCCGGGGCGGTCGCGGCACGATTGTGCACTGCCAGCAGGAACGCACGCATGCGCCGTGCGCCCCGGCCCTGCCTGCGGAGATTGCCATGACGGAACTTGCCTGCACGCCGGACACGGCGCCGAGCGCCATTGGCGGCACCCTGGCCCTGCCTCTGCCAACCGCGGGCTGCGCGGAGCGCGGTCCCGCCCGAAGCGCGGCGCCCGCCATTGCGGGGCCTTCGCCGGAAGCGGCTCGCGGCGCCATACAGCCTGCGACACGGCCTGCGACACGGCGCCGCGACATGCCCCGCGAGCGTCTGCGCAAGGCCGGCCCGGCCGCGCTCTCCGATGTGGAGCTGCTCGCGATCCTGCTTGGCTCCGGATTGCCAGGCCACGACGTCTTCGTGGTGGCCCGCTCGCTCCTTGCCCATTTCGGCTCCCTGCGCGCCATGCTCGACGCGCAGCGCGAGGAATTCGAGGCCCTGCGCGGCATCGGGCCCGCAAAAGCCTCGATGCTGCAAGCCGTCACGGAGCTCGCACGACGCTCGCTTGCCGAAGCGCTGGACGACAAGCCTCTCGTCGACTCCCCCGGCGCGGTCGAAGACTATTTGCGGCTCCTGATCGGCGGGCGGCCGCACGAAGTGTTCGTCTGCCTGTTTCTGGATGCGCGCCATCGGCTGATCCGCTCCGAAGAAAGTTCGCGCGGTTCGCTCACGCGCATGGCGGTGTATCCTCGTGAAATCGTGCGGCGCGCGCTCATGCTCAACGCCGCGAGCCTGATCGTCGCCCATAACCATCCTTCGGGCGCGGTGCAGCCCAGCGCGAGCGACCGGCGGCTTACCCGGGTGCTGCGCGAAACGCTCGCGCTCGTGGAGGTTCAGCTCGTCGACCACCTCGTGATCGGCGCGCGCGACACGTTTTCGTTCGCGCGACACGGCTGGAACTGAGCTGTCGCGTCACGCGCCGCATAACGACATCCGCAAATCGGGTTTGATTTTCCAGGCATTTTTCTGCTAGAATCACGGTTTGCCTATTTCCAACCCTGTTCCGAAGCCCATCACGGGTGTTCCAGGGGAGTGAACCGGACCGTTCTCATCCATACATGAGATCTGCCCGCCACTTCTCGCCTGGGAGACTGCCAGCGGCGTTTCGAACTCAGAATTAGCGTATTAGGAGTGCTCTCATGGCACGCGTATGCCAAGTCACTGGGAAAGCGCCGATGAGCGGCAACAACGTTTCCCACGCGAACAACAAGACCAAGCGTCGTTTTCTCCCGAATCTGCAAAACCGCCGTTTCTGGGTTGAAAGCGAAAACCGTTGGGTGCGTCTGCGTATCTCGAACGCAGGTCTGCGCCTGATCGACAAGAACGGCATCGATTCCGTGCTCGCAGACCTGCGCGCACGCGGTGAAGTGTAAGGAGTAAACCATGGCCAAGGGCGTCCGCGACAAGATCAAGCTGGAGTCGACCGCAGGTACGGGTCACTTCTACACGACCACGAAGAACAAGCGCAACATGCCGGAAAAAATGTCGATCAAGAAGTTCGACCCGGTTGTTCGCAAGCACGTCGAGTACAAGGAAACCAAGATCAAGTAATCTGGTTCCGAGCCTGACGAAGACAGAAAAACCCCGCTTTTTAGCGGGGTTTTTCTTTATGCACTCCCCCTGCGCGCCATTCCCGCGCCCAGCAATGGTGTTTTCCCGTCCGCACCCGATCTGCGGCTATCCGTTCACTCCGCTCTCGGAGTATGCTTGCCGCTTTACCGGCCGCCACACGCGCGTCATCTCCCTATGACAGCCCGAGGCGGTAAAAGCGCAGAACAAAAGAGACGGAGAAGCAGGATCATGAATTTCGATGTAGCGATCGTCGGCAGCGGCCTCGCAGGACTAAGCGTCGCGCTGAATCTCGCCGACACGCGACGCGTCGTGGTGATCGCCAAGCGCGCCATGACAGAAGGCGCGAGCGACCGCGCGCAAGGCGGCATTGCCGCCGTGCTCGATTCGGCCGACAGCGTGGAAAACCACGTGGACGATACGCTCGTCGCCGGCGGCGGCCTGTGCGACGAGGCGGCGACGCGCTACATCGTCGAGCATGGGCGCGCGGCCATCGAATGGCTGATCGCCCAGGACGTGCCGTTCACGAAGGACGCAGCCGCCGAACTCGGCTTCCACCTCACTCGCGAAGGCGGCCACAGCCATCGCCGCATCATTCACGCCGCCGACGCCACCGGCCACGCGGTCGTGCAAACGCTGCTCGAGCGCGCGCGTTCGCACCCGAACATCACGATTCTCGAAGACCATCAGGCGATCGACGTCATCACGTCCGACCGGCTCGGCCTGCCCGGCCGGCGCTGTCACGGCCTTTACGCGCTCGATCTCGATAACGACCGCACGGTGACGATCCAGGCGCCGCACACCGTGCTCGCCACGGGCGGCGCGGGCAAGGTCTACCTCTACACGACGAACCCGGACACCGCCACCGGCGACGGCATCGCCATGGCGTGGCGCGCAGGCTGCCGTGTGGCGAACATGGAGTTCATCCAGTTCCACCCGACCTGCCTCTTCCACCCGCACGCCAAGTCGTTCCTGATTTCGGAAGCGGTGCGCGGCGAAGGCGGCGTGCTGCGCCTGCCCGACGGCACGCGCTTCATGCCCGCGCACGACGCGCGCGCCGAACTCGCGCCGCGCGACATCGTCGCCCGCGCGATCGACTTCGAAATCAAGAAGCACGGCATCGACTGCGTGCATCTCGACATCAGCCATCAGCCGCCGGCGTTTCTCGAAGAGCATTTCCCGACCATCCTCGCGCGTTGCCGCGAGTTCGGCATCGACATCACAAAAGAGCCGATTCCGGTCGTGCCCGCCGCGCACTACACGTGTGGCGGCGTCGTCACCGATCTGGCCGGGCGCACCGATCTCGCGGGCCTCTATGCGGTAGGCGAGACGTCTTGCACGGGCCTGCACGGCGCGAACCGGCTCGCGAGCAATTCGCTGCTGGAGTGCCTCGTGATCGGCCGGTCGGCGGCCGAGGCGATCGAGGCGGAAGGCTTCAGCGCCGGTGCGCACGCGCCGCTGCCCGACTGGGACGAAAGCCGTGTCTCCGATTCCGACGAGGAAGTCGTGGTCGCGCACAACTGGGACGAGTTGCGCCGCCTGATGTGGAACTACGTCGGCATCGTGCGCACCGACAAGCGGCTCGAGCGCGCGCAGCACCGCATTTCGCTGCTGCGCGACGAAATTCAGGAGTATTACGCGAATTTCCGCGTCACGCGCGACCTGCTCGAGTTGCGCAACCTCGTCGAGGTGGCTTCGCTGATCGTGGAAAGCGCGCGCTCGCGCCGCGAAAGCCGTGGCCTCCATTTCAGCCGCGACTGGCCGAACTCGCTGCCCAAGGCGCTCCCGACGGTTCTCGCGCCGGAACGCGTGCGCAACCGCCTGGTTTCATAAACTCGCCGCGCCGCGTCACGCCGCAAAAACAAAGGCCGCCTCATCGCGAGGCGGCCTTTTTCACTGGATGCAGCGAATCGAACGCGCGAATTCAGACGATGCGCATCGAGAAGTCCGTCGCGCGCAGGTCTTTCGTCAGCGCGCCGATGGAAACGCGGTCCACGCCCGTTTCCGCGATCGTGCGTACCGTATCGAAGTTGACGCCGCCGGAGACTTCGAGCACCGCGCGCCCCGCCGTGAGCTTCACCGCGTCGCGCATCATGTCGAACGAGAAGTTGTCGAGCAGCACCGACTTCGCACCATGTGCGAGCGCCACTTCGAGCTGTTCAAGCGTCTCGACTTCGATCTGGACCGGCACACCCGCGTCGAGCGCGAGCGCCGCATCCATCGCCGCACCCACGCCGCCCGCCGCGGCAATGTGGTTTTCCTTGATGAGGATGCCGTCGTAGAGCGCAAGGCGCTGGTTCGCGCCGCCGCCCACACGCACCGCGTACTTCTGCGCAAGACGCAATCCGGGCAGCGTCTTGCGCGTGTCGAGAATGCGGGCATGCGTATGCGCGATCATGTCGACGTAGCGGCGCGTCACGCTCGCCACGCCGGAAAGCAGCTGCAGGAAGTTCATGGCGTTGCGCTCCGCCGTGAGCAGCGAGCGCGCCGGACCGCGCAGCGAGCATACGGTGGTATCGGCGGCCATGCGATCGCCCTCGCGATAGTGCCAGCGCACTTCAATGCGCGGATCGACCCGCTTCACCACCCCGTCGAACCAGAGCACGCCGCACAGCACGGCCTCCTCGCGCACGGTGATGCGCGCGTCGCGCACTTCGCCGGCGGGCACGAGGCGGCCCGTCTGATCGCCGGGACCGACATCTTCTTCGAGCGCGTCGGCCACGTTGCGTGCGATCGCGGCGTCGAACGCCGCGCCGTACTGCGCGCGAACCTCCTCCAGCACAGGCGAAACCGCGTCCACCGCGAGCAATTCAAGCGCCCCCATTACGCCGCCCCCACTTGCGAGAACAGCGCGGTGTCGCGCGCGAGATCGCCGCTCGCTTGCACGCGACGCTTGTGCTCCGCCGCGAACGCCAGCATGCGGTCGATCGGTAGACGGGCGCGCTCGCCGATCGCCGCATCGACGTGAATCTCGTTGTGACCGCGCTCGAGCACGTCGGCGAGATTCGCGAGGCCGTTCATGGCCATCCACGGGCAGTGCGCGCAGCTCTTGCAGGTAGCGCTGTTGCCGGCCGTGGGCGCTTCGATGAAGGTCTTGCCCGGCGCCGCGAGACGCATCTTGTGCAGAATGCCGAGGTCGGTCGCGACGATGAAGCGTTGCGCGTCGAGCTTCACGGCCGCGTCGATGAGCTGCGTGGTCGAGCCGACCACGTCCGCGAGCGCAACGACGCTTTCCGGCGATTCGGGATGCACGAGGATCCTGGCATCCGGATATTCGGCGCGCAGCAGGTCGAGCTCGATGCCCTTGAACTCGTCGTGCACGAGGCACGAGCCCTGCCACAGCAGCATGTCCGCGCCGGTCTTCTTCTGGATATAGCTGCCGAGATGCCGGTCGGGCGCCCACAGAATCTTTTCGCCCTTCGCGTGCAGATCGGCGACGATCTCAAGTCCGATAGACGACGTGACCATCCAGTCCGCGCGCGCCTTCACAGCCGCGCTCGTATTCGCGTAGACGACGACGGTGCGGTCCGGATGCGCGTCGCAAAACGCCGAGAACTCGTCGATCGGGCAGCCGAGATCGAGCGAGCAGGTCGCGTCGAGGTCGGGCATGAGGATGCGCTTGTTCGGGCTCAGGATCTTCGCGGTCTCGCCCATAAAGCGCACGCCCGCCACCACGAGCGTCTGCGCCTCGTGATCGCGGCCAAAGCGCGCCATCTCGAGCGAATCGGCCACACAGCCGCCGGTTCCGTCGGCGAGCTCCTGCAATTCGGGGTCCACATAATAGTGTGCGACGAGCACCGCCTTTTCACGCTTGAGCAACGCGCGAATCCGCTCCTTCAATGCAGCGCGCTCTGCCGTGGAAGGCGCGTCGGGTACACGTGCCCAAGCCTGTCCAACGCTGCAGACGGCACCCTGCGGCCGGTCGTATTCGACCTTCCTGATTGCCTGACTCATGATCTCCTACCCCTGCCGATCGCCGCGCCATCCAAGCCATTGTGGGGACTCCGGCTTTTTCGCGGCCCAAAAAGAAAAACCCCGCCAGCGCGGGGTTTTGTGACGTCTCGTAATTCTAATGGATTTTCCTGGCCGCCACTGCGGAGCCCAAAGCCGCTCAGGCGTAGCGGCGCAGGCGCGACGCAAATTCCTGCAGCGCCTTGATGCCGCTTTGTTCGGCCCGATGGCACCAATCCTGGAGCTGCGTGAGCAGTTGTTCGCGCGAGGCGCTCGAACGCTCCCAGATCGCGGCCAGTTCGTTGCGCAGCTCGATGTACGTGCGCAGTTTCTGGCTGCTCGCGAAAATCTGCGGCAGCTGACGCTTTTGCGGCTCGTCCAGGCTGGCTTCTTCCTTGTCGAACCACTTGCGCGCGCCGCGCATGAGCTTGTATTTCTCGCGCTCGCCCACTTCCTTGAGGTGCGCAAGCTCCTGGCGATATGCCTGCTTCACGGCCTTCGCGTAGCGCGCCATCACTTCATAACGGTTCGAGAGCACGGCCTGCAGCGTTTCGTGGTCGGGCACGAGCTTGCCCGTGGTAAGGCGCGGCGTGGGCGCGACCTTCTTCACCTTGGCGAGACCGACCGCCTGCATCATGCGGATGTACATCCAGCCAATGTCGAACTCGTACCACTTGTTCGAAAGCTTCGCCGACGTTGCAAACGTGTGGTGATTGTTATGCAGCTCTTCGCCGCCGATGATGATGCCGAGCGGGAACAGATTCGTGCTCGCGTCAGCCGAGTTGAAGTTGCGATAGCCCCAGAAGTGGCCGAGGCCGTTCACGACGCCCGCCGCCCAGAACGGGATCCACGCCATCTGCACGGCCCACACGGTGAGACCGACGACGCCGAACAGCGCAACGTCGATCACCATCATGATGCTCACGCCGAGGATGGGGTAGCGCGTGTAGACGTTGCGCTCCATCCAGTCGTTGGGCGTGCCGTGGCTGAAGCGGCGCAACGTTTCTTCGTTCTTCGCTTCAGCGCGATAGAGTTCGGCGCCTTCGAGCAGCACCTTCCAGATGCCGCGCGTTTGCGGGCTGTGAGGATCTTCCTCGGTTTCGCACTTGGCGTGATGCTTACGATGGATCGCCGCCCATTGGCCCGTGAGCATGCCCGTGGTCATCCAAAGCCAGAAGCGGAAAAAGTGGCTCGCGATGGGATGCAGGTCGAGCGCGCGGTGCGCCTGGCAGCGATGCAGATAGACCGTCACGCCGACGATCGTGATGTGAGTCACCACCGCCGCGAACAGCACGATCTGCCACCACGAGAAATGGAGCACCCCATGGGCGAGGAAATCAAGCAGGGAGTTCAACAAGGTTTTTACCCGTGAAGCGAAGCGCGGCGGCCTTTCAGCCATGCGCCATTGTCAAGAAAGTGAAAGCGACTAGAGGTGATTGGACGGCATTCTACTAGAACCGTTCCAAGTGTTTGTAACAAAGGAAGATTTTTTTCTTTAATGGATACGGCGTCAATATCGGGACGGCGTTTCGAGGCGCTTTGCCGCACCCGCTCCAGCCTTTCCTGCGACGTTCGGCCTCATCCAGTCTTTCAGCGCCATCCGGTCGAGAGAACGCACCGGACAACCGCCCCCGCCCGGCTGTTGTTGGCCGGGCGGGCGCCCATCATGGCCGCCGCGCTCTACTCGAGCGCTGCGTCAGGCTCGGCGGCTTCGCTTTCCTGCGCCTTCGCGATCGCGTCGGACGCCTCTTGCGCTGCCGCAGCTTCTTCGGGCGTGGTCTGCGCGCCTGCTGCCTTCGTCTTCGGCTTCGCGTCGCCGCGGCGTTCCAGCACGGCGGCAAAGAAGCCGTCGGTGGCGTGGCGGTGCGGCCACAGCGAGAGGTAGTCGCCCGTGTCGAGGCCCACGCGCTGCTCGGCAAGCACGTCGCGCGCGCTCACCAGCACGAACTCGGGGTGCGCCTCGATGAACTGCTTCACGACCGCTTCGTTCTCGGCTTCGAGAATGCTGCAGGTCGCGTAGACGAGACGGCCGCCGCGCTTCAGGAGCCGCGCCGCGCTCGTAAGGATCGAAAGCTGCTTGGGTGCGAGCTCGGCCACCGACTCCGGCGTCTGGCGCCACTTGAGGTCGGGATTGCGGCGCAGCGTGCCGAGGCCCGAGCACGGCGCATCCACGAGCACGCGGTCGATCTTGCCGATCAGTCGCTTGATCTTGGCGTCATGCTCGCTGTCGATCAGCACGGGATTGACGTTCGAGAGACCGCTGCGCGCGAGGCGCGGCTTGAGCTTGGCAAGGCGCCGGTCCGACACGTCGAAGGCGTAGAGACGGCCCGTGGAGCGCATCGTCGCGCCGAGCGCCAGCGTCTTGCCACCCGCGCCCGCGCAGAAGTCGACGACCATCTCGCCGCGGCGCGGCGCCACCAGCGAGCAAAGCAGCTGGCTACCCTCGTCCTGCACCTCGAACCAGCCGTTCTTGAATGCGTCGAGCTTCGCAAGCGCCGGCTTGCCCGTCACGCGCACGCCGAACGGCGCGAACGGCGTTTCGCCCGCTTCGATACCGGCTTCGGCAAGCGCGCGCAGCAGTTCGTCGCGATTCGCCTTGACCGGATTGGCGCGCAGATCGAGCGGCGCCGGATAGTTGAGCGCGGCCGCGAGTTGCGCAAGCTCCGCGGGCTGGAAGCGCGTTTCGAGCGCCTTCACGATCCACTCCGGCAAATTGAGCTGCACGCGCTGCGGCAGACTCGCCGGGTCGACCTTCGAAACATGCTCGAGCCAGCTTGCTTCCGCATCGGAAACGAACGGACGGATCGCCGAGCGGCCCGCAGTGGCCATCAGGCCGAGCAGCGTGAGGCGGCGCGTCGGGCTGCCCGTGCCGCTTTCGGCCAGATGCGCGAACTCCATGCGCCGGCGCAGCACGGCGAACACGGCCTCGGCGATCACGCCGCGCTCGGCGTGGCCAAGCTTCGGATGCTCGCGGAAGAAGCGGCTCGTCACCGCGTCGGCGGGGCCCGTGAACTTGAGGACGTCGGCGAGCAGCGTCTCCGTTTGTCCGATCAGAAAACCATGCAGTCTCATGCGCCCTCCCCGGCGGCTTGCGAGTCGTCAAAGAAGAGCCACTGTGGCTCGGCCGGCGTGAGCGTCACGCGTTCGCCGTCGAGCGCGAGGCGCCCTTCGACGAACCAGCGCACCGCGCGCGGATACATCACATGTTCGGTCTCGAGCACGCGCGCGGCGAGCGCGGCGGCGTCGTCGCCGGTGCGCACCGGCACCACCGACTGCGCCACGATCGGACCATGATCGAGCGCGGGCGTGACGAAATGGACCGTTGCCCCGTGCACGCGGCAACCCGCGTCGAGCGCCTGCTGGTGCGTCTTGAGGCCAGGAAACATCGGCAGCAGCGACGGATGGATGTTGAGCATCCGGCCCGAATAATGGTCGACGAAGGATTCGGTCAGCACGCGCATGAAGCCCGCCAGCACGACGAGGTCCGGCGCATAGCCGTCGATGACTTGCGCGAGCGCCGCGTCGAAGCTGGCGCGATCGGGGAACTGGCGGTGATCGACGACCGCCGTGGCAATGCCGTGAGAAGCCGCGAACGCGAGGCCCGCGGCGTCGGGGCGGTTGGCAATCACGGCGGCGATGCGCGCGCCCCAAGCTTCGTGCGCACACGCGCGCACGATGGCTTCCATGTTGCTGCCCCGCCCCGAAATCAGGATGACGAGATTTTTCATCCGCGGATTTTATCATTGGGGGACGTGCGCCACGCTCGTGCGGCGGCGATCGTCGCCTCGTGCGTTTATAATCTCCTGTTTCGTCGCGGCCCTTGGGCCGCTCGATCGGCCCTTAGCATGCGCGCCCGGCCGACGCGCTTTTCGAGGTTCCTCCAGGTTCCGCTATTGTGAGAGTCTTCCGCGGTCTTCCCAACGCCGAAAGCCGCGCGCCCTGCGCGCTGACCATCGGCAATTTCGACGGTGTCCACCGCGGGCATCAGGCGTTGCTCGCGCGCGTGCGCGCGGCGGCCGACGCGCGCGGCCTGCCCGTCTGCGTGATGACTTTCGAACCGCATCCGCGCGAGTTCTTCAATCCGGCCGGCGCGCCGCCGCGCATCGCCATGCTGCGCGACAAGCTCGAAGCGCTGCGCGAGAACGGCGTGGACCGCGTCGTGGTCGAGCACTTCAACCACACCTTCGCGAGCCAGTCGCCCGAGGCGTTCGTCGAGCGCATTATCGTGAGCGGCCTGCACGCGCGCTGGATGATGATCGGCGACGACTTCCGCTATGGCGCGAAGCGCGCGGGCGACTTCGCCTCGCTACAGGCGGCAGGCGCGCAGCACGGCTTCGAAGTCGAGCAGATGGCGACCGTGGCCGACCCGTCGGGCGTGCGTATTTCCAGCTCCGCCGTGCGCGCGCAGCTCCACGCCGGCGATCTGGACGCCGCGCGCGCCTCGCTTGGCCGCGGCTACCACATCAGCGCACACGTCACGCACGGCCTGAAGCTCGGCCGCGACCTCGGCTTTCCCACGATGAACCTGCCGATCGGCCACAAACGGCCGGCGCTCAAGGGCATCTTCGTCGTGCAGGTGCATGGGATCGCCGAGCATCCGCTGCCGGGCGTGGCGAGCCTCGGCTTGCGCCCGACCGTGGACGACTCGGGCCGCGTGCTGCTCGAAGTGCATCTGCTCGACTGGCACGGCGACGCCTACGGCAAGCTCGTGCGCGTCGAGTTCCTCAAGAAGCTGCGTGACGAGGAAAAGTTCGCCGACCTCGAAACGCTCACCGCCGCGATCGCGCGTGATGTGGCGAACGCCCGCGCGTGGTTCGCCGCCGCGGGCGCCGACGTGGCCGGCGGCGCATCCACCGGCTTCGCCACTTCGGCCACCGACCGAATTAGGTGACCTGCGGCCCGCACGAGCGGGCTGCCCGCCCCCAGGCGCCGCGCGCGGAAGTCCATCGCGCGATCGCGCCCGAGGCGACGGTTGCGCGGCATCGGCCGCAATGCTGACGCCATGCATCCTCCGAATTCCACGTGATCTCACCATGAGCGACAAGAAAGCATCCTCCGGCAAGCCGCAGAAGTCCGAGTCGAAATACCCCGTCAATCTGCTCGACACCCCGTTTCCGATGCGCGGCGACCTGCCCAAACGCGAGCCGAAATGGGTCAAGGAATGGGAGGACAACCAGGTCTACGAGAAGATCCGCGCGGCCTCGAAGGGCCGCAGGAAGTTCATCCTGCACGACGGCCCGCCGTATGCGAACGGCGACATCCACCTCGGCCACGCGGTCAACAAGATTCTCAAGGACATGATCGTCAAGGCGCGCAACCTCGCGGGCTTCGACGCGGTCTACGTGCCGGGCTGGGACTGCCACGGTATGCCGATCGAAATCCAGATCGAGAAGCAGTTCGGCAAGTCGCTGCCCGCCCAGGAAGTGATGAAGAAGGCGCGCGAGTACGCGGCCGGCCAGATCGAGACGCAAAAGAAGGGCTTCAAGCGCCTCGGCGTGCTCGGCGACTGGAACAACCCCTACAAGACCATGAATTTCGTCAACGAGGCCGGCGAGATCCGCGCGCTCGCGAAGATCATGGAGAAAGGGTATGTGTTCCGGGGCCTCAAGCCCGTGAACTGGTGCTTCGACTGCGGCTCGGCGCTGGCCGAGGCCGAAGTCGAGTACAAGGACAAGACCGATCCGACCATCGACGTGCTGTTCCCGTTCGCGCAGCCCGCCGAAACGGCGGCCGCATTCGGCCTCGCCGCGCTGCCGCGCGAGGAAGGCGGCATCGTGATCTGGACCACGACGCCGTGGACGATCCCGTCGAACCAGGCGCTGAACGTGCACCCGGAGATCGACTACGCGCTCGTCGACACGCAGCGCGGCCTCCTGATCCTCGCCGTCGAGCGCGTCGAGGCGTGCATGAAGGACTTCGGCCTCGAAGGCCGGATCGTCGCCACCGCGAAGGGCGAAAAGCTCGCGAACCTGCGCTTTCATCACCCGCTCGCCTCGGCGCATCCGGGCTACCGGCGCACCTCGCCGATCTACCTCGGCGACTACGTCACGACCGACACCGGCACGGGCATCGTCCACTCGGCGCCCGCCTACGGCGTGGAAGACTTCGTGTCGTGCAAGGCGCACGGCATGGCCGACTCGGACATCATCAGCCCGGTGATGGGCGACGGCCGCTACGTCGAATCGCTGCCGCTGTTCGGCGGTCTCTCGATCTGGGCCGCGAACCCGCAGGTCGTCGACGCGCTCGACGCCGCCGGCACGCTGCTGCGCAGCGAGAAGTACCTGCACAGCTACATGCACTGCTGGCGCCACAAGACGCCCATCATCTACCGCGCCACGTCGCAGTGGTTCGCGGGCATGGACGTGACGCCGAAGGACGGCGGCAAGACGCTGCGCGAAACCGCGCTCGAAGGCATCGAGGCCACGGCGTTCTACCCGTCCTGGGGCAAGCAGCGCCTTTATTCGATGATCGCCAACCGCCCCGACTGGACGCTTTCGCGCCAGCGCCAATGGGGCGTGCCGATGGCGTTCTTCGTGCACAAGGAGACCGGCGAGCTGCATCCGCGCACGATCGAGCTGCTCGAACAGGTCGCGCAGCGCGTGGAAAAGGAAGGCATCGAGGCGTGGCAGACGCTCGATCCGCGCGAGCTGATCGGCGACGACGCCAACCTGTACGAGAAGAACCGCGACACGCTCGACGTCTGGTTCGACTCGGGCACGACGCACTGGCACGTGCTGCGCGGCTCGCACAAGGACGCGCTGCAGTTCCCGGCCGACCTCTATCTTGAAGGCTCGGACCAGCATCGCGGCTGGTTCCACTCGTCGCTGCTCACGGCTTCGATGCTCGACGGCCGCCCGCCCTACAACGCGCTGCTCACGCACGGTTTCACGGTGGACGGCGAGGGCCGCAAGATGTCGAAGTCGCTCGGCAACGGCGTCGATCCGCATGAAGTGGCGAACCGCCTCGGCGCGGAAATCATCCGCCTGTGGATCGCCTCGACCGATTATTCGGGCGAGCTCGCGATCTCCGAGGAAATCCTGAAGCGCGTGACGGAAGGCTACCGCCGCATCCGCAACACGCTGCGCTTCCTGCTCTCGAACCTCTCGGACTTCGACTTCGACACGCACGCGCTGCCCGCGAACGAGTGGCTCGAAATCGACCGTTACGCGGTGGCGCTCACGCACACGCTGCAAAACGACGTGCTCGCGCACTACGACCGCTACGAGTTCCACCCGGTCGTGGCGAAGCTGCAGACGTTCTGCTCGGAAGACCTCGGCGGCTTCTACCTCGACGTGCTGAAGGACCGCCTCTACACGAGCGCGGCCGACTCGAAGGCGCGCCGCGGCGCGCAAACGGCGCTGCACCACATCACGCACAGCCTGCTGCGCATCCTCGCGCCGTTCCTCTCGTTCACGGCCGAGGAAGCGTGGAAGGTGTTCCAGCCGCACAGCGAAACCATCTTCACCGAGACGTTCCACGCATTCCCGGACATCGCCGCCGCGCAGGATCTGATCGTCAAGTGGACGCTGCTGCGCGAAGTGCGCGGCAACGTGACGAAGGCGCTCGAAGAGGCGCGCGTGGCGAACCAGATCGGCTCGTCGCTGCAGGCCGAAGTGCGCATTCTCGCGAGCGGCGCGCGCTACGACGCGCTCGCCTCGCTCGGCGACGACCTCAAGTTCGTGCTCATCACGTCCGGGGCGGAAATCGTGAAGGTGGCAAGCGAGGCGGAGGAAGGCGTCGAGGTGGTGACGTCGAAATACCTCAAGTGCGAACGCTGCTGGCACTACCGCGAGGACGTCGGCGCGAACGCGGAACATCCGGGCCTGTGCGGCCGCTGCGTCGCGAATCTGTTCGGCGACGGCGAGAAACGGAGCGCGGCATAATGGCGAAAACCCTGCCGAAGCAGTCCGGATCGAACGGCGCGGGCGGCACGCTCGTGCCGTGGCTGGGCATCGCGGTGATCGTGATCCTCGCCGACCAGCTCACGAAGATCGCCATCGCGAAGATATTCAGCTACGGCGAAGGCCGCGCGATCACGTCGTTCTTCAATCTCGTGCTCGTCTACAACAAGGGCGCGGCGTTCAGCTTCCTGTCGGCGGCGGGCGGCTGGCAGCGCTGGGCGTTCACGGCGCTCGGCGTGGTCGCGGCGCTCGTGATCTGCTATCTGCTCAAGCGTCACGCCGCGCAGAAGCTCTTCTGCACGGCGCTCGCGCTCATCATGGGCGGCGCGCTCGGCAACGTGATCGACCGCCTGATGTACGGCCACGTGATCGACTTTCTCGACTTCCACGTGGGCGGCTGGCACTGGCCGGCGTTCAACCTCGCCGACAGCGCGATCACCGTCGGGGCGGTGCTGCTGGTGTTCGACGAATTGCGGCGCGTGCGCGGCGCGCGCTGAGTGTGCATGGGACCGGAGCAAGTGGCAAAGGCACCCGCTCCGGCCGACAGGAGACCTGACTTGAACACCTCCGCTGCAAACCCGGGCGAGCTGGCCGGGCGCCACCTCGTCCTCGGCATGACGGGCGGCATTGCCTGTTACAAGATCGCCGAGCTCACGCGCCTCCTGACCAAAGCCGGCGCGACCGTGCAGGTCGTGATGACCGAGGCGGCCACGCAGTTCATCACGCCGGTCACGATGCAGGCGCTCTCGGGGCGCCCCGTCTACACGAGCCAGTGGGACGGCCGCGTGCCCAACAACATGGCGCACATCGACCTTTCGCGCGGCGCGGACGCCGTCGTCATCGCGCCCGCCTCCACCGACTTCCTCGCGAAGCTCGCCCACGGTTTCGCCGACGACCTGCTCTCCACGCTGTGCGTCGCGCGCGACTGTCCGCTGCTGGTCGTGCCCGCGATGAACCGGCAGATGTGGAACCACCCCGCCACTCAGCGCAACGTCGCGCAGCTGCGCGCGGACGGCGTCGAAACGCTCGGACCCGACTCCGGCCCGCAAGCGTGCGGCGAGGTCGGCGACGGCCGCATGCTCGAACCCGAGGCCGTGTACGAGTCGATCGTCTCGTTCTTCGCGTCGAAGGTGCTGGCGGGCCGCAAGCTCCTCATCACCGCCGGCCCGACCTTCGAGCCGCTCGATCCCGTGCGCGGCATCACCAACCGTTCGAGCGGCAAAATGGGCTTCGCGCTCGCGCGCGCCGCGCAGCAAGCCGGCGGCGACGTGCATCTGGTCGCGGGCCCGGTTGCGCTGCAAACGCCGTGGGGCGTGTATCGCGAGGACGTGCAAACCGCGCAGCAGATGTACGACGCAGTGATGCGCGCCGCGCCTGACGCCGACGTCTTCATCGGCGTGGCGGCGGTGGCCGACTGGCGCGTCGACCACGTAGCCGGGCACAAGATCAAGAAGACGGCCGGGCAGCGCATGCCCACGTTCACGTTCGTCGAGAACCCCGACATTCTGGCGTCGGTCGCGGCGATGCCGAATCCGCCGTTCTGCGTGGGTTTCGCGGCCGAAAGCGACGACCTCGAGGTACACGGCGAGGAAAAACGCGCGCGCAAAAAGGTGCCGCTCCTGATCGGCAATCTCGGCCCGCTCACGTTCGGCCGGGACGACAATGAAGTCGTGCTGTTCGAGGCAGACGGCCGCACGCCGCTGCCGCGCGCGGCCAAGCAGGCGCTTGCGCAGACGCTCGTCGCCGAGATCGCGCGGCGTCTGCCCGACCCCAGCATCATCTCGTGACGCGCGCGCCGGCGCATCCGTGTGCCGGCGCGCGGCGCCGCGAACGTAGGCAAGGAGCAGTACTGCCATGACACTGCTTTCCATACTGGATCAGTCCCCCGTCATCGCTGGGCACAGCGCGGCGGACGCCGTCGCCGCCACCATCGAACTTGCGCAGCTCGCCGACGACC
This sequence comes from Paraburkholderia lycopersici, assembly GCF_900096975.1. Classification (GTDB taxonomy): domain Bacteria; phylum Pseudomonadota; class Gammaproteobacteria; order Burkholderiales; family Burkholderiaceae; genus Paraburkholderia; species Paraburkholderia lycopersici. The sequence goes on from NZ_FMYQ01000005.1 coordinate 128,778, forward strand.
TCGGCTATACGCGCTACTGGTGCGCCGAGCATCACGGCCTGCTGGGCGTGTGCAATCCCTGCCCGGAAGTCATGCTCGCGCGGCTCGGCAGCGTGACGAAGCGCATTCGCATCGGCTCGGGCGGCGTCATGCTGCCCTATTACAGCCCGTTCAAGGTTGCCGAGCAGTTCATGATGCTCGAGGCGCTTTTTCCGGGCCGCGTCGACCTCGGCGTCGGACGCGCGCCGGGCGGCGACATGCGCACCGCACAGGCCGTGGCCGCGGGCGCGTACAACCGGGGCGACCAGTTCGCGCAGCAGGTGCAGGATCTCGTCGGCTTGATGGACGGCACGCTGCCCGCCGACCACCTCGCGCACGGCGTCGTGCTGCAGCCGCAGATCGAGACGCGCCCGCAGCTCTGGGTGCTGGGCTCCAGCGACTTCGGCGGCATCCTCGCCGCGCAGCTCGGGCTGCGCTTCTCATTCGCGCATTTCATCAACGCGCACTTCGGGCATCTCGTGGCCGAGGCATATCGCGACCGCTTCAAGGCGGGCCACGAAGCGAAGCCGTATCTCGCGTGCGCCGTATTCGCGATTTGCGCCGACACGGAAGCCGAAGCCGCCGATCTCGAAAAAGCCGTCGATCTGCGTCGCGTGCAAATGGCTTACGGCCTGAACGCGCCGATTCCGAGCATCGAGCAGGGGCGCGCTCAGGAATACGGCGAGCGCGAGCAGATCGTGATCGACCGCGAGAAGCCGCGCAGCGTCATCGGCACGCCCGCGAGCGTGACCGAGCGCCTGCTTGCGATCAGGGACGATTTTCGCGCCGACGAACTCATCGTGCTAACCGTCGCGGGCAGCTACAAGGCTCGTCTGCGCTCCTGCGAACTTCTCGCCGAGGCGTTCCAGTTGCCTCGCGCCTGAACAACCCACCACCGCCACAACAACCGAATCGTCATGAAAATCGACATCAAGATCCTGAACGAGCGCATGCGCGACCAGCTGCCCCAATACGCGACGCCGGGCAGCGCCGGCCTCGACCTGCGCGCGTGCATCGACGCGCCGATCACGCTCGAAGCGGGCGAAACGAAGCTCGTGCCGACGGGCCTCGCGATCCACGTCGCCGATCCGGGCTACGCGGCGCTGATCCTCCCGCGCTCGGGCCTCGGCCACAAGCACGGCATCGTGCTCGGCAACCTGGTCGGCCTGATCGACTCCGACTACCAGGGCGAGCTGATGATCTCCACCTGGAATCGCGGCCACGCGACGTTCACGCTCAACCCGCTGGAGCGCCTCGCGCAGCTCGTGATCGTGCCGGTCGTGCAGGCGCAGTTCAATATCGTCGACGACTTCGAGGCAAGCGAGCGCGGCGCGGGCGGCTTCGGCAGCACGGGCAAGCATTGAGCGCAACGCGCTCGCCTGTGCATTGCGCAGGCCACAAAAAAGCACGCCGAGGCGTGCTTTTTTGCTTTTAGAGCGTGGCCTCGGTTCGCCCGGCCACATCGGGGCGCCGGCGATACCAAAGCGCATACGCCACCACGAGCACCACGAGAAACGCGAGGCCATAGGCCAGCGTCATGCGGAACTCGCGCGTAAACGCCGTGCCGGCCAGAATGCCGAGCATCAGGATCGCGCCCAGCACGCTCGTGAACGGGAAGCCCCACATGCGGAACCGCAGCGCTGCGCCGCCTTCGCGCTCCCGGCGCATGCGGAAGAATATCTGCGTGACGAAGATCATGAGCCACGTGAACATCGCGCCGAACATGGCGATCGACATCATCAGCGTGAACGCCGCCTGTGGCCAGAGCGCATTGAGCACGGCCGCCACGGCAATGCCGATGGTGGAGAGCGAAAGCGCGGCGGTGGGCACGCCGTGGCGCGTGAGCCGGCCGAACACCGTGGGCGCGTACCCGGCGCGCGAGAGGCTGAACATCATCCGCGTGGTGATGTAGAGCTGGCTGTTCATCGCCGAGAGCGCCGCCACGAGCACGACGAAGTTGATCGCACCCGCCGCGTACGGCACGCCGGTCGCGGCCATGACCTTCACGAACGGGCTCTCGTCGCCGCCCGCCGCGGTCCACGGCACGATGGCGAGCATGAGCGCGAGCGTGAGCAGGTAGAACAGCACGAGGCGCAGCACGGTCGCGCGGAACGCGCGCGTGACGGCGCGCTGCGGGTCCCGCGCCTCGGCGGCGGCGACGGCGATCGTCTCCACGCCGAGGTAGCTGAACAGCGAGACGATCGTCCCCACCCAGACGCCCCACCAACCCTTCGGCAGCAATCCGCCGTGCGAGGTGTAGTTCGCGAAACCCACGCCGGACCCGGCCGGCGCCCGCCACACGAACCACGCACCCAGCACGATGAACGCGACGATGGCCGCGATCTTGAGGCTCGAAAAGAGGTATTCGATGGTGCCGTAGGCGCGCACGCTCATTGCGTTCACAACGATCAGCGCCGCCGAAAATCCGACGATCCAGTAGAGCCCCGGCACGTGCGGAAACCAGAATTTCATGTAGACGGCGATCGCCGCAACCTCGGTGCCGACCGCAAGCACATAGGCGGACCAATACGCATAGCGCACGACGAAACCGGCAAGCGGACCGATGTAGTGCTCGGCATACGCGCCGAACGAGCCCGGCACCGGGTGCGCGACGGTCATTTCGGCGAGCGCGCCCATCAACAGCAAGGCGATCAGCGCGCCGATCCCATAAGAGACCAGCACGCCCGGGCCGGCAAACGAAATCGCGAAGCCGCTGCCGAGAAAGAGCCCCGTGCCGACCGCCCCGCCGACGGCGATCATCGTCATCTGCCCGGCGGACAAGCCCTGGCGCAGCCCCTTTTCGCGCTCGACGATGGTTTCGAACGCCCCCGATTTATGTGGTACCACTATTTACACCCCTGCTTCGCGCAGACGCGACCGGGCGCTGCGCATGAAAGAACCGCCGACGGCGAGACAAAGCGCCTATTTTAGCTGGCGAGGCTTCACCCGCCTCCCAGGCGGCGACGGGCAAAAGAAAACGGCGCAGTCCTTTCGGACCACGCCGTCTCGCATGACCAGGCGCGCCGTACCGCGCGGCCGCTTACTCCACTTCGACCGCTTCCGGGTTGCGCGGCGCAGGCTGCTCGTCGAACGTGAGCTGGACCTTGTCGTCCGCATCCACGTCCACGGTCACGCGGCCGCCGTTCATGAGCTTGCCGAACAACAGTTCGTCGGCGAGCGCACGGCGGATCGTGTCCTGGATCAGGCGCTGCATCGGCCGCGCGCCCATGAGCGGGTCGAAGCCGTGCTTCGCCAGATGCTTGCGCAGCGCGTCGGTGAAGATCGCGTCGACCTTCTTCTCGTGCAACTGATCCTCCAGCTGCATGAGGAACTTGTCGACCACGCGCATGATGATTTCCTCGTCGAGCGCGCGGAAGCTGATCGTCGCATCGAGCCGGTTGCGGAACTCGGGCGTGAACAGCCGCTTGATGTCGGCCAGTTCGTCGCCCTGCTCGCGGCGGGTCGTGAAACCGATCGTCGCCTTGTTCATCGACTCGGCGCCCGCATTCGTCGTCATGATGATGATGACGTTGCGGAAATCTGCCTTGCGGCCGTTGTTGTCGGTCAGCGTGCCGTGGTCCATCACCTGGAGCAGCACGTTGAAGATGTCCGGATGCGCCTTCTCGATTTCGTCGAGCAGCAGCACGCAGTGCGGCTTCTTCGTGACGGCTTCGGTGAGCAGACCGCCCTGGTCGAACCCGACGTAGCCCGGCGGCGCGCCGATCAGGCGGCTCACCGCGTGGCGCTCCATGTACTCCGACATGTCGAAGCGGATCAGCTCGATGCCGAGCGTGAACGCGAGCTGCCGCGCCACTTCGGTCTTGCCGACGCCGGTCGGGCCCGAGAACAGGAACGAGCCGATCGGCTTGTCGGTCTTGCCGAGGCCCGCGCGCGCCATCTTGATCGAGGCGGACAACGCGTCGATGGCGGGGTCCTGGCCGAACACGACGGCCTTCAGGTCGCGGTCGAGCGTCTGCAGCTTGCTGCGGTCGTCCTGCGAGACGCTTTGCGCCGGCACGCGCGCGATCTTCGAGATGATCTCCTCGATCTCGCTCTTGCCGATGGTCTTCTTCTGCTTCGACTTCGGCAGGATGCGTTGCGCCGCGCCCGCTTCGTCGATCACGTCGATCGCCTTGTCGGGCAGATGACGGTCGGTGATGAAGCGCGCCGAGAGTTCGGCGGCCGCATTCAGCGCACCCGACGAATACTTCACGCCGTGGTGCTCCTCGAAGCGCGATTTCAGGCCGCGCAGGATCGCCACCGTCTGCTCGACGGTCGGCTCGACCACATCGACTTTCTGGAAGCGCCGCGACAATGCAGCGTCCTTTTCGAAAATCCCGCGATACTCGGTGAACGTCGTTGCGCCGATGCACTTGAGCGTGCCCGACGACAGCGCCGGCTTGAGCAGGTTCGAGGCGTCGAGCGTGCCGCCCGACGCGGCGCCCGCGCCGATCAGCGTGTGAATCTCGTCGATGAACAGGATCGCGTGCGGACGCTCCTTCAGCTCCTTGAGCACCGTCTTCAGGCGCTGCTCGAAGTCGCCGCGATACTTGGTGCCCGCGAGCAACGCGCCCATGTCGAGCGAGTAGACCTGCGCGTCCGCGAGGATGTCCGGCACCTCGCCGCGCGTGATCCGCCAGGCGAGGCCCTCCGCGATCGCGGTCTTGCCGACCCCGGCCTCGCCCACGAGCAGCGGATTGTTCTTGCGGCGGCGGCACAGCACCTGCACGACGCGCTCGACTTCCAGTTCGCGCCCGATCAGCGGATCGATGCGGCCGTCCTTCGCCATCTGGTTCAGGTTCTGCGTGAACTGGGCGAGCGGCGTTTCCTTCTGGCCGGCGGCGTCTTCGGCTTCGGCGTTCGCGTCGCTGGCCTTGGCCGCTTCGCCACTACCCGTTTTCGCGATGCCGTGCGAAATGAAGTTCACGACGTCCAGCCGCGTGACGCCCTGCTGCTGCAGGTAGTACACCGCGTGCGAATCCTTCTCGCCGAAGATGGCGACCAGCACGTTCGCGCCCGTCACTTCCTTCTTGCCGTTCGAAGTCGACTGGACGTGCATGATCGCGCGCTGGATCACGCGCTGGAACCCGAGCGTCGGCTGCGTATCGACGTCGTCGGTGCCGGGGACCGTGGGGGTGTTGTCGTGAATGAAGTTGCGCAGGTTCTGTCGCAGGTCTTCGATATTGGCGGCACACGCGCGCAGTACTTCCGCCGCCGTTGGATTGTCCAACAGCGCCAGGAGCAGATGCTCGACCGTTATGAACTCGTGCCGCGCCTGACGTGCTTCCATGAACGCCATGTGCAGGCTGACTTCCAGTTCCTGGGCAATCATGCTTCCTCCATCACACACTGCAGCGGATGCCCGGCCTGCCGTGCGTGGGTAACGACTTGCTCAACCTTGGTCGACGCGATGTCCCGCGTATAGACCCCACAAACTCCCCTGCCCTCGCGATGCACCTTCAACATGATCTGCGTTGCGGTCTCGCGGTCCTTATTGAAATATTCCTGCACGATCATCACGACGAATTCCATCGGCGTGTAGTCGTCGTTCATCAGCACGACCTTGTACATGGAGGGCGGTTTGACCTTTTGCTCCTGCCGCTCCAGTACGGTTGAATCCTGCTTGTCCGGGATAATCGCCATACACCCATTCTAAACAACTCGGACAGGCCCGCAATCCTGCCGTAACCCGACCGGCCGTCCGGTGAACCCGGCGCTTGCGACCTGCATGCCGTCGCCAGCAATTCACGCGCCGTGACCCGGCCCCGATCCCTTCGACCGGCTGCGGGGCCGGTACACAATTCTGCTGCCAGCAGCTTTCGCGCCACCGTTGAATCGAGTATCGCACAACCTTGGCGTCGCCGTGGAAAGCGACTGTAGGCGCCCGCACGCAGCATGTCAGATTCCATGCGGTGCATCCCATGTGCGTCGATTGTGCGGTTTTTCAAGATGACGCGCACACTGCGCGCAGCGTCGGCGAAAAGCAGGAAAAACCCTGGAAATGCGTTCTTTACAACGCGTCAGAGAACGTCTCAAAATATTCTTGACAGCAGAATAAAGAGCCCCAACAATCAAGCTGGCACTTTTTTCAACCGCCTCAAATTCGAAAAAATGCCGTTGGTGAGCTTGTGAGGAGGGGGCGATCGCGCCGCGATCGTTTAGCTTTTCGAACTGCTCGTGGTAGTGACATGAGTTACAGGGGAAGTTGGTATGGCAACCGGTACGGTCAAGTGGTTCAACGACGCGAAGGGTTTCGGGTTCATTACGCCGGATGAAGGCGGTGAGGACCTGTTCGCTCACTTTTCGGCCATTCAGATGAACGGCTTCAAGACCCTCAAAGAAGGGCAAAAGGTGAGCTTCGAGGTCGTGCAAGGCCCGAAGGGTAAACAGGCATCGAACATTCAGGCAGCAGCCTGATCCGTTCGGTACCCGTACCTTGGAAACCCGGCTACGGCCGGGTTTCTTTTTGCTTCATCGTTTTTTAACGTTCGCGTGCTAGCTCACGCGCAACGTGCCCATCATGCCGAGATCCTCGTGCTCGATGATGTGGCAATGAAACATGCGATCGCCTGCCTCGTGCTGAACGGTCGCAATGTGCACGGTCTCGCCGGGCCGCACGTTCACCGTGTCGCGCCACGCCAGCAGTTCCTCCTCCTTGCGCTCGCCGTTCCGCTCGCGGGCCAGCACCTGAAACTGCGTGCCGTGCAAATGAAACGGATGATCCATGTCCGTGCCGTTTCCGATCGCCCAGTGCTCCACTTCGCCGCGCCGGCTCGACAGTGTCACGCGCGCCGGATCGAATACCGCCCCGTTCACCATGAATTGCATGCCGCGCGGCATGCGGCGCCTGGACGCGCCCGGCTGATGCATCAGGCGCATGTCCATCGCCTCGCTGAACACCACGCTTTTCTTCGGGGGCGTTCGCGTAAGTGACGAATCGAGCGGCACGATCTCGCGCAGGCGCGCAGGCAGCATGGAATGCGTAGCGCGTTCCGGCGCGAAGCGGACGTTTGCCAATGTCATCGATGGCCCCGCAGGCAAGCTGCCGTGCGACATCGACATCTTGCCGCGGTCGTACTGCGCCGCGATGAACGACGCGTGCGACGCACCCGGCCCGGCGCGCACGATCAGTTCCGCGCGTTCGCCGGGGGCCAGCAAAAGCGCGGTGCCCCCCTCACGCGGCGCGCCCAGCAAGCCGCCGTCGGTGCCGACTTGCGCGAAAGCGCGGCCGTCGTCGAACGCGAGTTGCAGATAGCGCGCGTTACATCCGTTCCAGACGCGCCAGCGCTCGTCGCGCACGACTTCGATCTGCGGCTGCCGCGCACCGTTCAGGAGGACGAACTGACCTTCGCGGCCGTTCATCCAGTCCATCATGCTGTTCGCGGCAATCGTGCCGTCCGCCGCGAGCTTCAGGTCCGAAACGAACAGATGCCGCTCGGGCCACGCGGCGAGCGGATCGTCGGCGGCGCGCACGACGATGGGGCCCGCCAGCCCATGGGACACCTGCCCGGAGGTCAGCATGTGGGGATGCGGATGATACCAGTAGGTGCCCGCACTTCCCGGCGGCAGCGTGAAGCGATAAACGCGCTGCCCGCCCGGCGCGACGGGACTCGACGGATTGCCATCCTGATCGGGGGGCACGGGCAAACCGTGCCAGTGGATCGTCGACGGCTGGGGAAGGCGGTTGACGAACGTGATTTCAACGTTGTCGCCCTCGTGCACGTCGATCAGCGGGCCGATGACCGGACCGTCTTTTTCAGCCGGCGCGCCGGCATCGTACTGCCAGAAAACCGTGGGCGGCTTGCCGGGCAGCAACGGCCGCGCCGCGAGTTGCGCGACGAGCGTCGCGCGAAACTGGCCCGGCTCGCGGCTCTCGTTGGCGAGCGTGCGCAGCGCGGCCAGCGGCGCGCCGGCGGGCAACGCGTCGGCAGCCGCCAGCGGCGACTGCATCATGCCGCCCGACATGGCGGGCATATCCGCCATGCCGGACATTGCGTGCATGGCATCGTTCGCTTCTTGCGCGAATGCGCGCCGCGCGAACAGCGACGCCGTGGCGGCGCTCAACGCGCCGGACAAGAACGTTCTTCGTTTCATCGATGGTTCCTCCTACCTCGTTCATGCCTGGGCACGCGACGCGCAGCGACAGGCGCGCCGCGCGCGCGGCCATTCGCTTCGCGCGCGACTCGTGCGCGAAGCACCTCGATCGAGCAGCGGGTCGTGTTCGACGACCTGCGAGCGGCCCGCTTCAGGCGATCGGAGGAGGCAAAGGAGGAGCGTGCGTGATCCCGGCGCGCAGCGCTGCGGGGAGAATGGCGAGCACGGTGCGACCGGTGGTCCGCGCATCGAAGGAAATCGCGACGGGCAGCGCGCCGCAGTGCGCACCGCAACCGGCGACGCAGCAGGTCGCGCTGCATGCGCCATGAGAACCGTGGCGGCCGGTTTGCGTCGCGTCGCCCGCATTCGCCGTCTCGCAATGCGCGCTGGCCGCAGCCACGGCTTGTGGCGGCAACGCGCTGCGCTGCATGTGTTCGCATGCCGTGGCGCTGCGCACGGCAAAGAGTGCGAACAGGCAGGCTAGAAGAAAGCGACACAGGAATTTCATGCGGACTGGAGCGACGGACCGGCTGAGTTGGTGCGCATCATCATATCGCACGAGAGGCATCGCGGTGCTCGCCGACAGGGACACGCGCAACCCGTCCGCAATTTCCGCATGAAAAGCAAAAACCCCGGCAGACCGTCGGCCAGCCGGGAGTCGCGAGACGGCGCGCAGCCGCGCGGCGCGCCTACATGTTTTCGATCATCACCTGCCCAAACCCGGAACACGACACCTGCGTCGCCCCTTCCATCAGGCGCGCGAAGTCGTACGTCACGCGCTTCTGCAGAATCGACTTCTCCATCGACGCAATGATAAGGTTGGCCGCCTCGACCCAACCGAGATGGCGCAACATCATTTCCGCCGAGAGAATCTCCGAGCCCGGATTCACATAGTCCTTGCCCGCATACTTCGGCGCCGTGCCGTGCGTCGCCTCGAACATCGCTACGGAATCCGAAAGATTGGCGCCCGGTGCGATGCCGATGCCGCCCACCTGCGCCGCGAGCGCGTCGGAAATGTAGTCGCCGTTCAGGTTCAGCGTGGCGATCACGTCGTATTCAGCAGGACGCAGCAGGATCTGCTGCAGGAACGCATCGGCGATCACGTCCTTGATCACGATGTCGCCACCCGTCTTCGGGTTCTTGATCTTCATCCACGGTCCGCCGTCGATGAGTTCCGCCGCGAACTCCTTCTGCGCAAGCGCATAACCGTAGTCGCGGAACGCGCCTTCGGTAAACTTCATGATGTTGCCCTTGTGCACGAGCGTGACCGACCGGCGCTCGTTGTCGATCGCATACTGGATCGCCTTGCGCACGAGGCGCTCCGTGCCCTCGCGAGAAACCGGCTTCACGCCGATGCCGGAACTGTCCGGGAAGCGGATCTTCGACACGCCCATCTCTTCGCGCAGGAACTTGATGAGCTTCTTCGCGCCCTCGGACTCGGCAGGCCATTCGATGCCCGCATAAATGTCTTCCGAATTCTCGCGGAAGATCACCATGTTGACCTTCTCCGGCGCACGCACCGGCGAAGGCACGCCCTTGAAGTACTGCACCGGACGCAGGCACACGTAGAGGTCGAGTTGCTGACGCAGCGAGACGTTCAGCGACCGGATGCCGCCGCCCACCGGAGTCGTGAGCGGGCCCTTGATCGACACGACATATTCCTTCAGAACGTCGAACGTTTCTTCGGGCAGCCACACGTCGGGGCCGTACACGCGCGTTGCCTTCTCGCCCGCGTAGATCTCCATCCAGTGAATCTTGCGCTTGCCGCCATAAGCCTTTTCAACCGCTGCGTCGACCACCTTGAGCATGACCGGCGTGATGTCGACGCCCGTGCCGTCGCCCTCGATGTACGGGATGATCGGCTGGTCGGAGACGTTGAGCGAGAAATCCGGATTGACGGTGATCTTGTCACCGCCCGTCGGAACCTTGATGTGCTGATACGGCATGATCGACTCCAGTAAGGGCAAGGCTGTGGAAGCGGGTATGACGCAGCGCTTCCGGGAGCGGCGACGTTTCGACCGCGGACATGCTTCTCCCCGTCGAGGCTTCCCGACATCCAGCGCGGTCGATGTTCGCGGCAAGACTGTCCGGGGGCACGCGGCGCACGGCGCGCGACACGGTGAAGAAGCACCGCGAGCGGCCCGTGCGCATGAGAATCTGGCGGCTATTCTAGCCCACGTGACTGCGCGAGGCTGCGATCCGGCCCGCCCCTGTCTTATGTCTTATATAAGACACGGAAATCGACGAGGCCGGTTATGCATTAAGATGCACGGCGCTAACCCGTCATCCATTCGTTCCCGGCCGCCCTCTCATGCGTTTGATCGCCCTCAATAAACCGTTCGGTACGATCTGCCAGTTCTCGCCGCATGAAACGCGTCAGTCACTGGCGGACTGGGTGAAGGTGCCGGGCGTCTATCCCGCAGGCCGACTCGACTCCGACAGCGAAGGGCTCCTGCTCCTCACCGACGACGGCGCCTTGCAGGCACGCATCGCCGAACCGAAGCGCAAGCTCGTGAAGCGCTATTGGGCGCAAGTGGAAGGCGAGCCCGATGCGGCCGCACTTGCCGCGCTCGAACGCGGCGTCGATCTCGGTGACTTCGTGACGCAGCCGTGTCGCGCAAAAGTGATCGCGGCGCCCGAACATGTGTGGCCGCGCAATCCGCCCATTCGTTATCGCGCGTCGATACCCACTACGTGGATCGAGATCGCGATCAGCGAAGGCAAGAACCGGCAAGTGCGACGCATGACCGCTGCGGTGGGCTATCCGACGCTGCGCCTCGTGCGCGTCGCGATCGGCGCGATCGATATTTTTTCGCTCGGCCTTGCGCCCGGCGAAAGCATTGACGTGCCCGCCAATGCCCCATGGCAAAGCGCTCCTCGCAAACACAAGTGACTGTCGCGCAAGCATTTTTCGCCGGCCAATTGATTTTCTTCAATCACGCGACACGTCCCCCCCTATTCGTGCCCGGCTCGTGATGAAGCAAATAAAAACTTCGCGTCAACCGTCTTGCGAGACCATGCGTTATTCGACGCAGATGCCGCCCCGAAGCTATCCGGCATTCAGCCTTCAGGGTCCTCGCAGCAATGCACGGTCCCGACCGCTGGCAGACGTACCAACGCAAGTTCTTGCGAATTTGTCGAAGGCGACTGTCAACCGAAAGGTGGATGGCACGTTTACCGACCTGACTCCAAAAACCGGGTCACTTGGTTAATTAACTCAAGCTGAGGATTCACAACATGAACAAACTGATCGCTGCTCTGGTCGCTGGCCTCTTCGCATCGGCTGCATTCGCACAAGCTTCGGCTCCGGAAGCCGCTTCGGCCGCTCCGGCTGCTGCTGCTTCGGCACCGGCACACAAGGCTGCTCACAAGAAGGCCCACAAGAAGTCGTCGCACAAGAAGGCAGCGAAGGCTGAAGCCGCTTCGGCAGCTTCGGAGTAAGCTCGCTGTAAGACGCATCGAGGAACGGCATACGCTGCCGCTCTTCAGCGCGACGAAAGGCAGGGCGCCGCAAGGCGTTCTGCCTTTTTTGTTTGGCCGCGCGGTTTTCATGCGTGTCGTCTCGGGACGCACATCCGCCGGGCGCAGCACATTTTGACCGGTTCTGACCTGGTCGCGTAACATGCCCGAATTAACCTAAAGCAAGGAGCCCCTCGTGCGATTTTCACTGCGCCCGTTCTTCGTGCGCTGCGTGTTTGCCGTCGCATTGCCGTTCGCCGTTTGCGCGGCGCTTACGATCACCACGGCGGCAACGTCGAGCATCGCCCACGCGCAGCAAATGCCGCCCGGCGCAAAACAACCCGGCGAATTTCCGCGCGTGAAGCTCACGGCAGGCATGTTCGTGATCGACGCGGCGGTCGCCGCCAACGATGCGGATCGCGAGCAAGGCCTCATGTACCGCACGCAGCTCGGACCCAATGAAGGCATGCTGTTCGTCTTCGGCGAGAATGCGGTGCACTGCTTCTGGATGAAGAACACGTTGATCCCGTTGTCGATTGCATTCATTCGTGCCGACGGCACGATCACCGACATCGACGAAATGCAGGCCGAAACGACCAATAACCACTGCCCGCGCAACAATGGCACCTTTGCGCTAGAAATGCCCAAGGGCTGGTTCACGTCGAAGGGCATCAAGCCCGGCATGAAGATCCAGGGATTGCCGCCGCTACAGTAATCAGTAACCGCGGTAACTGTGCGATATCCGCGCGTCACGAGGCGCGGCGCACAAGCACAAACCGGCCCCGCCCGCACGCGGCGCCGGTTTTTTTGCGTCCGTAAACGCCGAGGCGCCGTGCGCATTGCATAGCGCGCGCCTACGCTCCGGCGCCCCGCCCGGCGCCGCCGCAGCCCTTCCCGCGCCGCGACATATGCCCTGCAAAACCGCCGCGCAAGCGCTATCCTGTTAACCCCGCATGACCCGTGCCACGATGGCCGGCGCCGTGCGGCGCATCGGGCCGCGCGCTGGCCGCGCCGCGTGCCGCCCGGCAGCTTCCATGGCGCGTCATTCCAAGGAGATCACCGTGCCTCGCAAGACCCCCATCGAGCGCTATCGCAACATCGGGATCAGCGCTCACATCGATGCCGGCAAAACCACTACGACCGAGCGCATCCTTTTCTACACCGGCGTGAATCACAAGCTGGGCGAGGTTCACGACGGCGCGGCGACCATGGACTGGATGGAGCAGGAACAGGAACGCGGCATCACGATCACGTCGGCCGCGACCACCGCGTTCTGGAAAGGCATGGCCGGCAACTATCCCGAACATCGCATCAACATCATCGACACGCCGGGACACGTCGACTTCACGATCGAGGTCGAGCGCTCCATGCGCGTGCTCGACGGCGCGTGCATGGTGTACGACTCCGTGGGCGGCGTGCAGCCGCAGTCGGAAACCGTGTGGCGCCAGGCGAACAAGTACAAGGTGCCGCGCATCGCGTTCGTCAACAAGATGGACCGCGTCGGCGCGGACTTCTTCCGCGTGCAGCGGCAGATCGGCGAGCGCCTGAAGGGCGTGGCCGTGCCGATCCAGATTCCGGTCGGCGCCGAGGACCACTTCCAGGGCGTGGTCGATCTCGTGAAGATGAAGGCGATCGTCTGGGACGACGAAAGCCAGGGCGTGAAGTTCGAATACGCGGACATCCCCGCGAACCTCGTCGATCTCGCGCACGAGTGGCGCGAGAAGATGGTCGAGGCCGCCGCCGAAGCCGACGAAACGCTGCTCGAAAAATATCTCGAAGATCACGAGAGCCTGACCGAAGAGGAGATCAAGGCCGGCCTGCGCAAGCGCACGATCGCCAACGAGATCGTGCCGATGCTGTGCGGCAGCGCGTTCAAGAACAAGGGCGTGCAGGCCATGCTCGACGCCGTGATCGACTACCTGCCCTCGCCCGTGGACGTGCCGGCGATTCTCGGCCACGACCTCGACGACAAGGAAATCGAGCGCCACCCGAGCGACGACGAGCCGTTCTCGGCACTCGCCTTCAAGATCATGACCGACCCGTTCGTCGGCCAGTTGATCTTCTTCCGCGTCTATTCGGGCGTGGTGGAATCGGGCGACACCGTGCTCAACGCGATCAAGGAAAAGCGCGAGCGCCTCGGCCGCATCCTGCAGATGCACGCGAACGAGCGCAAGGAAATCAAGGAAGTGCGCGCGGGCGACATCGCGGCGGCCGTCGGCCTGAAGGAAGCGACGACGGGCGACACGCTCTGCGACCCGGCTCACCCGATCGTGCTCGAAAAGATGATCTTCCCCGAGCCCGTGATCTCGCAGGCCGTCGAGCCGAAGACCAAGGCCGACCAGGAAAAGATGGGCATCGCGCTCAACCGGCTCGCGCAGGAAGACCCGTCGTTCCGCGTGCAGACTGACGAGGAATCCGGCCAGACCATCATCTCGGGCATGGGCGAGCTGCACCTCGAAATTCTCGTCGATCGCATGAAGCGCGAGTTCGGCGTGGAGGCCACGGTCGGCAAGCCGCAGGTCGCGTACCGCGAGACGGTGCGCAACAAGGTCGAGGACGTCGAGGGCAAGTTCGTCAAGCAGTCGGGCGGGCGCGGCCAGTACGGCCATGCGGTCATCACGCTCGAACCGCAGCCACCGGGCAAGGGCTACGAGTTCGTCGACGCGATCAAGGGCGGGGTGATTCCGCGCGAGTTCATCCCGGCCGTCAACAAGGGCATCGAGGAAACGCTGAAGGCCGGCGTGCTCGCGGGCTACCCCGTGGTCGACACGAAGGTCACGCTCACGTTCGGCTCGTACCACGACGTCGACTCGAACGAAAACGCGTTCCGCATGGCCGGCTCGATGGCGTTCAAGGAAGCGATGCGGCGCGCGAAGCCCATTCTGCTCGAACCGATGATGGCCGTCGAAGTCGAGACGCCCGAGGACTTCATGGGCAACGTGATGGGCGACCTGTCGAGCCGGCGCGGCATCGTGCAGGGCATGGAGGACATCGCGGGCGGCGGCGGCAAGATCGTGCGCGCCGAGGTGCCGCTCTCGGAAATGTTCGGCTACTCCACGTCGCTGCGCTCGCTCACCCAGGGCCGCGCCACCTACACGATGGAGTTCAAGCACTACGCCGAAACGCCGCAGAACGTGGCCGAAGCGGTCATCAACGCGAAGAAGTCATAAGCGCCTTGCCGGCGCCAGCCCGGCAAGGCGACCCGAGGCCCGTCCCCTGCATTACCGCGAGGACGGGCTTTTTTTTCGCCCGGCGTGCTTGTGCGCAACACCGCCCATGCAGCGCGGAGCGAGGCGTCAATTTTGACCATGTCACAATGAGCCGATATATCCGCCGGGCAAATCGGGCAATGGACGACGAAGCGCGACGGCCCCCCCAAAGGAGACACGACCATGAGCCACGACCACGACAATGAGCACGGCGCCGCGCCCTCCACGCCCGACTGGCGCGAGCACGGCGTAAAGGTGATTCGCGGCGATCAGCTCGACACGAACACGGCGCAAACACCGGGCATGAACCGGGCGGCCGCCATCAACGCGGCGCGCGTGGGGGCGCAGAAAATCTGGGCGGGCACGGTCACGATCCATCCGAACGCGAAGACGGGCGCGCATCATCATGGCGCGCTGGAGAGCGTGATCTACGTCGTTCGCGGCCACGCGCGCATGCGCTGGGGCGAACATCTGGAGTTCACCGCCGAAGCGGGCCCCGGCGACTTCATCTTCGTGCCGCCCTATGTGCCGCACCAGGAGATCAACGCAAGCACCGACGACCCGCTCGAATGCGTGCTCGTGCGCAGCGACAACGAGGCCGTCGTCGTGAACCTGAACATCGACGCCGTGGAACAGCCCGAAACCGTCTACTGGGTCGATCCGATCCACCGCCATCCGCACGATCACTGAGCGCAGCGCACCACGCCAATGACGACTCCCGCCGCCCCGCTCCGCACCCGCCTGATCGCGCTCTACGCCGCGCTTGCCGCCGTCAATCTCGGTGCCTGGGCGTGGGCGCTGATCGCGTTTCGCCACTATCCGCTGCTGCTCGGCACCGCGCTGCTCGCCTACGGCTTCGGCCTGCGCCATGCGGTGGACGCGGACCACATCGCCGCCATCGACGCCGTCACGCGCAAGCTCATGCAGCAGGGCGAGCGGCCGCTCGGCGTGGGGCTCGCGTTCTCGCTCGGCCATTCGACGGTCGTCATCGTCGCGACGCTCGGCATCGCGCTCACGGCGCTCTCGCTGCACGGCCGCTTCGAGCAGTTCCACGAAATCGGCTCGACCATCGGCACGCTGGTTTCGTCGACGTTCCTGCTCGTGCTCGCGGGCGTGAACCTCGTGATCCTGCGCGACGTGTGGACGCGCTACCGGCGCGCGCAGCACGGTGACGACGCGGGCGACGTCCCCGCTCCGGCCGGGCTCTTCTCGCGCGCGCTGCGTCCGCTCTTCGCGCTCGTCACGAAGAGCTGGCACCTGTACCCCGTGGGCGTGCTGTTCGGCCTCGGCTTCGACACGGCCACCGAGATCGGCCTGCTCGCCATCGCCGCCGCCGAAGCGGGCAATGGCCTGCCGATGTATTCGATTCTCGTGTTCCCGGCGCTCTTCACGGCAGGCATGACGCTCGTCGATTCCACCGACAACGTTCTGATGGTCCACGCCTACGGCTGGGCCATGGACGACCCGAAGCGCAAGCTCTATTACAACGCGAGCATCACGTTCGTCTCGGCGCTCGTGGCGATCGTGATCGGCGGCGTGGAAGCGCTCGGGCTCATCGCCGGCAAGCTCGGCGCGAGCGGCGGCGCATGGATGCTCGTGGCCGCCCTGAACGAGCGCTTCGGCGAGCTGGGTTACGGCATCGTCGCGGCGTTCATCGCCTGCTGGATCGGCTCGGTGCTGTTCCACCGCTGGCGCCGGCCCGCGCCAGCTCGTTGAACGAAGCCCGCCGCCCTTCGCACGATGCCTTAGCCGTGCGCAACCTCGCGTGACCCTGCCCTACGCCTCGTTCGCCGAAAACGCGTAAACTAGGCGCGGATTGCCCCGCTTCGCGGGAACCATTCGTCGTTTGCCGTACCGCATGCCGCCGTCGCGCACGCCAGCGCGTCCCCTGAACGGAACCGCACGGAAATCCGCACCGATGAAACGACCGCAGTCCCGCCGTTTTCCTGGCCTTGGCCCTGGCCTGTCCGACCCGTCCCGCCTCGCCCCGCTGCGCCGTCATGCCGGCGACCACGGCAACCACGCCCTCGACGAATTCCTCGCCGGCCGTCTCACACGCCGCGAGCTGCTGCGCTACGCGAGCGCGATAGGGCTCACGGCGCTGCCGGCCCTTGCGGGACTCGCCGTGCCGCGCAGCGCGCACGCGCAGGCCGCGGCGAAACCCGGCAACCAGACGATCCGCGTCGCCCACCTGATGCCCGCGGGCGCCGTCGACCCGCTCACCGTGACCGACGCGGGCGCGCTGTGCCTTTTGAACCAGACCGGCGAATTCCTCGCCAACGACGACGCGCAAGGCCGTCTGCAACCGGCGCTCGCGCTCTCGTGGCAAGCGAACGCCAAAGCAGACGTCTGGACGTTCAAGCTGCGCCCCAACGTGAAATTCCACGACGGCCAGCCGTTCGGCGCGAGGGACGTGGTCGCGACCTTCGATCGCCTCGCCGATCCCGCGAGCGGCTCGGCGGCGCTCTCGGTACTCAAGGGCGTGCTCTCGACAGGCGGCGCGAAGGCCATCGACGATCACACGGTCGAGTTCCATCTCGACGCGCCCAACGGCAACTTCGCCTACTACGTTTCTTCGGACAACTACAATGCCGTGATGCTGCCCGCCAACTATGCGGGCAATTACGAAAAGACCTTCATCGGCACGGGACCGTTCAAGCTCGACAAATACGAAGCGCGGCGCGGCGCGAGCTTCGTGCGCAATCCCGGCTACTGGGGCGACAAGGCGCTGCCCGAGCGCGTGCAGTTCGCGTTCTACGCCGACGAGCAGGCGCAGTTGCTCGCGCTGCAAGGCCATCAGGCCGACGTGATGGGCACCTTCACCGTGCAGGGCGGCATCGGCATCCTCAACAATCCCGACTTCAAGGTGATCGGCGTGCGTTCGAGCGCGCACCGCCAGATCCACATGCGCAACGACTCGCCCACGTTCAGGGACAAGCGCGTGCGCCAGGCGCTCGCGCTGGCGCTCGATCGCGACGTGCTCGTGCGCGGGCTCTTCAAGGGCCGCGCCGTGGTCGGCAACGACAGCCCGTTCGCGCCGATCTTCCCCTCCACGGCGACCGGCGTGCCGCAACGCAAGGTCGATCTCGCGACCGCCCGCCAGTTGCTCGCGCAGGCCGGCGTGGCCAACGGCTTCGACGTGACGCTCACCACCGAAAAGTACATGGAGATCCCCGACCTCGCGGTGGTCGTGCAGAACGCGGCGAAAGCGATCGGCGTTCGCGTGACGCTCAAGGTGGAGAGCCAGTCGCAGTATTACGGCGCGGGGACGTTCGGCAAATCGGACTGGCTCGACTCGCCGCTCGGCATTACCGACTACGGCCATCGCGGCGTGCCGAACGTGTTCCTCAATGCGCCGCTCACTTCGGGCGGCACGTGGAATGCTGCGCATTTTCGCAACGCGCAGTACGACAAGCTGGTCGCGCAATTCGCGGCGACGCTCGACGTGGCCGCCCAGAAGCAGGTGGCGAAGCAGATCCAGACGCTCCTGCTCGACGAAACGCCCGTGATCATCCCGTACTTCTACGACCAGTTGATCGCGCAGCGCACCGCGCTCTCGGGCGTGCGCTTCACGGCGCTCGCCCAGCTCTATTTCGACCGCGCGACGCTCGCCGCCTGAACCCGGCGCGCGACGCAAGCGCAACCGAAACGGAGGTTCGATGGCTACTCCGCTCCCGCCAGCGCCTCATCCGGCCGGTCCCGCCGGCGCGGCGCGCCCGCGCACGTTCACGCCGGGCGCGGGCATCGCGCGCTTTCTCGGCCGGCGCGCCGCATGGGCGATCTTCACGCTCTGGCTGCTCTCGGTGCTCGTGTTCGCGGGCGGCCAGTTGCTGCCCGGCGACATCGGCCGCGCCGTGCTCGGCCCGCTCGCCGACGCGCGCGCCGTCGCCGCCCTCAATCACGAGCTGGGCGCGGACCGGCCGGCCGTCGACCAATACCTCTCGTGGATCGCGCACGCCTTGCGCGGCGACTTCGGCATGTCGTGGAGTTACAGGCAGCCCGTCGCACCCTTCGTGGGCGACGCGCTCGCGCAGTCGGCCACGCTCGGTCTGCTCGCGTTCGTGGTGGTGGTGCCGCTCGGTATCGCGGGCGGCGTGTGGGCGGCGCTGCACGAAGGCCGCCTGATCGATCGCGCGATCAGCACGGGCGGGCTGTGCGCCAGCGCGGTGCCGGAGTTCGTTTCGTCGATCGTGCTGATCCTCATCTTCGGCGTGTGGCTGCGCTGGCTGCCGATCGAAGCCGCCGCGCCCGCCGGCGCGGGCGCGCTCGAACAATTGCGGCATCTCGCGTTGCCGGTGCTGCCGCTCGTGCTCGTGTTCTTCGGCTATCTCGCGCGCATCGCGCGGGCGGGCACGATCGCCGCGCTCGACGCCGACTACACGCGCACCGCGATCCTCAAAGGACTGCCAAGCCACGTCGTGATCGTGCGGCACGTGCTGCGCAACGCGCTGCTGCCCAGCGTGACGGTGGCGGCCACCCAGCTCGGCTATCTGATCGGCGGGCTCGTCGTGGTGGAAACGCTGTTCCGTTATCCGGGCGTCGGCTCGCTCGTCTACAACGCGGCGAAAGCGAAGGATTTCCCGCTGCTCGAGGCGGGCGTGCTCGCGGTGGGCGCCGTCTACACGGTTGCAAATCTCGCCGCGGACGCGCTGCACGCGCTGCTCGACCCGCGCCTGCGCACCCCGGGAGGCGCATGAACGATACGGCATCCGAAGCAATTTCGCACGGCGAGCCGGAGACGGAGCCGCTCGCCGACACGCGCCTGCGCGACACGCTGCATCTGCTGCTGCGCTCGCCCTCGTTCGTCGCGGGCGTGTTGATCCTCGTCTGGTGGATCGTCTGCGCGCTCGCCGGGCCGTGGTTCGCGCCGTACGACGCCTATGCGTCCGACCCGCTCAGCTCGCTCACGCCGCCCGACCATACGCACTGGTGCGGCACCGACCAGCTTGGCCGCGATATCTGTTCGCGCGTGATCGTGGGCGCGCGCGACATCCTCACGATCGCGCCGCTCGCCACGCTCGTCGGCACGCTCGCGGGCGCGGCGCTCGGGCTCGTCACCGGCTATTTCGAAGGCGTGTTCGGCACGCTCGTCGCGCGCACGCTCGACGCCGTGCTCGCGCTGCCGCTCGTGATCGTCGCGCTGCTCGTGCTCGCGGCCGTGGGCGCCTCGAATCTCGCGGTAGTGCTCGTGATCGGCATTACGTTCGCGCCGCTCGTCGCGCGCACGGTGCGGGCCGCCGTGCTCGCGGAGCGCCATCTCGACTACGTGGCGGCGGCGCGGCTGCGCGGCGCGAACGCGCTGGCCGTGATGTTCACGGAGATCCTGCCGAACGTGTGGCCGCCCATCGTCGTCGAGGCGACGGTGCGCCTCGGCTATGCGATCTTCGCGGTGGCGACGCTGTCGTTCCTCGGCTTCGGCATTCAGCCGCCTTCCGCCGACTGGGGGCTCGCGCTCGCCGAGTCGTACACGCTGCTCGCGGGCGGCGCATGGTGGACCGTCGCGTTCGACGCGCTCGCCATCGCCTCGCTCGTGGTGGCCGTGAACCTCATCGCCGACAGCCTGCGCGAGGTGCTCCAGTCGTGAACCGCCCCGCTTCCTCCCGCCCCGCTCTCGCCACGTTCGGCGCCCCGCGCGAGGACGACGCGCTCGCGCTCGTCGGCCTCACCGTCGCCTACCGCGTGCGCGGGCGCGAGCGCGACGTGCTCACCGACGTCTCGCTGCGCGTCCGGCGTGGCGAGGCGTATGGGCTCGTGGGCGAGTCGGGCTGCGGCAAGTCGACGGTCGCGCTCGCCGCCCTGCGCTATCTCCCGCGCAACGGCCGCGTGAAGGCGGGCAAAATCGCCGTCGCCGGCGAGGACGTGCTCGCGCTCGACGCCGACGGCCTGCGCACGCTGCGCGCCAACGCGGTTTCGATGGTCTACCAGGACCCGGCGGGCGCGCTCAATCCCACGCTCACCGTTGCGCGCCAGTTGAGCGAAGCATTCGAAGCCGCGGGCGCCGACGCGAGCGTGGCGCGCTCGCGCTCGCACGCGATGCTCGAACGCGTGCGCATCGCCGATCCGGGCCGCGTGCTCGCGAGCTATCCGCATCAGCTCTCGGGCGGCATGCAGCAGCGCGTGGTGATCGCGATGGCGCTCGCGTCGAACCCCGCGCTCCTGATCCTCGACGAACCGACCACGGGCCTCGACGCCACCGTCGAAGCCGAGGTCCTCGATCTCATCGCGAAGCTGCGCGCCGAACTCGGCATGGCCGTGCTGCTCATCAGCCACGATCTCGCCGTGATCGGGCGCATGTGCGAACGCGTGGGCGTGCTCTACGCGGGGCGGCTCGTGGAGGAAGGCGCCACGCGCGACGTGTTCGAGCGCGCGCGCCACCCATACACGGTCGGCCTGCTGCGCTGCCTGCCGACGCGCGGGCGCAACAAGCACGCGGGCGCGCTCGACACGATACCCGGCGAGCTGCCGGCGCCCGGTGCGAGCGCGCCAGGCTGCATCTATGCGCCGCGTTGCCGCCTCGCCGATGCGCGTTGCCGCGAGCAGGCGCCGCCGCCGCATCGCATGGCCTCGGTGCACGGCGAGCAGATGTCGCGCTGCCACTATCACGAGCGCGCGATCGAATTGCCGTTTGCCGCTCCCCCCGAGGCGCCGCGGACATCGCAAGGCGCCGTCCTGAATGGCGAAAGCGAACCGCGCGTGGTGCTGCGCGCGCTCGATGTCTCGCGCACGTTCGGACACGGCGCGCAGGCGGTGCGCGCGCTAGACGGCGTGTCGATCGAACTGCACGCGGGCGAGACGCTCGGGCTCGTCGGCGAATCGGGCAGCGGCAAGACGACGCTCGCGCGGTTGCTGCTAGGCCTGCACGCGCCCGACGCGGGCGGCGCCGTCGAACTCGACGGCAAGCGCCTGCACGCGCGCGTGGCTCGCCGTCGTGCCGGCGAGCGGGCGGCGCTGCGCGTCGTGTTCCAGCATCCCGACGGCTCGCTCAATCGCGCGCTGCCCGTGAAGCGGCTGATCGCACGCGCGCTTGCGCGGCCTCACGACGGCGCCCCGCCGACGCACGACGCCTCCGACGAATCCCGTATCGCTGGGCTGCTCGAAGCCGTGCGCGTGCCCGCGCGCTATCTCGCGGCGCGCGCGCGTCAACTCTCGGGCGGCCTCAAGCAACGCGTGGCGATCGCCCAGGCGTTCGCGGGCGAGCCGCGCATCGTGATCTGCGACGAGCCCACTTCCGCGCTGGACGTCTCCGTGCAGGCCGCCATCCTCAATCTGCTCGCGCGCCTGCAGCGCGAGCGCGACGTGAGCTATCTGTTCATCTCGCACGACCTCGACGTCGTGCGCTATCTCGCCGATCGCGTCGTCGTGCTCTACGCGGGCCGCGTCGTGGAAAGCGGTCCCGCCGCGGCCGTGTTCGACGGCCCGTGGCATCCGTATACGGAAACGCTGCTCGCCGCGCGCGCGCTTGGCGAATCGTCCGCAAACGGCACGCCGCTGGCGCCGCCGCGCGGCTGCATCTTCCGTGCGCACTGCCCGCGCAAGCTCGGCGCCATCTGCGACGAGGCGCCCCCTCCGCTCGCCGATGCGGGTGGCGGCCATCGCATTCTCTGCCACATTCCCATTGCTGAACTGCGCGCATTGCAAGACGCGGAAAAAGACATACGCGCGGCAACCTGAGTGTGCGTTGCCGCGCATATCGCCGCGAATTCGTTGCGCTGTCCGCTTTTGCAACGCGAAGTCACGCGGTAACACGGGCGCGTTTCATCGCCGCAACGTTTTCAGCGGATTTTCCGTCGCGTGGACGGTACATCAAATGTCAAGCCCATCCCACAGGCCACTCCCGGGCCAATGGCACAGAACTGGCTAGATCCGCAGCGGCATCCAGCCGCCGCAATCCAGCGCGACACCGCGGGTCGTCGCGCCGGACGCACGGATGACCGGGCGCTCGACACGCTTGTGATCTGCCGCCCCACACGACGCGGGCACCGACAATCCTCAAGCAGTCCTGCGTAAGACGGTCATCCGACGCGTGGTCGTCTGGGTGCCCTGTGTATCGACTGCGGGCGTCGTCCGACGGGGACCGGCGCACGCATACGGGGTGTGCAGCCCGGCACGGGGAGGCGAAAAGCGACGCCGCAAGACGCCGCTGCCTCGCGGGGAGAACACGATGAAAAATGCGAAGATTCATCAGCACTGCTACGGGGTAATTCGGCGAACGGCAATATGTGCGATGGGAGCGGGGCTGCTGCTCCCGGCGCTCGCCGCGCATGCCGCCGACAGCGACGACGCCATCAATCCGGTGATCCTTCTCGCCGACGCGCCATTGCCAGCCAGCGGGCCTGAAGGTTTCGGCGCCGCCGGCGCACTGGTTGCCCCATCGCCTGGTCCAGGGTCACCCGCAAGAGGAGCGGCCTCGCAGGATGATTCGGAATCCGATTCATTCAACCTCGCGGCCGACGTTTCCGCCGTGTTCGCGCCGGGCGATTGTGTCAGCCGCCCCGGTGGCACGTGTGTTCGGGGCAACGGCGGCAGCCACGGCGGTTCCGGCGCATCGGGTTCGAACGGCGGCGGCGCGGGTGCCGCTCCGGCAAGCGGGGCGGGTCCCGCTCGCAGCGGCAGCTCCAGTGTGGGCGGCACTGGCCCGAGCGGATCGGGTGGGGGGTCCAGCAGTTCCGGCGGCGGAAAGAGTGGGGGTGGCAGCGGTGGCGGTAACAGCGGCAACAGCGGTGGTGGTGGCGGTGGTAACAGCGGTGGCGGTAACAACGGCAGTGGTAACAACGGCAGTGGTAACAACGGCGGTGGTAACAACGGCGGCGGTAACTCAGGCGGCTGTGGATGCGGCGGCCACGGCGCATCGGCAAGCGGACCTTCGGGAGGACCCGCAGGCGGTTTCGGCGGAGGTTTCGGCGGAGGTTTCGGCGGAGGTTTCGGAGGCGGATTCGGCAAGGGTGGACCGTCGGGCGGCCCGGGCGGCGGGTACGGCGGCGGCCACGGTGGCGGCCATGGCAGCGGTCATTGAACCTGCACGGCGGTGCAGGCCGGCCGCAGCAGCCACTCCGATCTGGCGCGACGGCCAATCGCGCCAGTCCTGGCATCGGCGGCGGCGTCCCGGTCCCCCGGCCGGGCTCCGCCGCCGGGGGCCGGTCGCCGGATACGCCGCGCGCATCGTCTCAAACCTGGGCGGCCACCGAGGCTGCCTGCTCGCGATACGCCGGCGCACGCCATGACCGCTCGGGCGAGCACGCGGCCAACGCAGGCGCTACAGCATCTCCAGCGGACGTTTGGCGCGCGGCGGCTTGAACCATGCGTCGAGCGACGCGCATTCGTCTGCGCCGAGCACGAGATCGAGCGCCGCGCGGTTGTCGCGCACGTGCTCCACGCGAGCCGCCTTCGGAATCGCGCAGACTCCGCTTCGACCCAGCACCCAAGCCATCGCCACGCGATAGACCGATACGCCGTGCGCGTGGGCGATATCGTCGAGCGGCGAGCGCTTCGGCAGGCGCGCGTGATCGACGGGGCTATACGCCATCGCGGGCATGCGATGCGCGGCGCTCCACGGCAGCAGATCGAATTCGGGTCCGCGCCGCGCGACGTTGTAGAGAATCTGGTTGGTCGCGCACGCGTCGCCGCCCGGCGTCGCGAAGAGTTCTTCCATGTCGTCGGTGTCGAAGTTGCTCACGCCCCAGTGGCGGATCTTGCCCGCGCGCACGAGCGCCCCGAAACCCTCGACGGTCTCCGCGAGCGGCACGCCGCCACGCCAATGCAGCAGATAAAGATCGAGCCGGTCGGTGCCGAGGCGCTTCAGGCTCGCCTCGCACGCGCGCACGACGCCGCTGCTGCCCGCATTGTGCGGATACACCTTGCTCACGAGAAACACCTCGTCGCGCAGCCCCTGCAAGGCCTCGCCGACGAGCCGCTCGGTCGCGCCGTCGCCGTACATCTCGGCGGTGTCGACGAGCGTCATGCCAAGCGCGACGCCTTCGCGCAACGCCGCGATTTCCGCCGCGCGGTGCGCGCCGCGCTCGCCCATCTCCCACGTGCCCTGCCCGAGCTTCGGAATGCGCTCGCCGTCCGGCAATGCGACGGTGGCGATATCGGTCGTCATGATCTCCCCTTGCGTCCGCTGCGGCGGCGCGGCTGGCCAATCGAAGGACCAGTGTATCGCCTCGCGCGCAGTGCGGTCATACGCACCCACGCAAGCTGTTCATTACCGTGTTCGCACGCCGATGACATAAAATTGCCGTTCGCCTTCCCTGCCCGCCTCCCATGAACGCACCCACGGAAGACCGCTGGCGCGACCTGCGCCCGGATCCGGAAAACGACACCCCGCTCTATTTGCAGCTCGCGCGCAAGCTGAGCATCGCGATTCACGACAACCGGTGGAATGCCGGCGAAGCCCTGCCTTCGGAACGCGTGCTCGCCGAATCGCTCGGCGTTTCGCGCATCACGGCGCGCAAGGCGATCGCGCTGCTCGTCGAGCAAGGCCTGATTCGCCGCACCCAGGGCGCGGGCAGCTTCATCACGCCGCGCATCGAAGACCCGCTCTCGCGCCTCACGAGCTTCAGCGAAATGCTGCGCCAGCGCGGCTTCACGCCCGGTTCGCGCTGGCTTTCGCGCGAAATCCAGCCGGCGAGCCGCGACGAGGTGATCCAGCTCGGCCTCTCGCCCGCGGCGGCCGTCACGCGCCTGAAGCGCCTGCGCCTCGCCGACGGCATCGTCATGGCCGTCGAGAACTCCACCTTCCCGGCCGCGTTGATTCCAGACCCGAGCGCGATCGGCGACTCGCTCTACAGCTTTCTCGAGCAGCGCGGCCTTTCGATCGTGCGCGCGCTGCAGCACTTTCGCGCCGTGAACGCGAGCGAGGAAATCGCGCGGCAGATGAGCATCGCGCCCAACGAGGCGCTGCTGCTCATCACGCGCGTGGGCTACACGGCCGACCAGCGCGCCATCGAACTCACCGATACATATTGCCGCAACGACTACTACGACTTCGTCGCGGAACTGCGCAAGTAAGGCGGCGCGCTTTGCTTGCGCGCGATGGCCCTAATCGCCCCACACCGGCGCGTCCGTGCCGATCGGGACCGGCGGGCGCGCGTGAAACGGCGGCGTGAGCGCGAGCCGCTCGGCGGGCGCCACGGCGCGCACGCGCCCGAAAGGCGAATCCATCTCCTCGAGGCAATCGGCGATATCGGCGGCGCTCACCTCCGGTGCGCGCTGGCCATCTTCCAGCGTGCCCATCGTTTGCAGCCAACGCCCGGTTTGCGCGAGCGAGAGGCGCACGTGCCAGCTGCCGCCTTCGTGCATGCGCCGCGCGAGCGCGACCATCGCGCCGAACGCCGCGAGATAGCCCGTCGCGTGATCGAGCGCCTGGCAGGGCAGCGGCCGGGCCGCCGCGAACGGCAGCGCGCCCGCCGCGCCGCCGTTGCCCGATTTCGCCGCCGCCGCGCTCTCGGCCCACACGATGCCGCTCGCCGACTGCACGAGGCTGTCGAAGCCGCGCCGCTCTCGCCACGGACCACGATGCCCGTACGCGCTGATCGACACGCACACG
Source organism: Paraburkholderia lycopersici (assembly GCF_900096975.1). GTDB lineage: Bacteria > Pseudomonadota > Gammaproteobacteria > Burkholderiales > Burkholderiaceae > Paraburkholderia > Paraburkholderia lycopersici. The sequence goes on from NZ_FMYQ01000005.1 coordinate 155,103, forward strand.
ATGCCCGGCCGCAACTGCGCCAGCGCTTCGGGCGCGAATCCTCTCGCGGCGAGGGCGCCGGGCCGGTAGCCCTGCACGAACACGTCGGCTTCGCGCACGAGCGCGCGCAACTGCCCGCACGCGGCGGCGTCGCGCAGATCGAGCGTGGCCGAGCGCTTGCTGCGCCCGTTGTCGATCACGAGCGGCGCAATGTTCGGCAGATGCGGACCGTTGATGAGCAGCACGTCCGCGCCATGCTGCCCGAGCGTGCGCCCGGCCACCGGGCCCGCGATGATGCGCGTGAGGTCGAGCACGCGCACGCCCTCGAGCGCACGCGCCCCGCCGCCCGCTCGCGGCGCCTCGGCGGGCGCATCGCCGAGGCGCTCGATCTCGAGAAGCGGCAGGCTCGCCACGGCCTTCGCCTGCTCCTGCACGGCCCATTCGCGCGGCGCGCGCACGAGCGCGGCGCACAGGCCGGCTTGCGCGAGCGCGTCGTCGAGCGCCGCGCCTTCCCAGCCGAGGATCGCGCGCGCCACGGCGGCGCGGTCCTCCGCGCATTGCAGCACGCGCAAGATGCCCGCGAGATGATGCGGAAAATTCGCGTGTAGCTGGATCCAGCGGCCGTCGCCGGTCGGAAAATGGCCGGTCACGGGATGACGCAGTTCACTGGGCGGCTTGCCGTCCACGCTCAGATAGCGCTCGCTGCGAAACGCCGCCAGCGCGCGGCGCACGTCGATCGCCACGCGCTGCGCGCGCCCCGTGCGTAGCGCGTGAAGCTGCGCGGCGGCGAGTCCCGCCGCGCCGATGCTCGCCGCCGCGAGCGTGCCCACGCGGAAGATCGAGGGCAGACCGGGATCGTCGCCTTCGATGTCGAGCCGCTCGAGCGCGGCGGAGTCGCAGTCGGCGAGCATCCAAAGGTGTGCGAGCGCGTCGCGTGGTGTCATGGCGGGCAGTCCTTTCGCGGGAGAAAAGGTGTCGAGGTGGCGTCACGAATCGTCGCGCCGCTCGAATCCCGAATCAATCTTGATTACTATCATCAACATAGATTGATTTCTTCGCTTGTACGAGGCGACCCATCATGTCCAGCTATATGAACGCGGCCGAAGCCGCTGCCGCGCTCGGCATCAGCCGGGCCACGCTCTACGCGTACGTGAGCCGGGGCCTCATCGCTTCGGCGCCCTCGCCCGACGGCCGCCACAACCGGTACGCCGCCGCCGAGGTGCGGCGCCTCGCACGCCGCAAGGCCGACGGCAAGCGTGCGGGCAAGGTCGCGCAGAAGGTGCTGGACTGGGGCGTGCCGGTGCTTGAATCGTCGATCACGCTGATCGCGGACGGCAAGCTCTTCTATCGCGGCGAAGACGCCGTCGCGCTCGCGCGCCAGGCGTCGCTCGAAGAAGTGGCGGCGCTGCTCTGGCAATGCGCACCGCGCCGCGTGCTGCAGGCCCCGGAAGCCCCGATCGCGGCCGCGCAATGGTCGGCGTGGCTGAAGATCTGGAGCGCGCACACGCCGCTCGAACGCGCGCTCGTGCTGCTCCCGGCCGCCGCCGCGCAAATGCCGCGCATCTGGGCGCAGGGCCGCGACGCGCAGCTCGATACCGGCGCGATGCTCATGCGCCTGCTCGCGGCGGCGCTCGTTTCCGCCGCGCCGTCGAACGAGCCGCTGCACCGCCAGCTCGGCGACGCATGGAGCGTGCGCTCGCGCGCGCAAACCGATCTGCTGCGCGCGGCGCTCGTGCTATGCGCGGACCACGAGCTGAACGCCTCGACGTTCACGGTGCGCTGCATCACGTCCACGGGCACGCATCTGTTTGGCGCCGCGACGGGCGGGCTCGCCGCGCTCGCGGGCCCGCGCCATGGCGGCGAGACCGCGCGCGTGGCCGCGCTCTTCGACGAAGCCGCGCGCGCCGACGATCTGCATCGCTATCTGGCCGGCCGTCTCGCGCCCGACGAGCGCGGCATCGCGCCGGCGCTCCCCGGCTTCGGCCATCCGCTCTATCCCGACGGCGACCCGCGCGCGCGCCTGCTGCTCGACCTGCTTGCGCAGCGTGCGCCAACGCGCTCGCCGATGGACGAAGTCGATGCGCTCGCCCAGGCCGTGGCCGAAACGAGCGGCGCGCGGCCGACGCTCGACTACGCGCTCGCGGCCATCGAACGCGTGCTGGGCCTGCCGCGCGGCGCGGCGTTCACGCTGTTCGCCGCCGGCCGCGTGACGGGATGGATCGCGCACGCGCTGGAGCAGACGGCCGATGGGCGGCTGATCCGCCCACGCGCGCGCTACGTCGGGGAACCGGCAAGCGAGCGGGAGCACGTCGTGTAGCGCGAGCGCGCCCCTTGCGACGGGCACTCAGCCAGCAATCCGCACGCCCCATTGCCCGCGTTGTGCCCACGCGCGCACCCCCTCGCCGATGCGTCCGGCCAGGCCCCGCAAAGCCGCCGCCCGCGCCTGCCCGGCCGCCTCGACCGTCCCCCCGGCCATCGCCCCGCCCAGCGCCAGCACGAAGCGCGCGCCTTCGCGGCCCGCGCTCACGTGCACGCGCACGCCGGCCGGGAGGTCGATCGACTCGTTGGCGCGCAGCCAGTAATCGCCGGCGTCGCCCGCAAGCGTGAGCCAGAGCTCGCCATCGCTCACGTGCAGTTGCATTGCCTGTGCGAGCCGCCAGGTCTCGAGGGGCTCGCCGTGTTCCAGTTGGAAGATTCGGATTTCGCGCATTGCCATGCTCCTTGCAGACTGGCCGCCGATGGGACTCGGCTGGCCTCCGGAATGCCGATTACACGAAACGCGACGACTTGAAGCGACTTCCCGGCAGGAGCATTATTGCGGTCAGCGAGGCACAGTCCCATGTACAGTTCCGAACAGTACACATGGAACTGTGCAGTCAAAAAAGTGAACACTTAAGGTAGCCTCGAACCGCGCCCGAGGCAGGATTCCAGCGAGACCCCGATGAAACTCGAACTCGACCGCACGAGCAACGTGCCGCTCACCGAACAGATCGTCTCCGCCGTGCAGACGTGGATCCGCTCGCGCGCGGCACATCCCGGCGCGCGCCTGCCGTCGATCCGCCAGTTCGCCGCCGACTACGCCATCAGCCGGTTTCCCGTGATCGAGGCCTACGACCGGCTCGTCTCGCTCGGCTATCTCGACTCGCGCCACGGCTCGGGCTTCTACGTGAGCGAGTACGCGCGCAGCGGCATGTCCGGCATGGGCACGTGCGATCTCACGAACGCCGCCGACGAATCGGGCCATCTGCTCAGCCAGTTCGAGCGCGCGGGCGAACTGCTGCAACTCGACAGCGGCTCGATCCCGCAGGCATGGCGCGACGTCGACGCACTCGGCCAGGCGATCCGGCACGTTTCGCGCACCGATCCGGCGAGCCTCGTCGACTACGGCACGCCGGCCGGCGACGCCACGCTGCGCGAGCATCTGCGCAACCGGCTCGCGCCGCTCGGCATCGCCGCCGACGCGAAGCACATTCTCATCACCGAAGGCGCGAGCGAGGGCCTCGACCTGCTCATGCGCTACATGCTCAAACCGGGCGACACCGTGCTCGTCGAGGATCCCGGCTACTACAACCTGTACGGCCTGCTGAAGCTGCACGGCGTGCGCCTCGTGGGCATCCGCCGCACGGCGAGCGGGCCCGACCTCGACCACCTGCACGCGATGCTCGCCGAACACCGGCCGCGCGCGTTCTTCGTCAACACCGTCTTCCACAATCCGACCGGCTCGACGATCTCGCCGCCCGTCGCGTTCCGGCTGCTGCAGCTCGCGCGCGAGCACCGCTTCACGATCGTCGAGGACGACATCTACGCCGACTTCCAGGCCGATCCCACCGACCGGCTCGCGGCGCTCGACCAGTTCGAGCACGTCGTCTACGTGGGCGGCCTCTCGAAGACGCTCTCCTCGGCGCTGCGCGTGGGCTATGTGGTGGCCAACCCGGCGATCGTGCGCGATCTCGCGGCCATCAAGGCGCTCACGACCATCAGCGGCTCGCGCTTCACGCAGGCCGTGGCGGCCACGCTGCTCGAACGCGGCGCGTACCGCAAGTACCTCGAACGGCTGCGCAGGCGCGTCGCCGAGGCGCAAGGTTCGGCCGCGCGCACGCTCGAAGCGCACGGCTGGGAGCTGTTCGGCGGCCCGGCGGCGGCGGCCACGGCGCCCGCCGCGCGCGGCTATACGCAGACCGGCGGCAAGTTCGTCTGGGCGCGCGTGCCGCACGTGGAGGACTCGGCGCGGCTCGCGGTTTGCGGCGAGCCGTTCGGCGTGGCGGTCTCGCCCGGCAGCCACTTCCGGCCGCACGGCGAGACGAGCCCGTGGATCCGCATCAACGTGGCGCTCACGCCCGATCCGCGTGCGCAGGCGTTCTTCGCGGCGGCGGCGCGGCTCGACGGCGAAGCGCGCGACACGAGCGTACGCGCGGCCGGTGGCGAAAAGGCGGCGTCAGGCGGGGGGCGCCGGTAAGCAGCCAGGCAGGTAACCGACGGGGCGCGATCTGCGCGCAGACGCCGTTTTCCCTACAATGGCGCTTGCCTGCGCGCCCACTCCTCGCCCATGTCCGCACCATCCACTTCGTCAAGCAGCACGCCGTCTCCGCGCTCGTTGTCCGTGATGCTGTGGCTCGTCGCCACGGGCTTCTTCATGCAGACCCTCGATTCGACCATCGTCAACACGGCCTTGCCGGCGATGGCGACGAGCCTCGGCGAATTGCCGTTGCGCATGCAATCAGTCGTGATCGCCTATTCGCTCACGATGGCGGTAATGATTCCGGTCTCGGGCTGGCTCGCGGACAAGCTCGGCACGCGGCGCGTGTTCCTCGGCGCGATTTTCGTGTTCACGGTCGGCTCGCTCCTCTGCGCGAGCGCCCACACGCTGAACCAGCTCGTGCTCTCGCGCATCGCACAGGGGGTCGGCGGCGCGATGCTACTGCCGGTCGGGCGTCTCGCGGTGCTGCGCACGTTTCCCGCCGAGCGCTATCTGCCGGCGCTCTCGTTCGTGGCGATTCCGGGGCTGATCGGCCCGCTCATCGGCCCCACGCTCGGCGGCTGGCTCGTGCAGATCGCCTCGTGGCACTGGATCTTTCTCATCAACGTGCCGGTGGGCGTGGTGGGCTGCGTCGCTACCTTCATCTTCATGCCCGACAGCCGCAATCCGGACACGCCGCGCTTCGACCTGCCGGGCTACCTGCTGCTCATCACCGGCATGGTGGCGATTTCGTTCGCGCTCGACGGACGCACCGAGTTCGGCATCCAGCACGCAACGGTGCTCGTGCTCTTCATCCTCTCTCTCGCCGCGTTCGTGGCCTATGGCCTGCATGCAGTGCGCACGCCGCAGCCGATCTTCTCGCTCGACCTCTTCAAGATTCACACCTTCAGCGTGGGGCTGCTCGGCAACCTGTTCGCGCGCATCGGCAGCGGCGCCATGCCGTATCTGATTCCGCTGCTGCTGCAGGTGGCGCTCGGCTATACGGCCTTCCAGGCCGGTCTCATGATGCTGCCCACGGCAGCGGCCGGCATGTTCTCCAAGCGGCTCGTGACGTATCTCATCATGCGCTATGGCTACCGCAGCGTGCTGGTCGCGAATACCGTGCTCGTGGGCCTCATGATGGCGAGCTTCGCGCTTTCCACGCCGAACGAACCGCTTTGGGTGCGCATCGCGCAACTGGCGATATTCGGCGGCGTGAACTCGATGCAGTTCACGGCGATGAACACGCTCACGCTCAAGGACCTCGGCACCGGCGGCGCGAGCAGCGGCAACAGCCTCTTCTCGCTCGTGCAGATGCTCTCGATGAGCCTCGGCGTGACCGTCGCGGGCGCGCTGCTCACCACCTTCACGGGCATCATCGGCCACAAGACGGGCGAGAACGTGATTCCGGCGTTCCACGCGACGTTCATTTGCGTGGGCATCATCACGGCGGGCTCGTCGTGGATCTTCGCGCAACTCTCGCCGGACCTGCGGCGCACCGCGAAGAAGACCGATCCGTCCGAGCGGACCTGACAGCGAACCCGGCGAGCCATGGAAGGGCCGCCGTCCCCGTGCTCCTTGTCTTCACACCGTTGCCGCGAGCGCTCGCACCGTGACGGTGCAGCACGCGCCTCGCGGCCGTGCGCCGCTCTCGCCCGCGCGCACCATCGCGCCATATCGCGTGCGCCAGCGCACGGCCGATGGCCGCGGGCCCCTGGACTCGCATACTTTTTGCTGTCCTATCCTGTAAACTTGACGCTCACGCGTCCCCGCCCGTCACGCGCGCCATCAAACTCAAAGACCAGCATGATCGATCTCGATCCCCCCGGCTACCAGTCGCGCCCCATCGCCGGCGAAGAAGGCGCCCGCCGCACCGTGCTGTACGGCGGCTACACCGTCTTCAGCGTGTTCCAGCCCGTGTTCTCGGTCGCGCACCGGCGCGCGATCGGCTATCACGCGTCGCTTCGCGCGCACGACGAGCAGGGCCTGCAGGTGCCGTCGCAGGAGGTGTTCACGCAGGCGGCGCGCCGCGGCGACCTGCTGGAACTCGGGCGCCTCGCGGAATCGCTGCATCTGGGCAACTTCAACGCGTTCGATTCGCATGACGAATGGCTCTTCCTGAGCCTGCACCCGGCCGCGCTCATGGACACGAGCTACGGCGATGCGCTGCTCGCCGGCCTCAAGGCGCTCGGCCTGCAGCCGCAGCGCGTGGTGCTGGAAGTGTCGGAACAGGCCGGCGGCGAAAATTCGCGCTTCGCGGAAATCATCGACGGGCTGCGCAAGGCAGGCTTCGTGATCGCGCTGGACGGCTTCGGCGCGAAGCATTCGAACATCGACCGCGTGTGGCAGTTGCGGCCGGACATCGTCACGCTCGACCGCAGCCTGCTCGACCAGGCGAGCCGCCACGCGCACATCGAGCGCGTGCTGCCGGGGCTCGTTTCGATGCTGCACGAGTCGGGTCAACTCGTGCTGGTGGGCGGCCTATCGACCGAGCGCGACGCGCTGATCGCGCTCGAAAGCAACGCCGATTTCGTGCAGGGCGCGTATTTCGCGCGCCCCGACGTCGAACCGGTGCCGCCGGCCACGGCTGCGCAGCTCATGGACGATCTTTCCGCGCGCCTGCGCGAACGGGTCGCCGCGCGCGACCGGGCGCAGGCCGCGCGCCTCGCGCCGTACGTGAGCGCTATCGAGTCGGCGGCGAGGCGGCTTGCCGAAGGCGCGAGCATGTCCGACGCCACTCTGCCGCTGCTCGGCCTGAACGAAACGGCGCGCTGCTTTCTGCTCGATGCGTCGGGCCGCCAGATCGGTGACAACATCCTGCCCGACGGCCGCACGTCGCAGCGCGCCAAGCGCTTCCGGCCGCTGCTGCATTCCGAGGGCGCAAGCTGGGAGCGCCGGCCGTACTTCATCGGCGCGATGAAGGTGCCGGGCCGCGTGCAGTTCACGCCGCCCTATCTTTCGATCAACGAGGCGCACCTGTGCGTGACCGCCTCGGTCGCCGCGCAAACCGAGCACGGCGTGCAGGTGCTCTGCGTCGACATCAACTGGGAAGCGGCTTCGCAGCGCGGCTAGATCACGCGACGACGAGCGCCTGCGCAAGCAGCGTCGCGCCGTCCCGACGGGCGGACGCGGCGGCAGTGACGGAGCGCGTCGAAATGCACGCTGCGGCGTCGCCCGAAGCAAGTCGCGCGAGCAGCTTGCGCACGGCCTCGCCGGCGGCGAAAGCGCGGTTCGCCGCCTGGAGCGCATTGGCGTCGCCCATCGCCGCACTGCAGACGATCGGCTCGTTGCGGCCGCCGCGGGCGGTGCGCACGTGGAGCCACGCAGCCAGCTCGCCGTTCTGCGCGACGAGCGCCACGCCCGGCTCGCCGTCCAGCGCGAGCGCCTCGGCGCGCAACGGGCGCGCGGACGCGGCATGGCCAGCAGGAACGCTGGCCGCGCTCGCCGCTACCAGCGCGGTTGCGGTCACGCCCAGCAAATCCATCAACCCCGCGCGATCCTGCGCACGCAGCACCTCGCGCAGACGCTCCACCGTGCGCGCATGCCGCGCCTTATCGGCCGGAGCCGCCCGCGGCGCAGCCTCGCGCGCAAGGCGCACGCGCGCACGCCGCACGATCTGGCGGCAGTGCTCGTTCGTGCAGCCGGTGAGCGCGCCGATCTGCGCGTAATCGCAATCGAAGGCCTCGCGCAACACGAAAACAGCCTGCTCCAGCGGCCCGAGCCTCTCGAGCATGAGCACGAGGCCATCCGAAAGCCGAGCCGCGCGCAAGCCCGCCTCCTCCGCGGACGGCGCGGCGTCGTCGAAACAGGGAGCGTCGTGTTCGGCCGCGCTCTCGCGACGCAAACGCCGCAGCCGGTCGATCGCAAGCCGCACCGTCACGGTGGCGAGCCACGCCTGCGGCGTGCGGACCGCCTGCGCGTCGGCGTCGCGCCAGCGAAACCATGCGTCCTGCACGACGTCCTCGGCCTCCGCGCGGCTGCCCAGCACACGCGACGCCAGCGCGAGAAGACGCCCGCGCGCCTCGCCGAACGCAGCGGCGCGTCGCGCCTCGGTCCACGCGCCCTGCTGCCGCCGGGCTTCGTCGTCCGCCGCAATCGCGCCCTCATCGAGCGCGCCCAGATTCGTCCCGCCGATTGCCTGCATCATTCGCTTTGCTCCTTCGCCTCGCTCTGTCCTGCTTCCGTGCCGTTTCTTCGATGACGTCCGGCAGCCTGACAACGTGACAGCCGCGCGCAAAAAAATATTCGTCACGCAGTGTGCCGGCGAAGCGTCATGTGCGCAGCGGCGCAAACGCGCCGTCACACCCACGGAAAAACCAGGACACGCTCATGCAACCCTTCGCACCGCATCATGCAGCACTGCCGCCGACCGCGCTCAATCTCGTCCCCACCGTGATCGAAACCTCGGGGCGCGGCGAGCGCGCCTATGACATCTACTCCCGTTTGCTGCGCGAGCGCATCGTGTTCCTCGTCGGCCCCGTGACCGAGCAGACCGCGAGCCTCGTGGTGGCGCAACTGCTCTTTCTGGAAGCCGAAAATCCGGAGAAGGACATCAATCTCTACATCAACTCGCCGGGCGGTTCAGTCTACGACGGTCTCGCCATTCACGACACGATGCAGTTCGTCAAACCCGATGTCTCGACCCTGTGCACCGGTTTCGCAGCCAGCATGGGCTCGTTTTTGCTCGCCGCGGGTGCGCGGGGAAAACGCTTCGCACTACCGAACGCCCGCATCATGATCCATCAGCCGTCTGGAGGCGGACAGGGAACGGCCGCCGATGTCGAGCTGCAGGCGCGCGAAATTCTCTACCAGCGCGAGCGCCTGAACGCGATGCTCGCCGCACACACGGGGCGCGGCATCGAGCAGATCACGCACGACACCGACCGCGACAACTTCATGTCGGCGCAAGCCGCGGCCGATTATGGGCTGATCGATCGCGTGCTGGCTTCGCGCGAGCAAACGCTGCGCTGAGGCGCGGCCTCATGCGAGCCGCACGGTCAGCCACGCCGCCAGCACGCCCTTGTACTCGGCGACGAGCAGCTTGCGCTCCTTCGGCTTCGCCGCGGCGTAAAGCGGATTGAGGCTCTTGATGACCTGCAGCATGACCTCCGCGACGCGATAGGCCTCGTCAGCCGAAAGCGCCGGCTGGTAGCGCAGGAAGAGCGCCGTGAAACGCTGGCGCAGCAAATTGCGCGCGGCGGCGTCGCGCTTGAACCCGAGCGGCACGGAAAGCAGCGGCAAATACGCGGGGTAGTGATGCATCAGATCGACCATCAGATCGAACAGGCGCTCCACCAGCTGCGCGAGCGGCAACTCGCCCGCGTCGTCGTGCGCCGCGACGAGCGCGCTCCAGCGCGCGTCCATCTCGTCGCCGTAACGCTTGCGCAGTGCGAACGCCAGTGCCTCCTTGTTTGGAAAGTACTGGTACGCCGCGCCCACCGACACGCCCGCCTGCTGCGCGATCTGCGTCATCGTCGCCGCTTCGAAGCCGCGTTCGGCGAACGCCTCGCCCGCGGCTTCGAGCAGGGCGTCCACGGTGCGCGCCGCGCGTTCCTGGCGCGGCACGCGCCGTGCGCCAGCGGTTTGCGCTTCCTTGCGCGCGAGCGGATCAGCGGCCATATCTGAGACCTCCTTCACATCTCGCGTATCATATGTGAAGCCATCCTCACATACAGGTGAACCATGACGCAAGCACTTTCACTGAATCCGCGCACCACGGCGCTCGTGATGATCGACCTTCAGCACGGCATCGTGGGCCGCCCCGTCGCGCCCCATAGCGGCGCACAGGTCGTGGCTAACGCGAGGCCGCTCGCCGACGCGCTGCGCGCCAAGGGCGGCACCGTCGTCTGGGTGCGCGTGCTCCTGAACGAACTGCTCGCCCTGCCCGCCGACGCGCCCACGCGCGCCCCCGATGCGCCGCCTGCCCCGGCGCAGGCGTCCGAGCTCGTACCCGAAGTCGGCGCGCAAGCCGGCGACGTGATCGTCTCGAAGCGCCAATGGGGCGCGTTCTACGGCACCGACCTCGAGCAGCAGTTGCGCCGCCGCGGCATCGATACCATCGTGATCGGCGGTATCGCCACGAATTTCGGCGTCGAATCCACGGCGCGCGCGGCGTTCGACTTCAGCTTCAAACTCGTGTTCGTCGAAGACGCCACCTCGGCACTGAATGAAGAGATGCACCACTTCACGTTCGAGAAACTGTTCCGCCATATGGGCCACGTGCGTTCGACGCAGGAGACCATCGCGGCGCTCGCGTAAAAGAAAAAGCCCTCGATTCGCATCGAGGGCTTTTTTGCATGTGCCGCAATAAACTAAAACACGGCACGGAACGGAATTCGCATTACGCGAAATTCTTCGCGGCGAAGTCCCAGTTCACGATGTTCCAGAACGCTTCGACGAACTTCGGACGCGCGTTGCGGTAGTCGATGTAATAAGCGTGTTCCCACACGTCGATCGTGAGGAGCGCCTTGGCGTCGGTCGTGAGCGGCGTGGCGGCGTTGCTGGTCGACACGATGTCGAGCGAGCCGTCGGCCTTCTTCACGAGCCACGTCCAGCCCGAGCCGAAGTTGCCTACTGCGGCCTTCGTGAAGGCTTCCTTGAACGCGTCGTAGGAGCCCCACTTCGCGTTGATCGCGTCGCCGAGCGCGCCCGACGGTGCGCCGCCGCCTTGCGGCGAGAGGCAGTTCCAGAAGAACGTGTGATTCCAGACTTGCGCCGAGTTGTTGAACACGCCACCCGACGACTTCTTGACGATTTCTTCGAGCGAGAGCTTTTCGAACTCGGTGCCCGGAATCAGGTTGTTCAGATTCGTGACGTAAGCCTGGTGGTGCTTGCCGTAGTGGAACTCGAGCGTCTCTTCCGACATGTGCGGAGCGAGAGCGTTCTTCGCGAACGGCAGCGGCGGGAGCGTAAATGACATGATGCGGTTCCTTCGTCGTGTTATGGGGAGTTCTGCGTGATAACCGGCATGGAGCACTCGATTGTAGGCGAGTTGGAATAACCCCGCAAACACGCGGCCTTTATGCCGGAGATCGTTTGCAAAGGGCTTTTGTGCATATCCGTCTACACCGTTTTACGCCGATTCCCCGGTTCAATGTTGCCGTGCTGCACTGGGCGCACGCAGCCCGTCGCAAGATGCGGCGACGCTCGAACAGCGCTTCCGGCGCCATGCGAGATGGCGTGCCGGCATGGCGTGCTCGCTCATATGCTTGTTCACTTGCTGATGCTGCGTGCAGCCAGCGCACGGCGGCGCAGGCGCCAATGCACGTTTGATGCGATGCAGTGCGACCCATCCCGGAGCGCGCACGCATGCAGCAAACCCGCAGACCCGTTGCAACGTTCGCGTAACCGGCATGCAATCCGATTGCAACGAGACCGCAACGAGGACTGCAACGATTACGCACCGCCACGGCATGGCGTCATGACGGCGCGCACTGGTGCGTTCGCGCCGGTTCTTCGTGAGCCAGCAAGCCGCGCGCCTGCCATGCGGCCAATCTTCAGAAGCCGTCCGCGAGACGCGGCTGGACATCGGCGAGCGCGACGTCCGCGCTGCCCTGCGCGAGATGCACGGTGAGCCGCTTGCCGGGCTTGAGCACGGCCGGCGAACGCACGGCCGTGCCGCTTTGCGCGTCGAGCAGCGCAGCGTAGCCGCGCTCGAACGTGCGCTGCGGGCTCAGCACTTCGAGCCGAGCCGCGAGTTCGGAAACGCACGCCGCCTCGCGTTCGCGCTGTCGCGCGAACGCGCTGTCGAGACGGCGGCCAAGCGACTCGACCGAGGTGCGCCGCGCGGCGGCGTCGGGGCGCGCGCGCTGCCAGCGCATCTGCATGACGTTCAGGTGCGCACGCGCCTCGGCGCCCGCGCGCACGCCGGCCGAAGCGAGCCGTATCGCCAGTTGGCGCAGATGCGTGCGCTGCTGCGCGAGCCGCTCGGCCGGCGAGACGAGCCGGCGCGCCAGCCAGTCGAGCTGCTGTGCGCGCCGCTCGAGCAGGCGGCCGAAATCGCGCGCCAGCGTAGCGTGACGCTGATCGAGGTCGCGCAGCAGCAGCGTGCGCTGCGGACTCACGAGTTCGGCCGCGCCCGTCGGGGTAGGCGCGCGCACGTCGGCGGCGAAATCGGCGATCGTGAAATCGGTTTCGTGCCCGACGCCGCTCACCACGGGAATCGCGCTCGCGGCAATCGTGCGGGCCAGCGTCTCGTCGTTGAACGACCACAGGTCCTCGATGGAGCCGCCGCCGCGGCACAGCACGAGCACATCCACCTCGTTGCGCGCGTTCGCGGTTTCGAGCATCGCGGTGAGCTTTTCGGCCGAGCCCGCGCCCTGCACCGGCGCCGGATAGACGATCACCGGCACATGGGGCGCGCGGCGGCACAGCGTGGTGAGCACGTCGCGCAGCGCGGCGGCCTGCATCGACGTAATCACGCCGATGGCGCGCGGATGCGAGGGCAGCGCGCGTTTGCGCCCGGGATCGAAGAGCCCCTCCGCTTCGAGTTGCGCCTTCAGGCGCAGGAAGGCTTCATAGAGGCGGCCCTGGCCGGTGCGGCGGACGGCCTCGACGTTCAGTTGCAGTTCGCCGCGCGGCTCGTACATCGTGACGAGCGCACGCACTTCGATGCGGTCGCCCTCGCGCGGCGTGAACCCGGCGTACTGCGCGCGGCCGCGGAACATCACGCAGCGGATCTGCGCCTGCGCGTCCTTGATCGAGAAGTACCAGTGGCCGCTCGCGGCGCGCGTGAAGTTCGAGACTTCGCCCGAAATCCATGCCAGCGGGAACGTGCGCTCGAGCATCGAGGCGATTGCGCGATTGAGCGCCGAGACCGGCACGACGACGTCGCCCGGGGAGGCGGAGGAAGCGGAAAATCGGTCGGATAGCATGCGGGAGGTGTGGATAAGCATCGGCCGGACAGACGATAGACCGTTCGGGGGGCGGCAGTCCAGCACGAATGAGGCCCGGCCGGCAAGCCGCGCGAAGTGTCCACACCGTATGCGTCATGCGGCATGATGACCGGCAACACCTTGCAAACGCCGATAAATTTTCACATCCGATTGATTTATATAGAGTTTTTATCTCTATAACATCGTTGCCGACCGATGAGAGGGCCGAATAATGGGCCTTTCAGCCTTCATGGCGCCCATTTCTCCACAAAGTTATCCACAGGCGCTGAATTTTCCGGGATTTCATGAGGAGCCGCCGAAACGGCGGTTGCCTGCGGACAGTCCGCTTGCCGCATGCTGCCGACCCGCGCTAGAGTGCCGGGTTCACAGCCGCCCGCGCCGCGCCATGCGAGGCCCGAAGCGGTGCCGCGCGCTGGTCCCCTCGTCCGCCCTCTTGCTGTGGCGCTCACCCCGAACCGGAGAACCGCCTCGATGCCCGCCCTGCCTGCCAGCTTCCCGCATCCCGCGTCCGACGCCTCGTGCGCGCACGCCGGACGCCGCGCGGTTTGCCATGCAGTCCCCCGCGTAGATTGCCGATGAGCGGCCCCGCGTCCAGCCTCAAGGAGCGCCTCGAAGCGCGGATCGCGCACGCGTGGCAACGGCGCGGCGCGCTCGCCTGGGCACTCACGCCGCTCGCCGCCGTGTTCGCCGCCGCGAGCGGGATGCGCCGCGCCGCGTTTGCGGCGGGCTGGCTCAAGAGCGTGCGGGTGGGCGTGCCGGTGGTGGTGGTCGGCAACGTGACGGTCGGCGGCACCGGCAAGACGCCGACGGTGATCGCGCTCGTCGAGGCGCTGCGCACGGCGGGCTTCTCGCCCGGCGTGGTCTCGCGCGGTTACGGCGCGAAGGTCGAGCGCCCCACGCCCGTCACGCCGGACACGCCCGCGCGCCTCTCGGGCGACGAACCGCTTTTGATCGCGCGCCGCACAGGTGTGCCCGTATGGGTTTCGCCCGATCGCGTCGCGGCGGCTATGGCGCTGTGCGGCGCGCATCGCGACGTCGACGTGATCGTGAGCGACGACGGTCTTCAGCACTACCGCCTCGTCCGCGACGTCGAGGTCGTGGTGTTCGATCACCGGCTCGGCGGCAACGGGTTTCTGCTGCCCGCGGGGCCGCTGCGCGAGCCGCTTTCGCGGCGCCGCGACGCCACCCTCGTCAACAATCCGTTCGAGCGCACGCTGCCGCCCTGGCCCAACACGTTCGCCCTCAAGCTCGAACCCGGGGACGCCTGGCACCTCGCGAATCCGGCGCTGCGCCGCCCGCTCGCGCAGTTCGCGGCGAGCGCGCCGGGGCAAGGCGCACAGGGCCCGCAAGATGTCCCGCGTATCGTGGCGGCAGCCGGCATCGGCTCGCCGGAACGCTTTTTCGCGACGCTGCGGGCGGCCGGCCTGACGCCGCAAACCATGCCGCTGCCCGACCACTACGCCTACGCGACCAATCCGTTCGCCGACGTCGTCGCCGACGCAATCCTGGTCACCGAAAAGGATGCAGTAAAATTGGGGGCCTGGAACGACGCGCGCATCTGGGTCGTCCCCGTGGAAGCCGCGCTCGATCATCGCCTCATTACCCTGGTTGTGGAGAAACTCCGTGGACGCTCGTCTGCTTGAAATCCTGGTCTGCCCGATCTGCAAGGGCCCACTCAGCTACGACCGCGCCGCGCAAGAGCTGATCTGCAGCGCCGACAAGCTCGCTTACCCCATCCGCGACGGCATCCCCGTCATGCTCGTCGACGAAGCCCGTCAAACCGTGGAGGGCACGCCGGTCGATCCGGTCGGGCCGGGCGCGGCATAAGGCTCGCCCGGCGGCCCGCCCCCCTTCCCGGTTGGACGCCGAGCGCGGCCCGATCGAGATCCGGTCGAGGCCCCATCGAAGCCCAATCAAGGCCTAATCGAGGCCAAACCAGCGCGCCCTCCCCGGCGCGCTTTTGCTTCCTGAAATCCGTCCTTGCCGGAACTGGCCATGACCGCTCCCGTACAACCTTTCATTGCCGTCGTGCCGGCGCGTCTTGCGTCCACGCGACTGCCCAACAAACCGCTCGCCGACATCGGCGGCAAGCCCATGGTCGTGCGCGTGGCCGAGCGCGCGCGCGATTCGGGCGCGCAACAGGTCCTGATCGCCTCGGATGCCCAGAGCGTGCTCGACGCCGCCCGCTCGCACGGCTTCGACGCCGTGCTCACGCGCGCCGATCATCCGTCGGGCACCGACCGGCTCGCGGAAGTCGCCGAGCACTTCGGCTGGAGCGACGACACGATCGTGGTCAACGTGCAGGGCGACGAGCCGCTGATCGACCCGGCGCTCGTGTGCGACGTTGCGTCGCACCTCGCCACGCACCCCGAATGCGCGATCGCCACGGCGGCGCACCCCATTACGGCGCCCGAAGAAATCTTCAGCCCGAACGTCGTGAAGGTCGTGCTCGACGCGCGCGGCGTCGCGCTTTATTTCTCGCGCGCGCCCATTCCCTGGGCCCGCGACGCCTGGCAGCCGCACTGGTCGCCGGCGCGCCTCGATCTCGGCGCAATGCCCGCCCCGCCAGCGCCTGCGACTGTCTACCGCCACATCGGCCTGTATGCGTACCGTGCGAAATTCCTGCGCAGCTACCCCTCGCTCGCGCACTCGCCGATCGAGCAGGTCGAAGCGCTCGAGCAGCTTCGCGCGATGTGGCACGGCGAGCGCATCGCCGTGCTCGTGACGGCTCAGGCGCCCGCGCCGGGCGTCGACACCCTGGCCGACCTCGTGCGCGTGCAAGCGTTATACCGGCCTTAATTCCGTCCGTGGGGCAAAAATCCCATGGCATAATCAATTGTTTGCGCGAGCCGTCTAAAGCCTTTGTGCGTCGGGGCTTCCCCGCTTTTTCGGCACCGCCCCGCAGCGCCGCCCCATGTCACAGGCACCGGGCAAAAGCCGCGTGGGACGTGTCGCCGCCCCGCCAGCACGGTGCCTCGACGGCCGTCAGCGCATGGGCAAGGAGACGCACGGACGCCGCCGACGCCACCCCACCGCGTGTGAGGTGGTCGCCGCGCCGCAAGAATTCACACAGATCGGAGATTGTTCACATGCGTTTGATCCTGTTGGGCGCCCCGGGTGCGGGCAAGGGAACCCAGGCAAACTTCATCAAGGAGAAGTTCGGCATCCCGCAAATCTCGACGGGCGACATGCTGCGCGCGGCCGTCAAGGCCGGTACGCCGCTTGGCCTCGAAGCGAAGCGTTTCATGGATGCCGGCGAGCTCGTGACCGACGAACTCATCATTAATCTCGTGAAGGAACGCCTTCAGGAGCCCGACTGCAGGAACGGCTACCTGTTCGACGGCTTCCCGCGCACGCTGCCGCAAGCCGAGGCAATGAAGCAGGCGGGCGTCGCGATCGACTACGTGCTCGAGATCGACGTGCCGTTCGACGAGATCATTACGCGCATGAGCGGCCGCCGCATGCACCCGGCTTCGGGCCGCACATACCACGTCAGGTTCAATCCGCCGAAAGTGGAGATGACGGACGACGTGACGGGCGAACCGCTCGTCCAGCGCGACGACGACAAGGAAGAGACGGTGCGCAAGCGTCTCGACGTGTATGTTGCCCAGACCAAGCCGCTCATCGCCTACTACAGCGACTGGGCGAAGCGCGGCGAGGAAAACGGTCTGAAAGCGCCGCAGTATCGCGCCATTTCGGGCCTCGGCACCGTCGACGAAATTCGCGACCGCGTGTTCGAAGCGCTCAAGTAAGCGAACCGGGCCGGGCCCGGCACGCTTGCTGGTTTGCCTGCGGGCCGGCCGGCGTCGCTCCCGGGTCTCCCCGGGCAGGCGGTGCCGGGCGGCCCGCTTTGTTTTGGTTGGCTTCGCGGCTTCCTCCTTGCGCGGGCCGCGCACATCTACAACGAATCGCGCTTGACGCCGAAGCGCCCCGCGCGATCGCGAAGCGCCTTGCGCAAGCAGATGGAGACAAACATGCAGATTCGCGACAACGTGTTCCTCGTCACCGGCGGCGCGTCGGGGCTCGGCGCGGCCAGCGCGCGCCTCATCGCGGCCGAGGGCGGCAAGGTCGTGCTCGCCGATCTCAATGAAGACGCGGGCAACGCGCTCGCCGGGGAACTGGGCGGCCGGTTCGTGAAGTGCAACGTCGCGAGCGAAGAGGACGGCGCGCGCGCCGTGGCCGCGGCAACGGCGCTGGGCACGCTGCGCGGACTCGTGAACTGCGCCGGCATCGCGCCCGCCGTGAAGACCGTGGGCAAGGATGGCCCGCATCCGCTCGACACGTTCTCGAAGACCATTTCGGTCAATCTGATCGGCACGTTCAACATGATCCGGCTCGCGGCGGCGGCCATCGCCCAGACCGCGCCCCTCGAGGACGGCGAGCGCGGCGTGATCGTCAACACCGCTTCGGTGGCCGCTTACGACGGGCAGATCGGCCAGGCAGCCTACGCCGCGTCGAAAGGCGGCGTCGTCGCGATGACGTTGCCGATCGCGCGCGACCTCTCGCGCAACGGCATCCGCGTGATGACGATCGCCCCAGGCATCTTCGAAACACCGATGCTGCTCGGCATGCCCAAGGAAGTGCAGGATGCGCTCGGCGCGATGGTGCCGTTCCCGCCGCGCCTCGGCAAGCCGCACGAGTATGCGATGCTCGTCAAGCAGATCGTCGAGAATCCGATGCTCAACGGCGAAGTGATTCGTCTGGACGGCGCGATCCGCATGCAACCGAAGTGAGGCCTCGCCCTCGCCCTCCCGATAAAAAAGCCCGCGAGTGCATCGCGGGCTTTTTCGTTTTTTATGCCGGCGCCGGGCTCAATCGTTGTCGAGCGTGCGCTGGCGCAGCTCCTGCAGTTGCGATTCGACGACGGTAGCGTCTTCCGCGTCGGGACGCTCGTCGAGATATTGTTCGAGGTCTTCGAGCGCAGGCCGCAGATAGTCGAGCCGCGCATAAGCGAAGCCGCGATCGCGTACTTCCTCGATGCTCTCGGGCAGCAGGATCACGAGCCGCTGCTGGATGGCGAGCAGGCGCTGCCAGCGTTCGGTCTGGAGATACACCGACTTCAGGTTGCGCAACATGCGCGCGACGATCTCGCGGCGCGTGGCCGGCTCGAGCAGCATACGCAATGCGCGCGCCACGGAGTCGCCGGCATTGGCGACGAAGGGCTCGAGCATCTCCACCATGTCGGACTCGGTGAGCGTGCGGCCTGTGGTGGGATCGACCATCTCGTCGCCTTCGGGCAGCGAGACGCGCAGCAGAAAATGCCCCGGAAACGACACGCCTTTCACCGGCAGATCGAGTTGCGCCGCCATCTCCAGATACAGCACCGCCAGCGAAATGGGAATGCCGCGCCGGCGCTTGAGCACGACGTTCAGGTGGCTATTGTCGGGGTCGAGGAAATCGTTGAGATTGGCCGCGAAGCCCATCTCGCGAAAAAAGCAGCGGTTGAGCACCGCAACCTGCTGGCGCACATCTGCGCCTTCGGGCATGCGGCGGCGCACACGCAGCGCGAGTTCGTCGATCTCGGCGAGCGTGCCTTGCAGATCGAGATCGGGATACGCGTCCTGCGCGATCGCGAGCGCCGCTTCGGTGAGCGGCAGGCTCTCGTCGTCGGCAACGAGCGCGCTGAAATAATCCAGAACCCGCGTAGTCATCGTTGTCACTTCGCCCGCCTCTTGAAGTACGCGTATTTGAAGCCCATCAACCACAGCATACCGAAATATAACGTCGCGAACAGGACGAGGCACGCACCGAGCAGAGCAATGCGCGCGAGCGGTTCGTGGCGCAGGGCGATCCAGTCGTAGCTGATCGCACACCAGTGCATCGCGCCTGCCAGCACGAGACATGCCCCGAGCAACTGCGCGAAGAACGGGGTCCAGCCCGGCGACGGCATGTAGATGCCGCGGCGGCGCAGCCCGATGAAGAGCAGGAGCGCGTTCATGCAGGCGCCCAGGCCGACCGAGAGCGTGAGGCCCGCGTGCGAGAAGATCGGCACGAAGATGTAATTGCTGATCTGCGTGGCGATGAGCACGCCGACGCCGATCTTCACCGGCGTCTTGATGTCCTGGCGCGCGTAAAACCCAGGAGCGAGGATCTTGATGAGGATGAGGCCGATGAGCCCCACCCCGTATGCCGCGAGCGCGCGGCCCGTCATGACGACCGAGTTGGCGTCGAACTTGCCGTAGTGAAACAGGGTAGCCGTGAGCGGCTCGGCGAAGAAGAAGAGCGCAACGGCCGAAGGCGCGGCGAGCAGGAAGGTCACACGCAGGCCCCAGTCGAGCAGCGCCGAGTACTCGTGCGGATCGGCGTCGACGTGCGCCTTCGAGAGGCTGGGCAGGAGGATCGTGCCAAGCGCCACGCCGAGCAGCGCCGTGGGAAATTCCATCAGGCGGTCGGCGTAGTTGATCCACGATACGGCGCCGGCGCCGAGCCGCGAGGCGATATTGGTGTTGATGATGAGGCTGATCTGCGCGACCGAAACGGCGAACATGGCCGGCACCATCTTCGCGAGCACGCGCTTCACGCCGCGGTGGGCGAGCGCCTTGAGCGGGTTCAGGCCGATGCGCGGCATCATGTCGATGCGCTTGAGGCCGGGCAACTGTACGAGGAATTGCAGCACGCCGCCCACGATCACGGCCCACGCGAGCGCGTAGACGGGCTGCTTCATGTGAGGCGCGAACGCCACGGCCGCCGCGATGAACGAGACGTTCAGCAGCACCGGCGCGAACGCGGGCAGCGAAAACTGCTTGTATGTGTTCAGCACGCCGGACGCGAGTGACGTCAGCGAGATGAACACGATGTACGGGAACATGATGCGCGTCATCGCGACGGCGAGCGGGAACGCTTGCCCGTCGTTCTTCAAGCCCGACGCGACCACGATCACGACGAACGACGCGCCGAAAATGCCGAGCAGCGAGAGAACGGCGAGCGCCCAGGCGAGCACGGTCGAGGTCGCATCGACGAGCGCGCGCGTAGCGTCGTGGCCCTTCTGGTTCTTGAATTCCGCGAGAATCGGCACGAACGCCTGCGAAAACGCGCCTTCTGCCGAGATGCGGCGCAGCAGGTTGGGGATGCGAAACGCGACGTAGAACGCGTCGGTGTACTGGCTCGCGCCAAACGCGCGCGCAATCAGCGTTTCTCGGGCCAGACCGGTCACGCGCGACAGCAGCGTGAAGCCGCTGACTGTCAGCAGGGCTCGGAATAGATTCATGGGGCGGTCATTATACGGGCGCCGTCAGGTCCGTCGCAGATGCGTGGCGTCAAGGCCCGAGCGGCGGCGCATACGGCGAGGCGGCAACGGCGGAAGTGCGCTGATTGAAGTCCGCTGATTGAAGTCCGCTGATTGTGACCGCGTCGCGGTACTGGCGTTCACCTCCGGCCGCACCCTTTCTGCCGATCGCCGTTGATTGCTGCACCGATTAACTTGCTGCTATAATCGCCGATTCGAGTTCTCTCAATGGGTGCTCGAAGCGCGTCTTGGAAAGGAAGCGAAAGAGTTAAACGTGGCCGGAAGGTTCGGGCTGACCTCTTCGCTTTGGCACAAAAGGCGCGGCCGGCAAGCAGATGCAGTCCGCGCAAGCGAACCCGGCGAATACCGTTTTGCGCTTTCCGGCAACATTGCCGAAAGTGCAAATCCAGGCAAAGAGCGTCGCCCCGCAAGACTCATTGTCGGCAAGCCTCTGCTCCGCAAACTCAAGGAATCGTAATGGCAAACTCCGCACAAGCACGCAAGCGCGCCCGTCAGGCCGCGAAGGCAAACTCGCACAACTCGGCACTGCGCTCGAAGTTCCGCACCGCCATCAAGGCCGTTCGCAAGGCAATCGACGCCGGCGACAAGGCAGCGGCCGCCGAAGTTCTGAAGGCATCGGCAAAGACGCTCGACATCATCGCCGACAAGAAGATCGTCCACAAGAACAAGGCCGCTCGCCACAAGAGCCGCCTGGCTGCCGCCATCAAGGCGATGCAAGCCGCGCAGTAAGCGTTTCGGGGGCCGCCACGGCGGCCATGACCCGTTTCCGCTGCGTCACAAAAAACCCGCTTCGGCGGGTTTTTTGTTTGCGCTTTCCGTCCGTCGCACCACCCGCGAAAGCGCAAAAAAACCCGCCGAAGCGGGTCATTCGTTGCGCCAGGCGGGCAGTCGGCCCCGACCGGGGCACGCCTGCAGCCGCAGCGCGCCGTTAGCGCGTGCCGCCCTGCTGCGTCGCGTGATCCTGCGGCAACTCGCATGCCTCGGTCACGACGAGGTCGTTGTCTTTGGCGAAGTTCATCACGAAGTTGAAGGCCATCGGCTCGACGTCCTTCAGACGCGAATCCAGCACCACGACCTTGAGGTCGCCGATCATTGTCGGGCGCACGTAGAGCGAGTAGCGGAGATATGCGTTCGGCCCGCGCGCATTGGCCGTCGCCTTGGGGCCAAAGCTCGACATCACACCCGCCAGACGCTCCGACCAGTCGCTCGGACGAAACTTCTTCCCCTTGCTGGTGATGCCTTGAATGAAGTATTCGGTTGGAGCTTCGTCGGCCATGCAGAAGTACCTGTGTGTATAGCTGCTGGGTGCGTTTGCAGCATGTAACGGCGGCACGAGCGCTGCGCCCGCGTTTTTGTCGCGGGATGCCGGCCGCGGGAGTTCGCCCGCCGCCACGCGCATGGACAGTCCGATGCATAGGGAACGGCTGCCCGCGCACCCCGCCCGGCTTCAAGTCTCGAAAATGGCCGGCGACGCACTTGCAAAACATCGCAAGCCGTTCGACAAGCCGATTTCGCGGCGCACTGCCAGTCAGCGCACAGGCCGCTCCCGCGGGCTTGCCTGCCGCTGCCGCGAGGCGTTGCCACCTTGCCGACACATACGCTCAGGGCCCGTTTGTCGTGCCTAAGAAATCGCTGAGATTATAGCGTACCGACCGTTTTGACGCACCGCACACAAGGCATCCGAAAGACGAAAGCCGGTCCCGCAGATGTCGACCGGGCCGCCGCCTGCCGCGCGCCGGCACATGCCGCCCAACTTTTGGGCAACTCGTCAAAATGCGCAAAATCCTTTATGCTGCTTTGACTTACCACCAACCGCAGCGGCGTCGCCGGCCCAAACCTGCAGTTCGAGGCCGGATCGGGCGCCGTTTTCGCTTCATGACCTCCCGGACCATACGCCATTACCTGCAGTTCAAGGATTTCTCTCTTGACGATTATGAATATGTGCTGGAGCGCGCGCGCATCCTGAAGCGCAAGTTCAAGAATTACGAGACCTATCACCCGCTGCACGACCGCACGCTGGCGATGATCTTCGAGAAGAGTTCCACGCGCACGCGCCTCTCGTTCGAAGCAGGTATCTTCCAGCTGGGTGGCCACGCCGTGTTCATGAACACGCGCGACACGCAGCTCGGCCGCGGCGAGCCGATCGAGGACTCGGCGCAGGTTATCTCGCGCATGGTCGACATCATCATGATCCGCACGTTCGGCCAGGACATCATCCGTCGCTTTGCCGAAAGCTCGCGCGTGCCCGTCATCAACGGCCTCACGAACGAATATCACCCCTGCCAGGTGCTGGCCGACATCTTCACGTACTACGAGCATCGCGGCCCGATTCGCGGCAAGACCGTCGCGTGGGTCGGCGACGCCAACAACATGCTCTACACGTGGATCGAAGCCGCGCAGATCCTCGACTTCAAGCTGCGCATCTCCACGCCGCCGGGCTATCCGCTCGACCCGACGCTGGTCGCGCCTGAAAGCAAGCCATTCTACGAAATGTTCGACGATCCGCACGACGCCTGCGGCGGCGCGGACCTCGTCACGACCGACGTGTGGACGAGCATGGGCTTCGAAGCCGAGAACGAAGCGCGCAAGAAGGCCTTCGCCGACTGGTGCGTGGACGCCCCGATGATGGCCCGCGCCAACGCCGACGCGCTCTTCATGCACTGCCTGCCCGCGCACCGGGGCGAGGAAGTGAGCGCCGAGGTGATCGACGGCCCGCAAAGCGTGGTCTGGGACGAGGCGGAAAACCGCCTGCACGTGCAGAAGGCGCTGATGGAGTTCCTGCTGCTCGGTCGTCTGAATCACTGAGCCGAACCCACGCAGCCGCCATGCAAAAAGCCGACCCTCGGGTCGGCTTTTTTATGCGCGCCCGCAGTCAGACCGTTTCGCCGAGACGCCGGGCCAGCGACTTCAGGAGCGGCGCCACACGCTCCCGGAATACCTCAGGCCCCATCGACGAAGCCGGCCCGCTGCAACTGAGCACGAGCCAGCGCCGTTCGCGCGGCTCGCGAAACGGCACCGCTACCGCATTGACGTCTTCGTGCCAATCGCGAAACGAATAGCAGCACCCTTCCCGCCCGAACGCCTCGATCTCGCGCTTCGCGGCCTCAACCAGCGCCGGCCCCTCGGCGCCCGCCGCCTTCTCCAGTTCCGCGAACAGCGCCATGCGCACGTCGATCGGCTGCACGGCGAGGTAGGCGCGGCCCATCGAGCTCGTCAGCATCGAGAGGCGCGAGCCCGAGGCGAGGCCGAGCGTGAGCGCCGTCTCGCTGCGGATCGTCTCCAGATAAATCACGTCGAGGCCGTCGCGACAGCCCAGCGACACCGCGGCGCCCACCTCGCGCGCGAACGCCCGCATATGAGGGCGCGCGAGCTCCAGCGTGTCGATGCCCGAGAGCAGCCCGAAGCCGAGTGACAGCACCCCGGCGTCGAGCGCGTATTTGCCGAGCGATTCGTCGAAGCGCAGGTAGCCGAGCACGGTGAGCGTGTAGGCGAGCCGGTTCACGGTCGCCTTCGGCAAGCCGGTGCGCTCCACGAAATCACGGTTGCCAAGCAGCGTTTCGCCGGGGCGGAATGCGCGCAGCAGGTCGAGACCGCGCGCAAGCGCCACGACGAACTTGCGCTCGTCGATCGGGCCGTCGGCCAGCGAGGAAGAAAACGAAGAAGTGGTCGATCCGGATGCAGACATGGGCGCGCTAGTGCTACACTAAGGTCAATTTGCAAAACATTGTTCCGCATAGCGGAACTTCAGTCAAGCGCAAATTTGCCCACTTCTAAGGATTCAGGAAAGGAAGGAGAGACACCATGGCCGCACACGCCCAGTTCCATTGGGAAGACCCGCTTCTGCTCGACCAGCAGCTCACCGAAGAAGAGCGCATGGTGCGCGACGCCGCCGCCGCGTATGCGCAGGACAAGCTCGCGCCGCGCGTGCTTGAGGCGTTCCGCCATGAAAAGACGGATGCCTCGATCTTCCGCGAAATGGGCGAAGTCGGCCTGCTCGGCCCGACGATTCCCGAGCAATACGGCGGCCCCGGCCTCAACTATGTGAGCTATGGTCTCATCGCGCGCGAAGTGGAGCGCGTCGATTCCGGATATCGATCGATGATGTCGGTGCAGTCGTCGCTCGTGATGGTGCCCATCTTCGAATTCGGCTCGGAGGCGCAAAAGCAGAAGTACCTGCCCAAGCTCGCAAGCGGCGAATGGATCGGCTGCTTCGGCCTCACGGAGCCGAACCACGGATCGGACCCGGGCAGCATGGTCACGCGCGCGAAGAAAGTGAACGGCGGCTATTCGCTCTCGGGCGCGAAAATGTGGATCACGAACTCGCCGATCGCCGACGTATTCGTCGTCTGGGCAAAGCTCGAGGAAGACGGCAAGGACGACATCCGCGGCTTCATCCTGGAAAAAGGCTGGAAGGGTCTCTCGGCGCCGGCCATTCACGGCAAGGTGGGCCTGCGCGCGTCGATCACCGGCGAAATCGTACTCGACGAAGTATTCGTGCCGGAAGAGAACATCATGCCGGGCGTCAAAGGCCTGCGCGGTCCGTTCACGTGCCTGAACTCGGCGCGCTATGGCATCGCCTGGGGCGCGCTCGGCGCGGCGGAATCCTGCTGGCACACGGCGCGCCAGTATGTGCTCGACCGCAAGCAGTTCGGCCGCCCGCTCGCGGCAAACCAGTTGATCCAGAAGAAGCTCGCCGACATGCAGACGGAAATCACGCTCGGCCTGCAGGGTTGCCTGCGTCTTGGCCGCATGAAGGACGAAGGCACGGCGGCCGTCGAGATCACGTCGATCATGAAGCGCAATTCGTGCGGCAAGTCGCTCGACATCGCGCGCCTCGCGCGCGACATGCTGGGCGGCAACGGCATTTCCGACGAGTTCGGCGTGGCGCGCCACCTCGTGAACCTCGAAGTCGTGAATACCTACGAAGGCACGCACGACATCCACGCGCTGATCCTCGGCCGCGCGCAAACGGGCATTCAGGCGTTCTTCTGATCGCCGTCCCACCCAGCGCCAAAGCGCACAAAAAAACGCCGCACGAGTCAATTCGTGCGGCGTTTTTGTTTTGGCGGTGGCCTCGCGCGTTTGCGGCTCCGCAAGCGCTGCGCCAACCGGCTTACTTGTTCGGCTGCGGCGTCATGCGCAGATACGGGCGCAGCGCTTTGTAGCCCTTCGGAAACTTCTGCTTGATGACTTCCTCGTCCTTCAGCGACGGCACGATCACGACATCGTCACCCTGCTTCCAGTTGCCGGGCGTCGCGACCTGGTAGTTGTCGGTGAGTTGCAGCGAGTCGATCACGCGCAACACTTCGTCGAAGTTGCGGCCCGTGCTCGCCGGGTACGTAATGATGAGACGCACCTTCTTGTTCGGGTCGATCACGAAGAGCGAGCGAACCGTGAGCGTCTCGTTCGCGTTCGGGTGGATCATGTCGTAGAGCGTGGACACCTTGCGGTCGCCATCCGCGAGAATCGGGAAACCGACGCTCGCCGCCTGCGTCTCGTTGATGTCCTTGATCCACTCGTTGTGCGACTGGGCGCTGTCCACCGAAAGCGCGATGGTCTTCACGTTGCGCTTTTCGAACTCGTCCTTGAGCTTCGCGGTCAGGCCAAGCTCGGTCGTGCAGACCGGCGTGAAGTCGGCGGGGTGCGAAAAAAGCACGCCCCAGCTGTTGCCGAGCCACTCGTGAAACTTGATGTGTCCAATGCTCGAGTCCTGCTCGAAGTCGGGTGCGATGTCGCCAAGACGTAGACTCATGGTGGTTCCTTTGAACGAGGTGGGCGCGCTGCCCGTTGATCCGGTAGACATTTACATGTCAAGCATACAGGTCCTGGTTGCGCCCCGCGAACGAACATCGCCTCACACCGGTATGAGTTTTTGTAATTTTGAGTCATTTGAGGGAAACTTTAGGTGCCGGATCAACTCAATGACACTCACCTGTGCCCGTTTTTTGCTCCTGGATGCATGCCGGTGCACACGCCTGCGCGGGAACGGATCGTGCGAATTTGCGCTCGTGGCGGCGCGTCACGCTTGCCAGCGCCCGTATCTTTGTTACGATTCACGCGTGATGTGACACGATGGGAGCCAGTCAATGTCAGAAGTCAACAAGGAGAGGCTGATGTCCGATATCAAAACCGTCCTCGCAGATGCGGAGGACCTGCTCAAGCAGGCTGCGAGCGCCACGGGCGAGCGCGCTTCGGAGTTGCGTGAAACAGCACTCTCGCGTCTGAAACAGGCAAAAGAGAAGGCCGCCGACGTTCAGGTCGTCGTGGTGGAGAAAGGCAAGAAAGCCGTGCGCGCCACCGACGACTACGTGCACGAGCATCCGTGGGCGTCGATCGGCATCGCCGCCGGCGTGGGTGTGCTGGTCGGGCTGCTGATCAACCGCAAATAAGCGGTCTACCAGCATCGCTGTGCGGCGCGGGCGGTAGCACCATCGCTCGCACCGTACCCGGGAAGCGTCTGGATGCCTTCGCGCCGGCCGCTTCCTGCTGGCTCAGCGTGCCGCGTGGTGGTTTAGCCGGGCGCTCTTGCCGGCTGTATTTTCTTGCGCATTGCTCGGGCACCCGCCTGCGCCACCTGCCTTCGCCATGACGACAGACACTCACTCGCAGCGCCAGGAACACGGACCGTTGCGCCGACTGCTCGGCTCCGCGTCCGCGATGCTTCAGACGCGTCTCGAACTGATCGGCATCGAACTCGCTGAAGAGAAGGAGCGGCTGATAGGCGTACTCTTTCTCGGCCTCGCAGCGATGATGCTCGCGATGCTCGCCCTGATCGCGCTCACTGCGCTCATTGCCATCGCCTTTTGGGACACGTACCGCTGGCAGGCGCTCGCCTGCATCGTGGCGGTATATGCGATCGCCGCCATTGTGTGCGCGCTGAAAGCCCGCCGCGGGCTGCATGCCGCGCCGCTCGTGTTCCAGGCGACGCTCGAAGAATTCGAGAAAGACCGCGATGCCCTGCGCAACCCCTAGCCGGGAAGTTTCGGCATGCACCGCCGCGCGTTGCCCGATGCACCGCCCGCCTGCAGGTTGCCCGTCACCTTGCATGCCCCGTCCGTGAAACCATAGCCGCGAGCCGACGCCATGAGCCAACCCCAACCGGACACCGCCTTCCGCCCCCGCCGCAACAACCGCTCGCGCGATCTCTCCGCGCCGCAGTTGCGAGCGCTGCGCAAGGAGTTGCTGCTCGTGCGCGCCAGCGTCGAGCGCGCCGAAATGGCCGAAGCGCTCGTGGAGCTCCGTTCGACGGTCAACAATCTCAGCTGGCTACGCTTCATCGTGCCGGGTTTCGGGCATGCCGGAGCCAGCGGCGGCGCCGGCGTGGCAGCTGGCCTTGGCAGCCTTCTCAAACAGTATCCACTGCTCAGTTCTCTTATCTCGCTCATCGTTGCGAAACCGCTGCGCGCAAGCGTGGTTTCGGCCGCACGCCCCGTCATCAAGTGGGGCGGCCTTGCGTTTACTGCATGGGAGGCGTATCGCGTATGGCAACAGGTTCGCCGCCAGCGCAGCACCTCCCCGGGCCGCCCTCCCCGCGATTCGTCTGACGAAGACGATCTCACCGGCTGATCGTTTCCTGCGGGGCACCCGGACGTTCACCGGTCTTTCCAGCACATTTGCGCAGTTGCCGCAGCGGCAACACCGCCGGCAGCCTGATTGCCGCGAGCGCCGGTGGCATCGAGCATGAACGCGCCGCAGGCGTCGTCGCGCATCGGCCCGGTTTCGACAGGCTCGGCCGCTATGGCATAGCCGCCGTTCGATTCGTCGCCGGGCATGAGCCTCAGCCAGTAGACGGGCGTGCCCGTTGCCGGAGCCTGATCGAATCCCGCTGGCAATGCCGTCATCGACGTGCCCTGCGTATCGATCAACTGCGCGGCACGATAGAGCGCGGCCACCGCATCGATACGATGCCCGCGCGCAATCTGCGCGTACCATCCCGGCAACGCGAAAGCCGCGACAATGGCTGCTGCCGCTAGCGCAATAACCAATTCGAGCAATGTAAATGCATGGCGTTGGTCGCTCTTCACCCTCCCTCCCATTTCCCTCGTCAAAACGGCCTCGCCACGACGTGCCGCCAGTGATGCTCGACGCGCGTCGCTTCGCCCGCCGCCTCGATGACCAACTGATCCTGCAGCCAGCTTTCCGTGTCTTCGGAGGCGCCGAATCCACGCGCCGTGAGGAGGTACGCCCGAGCGAGCGGCCGGCTGTCGATGCGCCACGCCTCGACGACGCATTGCGGCGCGCGAGCCGAACCCGGCCAGGCGGCGACGGGCGTCACGGACTGCCGTTCGAAGCTGTCCTGTCGCCGCCACGCTTGGGGTTCGCCGGATTGCGTCGCTGCGGCGGATACGGCCAGCGAGCCCTCCGTCAGCGCACGCGCGCACAGCACGAGTGCAGCATCGGCGGCATGGAACGACTGCAGATGATCGGCGACGGCGTCCGCATTGCGCCGCTCCATCAGCGCAGCCTCGAAACTGGCCGCCGACGTGACCAGCATCATCGAAACGATGAGCAGCACGACCGGCAACGCGACGCCGCGCCTCTTCACCCCCATGCGGCAGAGCCGCCGCCGACGGCGTGGGCTCATGACGGCGCCTGCGCCACGTTGCGCAGTACGACGTGCCGCCAAAAGGCCTGCCGCGCGCGCCCGTCCGCGCCGAACGCCTGCGCGCCGTCGCAATCGAGATAGCGCGTGCGCCGCGGAAAAGTTGCGCCGCGCACCAGCACGCACAAATCGACGGCGACGACCGAGGCCCATTGCTCGCGTGTGAGCGCCGACGCATCGAGCGCCTGCGCCGCACCCGCTATCCAGTAGCGCAACCTCAACCGCTCGACGCCTTCGACGAGCGGTTGCGCCGTGCCGACCTTGCCGGAGCCCTCGCAATAAAGCTCGGGCTCGCCAGTGGAACTGCTCGCCTTGGCGTGATAGCGGTTGACGACTTCGACGCCCGCTGCGCCCACGGCCTGACCCAGGCAATCGGTAACCTGGCCACTCGTGGCGGGCCACGTCGAAATGCCGTCGCCTTGATAGCGCACGGCGAGTCCGTCCGACCGGCTCGACAGCGACTCGCAGGCGAGCACGGCATCGGCGCCGGCTGGCCGCCCGGCCGTACAGCCGAAGATCGCCGGGGCGGCGAGCGGCGCTCGCGCATCGGCGGCTACGAAACCGGCCATTTGGATTTGCTCGCCAACCAGCATCAGCGCGTTCATGCCGGCCTCGTGGATGCGCGTGGCGTCGCTTGCATATGCGAAGGCCTGGCGTTGTGCCCGGTAGGCCGACAGCGCGCCGAGCGTCACCACGAGACCGAGCGCGATGGCGATCGTCAGTTCGAGTAGCGTGTGACCACCTTGCCGGCACACTGCGGCGCGACGCTTGTTCATCGCAGAAACGCCAGGGCGACGCAGGCGCGCCCGGCTGGCACGGTTGCGTCGATACACGGCCCGCGCCGGGAAACCGCCGCCGAGCCCGACGCTGCGGCAAACTGCGCGGCCGCCCAGGTGATGGTCGCGATAGACGCGTCGCCGCCCGCGCCAGCCATCTCGGCCCGCCCCTCCGGCACGATGGCCGCGGTCAGCGCCTTCCATTTGTCCGTCGCAGCAGTTGACGCGCCCGGGCCGCCCGCCATGCGTGCGCCTTCGGCAAGCGCGTCGGCAACGAAAACGGCACGCTCCTGCGTTGCCGCCAGTTGCGCGTGCCGGGCGAGCCCAAGTTGCGTGCCGATCAGACCGAGACCGCACATCGCCATGATGCCGAGCGCAATGGCAACTTCGAGCAACGTCGAACCGCGTACGCTGCGCGTACTCACCCGGCTCATGACGCCCCCGTGCACGCGCCGTCGCTCATGCGCGCTCGGCCCCCTGCCGCAATGCGTATGCAGCGCCGCCAGCCCGTGCCACGCTGCGCGGCCGACGCGACGCGGGGGCCGATCTCGATATTGCGCAGGCTACCGATGCTCTGTCCTGCCGGCGGCGTGAACGTGATGGCCGTGAGCCCCGACGCCACGGCAATCGCGTCGAGCGGGGGCTGGACACGCAACGGCGCATACGCGCCGGCTCGCTCGAACATGACGGCCCAGCCGCAGGACCAGTCGGCAAGACCGGATGGACACGCCTTGGCCGCCGCAAGACAGTTGCGCGCCGCATCGATTCGGCAAACGGTGATGCGCGCCTTGCGCCGTATCGCCTCGCTGCGCGCGTAGGCGAGCGTGCCGAGCATCGCGTTCGCGCGCGCATCGACCTGGTCGCGAACGCGCCACGCCGTAAAGACCGGCGTGGAAACCGTAGCGCAGATAGCCAGCAAGACGACGACGACCATCGTCTCGATGAGCGTGAATCCTCTGAACTTCATCAGCAATCCTCAGGTTGAGCGGACTGCCATCAATCTACGGTCGAAGGCGAAACGAAACAATTAGCCGAACGGCTAGCTGGTGCGCGCAGCGTGGGCTCGGGAGAATACGGGCGTCACGACTGCGACAATGCGGGAGGAAAAAAGAATGCGAATGCGCTCAGCGCTTTTTCGTGGGGGCGGCAGCACCGCCCGTGCGGCGGAATTCCTCGATCACGTCTTCGAATTCGGAGACGTCCTCGAAGCGGCGGTACACCGAAGCAAACCGCACGAACGCGACCTTGTCGAGCTCGCGCAATTCGCCCATCACGAGTTCGCCAAGGCGCTCGCTGCGCACTTCGCGCTCGCCGCTGCCGAGCAGTTGATACTCGATGCGCGCCACCGCCTCGTCGATCGCATCGGCCGCAACCGGGCGCTTGCGCAGCGCCAGTTGCATGCTCGCCACGATCTTGCGGCGGTCGAATTCCGTGCGGCTGCCATCCTTCTTGACGATGGCCGGCATGGCCAGTTCGACCCGCTCATACGTCGTGAAACGCTTGTCGCAGGCCGGGCAGCGGCGGCGGCGCCGGATCGCGGCGCCGTCTTCGGACACGCGCGAGTCGACGACCTGCGTGTCTTCGTGCCGGCAAAAGGGGCAGCGCATGGGCTGGCGCGCGGCTTACCGGTAAACCGGGAAACGCTTGGTCAGCTCGGCGACCTGCGCCTTCACGCGCTCGATCGTCGCAGCGTCTTCCGGATTGTCGAGCACGTCGGCAATCAGGTTGCCCACCTGCTCGGCTTCCTTCACGCCGAAGCCGCGCGTCGTCATTGCCGGCGAACCGAGGCGAATGCCGCTCGTCACGAACGGCTTTTCCGGGTCGTTCGGGATCGCGTTCTTGTTGACCGTGATGTGCGCGGTGCCCAGCGCCGCTTCGGCAGCCTTGCCGGTGATGTTCTTCGCACGCAGGTCCACCAACATGACGTGGCTTTCCGTGCGACCCGAAACAATGCGCAGACCGCGCTTGACCAGCGTTTCCGCCAGCACACGCGCGTTCTCGACCACATGCTGCTGGTAGGTCTTGAATTCCGGCGAAAGCGCTTCCTTGAACGCCACGGCCTTGCCCGCGATCACATGCATGAGCGGACCGCCCTGAATGCCCGGGAAGATAGCCGAGTTGATCTGCTTCTCGAACTCGGCCTTCATCAGGATCACGCCGCCGCGCGGGCCGCGCAGGCTCTTGTGCGTGGTCGTGGTGACGAAGTCGGCGAAAGGCACCGGGTTCGGGTAGACGCCCGCGGCCACGAGGCCCGCGTAGTGCGCCATGTCGACCATGAAGTACGCGCCCACGCTCTTCGCGATCTTCGCAAAGCGCTCGAAGTCGATGCGCAGCGCGAACGCCGAAGCGCCCGCCACAATCAGCTTCGGCTTGTGTTCCTGGGCGAGCTTTTCGGCCGCTTCGTAGTCGATGTCTTCGGCTTCGTTCAGACCGTAGCTCACGACGTTGAACCACTTGCCCGACATGTTGACCGGCGACCCGTGCGTGAGGTGACCGCCGTGCGCGAGACTCATGCCCATGATCGTGTCGCCCGGCTTGAGCATGGCGAAGAACACGCCCTGATTCGCCTGCGAACCCGAGTTCGGCTGGACGTTCGCGGCGTCGGCGCCGAACAGTTGCTTCACACGGTCGATTGCGAGTTGCTCGACGATATCCACGTATTCGCAGCCGCCGTAATAGCGCTTACCAGGGTAGCCTTCGGCGTACTTGTTAGTGAGCTGCGAACCCTGCGCGGCCATGACTGCGGGCGACGTGTAGTTTTCCGACGCGATGAGCTCGATGTGCTCTTCCTGCCGGCGGTTCTCGAGTTCGATCGCCTTGAAGAGTTCGGGATCGACGTTGGCGATGGTGCTTTCGGCTCTGTCAAACATACGGGTTCCGTTAAGTGTGTTCAGGTTGACCGGGTCTCGCGCGGAACGCGTAGCGGGTACGCGGCGCTGCTGGCGAAGTGGCCAGCCTTGACGTGGCGGAAGATGGTGCCGCACACGCGAGGCAGGGCAGCCCCGGCAGCGCTAACGAAAGCGCGCGGAACAGGCTGCCCAGGCGAACGGCAAAACGGCACCCTGCGCTTCACGGTGGGTCGTTCCACCTTCAGCCCCCAAAAAAGCGTGGACCGCAGCCATTCAGGGACCCTATCGCCAGTCACGCAGGGATTGAGCGCGTTAGTGTATTGGAATGGGAGGGAATAGGCAACCGCCCGCCCCCAGCCCCAGCGCGCCGGCCGCGCCGCACGTTTTCATGGGCGGCAACGCCGGCCACGCGCCCCGCCCATGTCCTTCGGGCCGCCGAACACCTTACAAATTTGATACTTGCGTCAGTCGCCCGAAAGACGTAGGGGCGGCGCGTTCCGGTAGAATGCGCGGCATGGAAAATTCCACCAGCAAGCCGGACGAGGCGTCGTCCCCGGCCGGGCGCGGTTTTACGTGGCCGGTCCGCGTCTACTACGAAGACACCGATGCCGGCGGGATAGTGTTTTACGCGAATTACCTGAAATTCTTCGAACGCGCGCGCACCGAATGGCTGCGCGCGTGCGGCATCGATCAGCGCCGGCTCGCCGATGAAACGGGCGTTCTGTTCGTCGTGCGCAGCACTGCGCTCGGTTACCACTCGCCCGCGCGACTCGACGACACCGTCATGACCGTAAGCCGCGTCGGGAAACTCGGCCGTGCCTCGATCGATTTCGTGCAGGAGGCGTGGCGCGACGACGTGCTGCTCGCCACCGGGACCATTCGCGTCGCCTGCGTCGACGGGCAAGCCATGCGCCCCGCCCCCATTCCGGCCTGCGTTCATGACGTCTTGCAGCGCGGGCCACAGAAAGAGCTGCACGCCGTGTCAACGGCGGTGCAGTAATTACCGTTGATACGACGCCAGTGAACTCGCGCCGGTCAATGCAGGACCAAGCAGGGTTCGGCCGCAACGGCGCGAGAGCTTCCCGAACGCCTACGGGAAGCCTTGCGTTGCCTTGCAGCCGCTCGCCCCTTTCGGGACGTCACAACGAACCTATATGAACACTACACAAGATCTTTCGATCATTTCTCTCGTTCTTAATGCGAGCGTACTGGCACAGGCGGTGATGGGGCTTCTTCTGCTCATGTCGCTGATTTCCTGGACTTTCATTTTCCGCAAGTGGTTTGCAATCCGCCGGGCTCGGTCCCAGACCGAGCGCTTCGAGCGCGATTTCTGGTCGGGCGGCGACCTGCAGGCGCTCTATCAAAGCGCGGCCAACAACCGTCACACGATCGGCGCGCTTGAGCGTATCTTCGAATCGGGCATGCGCGAATTCCTGAAGGCGAAAGAGAAGCGCCTGAGCGATCCGAGCCTCGTGCTCGACGGCGCGCGCCGCGCCATGCGCGCGGCCTTCCAGCGCGAGATGGACGCGCTCGAGGCCAATCTCTCGTTCCTCGCGTCGGTCGGTTCGGTGAGCCCGTACATCGGTCTTTTCGGCACCGTATGGGGCATCATGAACGCGTTCCGCGGGCTCGCGAACGTTCAGCAGGCCACGCTCGCCAACGTTGCGCCCGGCATTGCGGAAGCGTTGACGGCCACCGCGATCGGTCTTTTTGCCGCCATTCCTGCGGTGGTCGCGTACAACAGCTACGCGCACGACATCGACCGTCTGGCGATCCGCTTCGAAACCTTCATCGAAGAGTTTTCGAATATCCTGCAGCGTCAGGCTCACTAATCTTCACGAAGCAAGGAGTCGAAGATGGGAGGCTCAGTCCGTTCGAGCATGCGAGGCAGCCGCTCGCGCCGTGCGATGGCCGACATCAACGTCGTGCCGTATATCGACGTGATGCTGGTGCTGCTCGTCATTTTCATGGTGACGGCGCCGCTCGTCGCGCCGTCCATCATCAACCTGCCCACAGTGGGCGGTGCGTCGCAGCAGCAGCAAACGCCGCCTGTCGTGGTGAACATTCGCCCCGACGGCAATCTGAGCGTACGCTATAAAGATGACTCCGGCGCCACGCAGCAGGAAAACATGACGCGCGCCGATCTCAACGGCTTCGTCGCCGACCGCGAGCAGAGCCATCCCGACCAGCCCGTCGTGATCGCCGCCGACAAGTCCGTCAAATACGAGACGGTGATGAACGTGATGTCCGATCTGAAAGCACATGGCGTCAAACGTGTCGGACTGCTCGTCAAATCGCAATGACCCGTAAGAACGATTCGTATCCGCTGCAGCCTCCGCGTGAGCGTGGCACGGGACGTGCTATCGCGCTCGCGGTGCTCATGCACGTGCTGCTCGGTCTGTTCCTCTATCACGGCATCCACTGGCAGAACAGCACGCCGGCAGGTGAAGAGGCGGAACTCTGGACCGAGGTGCCGGACATGTCGACACCGAAGCCACTGCCGCCTCCTGCGCCGGTAGCGCCCGCCCCGCCGCCGCCGCAAACCGAGGAAGCGGACATCGCGCTGCAACAGCAAAAGCGTAAGCAGCAGGAAGCCCAGCGCGAGGCGCAACTGGCCGAACAGCAGCGCCTCAAGCAGCAGCAGGAAGCCGAGGCGAAGCGCCAGCAGCAGCTCGCGGCCCAGCAGGCTGCGCAGCTCGCGGCGCAGCAGAAGGCGGAGAGGTTGAAGCAGCAGGAACTGAAGCAGGAGCAGCAGCAGGCCGCTGCCGAAAAACAAAAACAGCAGCAACAACAGGAAGCGCTCAAGAAGCAGCAGCAGGAAGAAGAGCAGCAGAAGCAGGCGAAGCTCGACGCGCAAAAGAAGGCCGACGCCGAGAAGGCGGCCAAGGCGAAGGCACAGGCTGACGCCCAGGCGAAGAAGCTCGACGCGGAACGCCGCGCACGTATCGCGCAGATGCAAGGCTCGATGGGCGGCGGCGAAGGCACGAGCGGCAACGGTCTCGCGAAGAGCGGCACTGGCAGCGGATCGGGCGGCAACGCGACATCGCCGGGGTATGCGGACAAGGTGCGTCGCCGCGTGCGTCCGAACATCATCTGGTCGGGCGAGACGTCTGGTCTCGAAACCGAGATCGCCGTGCGATGCTCGCCGACGGGCACGCTGCTTTCGGCGACGATCACGCGCAGCAGCGGCAATTCGTCGTGGGACGACGCCGCGTTGCGGGCGGTCCAGCGCTCGGATCCGATGCCGGTCGATACGGACGGCAAAACGCCTGCGAGCTTCGCGATTACCTTGCGCCCGGCGGGTTAACGGCCACCGCAAGACATGGAGAGGTTGAGGAAAGCCCGCGCGCAACAGTGGAACAAGCGGCTGACCAAGGAACGAATCGGACGTTTGCCGGTCAGTCTGCTGTTACGCGGTGTGATAAAAATTGCTTTTTTCAGGAAACATCACAGCATGAGTTTGATGACGAAGCTTGGCCTGCGAACCCTCGTCGCGTCCTGCCTGATCACGGCGGGCGGCGCAGCGAACGCTCAACTCAACGTCCTCGTCACCGGCGTGGGCTCCACCCAGTTCCCCATCGCCACGGCAAACTTTGCCGGTGAAGCGAATTCGCCCGAACAGGTCGCCGCCATCGTGCGCGCCGACCTGCAGCGCAGCGGGAAATTCACCAATATCGACGCCGGCGGCGCGCCCGTCTCGGAAAACGACTCCGTCGACCTCGGCAGCTGGAAGGCCAAGGGCGCCAATGCGTTCGTCGCAGGCAGCGTGAACAGGCTCGCGAACGGCCAGTACGAAGTGCGCTTCAAGCTCTACGACACCGTGAAGGGCGAAAGCCTGGGCGGCCTCGTGCTGACGAGCCCACCGAGCGGCCTGCGCATGACCGCGCACAAGGTTGCGGACTATATCTACCAGAAGCTGCTCGGCGATCGCGGCGTGTTCGCCACGCGTCTTTCGTACGTAATCAAGACCGGTAGCCGCTACCAGTTGCAGGTTTCGGACTCCGATGGACAAGACGCGCACATCGCGCTCTCGAGTCCCGAGCCGATCATTTCGCCGGCCTGGTCGCCCGACGGCACCAAAGTCGCTTACGTATCTTTCGAAAAGAAGAAGCCGATCGTCTACGTGCATGACCTTCCCACGGGTCGTCGCGTGATCATTTCCGACCAGAAGGGCAACAATTCGGCGCCCGCCTGGTCGCCGGATGGACGCACGCTCGCCGTCGCGCTGTCGCGCACGGGCAACACGCAGATCTTCGCCGTCAACGCGGACGGCACCGGCCTGCGCCGCCTCACGCAAGGCACGACGATCGACACCGAACCCACCTACTCTCCCGACGGACGCTGGATTTATTTCACGAGCGACCGCGGCGGCCAGCCTCAGATCTACAAGATGCCGGCCCAGGGCGAAAGCGCCGGAGCGGCGCAACGCGTGACGTTCAGCGGCAACTACAATACGAGCCCGCGGGTCAGCCCCGACGGCAAGCAACTGGCGTACATCTCACGCACGGGTGGCGGATTTAAGCTGTACATTCAAGATCTGCAGTCCGGCGTCGCCACGGCGCTCACTGACACGACACATGACGAATCGCCCAGCTTCGCGGCGAACGGTCAGTACATTCTTTACGCCACTCAGGTGAACGGCCGTGGCGTGCTGGCCGCTGTATCGACCGACGGTCGTACGCGGCAAATCCTGTCCGTTCAGGGCGGCAGCGTACGCGAGCCGTCCTGGGGTCCTTTTATGCAATAACACTTCAGGAGAGCAAAAATGATGTCGAAGAAAGTACGCCTGGCCTTGGCTGTTTTGATGATCGGTGCGCTGGCAGCGTGCAAGTCGGGTGTCAAGGAAACGAACCCGAACGCCGGCGCGATGAACACCCAGCCGAACCCGAACGCGGTTGCGCAGGTGAACGTCGATGAGTTGAACAACCCGAACAGCCCGCTCGCCAAGCGCAGCGTGTACTTCGATTTCGACAGCTACGCCGTCAAGGACGACTACCAGTCGCTGCTGCAAGCTCATGCGCAATACCTCAAGACGCACCCGGAACGTCACGTCCTGATCCAGGGCAACACCGACGAGCGCGGCACGAGCGAGTACAACCTGGCGCTGGGTCAAAAGCGTGCTGAAGCCGTGCGTCGCGCCCTCTCGCTGATGGGCGTGCCCGACTCGCAGATGGAAGCTGTCAGCCTCGGCAAGGAAAAGCCGGTCGCAACGGGCCACGACGAAGCATCGTGGGCGCAAAACCGCCGTGCTGACCTCGTGTATCAACAGTAATTGAGCATTGGATGAAGGGGCGTATGTCGCACCGTTTCTCCCCGCTGCGGGCAGCCGCAGCCGCCTGCGTGGCCGGCGTCGCCTTTGCGGCGCTGCCGGCCCACGCGGGTCTCTTCGATGACGATCAGGCGCGCCAGGCGATCCTCGACCTGCGCGCGAAAACGGACAACCTGTCCAGCCAGTTGTCCGCCGCCCAGCGCACGATCCTCGACCAGTCCAACCATCTCGACCAGCTTAACCAGCAGGTCGCCACGCTGCGCGGACAGAACGAGGACATGGCGAACCAGTTGGCGACCCTGCAGAAGCAACAGAAGGACTACTACACGGATCTCGACACGCGGCTCAAGAAGTTCGAGCCGCAGCAGGAAACCGTGGACGGCATGCAAGGCACGGTTCAGCCCGGTGAAATGGACGCCTTCAACGCCGCTTCGCAGCAGTTTCGCAACGGCGACTTCAAGAACGCGGCTGCATCGTTCCGCAGCTTCATCTCGAAGTATCCGCAGAGCCCTTACCAGCCGACCGCGCAGTACTGGCTCGGCAACGCACTCTATGCGTTGAAGGACTACAAGGGGTCGACCGCTACGTGGCAGAACGTGGTCAAGAACTACCCGCAGCATCCGCGCGCCCCCGAGGCGTTGCTGGCGATCGCGAACAATCAGATCGAGCAGGGGCAAAAGGCTGCGGCCAGGCGCACCCTCGAGCAGATCGTCGCGCAGTATGGCAGCTCGGATGTGGCACAGACGGCGCAGAGCAAGCTTTCACAACTCAAATAAGCGCTGCTGACGGCTTTTGGCGTGACGCGGCGGCACGATATGCCAATGCCGCGAAATGCGCCTCTCGCGTACAGAAAAGGCCCGGGGCACGGCGTGCTTCGGGCTTTTTCCATCGACATTGTGGCGGGAACGGTTGACGCTTCGACCGTGCCCCGCTATAATCCCGCTTCTCTTTTGGGTCGTTAGCTCAGCTGGTAGAGCAGCGGACTTTTAATCCGTTGGTCACTGGTTCGAATCCAGTACGGCCTACCAAAGAATCAATCAAAAAGCCCAGTCTTCGGACTGGGCTTTTTGCTTTTCGCGCCGGATCTTCGCGGCGTCGGCGGCTATCATTGGGAATCGGCTGCAACCGGCGATGAAACGCTCGGCACGTAGGCGTGCGCTCAGCATGTATACTCGCTCCTTCCCCGCCGTCCCATCCTCCGCTGCACAGGCCACGTCATCATGAAGTTCACGACCCTTGCCTGCGCTCTGCTCGCGCTTCTTTGGCTCAGTCTGCGCGTTCAGGCGCAAACCCAGCCCCAACCCGAAGACTACGCGTATTTGCGCCGCATTCGTGTGCCGGACGCCGTCGTCAATTGCGTCGCCGCGCTCGACCAGTGGGTGCACAAGGCGCAGCGCTATGATTCGCTGCTCGTGCCCGATCGCCACGCGCTCTCCGCCAAAATCGAGCAGCCCGCGCCCGTCAACGCCACGCCCGTGCCCTCGGCGAGCGCCGCCGTCGCGCAGTCAACACCCATCGACACGCTCATCAATCTGCACGCATTCGCCAAGGTGCGCGGCAAGTACGCCTGGGTTCCCGTGAAGGCCACCTGCGGCATCTGGCATTCGCACGTCGTCGATGTCGCGCTGTCGCCGCGCAGCACGCGCACAAGCTCGCCGATCCAGTAAGCGCGGGCATCGGGCCGGCGCCCGCGCGGCCATGCGTTCGGCTTGACCGCTTCGACGACTACCTGGCAATCCTCATCGTCGTCAGCATATTTGAGGGTCGCCGAACGGCACCCCCCGCCCCCGCTATGAAAAAGCCCGCGCGCCACAGAGCGCACGGGCAGCGAGCAATGCCGCGCGCAAACTCAGTCGGCCTTGATGCCTTCGACCTGGATTTGCAGCGTCGTGGCCGTCTTGAAGCCATACGACTGGCCCCAGTTCACGCCGTAGTCCGCACGGTCGAATTGCGCCGATGCGTCCGCGCCGCACACTTCGCGCTTGAGCATCGGGTTCTGGAAGCAC
The DNA here is from genome assembly GCF_900096975.1 of Paraburkholderia lycopersici. GTDB lineage: Bacteria > Pseudomonadota > Gammaproteobacteria > Burkholderiales > Burkholderiaceae > Paraburkholderia > Paraburkholderia lycopersici. The sequence continues at coordinate 195,180 of NZ_FMYQ01000005.1, forward strand.
TTGAACGAATCGATCTTCAGGTTCAGCGGCTTGGTCACGCCGTGCAGCGTGAACGTGCCGATCACTTCCACGGGCTTGTCGCCGTCGAAGCGGATCGACGTGCCCTTGTAGGTAGCCGTCGGGTACTTCGCGGTGTCGAGGAATTCTGCCGAGCTCACATGCTTGTCGAGCTGCGAGTTGCCGGTATCGATCGACGATGCGTCGATCGTCACGTCCACCGTGCCCGTCTTCGCCGCGCGATCGAGCGTAACCGTCCCCGAGCTCTTCGTGAACTTGCCGCGCCACACCGAGACACCACCGAAGTGATCGGCCTCGAAGCTCGGATACGTGTGCGTCGGGTCGAGATTGTAGGTCGTAGCGGCCGCGAGCGCGGGCGTGGCAACGGCGGCCGCGAACGAAGCGGCAACGACGGCTGCGGCGATAATCGTGGTCTTCATGAAACGATTCCTGGGAAGAGAAACTGCGTGAAAAAGCGATGCCCGGCGCGCGTCAGTGCGCGGCGGACACGATGTGAAACTTGATCTGCACGTCGTCGGCGACGACCGAGGTGTCCTTCCACTCGCCCGAGCCGATGTTGTACGCGAGGCGCTTGATGGGCAGCGTGCCGTCGAACACCTGGTTCGCGCCGTCCTTGTGGTATTGCACCGGCACGACGACGTCGGTCGTCTTGCCCTTGATCGTCAGCTTGCCGGTCACGCTAAACGCGCCGTTCGCGCCGGGCTTGATCTGCGTCGAGACAAAAGTCGCGTGCGGAAAGTGCGCCGCGTCGAACCACTCGTCGCCCGCGACTTCCTTGTTGTATTCCGGCGCGCCGATGTCGAAGCTCGCCACGTCGACGTCGAGCTTCGCGCTCGACGCCGCGACGTTGGCCGGATCGAAGCGCACATTGGCGGTGAAGTGGTTAAAACGTCCCTCGACCGGCACGTTCATCTGCTTGAACACGGCGGTCACGGAGTTCTTTGCGGCTTCGGCGGCGGCGTCGGCATTCGTGACGAAAGCCGCCGCGCCTGCGGCGAGCGCGACGACGGAAGCGGCATGGGCAAGACGCTGGATCATGGGCGGTCGCTCCAAGGTGGATGCAGGCAATGCGTGGGGGAAAGGTTCCGGCGTGTTTCGCATGACGCGAAACACGCCGTGCGGTCAGTCGCGCGGCGTGCCGAACGGCAGCATGCGCGAAAGGATGTTCTGGCGGTCGATCAACTGATGCTTGGCGACCGCGAGCACGTGCACCACGACGACGGCGAGCAACGTGTAGTTGAGCGCAACGTGCACGGTGCGCAGTACGCCCTTGAGCGCGGTGTCCGGACCGATCAGCACGGGCAGCGGCCAGATGCCGAGATACACGACCTGAATGCCGGCCGCGGAACTGTAGAGGTAGCCCGTCACCGGAATCGCGACCATCAGCACGTAAAGCGCGAAATGGCCCGCATGCGCGGCGCGCCGCTCCCAACCGTGCATGGACCCGGGCAGCGCGGGCGCGGCGTGCGTGGCGCGCCAGAGAATGCGCACGAGCACGAGGGCGAGCACGGTCACGCCAATCCACTTGTGCCACGAGAAGTAACGCAGCTTGGTGGGCGTGATGCCGGGAATGTCGGTCATCACCCAGCCGAGCGCGAAGCCCCAGACGATCAGCGCGGCGATCAACCAGTGCAGCAGCATGGCGATGCCGTTATAGCGGCCGGCGGGCTTGACGGTAGGGTTCATCGGCATACGGCTCCAATATTCGAGGCATGCACTTTACCCGGGCAAACATATTCAAACAATCGTCTAAAATGGATCGTTATCATCTATTTTTTCGATAATTCGACGATGGACCGCACCTCGGACCGCTCCCCTAGCCTCGAACAGTTGCGCGCGCTGATCGCCGTCGCCGAAACGGGCAGCTTCTCGGCGGCCGCGCGCCAGCTCGACCGCGCGCAGTCGGTGGTCAGCTATACGATCGCCAATCTCGAGGCGCTGCTGGGCGTCGCGCTGTTCGCGCGCGGCAAGCGCAAGCCGGAACTCACGGCCGCGGGCCGCGCGATTCTCGCCGACGCGCGCCGCCTCGATCTGCTCATGGGCCAGCTTAACGCCAAGGCGGCCGGCCTGCAGCGCGGGCTGGAAGGCGAAGTTTCGGTGGCCGTGGACGTGATGTTTCCGTCGCAGCGGCTCGTAGAGGCGCTGCAGGCATTCGCGTTCGCGTTCCCCACTGTCGCGCTCAATCTCACGATGGAAGCGCTTGGCGGCGTGCTCAAGCTCGTGCTCGACGGCGACTGCGCATTCGGCATCAGCGGGCCGAACCATAACTGGCCGCACGTGATCGAGGCGCAGTCCATCGGCACGGTGGAGCTCGTGCTCGTCGCCGCACCCTGCCATCCGCTCGCGAAGGCCGATCAGCCCGTGCGGATTTCGGATGCGCGCGAGCACACGCAACTCGTCCTGACCGATCGCAGCCGCCTTACCGAAGGGCAAACGTTCGGGGTGTACAGCAATCGCGCGTGGAAGCTCGGCGACCTGGGCGCGAAGCACCGGCTGCTGCTCGCGGGCCTCGGCTGGGGTTCGATGCCGAAGCATCTCGTGGAAGCCGATCTCGAAGCCGGGCGGCTCGTGCGCGTGGCGCTCGCGGACCGGCGCTCGGTGAACTACAACGTTTCGCTGATCCATCGCACCGATACGGCGAGGGGCCCGGCGAGCGAGTGGCTCAGCCACTACCTGACGCAAGGCACGCCGCCGCAAGCGCCGTTGCCCGACGCGCGCTGAAACCCGGCAGCGCGTAGCCGTGGTGCGCACGCAACGGCGCGCACGCTTGACCATGCTTGACAAACCGGCGCGAGCCGCGCCGCGCTTTGCTCGCACGGACGGCGCATGCGACACGCGAGCCAAAACCACGGCCTGTCCGTATTTATCAAGATGCATCGCCATGCCAGGATCGCGCCACCGCTCGCCTCGGAGCGGGCTGCGCGTCATCCGGGTCGGTCAACTCGCATCATGGTCAACTTCGTCTGTGTTCTGCTCTGGAATCTCGCCTTGCTCGTCGCCGTGCGCGTGGGCTGCTGGCTCGTCGGCTGCGCGCGGCCCGATCTCACGCCGAACGGCGCACGCCTGTTTCAAGGCTTGATGGCGATCGCGCTCGCGTTCGATACGGCGGTCACCTTCCTCGTCTTCGCCGAAGCAGGCGGTCCGTGGCGATCGCATAATCCGAGCGAAACCTGGCGGGAGCGCGCCCTCGCCTACGTGCTGGCCGCATTGCTCGCGTGGTATCCGGCGTGGCGCGCGCGGCGGCGGAAATCACATGACGCGCGAGAGGCATGCAAGGCACGCGGGGCGCCAACGGCCGCCCCCGACGTCCGCGTGCAGCAAATCGATGCTGCCGACGTGACGTAAGACGCACGAAACCCCGCGTCCCGCCTCGCACGCGGATCGCATCTTCCCGCGTCAGCCTTTCTTGACCTTGCCGGCCTTCCCGTCCTTGCCCGGAGCCGCCGCCGTTACGGGCGGCACCACGCCCGACCAACCCGGCAGATAGCGCGCCTCGGGATCGTGCGCGTGCGAAAGCGCATCGGCGAGTGCGGCGTCGAAGTCCTTGCGCAGCCGCGTTTCGGACACCTTGCGGCGCAGATAGTCGGCCCACAGGAATTCGCTGAACGGCGTCGTGTCCTTCGCATAGCCGCCCGCCGTGCGCAATTCGCCCGCGAGGCTGCGATACGGATCGTCGGCAAGACCGAGGAGCTGTTTCGGCAACTGGTCGAATTCGCAGCGCTCGCCCGCCGCATCGAACGGATGCACCCACTGGTTGTGCTCCATCATGCGCCAGAAAAGGGTGGGCTCGAGCCAGGAAAGGTCCTTGAGCACGGTCACGCGCACGCTTTCCACCGATTCCTCGAGCCACGCGCGCCCAAGGTGGTGGTGATCGACCACGTAGTAGCGCGACTTCGGCCCGAGCACGGCGGGAAACCAGTGCGAGTCGATGACCGCCGCCCGGCCCTTCCTGCCGAGCGTATTCCAGTGCGCACGCTTGGCGCTCACCTCGCGATAGCCAACCGTGATCTGCGTAGGGCGCAATTCGGCGAGCTTCACGGTGATGAGATGAAGGTCGGTGTTCTGAAGGTTCATGGCGGGCCTCCTTTTCGTGTCCGTGCCGGTTCGCAACGATACAGGCGAATGGCCGTCCGTGCCGCATCGACCGGTCCGCGCGGCCTGCCCAGTGTCAACCGCGAGGCAGGCAGTCGGGCACGTTGAATGCGCGCTTTTGCCACTTCGCCTATAAATGCACCGAGGGACAGACGGCGCCGGCCATCGACGCCGCTCACGGCTCCCCGCCAATGTCAGTTGCACGTCTTTCCGGCTCAACCACGGCACAAGCGAGGGCATTTTGGATCTCGAAACCATCCGCGTCTTCATCATGACCCGAGGCATCGATTTCGGGACCAAGGTCGTGGCGGCGATCGTCCTGTGGATCATCGGACGCTGGGCCATCAACCTCGTTGCCGGCTTGCTGCGCAAGGTGCTCGCGCGCAACGAACGCGTCGACGCCACGCTCGCGCATTACCTCAGCTCGATACTCGCCGCCGTGCTGAACCTGCTGCTGATTCTCGCGATCCTCCAGGTATTCGGCGTGCAGACCACCTCGTTCGCGGCGCTGCTCGCCGGTCTCGGCCTCGCCATCGGCACGGCGTGGGGCGGCCTGCTCGCGCACTTCGCGGCGGGCGTGTTCATGCAGGTGCTGCGGCCGTTCAAGGTGGGCGACTTCGTGACGGCGGGCGGCGTGACGGGCACCGTGAAGGAACTGGGCATTTTCGGCACGACCATCATCTCGCCGGACAACGTCGTGAACATCGTCGGTAACAACAAGATCTTTTCGGACACCATCTCGAACTTCAGCGCGACGTCCGTGCGACGCGTCGAGCTCACCGCGAAGATCGCCAACGGCGTCGATCCCGTCGATGCGGCCAGCCGCCTGCGCGCGGCCATCGCGAAGATTCCGAACGTTGCGCAGGATCCGCCGCCCGACGTCGAAATCCTCTCGTTCACGCCCGAAGGGCCGCTGCTGGCCGTGCGGCCCTACACCGGCAACGAGACCTACTGGCAGGTCTACTTCGACACCAATCGCGCGATTGTCGAGACCTTCAAGGACGCCGGCTACCCGACGCCCGAAACACCGTCGATCATTCGTCGCGTGGGTTCGTAGCGCTTTACGCGCTTTACGTCGTCGCCAAAAAGAAACGGCATCGCCCTCGCAGGCGATGCCGTTTCTTTTTCTAGCGTGACCCGTAGCGGGACGAACGCGCTCAGCCGCCGTTCGGCTTGCGCACCGCGCCGCCGCGCGAGTCCTTGCGCATCATCTTCCAGACGCCGCCGATCACGACCGGCACGATGGCGGCGCCGATGCCGACGAGCACGATCACGTTGAGGTACTGGCGAATGAACGGAATGTTGCCGAAGAAATAGCCGAGCAGCACGAGCAGCAGCACCCAGAAGAGTGCGCCCGCCATGTTGAAGAGCTGAAAGCGCTTCATGCCCATTTGCGAAACGCCGGCCACGAATGGCGCGAACGTGCGCACGACGGGGATGAAGCGCGCGAGCACGATGGTCTTGCCGCCGTGGCGCTCGTAGAACTCGTGCGTTTTCTGCAGCGCGGCGCGATCGAGAAAGCGTTCGAGCACGGGAATGTGCGTGTTGAACACCTTGGGGCCGATGGCGCGGCCAATGAGGTAATTGACCGTATTGCCCGAAACCGCCGCGGCGACCAGAAGGACGATCAGCAGGCCGAGATTCATCTCGTGCGTGGCCGCGAACGCGCCGCCGATGAAGAGCAGCGAATCGCCGGGCAGGAATGGCAGGACGACGAGCCCGGTTTCGCTGAACACGATCAGGAACAGCACCGCGTAGACCCAGGCGCCGTACTGGTGGATGAAGACCCCAAGGAACTTGTCGATGTGCAAGACAAGGTTGGCGAACTGCAGAAGCGTATCCAAAGGTGTCCCTTATTGACGTGGGCCGCGCGCCTGAAAACGTGCGTTCGCCCCGTGTTGCGCGAGAAGCAAAATTGACCGCGCCATGATACCGAAAGTGCCCTTACGTCACGAAAATTTCCCGCGAATTTCGGTGAATTCGCGCACAAAGCGCCGCGAGACGGCGCTTTCCCGGTCCCCCATGGGCGCCCAGCCGCATGGCGCCGAGTCGTTATAATTGCGCGCATGTCTTCGAATTCCGAACTCACCGGTGCCGCGCCCGATCCGGCCCGGACCGCCGATTCCGCCGCCGGCATCACCGGCGCTGCGGCCGCGCCGCGCGCCGCCCAGCTCCCGCGCGCGATCCAGGCCCTGCCCGACCAGCTCATCAGCCAGATCGCCGCCGGCGAGGTGGTCGAACGGCCCGCATCCGTCGTCAAGGAACTGCTGGAAAACTCGCTCGACGCGGGCGCGAGCACGCTGCGCATCCTGCTCGATGAGGGCGGCGTGAAGCGCATTTCCATTGCCGACGACGGCTGCGGCATTCCCGAAGCCGAGTTGCCGCTCGCGCTCATGCGCCACGCCACGAGCAAGATCCGCTCGCTTGCCGAACTGGAGAGCGTCGCGACGCTCGGGTTCCGCGGCGAAGCGCTGGCGTCGATCGCCTCGGTGGCCGAAATGTCGATCACGAGCCGCAGCGCCGACGCGCCGCACGCCGTGAAGATCGAAGCGCACACGGGTGCCGTTTCGCCCGCGGCGGGCGGCCAGGGCACCACCATCGAAGTGCGCGAGCTGTACTTCAACACGCCCGCGCGCCGCAAATTCCTGAAGAGCGAACAGACCGAACTCGGTCATTGCCTCGAAATGATCCGCCGCAGCGCGCTCGCGCGCCCCGACGTGGCGATCTCGGTGCTGCACAACGGGCGCGCCGTCGAGCACTGGAATGCAAGCGATCCGGGCACGCGCGTCTCGAAGATCCTCGGCGAAGTGTTCGCCACGGCGCACCTGCCGCTCGACGAGCGCGCGGGTCCGCTCGCCATTTATGGCTGCGCGGGCCTGCCCACGGCCAGCCGCAACCGCGCCGATCAGCAGTATTTCTTCGTGAACGGTCGCTTCGTGCGCGACAAGCTGCTCACGCACGCCGTGCGCTCGGCCTATGAGGACGTGTTGCACGGCGAGCGCTATCCGTCGTATGTGCTGTTCCTCGACCTGCCGCCCGAGGCCGTCGACGTGAACGTGCATCCCTCGAAGATCGAGGTGCGCTTCCGCGACTCGCGCTCGATTCACCAGTTCGTGTTTCATGCGGTGCAGCGCGCGCTCGCGCGCCATGCGGGCGCGTCGCCCGAAACCACCGCGGGCGGACATGCCGCGCTCATCGAGCCGCGTGCGTTGCCGGGCGCCGGCGTGCTCGGCGCTTCGGCCGGGCTGGCTTCCGGCGCGGCGGATCGCCCGCACGCAGACGGCGCGCCTGGCGCAGCCAGCCGCTTCGGCGCGGCCGGCCAATTCGGCACGGCTAGCGTGGCAAGCAGCTTCGGCGGCTCGGGCGGCGCGGAATCGCGGGCGTCCGGCTTCGGGCCGCCGGGCGGCTCGGGCTCGGGCAGCAGCGGTAGCGGCAACACCTGGCTGCGCCAGTCCCGCATGACGCAAGGCAGCCTGCCCGTCGCGCAGCCGCTCGCGCTGTACGACGCCTTGTTCGGCCGCAAGGACGTCGGCGCGGGCACGGCGCAAGGCGCGACCGTGCCGCAGGCGGACGCCGCCGCGGGCGAGCTGGCCGCCCGCGCGCCGCAACCGGCCTTCGAAGCCGGCGAGGACCACCCGCTCGGTTTCGCGCTCGGCCAGGTGCACGGCATCTACGTGCTCGCGCAAAATGCGCGCGGCCTCGTGATCGTCGACATGCACGCCGCGCACGAACGCATTCTTTACGAGCAGTTCAAGCAGGCGCTCGCCGAGCGCTCGCTCGCCGTGCAGCCCTTGCTGATCCCGATCTCGATGACGGCCGATCCCGTCGAAACCGGCACCGTCGAAGAAGAAAAGGCCACGCTCGAAGCGCTCGGCTTCGATCTCGCCGTGCTCTCGCCCACGTCGATCGCGATCCGGGCGGTGCCCGCGCTGCTCAAGGACGCCGACCTCCAGGCGCTCGCGCGCGCCGTGCTCGCCGATCTGCATGCGTACGGCGGCTCGCGCGTGCTGACCGAGCGGCAGCACGAGATGCTCGGCACGCTCGCCTGCCATCACGCGGTGCGTGCGAACCGCCGTCTCACGCTCGACGAGATGAACGCGCTCTTGCGCCAGATGGAAGCGACCGAACGCGCCGACCAGTGCAATCACGGCCGGCCGACCTGGTATCAGCTCACGCTCGCCGATCTCGATCGGCTCTTCATGCGCGGTCAATGACGCAGGCCACGACACCCCGCAGCGCGTTGCCCGTCGCGTGCCTGCTCGGCCCCACGGCCTCGGGCAAGACGGCGGCCGCGCTCGCCTACGCCGCGCAGTCGGCGACGCGCGGGCGCACGGTCGAAATCGTGAGCGTCGATTCGGCGCTCGTCTACCGCGAGATGGACATCGGCACCGCGAAGCCGACCGCCGACGAGCGCGCAGCCGTCGCGCATCATCTGATCGATATCGTCGATCCGGCGGATGCCTGGTCCGCCGCCGACTTTCGCGCCGACGCGCTGCGCGTGACGGGCGAAATCGTCGCGCGCGGGAACGTGCCGCTGCTCGTGGGCGGCACGATGCTCTACTACAAGGCGCTCACGCAAGGCCTCAACGATCTGCCCGCGGCCGACCCCGCCGTGCGTGCCCAACTCGACGCCGAAGCCGCGCGCGGCGGCTGGCCCGCCATGCATGCGCGCCTCGCGCTCGTCGATCCGGCCACGGCGGCGCGCCTCGCGCCCAACGACTCGCAGCGCATCCAGCGCGCGCTCGAAATATTCATGCTGAGCGGGCAGCCGATGTCGGTGCTGCTCGCCACGCCATCCACGCGCGAAGACGAAGCCGAGCGCTACCGCTTCGTGCCCGTCGCGCTCGAACCTTCGGATCGCGGCGTCCTGCACGCACGCATCGAAGCGCGCTTCGACGCGATGCTCGCGGGCGGTCTCATCGACGAGGTGAAGGCGCTGCGCGCGCGCGGCGACCTGAATCCCAACCTGCCTTCGATGCGCTGCGTGGGCTACCGCCAGGTGTGGGAATACCTCGACGGCGAAGTGGACTACGGCACCATGCGCGACAAAGGCGTGTTCGCCACACGCCAGCTCTGCAAACGCCAGCTCACGTGGCTGCGCGCGATGCCGGAGCGCATCGTCGTGGATTGCTGCGCGGCCGACGCGACCGCGCAGGCCGTTGCGGCGGTGGAGCGGACAGGCGGCTAGGGCGTCTGCGCGCCGGTGGTCGTCTTCGCGCGAGCCGCGAACGGCGAATATCGCGACCGGCGACACGCGCCGCACAGCGCCGTCGGCTTGCGAGCCGCTTTCCGGGCGCGGGCTTGTGCGCCACAAAATCCTCCAGAAACCCCCGCGCGGCGCCCCTTCGACCGCCACGAGCAAATCGTCCCCCACCGCAGCGCGCCACGGAAAACCGCCGCGGCCCGCTTGACTTTCAATCGCCCGGATACGATCATTCGTTCATCAATAGAGCAATTGCTCAAGCATTGGCCGACCGGCAGCTTTGAGTAAGGAGACACCGAATGAACACCGAACGCAGCGACGCGAACGTGATCCTGCACATCGGCGCCGGGTCGTTTCACCGGGCGCATCAGGCGTGGTACCTGCATCGCGCGAACCTCGCTCGCAAGCCCGGCGAGGCGGCCTGGTCGCTCACCGTCGGCAATATCCGCGCCGACATGAACGCCGTGCTCGAGGCGCTGGCCGCGCAAAACGGCGTCTACACGCTCGAAACCGTCACGCCCCAAGGCGAGCGCAGCTACGAAACCATCCGCTCGATCACGCGCGTGCTGCCCTGGTCCGCCGACCTCGCGGGCCTGATCGACGCGGGCGCCGACGCGTCGTGCAAGATCATTGCGTTCACGGTGACCGAGGGGGGCTACTACCTGGACGAGCACGACCGCCTCGACACCGCGAACCCGGACCTCGCCGCCGACCTCCAGGGCGCGCGCACGACGATCTACGGCGCGCTCGCCACGATTCTCGAAGCCCGCATGGCGCGCAGCGGCGGCCCCGTCACGCTGCAAACGTGCGACAACCTGCGCAGCAACGGCAAGCGCTTTCACGCGGGCATGCGCGAGTTCCTCGCGCTGCGCGGCGCGACGGATCTGCGCGCCTGGTTCGACGCGAACACGGCCTGCCCCGACTCGATGGTCGACCGCATCACGCCGCGCCCCACGCCCGACGTGCGCGAACGCGTGAAAGCGGCAACCGGCGCGGACGACGCCTGCCCCGTGATGGGCGAGGCGTTCATCCAATGGGTGATCGAAGATCACTTCTGCGCCGGGCGGCCCGCCTGGGAGCGCGCGGGCGCGGAAATGGTCGAATCGGTGATGCCCTACGAGGAAGCGAAGATCCGCATTCTCAATGCAACGCATAGCTGCATTGCGTGGGCGGGCACGCTCGTCGGGCTCGACTTCATTCACGAGGGCACCAACGACCCGGATATCCGCACCTTCGCGCGCGAGTACGTGAGCGAAGACGTGATCCCCTGCCTCACGCCCAGCCCGCTCGATCTCGCGAAGTATCGAGACATCGTGCTCGAGCGCTTCAGCAATCCGTACATCCAGGACACGAACCAGCGCGTGGCCGCCGACGGCTATTCGAAGATCCCCGGCTTCATCGCGCCGACACTCGCTCAGCGGATCGCCGCAGGCGCGACGCCCGCCGCCACGGCCATGCTGCCCGCGCTTTTCCTGCGCTTTCTCGAACGCTGGCACAAGGACACGCTGCCCTACCGCTACCAGGACGGCGTAATGGATGATGCGGCCGTGCATCGGATGTTCGAGAGCGGCGATCCGGTCTCGACGTTTCTCGGCGACAAGCTGCTCTGGGGCGGTCTCGCCGGCAACCCGGCACTCGGCGGCGCGATCCGCGGCGCGCTCGCGCGCGTCGACCAATGGCTCGCCTCGCGCGGCTGCAGCGTTTGACGACGCGCGCAGACAGAACCCCGAACCGCCCGGCAAGCGGCAAACCACGCGCCACGCGCGCCCTGCGGGTCGGCGCGCATGGCGTCGCGCCCGGCGGGCCGCTAAAGTAGCGCAACTCTCATCACGACTTCAGCGCGCCCCATGTATCTCGGCATCGACCTCGGCACCTCCGAAGTGAAAGTTCTGCTGCTCGCGCCCGACGGCCGCGTGATCGGCACCGCCGGCACGCCCTTCGTCGTCTCGCGCCCGCATCCGCGCTGGTCCGAACAGAATCCCGCCGACTGGTGGGACGGCACGCGCCGCGCGCTCGCCGCGCTGCGCGGGGCGCATCCGCACGAATTCGCGCAGGTGCGCGGCATCGGCCTTTCCGGGCAGATGCACGGCGCCGTGCTGCTCGACACGCACGACAACGTGCTGCGCCCCGCGATCCTCTGGAACGACATGCGCGCCGTCGAGGAATGCGCCGAACTGACCGCGCGTGCGCCGCAGTTGCATCGCATCGCCGGCAATCTGGCCATGCCGGGCTTCACCGCGCCCAAGCTGCTGTGGGTTGCGCGCCACGAGCCGCACATCTTTCGCGAGACGGCCTGCGTGCTGCTGCCGAAGGACTATCTGCGCCTGCGCCTGACGGGCGGCAAGGTGTCCGATCCATCCGATGCGGCGGGCACGCTCTGGCTCGACGTGGCGAAGCGCGACTGGTCCGACGCATTGCTCGACGCCTGCAACATGACGCGCGCGCACATGCCCTCGCTCGCCGAAGGCAGCGCGCCCTCCGGCACGCTCCTGCCCGCGCTCGCGCGAGAATTCGGCCTGCGCGAAGACGTGGTCGTCGCGGCGGGCGGCGGCGACAACGCAACGAGCGCAATCGGCATCGGCGCGACCCAGCCCGGCGACGGCTTCGTCTCGCTCGGCACTTCGGGCGTGCTGTGCGTCGTGGGCGACCGCTTCCGGCCCAATCCCGCCTCCGCCGTGCATGCGTTCTGCCACGCCATTCCGGACCGCTGGCATCAGATGAGCGTCGTGCTCTCGGCGGCAAGCTGCCTGCGCTGGGTCTGCAAGCTCACGGGCACGAACGAGCCCGCGCTGCTCGCCGAAGTCGAACAGCTCGCCCCGCAAACGCTCGGCGAAGCGCCGCTCTTTCTCCCCTATCTTTCGGGCGAGCGCACGCCGCACAACGATCCGTATGCGCAGGGCGTGTTCTTCGGCATGACGCACGCGACCGACCGCGCGCTGCTCGGCTATGCCGTGCTCGAAGGCGTGACGCTCGCGCTCACCGACGGCCTCGACGCGCTCGCGGCCGCCGGCACCGAGGTGGGCGCGCTGTCGATGCTGGGCGGCGGCGCGCGCAGCGGCTACTGGGCGCAACTCGTCGCGGACGCATTCGATACGCCCACGCGTCAGCACGGCGGCGGCGAGACGGGCGCGGCGCTCGGTGCGGCGCGTCTTGGCTGGCTCGCGGCGGGCGGCGACGCGCGCGAAGTGCTGAGCAAGCCGCCCGTGGTGGCCGAGTACACGCCGCGTGCCGCGCGCCACGCGGCGCTGCGCGAGCGCCTCGCCGCCTATCGCTCGCTGTACCGCCATGTGCGCCCGCTCTTCGAGCCTTCGCGCGAACGCCTTGCGTAAGGTGCGCAGCGCACCGCCCGTCTCGATCCCGACCCGACGACCTTCACCGTGCCCAAGTCCTCCGAAAAACTCGATCTCGCGACCCGCGCCGCCTGGCTCTACTACGTGGCCGGCAACACCCAGAACGAAATCGCCGAGAAGCTGCAGGTGTCGCGCCCGGTCGCGCAGCGCCTTGTCGCGTTCGCGGTCGAAAAGAATCTGATACGCGTGCGCGTCGATCACCGGCTGGCCGATTGCCTCGCACTCGCCGACGCGCTTTCGAAGCGCTACGGTCTTTCGGTTTGCGAAGTGGTGCCCGTCGACAACGACACGGCCGAGGAAATCGATCGCAAGCTCGCGGTGGCGGGCGCACAGGTCATGGAGCGCTACCTCGGCGAAGAGCGGCCGATGGTCGTGGCCGTGAGCAGCGGCCGCACGCTCAAGGCGGCCGTCGATCAGATCGCGCAGCTCGAGCGGCCTCAGCACCGGCTCGTTTCGATGGTGGGCGCCATCGCGCAAGACGGTTCGTCGAACCGCTACGACGTCGCGCTCCATATCTCGGAGAAGACCGGCGGCAAGCACTTCCTGCTGCCCGCGCCGCTCATCGCCGATAACGAGGCCGAGCGCGCGCAATGGTGCAATCACCGGCTTTATCGCATCGTCGAATCGCTTTCGGGCGAGGCCGACGTCGCGTTCGTCGGCATCGGCAACATCGGCGAGCATTGTCCGCTGCATGAGGACGGCTTCATCACCTCGGACGAAGTGCGCGAACTGATGAGCCAGGGCGCCGTGGCCGAAATGCTGGGCCTGCCGATCGACGCGGCCGGCAAGCGCGTCGATTCGCCCACGGGCCGGCGCGTGACGAGCGTGTACCTCGATTCGCCGCCGCGGCGCCCGACCATCGGCTTCGCGGGCGGCGCGCGCAAGCGCGAAGCGGTGATCGCGGCGCTCAACGGCGGCTGGCTTTCCGGGCTCGTCACCGACGAGCTGAGCGCGCGCGCGGCGCTCGAACGCTAACGCCCGCGCGCCAGATGCTCGTGGCGAAAAAAACGCCCGCGCGAAGCGGGCGTATGAAAGACAACCTCAGGTACCTCGCCACACAGCACACCGCCTCATCCGTCGAGGCGGTGCGTCCAGCAAGCCAGTGAAATCACGCAGCCAGTTGCTGCGCGAAACGACGCTCGAAGGCAAGGCCGTTCGCATCGAAGAGATGGCAGTGATCGGGCGTCGAGCCGACCTTGAACGACTCGCCGCGCTCGTGCCGCTCGAGCGGCGGAATGCGCGCGATCAGGCCTTCGGGCGCAACCGGACATTCCGCGTAGAGATACGCCGCGTCGCCGAGCGACTCCACGGTCATCGCCTTCGCGCTCACGCCTTCCGCGCCCGCCATGATGTGCAAATGCTCGGGGCGGATGCCCACCGTCACCTTGTCGCCTTCGCGCGCGTTGCCCGGTTCGACCGCCACCTTCTGCGTCTCGCCGGTCTCGTAGCGCACGACGATGCCGTCGCTCGCGACCTGCTGAACGGTGCCGTCGAGGAAGTTCATCTTCGGCGAGCCGATGAAGCCCGCCACGAAGCGGTTCGCGGGCGCATGATACAGACGGTTCGGACTGCCGACCTGTTCGACGTTGCCCGCCGACAGCACGACGATCTTGTCGGCGAGCGTCATCGCCTCGACCTGATCGTGCGTCACGTAGATCATCGTCGTCTTCAGCTCGTCGTGCAGGCGCGCGAATTCGAGGCGCATTTTCACGCGCAGCGCGGCGTCGAGGTTCGAGAGCGGCTCGTCGAACAGGAACACCTTCGGCTTGCGCGTGATCGCGCGCCCGATCGCCACGCGCTGGCGCTGGCCGCCCGAGAGCTGCCTGGGCTTGCGATCGAGCAGATGGTCGATGTGCAGGATCTTCGCGGCGTTCTTCACGGCCGCGTCGATTTCAGGCTTCTTCGCGCCCGCGAGCTTGAGGCCGAACGCCATGTTGTCGTAAAGCGTCATGTGCGGATAGAGCGCGTACGACTGGAACACCATCGCGATGCCGCGCTTCGCGGGCGGCACGTCGTTCATGCGCGTGCCGTCGATCATCAGGTCGCCGCCGCTGATATCCTCCAGCCCCGCGATCATCCGCATGAGCGTGGTCTTGCCGCAGCCGCTCGGGCCCACGAACACGACGAACTCGCCGTCGGCGATGTCGAGGTTCACGTCGCGCAGCACTTCGTTGTCGTCGTAGCGCTTCAGTACGTCTCTCAGGATCACGCTTGCCATGATGTGTCTCCTTTGCTGCAAAAGCGGCTCAGTGCGAGCCCACTTCCGCCTTGTTCATCCAGTGCGCCACCCGCGCGGGCAGCGTCGTCATGTCGTCGAAGATTTCGCTCGCACCCGCGTCGCGCAGCTCATGCGCATGCGCGTCGCCGCCCACGTGCGTGCCGCCCACGAAACCGAGCACCGTCATGCCCGCCGCGCGCGCCGCGCTCACGCCCGTCACGCTGTCCTCGACCACGAGGCAGGCGGCGGGCGCAACGCCCATACCCTGCGCCGCCGCGAGGTAGACGTCGGGCGCCGGCTTCGGCATCGCCACGATATCGGCGCAGTACACGCGCTCGCCGAAGAAGCGCTGCAATCCGTTGCGCGCCAGCACTTCGCGCACCACGTCGGTGTAGCTGTTGCTCGCGCAGGCCCTCGTGAGCGTCACCGCTTCCAGCGCGGCCGCCACGCCGGGAAAGAGCGGCGCCTCGCGCGCTTCGGCCTCGGCTACCGTGCGGATCGCGTCGACGTCGGCGGCCGTGAGGCTGCGCTCGAGCGCCGCGCCCGCGCCGCCCAGCACGCGCTCGATGCGCTGGCCGAGCAGCGGCAGCACGACCGGCGCGGCGTCCACCCCGGGCCAGCGCGCTTCCAGCTCGCGCACCAGCACGCGGGCCGCCACGGCCTCGCTGTCGATCAGCACGCCGTCGCAGTCGCAGATCAGGGCTCGAAAGGCAGTCGCATTCGCCATTACTTGACCGCCCCGAACGTGAGCCCGCGCACCAGCTGCTTCTGCGAAAGCCAGCCGACGATCAGCACCGGCGCGACCGCCAGCAGCGACGCCGCCGAAAGCTTCGCCCAGAAGAGCCCTTCGGGACTCGAATAAGAAGCGATGAACACCGTGAGCGGCGCGGCGTTCGAGCTGGAAAGATTGATGCTCCAGAATGCTTCGTTCCACGAAAGAATGATCAACAGCAGCGCGGTGGACGCGAGTCCGGGAACGGCCATCGGCATGAGCAGATAGACGATTTCCTGCCATGTGGCCGCGCCGTCCATGCGTCCGGCTTCGAGAATGTCGCGCGGAATCTCGTTGAAATACGTGTAGGCCATCCACACCGCAATCGGCAGGTTGATGAGCGTATAGACGATGACGAGCCCCGTCACGGTGTCGAGCAGCCCCGAGTTCTTCCACAGCAGGTAGATCGGCACGAGCACACCCACCGAAGGCATCATCTTCGTGGAAAGCATCCACAGCAGGATCTTCTGCGTGCGCTGGTTGGGAAAGAACGCCATCGCGTAGGCGGCGGGCACGGCGAGGATCAGGCACACGATCGTCACGCCCGCCGAAATCAGCACCGAATTCCACGCGAACGCGAAGTAGTTGCTGCGCGCGAATACCTCGCGGAAGCTGTCGAGGGTCGGCATGAAGAAGATCGTCGGCACGTAGGCCTGCTGCTCGGTCTTGAATGCCGTGATCGTCATCCAGAAGATCGGGAAGAACAGCGCGAGCGCGATGATCCATGCAAGCAGCCCCGGCAGCGCGCGGCCGACGAACTGCAGCGGCGAAGCGCGGTTGACCGCGTCGGGCGATGGCGCGGGCGTAGCGGTAATCTGGCTCATTTTTCGTACTCCCCTTTGAGGTTGCGCGCAAGCATGCGCACGAGGAAGAACGACACGATGTTCGCGAGCACGACGGCGAGAATGCCGCCAGCCGAGGCGATGCCCACGTCGAACTGCTGCAGGCCCATCGAGTAGATCAGGTAAGTGAGGTTGGTGGTCGCGTTGCCGGGGCCACCGCCCGTGGTCGTGTAGATCTCGGCGAAGATCGAGAGCAGGAAGATGGTCTCCATCATCACGACAACGGCAATCGCGCGCCGCAGGTGCGGCAGCGTGATGTAGAAGAACAGGGCGAACGCGCCCGCGCCGTCGATCTTCGCGGCTTCCTTCTGCTCCTGGTCGAGCGACTGGATCGCCGTGAAGAGAATGAGGAACGCGAACGGCAGCCACTGCCACGCCACGATCATGATGACCGCGGTGAGCGGATAGACGGCGAACCAGTCGATGGGCGTCATGCCCATCGCGCGCATCGCGACGGCCACGAGGCCGTACACGGGATGCAGGATCATGTTCTTCCAGATCAGCGCGCTCACCGTGGGCATGACGAAGAACGGCGCGATGGCGAACAGGCGCGCCACGCCCTGGCCGATGAACTTGCGGTCGAACAGCACCGCCATCAGCACGCCGCCGACCACGGTGATGACGAGCACCGCCACGATCAGCTCGATGGTGTGCACGATCGACGGCACGAACGAGGGATCGGTGGCGAGGAACCGGTAGTTGTCGAAGCCCGCGAACCCCTTGAGGTCGGGGTTCAGCAGGTTGTAGCGCGTGAACGAATACCAGATCGTCATCGCGAGCGGAATCGTCATCCATAGCAGCAGCACCGCGACGGATGGCGACACGAGCCAGCGTGACGCCGAGCGCCGCGTTTCGACCTGCCGGGACCGGGGCGTACGCGCTCGATTGAATATGGGCATGGGGAGATGGAGATGACGCATGAGAACCACCCTTCTCTATTGCGCGCCTGCGGGAGGCACGGCGCTGCATCGGCTGCGAGGGTGCGCGCCGCGCCGGGTGGTGCGGCGCGCACTTGCAGTACTACGCTGGCTGCGCGGGTTCACGCATGACTTCGCAGCATTACTTCTGGTACCCGGCCTGCGCCACGGCGCGGTCGGCCGCTGCATTGCCGGCGGCAAGCGCCTGGTCGACGCTCATCTGTCCCGCGACGGCGCCCGCGATGCTCTGGCCCACGACCGTACCGAACGACTGGAACTCGGGAATCCCGACGAACTGGATACCCGTGTACGGCACCGGCTTCGCGGTCGGGTGGTTCGGGTCGGCGGTCTGAATCGCCTTCAGCACGAAGTCCGAGAACGGTGCGGCCTGCTTGTACTCGGGACGCTGATACGTCGAAATACGCGTGCCCGACGGCACCGAAGCCCAGCCCTCGTCCTTCGCGACCAGTTCGACGTAGTCCTTCGACGTGGCCCATTCGATGAACTTCTTCGCGGCATCCTGCGACTTCGACGACTTCGGAATCGCAAGCGCCCACGACCACAGCCAGTGCGCGCCGTTCGGCGTGGCCTGCGTGGGCGCGGCCGCGAAGCCGATCTTGTCGGCCACCTGCGACTGCTGCTTGTTGTAGAGAATGCCGGCCGCCACCGTCGCGTCGATCCACATCGCGCACTTGCCCGACGACATCAGCGTGAGGTTCTCGTTGAAGCCGTTCGAGCTCGCCCCCGGAGGGCCGTCCTTTTTCAGCAGATCGACGTAGAAGTTCACCGCCTTCTTCCACTCGGGCGACGTGAGCTGCGCATGCCACTTTTCGTCGAACCAGCGGCCGCCGAAGGTGTTCGCCACCGTCGTCACGTACGCCATGTTCTCGCCCCAGCCTGCCTTGCCGCGCAGGCAGATGCCGTAGGTGCCGGCGGACTTGTCGGTGAGCTTGTCGGCGAAGTCCTTGATCTGGTCATACGTCGGCTGGTCGGGCATCTTGAGGCCCTTGTTCGCGAAGAGGTCCTTGCGGTAATACGTCATCGAGCTTTCCACGTAGAACGGCAGCGCGAACAGCGTGCCGTTGTACGAAAGGCCGTCGCGCGCCGTCTTCACCACGTCTTCGAGATCGTAGCTCGCGGGCAGGTTCGTCATCGGCACGAGCCAGCCGCGCTTGCCCCACTGCGGCGCCTCGTAGGTGCCGATCATCATCACGTCGAACTGGCCGCTGTTGGTCGTGATGTCGGTGGTCGCGCGCTGGCGAAGCACGTTCTCTTCGAGAATCACCCAGTTCAGTTTGACGCCCGGATTCGCCTTTTCGAAAGCCGGCGAGAGCTTCTTCAGCTCGATCATGTCCGGATTGTTCAACATGGCGATCGTCACGGTCTGCGCGTGAGCGGCGCTCGCCGCGGCGACGAGTGCGCCCGCACTCACAACTCGACCTATGCGCGCTGCTGCGGTCTTCAAAGCGGGTTTCATGGCGTTGTCTCCTTGTTCGTTGCGTTATGTCGTGCTGCTGTCGTGTTGCGTCGTGCCAGGTTGCGGGAAGTCAGCTCATCCAGTTTCCGCCGTCGACGTTGAGCGTCTGCGCGGTGATGTAGTCGGCGTCGGCGCTGGCGAGAAAGAGCGCAGCGCCCGTGAGATCCCCGGGCAGCCCCATGCGCCCGAGCGGCACGGCCTCGCCGACGAGGCGCTTCTTCTCGCCGGGCTGACGGTGTTCGTAGCGTGCGAAGAGCGCGTCGACCTGATCCCACATGGGCGTATCGACCACGCCCGGCGCGATGCCGTTCACGTTGATGCGATGCGGCGCGAGCGCCAGCGCCGCCGACTGCGTGTAGCTCAGCACCGCGGCCTTGGTCGCGCAGTAGTGCGAAACGAGCGCCTCGCCGCGGCGGCCCGCCTGCGAGGACATGTTGATGATCTTGCCGCCCTGCCCCTGCTCGACCATGCGGCGCGCCACCGCCTGCATGAGAAAGAACATGCCCTTCACGTTGACGGCGAAGAGGCGGTCATACACGTCCCAGGATTCGTCGAGGAGCGGGCGCATATCGAAGAGCGCCGCGTTGTTGAAAAGAATGTCGATGCGGCCAAAGCGCTGGACCGTGCTCTGCACGATGCGCTCGATGTCGTCGCGACGCGTGACGTCGGCGGTCAGGGCGAGCACGCGCTCGGGGCAGGCGGCGGCCAGCGCGGGCGCGACGGCCCCGGCCGGCTTCACGTCGACGAGCACGCAGCGCGCGCCTTCGTCCAGATACCGCTGTGCAACGGCTTCACCGATGCCGCTCGCCGCGCCGGTGAGCACGGCCACCTTGTCCTGCAAACGTCCTGCCGCCGAGGTCGCGGAATGTGCCACAGGGTTGTCTCCAATTTCGTTTTCGTTCGTGCGGGCTGCGCCCGGCAGGCATTCCGTAGGAGCACCTGAGCGATCGCCCGACATGTGAGCATTTGCTCTATCGTTGATCGAATGATCGGATACGACCAGGAGCCTGTCAAGGCGAACCCACACGATTGAGCAAGATTTCGATGGTGCGACGCGCAAGCCACAGCCGACTGCGGCTGACGGACCCGGCCCCGTCGGCCGGACAGCGAGCCGGCTCGCCAAGTTGAGTGATACGTTATATCATCTCGCCTTCGCAACATCGACGCGTCCCCGTTCTCTTTCAGACTCCGCCAAGATAAGGATAGAACCATGATTACGTTCACCCACGCGAACCGCACCCGGCGTCTGGCACCCGCGCTCGCGCGCCTCGCGGGCGGGCTCGCGCTCGCGCTGGGCGCGGCGCTCGGCGGCGCAAGCGCCGCGCTGGCCGCGCAGGCAAGCAGCGCCACGATTCCCGTGGTCGCGGCGGAAAACTTCTACGGCGACGTCGTCAAGCAGATCGGCGGCAGCCACGTGGACGTGACCAGCATCCTGAGCAACCCGGACCAGGACCCGCACCTCTTCGAGGCAAGCCCGAAGACGGCCCGTGCGCTCCAGAGCGCGCGCCTCGTGGTCTACAACGGCGCCGATTACGATCCGTGGATGACGAAGCTGCTCGGCGCCACGCAGGGAGGAAAGAACGGCGGCGCGCGCGCGACGATCATCGCGGCCGATCTCATCGGGAAGAAGGCGGGCGACAACCCGCACCTCTGGTACGACCCGAAGACCATGCCCGCCGTCGCGCGCGCCATAAGCGCCGCACTCGGCGCGGCGGACCCGGCGCACAAGAGCGTGTACGATGCCAACCTGGCGGCGTTCCTCGCTTCGCTGCAACCGGTCGACGCAAAGGTCGCGGCACTGCGCACGCGCTACCACGGCCAGCCCGTCACGGCCACGGAGCCGGTGTTCGGCTACATGTCGGATGCGATTGGCCTCGACATGCGCAACCAGCGCTTCCAGCTCGCCGCGATGAACGACACCGAGGCGAGCGCTTCGGACATCGCGGCGTTCGAGCGCGACCTGCGCGAGCGACGCGTGCGCGTGCTGATCTACAACAGCCAGGCGACCGAAGCCCTCACGCGGCGCATGCTGGCGCTGGCGCAGCAGTCGAAGGTGCCGTCGGTGAGCGTGACCGAAACGCAGCCGTCCGGCGTGAACTTCCAGCAATGGATGCTTGCGCAGCTCGACGCGCTCGACAAGGCGCTCGCAGCGGGAACGCCGGCGCAACACTAACCGTATATTCAGCAAGGACACACGCCATGACAGGGGCCGGCCCCTCGCCCAACCGTCGCGAATCACCCGCCGCGTCGCCGCGGCACGACGCGCAGGGTGCCCAGCACGCGCCGACGCCCGTGCTCACGCTCGCGGGCGTGACGCTCGCGCTCGGCGAACGCACGATCCTGCGCGACGCGAACTTCGCGGTGAACCAGGGCGAATTCATCGGTGTGCTGGGGCCGAACGGCGCGGGCAAGACCACGCTCATGCGCGCGATTCTCGGGCTCGTGCCGGCCACGCGCGGCGTGATCCGGGTGCTGGGCGAGCCGGTCGCGCGCGGCAACGCGAAGATCGGCTACATGCCGCAAACGCGCGCCGCGCTGGCGAGCCGGCGCGTGCGCGGCCGCGACTTCGTGGCGATGGCCGCCGACGGCCATCGCTGGGGCCTGCCGCGCGCCGACGCCGCCACGCGCGCCGACGTCGCGCGCGTGCTTGATCTCGTGGGCGCGAGCGCGCTTGCGGATCGCCCGCTCCCGGAGCTTTCCGGCGGCGAGCGCCAGCGCCTGCTGCTCGCGCAGTGCCTGCTCGGCGACCCGAAGCTGCTGCTGCTCGATGAGCCGCTCATCAGCCTCGACCCGAATCATCAGCGTGGCGTGGTCGAACTCGTGCGCCGGGTGCAGCGCGAACTCGGCATCGCCGTGCTGTTCTCCGCGCACGAGCTCAATCCGCTGCTCAATGCGCTCGACCGCGTGCTCTATCTCGGCAACGGCGTGGCCGCGCTCGGCGGCGTCGACGAAGTCATCACCGCGCCCGTGCTTTCGCGCCTCTATGGCTCGCCCATCGAGGTCATGCGCATGAAGGGCCGCATCTTCGTGATGTCGGGCGACGTGGAAGTCGAAAAGCACGACCACGAGCATGAGCACGATCACGGCGGCCACGACCACGACCACGGACAGGATCGCGGCGGCAACGACAACGCACACGGCCACACGCACGATGCTTGAATACGATTTCATGGTGAACGCCTTCGCGGCGTCGGGCATCGTCGCGGTGCTCGCGGGCGTGGTGGGCTATTTCCTCGTCATGCGCGGACAGACCTTCGCGGGCCACGCACTCTCGCACGTGGGCTTCACGGGCGCAACGGGCGCCGTGCTGCTCGGCATCTCGCCAATGTGGGGCATGGTGGGCTTCACGCTTGCCGCGGGCGTATCGATGGGCGCGCTCGGCGAAAAACTCGCGGGCCGCGACGTGGCGATCGGCGTGATCCTTTCGCTCGCGCTCGGCTTCGGCCTCCTGTTCCTGCACTTCTTCACGTCGTATGCGACGCAGGTCACGGCGCTCCTGTTCGGCAACGTGCTCGGCGTGAGCCGCGAGACGCTCGGCGTGCTCGCCGCGCTCGCGGTTGCGAGCCTGGCGGCGCTGGCCGCCATCATGCGACCGCTGCTGTTCGCCTCGCTGCAGCCCGAACTCGCCGAAGCGAAAGGTGTGTCGCTACGCACGGTTTCGATGCTGTTCCTCGCCATCGCCGCGCTCGCGGTGGCCGCGTGCACGCAGATCGTCGGCGTGCTGCTCGTCTTCACGCTGATGGTCGGCCCGGCCGCCGCCGCGCAGAATCTCACCACGCGCCTTTCGACCGGCCTCGTGCTCGCGGCGCTGCTCGCCCTCGTGCAGGCGTGGCTTGGCGTCACGCTCGCCTTCTACACCGACTGGCCGACCAGCTTCTGGATCACCGCGCTCGCCGCGCTCGTCTACGGCGCGAGTTTGACCGGACGGCGCTGACACGTTGCGTGCGCATGGAAAAAGGCGTTGCCCCTCGCGGTGGCAACGCCTTTTTTTCGCCCTTGCGAGGCGCCCGCTACTTCAGCAGGATCCGCGCGTGATGCGCGAGGTGATCCTCGACGAACGTCTGGATGAAGAAGTACCCGTGATCGTAGCCGTCGTGGCGGCGCAGCGTGAGCGGCTGCCCCGCCGCCTTGCAGGCTGCTTCGAATACATCCGGATTCAACTGGTTCGGCAGGAACGGATCGGCCGTGCCTTGATCGACGAGAATGCCTTCTTCGAACTTGCGCGCCGCGCGGCCGACGAGCTCGCTGGCGTCGTACTGCTTCCACGCTTCGCGGTCGTCGCCGAGATAGCCGCTGAACGCTTTTTCGCCCCACGGGCAGCGCGTGGGCGCCGCGATCGGCGCGAACGCCGACACCGAGCGATAAATCTCCGGGTTGCGCAGCGCAAGCACCAACGCGCCGTGCCCGCCCATCGAATGCCCGAAGATGCCGAGGCGCGCGCCATCGACGGGCAGATTCGCCGTCACCGCCTCGCGCAATTCGTCGCGCACGTACGAGTACATGCCCCAGTGCTTCGACCACGGCTCGCGCGTGGCGTCGAGATAGAAGCCCGCGCCCACGCCGAAGTCCCACGCATCGGCCTCGCCCGGCAGGTTCGCGCCGCGCGGGCTCGTGTCCGGCGCGATCAGCGCGATGCCGTGCTGCGCGGCAAAGCGTTGCGCGCCCGCCTTGATCGGGAACGTCTCCTCGGTGCAGGTCAAACCCGCGAGATAGAAGAGGCCCGGCACGCCGGCACCGCCGGTGCCACCGGCCTGCGGCGGCAGATACACCGAAAAGCGCATCGGCAGGCCGATCGTTTCCGGATCGTGCCTGTAGATGCGTTGCACGCCGTCATGACAGGCGTGCTCTTCGAGCAGGGTCAGCATCGCGCGCCTCCGTTCAGTACAGCACCACCGAGCGGATCGACTCGCCCTTCTTCATGAGGTCGAAGCCCTCGTTGATCTGGTCGAGCTTGAGCGTGTGCGTGATGAGATCGTCGATGTTGATCTTGCCTTCCATGTACCAGTCGACGATCTTCGGCACGTCGGTGCGCCCGCGCGCGCCGCCGAACGCCGAGCCCTTCCACTCGCGGCCCGTCACCAGCTGGAACGGACGCGTGCTGATTTCCTCGCCCGCGGCCGCCACGCCGATGATGAACGACTGTCCCCAGCCCTTGTGCGTGCATTCGAGCGCCTGGCGCATCACCTTCGTGTTGCCGATGCATTCGAACGAATAGTCGGCGCCGCCGTCGGTCAGCTGGACGATGTGATCGACGACGTTCTCGACTTCGTTCGGGTTGATGAAGTGCGTCATGCCGAACTTCTTCGCAAGCTCGACGCGTTTCGGATTGATGTCGACACCGATGATCTTGTCGGCACCGACCATCTTCGCGCCTTGAATCACGTTCAGGCCGATGCCGCCGAGACCGAACACCACCACGTTGGCGCCCGCTTCCACCTTCGCCGAATAGACGACGGCGCCCACGCCCGTCGT
Organism: Paraburkholderia lycopersici; assembly: GCF_900096975.1. Classification (GTDB taxonomy): domain Bacteria; phylum Pseudomonadota; class Gammaproteobacteria; order Burkholderiales; family Burkholderiaceae; genus Paraburkholderia; species Paraburkholderia lycopersici. The sequence continues at coordinate 219,541 of NZ_FMYQ01000005.1, forward strand.
CACGCCGCAACCGATATAGCAAACCTTGTCGAACGGGGCGTCCTCGCGAATCTTCGCCACGGCGATTTCCGGCACGACGATGTAATTCGAAAACGTCGAAGTGCCCATGTAGTGATAGAGCGGCTTGCCGTTGAGCGAGAAGCGCGACGTCGCGTCGGGCATGAGCCCCTTGCCTTGCGTCGAGCGAATCGCCTGGCAGAGATTCGTCTTGCGCGAGAGGCAGAACTTGCACTGCCGGCATTCGGGCGTATAGAGCGGAATGACGTGATCGCCCTTCCTCACCGTGCCCACGCCCGGCCCGACATCGACGACCACACCCGCGCCCTCGTGGCCCAGAATCGCCGGGAACAGCCCTTCGGGATCGGCGCCCGAAAGCGTGTAGTAGTCGGTGTGGCAAATGCCCGTCGCCTTCACCTCGATCAACACTTCGCCCGCGCGCGGGCCTTCCAGATCCACTTCCTCGATCGTAAGCGGCGCACCTGCCTTCCATGCGACGGCGGCTTTCGTTTTCATCTTCGTTGCTCCTGTGAAGCGGTGATATCGATGCGCTTCATCGCGCCGCCGGTGCGAACCATGTCCGCACCCGGCCGTACAGATCGATGAAGCGCGCGTAACGTTGTGCAAGCGGTTGTGCAAGCGGTTGCGCGAGCGCCGCGTCCGCGCGCGGCGACGCCACACGGGTCGCGGCCGGCGCAAGCGCCGCGAGATCGCTGTTGCGCCAGTGCCCGCTCGCCAGGCCGCCGAGCAGCGCCGCGCCGCGCGCCGCCGCGTTCGGGCAGTCGATCGCGTAGAGGTCGGCGTCGAGCGCGTCGGCGAGCAACTGCCGCCAGCGCGCGTCCACCGAGCCGCCGCCCGCGAGCTTGAGCGCCGGCACGGGCCGTGCGGTTTGCGCATTGCGCGTGCCCTCGTCCCCGTGCTCGCCGGCGTCGCGCACGGCGTCCAGCCCCGCGCGCAACGCGAACGCGACGCCCTCGAACGCCGCGCGCATGAGCGTGCCGCGCGTGTCGCCGAGCGACGCGCCAAGCCAGCCGCCGCGCGCCGCGGGATCGAGCCACGGCGAGCGCTCGCCGCTCAGGTAAGGCAGGAACGCGAGCGTCGCGGATGGCGGCGCGGCGAACGCGTCCGCATAAGCGAGGGCCCAATCGTAAGCCAACCAGCCGCGCGCCGCTTCGAGCGCAACACCGACGTTCTGCATGGCGGCCATCGTGTACCAGCCGCCCGTGGCCGAACGATAGCGATGGAGCCCGCGCCGCGCGCGCGGCTCGCTGCGCGCGGTCACGACGATCTGGCCGCCCGTGCCCGTGGTGAGGAGCGCGCCGCCTTCGTCGGCAAGACCGCTGCCGAGCGCGGCGCAGGGCGTGTCGCCCGCGCCCGTCGCGAGCACGATGCCGGCCGGCAGGCCTAGCGCGTGCGCAGCTGCGGCGCTTAGCGTCCCGCTCGCTTCACAGGAAGCGGCCAGCGGCGCGAACCAGCGCGAAGGCAAACCAAGGCGCTCGATCAGCGCGAAGTCCCAGGCGCCGTCGGGGGCGGCGAGCGCCGTCGCGCACGCGTCCGACGGGTCCGCGACGAACGCGCCGCCCAGCGCCACGCGCAGCCAGTCTTTCGGCTGCAGCGCCCAGCGCGCGGCCTGCGCGATGTACGGCTCGTACTGCAGCACCCAGCGCAGCAGCGGACCCGCCATGCCGGGCGCGACGGGATTGGGTTGCGCACGCGCGGGCTCGTCCGGCCACGCGTCGAGCAGCGCGTGCGCGCGCGTGTCGGGCCAGAGCATCGCGGGACGCAAGGCGTGGCCCGCCGCGTCGGTGAGCACGACGCCGTGCATCTGCCCGGAAAAGCCGATCGCGCGCACCGCCGCCCGCTCGCTTTCGGGCAGTTGCGCGCAAGCCGCGACGAGCGCATCCCACCAACGTTCGACGTGCATTTCGGCCCAGCCGGGCTGCGGCGTCTCGAGCGCATAGGCGACGCTCGCGGCGCCGCGCTCGACGCCATCGCTATCGAACATGCCCAGCTTGAGCGAACCGGTGCCGAGGTCGATGCCGAGAAAACGCGTCTGCGATGAGCTCATGGGAAACGGTGCGCGAGGCAGGAAGAAGGGAAAGCGCCATCATACCGGCGCAGGGCGCAGCGAGATAAGCGACGCGAAGATCGCATCCGGCAGCGCTTTCGAACCCGCCGCGAACCCGCACGCAACCCCGCCGATTTCCCTGCGAAAACGTGCTTTCGCGGGTAAACCCGGTGGAGGTTCGCGCAATGTCGAATGGCTCACATTCCGCATTCGAAATAGAGATCATAACGGCGCGGCCATATGCGGCATGGCCCGCCGCGCATTTTCGGCCTGCGCCGACGATGTGCGCGTCCATGCCGTCGCCGCCGTTTCGCCGCGGGGTTCACACGCCCTCCCTGTTACGCAAGGGCCTTCGAAGCCGGGAAACAAGGGGCTTCGCGCGTTGCGCCGCCGCATGTGCGTGGCGAGGCGGCACGCCCCGAAGCCGCCGCGCGCATACCGATCGCGCCGATTGCACCCTTATGTCGCCCCTGCGGCGGCGCGAGCGCATATCGTCCCCGGAAAGCACGGAATAGTCCCCAGCGGTCTTGTTGCATGTTTTCGTACCGCATACCTTGGAGGCCATATCCTTGAACAGAGAGACGGAGACAGACGACATGCAAGCCAAGGGCATTGAGGACCAGGCCGCCCAGCGGTCCGGCCAGAAGCAGGTCCATCCCTGCGACGAGCGCCTGCCGTTCGGCCAGTTGCTGACACTCGGCATCCAGCACGTGCTCGTGATGTATGCAGGCGCGGTCGCCGTGCCGCTCATCATCGGCGGCGCCATCGGGTTGCCGAAGGACCAGATCGCCTTCCTCATCAGCGCCGATCTTTTCGCCTGCGGCATCGCCACGCTGATCCAGACGCTCGGCCTGTGGATCTTCGGCATCCGCCTGCCCGTCATCATGGGCTGCACGTTCGCCTCGGTCGGCCCGATGATCGCCATCGGCACCAACCCCTCGCTCGGCATTCTCGACATTTTCGGCTCGACCATCGCCGCGGGCGCGATCGGCATTTTGATCGCGCCGATGATCGGCAAGCTGCTGCGCTTCTTCCCGCCCGTCGTGGTCGGCACCGTGATCGCCGTGATCGGCCTCTCGCTCATGGAAGTGGGCATCAACTGGGCCGCGGGCGGCGTCGGCAATCCCGACTACGGCAACCCCGTCTATCTCGGCCTGTCGCTGCTCGTGCTGATGCTGATCCTGCTCATCAACAAGTTCGGGCGCGGCTTCATCGCCAATATCTCGGTGCTGCTCGGCATCGTCGCGGGCTTCGCGATCGCCCTCGCGCTCGGGCGCGTGAATCTCGCCGGCATGGCGAGCGCGCCGTGGGTCGGCTTCGTCATGCCGTTCCACTTCGGCGTGCCGAAGTTCCACATCCTTCCGATCGCGACGATGGTGATCGTGATGTTCGTGACCTTCATCGAATCGACGGGGATGTTCCTCGCCGTGGGCGACATGGTCGATCGCCCCGTCGATCAGGCGACGCTCGTGCGCGGCCTGCGCGTAGACGGTCTCGGCACGATGATCGGCGGCATTTTCAACTCGTTTCCGCATACGTCGTTTTCGCAGAACGTCGGCTTGATCGGCGTGACGGGCGTGAAGAGCCGCTATGTATGCGCGATGGGCGGCGTGATTCTCGTGCTGCTCGGCCTCTTTCCGAAGATGGCGCAGATGGTCGCCTCGGTGCCGGCGTTCGTGCTGGGCGGCGCGGGCATCGTGATGTTCGGCATGGTGGCGGCGAACGGCATCAAGGTGCTCTCGCGCGTGGACTTCGTGAAGAACCAGCACAACCTGTTCATCGTCGCCGTGAGCGTGGGATTCGGCCTCGTGCCGGTGGTGTCGCCGCACTTCTTCGCGAAGCTTCCGCCCGCGCTTTCGCCGCTGCTCCATAGCGGCATCCTGCTCGCTTCGGTGTCGGCCGTGGTGCTGAACCTGATCTTCAACGGGGCGAAGAGCGAGAAGGCCGCCGAGCGCGCCATCCGCCGCGCCGGGCACGATCTCGAAGGCCGCCGCGATACGCAGCAGGCGCCGGATACGGGCCACGAAATGCCGCGCTCCGCGGCGCACTGAGTCGAACGTACCGGGTACGAACGAATTGCGTTGACGCGAGAGGTTCCCCGCTCGCCGGCGTCTCGTGCGGGCGGGGTCTTTTGCTGGTTCGGCGCCATGGGAAACCGTGGCGCCTTTTTTTGACGTTCGCGCGCAAAAAAAAAACGCCACGGTTTCCCGTGGCGTTTTTGCGTTCAAGCCGCTGCGAAGCGCGTCACCCGGCCGTCGCAGCCGAAGCCGCGACGGGCGCGCTGGCCGCGCCGTAGTCGACCGGCGCATCGGCCGGACGCGGCGTCTCGCCCGCGTGCTCGATCCAGCCGCCGCCGAGCGCACGGTACAGATCGACGAGGTTGGTCAGGCGCGCGAGCCGCGCCGTGATCAGCGTCTGCTGCGCCGTATAGAGGCTGGTTTGCGCGGTGAGGACCGGCAGATAGCTGTCCACGCCGTTCCTGTAGCGCAGCTCCGAGAGCGAAAGCGAGCGCTGGTTCGCGAACGTGTTGCGCTCGAGCGCCGTGATCTGCTGATCGTACGTGCCGCGCGCGGCCAGGCCGTCGGCCACTTCGCGGAACGCCGACTGGATCGACTTCTCGTAGTTGGCGATCTCGATGCGCTTCTCGACGTTCGCGAGTTGCAGGTTCGCGATATTCGAGCCGCCTTCGAAGATCGGCAGCGTGATTTGCGGCACGAAACTCCATGCCGCCGTGCCCGCCTTGAAGAGCCCGCCAAGCGTGAGGCTTTCGGTGCCGAACGCCGCCGTGAGCGAGATCTTCGGGAAAAACGCCGCGCGCGCGGCGCCGATGTTGGCGTTCGCCGCAAGCAGCGTCTGCTCCGCTTCCATGATGTCCGGACGCCGCGCGAGCAGGTCCGAAGGCAGCCCTGCCGGAATGTCGGTGAGCAAGGCCTGGCCGTCGAGCGGCAAGCCTTGCGGCAGGTCGTCCGGCAGCGGCTCGCCGATCAGCAGCACGAGCGCGTTCTCGGCCTGCGCGCGAGCGCGCAGTTGCGCCTGCAGGTTGGCCTGCGCCTGCTCGACGACGCTCTGCGCCTGGCGCAGATCGAGTTCGGTGCCGGTGCCGGTATCGAACTGCGCCTTCGTGATGTTGTACGAGTCCTGCGCCGTCTTGAGCGTTTCCTGCGTGACCTTCAGCAGGTCGTCGTCGGAGAGCATCGTCAGGTACTGGTCGGCGACTTCCGAAACCAGCGTGATTTCCGCCGCCTTGCGCGCATACGCCGTGGAGAGGTACTGCGCCAGCGCCTGGTCCTTCAGGCTGCGGATGCGCCCCCAGAAGTCGATTTCCCACGACGCCTGCAGGCCCACGTTGTACACGCTGTACGGATTGTTCGGCGCGGTCTGCAGGTTCCTCGGCACGCGCGTGCGCGAGTCCGTGGCCACGCCGTCGATGGCCGGGAACAGTTCGGCGCGCGTGATCTGATACTGCGCGCGCGCCGCCTCGACGTTGAGCACCGAAACACGCAGATCGCGGTTGTTCTTCAGCGCGATCTCAACGAGCTGCTGCAGACGCGGATCGACGAAGAACTCGCGCCAGCCAATGTCGGTCGCCGTGGCGCCGTTGGCGCTGCGGCCAACCCCGCCGCTCTCGCCCGTCGCGCCGGGCTGCGTCGCGTAGACGCCGCCCTGCGGGAAGGTCTGGGACACCGGCGCCTCGGGCCGGTGGTACCACGGCTCCATCGTGCAACCCGCGAGGACGGCGGCGGCCGCGGCGGCGGCCACTGCAATTACGGATAGTTTATGCATCTCAATGTCCTTCCTTGCCCGGGCCGCCGGCATTGCCGCCGCCACTCTCGCCACCGTCATTGCCGCCATTGCCACCCTGGCCGCCGGCATTGCCGTTCTCGTCGTCATGGTCGTGCGCATGGTGCTCTTCGTAGTGCTGGAGCGCGACGTCCGCGTCTTCCTTCTCGCCGGCGAACTTCGCGCGAATCACGACGAAGAACATCGGGATCATGAAGATCGCGAGGAACGTGGCCGTGACCATGCCGCCGATCACGCCCGTGCCGATCGCGTGCTGCGAAGCCGAACCCGCGCCGTTACTGATCGCGAGCGGCAGCACGCCGAGAATGAACGCCATCGACGTCATCAGGATCGGCCGCAGACGCAATCGCGAGGCTTCGAGCGCCGCTTCGATCGGCCCCATCTTCCCGTCGGCCTGCAGGTCGCGCGCGAACTCCACGATCAGAATCGCGTTTTTCGCCGAGAGACCCACGGTGGTCAACAGACCGACCTGGAAGAACACGTCGTTCTCGAGGCCGCGCAGCGTCACCGCAAGCAGGGCGCCGAGCACGCCGAGCGGCACCACCATGATGACCGCGAACGGAATCGACCAGCTTTCATACAGCGCCGCGAGACAGAGGAACACGACGAGGATCGAGATGCCGTAGAGAATCGGCGCCTGCGAACCGGACTGGCGCTCCTGGTACGACAGGCCCGTCCATTCGTAGCCGATGCCCGCGGGCAGCTTCGCCGCGATCTGCTCTATGGCGGTCATCGCCTGGCCCGTCGACTTGCCCTGGCTCGCCTGACCCTGGATTTCCATCGCCGAGATGCCGTTGTAACGCTCGAGCTTCGGCGAACCGAAGGTCCAGTGACCGGTCGCGAACGAGCTGAACGGCACCATCCCGCCCGAACCGTTGCGCACGTACCAGATGTTCATGTCCTCCGGCGTCATGCGGAACGGCGCGTCGGCCATCACGTACACCTTCTTGATACGGCCGTCCGTATCGAGGAAGTTGTTCACGTACTGCGACGCCCATGCGATCGAGAAGGTCTGGTCGACGGCCGCCGACGTCACGCCGAGCGCCTCGGCCTTCTCGCGGTCGATGTCGACCTGGAACTGCGGCGTGTCGTTCAGGCCGTTCGGGCGCACGAGCGCGAGCGACGGATCCTTCGCGGCCATGCCGAGCAGCATGTTGCGCGCCGCCATCAGCTTGTCGTGACCGACGCCGCCGCGATCCTGCAGCTCGAAGTCGAAGCCCGACGCGGTGCCGAGTTCCGGAATCGAAGGCGGATTCACCGGGATGATCATCGCGTCCTTGTAGGACGAGAAGTGCGCGAACATGCGGCCCACCAGCGCCTGGACCTTCTGGTCCGCGTGCTGACGCTCCTTGTAGTCCTTCAGGCGCACGAACACGAGACCCGAGTTCTGGCCGCGGCCCGCGAAGCTGAAGCCGTTCACGGTGAAGGTCGACTCGACGATGCTCTTTTCGTCGTCGAGCAGGTAGTTCTGGATGGTGGCGAGCGTGCGCGCCGTGGTTTCCTGGGTCGAGCCCGACGGCGTCTGCACGATCACGAACATCGTGCCCTGGTCTTCGTCGGGCAGGAACGACTTGGGCAGGCGCACGAACAGCAGGCCGACCGCGACGATCACCGCGAGATAGATGATGAGCCAGCGGCCCGAGCGCTTGATGACGTGGTGCACGCCGCTGTGATACTTGTCGCGGCTCGTCTCGAACGTGCGGTTGAACCAGCCGAAGAAGCCCTTCTTCTCCTCGTGGTGCCCCTTCGGAATCGGCTTGAGGATGGTCGCGCACAGCGCCGGCGTGAGAATCAGCGCGACGAGCACGGACAGCACCATCGCCGCCACGATCGTGAGCGAGAACTGCCGGTAGATCGCGCCGACCGAGCCGCCCGAAAACGCCACCGGCACGAACACGGCGGAAAGCACGAGCGCCACGCCGACCAGCGCGCCGGTGATCTGGCCCATGGCCTTGCGGGTCGCTTCCTTCGGCCCCAGCCCCTCTTCCACCATCACCCGCTCGACGTTCTCCACGACCACGATCGCGTCGTCCACGAGCAGGCCGATGGCGAGCACGAGACCGAACATCGACAGCGTGTTGATGGAGAAGCCCACCATTGCCATGATCGCGAACGTGCCCAGCAGCACCACCGGCACCGCGATGGTCGGAATCAGCGTCGCGCGCAGGTTCTGCAGGAACAGGTACATGACGAGGAACACCAGCACGATGCCTTCCAGCAGCGTCTTGATCACTTCCTCGATCGACAGGCGCACGAACGGCGTCGTGTCATACGGGTACTGCACGACGAGACCGTGCGGGAAGTACTTCGAGAGGTCGTCGATCTTCTGGCGCACGAGCTTCGCCGTCTGCAGCGCGTTGGCGCCCGTCGCGAGCTGGATGCCGAGGCCGGCCGTCGGCGCGCCGTTGTACTTCGTGTCGAAGTTGTAGTTTTCGCCGCCGAGGCTGATGCGCGCCACGTCCCTCAGACGCACCTGCGAGCCGTCCTGGTTCACCTTCAGCAGGATGTTGCCGAACTCTTCGGGCGTATGCAGCAGCGTCGATTCGGTGATGGTCGCCTGGAACGACTGCCCCGCCACCGCCGGCGTGCCGCCCAGCTGGCCACCCGCGATCTGCACGTTCTGCGCGGTGATCGCGGCTGTCACGTCGACAGGCGTGAGGCTGAAGTTCGTCAGCTTGTTCGGGTCGAGCCACACGCGCATCGCATACTGCGAGCCGAACAGCGTGACCGTGCCCACGCCGTCGATACGGCTGATCGGGTCCTGGATGTTCGACGCCACGTAGTTCGCGAGGTCGTACTTGGTCATGCTGCCGTCTTCGGACACGAACGCGAGCACGAGCAGGAAGCTGCTGCTCGACTTCGTGACCTTGATGCCGAGTTGCTGCACGACCTGCGGCAGGATCGGCGTGGCGAGCTGCAGCTTGTTCTGCACCTGCACCTGCGCGATGTCCGGGTTGGTGCCCGCGGCGAAGGTCAGCGTGATGGTGGCCGTGCCCGAGTCATCGGAAGTCGACGAGAGATACAGCAGGTGGTCGAGGCCGCTCATCTGCTGCTCGATCACCTGCGTGACCGTGTTTTCCACCGTCTTCGCCGAAGCGCCAGGGTAGGTCGCACTGATCTGAATGGACGGCGGCGCGATAGTCGGATACTGCGCGACCGGCAGCGTGAACACCGACGCCACGCCCGCCAGCATCAGGATGATGGCGATCACCCATGCAAAAATCGGGCGGTCGATAAAGAACTTTGCCATGAAGCAGGCTCCCGATTATTGCGCTGCGGAGGCGGCAGGCGCAGCCGAGGCGCCCTTCGCGCCCGATGCGGCGCCCGATGCCGGAGCGGCCGCGTTCGCATAGCCCGAAGCCGTCGCCATGTCGGCCGAGGGCGCGCCCGGTTTCGGCGGCGGCGGCAATTGCGCGGCGACGGGCTTGACCTGGTCGCCCGGCCTGGCCTTTTCGGTACCCTGCACGATCACGCGGTCGCCCGCGTTCAGACCGCTCTGGACGACCCAGTCCTGGCCCTGCGTGCCCGCGGTGGTGATCGGCGTCGGCACGACCTTGTCGTCCTTGTTGACGACGAGCACCGACGCCTGCCCCTTCTGGTCGTGCTGCACGCCGACTTGCGGCACGAGGAACGCGCTGTTGTTGATGCCTTCCTCGATGCGCGCGCGCACGAACATGCCCGGCAGCAGCACGCGGTCGGGGTTCGGGAAGATCGCGCGAACCGTGACCGAGCCCGTGGTCTGGTCGACCGTGACGTCGGTGAACTGGAGCTTGCCCTTCTCCGCATACGTGCGGCCGTCTTCGAGGACCAGCGAAACCTTCGCGGCGTTCGGGCCGTTGGTCTTCAGGCGCCCTTCCTGGATCTCGCGGCGCAGTTTCAGGCCCTCGAGGCTCGACTGCGTGACGTCCACGTACATCGGGTCCAGTTGCTGCACCGTCGACATGAGGGTTGCCGCGCTCGCCTGCACATAGGCGCCCGGCGTGACCTGCGAGATGCCGACCTGGCCCGTGACGGGCGAAATGACGTCGGTATAGCCGAGGTTGATCTGCGCGGTGTCCACGGAGGCCTTGCCGGCGGCGACGTCCGCCGCCGCCTGGCCCTGCGCGGAAACGGCGTTGTCGTAGTCCTGCTTGCTCACCGCGTTGGCCTGCACGAGCACCTTGTAGCGCGCGACCAGCGCGTTCTGCGTGACGAGGTTGGCCTGCGCCTTGGCGAGCGCGGCCTTGGCGTTGTTGAGCGCGGCGATATAGGGCGCCGGGTCGATCTTGTAAAGACGCTGGCCGGCCTTCACGATCGCGCCTTCGGTGAACTCGCGACGCAGGACGATGCCGTCGACCCGCGCGCGCACCTGCGCGACGAGATAGGCGCTGGTGCGGCCGGGAAGCTCGGACACGACCGGCACGGAGGCCGGCTGGACGGTGACGATACCGACTTCGGTAGTTTGCGGCGGCGGCGCCGACTGCTTTTGCCCGCAGGCTGCAAGCGCGATGGCAGCCGTCGCGACACTGATTAGGCGGAATGGAACCCGTTCGACGCGCATGGAGCGACCTCTGTCTATAACTGACAATAAAAGCGTGCGGCGTCCCGCAACGAGGAGGACGGCCACGCACGCCAGCATCTGGCAAATACCTGACGGATAAACCCGGTACTTCTTCTAGAAAGGCGCATTCCGGTCTGCACATCCGTCCGGGCGATACTGCCGCGCGCCACCCATGAGGCGTCGCGCATTGGGGTTTCTACGACCATTCGGCCAGTGACGGATATTAACCGGACATCACCCCTTGGAGCACCCTCATGGTGGGGTGCTATTATAGATACATTCGCGAACGAATGTAAAAGGACGCCTTACTACCTTTGAAGGAGTCTTCAGGCGTGATCCCCGCCTGATCTCCATATTACAAATCAATACATTACGATTCGCACCCTGATATTCCCGTTTGTCCATCCATACAACGCAACACAGTCATCCCATCATGGCCCGCCGCACGAAAGAGGAAGCGCTGGAGACGCGCAACCGGATCCTCGACGCCGCCGAACACGTCTTTTACGAGAAAGGCGTGTCGCGCACCTCGCTTGCCGATATCGCCCAGGCCGCGGGCGTGACGCGCGGTGCAATCTACTGGCATTTCGAGAACAAGGGCGACGTGTTTACGGCCATGTTCGACCGCGTGGTGCTGCCGCTCGACGAGCTGAAGGTGGCGTCGACGGACCCGGGCGAGCCCGACCCGCTCGCTCGCATGCGCGACCTCTGCATTCTGTGCCTGCGTAACACGGCAACCGACGCGCGCCGCCGCCGCGTGTTCGAGATCCTGTTCCTGAAGTGCGAGTTCGTCGAGGAGATGGGGCCGGTGATGGCGCGCCATCAGTCGGACATGCGCGAGGGGCTCGCGAGCATCGAGCAAGGCTTGCGCAATGCGATGTCGAAGGGCCAGTTGCCCGCCGACCTCGATCCGGGGCGCGCCTCGCGCGTGCTTCATTCGTTCATCAGCGGCGCGCTGCGCGACATGGCGATCCTGCCGGACGTATTCGACGTGGCGAGCAACGCCGAGCGGCACGTGGCCGCGATGCTCGACGCGCTGCGCTATAGCCCGGCGCTGCGCGTCGGCGCGGGCGAGCCCGACGCCTGAGCGCGGCGCGCCGTCTGGCGCCTTTCTTGCCGGGCGGCCTGCTGGAGAGGCCGCGTTCCACATGGTCTGTCAGCGCGCCATTCAGGCCGGCACGCGGTTCGCGCGCGCCCGCTGGTTCGAGGCGTAAATGGTGTCGCGTGCGAGCGGGGCGCCCGCCTTCACGGCGGCGAGCCATGCGTCGGTCGTCACGACCGCCGCGAAGCGTGAATGCATCACCACGCTGAACACGCGATGAATGTCCTCGGCGCTCGCCGCGCCCGCCTCGTTTGCGTACGGCACCGAGCCCGTCGCGTCGGAGAGAAACTCCACGGCAAGGCCCGCGTGGGTCGCTTCGAACACCGTGGAGGCATCGCAGTTGTGCGTCATGTAGCCCGCCACGGCGACGGTGTCGACGTCGCGCCCGGCCAGCCATGCCTCGAGATCGGTGCCCGCGAAGGCGCTCGGCAGCGATTTTTCGACGTAATGATCGCGCTCGCGCGAGGCGACGACCGGATGCAGCCCGGCGCCGACGCTGCCGCGCGCGAAGAGGGGCGAGTCCGCGGGCGCGAAGTTCTGCACCACCACGACCGGCACGCCGGCCGCGCGCGCGGCGTCCATCGCGCGGCCGATGTTGGCGAGCGAGGTTTCGACGGGGGGAAATTCGATCGGCAGATCGCCGCTTGTGTATTCGTTTTGCACGTCGATGACGACGAGCGCACGGCGCGGATTCGCGGACATGGCAGTGCCTCCAGGTGTGGTTCCGGCGTTGGAAAGGATCGACCGCTCGCCACGACGCACAGTCGATGACCGGATTGTGGCGCGATGCCCGCGCACACGACAGTGGCCCAAACGACAACTTTCGCTAGAATCGGGCCATTCGTCCCTGGGTCCGTCATGACAAATTCCGCCCGCTCCCTTCGCGCTTCCCGCCCGGCGGCGGCCGTCGATCTACGGGACGCGCCGCCGCGCGTCGCCGTGATCGCCTTCGACCGCATGAGCCCGTTCCATCTCTCGGTGCCTTGCGTCGTGTTCGGCGAAGACCGCAGCGACGGCGGCGTGCCGCCGTTCGAACTCGCCGTCTGCGCCGCGGAGCCAGGCACGCTCACCACCACGGCAGGCTTCACGATCGGCGCCCCCCACGGCCTCGAAGGACTGCGCGGCGCGGACGTCATCGTCGTCCCCAGTTGGCGCGACACGCACGAAGCGCCGCCTCCCCTGCTCTGCGAAGCACTCCGCGAGGCCCACGCGCGCGGCGCGATCCTGGTCGGCCTTTGCCTCGGCGCCTATGTCCTCGCGCACGCCGGGCTGCTCGATGGCCGCCCGGCCACCACGCACTGGGCCGCCGCCGCCGACTTCGCGCAGCGCTTTCCGGCGGTGCGCTTCGATCCCGGCGTGCTCTACGTCGACGACGGCGAACTGCTCACGTCGGCAGGCACGGCGGCGGGGCTCGACTGCTGCCTGCACCTGATGCGGCGCCTGTGCGGCTCGAGCGTCGCGAACTACGTCGCGCGCCGGCTCGTCGTGCCGCCGCACCGCCAGGGAAGTCAGGCGCAATACGTGCAGCAGCCGCTCGCGGCGGCCGGGCGCGGCGATCGCCTCGCGGGACTGCTCGACTGGATCCGCGCCCATCTCGACGCGCCGCACACGCTCGACTCGCTCGCCCAGCGGGCGTTGATGAGCCGGCGCACCTTCACGCGCCAGTTCCGCTTGACGACGGGATCGACCGTGAGCGCGTGGCTGCTCGGCGAACGCCTCGCCCACGCGCAACAGTTGCTCGAGAGCACCGATCAGCCGATCGACGCGATCGCGCAGCACGCGGGCTTCGGCTCGGCCGCGTCGTTGCGACAGCATTTCGTGGAAGCGTTCAGGACTTCGCCGTCGGCGTGGCGGCGCGAGTTTCGGGGATCATGAGAGACACGGGATGCGCCGTTCAGCCCGCCGTGAACCAGCGGGCCACGTATAGCAGCAACGCGACGAAAAAGATCATCGCCGCCCAGGCCCAGTAGGGCATCGCGTGCGGCGGCGGCTCGTGATGCAGCGTGCTTGCCGCGCGGCCCGAGAGCGTGCCGCCCGCGTGGTGCGGCAGGATATGCGCGCGCCGCGCGAGACCGGTGAGGCTGATCGGCCGCAGGAATACGTGCTGCCGGCGCGGCTGTTCGCCCGCTACGCGGTTCGGCGCCTGGCCGTGCTTGGCCGCCACCACGGCGCAGAACTCCGTGAAGAAATCGTCGGCGAGCTCGTGCAACGCGTTCTCGATCTGGCGCGGCGGCAGGTCGGAGAGCGGCCCGGTGAGCGTCGCCCACACCGAGTAATCAATACGCGTGCTGGCGGCGTTGCCCGCCCCCGTTTCCTTCGCCGCCACCGCGCGCTCCTCCGGGCGCAACGCCACGTCGATCTGCCCGCGCAGCGAGCCGATGCCGTCCGCGCGCGCCCGGAAGCTCAGCACGCGGCGCGGCGTGAGCGGCACCTGCGCGGAGTCATTCGCGATGTGAGCGCGCACTTCGTAGCGCGCGCGCAGCGGACCGAGCGGCACCGTGAGCGTGATCGCGTATTCGCCGGGACCCAGTCGCCGGAACGACTCGCAATGCTCCATGCTCGCGCGCACGAGCGCGACATCCTGCAGCGCCGCCCAGACAGCGGACGGTTCGAGCGGAATCCTCAACGCATCGTTCAGTTCCATGGCGGCTTCCTCTATGCACGCTGCCCGGTCATTTCAGGAGGTCTGATCGATCCGGTCCACGCGGCTCGCGTAGAAAGCCAGATAGCCCTCGATGCCGCGCGCGCCATCCAGCGGCGCTTCGTAGCTCCAGGCGGCGTCCTCGACGCGCCCGTCTTCCGTTCGTAGATGGAAATAGGTCGCCTCGCCCTTGTAGGGACAATGCGAGGTACGCGGGGAACGCTCGAGCCGCGCCATGTTCACGTCGGGGCGCGGGAAATAGAAGACATCGGGATAGCCGGTTTCGCAAAGCGTGACGGCGCGCAGCGTGTCGGCAATGGTGATGCCGCCGTGAATCACCCGTACACGGTGACGGTTCGCGACGATGTCGATGCGATGGGCAGCATCCGGTTCGACCGCCATGTTCGGCTCCCCTGTTGGTAGGCGGCGCCCGTGGCGCCCTGCCCTCGCCGGACGGCGGCAAGCCGCTCCGGTTCGCCTGGCGCGCACCCCTTGGCGCGCGTTCCGTGCTAGTTCCCGGGTTGGCCGCCCATCGATCGCCGCGCTGCCGACGGCAGCGAAATCGCCCGCGCTCCGCCGAAGCGGTCGGGGGCCACCCCATGGCTGCATTATCGGCCAAACTCAGCCGCGCTGCGCGAATCTTATGCGCGGCGAGCGTGCGGCGGCGCGCCAGCGCACCCTGCCGGCCCGGCGCGCCTTACCAGATGAAAGACGCTCGCGCGCTGCCGTTGGAGCCCACGGTGACGGTGCTCGTCTTGTCGACGCCCGCGTGGCTCACGTGCACGTTGTAGCGGCCCGGCCGCACTCTCACGAGCATATACGGCCCGCGGGAGGTCGTATCGAGCACGCTGGCGCCGTGCGAGTCGGTGATCTGCACGTGAACGTCCGCGAGATACTCGCCGCCACGCCCCGTGAAGCGCAGCGAAAGCGGCCACTCGTGCTGAGCGCCGAGCAGCGCCTTCGATTCGTCGAGGCCCACGCCGCCCGAAACGTACGACACGGCGCCCTGCTGCTGGACCTGCGGCATGCCCCCGCCATTGGTGTTGCCCGCGCTCGTGTTGTCGGTGGTCGTGCCGCCGACCGTGCCCGACGCATCAGCTTGCTGCGCCGCCGCGCCGCCCGCGTGGCCGAACGCCAGGAAGGCGGCGGCGAGGATTGTCGCGTAAGCGGTGGACTGGGCGGGGCGCGAGTTGCGGAATCTCTTCATCGATCGCTCCTCTTCAGGTTGACTGCGGCCACATGGTCGAGCAAGGCGCATGCCCGTTTCGTCCGATGCGGCGAAGGCATTGGAGGTATAGCCGACGGCGCGCTTTGCTTGCCCGACGCGACCCCGGAAACGCCGCTGCCGCCAGGCGCGAGGCCAACGGCGGCAGCAAAAGAACGCGCTGGAACGAACCTGCTCTGGCCGCGAATCCGGCGCACGGAGCCGGATTCGCGGCAGCAGGGATCAGCCGAGATCGACGGGCACGAAAATCTGCGCGTCGTCTCGCTGGATGAGAAGCGCGATGCTGTTGCCTGCCCGCGAAATCATCTGCTTGAGTTGCTCGGCGCTCGTCACCGGGCGGCCGTTCACGGCGAGGATCACGTCGCCCGGCTGCACACCGGCGTTCTCGGCCGCGCCGCCCGACTGCTCGACCAGCAGGCCGTGATCGAGCGAATTGTTGCTCTTCTCGTCAGGCGTGAGCGGACGCACTGCGACGCCGAGGCGCCCCTGCATCTGCGACTGCGGCGTGTCGTTCGAGGCCACCTTCGCGTCGCCGAGCGTGCCGATGGTCGCCGTGAGGTTCTTCGTGCCCTTGTCGCGCCACACCTGGATATCGGCCTTCGTGCCGGGCTTCATGCCCGCGATGAGCGACGGCAGATCGGACGACTCGTCCACCGCCTGACCGTTCACGGAAACGATCACGTCGCCGGGCTTCAGCCCTGCCCTCGCGGCCGGGCCGTTCGCGTCGACCGAGCTCACCAGCGCGCCGTGCGGCTTGTCCATGCCGAACGAATCGGCGAGCGTCTGGTTCATCGACTGCACCGCGACGCCAAGACGCCCGCGGCTCACGTGGCCGGTCTTGACGAGGTCGTCCTTGACCTTCATCGCCTCATTGATCGGGATTGCGAACGAAAGGCCCTGGAAGCCGCCAGTCTGCGAATAGATCATCGAGTTGATGCCGATGACTTCGCCTTGCAGATTGAAGAGCGGGCCGCCCGAATTGCCGGGATTGACCGGCACGTCGGTCTGGATGAACGGCGTGTAGTTCTCGTCGGGCAGCGAGCGCGACTTCGCGCTGATGATGCCCGAGGTCACCGTGTTGTCGAAGCCGTACGGCGAGCCGATCGCCACCACCCACTGGCCGACCTTGCTCTGGCGCGGGTCGCCGATCTTCACGGTCGGCAGGTCCTTCGCGTCGATCTTCAGCACGGCGACATCGGACTGCTTGTCCGCGCCCACGACCTTCGCCTTGAACTCGCGCTTGTCGGTGAGCTTCACCGTCACGACGTTGGCGCCGTCCACGACGTGCGCGTTCGTGAGAATGTAGCCGTCCGCGCTGATGATGAACCCCGAGCCGAGGCTCGCGCTCGGCGTGTCGGCCTGCGGCCCGCCGTCGCCGCCCATGCCGGGCACGCCGCCATAGAAGTGCTTGAAGAACTGGTAAAACGGATCGCTCGGATCGATCGGCAGTTGCTGCGGACCGCTGCCGCCGCTGCGCAGGGACGTCTGCTTCACGACGTGCTTGGCGCTGATGTTGACCACCGCCGGCCCGTAGGTTTCCACGAGGCCGGAGAAGTCGGGAATGCCGGTTTTGGCCGCGGCTTCGGCCGGCATCATCGCGGCCTGCGCCTGCGAGATGACCTGCGGCGCCGGCACGTCGCGGTGCCCGGCTACGTACCCCGCCGACAACGCGACGGCCACGGCGGCTGCCACAGCACTGCGGGTAATAACTTTGGTATTCATTGCGGACTCCTTGCGCGGGTACTGATCACGACGTACCGAAGCGTAAGCCGTATCGCTTAAAGGAGTCTTAAGCAGGCGCAATTCGCGCAAACGCCCGCGAACGACCGTCGCACGGGCATTTGCGGGCGCTGAAAATTCAGAAGCGCACGTCTACGAGGAGCCCGCCCGCGGGCGAATCGCCGAGCGTGATCGTCGCGTCGTGCTGATCGGCGATACGCCGCACGATCGCGAGTCCGAGACCCGTGCCCGCCACATCGGTGCGCGCGCGGTTCGCGCCCGCGCCCACGCGATAAAAGCGATCGAACACGCGCGCGCGCTCGTTCACGGGAATGCCGGGTCCGCTGTCCGCGATGCGCACGCGCGGATGGCCCTCCTCCACGACGAGGCTCACGTCCACGCGGCCGCCTGCGGGCGTGTACTTCGTGGCGTTGTCGAGCAGATTGTTGAACATGACGCGCAGCGCATCGGCGTCGCCGTGCACGCTCGCCGCCGCGCTTTCCTCGATGCCGAGATCGACGCCGCGCTGCTGCGCAAGCGGCGCATAGTTGAGCACGCAATCGTCGAGCAGCGCATGGAGGTCCACGTCGCGCGCGCGCGCGTGGCCATCGGGCTCCGAACGCGCGAGCGCGAGCAGTTGCTCGGCGAGGCGCGTGGCGCGGGTCACGCCCGCCTGCAGATCGGCGAGCGCTTCGCGACGCGTTTCGTCGTCCCTTGCGCGCGCGACGAGCTGTGCCTGGATCTGCACGGCCGCGAGCGGCGTGCGCAGTTCGTGCGCGGCATCGGCGACGAAGGCCTTTTGCGTGTCGAGCGCCTGCGCGAGACGTTCGAGCAGCGCGTTCAACGCGTGCACGAGCGGCGTAACCTCGCGCGGCAGGCGCTCCTCGGGCAGCGGATCGAGCGCTTCCGGATGGCGCGTGTCGAGCGCGCGCGCGACGCGCGAAAGCGGCTTGAGCCCGCGCCCGACCACCATCCACACCGCGAGCCCGAGGAACGGCAGCAGCACGATGAGCGGCCAGAGCGTGCGCAGCGCCACGTTCGCCGCAAGCCGGTTGCGCACGGAAACGGGCTGCGCGAGCTGCACCACGTTGTCGCCGACTATCGCGCCGTATACGCGCCAGTCGCCGCGGTCGGTGCGCTCGGTCGAAAAGCCGAGTTCCGCGCGCGGCGCGAGCGGCGCGCGCGGATGCGAGTAGTACATGAGCACGCCGTTGCGATTCCAGATCTGCAGCACGATGCCTTCGTCACCGGTATCGCGCGAGCTGAGGATTTCGTTGAACGGCTCGGAGGGCAGCGCCTCGGCGATTTCCTGCAACTGGTAGTCGAACAGCTCGTTGGCCTCGGCGAGCGCCTGGCGATAGATCAGCCAGCCCGCGAGCCCCACGCCCGCGACGACGATCGCGAGCAGCCAGAACAGCAGTTGTCGTCGGATCGAACTCATCGGCTAAGTGGGGCTCCCGCGCGCTTCGTGCCGCGCTTTGCTTCGCGCTTCGTGTCCTGCCTCGCGGGCGACTTCATGCGTCTTTCGCGATCATGTAGCCGAGGCCGCGCACGTTGCGGATCAGGTCGGCGCCGAGCTTCTTGCGCAGCGCGTGGATATAGACTTCGACCGTATTGCTGCCGATCTCCTCGCCCCAGCCGTACATCTTCTCTTCGAGCTGCGTTTTCGAGAGCACCGCGCCCGGGCGCGCGAGCAGCGCTTCGAGCAGCGCGAATTCGCGCGCCGACAGCGCGACGGGCGCGCCGTCCTGGGTCACCTGGTGCGAAGCCGGATCGAGCGTGATCGAGCCGTGGCGGATGGTCGAGTCGCTGCGGCCCGCCTGGCGGCGGATCAGCGCGCGCATGCGCGCGCCCAGTTCGTCGAGGTCGAAGGGCTTGATGAGATAGTCGTCGGCGCCGGCGTCGAGGCCCTTCACGCGGTCGGCCACGGCGTCGCGCGCGGTGAGGATCAGCACGGGCAG
Source organism: Paraburkholderia lycopersici (assembly GCF_900096975.1). Lineage (GTDB taxonomy): Bacteria > Pseudomonadota > Gammaproteobacteria > Burkholderiales > Burkholderiaceae > Paraburkholderia > Paraburkholderia lycopersici. The sequence continues at coordinate 238,595 of NZ_FMYQ01000005.1, forward strand.
CGCCGCGCCGCGCGCGCGCAGCGTGCGCAGCACGTCGAGGCCGTCGCGGCGCGGCAATCCGAGATCGAGCAGCATGAGATCGTAGGAATCGGCGCTCGCGGCCGAGAGCGCGGCGTCGCCGTCCTCGACCCAGTCGACCGCAAATCCTTCGCCGCGCAGCGCCTTGCGCACGCCCTCGGCGATCATGCGGTCATCTTCGACTAGCAGTATGCGCATCGTAATGGATTGGCAAGGCGGCAATACGGCGCCGCACTGCGTGAATTATGGCGATGCGTGCATTCTAGCGCCTGAACAGGGGCGCCGCGCCGCGGGGGGTTGCACGACCGGCCATGAGGCCAATGCCTCGCGCCGCGGCCGAAGTTCGATCCGCGCCTCACGTTGGGCCACGTTGCGCCACGCTTCTCGCCGGCTTTTCTCGCCCGTAATGCGCGCGCACGACGCGACGTCTTTACAATGTGCGCTTTTGCGGCGCGCGACGCCGCGATACAAGCGCGTTCGCTTACGCCGCGCCTGCATCGCGCGCGAATCTTGCGAAGCCCGCCGCAAAACTTTCGCGTCCGCGCAGCACTGGCGAGCCTCTCCACTCGCCCGTCGCGCGCGGCCCCTGCACTGCCGCACTCGCCCGAACGCTTTTCATGCTGCCCGCTTCGCTGTCCCGCCTACGCACTTTGTTCAGACTGCCCGCCTCGCTTGCCGGCCGCCCGCATGACGCGAGCGCAAGCCGCACGCATCGCCCCCCGAAGCCGCTGACCCTCGCGCTCGCCTGTGCCGCGCTCGCCGCGAGCTTCGCGGCCGTGCCGGCGGCGCATGCGCAGCCCGAGGGCGCGCGCGTGCCGACGGTCAACGTGACCACCGTGCTCCCGCCCACCGTGATGGCGGGCCTCGAACATGCGCACGTGCCGCTCTCCTCGGTGAGCGTGGTGATCGAGAAAGTGGGCGACCGCCAGCCCAGCGTCGCCGTGAACGCCGGCCAGCCGATGATGCCCGCCTCGACGATGAAGCTCGTCACGACGTGGAGCGGCCTCTCGATGCTCGGCCCCGACTATCGATGGAAGACGAGCGCCTATACCGACGGCGAGATCGACGCGAGCGGCACGCTGCACGGCAATCTCTATATCAAGGGCACCGGCGACCCGAAGCTCGTCCCCGAGGAGCTGATCGACCTCGTGCAGAAGATTCGCGCGGCCGGCGTGGCGCGCATCGACGGCGCGCTCGTGCTCGACAAGAGCGAGTTCGACGCCTCGACGCGCGACCTGCCCTCGTTCGACGGCGACGACAGCGCGCCCTACAACGTCGGCCCCGACCCGCTCATGTACGCGTTCAAGTCGGTCTCGTTCACGTTCTCGCCCTCGCGCGAAGGCGTCTCGATCGACGTGGTGCCGCCCGTCGCGCAGTGGCAGATCGACAACCAGATCCGCGAGCGCGGCGGCGCGTGCGGCGGCATGCTGCCGAGCCCGCAAGTCTCGCCTGGCGGCAACGGCGTCGTCACCGCGAGCTTCGCGGGCAGCTACGCCATGCGCTGCGGCGACCGCACGCTCAACATGGCCGCGCCCGTCGATCACAGCACGTTCTTCGCCGACGGCTTCCTCGCGCTCTGGCAGCAAACGGGCGGCAGCCTCTTCGCCACGCCGGGCGGCGCGGTGCGCGAAGGCGTCGTGCCGCCGCGCGCGCGCCTGCTCGCGGTCCATCAGAGCCCGCCGCTCTCGGACGTCGTGCACGACATCAACAAGTTCAGCAACAACGTGATGGCGCGCAATCTGTTCCTCACGCTCGGCGCCGTCGAGGGCAAGCCTCCCTCGACCCCCGCGAAAGCCGCCGCCGCCGTCAACACGTTCCTGCGGCGCGGCGGCCTTTCGATGCCCGAACTCGTGCTCGACAACGGTTGCGGCTTATCGCGCGAAGAGCACGTCAGCGCGCTTTCGCTCGCGAACCTGCTGCAAAACGCGAACGCGAGTCCGGTCGCGCAGGTGTTCATCGACTCGCTGCCGATCGTGGGCGTGGACGGCACGATGCGCAACCGCCTCACCAACGCGGGCGTGGGAGGCAACGCGCACATCAAGACGGGCACGCTGCGCGACGTGCGCGCGATTGCCGGCTACGTGGCTGCCGAAAACGGCGAGAGCTGGATCGTGGTGAGCCTCATCAACGATCCGCGCGCCGAGGCTGCGCGCGCCGCGCACGACGCGCTGCTCGAGTGGGTCTACAAGGGCATGCCCGAAGAAAAGCCCGTATACGTGGAGCCGCATCCCAAGCGTGCCGCGAAAGCCCCGAAGGTGGCGAAGGCCACGCACAGGCCCGCCGTCAGGGCGCGCGGCGCGCATTGATCGCGCAACGATCCCGCACTGATCGCGCGCCGGGCCCGCGTTGCCCCTGCACCGGGCGCGCCGGGCTCGAAGTTTTCCTCTAGCAAAGCCCCGCCCGCCTTACCCGTGAGGCGTGTACTCTGGCGGGCAAAGGTGAAAACCGCGTCATAAAAATCGGTCATACGCGGTCGGCCATCGAGCCGCGCGCCATCAGAACACGCATCTACGCGGCCATCACGATACGAGACAACAAACGCCGCGCTGCCCGCCAGCGCCGCTCACGGGACAAGGAGGACGAGGCTCATGCAGTTCGATGCGCAATGGCTGCTGCTCGCGCTCGCCCCCGTCTTTCTTGCCTGCATCGGCTATGAGGCCTGGTCTCTGTCCCGTACGCGCCCCGGCGCCTCGCTCTATAGCTGGCCCGACACGCTCTGCAATGCCGCGCTCGCGCTCATGCACCAGAGTGCCGACAAGCTCGCATGGCTCGTCGCGATTCCCGTCTACGCTTACGTCTACCGGCACTTCCGGCTCGTTTCGTGGCAGCCGGGATGGCTCGCGTGGTTCGCGCTCTTCGTCGCGCAGGACCTGCTCTACTATGTCTTTCATCGCGCGAGCCACCGCGTGCGCTGGCTTTGGGCCGCACACGTCGTCCATCATTCGTCGGAGCGCCTGAACCTCTCGACGGCGTTTCGCCAGAGCCTCATGTATCCCGTCGCGGGCATGTGGGTGTTCTGGATCCCGCTCGCCATGCTCGGCTTCACGCCCACGCAGATCGTCGCGGTCGTGCTCGTCAATCTCGCGTTCCAGTTCTTCGTGCACACCCAGGCAATCGGGAAGCTGGGCACGCTCGAATACGTGTTCAACACGCCGTCGATGCATCGCGTTCATCACGCTCGCAACGCGCGCTATATCGATCGCAATTACGCGGGCGTGCTCGCGATCTGGGACCGCATGTTCGGCAGCTACACCGACGAAGACGAACACGACCCGCCCGAATACGGCATCGTCAAACCGCTCGCGTCGTGCAATCCGCTCACGGCGACATTTCACGAATGGCTCGCGATGGCGCGAGATTTCGCGCGCATGCCCGACTGGCGTTCGCGCCTTGCCGCGCTGTTCGCGCCGCCGGACTGGTGCGAGCGCCACGACGCGCTGCGCGTCCCGCCCGGAGGCGCGGCGCAGGCGCGCCAACGCGTGCCGGAAAACAACACCGAGGGTGAGTTCGGGTCGCGCAATACGTGAGAGATTGCGTAGTCTGTCGGCCTTGCCCCGACCTGGGGGGCGGTTGCATGCAGGGGTTCATGCGAGGCCGGCGATCGAAAACGACATCGATATCGATGACAGGACGGCGCTCACGACACGGGCACCCGTGGCACGAGCATCGAGGCATGGCATCACAGGCCACACACAGAGGAGATGAAGTGAACATGAAGCATCAAGGACCGAGACACCGTACGCTGTTGCGCGCCACCCAGATCGCCGTCGCGAGCGCGGCCTTCGCGCTGCTCGCCGCCTGCGGCGGCGGCAGCGGCAACAACAACGCGAGCACGCCGCCGCCGTCGGGCGTGAACATGCAGGTGGTGGCATTCGGCACGAGCCTCACCGACGCGGGCACGTATTCGGAGCAGATTCTGCCGGGCTTCGGTGGCGGCCGCTTCACGACGAACCCGGGCGAAGTCTGGGCGCAGAAGGTATCCGGGTATTTCGGCAATACGCTGTCGCCGGCCTTCGAGGGCGGCTTCGGCGTCCCGCTCACCGCGACGGGCGGGCTCGACTACGCGCAGGGCGGCGCGATGGTCTTCACCGGCGGCGTGAGCAACACCAGCGCGGCGATCCCCGCCGCCAGCGAGCAGCCGATCACCTGGCAGATCCAGCAGTACATGGCGCAGCACGGCAGCTTCAACGCAAACCAGCTCGTACTGGTGGAAGGCGGCGCCAACGAAATCCTGGCGCTGCTGGATAACAACGGTGCCGGGCTGAACGCGTTCGGCACGGCGCTGGCCACGGCCGGCTTCACGGCCGCCGTCAACAATCCCGCGAACCAGGCCACGGCGATTTCGACGCTGACGCAGCTGGGCTTTACCCAGGCGCAGGCCGCGGCGCTCGTACCGGCCGCCATCGCGCTGAACATCGTGCAGTCGGACCCGAACGCCAGCACGGACTTCGCGTCGGTCACGCCGATCATCGCGGCTGCCGTCGAACTGGGAACGCTCGTCAACAACAACATCGTCGGCGCGCCCAAAGTCGCCGTCGTGACGGTACCCGACATCGGCAAGACGCCGGCAGCGCTGAAAGCGGATCAGGTCGGCGGTACCACGCCGGGCTCCGCGAACTCGGCCGACCAGGCGCTCTCGCTCGTTTCGGCCATGTACAACCTCACGCTGCTCAAGCAGTTGGCGCCCAACGTGGCGGCCAAAAAGGTCGTCGTGGTGGATACGTTCTCGTGGCTCGACCAGTCGGTCGCGAATGCGGCGAGCCTCGGCTTCACGGTGACGAACACCGACACGGCGTGCAATATCCAGCAGATGCAAACCGACGCCACCAACTACGCCCTCGCGAATCCGCAGGCAACGCTCGGCTTGCCGCCCACGACGGACCCGACCATCCTCCAGGCGGCGGCAACGGTCTATGGCGGCAACTTCGGTTCGTCGCTGTTCTGTTCGCCGCAGACGCTGAAGGCAGCCAACGCACCCACGACCTACATGTTCGCGGATCTCGTGCATCCGGCCACGGCGCTGCACGCCCAGTTCGCGACGTTCGTCGAAACGCAGCTAGCCGCGGCCGGCATCGGCAAGGCGCCGCAATAAGCCTCGTGCGCCGGCTCGGCCGGCGCAAAAAAACACCCCACGAACCCGATGGCGCGTGGGGTGTTTTTTATTGCCCCCCGGAAAGCGGGCTCAGTCCTGCTGCTGCGCCTCGAAGGCTGCCGCCGCACGCCCGAGCCGGTCGTTGACCGCGATCCACTCGAGCGTCTCCGGAAGCTTTTCGATGAGGATGCGCGCGACGTTCGCGCGATCGAGTTCGCGCAGCAAGCCGTACAGCTCGCGCGCGTATGCCTGGGGCTCTTCCGGCGCGGCGACGAAATGCACGCCCGGCGCCTGGGCCCATGCGCCCGCGCGCGACGCGCGCGCGACCAGCGCCACCGTTTCGCCGGCATCGGCCGCCTTCGAAAGCAGCGGCTCCAGCGCTTCGAACGGCAACAGCGCGAGCGGCGTGCGCGGCGCGTAGTGCGCCTTCAGCGTGCCCGAAGCGCGCGGCGCCGTGGCGTCCGAGCCGTCAGGCAGGCGCGGCGGCTCGCCGAGCACGCGCGCGATGTCGTGCGGCGTTACATGGCCGGGCCGCAGCAGCGCGGGAAAGCCGCGCGACAAATCGAGAATCGTCGATTCGATTCCCACCTCGCATGCGCCGCCGTCGAGCACATGGACCGCCGCGCCAAACTCGTCGCGCACGTGCTGCGCCGTCGTCGGGCTCACGTGGCCGAAGCGGTTCGCCGAAGGCGCCGCCACGCCGCCGTGGCCGCCGCGGCGCCGGGAGAACGCCGCCAGCAGCTTCTGCGCGACCGGATGCGACGGGCAGCGCAGCCCCACCGAATCCTGTCCGCCGCTCACGGCGTCGGGAATGCGCGCATGGCGCTTGACGATCAGCGTGAGCGGGCCCGGCCAGAAGGCATCGACGAGTTTTTGCGCCGCTTCGGGCCACTCGGCGGCCCAGTACCGCGGGTCGCCGCCGGGCGGCAGATGAACGATCACCGGATGATTCGCGGGCCGCCCCTTGGCCGCGTAGATGCGCGCGACGGCTTCGGGGCTCGCCGCATCGCCGCCGAGACCGTAGACGGTCTCGGTCGGAAACGCAACCAGTTCGCCGGCGTCGAGCAGCGCGGCGGCCGCTTCGATGTCGGCGTCGGTCAGATGCGGCGCGCCATCGTGCGGCGCGTTCTGCTGATCGGACATGATGCGGCCCAACCTCAGCTCGTGGCGATGTGCAAGAGGCGCGCGCAGTCGCGTGCGGCCGTGCGCGCTTCGTCGAGCGTCGGCGCGGTGAAGTTCACGTGGCCCATCTTGCGGCCCGGACGCGCTTCCTCCTTGCCGTACAGATGCAGGCGCGCGGCCGGCATCGCCGCCACCTGGTCCCACGGCGGCGTGACGGGCGCCGCACCTTTCTGAGGTTTAGCCTCGCCCGCTCCGGCCCGGAACCACACGTCGCCGAGAATGTTGAGCATCACGGCCGGCGAGTGCTGGCGCGTGTCGCCGAGCGGCATGCCCGTCATCGCGCGCACCTGCTGCTCGAACTGGCTCGTGGCGCATGCGTCGGTCGTGTAGTGCCCCGAGTTGTGCGGGCGCGGCGCCATTTCGTTGGCGACGAGCGTACCGTCTTCGAGGACGAAGAATTCCACACACAGCACGCCGACATAGCCGAGCTTCGCCGCGATCTGGATCGCTGCCTGCTGGGCCTGCTGCACGAGCGCCGGGCTCGCGTCGGGCGCGGGCACGATGGTGTGCGAGAGCACGCCGTTGCGGTGCGTGTTCTGCGCGAGCGGATAGACCACGGCCGCGCCGTTCGCGCCGCGTGCGATCAGCGCGCTCACCTCGAACTTCAGCGGCAAGCGCTTTTCGAGCACGCACGGCACGCCGCCGAGCGACGCATGCGCCTCGCGCACTTCCTCGGCGTTGCTCACGCGAATCTGGCCTTTGCCGTCGTAGCCCATGCGGGCGGTCTTGAGAATACCCGGCAGCACGGCCGCGAGCGCCTTGTCGTCGATGGCGGCGAGCGCCTGCGACGACTCGATCACCACGTGCGGCGCGACCGGCACGCCGGCCGCCGCGATGAAGCGCTTCTCGGCGATGCGGTCCTGCGCCACCGCCACGCAGCGCCCGGCCGGGCTCACGAAGGTCGATTTCGCGAGCGTGTCGAGGCTCGCGGCCGGCACGTTCTCGAACTCGGTCGAGATGGCCGCGCACAGGCGCGCGAGTTCAGTGAGCGCGGCTTCGTCGTCGTAGGCCGCGCAGATATGGCGATCGGCCACGGCGCCCGCGGGGCTCGTCGCGTCGGGATCGAGCACCGCGACGCGATAGCCCATCGCCTGCGCGGCGAAGCAGAACATGCGGCCAAGCTGGCCGCCGCCCACCATGCCTAGCCAGGCGCCGGGCAGGATCGGTGAAACCGGAGAGTTGTCAGGAGTCATCTTCGTGGTCGGCCGCGGCTCGCCGCGGCGCTTGGGGGACGTTCGGAGCCGGACGATCAGAGCGGGGGCAGCACCATGGCGTGCGCCGCTTCGTTCTGGCGCACGCGGAAGGCCGCAAGCTTGTTCGCGTATTCGGTATCGGTCACACTCAGGATCGAGACGGCGAAGAGCGCCGCATTGGCCGCGCCCGCCTCGCCGATGGCAAAGGTCGCGACCGGCACGCCCTTGGGCATCTGCACGATCGAATGGAGCGAATCCACGCCCTTCAGATACTTGCTGACCGCCGGCACGCCCAGCACCGGCACCGTGGTCTTGGCCGCCAGCATGCCGGGCAGGTGCGCCGCGCCCCCCGCGCCCGCGATGATCGCGCGCAGCCCGCGCTCGCGCGCTTTCTCCGCGTACTCGAACATCTCGTCGGGCATGCGGTGCGCCGAGACCACCTTGGCCTCGTACGCGACGCCGAACTCCTGCAGGATCGCGACCGCGTGCTTCATCGTGTCCCAGTCGGAGCTGGAGCCCATCAACACGCCGACGAGCGGCGCCGCATGCTGGTGAGCCGTCTGAACTTCGCTCATTGTGCTTCCTTCTTCCCTCTTTGCGCTCGCTTTACGCGAGCTTCTGACCCGTGAGACGCTCGAGCGCCTCCTGATACTTCGCCGACGTCTTCGCGATCACTTCGTCGGGCAGCTTCGGCGCCGGCGGCTCTTTCTTCCACGGCTGGGCTTCGAGCCAGTCGCGCACGAACTGCTTGTCGAACGACGGCGGGTTCGAGCCGACCCGATATTGGTCCGCAGGCCAGAAGCGCGACGAGTCGGCGGTGAGCGCCTCGTCCATCAGGTATAGCTGGCCCTGGTTGTCGAGACCGAATTCGAACTTCGTGTCGGCGATGATGATGCCGCGCGTGGCCGCGTAATCGGCGGCTTCCTTGTACAGCTTGATCGAGATTTCCTTGATGGTGCGCGACAGCTCGGTGCCGATGCGGCGCTCCATCTCTTCGTACGTGATGTTCTCGTCGTGGTGGCCCATTTCAGCCTTGGCCGCCGGCGTGAAGATCGGCTCGGGCAGCTTCTGCGCGTTTTGCAGGCCCGGCGGCAGTTCGACGCCGCACACGGCGCCCGTTGCCTGATAGTCCTTCCAGCCGCTGCCGGCCAGATAGCCGCGCACCACGGCCTCGACGAGGATCGGCTCCAGGCGCTTCACCACCACGGCGCGGCCCTTGACCTGATCGACTTCGTCCGCGGCGACCACGGTTTCCGGGGCGATGCCCGTGAGGTGGTTCGGCACGACGTGCTTGAGCTTCTCGAACCAGAAGTCGGCCATCTGGTTGAGCACCTCGCCCTTGCGCGGAATCGGCTCGCCCATGATGACGTCGAACGCCGACAGACGGTCGGTGGTGACGATCAGCAGCTTGTCGTTGCCCACGGCATAGTTGTCGCGGACCTTGCCGCGGCCGAGGAGCGGCAGCGAGCGGAGCGTGGATTCGTAGAGGGTAGACATCGTCGTGATTCGCTAAAAGAACAATCGAAACGGAAGCAGTCCGGTCCAGATTCGCCGCGGCGAAAAACCGGAATCCTGAAAGTATTGCGAGGGTAAACCAAAAATCCCGAAAAAGCCCATCGCCGTTCCCCCGAAACAGGCGGAAACGGCGATGTTTTTACGACCTCAGGCGCGCACCGCGCCTGGCGCACAGGCCCGCTTAGCGAACGATCTGCGCGAGTTCGCCCGACTTGTACTTTTCGGCGATCTTGTCGAGCGAGACCGGCTTGATCTTGCCGGCCTGGCCTTCGCAGCCGAACGCGAGGTAGCGGTCCACGCACACCTTCTTCGCGGCTTCGCGGGCCGGCTTCAGGTAATCGCGCGGGTCGAACTTCGACGGGTTCTGATACATATAGCGTCGGATCGCGCCCGTGATCGCGAGACGCAGGTCCGTGTCGATGTTGATCTTGCGCACGCCGTGGCGGATGCCTTCCTGGATTTCCTCGACCGGCACGCCGTAGGTTTCCTTCATGTCGCCGCCGAACTCGCGGATTTCCGCGAGCAGTTCCTGCGGCACCGACGACGAACCGTGCATCACGAGGTGCGTGTTCGGAATGCGCGCGTGGATTTCCTTGATGCGCTGGATCGACAGGATGTCGCCCGTGGGCTTCTTCGAGAACTTGTAGGCGCCGTGCGAGGTGCCGATGGCGATGGCCAGCGCGTCGGCCTGCGTGAGCTTCACGAAGTCGGCGGCCTGCTCGGGGTCGGTGAGCAGTTGCTCGCGCGTCATCGTGCCTTCGGCGCCGTGGCCGTCTTCCTTGTCGCCCTTCATCGTTTCCAGCGAGCCGAGCACGCCCAGTTCCGCTTCCACGGTCACGCCGATCGAGTGCGCCATTTCGACGACCTTCCTCGACACTTCGACGTTGTACTCGTACGAAGCGACCGTCTTGCCGTCGGCTTCGAGCGAGCCGTCCATCATGACGCTCGTGAAACCGCTGCGGATCGCCGCCATGCAGACCGCCGGCGACTGGCCGTGGTCCTGGTGCATCACGACCGGAATATGCGGATACGACTCGACCGCGGCTTCGATCAGGTGGCGCAGGAAGGGCTCGCCCGCATATTTGCGCGCGCCCGCCGAAGCCTGCATGATCACCGGCGCGCCGACCTGGTTCGCGGCTTCCATGATCGCCTGGACCTGCTCCAGGTTGTTCACGTTGAACGCCGGCAGGCCATAGCCGTTTTCGGCTGCATGGTCGAGCAGTTGACGCATTGAAACGAGAGGCATAAGTGCTACTCCTTTGATTTGAAACGAATTGCTTCGTGCCGCCGGCTGTCTGCGCAGCCGGTCGAGGGCGGTTTGGCACCGCCGCCCGCATGCTCGCTGCGGGCTCGATGGCGAGATTTTATCGCGAAGCAGGTCCGTTCCCGGCACCGGCTACGCAACTGGCATGAAATTGGCGTATCAGAACGTCAAAACCGGGCGGAGACGAGAAAAGCGTTGACAGCCCGTACGCTGCTTTTTGCTGCGTACGAACTGCAATGACGGGGAAACGGCACTTAAATCGCGCCGATCTGGCGCACGCCCGATACCAATGCGATATCAGCCCGCGCCAGCGGCATTTATTTTTCGGGAATCGCGAAAAAACCGAAAAAAAATCGTCGCGGATTTACAGCACATCGCCTACGCGCACGATCTTCAGCGTGTTCGTGCCACCCGGCTGGCCCATCGGCTCGCCCACGGTCAGCACGATCATGTCGCCGCGCGACGCATAGCCCTTGCTCACCACCACTTCCACCGCTTGCTGGAGCGCCGTGTCGCGGTCGGTGCTGGTATCGAGATGCAGCGGCGTGACATTGCGGTAGAGCGACATCGCGCGCTCGCTGCCCTCGCGCGGCGTGAGCGCGAAGATCGGCACATGGGTCCAGTGGCGCGACATCCAGAGCGCGGTCGAGCCCGATTCGGTCAGCGCGACGATCGCCTTGGCGCCCAGGTGATAGGCCGTGAAGAGCGCGCCCATGGCGATCGACTGGTCGATGCGGGTGAAGGTGCGGTCGAGGAAGTCCTTGTCGAGTTCGGACTGCTCCGACTTTTCGGCTTCCAGACAGATCGCGGCCATCGCCTCGATGGTCTGCACCGGGTACTTGCCCGCCGCCGATTCGGCCGAGAGCATGACGGCGTCGGTGCCGTCGAGCACGGCGTTGGCGACGTCCGAGACCTCGGCGCGCGTGGGCACGGGCGCGTGGATCATCGACTCCATCATCTGCGTGGCCGTGATGACGAGCTTGTGCGAGTCGCGCGCCATGCGGATCATGCGCTTTTGCAGCGCCGGCACCGCGGCGTTGCCCACTTCCACGGCGAGGTCGCCGCGCGCGACCATGATGCCGTCCGACGAATCGAGAATCTCCTGCAGCGCCGGAATCGCCTCGGCGCGCTCGATCTTCGCGATCATCTTCGGCTTGATGCCATACGGCGCGCCCGCGATATTCGCGAGCTGGCGCGCCATTTCCATGTCGGTGGCGTTCTTCGGGAACGACACGGCGACGTAGTCCGCCCCGAGCGACATGGCCGTGCGGATGTCCTCCATGTCCTTCGCGGTGAGCGCGGGCGCCGTGAGGCCGCCGCCCTGGCGGTTGATGCCCTTGTTGTTCGACAGGTCGCCGCCCACGCGCACGACCGTGTGGATCTCGCTGCCGATCACGCGTGCGACGTCGAGCACGATCAGGCCGTCGTTGAGCAGCAGCACATCGCCCGGCTTGAGGTCGCGCGGCAAGTCCTTGTAGTCGAGACCGACGCGCTCGTCGTTGCCGAGCTCGCATTCGGCGTCGAGGATGAACGGCTGGCCCGGCTCGAGCGTCGTCTTGCCGTTCTCGAACTTGCCGACGCGAATCTTCGGGCCTTGCAGGTCGGCCATGATCGCGACTTCGCGGCCGGCCTGGCGGGCGCACTTCCGCACCATTTCAGCGCGCTGACGGTGGTCGTCGGCGGTGCCGTGCGAGAAGTTGAGGCGCACCACGTCCAGTCCTGCGCGGATCATTTTCTGCAGGATGTCCGGCGTGCTGGAAGCCGGACCAATGGTGGCGACAATCTTGGTGGCGCGATGCATGAGTCTCCTCGTCTGGAAAGGATCGCTGGGAAAACCGTTGCTGCGAGAGGTGCTGGCCGGTTGCGCCGCGCTTGCGGACGCACCGGAACGCGCACCGGGTGTACCCGGCGTCGCTTTCTTGGAGGGCGCCGCGGAACTCGCGTGAGCCGCCGCGGCGTTTCTTGTGTTGGCTTCGGGCATGGCTGCGCGCCCTGCCGGATCAGCGGCTGTCGATTCAGCACTCGACTGCGTCGCCGCCTTGTTTGCAACATGTCCGGTAACGGCGGCGGGCGTCGCGTCCGCCCGCGCCGTGCCTGCATGGGGCGCCGCGCGCCCCTTCTGTTTGGCTGCTGCCCCGGCTGCGCCGCGCGACTTCTGTGCGCTCGCACGAGAAAGCTTGCTCGTGGCCGCCTTCGCCAGCTTCCCGGCCGGGGGGCGCGGCGCCACTTAACCAGCCGCCCGCGTTTCGAGCACTTCGACGGCCGGCAGCTTCCTGCCTTCGAGGAACTCGAGGAAAGCGCCGCCGCCGGTCGAGATGTAGCTGACCTTGTCGTGGATGTTGTACTTCCCGATGGCCGCGAGGGTGTCGCCGCCGCCGGCGATCGAGAACGCCCCCGAGCTGGCGATGGCGTCCGCGAGCGTCTTCGTGCCGTTGCCGAACTGGTCGAATTCGAACACGCCGACCGGGCCGTTCCACACGATCGTGCCGGCCTGCGCGAGCTGTGCGGCGAGCGCGTGGGCCGTGACCGGGCCGATGTCGAGAATCATGTCGTCGTCGGCAACGTCGGCCACGTTCTTCGTTTCGGCCTTGGCCGTCGGTGCGAACTCCTTGGCCGTCACCACGTCGGTCGGGATCGGCACCGAGGCGCCGCGCGCGCGCGCCGCTTCGATGATGGCCCTGGCTTCGTCGACGAGATCGGCTTCGGCAAGCGACTTGCCGATCTTCAGGCCCGCCGCGAGCATGAACGTGTTGGCGATGCCGCCGCCCACGATCAGCTGGTCGACCTTCTCGGCCAGCGACTTGAGGATGGTGAGCTTGGTCGAAACCTTCGAGCCCGCCACGATCGCCACGAGCGGGCGCTTGGGCGCGCCGAGCGCCTTGCCGAGCGCGTCGAGTTCGGCGGCAAGCAGCGGACCCGCGCAGGCGACGGGCGCGTACTTCGCGATGCCGTATGTCGTGGCCTCGGCGCGGTGCGCGGTGCCGAACGCATCGTTCACGTAGATATCGCAGAGCTTCGCCATCTTCTGCGAAAGCTCGTCCGAATTCTTCTTCTCACCCTTGTTCACGCGGCAATTCTCGAGCAGGACCACGTTGCCGGGCTCGACGTTCACGCCGTTCTCGACCCAGTTCGCGACCAGCGGCACGTCGCGGCCGAGCAGTTCGGCGAGGCGCTTCGCGACCGGCGCGAGCGAGTCTTCGGGCTTGAAGTCGCCTTCGGTCGGGCGGCCCAGGTGGGAGGTGACCATGACGGCCGCGCCGGCGTCGAGCGCGGCCTTGATGGCCGGCACGGAGGCGCGCACGCGGGTGTCTTCGGTGATGTTGCCGTGGTCGTCCTGCGGCACGTTCAGGTCGGCGCGAATGAACACGCGCTTGCCCTTGAGCTTGCCTTCGGAAATCAGATCGGAAAGACGCAGAACCTTGTTCATGGACATGTCATCTTGATGGTGGGAAGGCGGTGGCAAGGCGATGCGGGCGCCGCGGTCTCGTTTGGCGCGGCAAGACGTGCTCAACGGCACGGCGCGGGGTCCGGGGATGACGCTGTCTCCGGTCGCTGCTCCGGGTCGCTGCTCGTCGCTGGCACGAGCCGGCATCGAATTGCGAGACCGGTATTTTAGCTGATAGCCAGGTCCATCTGAGACGTGCTGCAGCGAATCTCCCGTATTTGGGAGAACGCTGCGGGCCCGACGGGCGCCGGCGAGAATTGCTGCGACGCAGCATCGGCGGCAGGCGGACGACACGCTGCGGAAAGCCTCGCGAAGCGACCCTAAAATCAGCCGCAAACCCCGCTGCAAGCGCCCGCGGGCGCGCTGGGATGCGCCAAATGACGCTAAAATGCTCGTCTTTGCCAATGGCAGCCGCACGGCGTGCGGCGAAGTCCGCTGTATAGCCCTGCTTCTAGCCCTGCTTCACAGTCCGATTATTACTGCACTCGCCTGGAGAATCGTATGTCAATGGCCGACCGCGACGGCAAGATCTGGATGGACGGCAAGCTGATTGATTGGCGCGACGCCAACATTCACGTGCTGACCCACACGCTGCACTACGGCATGGGTGTCTTCGAAGGCGTGCGCGCCTACAGGACGGCCGACGGCAGCACCGCCATCTTCCGCCTCGCCGAGCACACGAAGCGCCTGCTCAACTCGGCCAAGATCTTCCAGATGGACGTGCCGTTCGACGCGAAAACCCTCGCCAGTGCACAGCTCGAAGTCGTGCGCGAGAACAAGCTCGAGTCGTGCTACATCCGCCCGATCATCTGGGTCGGCTCGGAAAAGCTCGGCGTTTCGGCCAAGGGCAATACGATCCACGTGGCCATCGCCGCGTGGCCGTGGGGCGCCTACCTCGGCGAAGAAGGCCTCGCGAAGGGTATCCGCGTGAAGACTTCGTCGTTCACGCGCCACCACGTGAACGTTTCGATGGTGCGCGCCAAGGCTTCGGGCTGGTACGTGAACTCGATCCTCGCGAACCAGGAAGCGACCACCGACGGCTATGACGAAGCGCTGCTGCTCGACGTGGACGGCTATGTATCGGAAGGTTCGGGCGAGAACTTCTTCCTCGTCAACAACGGCAAGCTCTATACGCCGGATCTTGCGTCGTGCCTCGACGGCATCACGCGCGACACGGTCATCACGCTCGCGCGCGACATGGGCATTCCCGTGATCGAGAAGCGCATCACGCGCGACGAGGTCTACACCTGCGACGAAGCGTTCTTCACCGGCACCGCCGCCGAAGTCACGCCGATCCGCGAGCTCGACAACCGCACGATCGGCAGCGGCTCGCGCGGCCCCGTCACGGAGAAGCTGCAATCCGCCTTCTTCGACGTGGTTTCCGGCAAGAGCGAGAAGTACGCGCACTGGCTCGCGAAGGTCTAGAAAAAACGGTTACGGCGTACCCTCGCCCGGCCCCCACAGCTACACAGAGAATCGTCCTCATGAGCGAAATCAAGGAAATGCCGCTGGTCGAACTGTCGGCCAAGGATCTGCCTGCTTACTGCCCGAATCCGTCGATGCCGCGCTGGAGCAACCACCCGCGCGTCTTCCTCGACGTGACGCACGGCGAAGCGCGCTGCCCGTACTGCAGCACGCGCTACAAACTGCGCGCGGGCGAAGTCGTCCACGGCCACTGACGCGAAGCGGGTCGCGCCCCGGCGGCGCAGGCCTGCGATTGCGCAGGTTTTCGTCCGTGGCGGAATCGCCGCCGGGCGAAACGCCTCGCCCGTCCGGCACTTTGCGTGCTTCATTGCCCGTCGCGCGCCGCGCTGAACGCAGCGCCGCGCGGCGGGCTTCATGCACATCGCCACGAAGCCTCACGCCGCACGGCGCTTCGTTCCGTCGGCACGCCGGCAGGACGTCGAGCCAACCGCTACGTCGAGCCTCGTTGAATTAACCGTGTTTCGCGCGCCGCCCCTGGTCGCCCCACGACAGGCAAGCTGCCCGCGCAACCTTCACCCACTCCGGACCCTGACCCCCGATGCGCCGCGCGCTGGTAATCGCACCGAACTGGATCGGTGACGCACTGATGGCGCAGCCGCTTTTTTCGCGGCTCGTGAAACTGCACCCGCGCATCCAGATCGATGCGCTCGCGCCGACCTGGGTTGCGCCCGTGCTCGAGCGCATGCCCGAAATCCGCGACGTCTACGCCACCGACCTCGGCCACGGCAAGCTGCAACTGCTGCGCCGCTGGCAACTGGCCGGCGACTTGCGCGCCGAGCGCTACGACGCGGCCTACGTGCTGCCCAATTCGCTCAAGTCCGCGCTCATCCCATGGCTCGCGAACATACCGCTGCGCATCGGCTACACGGGGGAGAACCGCTACGGCCTCCTGAACGTGCGCCACGCGAATCCGCCAAAAGACGAGCGCCCGCCGATGGTCAGGCACTACGCCGCGCTCGCCTGGGCGCCCGGCGCCACCGTCCCCGACGATCTGCCGATGCCGCGCCTCGAATCGGATCCGAACGAAGCCTCGCGCGTGTCGGCGCGCTTCAATCTCGATACGCGCGTGCCGCTGCTGGTGTTCTGCCCCGGCGCCGAATACGGCCCCGCCAAGCGCTGGCCGCCCGAGCATTTCGCGGCGCTCGCGAAGATGGTCGGCCAGTCGTTCCCGTACACGCAGATCGTCGCCCTCGGCTCGCCGAAAGACGCCCCGCTCGCCCAGGCCATCGCCGACCGCGCCTCGAACGTACGCAACCTGTGCGGGCAGACCGCGCTCGGCGAGGCGTGCGCGCTGATCTCGCGCGCGAACGCCGTGGTCACCAACGATTCGGGCCTGATGCATGTGGCCGCCGCGCTGCGCCGTCCGCTCGTCGCGCTCTACGGATCGACGGATCCGCGCCACACGCCGCCCTTGTCCGAGCTCGCAAAGGTACAATGGCTGCATCTCGAATGTAGTCCCTGCTTTGCGCGCGAGTGTCCGCTCGGGCATCTGAACTGCCTGCGCGAACTGAGCCCGGAGCAGGTTTTCGGCGATCTGCGCGGCATGCTGCTCGGGCAGCGCCAGTAGCAACCGGTTGCGCGAGGCAGCGTCAGGCGCGGCATCCGCCGCTCGAAAAATGCGTCGCCGGCGCTGTGGATGTGCGCCACGCAACGGACGCCTCGCGCGTTGCGCGCGCTCAATAGCGTCTGAGAGGCTAAGGCGCGAGCGGCGCGGACTCGCCACAGCGCTGTCTCGCGCAGGCGCCACGACGACGCCCGCCAGAACACGGCGCGCACGCCCGGTAACCCGGCGAGGCGCCGCAACCGACCCATCGCCAACCCGCGCCCAGGTACACGCCGAGTGCATCACCGGGCGCTCCAGAACAACGAGCCATGCCACGTTTTGCCCACATCTTCGAAGCCGCCGCGGATACCCTCAACGCGTATTACCAGGCCGTCGCCGAAGTCAACATCGACGGCTTGATGGGTCTGTGGATCGATGAAGAATTCGTGAGCTGCATCACTGCGGAAGGCGCGCATCTGCACGGCCTGCCGAACATCCGCGCGGGCCTCACCGCGCAGCTCGAAGCGGCGCCCGTGTCGATCGAGCCGCTCGACATCCGCGTGTACGACAGCCTCGGCACCGTGGTCTATGCGATCGTGGAGGCCCATCGCCCGGTCGATCCGGCCGCGATTCCCGCCATGGTCTTCACGACTTACGTGATGGTTCACGAGCGTGGCGAGTGGCGCATCGCGCACATTCACGCGAGCCGCATGCCCGACGATGCGGCCACGCAGTTCTCCGCCAGGCTGCGCCACGGCCAGGGCGCGCTGCACTGACGAGCAAGCGGCAGGGGGCAGTCATGAACATGAGCGACGACACCAGCAAGCCCACCACGGCGGACCGCGTCGCCGCTGCGCTGGAGGCCCAGGCCTCCCTGCTCGACGCCACCTACCGCGCGCCGTTCTGGTTACCCGGCGCGCACATTCAGACCATCGTGCCGGCGCTCTTCTCGCGCCTGCCCTCGCCCGCTTACCGACGCGAGCGCTGGGATACGCCCGATGGCGATTTCATCGAAGTGGACTGGGTGGACGGCAAGAACGCCGGGCCCAATGCGCCGCTCTTCGTACTGTTCCACGGTCTGGAGGGCGGCTCGAGCTCGCACTATGCCCGCTCGCTCGCGGCCGCCGCGCACGCGCGCGGGTGGCACGCCGCGATCCCGCACTTTCGCAGCTGCAGCGGACCGCTGAACCTGCTGCCGCGCTTCTACCATCTCGCGGATTCCGCCGAAGTCGACTGGGTGCTCAAGCGCTTCGCGGCGCGCCACGCGGGGCCGCTCGTCGTCGCGGGCGTCTCGCTGGGCGGCAACGTGCTGCTGCACTGGCTCGCGCAGCGCCGCGAGGACGCCGCGATCGTCACCGCAGCGGCCGCGATTTCCGCGCCGCTCGACGTGCACGCGGGCGGCGAGATGCTCGCGCAGGGCTTCGGCATGATCTACACGCGCAGCTTCCTCAAGACGCTCAAGGTCAAGGCGCTCCAGAAGCTCGAGCAGTATCCGGGCCTCTTCGACAGCGAAGCCGTGCTCGCGAGCCGCACGATGTACGAATTCGACAACGTCGTGACCGCGCCGCTGCACGGCTTTCGCAATGCCCACGACTACTGGACCCGGGCGACGACCCGGCCGATGCTCGGCGAAATCGTCGTTCCCACGTTGGTACTGAATGCGCGCAACGATCCGTTCCTGCCGGGCCATGCGCTGCCCGCGCGCCACGAAGTGAGCGCCGCCGTCGAGCTCGACCAGCCCGAGCACGGCGGTCACGTCGGCTTCATGACGGGGCCGTTCCCCGGCCGCAGCGACTGGCTCTCGCAGCGCGTGTTCGCTTATCTCTCGCCTTTCGTCTCTCATGGATGACATCGTCAAACAGGCGCTCGCGCGCTGGCCCAACGTCCCCCATTGCACAGGCTGGCTGCTGCTCGACGCGCGCGGCAACTGGCGCATGCGCGACGAGGCCGCGCAGGCCCTGAACGCGCCCGGCACGCCGATCCGCCACGAAGCGCTGCTCGGCTTCATCAACCGCAATTACGAACGCGACGAACGCGGCCAATGGTATTTCCAGAACGGGCCGCAGCGCGTGTACGTCGAGCTCGAATACACGCCGTGGATCGTGCGGCTTGCAAGCGGCGGCGATGGCGCGCTGACGCTCACCGATCAGGCCGGCCAGCCGTTCGAGCCCGCTGCCGCGTACCTCGACGAAGCGGGCAGCGTGGTGTTCGCCGAAGCAGGCACGCCGCCGCGCGCGGCGCTGCTGCACGATCACGATCTCGACCTCTTTTCCGACCACGCGACGCTCGCCGACGACGCCCACAGCGGCACGTTCCACTGGCGCGCCGATGCCGCGCTGCCGCTGCAGCCGATTCGCCGCGCCGACGTACCCGCGCATTTTTCCTTCGTATCGAGCCCGGCCAGCGCCGGCCGCGCCGCACCGCCTGCGCACGAAGGCTAGGCGCGGACGCGCTCAGCCGCGGCCCTCGTCCTTCTCGTCCTCGCGTTCCTGCTTGTAGCTCGCCTCGAAGTCGTGCAAGCGCGCCTCGATCGTCGACAGGTCGTAGTAGCTCACCGACTTCATGTCGCGCGCCTCCTTGAGCTGGCGGATGGCCGAGGGCCATGCGCCATCGAGCGCAAGCTTCTCGGCCATCGCGCGATGCTGCGTGAGCGTGTCGCCCGAGCCCGCGCTCGCCTGCGCCAGATAGAGCCACCACGTGCCCTGCTGCGGCTCGGACTCCGTCTCCGTGCGCGCGAGCGCCTGCGCGTCCTTGAAGCGGCGCGCCGCAAGCAGCGCCTGCAGCAGCGCATCGGTGGCCGCGTGCGAGGCGGGCCACGCCTTGTGCGCGGCCTCGCCGAGCCGCACGGCGTCGTCGGCGTGGCCCGAGCGGCGCGCGATCTCCACCTCGAGCACGTCGAGACTCGGCGAGTTCCGCGTCTTGCTGCCGTCCGCAGCCTCGAATCGCGCGAACGCCGCGCGAGCGTTCGCAAGCGACGCCGTGGCGTCGTCGTAGCGCTCGAGCAGCGTCTGCGCGTAGGCCATGCCGTACCAGTTCGCGGCGACGTTGAGCGCCGTGCGCTCGTCGAGCTCCGAGCGCAGACGCGAGAGTTCGTCGATGTAGTCGCCGCGCGTGCGGTCCTGGAGCACACGCACGCGCGCCCGCACGAAACCGTATTCGGGCGCCTGGCGCGGCTGGCGGTAGTCAGCGCGGCGCGCGCGGTCCTGCATGTCGGCGATGCGCTCGCCGTTGAGCGGGTGCGTGCGCGCGTAGGCCGGCACGCCGGCGTCGCCCATCGAGTCACGCTCCAGGCGCTCGAAGAACGCCACCATGCCCCATGGGTCGTAGCCCGCGCCCGTGAGCAGCTGGAAGCCCACGCGATCGGCTTCGTGCTCGGCGGCGCGCGAAAAACGCAACTGGCTGTCCACGGCGTAGGCCTGGCTGCCGACCGCGATCGCCCCCCCAAGATCGCCGCTGTGCGCGAGCACGCCCGCGAGAATGCCGAACAGCACGCCCGCCAGCGCGGCGAGGCCGGTGCGCTCGTTCTGCGAAAGCATGCGCGCGATGTGCCGCTGCAATACGTGGCCCATCTCGTGACCGAGCACGGAGGCGAGTTCCGATTCGGTTTGCGTGGCGACGATGAGGCCCGTGTTCACGCCGATGAAACCGCCCGGCAGCGAAAAGGCGTTGATCTGGCCGTCGCGGATCGCGAAGAGATCGAAGTCTGGCCGGTAGCCGCCGATGTACTGCGCGCTTGCCGCCGCGGCAAGACGTGCGGCGACCGAGTTGAGGTAATCGCGCACGAGCCAGTCGCCGATGTAGTCGGGGTCGCGGCGAATCTCGCGCATCACGCGCTCACCGATGCGGCGCTCGGCCTGCGGCGTGAGCGCGCCGCCGGAGCCGTCGCCGAGATCGGGCAGTTGCGGCATCCAGGCCGGTGCGCGCGCGCTGGCGCTGCCGTTTGCGCCACTGCTCGCACCGCTGCTGGCGCCGGTCGCGGCGGACTGACCCTGGCCTGAAAAGCGGCTCTGCGCGCCGCCGTAGGTACCGAACACGCCTTGAGCGATCGAGGCGGGGACGACGGGATCCGCCGCGTCGTCGAGCGGGCCGTTGACGAGCGCGGGCGCGTTGGAAGCGAGGCCCGTGGGAGCCGTGACGGACATGGCGGGAGCCGTCGACGTCGCACCCGGCGAGCCGCCGACGTTGAGCACGGAGGCGGTCGACGCCTGCGCGTACGCTTGCGGCTCGACCGCGAGCGACGCACACAACCAGACAGCAAGCAGCCGTTTCAAACGCATTGATGACAGGATCGGCGAATGCGGGACACTGGCGCGGCGGCGCGGGCACGTTGCGCGCCGCCGCGCGCTGACCGACCGATTGTAGCCCGCCGGGCGCCGCCCGCCGCGCTGCTAAGATAAGCATCCTTCAGGAAAGAGACCACCATGCCCGAACTCACCCATTTTGACGCAGCCGGCGACGCTCATATGGTCGATGTCGGCGGCAAGGCCGAAACGAAGCGCATCGCGCTTGCGAGCGGCACGATCCGCATGCTGCCGGAAACCTTCGCGCTGATCCGCGACGGTCACGCGAAGAAGGGCGATGTGATCGGCGTCGCGCGCATCGCCGCGATTCAGGGCGCGAAACGTACCTCGGATCTGATTCCGCTGTGCCATCCGCTCGCCATCACGCGAGTGAAAGTCGACTTCGCGCTCGACGAAGCGCTGCCGGGCGTGCACTGCACGGCGCAGGTCGAAACGCTCGGCCGCACGGGCGTGGAAATGGAAGCGCTGACCGCCGTGCAGGTCGGCCTGCTGACGGTCTACGACATGTGCAAGGCGGTGGACCGCGGCATGACGATCACCGATGTGCGCGTGCTGGAAAAGCACGGCGGGAAGTCGGGGGATTGGGTGGCGCAGGGTTGAGGCAACACGATTCCTTCAGGGTACGGCCATGACGATCGACGAGCTGCTAAAGCAGGTGCTGGAATTCCGCGATGCCCGCGACTGGAAGCAATTTCATACGTTGCGCAACCTGATCGTCTCGACGAGCATCGAGGCCGGCGAGCTCCTCGAGACGGTTCAGTGGAAGACCGATGCGCAGATCGACGCCCTGCTCGCCGATCCCGCGCAACTCGCGCACCTCAGGCACGAATGCGCGGACGTGTTCATCTACCTTTTGCTGGTCGCGCACACGGCGGGTATCGATCTGCTCGGTGCGGCCGCGGAAAAGCTCGAACTGAACGCTCAGCGCTATCCCGTGGAGAAGGCGAAGGGAACCGCCGCGAAATACTCCGAGCTTTGAGTACCCGACTCGCGGCGCGGGCCGCGCCGGTAGGGCACGGTATCTGCGGCGGCCACCGCGTGAGCCGCGAGGCTCAGTCGTCGGAATCGTCCCCGTCGTCCTCTTCGATCGACTTCGTCGCCTTCCCGTATTTCTTGACGAGCTGCGCCTTGAACCCCGCCAGCGTGTCCTGCTCGTCGAGCAAACCGTAAAGCGCGGCGAGTTGGGTCGGCCAGTCATGTAATTCCGTTGCGAAAATGCGCAGGCGCTCGACCGTATCGAATGCGCCCGCCGTGTCGCCGTTGAGCGCCTGCAACACCGCATAGCGGCGCAACACTGTTTCTCCCGGCAGCAGGGCGATGGCGCGCTGGTGCGCGTAGAGCTTGCTCGACAGGCTCGCGGCGTTCATCGGCAGCAACGTTGCCATGCCGTAGTCGCCCCACGCGCCGAAGAGACGCGAGGGATCGTCGGCGTAATCGCGCGCGGGATGCTGACCGTAGTACAGCACCTCGGCGCGGTTGTAGTCGCGCAGCACCGGGTACAACGCCGCAATGCCGCCGAACGCGACCACCGCATAGACGCCAAGCGACAGGCGCGGCGGCACGGCTCGCAGCGGCTTCGTCTCCAGCAGGCCGAACACGAACATCGCGGGCAGCAGGAAGAACATGTACTGCTGCGGGTATTCGACGAGCGCATGCATGACGAGCACGCCGATCAGCATGAAGCCGAACACGCGCTCGGCGGTATGCGGCGCACGCAGCGCACGCACGAACCAGGCGACGAGCCCGAGCACGACGATCGCCACGCCGGCGAGGCCGGTTTTGGCGAGCAGATCGATGAAGATATCGTGCGCGTTGTTGGCGATCTCTACGCCGCCGAGCAAACGCACGAGCTCGAACTGATGGATCGGGAAATCGCCCCAGCCGACGCCGAGCACCGGATGCGACTTGAACATCGTCCAGCCGTAGCGCCACAGCGCAATGCGCGGCGCGATCTGGCTTGCGTCCTTGAAGCGGTCGGCCGCCGACTGGTCGAGTTGAAGGTTGTAGCGAATGTTGGCCCAGCGCACGAACGCGTTCATGCCGACAAAGAGCACCAAAAGCGCGACCGGGACGATCCAGGCGCGCAGGCCGCCGACACGCATCCCGGCCGCACCGCCTTGACCGGCGCCGCCGCGCCCCTCGCCTTCCTCGCTGCGACAGCCCGTGAGCGCGATCCACACGCCCGCGACAAAAATCACGCCCACCTGCAGCCACGGCCCGCGCGACACCGTGAGCGCGAGGCCGCCCGCGTAGATCGCGGTCAGCACGCCCCACAGCAGGACGTTCAGCCGCCGCGTTTGCACGAGATACATCGCGCCCGCCATGGCAAAGGCGATGTAGGTGGCAAGGTGATTGGCCTGCGCCATGTTGCCGAATGGCCGGCGATCGACCGTCACGTTATAGGCGACGACGAGCGGCGTGACCTTCGTTTCGAGATGTAAGAGCTGGATGACCTGGCTGAACACGGCAAAGAGGCCGCCGATCTGCAGCGCGAACGCGCCCCATACGAGCGCCGCCCGCATGAGACGCGCGCGAGTGATGGTGTAGCCCGCATGCACCGCCACGAAAGCGGCGAGCAGATAGCCCGCGCCGAGCCAGTTCATCGAAGGCTGCGCGAGCGGCAGCGCGAACGTCTGGACGATCAGGAGCAGGCCGAAGAGGAGGGGCACGAGCGCGACCGTGGGCGACGCGAAGCCTCCGCCCATGCGCGCTGGGCGCACGAGTGCCAGCGCAGAGGCGCCGAGCAGCAAATAAAGCGCTAGCGCGACGAATTCCGAGTAGAACGTAGGAATCGGATACGTGTGGTTGACGACGGCATAGGGCAGCGTCAACGCGAGGGCCAGCAAGACGAACGTAAGGTAACGCGCAAAATTGGAGGGCATGAGTTGGGCGGGGGGCATCAGCAACGGGGCACTATACAAAACTTTTTCCCCGCTGTGCGGGTACGGCCGTTTGGGCCGCACTCGCTCGTATGGCGCGAGCGGCGCGACCAGCGCAATTTCTCGCTCGCGCCGGCGATGCATCCGCTGCACGAACAGGCGCGCTGTTGCTCTCGCACCGAGGCACCGCGATCCTGGACGCGTGCCTCGAATGCAACGGTCAGGCGCGGCACTCCGGCGGCGCGAGATTGGCCGGCAGCGTCGCGGCGTCCGCAGGCGCCGGTCCAGCGCCTGGCGCGCCAAGCGACGAAGCGGTCTTGCCCGATGCGAAGCACTCCCACGTGAGCGTACCGCCCTGCACGCTGCCCCGCGCGAGCGCGACGCGCGCGGTGGGTGCTTCCGCGCTGTCGGGCACCGAGGGCACGAGCACGATCGTGTTGCTGCCTTCGGGCGACACGCGCGACGTGAATGCGACCGTGATCTGCCCGGTCGCGTCGTCGATGTGCAGCGACTCCACGTTGCGGGTGGAAGGCGGCACCGTGTAACCCGCGCCGAACGCGTTGCCGCTCGCGGCGTTCTCCGCTACGGCGAGCCGCGCCGAAGCCGCGAGCGAGAGGCCCTCGCCCACGCGGCTGCGGGCGAGATAGTCCTGGTACGCGGGGATCGCATAAGCGGCGATCACGCCGACGATCGCGAGCACGATCATCAGCTCGATCAGCGTGAAGCCGCGAGAAGTCCAGCGGCGAGCGAAGCGCGTAAAGCGCGCGAAGCCAGCGAAACACGCGCTCGGGGAAGTCGAGCCGCCAAACGCCAACGGGCTCGAAGGAAGTACGGATACGATCATCGTCAGAGCTCCTGAAACAAGAAACGCCCGCTCACAACCGTGAACAGGCGTCTTGATCGTATCGGCGGCCCTGCTTGCGCGGCAGTCGGCCAAATGGCATAGGCCCGCCGGCAGAGCCGATCTGTCTCAGTGCGATTGCGGCCCTTGCGCCTGCGCGCGCCGCGCGTTGCGCCGCCTGAGCAGATGCCCGAGCACGACGACGAACACCGCCCCCGCCACGCACATGCCGTACTCGGCCACGGGCGTGTCGAGCATCGGCCAGCGGTCGCCGGCGGGGTCGTTGACGATGAGCCCGCCGGCGATCCAGCCGAGCAGCCCTGCGCCGAGCGTCACGATCAGCGGATACCGGTCGAGCAACCTGAGCACGAGCTGGCTCCCCCAGACGATGAGCGGAATGCTCACCATCAGCCCGAAGATCACGAGCGCGATGCGATGGCGGGGATCGGCGGCTTCGGCCGCGCCCGCGATCGCCACGACGTTGTCGAGGCTCATCACCGCGTCGGCGACGATGATCGTTTTGATCGCGCCGATCAGCTTGTCGGCGGGCTTCACGTTGGCGTGCTCGAGATGCGCGGGCGCGAGAAGGCGCACGCCGATCCACAGCAGCAGCAGGCCGCCCGCGAACTTCAGGAACGGCACGTTGAGCAGCACCACGGCAAAAGCGATCAGCACCACGCGCAACGCGATCGCCCCCGCGGTGCCCCAGAGGATGCCGCGCAGTCGCTGCTGCGAAGGCAGGTCGCGGCAGGCGAGCGCGATTACCACGGCGTTGTCGCCGCCGAGCAGGATGTCGATGACGATGATCTGGATGACAGCGCCCCAGTGGAGCGACGCGAAAAATTCGAGCATGAAGACGGGGACTCAGGATCGGCGGCTCTGGCAGCGAGCCAAATAAAAAAGCGAGGAAGCCATGACTGGCTTCCTCGCTCTGTGTTCGGAAACCTCGTGAAAGGATTCCGCAAGCATAGCAAAAATCGCTGGCCGCTCGCGCTTACGTGATGCGCGAGAGCCAGCGAATTTCGAATTTACAGCACCGACTTCAGCAGACGGCCCATTTCCGACGGATTGCGCGTCACCTTGATGCCGCAGCCGTCCATGATTTCCAGCTTCGCGTCGGCCGTGTCCGCACCGCCCGCGATCAGCGCGCCGGCGTGGCCCATGCGCTTGCCCGGAGGCGCCGTGACGCCCGCGATGAAGCCGACCACCGGCTTCTTCATGTTGTCCTTGATCCAGTAAGCGGCGTTCGCTTCGTCCGGACCGCCGATCTCGCCGATCATGATGACGGCGTCCGTGTCCGGATCGTCGTTGAACATCTTCATGACGTCGATGTGCTTCAGACCGTTGATCGGGTCGCCGCCGATACCGACCGCCGACGACTGGCCGAGGCCGAGCGCGGTGAGCTGCGCCACGGCTTCGTACGTCAGCGTGCCCGAGCGCGACACGACGCCGATACGGCCCTTGCGGTGGATGTGACCCGGCATGATGCCGATCTTCAGCTCGTCCGGCGTGATCGTGCCGGGGCAGTTCGGGCCGAGGAGCAGCGTCTTGCGGCCTTCGCGGCGCATACGGTCCTTCACTTCGATCATGTCGCGCACGGGAATGCCTTCCGTGATGCAGATCGCGAGATCGAGATCGGCCTCGACGGCTTCCCAGATCGCGGCGGCGGCGCCTGCGGGCGGCACGTAGATAACCGAAACGGTCGCGCCGGTGGCGTCCTTCGCCTCGCGCACGTTCGCGTAGATGGGAATGCCCTCGAAGTCCTCGCCGGCCTTCTTCGGGTTCACGCCCGCGACGAACGCTTCGCGGCCGTTGGCGTATTCACGGCAGGCGCGCGTGTGGAACTGCCCGGTCTTGCCGGTGATGCCCTGCGTGATGACCTTGGTGTCTTTGTTGATCAGAATCGACATGTATTGACCTCTGTTCGCTTGGCGCTGCGCGTCGCGTCAGCCGCAGCTTTCGCGCCGTCGCCACGCCATTCGTATCCGGTGAAAATTACTTGCCTTCGGCAGCCGCGACGACCTTCTGCGCGGCCTCTTCCATGCTGTCTGCCGAAATGATCGGGAGGCCCGATTCGGCCAGCATCTTCTTGCCGAGGTCCTCGTTCGTGCCCTTCATGCGCACGACGAGCGGCACGTTCAGGTTCACGGCCTTCGAACCGGCGATCACGCCTTCCGCGATCACGTCGCAGCGCATGATGCCGCCGAAGATGTTGACGAGGATCGCCTTCAGGCCCGGGTTCTTGAGCATGAGCTTGAACGCTTCGGTGACCTTCTCGGTCGTGGCGCCGCCGCCGACGTCGAGGAAGTTCGCCGGCTCGCCGCCGAACAGCTTGATGGTGTCCATCGTCGCCATGGCGAGGCCCGCGCCGTTCACCAGACAGCCGATGTTGCCGTCGAGCGAAATGTACGCAAGGTCGAACTTCGAGGCTTCGATTTCAGCCGGATCTTCTTCGTCCAGGTCGCGGTAAGCGACGATGTCCGGGTGGCGGAACAGCGCGTTGGAGTCGAAGTTGAACTTCGCGTCGAGCGCGATGACCTTGCCGTCGCCGGTCAGGATGAGCGGGTTGATTTCGGCGAGCGATGCATCGGTTTCCCACGTTGCCTTGTACAGGCCTTGCAGGATCGCGCGGGCTTGCGGAATCGACGCTTCCGGCACGCCGATCTTGCGGGCGAGATCGTCCGCTTCGGCGTCCTTCAGGCCCGTTGCCGGATCGACGGCGACCTTGTGGATCGCTTCCGGCGTCCTGGCCGCGACTTCTTCGATGTCCATGCCGCCTTCGCTCGACGCCATGACGACGACCTTCTGCGAAACACGGTCGATCACGAGGCCGACATACAGTTCCTTCTTGATGTCAGCGCCTTCTTCGATCAGCAGACGGTTGACCTTCTGGCCTTCCGGACCGGTCTGGTGCGTGACGAGCTGCATGCCGAGGATCTGGTTCGCGTACTCGCGGACCTGCTCGAGCGACTTCGCGACCTTCACGCCGCCGCCCTTGCCGCGGCCGCCCGCGTGGATCTGCGCCTTGACGACCCAAACCGGACCGCCCAGCTCTTCAGCGGCCTTGACCGCGTCATCCACCGAAAACACCGGCTTGCCGCGCGGGACCGCGACTCCGAATTTCCGCAGGATTTCCTTACCCTGGTACTCATGAATCTTCATGCGTGATTCCTTCAGTCTGAGAGTTGGAGTGAACTTCGATTCCGCTGTTCTTATTCATGCGCGACGGCGTCGGCCCTGCCCTCCTGGCCCGGGCCACGGCTGTCGCGCACGCTGGTGGCTTGTGCGCCGCGCTCTATTGAACGCGGCACATGGCCATACCAACGCGGATAAAACTGCTTCACCGCCTCCCCGTCGAACCGCAGCGCGTGGCAGCGGCCGAGCTGGAAGGGCGGCTTTTCGCCGACGGACTCGTTGCCTCCGGCGGTCTTGCCGAGTTCCGGTCCGGGCTCTTCGCCCGGCGAGCCATTCGATGCGTCCCACACTTCTCCAACGAATGCCTGGATCGCGACCGTCGGCAGTACGCCCAACATTTCTGTGAGATGCGTGCAGCCAGCCGTGCCGGCGAGGAGCCGGCCCGCTTCGCGGCGGAAGTTCTGGAGGAGATTGAGCCCGATAAGGGCCCGATAGGCGGGTTGAGCGTTCTGGCACTGACCGTCATAAGGCACCCAGTCGGACGACGCTTCGGCGTCGACGACGTTGAGCTTGCGATCGATCGTAATGCGCAGCCAGAGTTCATGGATCGGCAGACCATTGGGCCGGACACCGGCGGCGAGCGGCACGTCGCGTGGCTTGTGATCGGTCAGGCACGCGTCGATGTCCCACAGGCCGTCTTCGCGCTCGTAGGCAACCGCCCGGATGGCGCGCTGATGGCGCAACTGGCGGCGCACGGGCGTGGGAAGCGGCATGCTGAAGGTAAGACCGGATTGGAAAACCCGGCGATTTTAACATACCGGGTATTTGAGACAGCCGCGAATACACAGGCCCTACAAGGGTTTACATGCGGGCTTGCGCGCAAGCCCGCATGTGGCGATTTCCTGGACGGCCGGCTCAGGAATCGGAGCAGCCTTCCTCGAAACCCTTGAGGATCTTGCCGATGATCGACATCGAAAAGCCGCGCGCCGCGAGAAAGCGCGCCTGGCGCGCGCGTTCCGCAGGCGTTTCTGGCAACTGGCCGTACTTCTTCTGCCAGACGGCGCGGGCGCGCACGAGCTCGGTCTCGCGCAATTGCGTGCTCAGTTCTTCGATGAGCGCGTCGCCTACCGCGTGGCGCTTGAGCTCGCTGACGATGCGCCCCGATCCCACGCGCGCCGCGCGACGGTGCACGACACTTTCGGCGAAGCGAACGTCGGAGAGCCAACCCTCGCGCTCGAGCGAATCGAGCAGCGCTTCGAGCGCGTCAGCGTCTTCGGTGTACGGCATGAGCTTGCGGGAGAGCTCGGCGCGGCTGTATTCGCGGCGCGAAAGATAGCCGAGCGCGCGGCCCTTCAGGGAGCGCTCGGGGCACTGCTTTGCCGCCGACGATTTTTCGTGCGCGCTTTCTCGTGCGGCGCGTGTGGCGGAACTGCGCTCGTAGCGGTCCGCTTTCGGTATGGCGGACTCGTCGGACTCGGCAATGGATGTTCGATACCGCTTCCTCGACTGCGCAGCTTCGAATAAAGGATCGGCGGACACGTTCGGCGACGCTTCAACAGCCGCGCCAAAGAATGCTTCGAACGGCACCTCGAAAACCGCGCCCCCCTCTTCGCTGAGATCGGCGGGCGAGGAGCACGCCGCGCCAGAATGCGCAAAACCGTGCTCGCCCGCTCGGGCGCCGCGGCTTGAAATGCTCATGGGCGACTCGGCGGGCTTCGCAGCGGAGCGCCTCTCAGCGCCCCGATCTGCAGGCGAACCTACGCGCAAGTCCGTCCGCTCGCCAGACGGCGAGGACGAAGAAGACGCGGAAGACGCTGGAGACGCCACCGACGCCGAAGCGGACCCGCCCTTGCGCATCAGCTCGCCTTATCTACGAGGGCTTATTCTTCGTCGGCGATCTCGACTTCGCCGTCGTCGTTGACGCCGTCGGGCATGGTGCTCACGCCGAGCGATTCGCGGATGCGGTTTTCGATTTCGCGGGCGATGTCCGCGTTCTCACGCAGAAATTCGCGGGCGTTGTCCTTGCCCTGGCCAATGCGCTCGCCGTTATAGCTGTACCACGCGCCCGCCTTGTCGACGATCTTGGCCTGCACGCCGAGGTCGATGATTTCGCCCTGACGCGAAATGCCCTCGCCATAAAGAATATCGAACACGGCCTCGCGGAACGGCGGCGAGACCTTGTTCTTCACGACCTTCACGCGCGTTTCGCTGCCGATCACTTCATCGTTTTTCTTGATCGAACCGATACGGCGAATGTCCAGACGCACCGACGCGTAGAACTTGAGCGCGTTGCCGCCCGTGGTGGTTTCCGGATTGCCGAACATCACGCCAATCTTCATGCGGATCTGGTTGATGAAGATCACCATGCAGTTCGTCTTCTTGATCGTGCCGGTGAGCTTGCGCAGCGCCTGCGACATCAGACGCGCCTGCAGACCCGGCAGCGAGTCGCCCATCTCGCCTTCGATTTCCGCCTTCGGCACGAGCGCCGCAACCGAGTCGATCACGATCATGTCGATCGAGCCCGAGCGCACGAGTGCGTCCGCGATTTCGAGCGCCTGCTCGCCCGTGTCCGGTTGCGAGATGAGCAGTTCCGGCACGTTCACGCCGAGCTTGGAGGCGTATTGCACGTCGAGCGCGTGTTCCGCGTCGATGAACGCCGCCGTGCCGCCGAGCTTCTGCATTTCGGCGATCACCTGGAGCGTGAGCGTGGTCTTGCCCGACGATTCCGGACCGTAGATCTCGACCACACGGCCGCGCGGCAGGCCGCCCACGCCGAGCGCGATGTCGAGGCCGAGCGAACCGGTGGAGACCACCTGGATGTCCTCGACCGCGTCGCCGTCGCCGAGTCGCATGATCGACCCCTTGCCGAACTGCTTTTCGATCTGCGCGAGCGCGGCGGCCAGCGCCTTGCTCTTTTCAGCAGTCAGCCCAGCCGAGCCTTTCTTGCTATCTTCCATGAATCGTCCTTTGCTATGATGAACGGCGTCTCGTGACCATGTGCACGCCCTATTCGGGCTGGTGCGCACGAACGCAGATACTGTATAAAAAAACAGTGGTTTTGGCAAGCCTTTCCGGCTAACCCGAACCGCGAATTTCGGGAGACCGCCGCGCGTCGACTGGCCGCGCCCTCAAGGGCGCGGCGCGGCGCGGGCTACGAGGCTCCAGAAGCCTCGAAGGCGACGCTGGCGCAACATGCGAATCCTCATTGCCGAAGACGACAGCATACTCGCGGACGGCCTTGTCCGATCACTCCGCCAATCGGGCTATGCCGTCGATCACGTGCGTAGCGGCGTGGACGCCGA
Source organism: Paraburkholderia lycopersici (assembly GCF_900096975.1). Taxonomy (GTDB): domain Bacteria; phylum Pseudomonadota; class Gammaproteobacteria; order Burkholderiales; family Burkholderiaceae; genus Paraburkholderia; species Paraburkholderia lycopersici. Next base: position 269,790 of record NZ_FMYQ01000005.1, read on the forward strand.
TACGGCCTTGTCGATGCAGTCGTTCGACTTGCTGATCCTCGATCTGGGCCTGCCGAAAATGCCGGGCCTCGAAGTGCTGCGCCGTTTGCGCGCGCGCAATTCCAACCTGCCCGTGCTGATCCTCACCGCCGCCGACAGCGTCGACGAGCGCGTGAAAGGCCTCGACCTCGGCGCCGACGACTACATGGCCAAGCCCTTCGCGCTCAACGAGCTCGAGGCGCGCGTGCGCGCGCTCACGCGGCGTGGCGCAGGCGGCGGCCCGACCGTCGTGCGCCACGGCGCGCTTTCGTTCGACCAGGTGGGGCGCGTCGCGCGCATCAACGACCAGGTGCTCGACCTTTCGGCACGCGAGCTCGGCGTGCTCGAAGTGCTGCTGCAGCGGCTCGGACGGCTCGTCTCGAAAGAGCAGCTCGTCGATCACCTGTGCGAATGGGGCGAGGAAGTCAGCAACAATGCGATCGAGGTCTACGTCCACCGGCTGCGCAAGAAGCTCGAAGCGGGTGGCGTGCGCATCGTGACCGTGCGCGGGCTTGGCTACTGCCTCGAAAAGGAATCGAAAGAAGCGCCGGCGCGGGCCTCGGCCGGCGCGCCCGATGCGCCGCCGCCGATGCCCGCCAGCCACTACTTCAAGTAACCGGGAGCGACGATGGCCGGGCGTCCTTCCGCCACGCGCTCTGCGCCGCATAAAGATGCCGCAAGCACGGCCGGGGCGGGCGCGCCGGGCGCATCCGCGTTCGCCGCCGACGCCCTCGACGACGAGGCGCGGGACGCCCGCTACGCCAACCCGTTCGCGCCGCCCGACGAAGCCGAAGCCGTCGCCGAGGCGCGGCCGCGCTCGCTGTTCGGCGAAATCCTCGACTGGATGCTCGCGCCGTTGCTGCTGCTCTGGCCGATGAGCATCGCGGTCACGTATCTGGTTGCGAAGTCGATCGCGAACGGGCCCTTCGACCGCGCGCTCGAAACCGACGCCTATGTGCTCGCGCGCCAGATCCATCCCGTGAACGGCGTGGCCGAGTTGACGCTGCCCGCCTCCACGCGCGACTTCCTGCGCGCCGATAACGTCGACAGCGTGTTCTACCAGGTGCTCGGCAGCCGTGGCGAGCTCGTGGGCGGCGACCGCGACATGCCGTTGCCGCACGACGACGACCGCCCGCCGCCGGGCGTGGTCGAGTTCCGCGACGACACGCTGCACGGCATCGACATTCGCGTGGCCTATACGACGGTCGAACCGGAGCGTCTCGCCGCCGGCGCCCCGCAAAATCAGCCCGTGCTCGTGCAGGTCGCGGAGACGCTGGACAAGCGCCGGCAGCTCGCCAACGACATCATCAAGGGCGTGATCCTGCCGCAGTTCGTGATCTTGCCGCTCGCGATCCTGCTCGTGTGGTTCGGGCTTTCGCGCGGCCTCGCGCCCTTGCACGCGCTGCAGTCGAACATCCGCATGCGCCGCCCCGACGACCTCTCGCCGCTCGAAGCGCGCCGCGCACCGCCCGAAATCGAGCCGCTCGTCACCTCGTTCAACGATCTGCTCACGCGGCTCGAACAGAACATGGAGCTGCAAAAGCGCTTCATCGCCGACGCCGCGCATCAGATGAAAACGCCGCTCGCGGGTCTGCGCACCCAGGCCGAGCTCGCGCTGCGCCAGAACGCACCCGCCGAAGTGCACCGCTCGCTCGAGCAGATCGCGACGAGTTCCGAGCATGCCGCGCGGCTCGTCACGCAGCTGCTCGCGCTCGCGCGCGCGGAAAACCGCATGTCCGGCCAGATCTTCACGCCGGTCGACGTCGCCGATGTGGCGCGCCACGCCGTGCGCGACTGGGTGCAGCCGGCGCTCGCCAAGCAGATGGACCTCGGCTACGAAGGCCCCGAAAAGGCGTACGGCGGCGAGGAAGGCGATGGCGAAGCGGCAGCGCGCGTCGAAGTGGACGGCAATCCCGTGATGCTGCGCGAGATGCTTTCGAATCTCATCGACAACGCCATCCGCTACACGCCGGCGGGCGGGCGCATCACCGTGCGCGTACGGCCGCAGGCCGCCGCAGGCGTGGTCCACCTCGAAGTGGAAGACACGGGCATCGGCATTCCGGCCGCCGAGCGCGAGCGCGTGATCGAGCGCTTCTACCGCATCCTCGGGCGCGACGGCGAAGGCAGCGGGCTCGGTCTCGCGATCGTGCGCGAGATCGCCACGATGCACGGCGGGACGCTCGCCATCGACGACCACGTCTATCAGGACACGCCTCGCCTCGCCGGAACGCTCGTGCGCGTGACGCTGCGGCTGCGAAACTGACGGACCGGCTCCGAAAACCGGGATGGGACTTTCCCTTACCCCGCGCGCAACGCAAGGCGCCACCGATCCCCATCAAAAGACGTTACCATCACGATTGGCGACGTTAGACATAAATTAGACGACGATCACCCGCCACCCCTTTCCCGCGCCCCGTCTCAAAAACCTGCGCGCGCGTCAGAAGCCCGTAAGTTTCCATTCCAATAATGCATCGCAGGACCACCGGCGGCAGAGTGCCGCATGACCGCGCCGGGCGGGCCACACGCATATCAATACTGGAGACATATATGGCAACCGTTGGCGGACAAGTCTCGCACGCGCCGATGACGAGCGACGAAAAACGCGTGATCTTCGCGTCGTCGCTCGGCACGGTGTTCGAGTGGTACGACTTCTACCTGGCCGGATCACTTGCGGCCTTCATCAGCAAGAGCTTCTTCTCTGGCGTCAATCCGACGGCGGGCTTCATCTTCACGCTGCTCGGCTTCGCCGCGGGCTTCGCCGTCCGCCCGTTCGGCGCGATCGTGTTCGGGCGCCTCGGCGACCTCGTGGGACGCAAGCATACGTTCCTCGTCACGATCGTCATCATGGGCGTCTCGACCTTCGTGGTCGGCTTCTTGCCGGGCTACGCGTCGATCGGCATTGCATCGCCGGTGATCTTCATCGGCATGCGTCTGCTGCAGGGCCTCGCGCTCGGCGGCGAGTACGGCGGCGCCGCGACCTACGTGGCCGAGCACTCGCCGCCCGGACGTCGCGGCTTCTACACCGCATGGATCCAGACGACGGCCACGCTTGGCCTGTTCCTCTCGCTCCTCGTGATCCTCGGCGTGCGGACCTTCATCGGCGAAGAACAGTTTGCCGCATGGGCCTGGCGCATTCCGTTCATCGCCTCGATCCTGCTGCTCGCCGTTTCGGTGTGGATCCGCCTGCAGCTCGACGAATCGCCGGCGTTCAAGCGCATCAAGGCGGAAGGCAAGGTCTCGAAGGCGCCCCTCAAGGAAGCGTTCGGTCAGTGGAAGAACCTCAAGGTCGTGCTGCTCGCCCTCTTCGGCGTGGCCGCAGGCCAGGCCGTGGTCTGGTACACGGGCCAGTTCTACGCACTCTTCTTCCTCACGCAGACGCTCAAGGTGGACGGCGCCAGCGCCAACATCCTGATTGCGCTGGCGCTCCTGATCGGCACGCCGTTCTTCCTGTTCTTCGGCTCGCTCTCGGACAAGATTGGCCGCAAGCCCATCATCATGGCCGGCTGCCTGATCGCGGCGCTCACCTACTTCCCGCTCTTCAAGGCGCTCACGCACTACGCGAACCCCGCCCTCGAAGCGGCCACGCAGCGCGCGCCGATTGTCGTCATCGCGAACCCGGACGAGTGCTCGTTCCAGTTCAACCCGGTTGGCACGTCGAAGTTCACGAGTTCGTGCGACATCGCGAAGAGCGCGCTCTCGAGGGCCGGCCTGAACTACGACAACGTGGCCGCGCCGGCTGGCACGCTGGCGCAGATCAAGGTGGGCGACACGACCATCGACACATTTGACGGTCGCGCGCCCGACGCGAAGGAAGCGGGCGCGACATTCGAAAAGACGCTCGCGTCCGCGCTGAAGGCGGCGGGCTATCCGCTCAAGGCCGATCCGGCCCAGCTCAACTGGCCGATGACGGTGGTCATCCTCACGATCCTCGTGATCTTCGTGACCATGGTGTACGGCCCGATTGCGGCGATGCTGGTCGAGATGTTCCCGACACGTATCCGCTACACCTCGATGTCGCTGCCGTATCACATTGGCAACGGCTGGTTCGGCGGCTTCCTGCCGGCAACGGCCTTCGCGATCGTGGCGGCGAGGGGCAATATCTACTCGGGCCTCTGGTATCCGATTGTCATCGCGCTGGCGACTTTCGTGATCGGCATGCTGTTCGTGAAGGAAACCAAGGACTCGGATATTTACGCGCAGGATTGATGGTCGGCCGGGGCGCCTGCTAGACGGCGCTTTTCGTCCGGCAGGCGCCAGTTTGCAAAAAGATGGCGAAAGGGGTTGACACGGCTCTGCCGCATCGCCATAATTCGTCTTCTTCGGCGAATTAGCTCAGTCGGTTAGAGCGACGGAATCATAATCCGCAGGTCCGGGGTTCGAGTCCCTGATTCGCCACCATATAAAACAAAGGGTTAGCTTCGGCTAACCCTTTGTCATTTCTGGCCACTGTCAACGATGTGTCAACGGCGGTGCGTGGGCTTTTCTACGCCGTTGGCGCCAATCCGACACCGCCTCCAAACATCATCGGGTAAGATGGCCGTTGGCTGAACTCGGGGTGTAGGTCAGCCGACGTCAGCTCCCTTGCGGGGGCAAGAATGAAAACGAGTCGTAACGACCGCTAAGATCATGGCCGAGGCGCAGATTAATCCCGCGATACTGACTTGGGCGATCCAGCGCTCTGGTATCGACGTGCCCGCGTTGGCAGAGAAGTTGGGGACCGCCTCTGCTCGAGTGTTGGCTTGGGAGACTGGAGAACGCAAACCGACCTTCCGGCAAGCTCGACGTATTGCCGAGATTACGCACATCCCATTTGGCTATTTCTATCTGCCTGAGCCCCCGGATGAGCCCCTCCCTATTGCAGACTTTCGAACGGTAGGCGACGACCCCGTCCGACCGCTGGGCGCTGATTTTCGAGACATACTCGATGACGTTCTGCGTAAGCAAGCTTGGTTTCGAGAGTATCGACAGTTACAAGGCTATCAGCCGCTGGAATTTATAGGTCGGTTTAACATCCGGGCCACGGCGCCTGAAATTGCGGCCGATATCCGACGCGTTTTGGCGATTACAGCGCAGGATCGGCACAACTGCCAAAACTGGGAAGAGTATTTGCGGCTGTTGATCGAGAGGATAGAGGATATTGGAATTCTCGTGATGCGCTCGGGGATTGTTGGTAACAATACTCACCGCCCCTTATCCGTCGATGAATTTCGTGGCTTTGTAATTGCTGATCAGTATGCGCCTGTCATATTTCTCAATGGCAAGGACGCGAAAGCTGCTCAAATATTCACGGTCATTCACGAGCTCGCGCACCTGTGGCTTGGGGAAAGCGGGGTATCTAACGAGAAGATCAGTTCGGCCCAACACCACGGCAGCGATCTCGAACGGCTATGTAATGCCACAGCCGCTGAATTTTTAGTTCCGGCAGCTGAATTTCGTGCCTTGTGGAGTGGGCACGCCGATTTTTCGGCTCAAGTTAGAGAGCTTGCCCGGGCGTTTAAGGTGAGCGGCGTCGTCGTTGGTAGGCGTGCCGTCGAGCTGCAGCTCGCGCCTTGGAACGACTTCGCTGACTTCTACCAAGCTGAACGTGATGCTTGGGCGGCAGCTGCGGCCCGGCAGGCTAGCGGCGGTAATCCGTATAAAACTTCTGCAGTAAGGAACAGCAAGCTGCTAACCAAGGCTGTGCTCGAAACCGCGTTTGAAGGACGAATGCTCATACGCGATGCGAGTAGCTTGCTTGGAGTAGCGCCCGCAAACTTGAAAAAGCTTGCGAGCAGCGTGTACGGGGAAGAATAAGAATGTACCTGCTGGATACCAATATCTTCATTGAGGCACAGAATCGCTACTACGCAAGCGATATTTGCCCGGGCTTCTGGAACTGGTTGGACGACGCCAACGCACGGGGCATGATTGCGAGTATCAGCGAAGTCTATGACGAGCTCGCGGGTCGAGGCGACGGCCTCGCTCAATGGATAGAAGCGCGACACGGTACCGGCTGGTTCCTAGATGTTTCCGATGCGGCAACTCAGACTTCATTCGCTGAGGTCGTTCGGCACGTAGAGTCAGTCGAGCGCTACACGCGACCGAACAAGAATCTGTTCCTTGGGGGTGCAGATCCTTGGCTTGTTGCAAAAGCTCGGACCATGGGCTGGGGAGTTGCAACCCACGAGCAGTACAGCGAGAATTCGACAAAAGTAAAGATTCCTAATGTATGTCGCAATTTTGGCGTCGATAGCCGGAATACGTTTGACGTCTTGCGCCAGTTGAAAGCCACCTTCGGATGGAACCGTCCAAACTGACCTACCGGTAAAAGTCGGTGGATGCTGATAAGGAGCAGTTGAGGCGAGCTGCGCAGCTCGAACGCGAAGAGCAGCGCCTAGTTGCTCATGCTGGCGTGGCTGCATTGCTGCGCGATCGCGCTTGTGCGCGAGCCGTAGTTGCCAACGCATCAAGTCAAGTTGCGAAATGGGAGCAAGGCCAGTTGTGCAGCCGCGATTACATCGACGCATGGCGGTCGCTGCTTGCAGGCCCCCCCGAGGCGATCGCAGAGTTACTAAGGCCCGCACGCCCTATGCTGAGCACATGAGGCAAAATACGCCATTCGCTTGCTATTTGCGCGGGTACTGACGGCCAATTGAGTGGTGAGTGTCTCCAATGGAGACACTTCTGTTATTTCCGAGATCGCCCTGACGGGACTAGAGCGTGCTAGAGGCTTTGTAGCATCCGGCTTGCGGCGTTCTTTTGCTCATGTTCTTTCCTTTCGATCTCAATTTGTCGAAGCGGATTAAGAGCGGCTAACACAAGTCATCAACGAAGCGCGAACAGATAACGGCAGCAGCCAGGGAGAGCAACGCGACATGAATGTCGAGACGACGCTCGAAA
>NZ_FMYQ01000088.1 GCF_900096975.1 Paraburkholderia lycopersici
TTCGGTTATCAGAATGCTTTCGGTGATTTCGAGGCCCCAGTCGTCGAGCCACAGGCCCGGCATGAAGTGAAACGTCATGCCGGGTTCGAGGACCGTGCGGTCCCCGGGACGCAGGCTCATCGTGCGTTCGCCCCAGTCGGGCGGATAGCTCGCGCCGATCGGGTAGCCGCAGCGGCTGTTCTTCTCGATGCCGAACTTCGCGAGCACCGCAAAAAACGCGTTCGCGATGTCCTCGCAGCGGTTGCCCGGCTTCGCGGCGGCAAGCCCCGCCTCGATGCCTTCGACCACCGCCTTCTCGCCCTCGATGAAGTGCTTCGGCGGCTTGCCGAGATACACCGTGCGCGACTGCGGGCAGTGATAGCGGCGATAGCAACCGGCGATCTCGAAGAACGTGCCCGCATTCATTTCGAACACCGAATCGTCCCACGTCAGATGCGGCGCGGCCGCGTCGGCGCCCGTCGGCAGCAGCGGCACGATGGCCGGATAGTCGCCGCCGAAACCGGCCGCGCCCGTAATGCCCGCGTCGTAAATCTGCGCGACGAGCTCGTTCTTCTTCATGCCCGGCTCGATGACGTCGAGAATGCGCGAGTGCATCTTCTCGACGATGCGCGCCGCGACGCGCATGTACTCGATCTCGCGCGGCGACTTCACCGCGCGCTGCCAGTTCACGAGCGCGGTCGCATCGACCCAGCGCGCGCCCGGCAGATGCTTCTGCAGCGACGCATACGCGGCCGCGCTGAAGTAGTAGTTGTCGAGCTCGACGCCGATCGTCAGCCGGTCCCAGCCGCGCGCGGCGATCACCTCGGTGCACAGGTAGTCCATCGGATGGCGCACCGGCGACTGCACGTAGATGTCCGGATAGCCGACGATGTTGTCGTGCGCGAGGAACGCGGTGCGCTTCGCGCCGTTCGCGTCCTGGCCTCGGCCGTACCACACCGGCTCGCCTTGCATCGGCACCAGCACGCACTGGTGCACGTAGAACGACCAGCCGTCGTAGCCGGTGAGCCAGTTCATGTTCGTCGGATCGGTGACGATCAGCAGTTCGACGCCCGCCTTCTGCATCGCGCTGCGCGTCCTGGCAATGCG
>NZ_FMYQ01000062.1 GCF_900096975.1 Paraburkholderia lycopersici
ATTTCCCCCCATATCGAGCCTGATACCGGACAGCCAGCCGGGGCCGACGCTCGCCTTGAGTATTTTGGATACCTTAATTTATGAATAACGAAAAGAACCTCCATTCGCTCTTCACCTTGGGCCGAACAGTAGCGACACCGGGCGCGCTGGACCTGATCGAGCAAACCGGAACGGATGTCCTGACGCTGCTGCGCCACCACGTCTCAGGCGACTGGGGTGCGCTCGATGAACAGGACCGGCAGGAAAATGATCGTGCCGCGCGGAAAGGTTCAAGGATTCTCTCCGCATACGAGCTGGGGCCAGACAAGACCCGCATCTGGATCATCACTGAATGGGACCGAAGCGCGACGACGCTGCTTTTGCCGGGCGAATACTAGAAGATGGGCTTCGTCGTGCAGCGGCTTTATCCGCTCATCCGGTCCGGACTTTACCTTGGCGCTGCCCGTTCGAAGTTTCCCATCTATAGCGGGCAATCCGCGTGGGATTCTCCGTGCTCGCTGCATGCACTTGCGATGGCGTTGCAGATTACGGGGCACGTTGCCGATCCGTCGCTCGTCGCTACGCGGCGGAAGTCTTCCAGAAGGGCATGACTTTTCGGGAACTTGCAGACTTCATCGCCGGACTTGATTGCGGCCTGCGCACAAAGCGGTTTGAGCACGGATCACACCGGGAGGCGGTCGCGTTCACCGTAGATGAACTGTCGAGGAAGCGGCTGGTTGTGGCGAGCTTTCGCGCGGTTGGCGATTCGCTCAATCACGCGGTCCTCGTCATTGGAGCGGAAGGCGTAGAGCGTGCCGCCGGTTCGAAGCGCGAGCGTTGCTGGTTCTCGATCCATCGGAGCCGACTCCGGGACCGTTCGCGACGTGCAATGCCCGGCTGGATTTTGCTGGCAAGGAACCTGGCGAATTTCCCCGCTATGCCCGATACACAACAACGGCGCACGCGAAGCTGCCGGTCGTGCCCAACGGTGCCGTCTCGATTGATGTGGGCGAACCGGAAAGGCCGCCGTAGATATCGAAGCTATTCGCGCGGCAGTGCGGTCATCGGTTGTTGCTGGACCCAGTCGATGAACTCGTGCGGATTGGCCTCAAGGGCGCGCAGGATGTCCAGCAGTTCGATGAGGTCAACACGACGCCCGCCGCTCTCGTATTTCGACACGAACGTCTGGGTGCGCCCGAGCTGGTCGGCAACGTCCTGCTGGAGCCAGCCGCGCTGCTCGCGTAGCTCTCTCAGCTGGGCCGCAACGGCCTGATAGCGCCGGTCATGAATGGGATGTGCCATGACCGGAAGTCTAGATGCGCATTCAGAATATTCTATATTGGCATATAGTATTCAAAAAAAGGAAACCCATGAAGCACCTGATGTTGGTCTGGCTGTTCGGTGCGGCTGTAACGGCGCTCGGCATCGCTATCGACATGCACCGCCTGCGCGTCAACGACGTCTGACGACCAATTCTGTTCTCGCTGAGTCATCCAGCACCTACCGACCACGGGCGCTGCACCGGTGCAACGAGCAACAACGCACTCGACCAATCAGCCCAGTATCACGGCTTCGATTGCACGGAAAGTCGGCGACACTCCGCATAACCGTTTCGAATCACCACAGTCCTGTGCTCAGTAATCTGCTCAATTTCGAGCACGTCATCAACCCGCCACCCCTGCGCGGCTAACTCTTCCCAAAGCGCGTCTGGCAACTGCAGAATGCCGTCGCCACTTCCATCAAGCGAATCTTTAACTTCAACGATCCAACGCTTCACGCACTCTCTCCTTCAGCGTTCACCGGCAAATAGAATTTCCCTGTAGCAAGTGTTGCCGAGCGGCTTCTCTACCAAAGTTCACGACCGGCTCCAATGTGGTCGATCATCCAACGTGTTTGCTGGAGCGGCCCTAACCTCAAATCGAACTTGTCTTGCGCGCATCCATCCACGCCAGCCAGCCGAGTCGGTATGCCCGCGCGTCGGCCAGCGCATGATGCTCGTGAGCCTCAGCTGTGTAGCACGCGGCCACGGTACGATCATAGATCGTGGTGTCAGTCAACGGTCGCAAATCGTAGTAACGATTGGCCAAATTCGTCGGCAGCGACTGGTCGAGCAGATCGAGCACGAAACGCCAGTCAGTCTCGGAGTCGCACGCAGCCTGTACCGCCCGCGGAGCATCGTTGAACCACTCGCGCAGCGCCGCACAGGCTTCGGCACGCGGCAGGCATGGGCCGGCGAGCAGCGGTAGCACCTCACGCTGCACGAATGGCGTGCAATCGTCGGGAGTCCACGTGTCGCCCAGTTCAACATAGAACTCGCGCGAGCCATCTTCGGCCACGAGTGCGAGGCTGATGAGCTTCGGCAGTCGTTGGCCGAGCCCTGTGTATTCGGTGTCGAGAAACAGCAGCATTGCACGTCGGTGGAAGGTGTAGAAGCAGCATTCTGCAGTGTGACTGGCTTTCATCGCCGAAAACCGTCCGTTGCACCGGTGCAACTCGCCTTAAGACCTTTCCGCTTCCCAGTCTCACCAGTGAAACCAAGTGCTAGCGAAGCGACCCTAATTTAAAACAATGCTAACCTACAATCGCCAACCACAAATAACAGGGGCACATGAAGAACATTTTGCTGGCAAGCAACTTATGCGCCATGACGCTTCTATCAGGGTGCGGAAAGAGTACCGGCGACGAATTCGTTGGAAAATGGGTGAACGATCGGCAGACCATTCATATGGAAATTACCCGGAACGGCGACAGCTTCATCATCGTGGACGAGGAAACGCAGATCATGTCAAAACAGCCCGTGACGAGCAAAATTCCCGCCACATATCAAGATGGTGTCCTGCGGATCGACATGGGCTTGGGAAGCGGCAACATCGGTTACGACAAGAGAAAAGACACTATTTTCATGCCGTCTGCGGGCAACGGCTCGATCGAAATGCATCGAGACAGGTAGAGAATTTACGGGCACATCTCAGCGTGCCCGTAAATTTCAGATGCGCGTAACCTGAAAAATCAGAAAAACATCCAAATCGGTACGGCTGGAAGTGTGAGAGCTAAGCCATCGAGGTAACCACGATACGCCGCTGCGGATCATGTCGTCATTGCCCTGAGTAAGCCCGCCCATCACCACGATCTCACCGTCCCTTAATCCCATCGTAGTCTCAGACTTGCGCGTGTTCTTTGTCGGAGAGTTATTTACCCCTGTCGTCGTTTTTTGAAAATCCGAAATCTCGACAGTTACGTCTGCGTCAATTACGGCTTCACGTACTGTCGGCTTAACATCGAAAATCACACCCGCATCCTGATACTGCACTGACTGAACAGGTGACATATGGCGATCAACGCTTACTGCGGTGTGATGGGCTCCGGCAAGTCCTACGAGGTTGTGAGCGGGCCTCTGCTGGATGCGGTTGCATTGGGTCGCCGGGTGGTGACGAATATTGACGGGGTAAATGAGGATCTGATTCATCAGTATCTGCACGAGAAGCGCGGCATTGAATCGGATCGGTTGGGCCGCGTGGTGCATGTGCGAACTGAGGATCTGCTGGTAGAAGGTTTTTTCCCGATCGAGGTTGAAAGTTCGGATGGTGCGGCGGTGATTCCGGGTGTTGTACTGCCTGGGGATTTCGTGGTCGTGGATGAGGCATGGAAGCTATGGGCGTCGGACAAGAAGATCAGCCCGGCACACATGGCGTTTTTCCGTATGCATCGACACTTCGTGCATCCTGATACCGGCGTAGCCTGTGACGTGGCGCTGATGATTCAGAGTATTGCGGACTTGCATCGGCATCTGAAGGCGGTAATTGAGCTTTCGTTCTCGATGACGAAGCTGAAGAGCGTCGGGCTGTCGTCGGGCTGTCGTCGGGATATCGGGTCGAGATGTACGAGGGATGGAAGCAAAACAAGAAGACCCAGACGGGCACGTTTGTTCGCAAATACAAGGCGGAGATTTTCCCGTTGTACAAGAGCTACGCGGGCGACAGCGGGACAGAGAGGCAGATCGACAAACGTCAGAACGTCTTGCGTGAGCATGACCAGATTGATTGGGAACGGGCAAGTCTTGATGCCGCCAGTGTTTCCAGCCCCCGGGGGGCCAGGAAACCGGCCCCAACCCGACAGACCGGGGCAAGCTCGGGTCGAAACGGCACATC
>NZ_FMYQ01000053.1 GCF_900096975.1 Paraburkholderia lycopersici
AGAAATCGAATGGTGTCCATGACGATACTCCTATGAACGGCAACGCCAGCAGTCACGATACGCCTGCCGGAGCAGTCCATACCATTAACTGGAAGCCGAAGTTTGACGCTATGACAGTTTCGGATGCACAGCGTCTGAAAGAGTTGGAACAGGAGAACAGCAAGCTCAAGCGCTTGCTCGCTGAATCGATGCTCGACAACTCTGTGCGCAAGGACCTCATGCCGCGAGGGTAGCAAGCCAAACGCGAGGCGGGTCAGGACATTGATGACCGGGCGCGCGATGGGTATCAACCGGGCTTGCGGGCTGGTCGGAGTATCGCAGTCGCCATGCGCTGCAGTGCCGGATCATCTGTTCGCCACGATTGACATGTATCAAGAACTATGAACGTCGTGCCTCACATACTCGAAACGAGGTCGCTCGATAGAGGCAGCCCACGTCGATTTGGTGCGTTGGGGCCACGTCAATTTTCTAAATTTCTTTCTTCCGAATGAGGAATTTACTATGTTCAACAAACGATTACTGTCCGCTCTCGCCTTGGCCGCCGCGACGACAATTACGCCCACAGCTTTCGCTCAACAGGACACCGCACCAGAAACTACGGCGTCGTTGCTTAAGCAAACCGATGCCGATGCGAACACCGCATTGGATAGTCTTTACGCAAGGGCACCTGAAACGCGTGAACTGATTGCCGGCGCCAAAGGTGTCCTGATTATTCCGGACGTGCGTGCCGGAGGAGCGATACTCGGTACTGAATACGGGCACGGCGTCCTGCGCGTGCCTGGCATGCCGGACACCTATTACAACGCCAGAACGGCTTCCATCGGAGCGCAGTTCGGTTTCGAGTCCAAGAGCGAGATTCTCGTGTTCCTTACGCAGAACGCGCTGGACCGCTTTCGTAACAGCAAGGGCTGGACGGTCGGCGTCGATGGCTCTGTCGCCATACTGAAGCATGGCAAGGGTGGACGGTTCGATACGAATACGGGGCGACACGCCATCGTGGGTTTCGTCGAAACGAAACAAGGTCTGATGTTCGATCTGTCGCTGGCGGGAACGCATTTCACAAAAGCCCCGGTGTAGCCAGAGCACGCGCCAGGTACGGCTATCCGGCAACCTGATGTCCGGCAGGCGCAGGTACGATGAAAGGCTACTCAGCGCGCCTGGCGCGCTGATGTTTTTAGGCGAGCCGTACGTGGTCTTCAATCAGTGACACGTTCGTCACACGCTCGCTGCCTGCGTCTGCAGCCGTAACGGCATGTTCTGCGACTTCGAGGCCGCGCCAGAACCTTTTTTGAACGCCCGTGTAGCGGCAGTGCCGGGAAGCGTACCCCATCTCTGCTTGACGGGGCGCTGTTGTGGCAGTGGTGCTTTTGGGGTACTCGTCACAAGGTCGAGATTGCCTTACTCACAAGTCAGAAATATAGGCGACAGACGGATGCTTGAAGAACGAACGCACGAGCTCTGGGTTTTGCTGTACCTGTGCAAGTTGCTCGTGAACCTTCGGGCCGAGCTTTTCGCCTTTACGCAAGGGACTTCTCGCGATGCCAGTGCGCTTCACGTGGCTCCACACCAATTCATCCGGGTTGAGGTCCGGTGCATATCCGGGCAGAAAGTGCAGGGTCAGCTTGCCATTGGTCCCGGCAACGTAGTCCTTTACGACAGCCTTTTTGTGTGCAGGCAGTCCGTCGACAATCAGATGAACCGGCCTCTTCCGATTGAACATCAATTTCTTGAGCAGCGCGACGAACAGTTCACCGTTAAGTCCTCCTTCGTACGTCGCAAACCAGAAGGCACCCTTCGAGTTGACGGCGGACGCCGCGCTCATACTCTGTCGTTGACCGGGTCGCTCTACGACGGGGGTTTCGCCGCGTGGCGCCCAGGTCTTGCCATCTACCGAGTCGGCCCGAAAGCCCGATTCGTCCCAGAAGAAGATGTCCGCCTTCTGTTCACGAGCCCGTCTGGCGATGGATGGATACGTGTCACGTTGCCAGCGCTCGATTGCTTCTGGATCGCGCTGGTAAGCACGCTGCAGCGGCTTTTGCGGCGTCAGGTCCAGACGCGACAGCATCGTGCCGATCGAGGCCAGGCTCAGCGTGATACCGAATTCACGCTGCACCAGTTCGCGTACCAGATTACGCGTCCAAAGCCCGAAGTCAAAGCCATACTGCATCGGGTTCTTGCCATTGATCCAGCGAAGCACCTTCTGCTCCTGGGCGGCAGTGAGCTTGCGCGGGCGGCCTGTCGCCCCGGTCGAGCGTAATGCACGCACACCTCGTCCTCGCCCCCGGGCCTTCGCACGCAGCTTGTATGCCCACGAACGATGCATCCCAAACGACGCCGAGACCGCATCGGGATGTTCTCCATCATTCATCCGCGCAAGTGCGAGCATGCGCATCTCTTCGAGTATGTTGTGCGCCAGACTTCTCCCGTCTCGTTTCATAGTCCGTGGCTCCATTGAGTGACACGAAACGATAGATCAGCATTTACCTATTTTGTTCCCTAATTTACTGACCTATGAGTAATTCTCGTCAAATATTGATCTCAAAAATTGCATCCGGCCCTCGTCAAGGGTAGAAGTGAATGGTCAACGGTTGTGCGCGCAACGTGGTAAGCCGTTCGGCAGGACGGGCACCGCCCGCACGCTAGGGGCGACGCGGTCCTGTTGCCCGGTCGCCGCCACGTCCACGTCTGCGCGAAGTCTTCTGGTTTCCTTTCCTGAATCACCACGGAGCAACGCATGTCATGGCTTGACCAACCCCGCACGCTGGAAATCACCAGTGCGGCCCTGCCGAAGTGGCGCGACGAGTGTCTCTTCACCGTGTCGCGCCTGACCGGCACTGAAAAGCTCGGACGGCTTTATGACTACACCGTCGAGCTTGCCACGAAGGAGGACATCGGCCTGACCGTGCATGAGGCCCGGGACAGGGTCAAGGTCGACGAACTGGTGGGCCGGCAGGTGACGGTAAAGATCGCCATCGAGGGCAGCGGCACCTGCGAGACCGGGAAAGCCGGCGTGGCGCCGTCGGTGAATGTTGGCGCGGGCGTGCGCGAGATCACCGGCCTGATCGTCTCGGCGTAGTGCGTGGGCTCGGACACGCGGCGCGCGTTCTACCGGCTGCGGATTCGCCCCTGGCTCTGGCTCGCAACGCTCAACCAGGACTCCAGAATCTTCCAGGACCAGAGCGTCGTGGAGATTTCCGAAACGATCCTGAAGAAGTATCCGTTTCACTATGAACTGCGTCTGGCCGGTCCCGGCTTCGGGCGGCGGTATCCGAAGCGCGACTACCAGCGCATGTTCTGGGAATCGGACTGGGGCTATCTGAACCGCTTGTGGCAGGAATGGGGAATAGCGTTTTTCTTCCAGGGCCCCACGCTCGTGCTGTGCGATTCGACGGCGGCGTACAAGAAGCACGGCCCCGCGTATGCAACGCTGCGCTATCAGGACCGTAACGGCCAGCGTATCGATGAGGAACACGTCCACCAGTTCGAGATCGCGCGCGCCCTGACCACCGGCAAGGTCAGCGTCACCGACTATGACTATACGCAGTCGCGGGCTAACCTCGCCAGAAAGGATTCGGACTACCGCGAGCGCGCCAACGACAACATCGAGCATTACGCCTGGGGCGATTATTCGCAGCCGCTGGCGGGCGCGATGGGCACCGCTGCGGAGCCCAACGAGGTCGATTTCGAGGGTGAGCATATGGCGCGGGTGCGCCTGGAGGCCAAACGCGCGAAGAGCCTGCGCGGCAAAGGTCGCGGCAACATGCGCGGGCTGATGGTGGGCCACACGTTCCACCTCGAAGGCTATCCGCTCGCACCGGGCAACGGAGAATACCTCGTCGTCGCCACGAAGATCGAGATCGTCAACAACGATACAGTGACGAACCGGGGCGCGCTGCAACGCCAATACACCTGCGACACGCAGTTCACCGTGCAGCCCGCCAACACGTATTTCCGCACGCCGCAGAAGGCAAAGAAGCCGCGTTCGCATGGCGAGGTGGCGATTGTGACGGGCTACTCCGATTCGAAAATCTGGACCGACAAGTATGGCCGCGCAAAGGTCTGGTTCCCGTGGGACCGCGAGGGCCAGCAGGACCAGGATTCAAGCTGCTGGGTGCGGGCGTCCTCGCCGTGGCAAGGCGCGAACTACGGCGCGATCTATATTCCGCGCGTGGGTCACGAGGTCCATATCGGCTATCACGACAACGACCCGGACAAGCCCTATATTGCGGGGCGGCACACGAACCAGTTCCACGAACCGCCGTGGCCCCTGCCCGCCAACCAGGCGCTTTCGGGCTGGATGAGCGAGGACCTGGAGGGGCCGACCACCAATAGCGTTGTCACCGACGACACGCCGGGCAGGCTCCAGGTGCAGGTGGCGAGCGACCACGCGCAGTCGCGCCTGGTGCTGGGTAGCAACACGCGTATTGACCGCCGCAAGGGGCGCAGCGAGGCGCGCGGTGAAGGGTTCGAACTGGCGACCGAGGCGCATGGCGTGGCGCGTGCCAACCGGGGCATGCTGGTTACGACCGAGACGCGTTCAGGCGCAGGCGCACCCGTAAAGGACATGGGCGAGACGGTGCAGCGTCTGACCTCGGCGCGTGAACTGCACGAGGAGATGGCGCAGTTCGCGCAGCGGCACAAGGCGCAGGACGCGCAGGTGAGCCAGGGCGACGCGACTGCAGGCATGAAGGCGCAGAACGACGCCATCAGGGGCGGCGCGAAAAGCGGCGCGAACCCGTCACCGGAAATGACGCGGCCCGACCTTGTGTTCGCGAGCGCGGCGGGCATCGCAGCAACGGCCACCGACAGCATGCATCTGGCGAGCCAGAACGATCACGCGGTGACGGCAGGCCGCGACGTGAGCGTCGTGTCGGGCCGCTCGTGGCTCGCGTCGGTGCGCGGTGCCCTCTCGTTCGTTGCTGCCAAGGGCATGAGGTTGTTCGCGGCGAAGGGCAAGGTCGAGATTCAGGCGCAGGGCGACGAAATGGCGCTGGCGGCGCTGAAAGACCTGACCATCAGCAGCACGGACGGGAAGATCATCCTCACAGCTTCGAAGGAAGTGTGGCTTGGTGCTGGCGGTTCGTATATCCAGATCAACGGCAGCGGCATCATTAACGGCTCGCCGGGGACGATCCTTGAGAAAGGCGCGACATGGAGCAAGCTGGGTCCGGCTTCGGTGTCCATCGCCTCGACTATCGTCGCTGGCGCGGATTCGGGTATCTGCCTTGAATGTCTGCTGCATGCTGTCAAAAATGGCGCGGCTTCACTGGAGCGCGCATGATTCCCGACGATATCCAGTCGCATCTGCGAGAGCATTTTCCGCTACGCGAGGACTTGCGTGTCTACGTGCTTGTCGATGGCATCCAGTTCCACAAGCACACCAGCACTGCTATCCAGCCACAAGCAGGCAGCGTCATTGCGCTATTCGCGGGCACGCGGGACGAGCGACTGGCCCCAGCGGGGCCGTGGCTGATTGATCCAGCCCACGCGAAGGGCATCGTTCGCATTGCTGCCGAGATGGAGCCAGCGCTGCCCGGTGTCGTGTGGCTGATTTCGGCTCTAGAAATTGAGAAACAGGCGCAGGCCCTACGTCAGATGATCGATATGCGCCTGCCGAATGGCCGGGAACTTATGGTGCGATTCTGGGACCCGCGCGCGCTCGTGTCGCTCTATCACTCGGTGGGACGTGAAAAATGGCGCGCGCATTTCGGTGGCGTGGTGGAGTGGCATTTCATTCACCAAGGAAACCGGATCTATATCGGCAACCATGCTTGAACTGACAGAAAAGGAATGGGCTGCACTGCAAGCCGCCGATGAGCGGACATTTGTGTCCGTCATTCGGAATGACATTGTGAAAGACCGCCCTGAGCTGGCAAACGATCCCCAACTGTTGGATCGGCTGAATGCGGCTTATACGGAAACGAAACGCATCGGCTTTACCGATGACCGGCATGTCGTCCAGTTTTTGTATCTGGAGTCGATAGAGCCAAGTTTCTACCAGAAGCCCGGTATCGCGGCATGGCTTGGCAAGAAAGGCGTGCCGCCTGAACAGCGATTCGACATGGTAATGGACGTATCGCGCGTCAAGCTGCGCGACAAAAAAGGAGAATAGATAAATGGCGTTTTTGGCGATTCCCCTGCTCGAAGGGGCTGGAGAGGCGATAGCAGCCGCATGGGCAGCGTTTACCTCTTCCGGTGCTGCAACGGCTGTGGTAGGCGGCGCGGCAACAGCTGCGGTCTTGTCGCTGCCGGGTGATAAGGCGCAGGACAAAGACAAGGCCGGAACCCAGACTCAGGCAGCGACCCGGACACGATCGCGAAACTGTAAATGTCCGCCCGACAAGGGCGAGCCAGTCGAGCGGAAGCACGGTGTCAACTGGAACGCCTATAAGTATCAGAATCGTATTACGGGACGTCCATTCGATGAGGTGGCTTGTAGGTGGAGCGAGGAATGGAATTGGCTTGGCCGCGACTTTGATGGATTCCAGGAGGGTGAATGCTTGTTGCAGGAAACCAAGGGAAACTATGATCAGTTTCTTGATGAGGATGATGAGCCGGTACCTTATTTCTCAGGTTTTCCGGGAATGGCAGGACAAATCGCGGATCAAGCAATGAGGGTGCACTCAAATCCACCTGCAAAGCTGATGTGGTATTTTCAAACTCCTCGAACACGGGAATATATGATGCCCGTGCTTATTGCCAACGCAGTACCATCTGTTTGTGAGCCTTGAAGCGATGAATCTATTTTCTCAACATCGTGATCGCGTTGACCTTCCCAGTGCGGATTTTTCTTATCACCTCAATCGCCTGCAACAGTTTTTCAAGGTCTTAGTGGGGAAAGATCGCTTCTTGGGTGAGTGGTATCTAACAGGCGAAAATCTAAATGACGCGCTCCGATTTCCCGTCTACGGGAAAGACCATCATCCATTAAAGACCGCCATCGAAGAACTTGATAAAAAATGTCAAGGGAAAAATTCGGATGACAATAAAATCATTAGTCTTTGGAATGGCGCAGTTGACCAGAAGGATGGCGCATCACTAACAATATCAATTGATGGTGGAAATATTCTTCCTCGCATGATTGATTTCAATGTTAAAGAGTCGAGAAAGGGATATTCTCGTTTAGGAGACTACCAGTCCGTCGCGGAGGTTATTTCTAAGGTTGCCGACATATATGGTTCTTTTTATGTCTCGTATGGCCCTCGTAAGTATGTCTCAAAAAAAGTCTTTCCAGATCGTTTGGGTGTGAGCTGGATGCTCTACTTGCCGCGCGTTCTCACAACGACTCAGGTGCCGGAGGCACGCGCACTCATTCCGGTCGAGAGCATGTTGGACGGCAGGCGGCTAGGGACGATTATCGTCAGTGAGACAGAAGGCGCGTTCGACGTGAGCAATCCGGAACATGTCGATGTCGCTAACGCCATCGAAATTCGCCTGGCGGACCAGGACCTGCTACCGCGATTTATTGACCTCTAAATTCAGACGCAGGGGACAATCATGGATTTCATCCGGCTTGGCGACACCACGACGCACGGCGGCAAGGTCATCACCGCATCCGAAACGGCAGACTATGACGGCATCCCGCTTGCCCGCAAGGGCGACTTGATCGAATGCCCGCTGCACCCGCAGGTTCAACCGAACCTCATCATCGAGGGCGATGACGAGATGGACGACGAAGGCCGTCCGCTTGCACGCCACGGGCACAAAGGTACGTGCGGGTGCAGCCTGATTTCCAGCATCGCCTAAATGGTTGCGCCACTTTCGATTGAGGATATGCGGCAGCTTGCCGCACAACACGGTGGCTGCTGCATTTCGAAGCGATACGAAAATAGCAGGACGAGCCTGCGCTGGCGATGCCGCAACGGTCACGAATGGCAAATGTCGCCAGTGAGCGTGCAGGCGGGCAACTGGTGCTCGGCATGTCTCACAGAAGAGCGTGAACGCACCTGGTTGCCACTGTTGCATGCACTAGCGCGCGAGCGGGGAGGCAAATGTCTCGCGACCTCCTACGTCAACAGTCGTACCAATCTGCGATGGGAATGCCACCACGGCCATACGTGGGAGGCCACGCCTGCGAGCATCCGTGTGGCGGGTGCGTGGTGCCCGGTCTGCGCCGTCGATAGCCGGAAACGGAGCATCGAGGACATGCGCGCGCTCGCGGCACGGCACGGTGGCCAATGCCTCTCGAATGAATACGCGGGCCCAACAGGCAAACTGCACTGGCGCTGTGCCGCAGGTCATGAATGGATCACCTCGCACGCTCGGGTGCGCAACGGCATCTGGTGTGCTGCCTGCACAAAACAGGAACGCCGCGTCGAAAGGCTGGGGGAGATGCGTGCGCTGGCCACCGGTCGCGGTGGCGAATGTCTGTCCGATGCCTACGGGACGAGCGCGCAGCCGTTGCGCTGGCGCTGCAAACGCGGCCATGCTTGGGCCGCCAGCCCCGCCAATATCAAAGGCGGCTCGTGGTGCCCCGTCTGCGCCCGTGCGGAACGCTCCAATCACACCATCGGGGAAATGCACGAGATCGCTCGGGAACGCGGCGGACGCTGCCTCTCGGACGCCTACGTGAACGTCACGACGAAGCTCGAATGGGAGTGCGCGAGGGGCCATGTCTGGTCAACGTCGCCGATGGCCGTGCTGGCAGGCTGCTGGTGCCCGGCGTGCAAGTATCTGGACCAGTGCGTATCGGTCGAGGCCAAGCGTAAGTATCTGGCTGTTGCTCGGTCCCCTTGACCCTGTGCAGCAAAGGCCGACGATATCAACGTCCGCCGTGCTGTCTCGGCCAAACCTTACTAAGTCGGCCCGGTAAGCTAATGGGCAAATGCCTGAACGCGCCTGGTTCACATCGCTGACGGACGCCTCTGTGCGTTCAGCAACACCCCGCATCTGTCATCTCGGGAGCCAGGGAATGCGAGCTGACCGGACATTGCCCATCACTTTGCAGTCTCGCCAAAGCGGCCTGAGGTTCGAAGGGCGCGGCCGCGCTGGCCGCTCAATTCCGAGCGAATGCCGAGAGGCCGTCGTTCACGGGCGGCGTCACCATATCGCGAGCATGCCCGTAAGTAGCTGCCAAGGTTACATGCCACCGGTAGTGACGCGTTGATCTGGAAGCTTCCGGGTCTCGACTAAACGCAGCGAAGAGGATTGTCACCACTACCGGATGGAGGTGCGGCATCTTTCGGTGCTTCCTGTCCGCTTGCGCGTACTACTCGGCCTCATTGATCATGCGCTTCTTGACGTCTTCCGCGAGGCGCGTCGAATCGCTGATCTGGATCGACTGCGCGCGGGCCGTCGCGCTGTCGCGAGCCGAGACATTCACGATGCCGCTCGCGTCAATGTCAAACGCCACCTCGATCTTGGGCATGCAGCGATGTGCCAGAGCAAGACCGTCGAGATTTAATTCGCCTGGCGTCGGTCGTGTTGTCGGCGGCCATGGGCCGCTCGCTCTGGTACACGTGCGCCGTCGATTGAGTGCGTCGGTGCATGAGGCGATCCGGATTGCCGAAGCTCACCTGCGCGAACTTGAGTAGCGATTGTGTATTCGATTGGACGCCGGTGTTTCCGGATACATGGCATCACATGGCTTGGCTTGAACAAGCTTTCAGTGGCCACGGGTATGCATCGTTGGACGAAGCGGTGCACGCGCTCGAAGTGCGCCGACATCGCTACAGATGCCGCGTTCATGAAGAACGTGACCGTGACCGGGGATATTGCTAAATGCCTTTGGTGATACGGTCTGCGGTACAAACCCGAGTACCTGATCATGGAAACGCACGGGCATCGCGGTGCGACGTGTTATGCCCGGCAGCGTGGTTGAGCCGTTTTCGCGCTTCTCCATGTGTCCAGTCTGACTTCTACGCAACGAAAGCCGCGAGCGATAGCGCACGAGACAGGCATCGACAAGGATTCCGAATGATCTGTACCGAAAGCCAATTCTGGCGATTCATCCGCCTCACGAGCCCGATCTGATCAACAGCACGCATCAACCGTACGGTATTGAGGTGACCCGATGCGAACGGCGATTTATCATGCACCACCGGATGGCGGCGCATGATAAATCGCTGTATGGCAAATCGCGCCCGGGTCGCCCAGCGAAATGAGGGCGTCGTAATCCCGGTAATGGCGCCGCCCGCCCCGGTAGCGAAAGCAGGAATTTGCGGGTATGTCGTAAGTTGCGACCGCCAAGATCTTGTGTGCGGTACGGACGGGTTCGCATGAAGAGCACTCCTTTTCCTGATCTTGCAATCGTCGGCGGCATCGCAACCCTGTGTTAGGTCTATAGCAGCTTTTGCGGATCGGCCAGCCATCCTTGCAGGGTTTGGAGGAAGCGTGCAGCGTCGGCGCCGAACACGACCCGATGATCGCAACTGAGTGTGACAAACGCCTCGCCGTCGCGCGCGGCAGCAACTGAGAGAATCGCGGCGGCGCCCTGCGGAACGATCGAGTCGAACGCGTGAACGATCGCAAACGTGCCTAGATCCGATATGTAAAACGTCGCCCCACGGTAGTCGGCCAAAGCGAGGCGACGCGATAGCGCCTTGTCGCGCAACGCCGACCAGTCGTTGGCGAGCTCGCCATGCGTGCGCATCGCAACGTCGCGCAGCACAGGCGCAACGAGACCGTCGGGACCATCAATGGCAATCCCGATATCGATTCGCTCGCGCTGCGCGAGTCCCACCGGTGTGTACGTGCTGTTGAATACCGGATGCGTGGCGATGGTTTTCGCGCACGCGCACACGAGGAGTAATGTCAACGACGTCTTGTGCTCTTCGGCCGTGCGCATCAACGGCCCGAATGGCATTGAAGCGGTCACATGAAACGTTGGGGTCGCCGTGCTGGCAGCCATGTTGCGCGCTACCGCTGCCCGGAGACCTGGCGCAGGTACGATCCGGTACGGCGGTCCGGCATCCAGGTCGAGCCCCGGAAGATGCCTGGCCGGGTCTGTCGGCGTGAGCGGCGGAGTTTGTGCGGGCGGGGCGGGAGTCGCTATTGGTGCGGCTCGCGCTTCGAGATCCCGCTCGCTACTGCCCGGCGCAACGTCGCTGCCGCTGCGCGCAACATGGGCCGGCTGTATTCGCGCCGCGGCTGCAGCGGCAAAGACAGCAGACGAGGAGGGCTGCGCTTCGATAACGGGCGGTGGAGGCGATTCCGCTTGAGAGCCCTTAGCGGCCATGACGGCCGACGCTGGCGGCGGCATCGGCTGCGCCTGTGGGGGTAGTACGACGGGCGGCGCCACGGCCGCCTCTGGTGTCCGCTCGCTCGCCGTCAGGACAGCTTTATGGTCGATATATCCGATGACCTGCCCGACAGGATACTCACGGTTGGCGTCCGCCAGAGGTCCGGCGAGGATGCCATCGTGAAACGCTTCAACCTCCATGATAGCCTTATCGGTTTCCACCTCCGCAATGACCTCACCGGACTTGACTGGATCGCCGGCCTGCTTCAGCCACCTGACGAGCGTCCCGTTGCTCATCGTGTCCGAGAGGGCTGGCATCGTGATGGGCCGTTTCATCGCAGTACTCCCCAATACGTTACCGCGGCTGGCAAAGCGCACGCGCCGCTTCGACAATATCGGCTGTCCGCGGAATGCTGGCTGCCTCGAGTGCGCCGTTGAATGGCGTCGGCAAATCGAGCCCGCCCAGACGGAACGGCGGTGAATCGAGCGACGCGAAGCAGCGCTCTCCCAATTCAGCAGCGATCTCTGCACCGGCGCCGCCGAAGCGGGAATCCTCTTCGACAATCAATAGCCGGCGCGTACGGGTAACCGATTCCACGCAGGTGTCCCAGTCGATCGGCCGCAGACTGCGCAGGTCGATGACGGTTGCCTCGATGCCGTCCTTTGCAAGATCTGTCGCCGCATCCAGTGCGAGCATCGCCATGCGTGAATAGCTCACGATCGTGATATCGCGCCCGGTGCGCCGCACGATGGCCCGATGCATGGGCGGAGGATCGGCGAGCATGTCGACCGCTCCCTTGCTGAAATACAGCAATTCATGCTCAAGGAGCACAATTGGCTCGTCACTCGCGATCGCCTGGCGCAGTTGCCAGTATGCATCCTGCGGGGTTGCCGGAATCGCGAGCCGTAGTCCCGGCACATTCATGAACATCGATTCGAAACGCTGCGCATGCTGGGCGCCGAGTTGCCGGGCGATACCGCCCGGAACCCGCACCACGAGCGGCATTGGAAACTGGCCGCCCGACATGAAGGGCACTTTTGCGGCCATATTGACAATCGCATCGAGCGCCAGCAGCGCGAAGTTGACGGTCATGATCTCCACGACCGGCCGCATACCGGTCAATGCGGCGCCAACGCCCAGACCGGTAAAGCTGTTCTCGGAGATCGGTGTGTCTCGCACACGCCACTCGCCGTATTTGGCGTAAAGGCCTTCCGTCACACGATAGCTGCCGCCGTACAGACCCACGTCCTCCCCCAGCACGAATACGGCTTCGTCGCTTTCCATTTCGGCATCGAGCGCCCGGTTGAGCGCCTGCCAGTAGAGCATCTCTTCCGCCATTTGGCTTCCCCTAGATGAGCACTTCGTGACGACGGTTGCAATGCAGGTGACGCCATGCGTCGTCCATGGTCGGCTGTGCGCTCTCCTGTGCGAACTGAACCGCGTCCGCGACTCTTTGCTGGATTTCCGCCCTCATCGCATCGATTTCGACCTGCTCGATGTGCCCCTCGGTAAGAAGATGTTGGGTTAGCCGGCCAACGTTATCGGCTCCGATCTCCGCAAGCTCGGCAGTCGTCGGATATCGCAATTCCATGTGTCGTGCGGCGATCGCGAGTGGATCAATGGCCTGCCAAGCCTTGACTTCGACAGCCGGACGATAGCTGCCCGGATCGGCCATCGAATGACCTCTATACCGGTAGGTTTCACATTCGATGAACTGCGGGCCGCCGCCATTGCGGATGCGATCCATGGCGTGTCGCGCCGCTTCATAGACCTTGAGCACGTCCATGCCGTCGACCTTCTCGGCAGGAATGTTATAGGCTGCCACGCGCCTGTACTGTTCCGGCACCGCTGAGTGGCGATGGACCTCCGTGCCGATCGCGTAGTGATTGTTCTCACAGACAAAAAGCACCGGCAGGCGCCATAGCCCAGCCATGTTGAGCGATTCATGCAGCGTGCCCTGGTTCATGGCACCATCGCCGCAAAAGCACACAGCAACTTCGGGGAGCCTGCGCATCGCAATCGAGTAGCCTATGCCGACTGCAACCGGAAAGGTTTCACCAACAATGGCGTAGCCACCCATGAACCGGAGCCCCCGATCGAACATATGCATCGAGCCTCCCATTCCGCTGGACATGCCGGTTGCGCGGCCGAACAGTTCGGCCATGACTTGACGCGGCGGAACGCCTCGCACAAGTGCGTGCGCATGTTCGCGATAGGCGCTCACGATATAGTCCGAGGGACTGGTTGCATTGATCACACCCGCTCCCACGGCTTCCTCGCCCGGATACAGGTGTAGGAATCCGACGATGTTTCCCTTCGTATACGCTTCGGCTGCGCTTTCCTCGAATACGCGCGACAGCATCATGTCGCGCAGGAGACGGTGGAAGATTTCACGTTCCATATCTGACCTCGCTGGGCAAAGGCTGGATTTCGGTCGAGGTGGCGCAGACCTTGCGGCCTCGGGCCAGCTTCGATGAGGGTTACTTGCTTTCGAGTACCGCTGAGCCCGTTTCCCTGATGAAGAGCGCGAGCAGGGCGGCGATAACCACGGCTGCGATACCCACGCTGCCACCGGTCTTGAACACTGAAAGCGTGAGCTCGCCGCCGTGCGCAAGCCGCTGCAGCCACCAGCCGAAGGCGGGCGCCGCAAACGCGCTCATCACGAATACGAGGAAGTTGATGGCTCCCGTGGCGCTGCCCTTGACTTCGTCCGGATTGACTTCCTTGATGACGGTGTACGGAATCATCGCTGCACCGGATCCGATGCCGAGTGCCAGACCCAGCACGAAGTGGGGCACGCTGTTCGGCGGCAGATACAGGATGGCAAGGAGCGCGAGCAGCATGATCACCATGCCGGCGAACATGACCGGCTTGCGGCGGCCCATGCGGTCCGCGAGATAGCCAAGCGCAGGGCAGCCGATCACCCAGCCGAGCGGCACCATCGATGCGCGATTCACGGCCTCGGCATAGGCGACGTGCCAGCCCTCGCGGAGAAACGACACACCCCAGATCATGTCGCCGACGGTGGTCGGCAGGAACAGCAGGCCTGCGCACAGCCCGCAGAGGTATGACTGCGGATTGGCCAGCACCGTCTTGTAGGGTGAGAACATGCGCCAGACGCTGGTCTTCGAATGCTCGGACGGATCCTGATGCGGGGTCACCAGCAGGAGCGCTACGGCGATCGCGACCGTCACCAGCCCGGCGAAGAGCCAGAACTGTTGCCACGTGATAGGCCCATGAACGAGTGGGCCGACGGCGAATTGCCCGGCGGAGCCGCCGAGCATGCCAAGGCACTGGGTAAAGCCGATCGCCGTTGCCAGGTATTTTTTGGGAAAGCCATGCGAAGCTAGGTACACCGCGCCGACGAACGCAAATGCTGCGCCGGCTCCCTGCAGCAAACGTCCAGCGCTGGCGGCCGACGAACTCCCGAGCCCGAACATCGTGATGCCGGCGGCGAGGCAGAATACGCCGGCTGGCATCGTGTACTTCGCGCCCCATCTATCGAGTGACGCGCCGGCAACAATCGCGAACGTAGAATATGTGTAGTAGTACAGGCCAAGTAGCGAGCTGACTCCAAGCGTTGTCAGGCCGAAGGCTGTGCGTAATTCCGGCAGCATGACGCTCGGCGCCGATCTCACGGCGTACTGCATGAAATAGAACAGCAGGGCGAAGAGCCAGGCAAGCACAAATGCAATGTGAAAGCCGCTCGATGACAATGCCGGCATCCTCCCTGCAGGGGCAGGCACGGGTTTGTTGACTGCCATGAGTGTCTCCTTCTCAGTCTCGCGACGTGCGTCGTCATACAGTCGAGATTAGGCGTCGAAGGCACTCGTCAGTTGATGCTGATCAAGAAAAACGGGAGGGGTGGAATGCAGGGTATACAAGGCATGCGTCAGCCGCGATGTGAATCAGCTTACGTAGCGAATGCGCAGGAGAAGAGCGCCATAAGGGCGAAGGCGGCACCCGTAAAAAACGTTGTCGAGGCGCCATGGCTGTCCCATTGCCAGCCCGCAAAGACCGCAGGCTGGCAACAGAGCTTGGAGAATGAAAGGGACTTCCCCTCTCTCTGGAGTCGATGAACGTTCGCAACTTCACCTTGGCACATTGATGCCGACTCGCGGCTTCCACCGCAGTCTCGGGACGGGGAAATCCCTTTCATTCTCTAGTAAAAAGAAGAGGAGAAAACAGGTCATGCAACGACGTGTGATGGTCAGGCGTTCGTCCGTGCACGGACGGGGCGTATTCGCGCTACAGGCGATCGCACCTGGCGAAAGGATTCTCGAATATAAGGGTGAGCTGATCGCGTGGCAAACGGCGATCAGGCAACACCGCAAGCAGGGCGTGTCCGGTCACACCTGGTTTTTTTCGGATTGACTGACGGACGTGTAATCGACGGTGGCCGACGCGGGAACAGCGCGCGCTAGCTGAATCACAAACGGAGCATGCCGACGCGCGCCGCGATTTCGAAGTGGTTGTCGCGGAAGAGAAGAGCGGCCCGGAGACCTTGATCGTTATCCCCGATATCGCTGGCGAGCTATGGCTCAATGCAGTCAAGCCCTTCGAGATATCGACAGATTGGATGGACGAACTGAGTCGTGTCCACGGCGCATTGCTGTTCGCGCGAGGCGGCTCCGCTCAGGATGTTCGGCCGCTCGACTGGGTCACCTTGAAGAGGATGATGTCCAAGGTTCGGATGCCAGAGGACCCAGGACTGCCGATGCAGGTCATGCTGTGTGAGCTGATTCGCTTTCTCGAGATTTCGCTCGTTGATCGCCCGGATGGTGAACGTCCTCGCGTATCGATCGTCAGTGCCTGGGACTTCGTTGACCACGAGAAATTCGCCAATGGGCCGAGGGCGTGGTTGGAGCACGAGTATCCGTTGCTCGCGGGCCGCTTGGGCGATGTTAATAAGCGGCTCAACATCCGGGTTTTTGGGCTGAGCGTGGTGGGCGGCGACCTGAAGACCGGCAAGGGCTGCCGCGAGGCCTTGCAGGAGAGTGGATTGGGTGGTCGCGGTTAGGTGTCCGTCCAACTCCGATTCCTCCCGAAATTCATGGGCCGCCTCGTGCGCCGCGTCCAGCGGCGCCTTGCAGCGGTATGGCTGAGCGGAGTTTCCGCGGAAATTGCCAGCGTGCAGTACGCGGCGCCTGCGAGGTCCGTGACGCAGTTCCCGCAAGAGGCTTGGAAACGAAGCCAGGGAATACTGAGTAACCGACGCCGCAAAGCGCGTGGCCGCTGCGGTACGACTCCGATG
The DNA here is from genome assembly GCF_900096975.1 of Paraburkholderia lycopersici. Taxonomy (GTDB): domain Bacteria; phylum Pseudomonadota; class Gammaproteobacteria; order Burkholderiales; family Burkholderiaceae; genus Paraburkholderia; species Paraburkholderia lycopersici. Next base: position 16,435 of record NZ_FMYQ01000053.1, read on the forward strand.
GCGTTCACATGTTCGGATAATTCGGTCCGCCGCCGCCTTCCGGCGTGACCCAGACGATGTTCTGCGTCGGGTCCTTGATGTCGCAGGTCTTGCAGTGCA
>NZ_FMYQ01000015.1 GCF_900096975.1 Paraburkholderia lycopersici
GTGATGACCTTCACCGCATCCGCCGATTGCACCGTCGCGATCGCGTTGCCCGCGTAGATCGGGCGCTCGAACGTGTCGGGCGAATCGACTGCCGTAATGTCGCTGATCTGCGCGACGTCGAGCTTCGCGGCGATGCGCGGCGCGACGTTCTTGCCCGCCGCCGTCGCCGGAGCGAGGATGTGCGAGTAATTCTTCGCGATCGCGAGAACCGTCGCTTCGACGTTTTCCGCGAGACCCGCTTCGAGTTGCGGCGCATCGGCCAGCAGCACCTTCGCCACGCCCGCGATCTTCGCGGCCGCGTCGGCTGCGCCCTGTGCGTTGTGGCCCGCGACCAGCACGTGCACGTCGCCACCGATCTTCTGTGCTGCCGCAACCGTGTTCAGCGTCGCGGCCTTGATCGACTGATTGTCGTGTTCGGCTATTACCAGATTCGTCATTTTTTCAGCTCCCCTTACAGCACCTTGGCTTCCGTCTTCAGCTTCTCGACCAGCGTCTTCACGTCCGGCACCTTCACGCCGGCCGAACGCCTGGGCGGCTCGGCAACCTTCAGTGTCTTCAGACGCGGCGTCACGTCCACGCCGAGGTCCCCGGGCTTGATCGTTTCGAGCGGCTTCTTCTTCGCCTTCATGATGTTCGGCAGCGTCACGTAGCGCGGCTCGTTCAGGCGCAGGTCCGTCGTGACCACTGCGGGGAGCGTCAGCGACAGCGTTTCCGCACCCCCATCCACTTCGCGCGACACGGTGGCCTTGCCGTCAGCCACGACCACCTTCGACGCGAAGGTGGCCTGCGGCAAGCCGGCCAGCGCGGCGAGCATCTGGCCGGTCTGGTTCGAATCGTCGTCGATGGCCTGCTTGCCGAGGATGACCAGCGAAGGCTGCTCCCTGTCGACCAGCGCCTTCAGGAGCTTGGCGACCGCGAGCGGCTGGAGGTCTTCACTGGACTCGATGAGGATCGCGCGATCCGCGCCGATGGCGAGCGCCGTGCGCAGCGTTTCCTGCGCCTGGGCGACCCCTGCGGACACCGCGATCACTTCGGTCGCGACACCGGCTTCCTTCAACCGCACTGCTTCTTCCACGGCGATTTCGTCGAACGGGTTCATCGACATCTTCACGTTGGCGATGTCGACGCCCGTGCCGTCCGACTTCACACGGACCTTCACGTTGTAATCGACTACGCGTTTGACTGGCACAAGGACTTTCACTTTCTCACCCCTTCCATTGGCTGCCGTTACGCCAGGATCGATCGGGCAATGACCGTCCGCTGAATCTCCGATGACCCCTCGTAGATGCGCAGAATCCGTGCATCGCGCACCAGCCGCTCGATCCGCATCTCGCGCGTGAAGCCGTAGCCGCCGTGCATTTGCAGCGCGGCATCGGCGACGAATCCCACCATCTCCGACGCATAGAGCTTTGCCATCGACGCTGCTTCCGTGAACGGCTCGCCTGCCGCGCGCCGCACGGCTGCCTGCAGCGTCAGGAGCCACGCAGCCTCGAGGTGGGTTTTCATGTCCGCAAATTTCCATTGCAAGCCTTGCTTGTCAGCCAGCAATTCATTGCCGACATGCCGCGTCTTCGCCCACTCCACGGCATCGGCCAACGCGGCCTCCGCAAGGCCGAGACTCGTCGCCGCCACGTCGAGGCGGCTGTTGTCGAGCACTTTCATTGCCGTACGAAAGCCTGTGCCCTCTTCGCCCAGCCGGTTCATGGCCGGCACGAAGCAGTCGAGCGCGACTTCGTGCGCGGGCGCACCCCTGATACCCATCAGCATTTCCGCGGACGACACCGACACGCCCGGCGTATCGCGGTCCACCACAAAGGCGCTGATTCCCCGTGTGCCGAGTTCGGGCGCGGTCTTCGCATAGACCACGATGAATTGCGCCGCCGCTGCGTTCGAAATGAAATGCTTCACGCCGCGCAGGCGATAGCCATCGCGCTCGCGTACTGCCAGCGTCGTCATTCCCGCCGGATTGGAACCGGCTTGCGGTTCCGTCAGCGCGAATGCGCCGAGTTTCACGCCGGTCGCCGCGTCCGGCAGGTAGCGCGCCCGCAGTGCGTCGTCGCCGCCGATCAGGATCGAATCGGTCGCGAGATAGTGGGCGCCGATCATGGATGAAGTGGACGCGCACGCGGCCGCAATCTCCGCCAGCGCGAGAACGATCGCGGCAGGCGACGCGCCAACGCCGCCCCACCGCTCCGGCAGATTCATGCCCATCACGCCCAGATCGGCGAGCGCGGGAACGTAGCGTGTCGTGGAAATTTCTTCCCGGTCGATTTCTGCCGCATGCGGCGCCAGTTCCGCTTGCGCGAATCGCCGAATGGCTTCCGAGATCTCGACATCGGCGTCGGTAACACCCATTCTCTTACGCATTATTCGCGTTCCTGATCATTTCGCTTCGCGCACCTGCTGCGTCCGCGTGCTCATGGCCGAGCACGCCGCTTTCACGCAAGGCAGCGACACGTTCGGTGTCCAAATCAAGGTATTTTTCCAGCACTTGCTGCGTGTGTTCCCCAAGTCCTGGCGCACGCGTGGTTCGCGTGCCGGGCCACGCCGAGAAGTGAACCGGTTGCCTCGGCAGACGCAATGTGCCGCCGTCGGCGCTCCTCGTTTCGATCAGAAGTCCACGCTCACGCGCCTGCTCGCTTTCCAGCGCCTCGCTGATATTCTGGATCGGCGCGACCGGAATGCCCACGTCGCTCAGCCGCGCGTTGACCTCCGCAACGCTATGGAGTTCGGCCCATGACTCGATGCACGCGCGCAACGCGGCTTCGTTTTCACTGCGCATTGCATCGTCGGCAAAGCGCGCGTCGTCGATAAGTTCAGGATGACTTATCGCGTGAGCGAAGCGCTCGAACAAACGATTGTTGAGCACGGCCACCACGAAGTAGCCGTCTTTCGCACGATAGGCGCCGAATGGCGCCGACGAAGCGTGCCGGTTGCCCACGCGCCGCGGTGCGACGCCGCTGGTCGCGTAGCGGGCGACCATGCCGGCGGTGAGGCCGAGCGTCGCGTCGAACATCGCCACATCCACGTGCGTGCCCTTGCCGGTGCGCTCGCGTGCAAGCAGAGCGGCCAGCACGCCCCACGAGGCGAACAGGCCGCTGACCGCGTCCGAAATCGAATCGCCCACCAACGTCGGCGCGCCGTCGGGCGAGCCGGTCACATCCATGAGACCGCACATGGCTTGCAGGATGATGTCGTACGCAGGACGATGCGATTCGGGGCCGGTCTGGCCGAAGCCCGAAACGCTTGCGTAGACGAGCGCGGGATGCCGCGCGGAAAGTTCCGCGTAGCCGATGCCAAGGCGTTCGGCTACGCCCGGCCGAAAGTTCTCCACGACCACGTCGGCCTGCGCGCAGAGCGCCTGCGCGAGCGCACGACCTTCGTCGCGCTTCAGGTCGATCACGACGCTTTGCTTGTTGCGGTTCATCGCGTGAAAGAGTCCGCTTTCGCCCCCGGAAAATGGGCCAATCGCGCGGTAGTCGTCGCCGGTGGGCGGCTCGATCTTGATAACCTCGGCGCCCAGGTCGCCGAGCAGCGCGGAGCATAGCGGCCCCGCGAGAACACGGGAAAAGTCGATCACACGAATGCCGTCGAGCGGCAGCGCGGGCAGTGTCACAGCGTCTTCCTCCAGTACGGCCAACCCGTTCGGTTGGTGAGCTGATTCTGAGCTGGACAGGCAATAAGATAAAATACTGGAATAAATTAAGAGCTATATGAAAAACCTATGGCTTTGTCGCTCAGGCTCCTGCGCTACTTCGTCACCGCGGCCGAAACGGGCAGCACGACTACCGCCGCGAAACAGCTGAACGTCTCGCAGCCTTCGATCTCCGTGGCGATTCGTGAACTGGAAGCGCTATTCGACGCGCCGCTTTTCACGCGCGGCGCAGGCACGCGCATGACGCTCACGCAATTCGGGCAGCGTAAGCTGGACGAGGCTCGGCACCTGCTCGCGTCGGCCTCGGCCTTCGCTACCGACGACGTGGGGGAAGGCGATCGGGGTCTCGTGCAGATCGGCGTATTCCGCACGATCGCGCCCGTCTATCTGCCGCGCGTGCTTAAACTCGCGCAAACGCGCTATCCGGGTCTCACCGTCCAGTTCCGGGAGGGCGATCTCGCGCAACTCGACGAATGGCTGCACAAGCGTCTGATCGATTTCGCGCTCATGTACGACGTGGGCCTGCCCGGCGATATCGAGCGCGAATGTCTCGCGGAACTCAAACCCTATGCGCTCTTGCCGGGCGACTCGCCGCTGGCGAAGCGGCGCCGCGCGGTCTCGCTGCACGAGCTCGCTGCGCAGCCTTTTATCCAGATTGATTTGCCGCAGAGTCGCGACTTTTTGATGGCGCCGTTCTGGCAGCATGGCCTCTCGCCCGACGTACGCTATCGGGCTGCATCCATCGAACTCGTGCGTGCGATGGTGGCGGCCGGCCTCGGCGTGTCGTTGCTGATCACGCAAAGTCCGACCGTCGTGCAGACGGCCCTCGTCGTCGAGCGGCCGTTACGTGAAGCGACCGTAATCCAGCCGCTCGTAATTGCGCGCCCGGCACGCGTGCCCCACACACGCGCTTCCGAGTTGCTGACCGCGTGCGTGCGCGATGCGGTGGCGCAAGCCATGCGCGAGCACGTGGGCAGATGACCAAACGATGGGCGCGGGTTCCTTGCCGGTCCGCCGATCCTGCCCGCTGCGGCGAAACCGTATGTGGGATGCCTGGCTATGGTCCACCTACGGCCGCCCAACTACGCCGCGCCATTTACCTTCAGGCGGGTTCGGCGACCGGTTGCGAAGCCTGAGGCAAGGTCTGATCAGGTCGCATGCTGTGGCGCTCACGATAATGCGCGTGCCATGCGAGCGCTTCTTCGATCAGATGGGGTGTTTGTCCGCCGCGCTTACTTGCCTTTGCCACGTAATCGCGCAGTGCGTCCCGGTAGAGCGGGTCGGCGCAATGCGTGATGATCTGCTGCGCGCGTTCGCGCGGCGCGAGGCCGCGCAGGTCGGCCAACCCGTGCTCGGTGACGATGACGTCGACATCCTGCCCGATATGGTCGACGTGCGACACCATCGGGACGACGCTCGAAATGTCGCCGTCCTTCGCCAGCGACTTCGTGACGAACACCGACAGGTAAGCATTGCGCGCGAAGTCGCCCGAGCCCCCGATGCCGTTCATCATGTGCGTGCCGCCGACGTGCGTCGAGTTCACGTTACCGTAGATGTCGCATTCGAGCGCGGTGTTCACCGCGATGATGCCCAGCCGGCGAATAACCTCCGGATGATTGCTGATCTCCTGCGGCCGCAGCATGACGCGCGAGCGGTAGCGGTCCAGCCCCTCGAAAAAGCGGGTCTGATATTCGCTCGACAGCATGATCGCGGACGCACACGCGAAGTCGACACACCCCGCATCGAGCAACTCGATCGCTCCGTCCTGAAGCACCTCGGAATACATGCGCAAGCCGCTAAACCCCGAATCGACGAGACCGTGCAGCACCGCATTTGCGATGGAGCCGACACCGGCCTGAAGCGGCTGCAACGAGGCGCCAAGCCGACCCGCGCGAACTTCGTGCGCGAAAAAGCTGCTCAGGTGCCCGGCGATCTGCGTGGTGTCGGCATCCGGCGGAAGCACCTTGTTGGGGCTGTCGCCCTTGCGCGTGACGACGATCGCGGCAATCTTTTGGGGGTCCAGTGGAATATACGGAAGGCCGATTCGCTGTGCAGCGTTTGTCAGCGGGATAGGCTCGCGATTGGGACGGGACAGCGGCAGATAAACGTCATGCAGTCCCTCGAGTTCGAGCGGCATGTCCAGGTTGATCTCGACGATAACCTTCTTCGCGAGCGCGGCGAACACCGCTGAATTACCGACTGACATCGTCGGCACGATCCCGGCTTCGCTAACCGCCACTGCTTCGATCACCGCGACGTCGACCGGTCCGAGGTATCCGTCTCGCAGCTGCTCCGCCATTTCCGAGAGGTGCAGGTCGATGAACATCGCGTCGCCGGCGTTGATCTGCTTACGCAGTGTCCGGTCCGATTGAAAAGGCATGCGCCGACGAATCGCGCCTGCCTCGGCAAGCACGCCATCGACCTCGTACCCCACTGATGCACCCGTCATCAGCGTAATCTGCAGCGACTGCTTGCGGGCCCGTTCAGCCAGCGCAAGCGGGACTGCCTTGCAATCACCGGCGGCGCCAAAGCCGCTCATGCCGACGGTCATGCCGTCAAGAACCAGCGATGCGGCCTCCTCTGCCGTCATTATCCTGTCGCGAAGCTGCGCCAGGCGAATCCGCTCCTCAAGCACTTCTGCCTCCTTTGATATAGGACTTGTTGCCGATACGACGCTATCCGTACGATGAATGACGCGCGACCGGCTCCATACACCATGAAGTTTAATGAAGATTCATCGATGCAGAATGTGATTTAATGTCATAGATTCCAGTCGTTTTTTTCATACCATGGCGTTAGTGACATGCCCATCGATATCCGCGCGCTGCGCTACTTTGTCGAAACCGTTCAATTGGGCAGCTTCACCCAGGCGGCGGCGGCTGTCTTTGTCACCCAGTCGACAATCAGCAAGATGGTGCGGCAGCTTGAGGACGAAGTCGGTCAACCGCTGCTGATCCGCGATGGCAGACAGGTCCAGCTCACCGACGTGGGGCGTGTGGTTTACGAGCGCGGGTTGCAGGCGTTGTCGGTGATTCGCGAACTGCAACTGGAAGTCGCCGACGTCGCGCAGCTTGGCCGTGGCCAGCTAACCGTCGGCATGCCGCCGATGGGCAACCTGTTTTTTCCGGCTGCGGTCAGAGCCTTTCAGCAACGTTATCCGAAGCTCGAACTGCGGCTCGCCGAACATGGTGGGCAGTTGCTCGAGCAGAAGGTCGTCGCGGGTGAACTGGAGGTCGGGGCGACCGTGTTGCTGCCGGGAAGCAGCCAGGAAAAGCTCGCCACGCGCGTGATTGCGCGCTACACGATCTGGGCCGTGGGGCCGCGCGAGGTGCCGTGGGCGGGGCGCCGCACCGTCCGGCTCGCGGCGATGAAAGGACAGCCGCTAATCCTTCTCGACGACGGATTTGCCCTGACCCGCCGCCTTCATGCGGCATTTCGCGAAGCCGGCATCGAGCCGCATATCGTGGCGAGGAGCGGGCACTGGGACTTTCTTGCCGCGATGGCGGCGGCTGGGCTGGGCACGACATTCCTGCCCGAACCGTTTCTCGCGCGCCTTGACGTCAGCAATCTCGCGCTCGCGCGGGTGACGGAGCCCGCGCTCGACTGGACGCTCATGCACATCTGGTCCCCGGATCGCTATATGTCGCACGCCGCACGCGCATGGCTTGCCGTATGCGACGAAGTGCTGGGCAAGCCGGCACGCGTCGGCGCGCTTTAGGACCGGCCCACCGGCGCAGGCGTGATTTCGTCGAGAAGATCCATGTCGCGCTCGATGAACTGCGGAAGATGAGCGCGGAGAAAGTCCACCCATGTACGCGTTTTCGCGTCGACGAATTTGCGTGACGGATAAAGCGCGTAGACGTTGCTTCTCTGCAAAACGTACTGAGGCAGCACGCGTTCGAGCGTGCCGTTTTGCAGACCTTCGATCGCGGCGTAGACAGGCAATACGCCGATACCCATGCCCTCCCCGATCGCCATCGCAAGCGATTCCGCCATGTTGATCTTGACGGGGCCGTCCACGCGCATTTCGATACTTCCGTCCGGCCCCTCGAGAGCCCAGCAATTCCCGCGCTCAGACGGCGTTTTCAGAATCAGGCAGTTATGGCGCAATAGATCCGACGGCTTCCGTGGCGCCCCGTGAGCATTCACATAGGCAGGAGAGGCGCAAAGAATGCTGCAAACTGACCCCAGTTGATGGGAAACCATATCGGAGTTGGGCAGCGCGGGCGCCGTGACGACCGAGACGTCACTGGTGCCTTCGAACAGATCGGGCATGTCCTGCGAAAGCGTGAGTTCGATCGTGACCTCGGGATACAAGGTTCGGTAGATCGATAGCGCGGGCAGCACATACTGCTTGCCAAGGCTTGCGAAGCTATGCATGCGCAGCACGCCCATGGGGCGCTCGCGGGCGAAGCTGGCTTCCTCTTCGGCGCTGTTTACATCCGCGAGGATTTTTTCGCAGCGGATTTTGTAGCGTTCGCCCGTCTCGGTAAGCCCGAGGTGGCGCGTCGAGCGATTGAGGAGTCGCGTGCGCAAATGGGCTTCGAGTTCCGAGACCGCTCGTGAAATTGCGCCCGTTGTCGAACCCAGCGATCTGGCCGCTGCCGTGAAGCTCCCCGACTCCACGACGCAAACGAACGCCCGCATATTCTGTAACGTATCCATCCGACCTTCTATCTGCTGCAAGTTTTCAAGCTCGGCCCCACAGGGCGATGCGGACGCCGATAAACTGCGCGCGAACTGGATGAAACCGGCGTTTGAGCATGATTCCGCGGCCCGGAGCATAAAGTGTCCTTGTCCAGGAACAAATTGCGAGCGGTGAATCAGTGCCTTTCAAAATATGAAGGAATCGCGGCAATCGCGCCGCGTCGGAGCGTTCCCGATTCGATATACCGATATTGGGCGCTTCTTTGAGAGACGCGGCTCGATCTCGTCGAAAGGAAGGACCCGCGTCTACGCGCAGGTCCCGATAGCCGCTTTCTGGTTCAATTCCTGGCGACGAGAAATATCGAAACAGCGTTCTCCAGCTGGCTCGCCTGCTCCTTCAGCGACAGGGCTGCCGCCGATGCCTGCTCCACCAGCGCCGCATTTTGCTGGGTCACACGATCCATTTCGGAAACGGCTTGATTGACCTGTTCGATGTCCTTCGATTGAGCTTCCGATGCCGAGGTGATCTCGCTCATCAGCGAACTGGCGCTCTTGACCGAATCGAGTATTGCTTCCATGGTGCCGATCGCGCTGTCGGCTTGCCGCGCACCGGCTTCGACGCGCTTCAGGGAGTCGGTAATGAGATCCCTGATTTCCCTCGACGCCGTCGCGCTCCGTTGCGCAAGCGAGCGCACCTCGCCGGCGACCACCGCGAAGCCGCGTCCCTGTTCGCCGGCCCGGGCCGCCTCGACGGCCGCGTTCAGCGACAGGATATTGGTCTGAAATGCGATGCCTTCGATGGCGCCGATGATTTCGGCGATCTTTCCCGACGAATCGGAGAGGCCTCGCATCGTTTGCACGACTTCCTGCGTCGCCTGATTGCCCCGCTCGGTGAGTTGCGCCGTGCTTCTCACCACTTCGTTGGCCTGCTTCGCGTTTTCAGCGTTCTGGCGAACGGTCGAAGTCAGTTCATCCATCGACGCGGCCGTTTGCTCAAGCGACGCCGCCTGCTCTTCCGTCCGTTGCGAGAGGTCGAGATTGCCGGCCGAAATTTCCTGACTGGCGGTTTTGATCGACCGCGATCCTTCTCGCACTGCGCCGATGGTCCGAACGAGCTTGCTTTGCATCGCGTCCAGACCGGACATCAACTGCCCCATTTCGTCGCCCGAATGCACCTCGACGTCCGTCGTCAAGTCGCCGTCTGCAATTGCCTTGAAGTGTTCCATCGCGCGTGCGAGGGGCAAACCGATGGCCCGTTGCAGCGACCACCACGCGAGAGCAGCCGCGGCCAGCGCGATCGCGATACCGAGGACGGCGATCCCGACAAACCAGTGAAATCGCGCCTGGGCGGCATCGAACATCTCGCGCGCAGCCGTGACCTGGATCGCGCCCAGCGAATCCATGCCGTCGGACACGTCGATAAACAGCGAAGGAGGAAGACTTTTCCATACTTCGGGAATTTTCACGGCATCGTGGGTCGCAATCGCGCTGAACATCAGGTCGAGCCCGTTCGCGACGAATGCATCGAACTTGCCGTTGACGTCCGCCGCGCGCTGCGCCTCCTCGGGACCCGAAAAAGGCAGCGCGCGATAGGCATCCCATGCCTTCTTCGAAGTACTGAGCAGTTCGCGGGCGGTGCGGGTCTCCTGTTCGACGTCCGGACTGGTGGGATCGAGCGCGATGCGATACAGCCAAAGACGCGCTCTGGAGAGCGCCACGTTCGACTGGCTCAAAGCCTCCGACGAGGCCAGGCGGCTGGCGTACAGCTGCTTGACATCACCATTGCTCATCAAGACGCCCACGACTCCCATGAGACCGCCGACAACCAACAGTGCTGCGAGAAAACCCATCGCCAACGCGAGGCGGGCACGAATGCTGACATTTTTTATCATGGTGACAGTAGCTGGGAGCAGAGGATCTGTGATACGTCCGCTCATGCCCGTTCAACGCCGGTGCAGGACACGAAGATCACAGCTATCACTAACGTCCGTATTCGCAATTGCATTAGCAGGGAATGCGGAAGAGACTTTTATTCCCGCAATGACTTGTGGATGACGCATCACGGTGATATAAGCGCGCCGCGAAACGCGAACGCGGCAATAGCCCGCTCGACGAGCCATGCTCGTCGTCCATGGCCCACCGCCCCAAACCGTTACGCCCGATTGCCGTGCCGACCTGGCTCGATCAAGGCGAACGCGTCGGCCCGGCTTCGCGAAAGTCGCGGCGAAACGCGCCCGGGCTCGCGCCCGTCCATTTGCGAAACGCGCGATGAAATGCGCTCGGCTCCGTAAAACCCAGTTCGCTTGCGATCTCGGCCACGCTGAGCGTGCTCTCGCGCAGCAGCGACTGGGCTTGCGCGCTTCGCATCTCGTCCTTGAGCGAAGCAAAGCTCTGCCCCTCGCTGCGCAGGCGGCGGCGCAGCGTCGCGGGCGTCGTGCCCAACTGTCGGGTCAGCGCGTCGAAGTCGGGCCAGCTCGCCGCAGGCGTGGCCTTCAGGTGGGTGCGGATTTTTGCCACCCACCCGGCATCGTGACGGTAGCGCACGAGCAGATTGCCGGGCGTCCCGCGCAGAAAGATTTTCAGCGCCTGTTCCGAACGGATCGTGGGCAGGTCGAGCCAGGCGGAGTCGAAAACAAGGCGGCACTGCGGCTGGTCGAAGTGGACGGGCACGCCGAAGAACTGCAGGTAATCGGCGCGCTGCCCGGGGCGCGGGCACGCGAAATCGATGCGCTGCAGCGGGATGCGACGCCCGGTGAGCCAGCAGGCCACGCCCAGCAGGATCAGCCAGAACGTCCGGTACGCGAAGGCCGGGTAAGGCGCGGGCGCGCCCGTCAGCACGATCTGCGCCTGGCCGTCGACGACCGTCAGTTCGCCGTGCGGGTCGTCCAGCACCACGCGCAGGAACTGGAGTGCGCGCCGCAGCGCCTTGCCGAGCGTGCCCGCGTGCAGCACCGCATGACACAGCAGCGCGAAACTGCCGTGCCGCATCGGGCGCGCGGCCAGGCCGAAGAATTCGTCGTCGGTCGCTTTCGCGATGGCGAGCCAGAGCCGGCCATAGTCCTGCGGGGTCAGGCTCTCGTGCCCGGCGTCCGCCAGCCCCGCTGCCCGCAATACCGGTTCCGGCGCAAGTCCTTGCCGACGCAGACAGGCAAGCGCATCTTCGACGAAACCAGCCGGAATTGTTTGCCGCTCCACCTCGCTGACTCCTGATATGGCAAAACCAATCAGAATTCTAGATTCCGTTTGTCATTGATTGCAATGTCCGGGCTGCCTACCATTGAAGCCAATCTGCCGCGCACATTCGCATACAGGCGGAAATTCCAACAAGGAGACAGCCATGCCAGCCGGAGTCATTCCCCGGTCGATACCGGCTTACGAGGAGGCCGTAGCCCGCTTTTGCGTCGAGAACGAAGCCGCGCATCTGCACGGCGATCTCGAACACGGTCTGAACGCCTGCGTCGAATGCTGCGACCGCCATGCCGCCGCCGATGCGATCGCGCTCGACTGCATCGACGTCAACGGCCGCCACCGTAGCTTCAGCTTCGCGCAGTTGCAAGCGCTTTCGGCGCAGGTCGCCAACCTGCTGGCGGCGCAAGGCGTGAAACCCGGCGACGTGGTGGCCGGCCTGCTGCCGCGCACGCCCGAAATCGTCGCGACGATTCTCGGCACGTGGCGCGCGGGCGCCGTCTATCAACCGCTGTTCACCGCTTTCGGACCGAAGGCGATCGAGCACCGGCTGCGGATGAGCGAGGCGAAGGTGGTCGTCACCAACACCGCCAACCGCGGCAAGCTGGACGATGTCGCCAGTTGCCCGACGGTCATCACGGTGCGCGAGGCCGGCGAGCCGCTGCGCGAGCACGACATCGACTGGCACGACGCGCTCGAAGCGCAGTCCGCAGCATTCGAGCCGGTCATGCGCCAGGGCGCCGACCTGTTCATGATGATGTCCACCTCCGGCACGACGGGGCTGCCCAAGGGCGTGCCGGTGCCGCTGCGCGCCTTGCTGGCGTTCGGCGCCTACATGCGCGACGCCGTCGATCTGCGCCCCGAAGACCGCTTCTGGAACATCGCCGATCCGGGCTGGGCCTACGGGCTCTACTACGCGATCACCGGGCCGCTGCTGCTCGGCCACGCGACCACGCTTTACGAAGGCGGCTTCACCGTCGAGAGCACCTACGACCTGATCGAGCGGCTCGGCATCACGAGCCTCGCCGGCTCGCCCACCGCCTATCGGCTGCTGATGGCGGCCGGCGCGGACGCCGCGGCGCGCGTCAAGGGCAAGCTGCGTGTCGTCAGCAGCGCGGGAGAGCCGTTGAACCCGGAAGTGGTGCGCTGGTTCGATGCGGCGCTCGCCGCACCGATCCACGATCACTATGGCCAGACCGAGCTCGGCATGGTGGTGAACAACCATCACGGCCTCGCGCATCCGGTCCAGCCCGGCAGCGCGGGCTTCGCCATGCCCGGCTACCGCGTCGCCGTGCTCGACGACGCCGGCAACGAACTCGGTCCGAACCAGCCCGGCCAGCTCGCCGTCGACATCGCGCGCTCGCCGCTGCTCTGGTTTACCGGCTACTGGCATCAGGACACGCCCGCCATCGCGGGCGGCTACTACCGGACCGGCGACAACGTCGAGCTGGAGCCCGACGGCAGCATCAGCTTCATCGGCCGGGCGGACGACGTGATTACGTCGTCGGGCTACCGCATCGGCCCCTTCGACGTGGAAAGCGCGCTGATCGAGCATCCGGCCGTGTGCGAGACGGCGGTCATCGGCGTGCCCGACCCCGAGCGCACGGAAATCGTCAAAGCCTTCGTCGTGCTCGCGCAAGGCTACGCGGGCACCCCGGCGCTAGCCGAGGAACTGACCCAGCACGTCAAGCGGCGGCTCTCGGCGCACGCCTATCCGCGCGCGATCGAATTCGTCGAGGCATTGCCGAAGACGCCGAGCGGCAAAATCCAGCGCTTCCTGCTGCGCAAGCAGGAAGCCGACAAAGCAGCGAACACCTGAACGGGCGAAGCGAATGAACATCAGCAATCGAGTATTTGTCATCACTGGCGCGGGGTCGGGCCTCGGCGCCGCCGTGGCGCGCATGGTCGTGGCACAGCGGGGCAAGGCCGTGCTGCTCGACATCAACGCCGAAGCGGGCGCCGCGCTGGCGCGCGAACTGGGCGCCGCAGCCCGCTTCCAGGCCGCCGACGTCACCAGCGAAAGCGACGGGCAGGCCGCCATCGCCGCCGCGCTCGACGCGTTCGGGCGCATCGACGGCCTCGTCAACTGCGCGGGCGTCGCGCCCGGCGAGAAGGTGGTCGGCCGCGACGGGCCGCATCGGCTGGCGAGCTTCGCGCGCGCGGTGTCGATCAACCTCGTCGGCACGTTCAACATGATCCGCCTCGCGGCCGAAGCCATGTCGAAGCAGGACGCCGACGCCGAAGGCGAGCGCGGCGTGATCGTCAACACTGCGTCGATCGCGGCGTTCGACGGGCAGATCGGCCAGGCCGCCTATGCGGCATCGAAAAGCGGCGTGGTCGGCCTGACGCTGCCCGTGGCGCGCGAGCTTGCGCGCTTCGGCATCCGCGTGGTGACGATCGCGCCGGGAATCTTCGCGACGCCGATGATGTCGGCGATGCCGCAGGACGTGCAGGAAGCGCTCGGCAAGAGCGTGCCGTTTCCTTCGCGTCTCGGGCGGCCCGAGGAATTCGCGGCGCTGGTGCGCCACATCGCCGAGAACACGATGCTGAACGGCGAAGTGATCCGGCTCGACGGCGCGCTGCGCATGGCGCCGCGCTAACAGGTCTAACGGGTCTACGGGCCTTGCGGTCTTGCAGGCTTGAAACAGGAGAAATGGGAAATGACGACATACGATCCGATAGTCATCGTTGGGGCGGCGCGCACGCCGATGGGCGGTTTTCAGGGCGAACTGGGCGGCGTCAGCGCCAGCGAACTGGGCGCCGTGTCGATTCGCGCCGCCATCGAGCGCGCCGGCCTGCCGCCGGAGCAGATCGACGAGATCATCTTCGGCTGCGTGCTGCCGGCGGGCCAGGGCCAGGCGCCGGCGCGACAGGCCGCGCTGAAGGCGGGGCTGCCGTTCTCGGCGGGCGCGACGACGATCAACAAGATGTGCGGCTCGGGCATGAAGGCCGCGATGTTCGCGCACGATCTGCTGCTCGCCGGCGCGGCGAACGCGATGATCGCCGGCGGCATGGAGAACATGACGCAGGCCCCTTACCTGCTGCCCAAGGCGCGCGGCGGCTACCGCATGGGCCACGGCCAGGTGCTCGATCACATGTTCCTCGACGGGCTCGAAGACGCCTACGACAAGGGCCGGCTGATGGGCACGTTCGCCGAGGACTGCGCGGCGGCGCTCCAGTTCACGCGCGAAGCCCAGGATGCATTCGCGATCGCCTCGCTCACGCGTGCGCAACATGCGATTGCCGACGGCAGCTTCAAGGAGGAAATCGCGCCCGTGCCCGTGCGCGCGGGCAAGACGGAAACGCTGGCCGCGATCGACGAACAGCCGGGCAAGGCGAAGCTCGACAAGATCGCCACGCTCAAGCCGGCATTCCGCGAGGGCGGGACGGTGACGGCAGCGAACTCGTCGTCGATTTCGGACGGCGCAGCCGCCCTCGTGCTGATGCGGCGCTCGGAGGCCGAGCGGCGCGGCCTGACGCCGAGAGCCGTGATCGTCGGGCACGCGACCCATGCCGACAGGCCGAACCTGTTTCCCACGGCCCCTATCGGGGCCATGCGCAAGCTCTCGGAGAAGACCGGGTGGAATCTGCGCGACGTCGACCTCTTCGAGATCAACGAGGCATTCGCCGTAGTGGCGATGGTGGCGATGCGCGAACTCGACTTGCCGCACGACAAGGTCAACGTACATGGCGGCGCGTGCGCGCTCGGGCATCCGATCGGCGCATCGGGCGCCCGCATCATCGTGACGCTGATGCACGCCCTGCGCGCGCGCGGGCTCAAACGCGGCGTGGCGAGCCTGTGCATCGGCGGCGGCGAGGCCACCGCCATCGCCATCGAAACCGTTTGATGCGACGCCCCCACATGCCGCCGAGGATGCCCCGATGATCATTTCGCAAGAGCAACAGATGCTGCGCGACTCGCTGCGCGAGTTTTGCCGCGAGCGGATCGCACCGTTTTCCGCCGACTGGGACCGGCGCCACGCCTTTCCGGCCACCGCGCTCAAGGAACTCGCCGCGCTTGGCGTGATGGGCATGACCGTGCCCGAGCAGTGGCGCGGCGCCGGCATGGACTATCTGTCGCTCGCGCTGGCGATCGAGGAAATCGCGGCGGCGGACGCGTCGACGTCCACGATCGTCAGCGTCCAGAATTCGCTCGCGTGCGGCATTCTGATGAACTACGGCAACGACGCGCAGAAGGACCGCTACCTGAGCCGTCTCGCGAGCGGCGAATGGCTCGGCTGCTTCTGCCTGACCGAGCCGCACGCCGGCTCGGACGCATCAGCGCTTCGCACCACCGCGGTCAGGGACGGCGACGCCTGGGTGCTCAACGGCGTGAAGCAGTTCATCACGAGCGGCAAGCATGCGCAACTCGCGCTCGTCCTCGCCGTCACCGACAAGGCCGCGGGCAAGAAAGGCATCTCCTGCTTCCTCGTGCCGACGGACACGCCCGGGTATGTCGTCGGCCGTCTGGAAGAAAAGCTCGGGCAGCACGCATCGGATACCGCGCAGATCGTTTTCGAAGACTGCCGCGTACCCGCCGAGCAGGTGATCGGCATGCCTGGCGACGGCTACCGGATCGCCCTGTCGAATCTCGAAGCGGGCCGGATCGGCATTGCGGCCCAGTCGGTCGGCATCGCGCGTGCCGCGTTGAGCGCCGCGCTCGCGTATGCGAAGGAGCGCGAAACGTTCGGCACGCCGCTGATCGGGCATCAGGCAGTGAACTTCCGGCTCGCTGACATGGCCACGCGCATCGAGGCCGCGCGCCAGTTGACGTGGCATGCCGCCGCGCTCAAGGATGCGGGCCGGCCTTGCCTGCAGGAGGCGTCGATGGCCAAGCTGTTTGCTTCCGAAATGGCCGAGCGGGTCTGCTCCGACGCGATACAGATTCACGGCGGCAGCGGCTACGTGGCCGACTTCCCCGTGGAACGCCTGTACCGCGACGTGCGCGTCACGCAGATCTACGAAGGCGCTTCCGATATCCAGCGCATGGTGATCGGCAAGGCGCTCGCGGCCGGGCAGATCTAACGGCCTTATCCACAAACGCACAGGACAGTCCATCTCATGAAGCCGCCTCTTGCCGGCATCCGCGTGGTCGAATTCGAGGGACTCGGACCGTGCCCGTTGACGGGCCTCATGCTTGCCGACATGGGCGCGCAGGTCGAGGTCATCGCCCGGCCGGTACGGGGGGCCGTTAACGAACGCTTCGGCAGCGCGCACGACGATCCGTTGCGCCGCGGCAAAACGGCGTTGACGCTCGATCTGAAACAGAAAGTGGGCGTCGAGGCGGCGCTCGCGCGGATAGCGGGCGCCGACGCGCTCATCGAAGGCAATCGCCCCGGCGTGATGGAACGGCTCGGCCTCGGCCCCGCCGATTGCGCGGCGCGCAACCCACGCCTCGTCTATGGCCGCATGACGGGCTGGGGGCAGCACGGACCGCTCGCCCAGGCCGCCGGGCACGATTTGAATTACGTTGCGCTAACCGGATTGCTGTCGCTCTCGGCGCGCAACGGCGAGCCGCCCAGGGTGCCGCCCACCGTCGTCGGCGATGCGAGCGGCGCATTGGGACTCGCATTCGGCGTGGTCTGCGCGATCCTGGAGGCGCGCACGAGCGGCCGTGGCCGCGTGGTGGACGCCGCGATTGTCGACGTCCTGGCCATGCTCGGCACCATTGCGCAGTGGATACGCGCCAGCGGCCAGCTCGACGGCGCGCAGCCCAGCCCGTTCCACGACTCGCCCTTTTACGACAGCTATGCCTGCGCGGACGGCCGCTACATCACGATCGGCGCGCTGGAGCCGCAGTTCTATGCCCTGCTGCTCGACAAGCTGGGGCTCGCCGACGTGGATCCCGCCGGGCAGTACGACACCGCGACCTGGCCGCGGCTCAAGCAACGCTTTGCGGCGCTGTTCGCCAGCCGGCCGCGCAGCCATTGGTGCGCGCTGCTCGAGGGTAGCGATGCGTGCTTTGCGCCCGTACTGACGCTGGACGAGGCGGCCGCCCATCCGCACAACGTTGCGCGCGGCATTTATAGCGTGGCGCGCGGAGGCGCCATTCAGGCAGCGGGCGCGCCGCGGTTTCTTCCATTGCAACCGGAAGAAGCCGCGGCGTCCGCCGGGCTTGCGGCTTCAGGCAAGACGGCCGCTTCGCACCGGGGGGACGGCACGTAGGGGCGGCGGCGGCGCCCGAAGCGCGTCCGTTTTTGCAAATCAGAACATCTGGCGCATGCCGATCGCGACACCGACGTTGTTGGTGCGACCGATCCGGTCGACCAGGCCGGTGGTCGGATTGGTCACGCCCGGGTAGTCGGCTGCAAACGCACCGTTGCCACGCGCGAAGTCCGCGGTGCCGTACACCTCGGTGTGCTTCGACAGCGAGTACTCGGCAAGCACGGTGGCCGAGTAGTTGATACCCGTACCGAGCGTGCCGTCGAGCAGTTCGGCATTGCGTGTGTGGCCGTAGTAGCCGGCCACGGTGATGAGCAACGGGTCCATGGCCTGCCAGTTGCCGCCAACGTAGAACGTATCGTCGATACGGTTCGGGCTGCCGCCGTGGAGCGCCGGTGCGCCGGCTTGCTGCATGTTGAGATCCGTCGTGCCCGTCCTGTCCTGACCGCGCAGCCAGCCGGCCAGCAGACGGACGCTTTGGGTGATCTGGTATGCGCCGCTCACGTGCAGAAAGTTGACCTTCGCGCCATTGACCGAACTGCCGTTCACGGACGAGACCGAGGTCTGCTGGAAGCCCGCGTTGATCGATGCCGGGCCGTGCGTGTATGTCAATTCCACGCCGTACGTGCTGTCGAGGCCCATGGCGCCGGCATGGTTGCCGAAGCCGTAGATCGCATCGAGGCTCAGTCCGTTGGACGAGAACTTGTACTTGACAGAATTCGGAACGGTAAGGTAGTTGCCGATACCGTTGTACATCCAGCTGTCTTGCCAGTAGTCGCCGACCGTCATCGGGTCGAAGATGTCGCCCATGGTGTCATAAAGGGGCGCGTACTGGTTACCGAACGTCACCGAGCCGTACTGGTTGCTCGACAGGCCAACGAACGCCTGCCGGCTGAACAGCGTGTTCGGCACGTGCAGTTTCCCGTCGCCGAGTTCGAAGCCGTTCTCGAGGCGGAAGATCGCGGAGAGACCGCCACCCAGATCTTCGGTGCCGCGCAGGCCCCAGCGGCTGTGCGTTTCCGGACCGACCGTCATACCGATCAGGTCTTTGCCATCCGGGGCCGCGTTCGTCTGATAGCGGATTGCCGTATCCACAAGGCCATACAGCGTGACGGAACTCTGCGCGAAAGCCGACGACGCGGCAACGGCGAAAAGGGCGCCAACGGCGCTGGAAATGATGACTTTCTTCATTGGATTAGCCTCCCCGAATAGATGATTTTGTCGGCAGCTCAACGCGCGTGCCAGTTGGGCGATCGAAATCGTGGCGGGAGCATAGTTTGCCGCCATTTTGACTTATATGGCCCAATCTGGATTAAACCTTTCCAGAATCGGCAAGAATCGCGGGGCCGCGACGGCTTGACGGCTAACGCCGCCAGGGGGGCTTCCCGCGCAAACGGGACAGCCGGACCGGAACACTACCGAACGTGCAAGGTCACCTTCCAATCGAGCCGGAAATCGCAACCTTCGACCGTGAGCCGATCCGCCTGGAAGCCAGGTCAATTCATGCCTTTTAGCGTTTCAACGAGTATCTGCTCGATGGAATCGGGGTTGAAGAATCCGGACCCCGGATATTCCATATCGATGATCACGTACATCGTGATTGCCATCGCGGCAGAAAATACCATCACACGCAGCAACGGCATGGTGTGCAGAGAACCCATGCCGTAACCGGCGATCAATGCGGCCATCATCGCAAGCACAAACATGAGGGAACTGATGACGGCCGGCGGATGACCGCTTTGGGCGGCGTGCTGCCTGGCGGGAAAATCGAACATGCGGTCCAGCGAATCGCTGACCTGGCTGAGGACAGCCGCGCTTCCCGAGTCCTTGGCGACGAGCATCGCCTTCGTCCACATTTCGTCCTGCAATTCCCGCCCGCGCGCGAAGGCGGTGTTCTCGTCGTGCGAATCGTAGATGGCGCGGTATGCGTCGATACGCGCTTGTACATACTGGCGCATCAGCGAACGCAACGCCGGCTGGGAGGTGGGCGGGAGCAAGTCCAGTCTCGCATAGGACCCTGTGATGGCGCTGGCCTCCTCGACGAGAAGATTGCGATACATGTCGTAGCGGGTGATGGCCCCCGAAAAACTGAACGCGAGCAGCAGGCCCACCAACCCGTATACCGCGCCATCTATCGCGCCGGACCCGCCGTCGGCCGGTTCGCCATCGCGTATATGCCGCCTTCTTCCGACGATATGGCCGACCTTGATGCATGCCAGCAATCCAAAGAACAACCCCAGTGAATAAGTCAGTGCGTAAGCAAAAAAAATCATGTCGGAAAATTCCAGTATCTTCGGTCTCGTCTCGCCAACTGTATTGGATCGCCATTGATTTTGTGGCGTGCTTTTAGGGAAAAATCGATCGCGCATTGAATGCGCAGCGACCCGGCAGGCGGGCGCTCTCCCTGCCGGGGCAGAGCGATGTTACAGAAGCTTTCCGAGGTCTGCGGCATCGACGGAAAACCGGGAATGCGAGTCGTTGCGGTCAACGTGCCCGAGTCCGTTAGCGTGAGGTCCCCATCCGATGGCAACCGCGACGCCCGATCTCGACGCAATCAGCACCGCGCGATGACGACCGCGAACGCCCGATTATTCTGCTGTCCGAATTTGCGCGGTCGCCTCTGCGCAAAAGCGGCTGATTTCGCATGAGCAAAATCCTGGTTGATCTGAGTCAACCGCGTTCACGGGCGAGCCATGAGACTGAAACCGCAAGCGGCGCAAAGGCTAGTCGTGACCGCCGCCGAATTGCGCTGGCCAGCGCCGCCGCCGGCGATCTCGCCGGTGCGCGCGCCGCCTGAATTCGAATGTCCGGAGAACCCCATGACAGAGCTTCCACGCATCGACTACGAACCCGCGCCGTTGCTGCCGCCCGCCCCGGTGAGCGGCGAGTCGGCCGAGTTCATCGCCCTCCCGCGCCCCCGCCTCGAGGCCGGCGCCCCCCTCATGGCGGCTCTCGCCCGCCGCAAAAGCACGCGCACGTACGCGGACGCACCCATGGCGCTCGACACGCTCGGCGAACTGCTTTGGGCCGCCAACGGCATCAACCGGCCCGAGACCGGCGGACACACCGCGCCTTCCGCACACGGCTTCCACGAGATCGACATTTATGCCGCGCTCCCGCACGGTGTCTATCGCTACGAGCCCGCGCTCCACCATCTCGTGCTCAAGCATCTCGTCGATGCGCGGAACATGACCGGCTATCAGGACTTCGTGGGCAAGGCCCCGCTCGACCTCGTGTACGTGCTGCGCGGCTCCCAGGTGCTCGATACGCCGCCGCATCAGCGCGAACAATTCGCCGCCGTTGCCGTGGGAGCGATTTGCCAGAACGTTTCGCTCTACTGTGCATCCGAAGGGCTCGCGACCGTGGTGCGCGGCTGGATCAACCGGAGGCTGCTCGGCGATGCGCTGCGCCTGAACGAGGACGAAGTGCCGCTTCTCGCGCAGACGGTCGGCAGGCCCGGAGCGAACTGACCTGCGGCCTGCGGGGTCGGGAGATCGGAAGATCAAGGCGCCGCGGCACCGGGCCGCGAAAGGAAGCAACGATGTTCACACGCGTCGATTTGAGCGCCGTCCAAACCGTTTATCGGCTTTGTTATGTGCGCACGCCCTGGGCGTGGTTCACGCGCATCCCGCTCGACCAGCAGTGGGGCGAACACTGGGAGCGCGCGCCGTATATGCGCGAGGCCGGCTTGCCCTACTCCGATAAACCCGACCAGATCCTCAAGGTCGGCTTCGACGGGCCGCTGCTGAGCCCCGAAGAGGGGGAGCACGCCCACCCGTGCAGCGTGCAGGAGGTCAACGCGAGACACGTGCCGTGGCTGCGCACCGAGAGCTACCTCGGCGGCCCCACCATTCACATCATGGCGGGCGTGACGCTGCGGCGATTTACGGAACTGGTGGAACTGGCGGGGGGGATGGTCTACGCCCCGCTCGGCTGGGGCGAATTGCCCGAGGTGCAGCCCATGTCGCATGCCGCCAGTTGAACGCCCGTTGACCGCCCGGCATACGCTTCGAATTGCGCCCCGAATTGCGCCGCAGCGACGCAAAAAAAACCGGCCGGCGTTGATTGAATCGCGGACGTTCGCCTCAAGATCGGTGTCGTAAGGCGGTCCGTAGCGAATGGCGATTCGCGAAGCGAAGCCCGCCGGAATGCCGGAGCACTCGGGTACCCGGCGCCCGCGATCAGCCATGCGGATGAATCCGCCAGCGCCATGAAGACGAAACGCCGCCAGCCACGACCCCACACCCGCACGGAGCGGGACGACGCCACGCTCGAATTCGATGCGGGCCCGCAGGATATTCGCGTATCCGACGATACGCTCGATCTCTTTCGCGCGCGCATGGCGGCGGTGCCGCTCTTGTCGCGCGAACAGGAAGTCGAACTGGCGCGCGAGATCGAAACGAGCCGTCAGGACCTGTGGCGCTGTCTCGAGGCGTGTCCTCATGCGCGCGAAATTCTCGCGGCCACGGAGCACGACATCCATGACTGGCCCGCCGACGCTATCGAAGCAGCCTGCGACGCATTCGTCGCGCACTGCGGCGAAACGCGGGAGCGCACGCAGGCGGGCGGCCTGACCGGCGAAATGAACGCGGCCCGCTGCCGGCTGCGCGCGGCGACGCGCAAGATGTTCGAAGCCAACATGCGGCTCGTGCTTTCCATCGCGCGGCGCTATGAGAATCGCGGCATCGACCTGCCCGATCTCGTCCAGGAAGGCAGCCTGGGTTTGATGCGCGCAATCGAGAAGTTCGAGTATCGGCGCGGTTTCAAGTTTTCCACCTATGCGACATGGTGGATCCGCCAGGCCGTGTCGCGCGCCGTGGCCGAACGCGCGCGCACGATCCGGCTGCCCGTTCATGTGGGCGACGAGTTCGCGCGTATCTGGCGCGAGCGCGAACGCATCCGCCAGCAGACGGGGCGCGACGCCACCCCGGAAGAACTGGCCCGCGCGAGCGGCATGGCCGAGCCAAAGGTGCGCCGCCTGCTGACGCTTCCCGTGGAACCCGCTTCGCTCGACATCGTGCTGCCCGATGGGGAAACGGAGTTGATCGAGCTGATTCCCGACGATGCCCCGACGCAGATCGAAGCGCTGGCTCACGTGCGCATGTGCGAGTTCGTGAACGCGCTGTTCGAGGACATGTCTCCGGCGGAGGCGAACATCGTGCGGCGGCGCTTCGGCATCGGCGACGGCGAACCGCAAACGTACGAGGAAATTGCGCAAAGCACGGGCATTTCGCGCGAGCAGGTGCGCCGTATCGAAAAGCGGGCGCTGGAGGCGTTGCGCGTGTCGGACCGCATGCGCTCCGCCCACGATTATCTGGAAGGCGAACACTGACGCGATTGCGCGCCCTGCGAAACGTCTGCCGTGAGCGCGGCCGCGGCCGGCGCGCTGCCGGCGGGAAGCTGCGCCGGCGCGGGCGTGGCGGGCTGCGTGACGCCATGCTCGCCCGCGCCCGCGTCTGCTGGCTGTGTGCCCGCAATCAGCGCGAGCAGCTCGTCGTGCTCGATCACTTCCCGCTCGAGCAGACGCCCGGCGATCCGGTCGAGTGCGGCGCGCTGATCGGCGAGCGTGCGCGTCACGCGTTCATGGGCTTCGCTCAGCAGCCGGCGTACTTCGTCGTCGACGAGCTGGGCCGTGCGCGCAGCCGGATGCAGCGCTTCGGCGCCCGCCGCTGTCTGTGCCATGGCGCCATCGTCGGCGCAATTCGCAAGGCCCAGGCGCTCGCTCATGCCATAGCGGGCCACCATGTGCCACGCCATCGCGGTGGCCCTTTCGAGATCGTTCTCCGCGCCGGTGGAGACGTCGCCGAACACGAGTTCCTCCGACACCCTGCCGCCGATCAACACGTCCAGCCGGTCAAGCAGTTCGCTGCGCCGGAGCACGTAGCGGTCCTCGGTCGGCACCTGCTGCGTGTAGCCCAACGCCGCCACCCCGCGCGGAATTATCGACACCTTCTTGACCGGATCGCAGTGCGCACGGCTCTGGGCGACGAGGGCATGGCCTGCCTCGTGGTACGCAATGGTCACCTTCTCCTGCGCGTTCATCACCCGGCTCTTGCGCTCGGAGCCCGCCAGCGCCCGGTCGATGGCTTCGTCGAAGTCCGCCATGCCTACGTTCGTGCGATCGGCTTCGGCTGCATGGAGTGCCGCTTCGTTCACGATGTTCGCGAGATCCGCGCCCACGCAGCCGGGCGTGCGCGCGGCCAGTTGCTCGAGGTCGACGTCGGGCGCGAGCGGCACCCCGCGCGCGTGCACCGCCAGGATCTGCCGGCGGCCGTTCAGGTCGGGGCGGTCGATCGCGATGTGGCGATCGAACCGCCCCGGGCGCAGCAACGCCGGGTCGAGCGTCTCCGGACGGTTGGTCGCGGCGAGCAGGATGACGCCGGCGTTGGGCTGAAAGCCATCCATTTCGACGAGTAGCTGGTTGAGCGTCTGCTCGCGCTCGTCGTTGCCCGAAACGGGATTCGCGCCGCGCACTTTGCCGAGCGCGTCGAGTTCGTCGATGAAGACGATGCACGGCGCCTGACGCTGCGCCTGTTCGAACAGATCGCGCACGCGCGCCGCCCCGACGCCCACGAACATTTCCACGAACGAGGAACCGCTGATCGAAAAGAACGGCACCCCGGCCTCGCCCGCCAGTGCCTTCGCGAGCAAGGTCTTGCCGGTTCCCGGCGCGCCGACGATCAGAATGCCTTTGGGAATCTTTCCCCCGAGCCGGCGATAGCGTTCGGGATGGCAAAGGAACGAGACGATTTGCTGAAGTTCCTTCTTGGCTTCGTCGATGCCGGCAATGTCGTTGAACGTCGTGCCGGTTGCCTGCTGCAGGTAAATGTGCGCGCGGCTTCTGCCGATGCTCATGAAGTCTCGCGCGCCGCCGCTGCGACGCATCAGGAATTGCCACACGATCACGAAGAACACGAGCGGTACAACCCACGCGAGCACCAGATCGCCCCAGTTGTTGTCGAGCGCTCCGCGATAGCGCACGCCGGCGGCAGCAAGACGCGCGGGCAGCGACTCGTCGGCGACGCGTATCGTCGTGAACGGATACGGCGGCTTGCCGGCCGTGAAAGCGGCGGCGTCGGAGGCCGGCAGCGTAGCCTTCGCCTGCTCAGAGCGCAGCTCGCCGCTGATGCGCGTAGGGGTGATCACGAGGTTGTCGATGTCGTGCGTGGCGAGCAGGCGCTGAAAGTCGCTGTAGGCGATCGTGGGCGCCGTGGGCGCAAACCAGAGCATCTGCGCGACGAGCACGAGCAGGACGCCGATAAACAGCACGATGCTGCCGGAATCGAACTTCTTCTCCATGCCCAATTCGCTCCACGTTGGCTAACCGTTCGCGCGTCGCCCGTTGGTTCGGGCTCGTACGTCCCCCATCATCTTCGAAGCCGCAGGCACTCTGCGCTTGACTTGCATCAAGGAACGAGGTGTCGCGAAAACCTGCTCGCGGTCGTCAGTGCGCTCCCGCCACGCCCTCGCCGCTTGCCGGTTCGTCGTGCCAGCCGCCGCCCAGCGCCGCATAAAGCGCCACGGTATCCTGCAGCCGCTGCGCGGCGGCCTCCAGCCACGCGATCTGCGCCTGATGCAACTGGCCGTCGGCGACGAGAATCTGCAGATAGTCCACCGTCCCCGCGCGATAGTCGGCTCGCAGCAGCCGCAGCGCTTCCTGCGCCGCCGCGAGCGCGCGCGACTGCGCGTCGAGCGCGCCCGCGTCGTATTCGAGCGCGTAGAGGACGTCCGCAACCTGGGCGAAAGCCGAGAGCACCGTTTGGCGATACTGCGCGCGCGAGGCCGCGTAGGCCTCCTGGGCGGCCTTGCGGCCGTACCACAGCGTCCCGCCCTGAAAGAGTGGCGCGGTAACGTCCGCCGCGAGGCTCCACGATTGCCCCATGCGCTCCGCAACCGACGCGGGCGACGCACCCGAAAGCCCACCCGCGGCGGAGAGCGTGACGTTCGGCAACATCGCCGCCGTCGCCACGCCGACCTGCGCACTTGCCGCATGCAGCAGCGCTTCGGCCTGCAGCACGTCAGGCCGCTGCCGCACGAGTTGCGACGGCACGGTTCGCGGCAGATCCGGCGGCAGCGTGACATCGCGCAGCGAGAGCTCGGGCGAACGCCATTGGGCGGGCAGCGTGCCCGTGAGCGAAGCCAGCAGGTCGCCGGCCTGCGCGCGCTTTTGCTCCAGCGCAGGCAATGTCGCCTCCAGCGTGGCCTGCTCGTTCTGCAGCGTGAGCACCGCTGCGTAAGCGGCCGTGCCGGCGTGCGCGCGCTCCTCGGCAATGCGCACCTGCTCGCGCACGAGGCCGATCATCTCCTGTGTCGCGTCGATCTCGTCGCGCCATGCCGCGCGCGCGATCATGGCGTTGACGACGTTCGACGCGATCGTCAGCCAGGCCGCCTCCAGCGCGTAGCGCTGCGCGTCGCGTTCGGCCGCGAGACCTTCCACATAGCGCCGGTTGCCGCCCCACAGGTCGATGGCATAGCTGATCGAGGCGGACAGCGTAAAGAGATTGAAGAGGGAAGGCGCCGCCTGCGAACCCAGGTGCAGCGGCGAATAGCGTTCGCGCGACGCGCCCGCCTCGGCGGCGGCCTGGGGATAGAAGACGCCCGCTCCCGCGCGCAACTGGTCCTCGGCGCGGCGCAGCGAGGCTTGCGCCTGGACGAAGGTGGCGTTGTCGGTGAGCGCGTCGTCCACGGCGTCGTCGATGGCGAGGCTGCCGAACTGCGTCCACCAGTCGTCGCGCACGCTCACGTCCGCGCGCAGGGTTTGCTGCGCCCCGGCGGCCGCGAAGGCGGCCGGGGCGCCGCCTGGCAGGAAGGCATCGACTTTGGGGGGCGGCGGCCGGGAGAAGTCCGGCCCGACCGCGCAACCGGCGAGCCATCCCGCACAAAGCATCGCGGCGAGGCGTGCCGTGAGGCGTGCCCCGCGTCGCGTCCGCGCGTGCGGCGGGTCATCGGGCCGAGATATAGACATCGACGATCTGCCCAGGGTAGACATGGAGCCCCGCCTTCGGCACGACGCGAAAGATGACCGGCAACACGCGCAGGTCGACGCGCTCGGTGCGCTGGTCGGAGAGTTCGATCTTCGGCGTGACATAGGGCTGGATGCGCTCGAACTCGAGGTCGGCGTCGATGCTCGCCCCGCGCACCGACATGCGCGCCTTGAGCCGCGCCGGCTCCGGCAGCCGCGCGATCAGGATCTCGTCGACGTAGCAGCGCACCGCGAGGCGCTCCGGCGCGGTGCCGAGCACGATCGCCGGTGCCATGCCTTGCGTGTAGGTGTCGTAGACGCCCTGCTGCGAAAGATAGGAACCCTGCGCGGTGTTGACGGCGAGCACCACGCCGTCGGCCGGCGCGCGCAGCGTGTAGTGGGCAAGCAGCGCTTCGGCGGACGCCGCGGCCTTGCGCAGCGCCTCGACCTGGCCCTGCTGGTTGCGCACGTCGTACACCCATGCGCCCGCGCGCGTGAGGCGGTCCTGGCGCGTGACGACGGCGAGGTTCGCGCGCGCCACCCGCATGCCGTTCTCGGCGTTGTCGAGCACGTCGCGGCTCACGGCTTTCGGGTCGATGTCCCATGCCTGCTTTTGCTTCGCCCAGGTGTCCTCGGCCATCTTCAGGCTGGCCTCGGCCGCGCTCACCTGGGCGTCCGCGACATCGCGCGTTTCCGGCCGTGGCTGTGCCCGCAATTCCTCGAGCAACGCCTGTGCGGCATCGGCTTGCGCCGCGAGTTGCTGGGCGTTGGCGCGCTGCACGGAATCGTCGATGGTCAACAGCACGTCGCCGGCCTTCACGGGCTGGCCGTCGTGCACGTAGAGCCGCGTGACGGCGCCTCCCACGTCGGGGTAGATGTTTACGTTCGCGCCCGCGGGCTGGTCGCTTTCCACGATGCCCGTCGCATATACGCCGTGCTCATAGGGATTGGCCGCCGGCTGGAATACGGGCGGCTGCGGCGCCTGCTGGATGCCGAAGACCCACGCGGCCACGACGCTGGCAACGAAGCCGGCGACGGCGGCGGCGAACAGGATGCGATGCTTCATCGCGCGCCTCCGGCGTCGATGCCCTTGAGCCTGCCGTCTTCCATGCGCAGGATGCGGTCGGCGTATTCGAAGATGCGGCTGTCGTGCGTGACGATCACGATGCAGCGGCGCGTATTGAGCACCTGATGCTTGACGAATTCGATGATGGTCCTCCCCGTGTCGCCGTCGAGCGAAGCGGTCGGTTCGTCGAGCACGAGAATGTCGGGCTGGCTCACGATCGCGCGCGCGATCGCCACGCGCTGCTGCTCGCCGCCCGAAAGCTTCACGGGCGGCAGCGCCGCGCGGCCCGCGAGGCCCACCACCTCGAGGTAGCGCGCCGCCTCGGCCAGCGCTTCGTCCCAGGGCCGGCGCTTGAGGATCAGCGGAATCGCCACGTTCTCGGCCGTCGTGAGGCGCGGAAACAGGTGGTAGTCCTGAAACACGAAACCGATGCGGTTGAGCCGGAAGTCGGCGAGCCCGTCGTCGGGCTGCGCCCAGAGGTCCACGCCGTCGATCGTGACGGAGCCGCCGTCGGGCCGCAGAATGCCGGAGATGACGCTGAGCAGCGTCGTCTTGCCGCTGCCCGACGGCCCGACGATGAGCACCATTTCGCCGAAGTGCGCCTGCATCGAAACGCCCCGCAGCGCCTGGGTGCGCGCCGCGCCTTCGCCGAACCACTTGTCGAGCGCGCGGGCGTCGATGGCGATCGAATCCGTCATCGCCTCAGCCCCGGAAGATGTCGAACGGCTCGATGCGCAGCACGCGGCGCACGCCGAGATAGCTCGAAAGCGAGGCGATCACCACCACCATCGCGAATGCCAGCGCA
Source organism: Paraburkholderia lycopersici (assembly GCF_900096975.1). GTDB lineage: Bacteria > Pseudomonadota > Gammaproteobacteria > Burkholderiales > Burkholderiaceae > Paraburkholderia > Paraburkholderia lycopersici. The sequence goes on from NZ_FMYQ01000015.1 coordinate 28,484, forward strand.
AGGTTGCCATACGTGATCATGGCCGCGTAGTCGCGGATGCGCAGGCGCGCGAGCGTGATGGAGGCGGCGCACAGGCCCACGCCCAGGCCATAGCCCGTGAGCGCCGTGAATGCCGCCTGAAACAGGATCATCGCGACGAGCTCGCGGCGCTTCGCGCCGATCGCCTTGAGCGCGCCGAATTTTTCGAGGTTTTCGAGAATGAACGTGTAAAACGTCTGCCCCGAAATCGACAATCCGACAACGAAGCTGATCGCCGTCATCAAAAGGATGTTGGTGCCGAGACTCGTCTCGTATTTGTAGAAGTTGGCAATGCGCTGCATGAACTCCTCTTTCGTATAGGCGATGTAGCCGAGCGAGGCCACGACGGCCTTGATGTGCGCGATATCGCGCTCCGACTTCGGCTCGACGAGGATGTACGACGTGGTGTAGCGCGTGGACGGGATGTACTGGATGGCGCGGCTGTACGTGGTGTAGAGCGTGGGCGTGCCGAAGAGCCCGCTGCTCGCCACGGTGGCGATGCCGACCACGACGGCGCGGTGGTCGTTGAGCTCGAAGTCGGTGCCGGGCGCGGGGTTGCCGAGCTTGTAGAACTCGGCGTCCTGGACCGCGATGAAGCCGTTCTCCGCGTAGATGTCCTCGATGCGCCCGCGCGTCATGCGCGGCCAGCCGTAGAGCGTGGTGTCGTCGAGCCCGATGACCGTGGTGGCCTGGTACGTGCCGTCGCGCAGCTTGACGAGCGCCGCGCCCGAGTAAAGCGGCACGGCGTACTTCACGCCGTCGATGCTGCGCACGGCGTCGAGCACGTAGTCGGGCATGCCGATGCTGCTGGCGATCGTCTGCACGGCGGGGTCCATGACCCAGATCTTCGCGCCCACGTTGATGACCGTGGACGACGAGCGATTGAGAATGCCGGCGAACATCGACATCATCTCGACCATCAGGAATACGGCGAACGTAATGCCGATCAGGAGCGCCGTGAATTTGGCGCTGTCGTTGACGAGCAGCTTGAACGCGAGGCGCAGGATGCCCGGCATGACGACCCGTTTAGCCATGATTGAGCAGCCCCCGATCGAAAAGGATGACCCACCATGCCGCGCAGACTTCCGGCGCGACCGTGAGCCGATTCTCGGACAGGCGCTCCGCGTCCCGTTGACGTGTGTCAACTGAACGAAGCCTGCCCGGAGGGACTAATAGCGAAATCGACGGATTCCATCCCCGGAGGAGACGCCGCCATGTCGTACAAGACCGTGCTCACCTACCTCGACCCCGGCGACCGCGCCCAGGCGCGGCTCGATTTCTCGCTGCAGCTCGCAAGGGAATTCGACGCGCATCTCATCGGGCTGTACACGACCTTCATGCCCGAGGCGCGGGAGTATTTCGCGGTTGCCGGCTGCGCGCGCCATTACGACGGCTTGTGCGATACGCGGCGCGGCCGGCGCGACGCGGCCGAGGAGGCGTTTCGTCATGCGCTGGGCGCCGCGGGTCGTGGCGGCGAATGGATCGCGTTCGACGATCATGCGGAACAGCCCCTGATCCGGCGCAGCCGTCACGCCGATCTGCTGATCGCGGGTCAAGCGGGGCCCGACGACGATGCGCAGGCGTTGCGCAAGGGGTTCCTGGAAGAGGTGGTGTTGACTTCGGGCCGGCCTGTGCTGGTTCTGCCGTATGCCGGAGCCCTGCGGCCGGCGGGCAAATCGATCGCGATCGCATGGGACGGCAGCCGCGAAGCGGCGCGCGCCGTGCACGACGCCATGCCGTTCCTCGCACGCGCCGGACGTGTGACGGTGCTGCGCATCCGCACCGCGGACTCCGCGCGGCCTGCGGCGCTGGGTGCGCAAGGCAAGGAGATCGACCTCATGCTGGCGAGGCACGCGGTGAACGTCGATTATGCGCAAGCAACCAGCGACTCGGACGAGACGGCGGGCGACACCCTGCTTTCATGGTTGGCCTCGAGCGGCTGCGACCTCGTCGTGGCGGGCGCCTATAGTCATCCGCAGTGGAAGGAACATTGGCTTGGCGGCGTGACGCGCGCCCTGCTCGAATCGGCGACTGTCCCCGTGCTGCTGTCGCATTGAAGCGCGGGCCGGCGCTTGCCGGGGGCGTCAGACCAGCTCTTGCGTGATTGCATAGAGCCGCTTCACCTCATCCGCGTCGCACAGCGCCGTGCCGCCCGAGAGCAGGGCCGCGGCCGCGGCCGCCTGGGCGAGGCGCGCGGCATCCCGCAGGGCGTCGCCGCGGCGCAGTGCGACAAGGAGCCCCGCAAGGAAGCTGTCGCCGGCACCCGTTGCGCCCGATACGCGCACGGGCAACGCCGGCACGCGGATCGTTTCCCCGGTCGAGACGAGCAGCGCGCCGCGCTCGCCCAGCGTCAACGCGACGATCTGCGCGCGCTTTTCCGCGACGAGCCGGCGGGCCGCGGCGAGCCACGCCGCTTCATCCGCGAGCGGCTTTTCCGCCAGCGCGGCCAGTTCGCCAAGGCTGGGCTTCACGAGATACACACCCGCATCCAGGGCGAGCGCGAGCGGCGGGCCGGAAGTGTCGAGCACCACGCGCACGCCGCGCTGGCTGGCGCGGCGCGCCAGATCCGCGTAGGCCGTCGGGGGCAATCCGGGCGGCAGGCTGCCGCTCAGCACGAGATAGCGCGGCGCGGGCGTGAGTGTGTCGAAAGCGGCGAGCACGTCCGACCATTCGTCGGCGCTCACTTGCGGTCCTGGCAGGACGAAGCGGAACTCGCGGCCCGTCGCGCGCTCGGTCACCGAAAAGTTCTCGCGCGTTTCGCCCGCAATGCGCAACCGCCGGCTCGGCACACGCTCGGCCGAGAGCATCTGTTCGAGCTGACTTCCCGAAGCGCCTCCAGCCAGATAGAGCGCAAGGCAACTGGCCTGCCTCCCGTCGAGCCGCTGGATCACGCGCGCCACGTTGATGCCGCCGCCGCCCGGATAGCGGCGCGCGGCATCGCAGCGCAGCTTGTGCGTATCGACGACGCATTCCACCGCCGTCGAGACATCGACGGCAGGATTGAGCGTGAGTGTCACAATTTCGACCAACGTTGCCTCCTTGCACGGACCTTTGCCTGTACGCCCCGAACCGCGAGCGATACAGGCGCGTGCGCGACATCCTAATGCATATGCATGCCGCCATTGGCGGCAAGATTGGCCCCCGTCACGAACGCGCCGTCGTCCGAGCACAAATAGGCCACCAGCGACGCGATTTCCTCGGGCCGGCCGAGCCGCCCCACGGGGATCTGCGGCAGGATGCGCGTGTCCATGATTTCCTGCGGGACGGTCTCCACCATTGCGGTGGCGAGGTAGCCCGGCGAGACGGTGTTCACGGTCACGCCGTGCCTGGCGACTTCGAGCGCGAGCGACATCGTGAACCCATGTATTCCCGCCTTCGCCGCCGCGTAGTTCGTCTGACCAAACGACCCGCGCGACCCGTTCACGGAGCCGATGTTGACGACGCGGCCGAACCGCCGCTCGACCATGCCGGGCAGAAACGGCTTCGTGAGGTTGAACATGCTGTCGAGGTTCGTGCGCATCACCGCATCCCACTGGGGCTTCGAAAGCTTCATGAAGCTCGCGTCGCGCGTGATGCCGGCGTTGTTGATGAGAACATCCACGCCGCCGAACTCGGCGATCACCTTGCGCGCGCACTCCTCGCACGAGTCGTAACTGGCCACGTCGAGCTCGAACGCGTGAAATGTGCGGCCCGCTTCGCGTTCGCCGTGCAGCCATGTGGCCACGTGGTCATTCTGCTCCGAATGGGAAACGACGACCGTTATGCCCGCATCGTACAGTCGCCGGCTGATGGCGGCGCCCAGCCCTCCCATTCCGCCGCTCACGAAGGCAATCCGATCCTTTTGCATCATGCTTCTCCTCGCAGATGGGTGATCGGCCGCGGATCGGCACGATCGAAGTGTCGCTTCACTATAAGAACGGGCCTTTACCCTCGATTGATATGTGTCAATTGAAGGCCCGCTCGGCGACGCGCGCCGGCTTCCGCGGCGGCTTGATTCAAGTCAATGGTGCCCCGATGCCGGAATCTAGACTGATCGCACGCAACCCTTGTTCGCGGTTTTCTCAATCGTGGAGCGCCGATCATGGAGTACCGCAGCATCCTTGTTCATCTGGACGGCAGCGAACGCGCGAGCGCCTGCCTCGATCTGGCGCTGCTCGTCGCCCGACGGCACGGCGCCCACGTCAACGCGCTTTTCGCGCCTGAGCCGATCGAGCACGAGAGCGCCTGGTCGATGACGCTCGACGTCGGGTATCGCGGGCAGACGCGGGAAGACAGCCGCCGGGCGCTGGAGCACCAATTCTTCAACGGGCTCTCGCAGGCGAAGCTCGAAGGCACGTGGCGGACTGCCACGGCTCCCGCGCTGGAGGCGTTGCTCGCGCTCTCGCCGTTCGCCGATCTCATCGTGATGAGCCAAAGCGATCCGGCCGCCCTGGACACTTCGCTCGCCAACCGGCTGCAGGCCCGGGTGACGCTGGCTGCGGGAAGACCCGTCCTGTGGGTGCCCTTTGCCGGGACATTCCCCACCGTAGGCGAGCGCATCGTCGTCGCGTGGGACGCGGGCCAGTCCGCCACGCGGGCGCTGTACGACGCCCTGCCCTTCATGCGGCTCGCTGCGCACACCACGATCGTCACGCTCAACGCCGAGCGCGAAGGCCGCATTCCGGGCGCCGATATTGCCCTCGTCCTCGCCCGCCACGGCATCGGCGTGGAAGTCACGCAGTTGCACACACCTCCGACGGTGTCGGTCGCCAGCGCCCTTCTTGCGCGCGTGGAAAAGCTGTGCGGCGATCTGCTCGTCATGGGGGCATATGGCCACGCGCGCTGGAAGGAACTCTTGCTCGGCGGCGTCACGCAAACCGTTCTCGGGGCGATGCCGGTCCCGGTGTTGATGTCGCATTGAGCGCATTGCGCGTCCGGTTTTCGGGCGCGCTCGCTCAGGTTCAACGTTAGGTTCAAGGAAAATCGCCATGTGCTACAAGAGCCTGCTCGTCCATCTGGACGACTCGGAACGATGCGCGGTGCGCCTTGCGCTCTCGCTCGAACTGGCGGAACGCTTCGACGCGCATCTGACCGGGCTTTACCTGCCGCGTGCCCGCTCGCAGGCGCCCGCCGACGCACGCCTCACACAAACGCGCGAGCATTTTCTTCTCGTAGCGGAACGTGCGGGCCGGACCGTCGAATGGCGTGCGCCGCAGCCTTACGACGCCGCGATTGCGACGATGCACGCGCGCCATGCCGACCTGCTCGTGCTCGGTCAGCCCGAAGCCGGAGATTGGATCGCGCAGAGCGCCGGCGGCCTGGTGGCGGACCTGCTGATGACAGCCGGGCGGCCAGCCATTGTCGTGCCGCATACCGGCGCCTTCGAGGAATTCGCGCAGAACGTTCTGGTTGCATGGGACGGCAGCCGCGAGGCGGCACGCGCCGTCTCCGACGCGCTGCCGTTGCTGCAGCAGGCCCAGTGCGTGTCGATCGAAGTAATCGCCTCGCGCCATGGCGCGAAGCGCGACCAGGCTGCAAACCAGGCCATCGAGGCGGCCGCGTGGCTCGATCTGCACGGCGTGCAGGCATCGTTTCACGAGCGCGCCGGCGACCCGGCCGTGCAGACCGGCGCGGCGTTGCTGAGCCGCGCGAGCGATCTGCGCGCGGACCTGATGGTGGCGGGCGCATACGCGCATTCGCGGGTTCACGAATACGTCCTGGGCGGCGTGACGCGCACACTGCTGGAAGCGATGACGGTTCCGGTCCTCATGTCGCACTGATTTCATCCGGCGCGCCGCGCCGTCGCAAAGGCGGGAGTTCACCATGCTCGACAAGCCCCAGGCGTTCGCCGCCGGCACCGGCCCGGCCGACAAGCTCGACGACGACGCGTTGCGCCACGTCTTGCGCCACGCAACGCTCGCACCGTCGAGCCACAACAGCCAGCCGTGGCGTTTCGTACCCGGCGGCGACAGGATCCTGCTGTGCGCCGACCGCCTGCGAGCGCTGCCCGTTGTCGATCCGTTCGATCGGGAGCTGATCATCAGTTGCGGCGCGGCGCTCTTCAATCTGCGCGTGGCGCTCGCGAGTCTCGGCACCGGTTATGCCATCACGCTTTTTCCATCCAGCCTCGATCCCGACCTGCTCGCCGACGTGCGCCTGCTTCCGAAACATCCCGTCGGCGCGGAACTGGCTCCGCTCGTCGACGCCATTTCGCGCCGGGTGACCACGCGTCACGCGTTTTCGCCGAAGCCGGTCGAGGCGGCCGTCGAGCGCGAACTGGTCGAGGCGGCCCGGGCCGAAGGCGTCGACGTCGCGTGCGCAACCGAGGCGGGCACGCGCGACGCGATCGCGGACCTCGTGGCCGAGGCCGACCAGCACCAGTTCGCCGACCCCAGGTTCCGGCGCGAACTCGCGAAATGGATCCATCCGGCTCGCACCGGCGACGGCATGCCGGCCTATGCAGCGGGGCTCAACTCCCTGCTCGACTTCGCGACGCCGCTCGTCGCTTCCGCCATCCGCACGTTCGACGTCGGCGGCGGCATAGCGGCGACGCATCGCGAGCTTGCGGCGGGCTCGCCCTTGCTGCTGTGCCTCGCGACGAGCGTCGATGACGCACAGTCCTGGCTCGCTACCGGCGAGGCGCTCGAGCGCGTGCTGCTCGTGCTGACGTCGCACGGGCTCTGCGCCTCCTATCTGAACCAGCCGATCGAAGTAGGCGAGTTGCGCGCGCGGCTGGGTGCGTTGCTCGGCATGCCGAAATCCGCTTGCCCGCAGATCCTGTTGCGCATCGGGCATGGAACGCCCGATGAACCGTCGCCGCGCCGGCCGCTGAGCGACGTCATCGCGTAAGTCTTCAGTGCCCGCACGACGTCAGCAAACCAGGGCGTGCAACCGGCCTGAACGCAGACGGAATTTGCCCTACCATGTCATGTCGGTATGACACGCCTGGCGCGCCAGGATGCGGCCGATACTTCGTGACTCGGCACATCATCCGGAGCGCGTCATGCAAACGGCAAGGCCCAGGTCCTGGCTTGAACGCAACCACAGCGAGATTGCAATCGTCGACCGGTACCGTCTTTTGATCGACGCCGTACGCGACTACGCGATTTTCATGCTCGAACCCGGCGGACGCGTCGCGAGCTGGAACCCCGGTGCGCGGCGCATCAAGGGCTATTTCTCGGACGAAATTATCGGCACGCATTTCTCCGTGTTCTATACGTCGGACGAAATTGCGTCGGGCAAGCCCGAGCAGTTGCTCGAGGCGGCTGCGTTTCACGGGCGCGTCGAGGACGAGGGCTGGCGCGTGCGCAAGGATGGTAGCCGCTTCTGGGCAAATGTCGTGATTACCGCCGTGCGCGACGACAAGAATGCGCTCGTCGGCTTCGCCAAGATCACGCGCGATCTGACCGAGCGCCGCCGACTCGAAGCGCTCGAACGCGCTCATGTGGCGTCGGCGCTCGTCGAGCAGGCACGCGAGAACGAGCAAAAGCGCATCGCCCGCGAGTTGCACGACGATCTCGGGCAACGGATCGCGGCGCTGAAAATGGCGCTCGGCCTCCGCGGAACCGAATTCGCCAGCGCATTGCCTGCGCAAACGCGTGCCGAACGGCAAGCCGTCGCGCAGATCGGCCCGCAGATCGACGCGCTTGCGGTTGCGGTGCGACGCATCGCCGCCGACCTGCGTCCCGCCGTGCTCGACGATCTCGGACTCGAGGCCGCGCTCGAATGGCTGGCGGAAGACTTTGGCGGCCGCTACGGCGTGGCCGTCCAATGCGAACTGGACGTTTCGGAGCCTGACCTCGGCGAATTTGCCTCGACTGCTCTCTTTCGCGTCGTGCAGGAAGCGCTCACGAATGTCGCGCGCCACGCCCGCGCGCACCATGTGACGATCGCGCTTAAGAACGATGGGAACCAATGCCGCTTTCGCATCAGCGACGACGGTGCCGGCTTCGACCCGTTGTCCGTCTCGCGTCCCGACGCGTTCGGGCTCATCGGCATGCGCGAGCGCATTGTGCAGCTTGGCGGCTCGCTGACGGTCGAAGGCCGTCCTGGCGCGGGCGTCACCCTTTCGGCGGCGTTTCGCTTGCCGGTGGACATTCGCACGGCTGCCGCCAACGCCGAACGCTAGCCGGCGCGCGCACGCGCTTTACCGGACTCCCCCCACGTCGCGCACGAATTCGAGTTGCGCCTGCAGCAACTGCCCGGCGCAGCGCGCATAGGTCCAGCCGGGGCCGTTGTCGGTGCTGTACATGCCGCGGCACATGCCCTTGAGCCTTATCGTCGTCGTTCCGTCCTCCGCCGTCTGCCGTACCGCCCAGAAGTACGCGATGCCGAATTCATGCGGCATGCGTGTCTCGATCGTGTCGTCGGTCGAATTCGCGATGGGCGTGGGCGAGTGCGTCTGGACGAAGAGCCGGGCGCGGGACCAGGCCTGTGCGCAGTCGGCGGGCGTGGCGCATTTGACTGCACTGCGCTCACGCGACGCCTCCAGTTCGGTCTCCGAGCGGCGGAAGGCATCGTTTTCGTCGCGATGCGTATCACGGTACGTATCGCGGTACCCCGTGCAAGCCGGCAACAACGCGATCAAGAGCATCAGCCCCAGCGCCCGGCCCAGGAACAACCTGCTCGACATTTTTTCTCCCGCCCGAAAATCCGGCCCGCGACCGCGCGCCACTGACTTCAATGTAAGAATCGGCCGGCTCATTTCGGTTGATCTGCCTCAAGTAGAGGTGCCACAGGTCAATGCCCGTTCCTCTGACTCAGGTCAAATGCGCAGCGCCAGCGCGCGCTCCAATCCATTCATGCACATACATGACGCGTGAAGCGAGGAGAGCATGATGAAGCTGACGTTTCTGGGCGCGGCGCAGACGGTGACCGGGTCGCGCTACCTGCTGGAAGCGGCGGGTAAACGGGTGCTGATCGACTGCGGGCTGTTCCAGGGCACCAAGAACCTCCGTCTGCGTAACTGGGATGCGCTGCCCTTTCCCGCCGACTCTCTCGACGCCGTCATCCTGACCCACGCCCACATCGACCATTGCGGCTATTTGCCCGTCCTTGCGCGCAACGGTTATCGCGGTCCGGTTTATTGCACGCCGGGAACCGCGGACCTCTGCGGCATCATGCTGCGCGACAGTGCGCGGCTGCAGGAGGAAGACGCGGCGTTCGCGAACCGCCACGGCTTCTCGAAACACCATCCCGCCCTGCCGCTCTACACGCTGGAGGACGCCGAACAGGCGCTGCGGCTCATCGCGCCACGCCCGTTCGACGAACCCGTCCCGCTCGACGCGCAACTGAATTTCCGCCTGCTGCCCGCCGGCCATATCCTGGGCGCGGCGAGCGTCGTGCTCTGCAACGGGCATACGGTCATCGCGTTTTCCGGCGACCTCGGGCGCCCCGACGATCCGATCGTGCGCGCCCCGGCCGCGCCTGTGCACGCGGACTACCTGGTGGTCGAATCGACCTACGGCGACCGGCTGCACGACGCCCTCAATCCCGAAAACGAACTCGCCGAGATGTTCGCGCGCACCTTCGCGCGCGGCGGACTCGTGGTGATGCCCTGCTTCGCGGTGGGGCGCGCGCAGGAAATCCTCTACTACATCGCGCGATTGAAGCAGTCGGAGCGCATGGCCAACGTGCCGGTCTACCTCGACAGCCCGATGGCGATCAGCGTGACCGACCTTTACCGGCGGCACATGAGCGACCATCGGTTGACGGTGTCCCAATTGCACGCGATCGATCATGCGGCGTTCATGGTGCGGACCGTGGACGAGTCGAAGGCCATTGCCTCGCGCAACGGCCCCATGGTCATCATTGCGGGCAGCGGCATGGTGACGGGCGGCCGGGTGCTGCACCACCTGAGCCTTTACGCTTCCGACCCGCGCAACACGATCGCGCTCGTCGGTTACCAGGCGCCCGGCACGCGCGGCGCGGCGCTCGAGGCCCACGCGCCGGCCATCAAGCTGCACGGCGACTACGTGCGCGTGCGCGCCGAGGTCTCGTCGATCACGTCCCTCTCCGCGCATAGCGACTACAGCGAAACCCTGCGCTGGCTGGCCAGCATGAGCTGCCCGCCCATCCATACGTTCGTCACACACGGCGAACCCGCGGCGGCCGATGCCTTGCGCCGGCGCATCGTCGAGACGTTGCACTGGGAGTGCAGCGTGCCGGAGTATCGCGATTCGGTCGAACTGGCGGAGCAAACCGTGCGCCGGGATCCGGGGCCGCCGGGCGACCCGGCGCCCGCCCGGGCGGCGGGCGGGGCGTCCTGAAAAACTGGCGAACGCGGATAGGCGCCAAAGGGCTTGCGCCTTACCCGCGAGAGCGCCAAACTTTTTCGGGACACGTACGCGCGTGGGCCATAAAATAGGGCGAGCATCGTGCATCCCAGCGGGTGCCGGTGTCCCTTCCATCGAGCCTGGTACTTCATACGCGCATGGCCTACGCAATACATTTGCACACGCGTTCCGCTTCGGATTTTCGCCATGAGCGCAAGCGCTAAGCGAGATTTGCGCGGCGGAGCACGCGCGCGCCCGGGGATCGTCTCGCGCCTGCGTGATCCGGCCGTCTCGGCCGCGCTGGCGTTCATCGTGGCTTGCGCGCTTGCCGGCGCCGTTGCGACGTTCGTCACGCGGCAGTGGCAGGCGGCGGCGGAGCAACGGTTCACGCGGCGCGCAGCGGCGCTGCGCGCAACGCTCGAGCAAACGCTCATTGCCGACGAGGCCATGTTGCGCGGCGCGCGGGCCCTGCTCGCGCAAACGCCTCCCCCCGATCCCGCAGCCTGGAAACGCTATGTGTCGGCGATCGATCTGGACCGGGCCCGCTCGGCGGTCATCGCGCTTGGCTACGATGCCCTGCGGGCCGACCCGGCGGCGGCTGCGGGCGCCGGCACCGGCGCCACGACGCAATGGGCCGGTCTGACCTCCACCGTGCCCGAGAACGCGCTTGTGGAAACCGTCGCGACGCGTGCCGCGCGACGCTACGCCGCCGAGACGGGCAACGCCGCGCTCGCGGCCGTGCCCGGCCTCGCCAACGCGCCGCCGCTTCTCACGCTCTGGCTGCCCGTGTACGCAGCATCGTCCGAAGCGCAAGGCGATGCGCGCAAGGTCGTCGGCTTCGCCGTAGCCTTGCTGGACGCAAGGAGACTGTTCGAGCCGCTCGTCGCCGCCGACCCCGGGATCACCGTCAGTGCCCGGATCGGAACGCCGCCGCTGGACCTGTACACGAGCGCGCGCGGCGAGGAAGACGAGGTTTTGCCCGGTATCCGCTTCCGGCGCAGCGATTCGTTCGTGTTCGGCGGCGCGACGCTCACGCTCGCCGTCAGCGCCGACGGGAGCCCGCTGCTCACGGGCGCGGCCGCTTGCGCCACGGCCATCCTTCTCGCGGGAGTCCTCGCCGCCGCCGCGTTCGCGCTTCTCGTGCATCGCCTCATGCGCGCTGCCCCGTCGCCCGCGGTGGTCGCAGGCGACGCGCGGCTCAACGAAGCCCGCATGATGGGCATCATCCGCTCGTCGATGGAGGCGATCGTCACCGTCGACGAAACCCAGTGCGTGGTGATCTTCAACCCCGCCGCCGAACAGGTGTTCGGCATTTCCGCCATGGAGGCGATCGGCTCGCCGCTCTCGCGCTTCATTCCCGAGCGGTTCCGGGCCGCGCACGCGCAGCATGTCGAGCAGTTTGGCGTGACGGGCGTCACCGAGCGCCAGATGGGCCGCCCGCAACGGGTGCTCTATGGACTGCGCGCCAACGGCGAGGAATTTCCCATCGAGGCGTCGATTTCGCAGATCCGGGACCACTCGGGCAAGCTTTTCACGGTCATGATGCGAGACATCACGCAACGCGTGCGCGCGGAGGAGGCGATCACGCGCTCGCGCGAAGAGCTCCGCGAACTGTCGGCCAACCTGCAGAACGTGCGCGAGGCCGAAAAGACGCGCATCGCGCGCGAGCTTCACGACGATCTCGGCCAGCAGCTCACCGCGCTCAAGATCGATCTCTCGGCGCTGGAGCGCAGGCTCGGCGAGAATCTCGCTTCCGACGTCCCCGCGCGGCTTGCCGGCATGCGCAACCTGATCGATTCGACCGTGGCGGCCTTGCGGCGCATCGCGGCCGACCTGCGGCCGGTCATGCTCGACGACCTCGGCCTCGTGCCGGCCATCGAGTGGCTCGCGAACGACTTCACGGACCGCTACGGCATCGTGGTCGAGCGCGACCTGGACACGGACGCCGCGATGTTTTCGAACGCCGCCGCCTCGGCGCTCTTTCGCATCGTTCAGGAAGCGCTGACCAATGTCGCCCGTCATGCCGATGCGAGCTTCGTCGAGATCACACTCAGGGTGGAGGGGCCAAGCTGCGTCCTGCGCATCGCCGACGACGGCCTTGGCGCAACCGGCGACCCCGCCGACAGGCAGCGCAACGCCTTGCGGGACAAGTCGTTTGGCCTGCTCGGCATTCGCGAGCGCGCCCATATGCTCGACGGAACCGTTTCAATCGATACCGCGCCCGGAAAGGGCTTTGCCATGACGATCACATTTGCCGTCCACGCCCTTCAGTCCGAAGAGGCCGCATCATGATGATCAAGGTAATCATCGCCGACGACCACGCGCTCATGCGCGACGGTCTGCGACGGATTCTCGAAAGCGCGCGCGACGTCCAGTTCGAAGTCGTCGGCGAAGGCTGCGACAGCGCCACCACGCTCGCGCTGGTGCGCGAGCGCGCCGCCCAGGTGCTGGTGCTCGACCTCTCGATGCCGGGCCGCAGCGGCGTGGATCTCATCAAGCAGATCAAGGACGAAAAGCCTGCGCTGCGCATCCTCGTGCTGACCATGCACGCCGAGCAGCAATATGCGGTGCGCGCCTTCAAGGCGGGCGCTTCGGGCTATCTCACCAAGGAATGCGCGAGCGCGGAACTGGTCAGCGCCGTGACGAAGATCGCCTCCGGCGGCGTGTACATCAGCATGACGATGGCCGAGCGCTTCGCGCAAAGCCTGAACGAGCCCGCCGAGACCCTCCCCCACCAACGGCTTTCCGACCGCGAGTTCGAAGTATTCCGGCGTATCGCGGCCGGGCAGACCATCACCGAAATCGCGCAGGAACTCTGCGTGAGCGCGAAGACCGTCAGCACTTACAAGGTGCGCATTCTCGAGAAGATGCAGATGCCGCACGAAGCCGCGCTCGTGCGCTATGCGATGCGCCACAAGCTGCTCGACGATCCGGACGAACCCTGACCCGCCAGTGCCGCGGCTGATTGCCACGCGAGCGTAGGAATCGCCCTACACGCCTTCCGTTTCACCTACGCCATTTTCCATCGGCGCCGATATTTTTTCGAGATGGCGCCGTCGATACTGGCTACATGAATGCCAGTCACAGTCCTGTCCGCCAGACACTGCAAGTCTTTCTCGTCGAGGATGCGATTGCCGTGCGCAGGAAAATCGCCGAAACCTTGTCGGCCATTCCTGATGTGACCGTGATTGGAGAAGCCGAGGACGAAGCGACCGCCCTGGCCGGCATTGCCGAAAGCGGCGCCGACGTCGCGGTGGTCGACCTGAGGCTCGCGAGCGGCAGCGGCATCGAATTGCTCAGCCTGCTGGCCCGCGAGCAGCCCTCGGTCGTGACCGTCGTGCTGACTAACCACGCCGGCGAACCGTTTCGCGCTGCCTGCCGGAGGGCGGGAGCCGATTTCTTCTTCGACAAGACGTCGGAATTCGACGCCGCCTGCAAAGCCATTGAAGCGTTAGTGAAACGGCGCGCCGCCCCCGCGCCCTGAACTGGAGACGATCATGTATGCTGAGCCCGCCTGCGAATCCACCCTGTCCATGCCGACGCCTTCGCGCTGGCCTGTTGTGCCCATAGAGCCAGCCGTGCGTGAAGCCGCGCCGCGCCCCGCTCCACGTTGCTCCGCCTGTTCGCTGCGTCCGGCCTGCATGCCGCCGGACCTCACGTCCAGCGAACTCCAGCAACTCGATACCGTGGTCCTCACCACGCGCAACGTCCGCCGCGGCGAAACGCTGTTTCGTGCGCATGACCCGTTCCAGAGCCTCTACGCCGTGCGCACCGGCTCGTTCAAGACGATCGTCATGCATCGCGACGGCCGCGAGCAGGTCACGGGCTTCCAGATTCCCGGCGAGCCGCTGGGGCTCGACGGCGTGTGCTCCGGCACGCATAGCTGCGACGCCATCGCGCTCGAAGACAGCACGGTTTGCATCATCCCGTTCGTCCAGCTCGAAACGTTCTGCCGCGAGAGCCGCCGCATGCAGCGCCATCTTTATCAACTCATGAGCGGCGAAATCGTGCGCGAATCCAGCCTGATGATGCTGCTCGGCACGATGACCGCCGAACAGCGCCTCGCCGCATTCCTGCTCGATCTCGCGGCGCGCTTCCAGAAGCGCGGCTATTCCGGTGCGCACTTCAACCTGAAGATGAGCCGCGAGGAAATCGGCTGCTTTCTCGGCATGAAGCTCGAGACCGTGAGCCGGATGTTCTCGCGCTTTCAGCGCGAAGGTCTCGTCGAGCCGAACGGCAAGCAGATCCGCATCGTCGATCTGGAGGGACTTGCACGCGTGTGACGCCGAAGGCGGCGGCGTTGCCGCTGCCCGTCGTCGCAGACCGTTGCTGATCGTTGCTGGCACAACGAGCCTCGAAGCCGAGGCGCGTGTGTTTTACGGCGCCAGGTACCCGGCGCCGTCTTTTTTGACTTCGTGCCGCGAAACCCGGCGAATGCAATCCTGCACCGCTTGACGCACATCAACGGAACGATGAGCGTCGATGAGACCATGAATTCCGGCGGACCGCCTTCTGCTCCCTGTCTGCATTCGAGGAGACCATCGATGCCACGTACCATCCACCCGGCCGCTTGCGCCCTCGTGGTTCCCCCGCTCCACGCGCGGCGGGCAAACCTGTTCCTGCTTCACGCGGCGACGGCATGCGCGCTTGCGTTGCATGCCATCGGCGCACACGCGCAGCTTCCCGAGCCCACCGAACTCGTCGATCAGCAGCACTGCATGTTCTGCCATACGTCGGACGCGCCTTTCCTCGCGCCGTCGTTCCACCAGATCGCCGAGCGCTACCGCGACAATCCGGATGCGCACATCATGCTCGAAGAAAAGCTCAGGCACGGCGGCAAGGCGCACTGGGGCGACATGGCCATGCCCCTGGCGGCAGACCGCGGCGGGCCGCTATCGGCCAAGGATGCGCGTACGCTCGTTCGGTGGGTGCTGAGCCAGTAACCGCACGTTTTGAGGGAGCATCGCCATGCGCGTCACCGTCCATCTCGACAGCTTCGACCGGCTCGACCCATCCGCCTACGCGATCATCTGGATCGACACGGAAACGAAGAAGTGGTCCCGCGAAGGCCATGCGGGCGTGAGTCTGCCCGAATGGGGGCAATGCCGTCCCTCGCCGGACGGCACCGGCCTGCTGGCATGCGAGGACCCGCTCGCCGTTTGTACGCTCGAAGGCCTTGACCTTCAGGCGGGCAGCGGTCCCTTCGAAGGCGAATGCGGCCGCGCGAGTTTGCAGCCGGACACGAACGCCGAAGCGCTCGAAGGACACTGGCACGTGCAATGTGTCGACGAAAGCTTGCCCAATCCCGAAGACGGACTCTTCGCTAACGAAGTCTGACGGGGACCGGGGCTTGCCCTATCCGGCCTCGCTCGCCTCAGTGATCGCGGCGCGCCGCGCCGCTACGGGAAAAAGCGCTCGAGGACGCGGCGGAACCGAGCTGTCGTTCCGCCGCGTCGAACGCCGCGCGTATGGCGGCCACGGGGTCGTCTCCCTCGCAATGGCCGAGCGGCGCAAGTTCGCGCGAAGTCGAAACGAGGTCGAGACGAACGTCGTACATCGGCTGGCTGTCTCCGGGCTGCAAGGCGTGTAGTTTCTCGATCGCGAGATGACAGCCCGACAGCACGCCGCTGAACCGCTCGAGGCGCAGCAACTGGATGCCTGCTTCCGCCTCGAGAGCCGATGATCCGGCGAAACCCAGATAGACGATTTGCATCCCGAGTCCCATCGCCGTGCCCCCTCGAAAATCGGCGTCGTTGCGGCCCGCAGGCCCGTTATCGCTATTGACTCTGCACGCGGCTAGACGTCGAACGCGTGACGGACTTTCAGGTCGATCCACAGCATGCCTTCGCGCAGCCCCTCGATCACGGCCTCCCTTTCGCTCTCGAAGACGCGATGATGCTTGAAGGCGTGGGTGAAGCGCTGCGTTTGCGAGCCGTGCATGACGGTGACCTCGCACTGGAAGCCGCCGTGCGGTGCCGGCGACGTGGCGGCTTCGACGCTCCAGGCGCCCGAGTCGACATGGCCATTGAGTGACATGATTCCGATCTCCTTGATACGTCATGGACCCGGGGACGTGGCCTCGTGCAACGTGGCGAGCGACCGGACCTGCGATTGAATTCAGAATAGGGCGCCGCCATCGGCGCCAATTGATTCACGTCAACCTGACCTGTCCCGCCCGGCAATGGCCCGACGAGCCGGCTCGACGCATCTCGGGCTTGCGGGGCAAGGGGCAAACGCCACGAACGAAGCGAGGCCGCTGCCTTCCCCCGGCGGCGGCAACGAGGCGCCGGGAAGGCTCCGGCACGCGCTTCGTGAACGTGCTCCGTTCAGGCTAAACGTGAACCACGCCGGCACAGCGCACTGCCGCGCCTGGCGCATGCGATTACGTCAGTATCGACGCTCCCGAAGCCTGCGGCACGAGAAGCAGCGGCAGCACCGTCTGCTGCGCGACGTCGGCGGCAACGCTTGCGTAGCGCCACCGGCCGCCTTCATGGCCGCCGCGCGTGCCGAGCACCAGCAGATCCGCTCGCCATTGCAGCGCTGCCTGGATGATCGCGTGGGCGGCCGGCTCGCCGTCGTGTTCGGCTTCGAGAATGGCCGCGTCGAAGTCCTCGGGATGCTGCGCCGCAGCCGGATCGCACGCGAGATAACCCACGCGCACCGCCGTGCCCGGCGCGGCCAGCCTCGCCGCTTCCCGCACGGCGCAAGCCGACGCCGCGCTTCCGTCGCTCGCCACGAAAATGCGCCGGGGCGGCACCGAGCAGTAGCGTGCGGTGGGGGTGGGCAGCAAGAGCACCGGGCAGTCCGTTTCGCCCGCGAGCGCGACCGGATTTGCCGGCGCGCCGATCGTCAGGTCGGCCTTCCAGTCGCGCACCGCACGCGCGAGCGCCTCGGTGCGCGCCGCGCTGTCCGGCCCGGTGCCGAGGAATTCGCAGTCCGCCTCGATTCCGCGCAGCGCGAGCAATTCGCGGGAGGCGTCGAGCGTGGCGGCAAGCGTGATCCGGTTGGAGAAGTGCTGCGCCGCCCGCTGGTCCGTATCAGCCAGCGAAGCCGCGGGAGCCAGTCCCGCGAGTCGGACGTGCGCACCGCGTTCGGCCCAGCCCGCTACGCAGTCGAGCAGCGCGGCGACGCGCTCCATTCCCGTAAACAGGACGTAGAGACGCGAATAAGGCGCAACGTGCTGCATTCTGGCGCTCGCGGCAGTCAGTCGTTTCATTTTTTTGACCCCCCTGGTTCATGCGCCTGCGACGCGTTGCGCCGCACCAAAGTCGGGTTGCGCAGACACCAAAAAAAGAAGGCGCGGAGCCATTGCCCCTGCGCCGTAATGGCGCGCGCCGTGCTTTTGTGCCCGGATCGACGCGCCCTCTCCCCCTCTTCCCGAAGACGTCAGGCACTCACTGGATCTGTAGCCGCTTCTGTTCGGCGGGCGCCTTTTTCGGCAGCGTGAGCGAAAGCACGCCGTCCTGATACTGCGCATTGGCGCCGCTTTCGTCGATATCGCTGGCGAGCGAGAACGAGCGCGCGAAGGAGCCGCTGTAACGCTCGCGGCGAATCACACGCTCGCCTTCCTTCTGCTCCGTCTTGCGCTCGACCTTCGCCTGAATCGACACCACGTTTCCGTCGATCTTGACGTCGATATCCTTCTTGTCCACGCCCGGCATCTCGGCCTTTACCGTGTAGGCCTTGTCGTTCTCGGTGACGTCGAGCTTCATCGCCGAGAGTTCGTTCTCGTCGGCGGCGAGCATGCCGCGCATCGGCCGGAACAACCCCTGGAAGAGGTCCGAAACGGGCTCAATGGAGAACGGGTCATAACGTGTCAGATTGCTCATTGCATTGCCTCCTTTAGGCGTTCGTGGCGCACGAACCCTGCGATGAGTCGCGCCGTATTTAATCTAAGCAGGGCACGCGTTTTCCGGTTGATCTGCCTCAACGTCTCCTGCTTCCGAAATCCGTGCGCGTCGGTAGTAATCTACGAAGAGATGGTTGATTCAAATCAAGCGTAACGAGGCCCCCGTTCTTAGACTCGAATTACTTCCTCCGCCCGAGAGGCGGCGCAACCATCCCGTTCGCTGGAGATCACGATGAGCTACAAGACCATCATGGTGCATATGGACACGAGCACACGCGCCAACGCGCGGCTCTCGCTTGCGCTCAAACTGGCCCGCAGGTTCGGCGCGCATCTGGATGGGCTGTTCGCGACGTTCGAGCCGAACCCGCGCGAGTTCTACGTGATGGCCGGCACGGCCGACTATTACGACACGCATCGCAAGCTGCGCCGCGAACAGCGCGGCGCGATCGAACGGCTCTTTCGCGCCGAGCTCGCGCGTGCCCAGGTCGATGGCGCCTGGATTGCCCCGGAGGGCAACCCGATTACGGCGGCCATGCAACGCAGCCGTACCGCCGACCTCACGATACTCGGACAGCTCAATCAGGACGATCCGGAATCCTATGTTGCGGAAAATTTTCCGGAGACCGTTCTGCTGGGCGCGGGCGGCCCCGTGCTGTTGATGCCGTACACCGGCAACTTCGAATCGATCGGCGAACGCGTGCTCGTGGCCTGGAACGGCAGCCGCGAGTCCGCTCGCGCGGTTCATGACGCCATGCCGTTCATCACGCGGGCCGCTCACGTGACCATCGGGGCCGCTTCCACGACCTTTGCGCCAGCCGAGTCGCAGGCGTCGTGCACGGACCTCGCGGCCATGCTGGCGCGCCATGGCGCGACGACGGTAGACATTACCCGGTTCGATCGCGACGCCACCGAATCCACCGGCGACGCGCTGCTCAGCTACGCAGCCGACGGCGGCTACGATCTGCTCGTGATGGGCGGATACGGCCACGCACGGCTTCAGGAGCTCGTCCTGGGCGGCGCCACGCGCTCGATACTTGCTACGATGACGCTACCGGTATTCATGTCCCATTGACGGGCCGGCCCCTGCATTCACCCGATTCCAGACAGACTCACCAGGAGCCCTACCATGTACTCGCGCATTCTGGTCGCCCTCGACGGCAGCAAGACTGCCTCGCATGCCCTCGACACCGCCATCGGACTCGCGCGCGATACCGGCGCTGAACTTCAGGCGCTCTACGTGATTGACCTTCCGGTCATGGCGTACGACGTGCCCGGCTACGATCCCTCGATCGTGCGCGACGCCTATATCGAGGAAGGCCGCGTGATTCGCGCCGATGCCGAGGCACGTATGGCGCAGCAAGGCGTGAAAGGCGCATCGCGCTCGGTCGAAGTCGAACTCCCCGCTCAAGACGTGGCGCAGTGCATCGAGCGCGCCGCCGCGCAATGGCATGCCGATTTGATCGTCATGGGCACGCATGGGCGCCGTGGCGTACGCCGTCTCGTGCTGGGCAGCGTCGCCGAGCGCGTGCTGCGGAGCGCTTGCCGCCCCGTATTGCTCGTGCCGGAGCGGGCGGCCTCGCCTGCGCAGGAAGCGCCGTCGCAAGACAACGCAAAAGTTCCGGCGTGAATGACCGATTGAATGGCCGCCCGCCCCGCCCATGAGGCGCGTCCGAGTGGCCGTTCGTCGCTCGTGAGCCACGTTTGGCCGATGTGGGCCGCGAGCGGCGACGGGCGACGCCGGCCGCGAGCGCAAGCGGAACAGACGGCGAGACGGCGGCAGAAGCAGAACAGGCTGGGGCACCCGGATTCCGCCCCAGCCTTTGCCGCGCATCGGCAACGTCTTACATCGGCGTGAATACCACCGGGTAGCCGAGATGGTCCTCGATACCCTTGACGCCCGGCACGCGCTCCGCCGAGACGAGTATCGCCTTGCGTTCCTCTTCGGAGTTCACCGTGCCCCAGAAGTGGACGATCCCCTCCTTGACGACGACGTTGTCCGCCGCCATCGCCCAGCGATGGCCATCCAGCGCGTGCAGGACGTGGCGGTGGATCGTCTCGTCCGAAGCGAGCCCCGCTTCATCGGGCCGCGAGGCGTCCGCCAGCGCGCGTATCAGGTTCGCACGGCTCACGATGCCCACGAGCTTGCCCTGATCGATCACCGGCACGCGCTTGATACGCAGGCGTGCGAGCAGGTCGGCGATGTCGCTGAGCGGCGTGGAAGGCGAAACCGACACGACGTTGCTCGTCATGACGTCGCCGACTTTCACGGCGTTTTCCTTGAGGTATTCGCCCGCGAGCTTGCGCGTCGAATGAAGGAATTCGCCCAGCCAGCTACGCTGCGGCTTGCCGGTTCCCGTTTCCACGCGGTGCAGCAGATCGCTCTCGCTGAGAATGCCGACCACCGCACCGCCGTCGTCGACGACCGGAATGCCGCTGATGTGATGTTCGGTGAGCAGCGTCGCCGCTTCGAAAATCGACGCATTGGGGCGCACGGTGATGACGTCTGTCGTCATGATGTCTGATGCTTGCATGAGGTCCTCCGTTAAGGGCCAACGCCCCGATGAAACTCAATTTAGAGATTGCCAAGGCACGCACGTTGACTTGAGTCAATCATGCGGCCTCACCGCGCGCGGTCTTTCGGCGCCTCGCCGGAATCGCCGTACATGCGAAAGTAGCCGCTGTGAAGCGTGACCGCGTCGGACCCCGTCGCCTCGATCATGCGCGCTGCCGCGCTTTCGATCGCGGCCCGGTGTGCAACGAATGCGGCGCGCAGATCCGCCTCGCGCGGGGACGCCGCGCCGAAATGATCTTCGAGCGCCTCGGCGGTGATTGCGCATTCGACGTTCATGCCGCCGGCCGTGGCGGGAAACGTGAGCGCGAGCCGGTTGGCATCGTAGTACGGCGGCCGGTCGGGAAAGGTGATGTTCATGCTGATGAACTCCCTCGCATGGGCGCGAGCGAACGCGCTAGATCGTAATGTAGCCCTGGAACGACCAGGGCAGCGCCATTTGGGAATCGCCCGGCGCACCGGCCGCGCGCTCCGTGCAGGTGCCGGAAAAACCGGGCGCGCCGTCGGCCGAAAAGACCGGCACGAACGCGAGCGAATCGTTGATCGTGACGAGGATGTCCGGGTTGTAGCGGGACGGCGCGAAGATCTTCACCGATTCGAAGAAGGCCGAGCCATCGGCTTTGCGCGCCCATTCCGTCGCCTGCGAGGGCGTCGGCGCGCGCATTTCGTAGCACGCCGGCAACTCGACGTTTTGTTCGCCTTGGGAAATCCGCCCCCCCGGCCGGAAAACGAGCGTCGCACCGGGATAGGGCAGGCAGCGCGGCGATTGAAGCACCGGCCCTTCGGGCCCGAGGCGCAGCGGCGGCCACGCCGCGAGCGAAATGCTCAACGCGGGCGTGCGTTGAGCGAAATAATCAGCGAGCCAGTTCATCTCTCACTCCTTGTGTCGGACCGGTTGACGTACCGCCTCAGTCCGCCTCGCCATACCAGTTTCGAATTGCGCCCCAGACTTCCTCGGCCGATTCGCAAAACCGAAAGAGCGCGAGATCGTCCGGGTCGATCATGCCGGCCTCGGCCATTGCGTCGAAGTCGATTACGCTACGCCACCATGTCTCTCCCACGAGGAGAACCGGGATCGGCGCAATTTTCCCCGTCTGCAGAAGCGTCAGGACTTCGAAGAGTTCGTCGCAGGTTCCGTATCCGCCGGGAAAGAACACGGTCGCCTTCGCGCGTTCGAGCAGGTGAAGCTTGCGTATGGCGAAGTAATGAAAGCGGAAACACAGTTCCGGCGTCAGATACGGATTCGGAAACTGTTCGCGCGGCAACGCGATGTTCATCCCCACCGTGGGTGCGCCGGCATCGAACGCGCCACGGTTGGCCGCTTCCATGATGCCGGGACCGCCGCCCGTCACGACCGTGAGCCTGGGGAGCTTGCTGGTGGCTCGAGCATGGCCGACCAGCGCGCCGAACTTGCACGCGACATCGTAGTAGATGCTGCGCTGGAGCAGCGCTTTCGCCACGCGCAACTCGCGTTGCTGTGCGTCGCCGGCGTCAGCCTGGGCGAGGCGGCGCGCCGCGGCCAGACGCTTGCGCGCCCGCGCCGGGCTCGTGACGCGCGTGCTTCCGTAGACGACCACCGTGTGGGCAATGCCGAGTTGCTGCAGGCGCTCCTCGGTCTTCCAGTAGTCGAGCTGAAGGCGCACCCCGCACATTTCCGGGCGCCGCAGGAACGCGTCGTCCTCGTCGGCCTGCACGTAGCTCTGACTTTCGATCAGTCGGCGCACGCGCGGCGGCAGCCGCGATGCTTCCTTGCGCTTCGTCTGACGCTTGCGTCGCGACGGACGCGTCAGACGATCTCCGACGCGCGCGAGGCGCACTGCGGTGGAAAGCCCCCGGTTACTCATGGCGCATCACATCTCGATGATTACTTTCAGCGCCTGCGTGCTCGCGGCGTGCGAAAACGTCTCGTAGGCCTTGAGCACGTCGCCGAACGCGAAGCGATGCGTGATGAGCCGGCTCGGATCGATCCGCCCGGCGCACACGGTCTTGAGCAGCATGGGCGTGCTGACCGTATCGACGAGACGCGTCGTGATCGCCACGTTGCGGTCCCAGAGCTTGTCGAGAAAGATCGACGCCGGCACGCCGTGCACGCCGACGTTCGCGATGGTGCCGCCGGGTCCCACGATCTGCTGGCACAGCTCGAACGTCGCGGGCACGCCGACCGCCTCGATGGCGCAGTCCACGCCCACGCCGTCCGTGAGCTTCATCACGGCATCGACGGCGTCGCCCGCGCGCGGATCGACGCACGCCGTGGCGCCAAATCGCTTCGCACACTCGAGCCGGTTGGCGTCCATGTCGACCATGATGATCTGTGCGGGCGAATAGAACTGCGCGGTGAGCAGCGCGGCCAGCCCGATCGGACCCGAGCCGACGATCGCGACCGTGCTGCCCGGCTCGACCTTGCCGTTGAGCACGCCGCATTCGAAGCCCGTCGGCAGGATGTCCGAGAGCATGACGAGCGCCGCCTCGTCGAGGCCGTCCGGAATCCGGTAGAGGCTCGTTTGCGCGTGCGGAATGCGCACGTACTCGGCCTGGGTGCCGTCGATGCGATTGCCGAGAATCCAGCCGCCCGTCTTGCAGTGCGAATACATGGCGCGGCGGCAGTATTCGCACTGGCCGCAACTCGATATGCACGACACGAGCACGCGATCGCCGGCTTTCAGCGTCGACACGCCGCTGCCGGTTTCGTGGACCACGCCCACGCCTTCATGGCCGAGAATGCGGCCCGGCTCGCAAGTCGGCACGTCGCCCTTGAGAATGTGGAGATCGGTACCGCAGATCGTCGTTTTCGAGATCTTGACGATGGCGTCGCCGGGTTCCTGCAAGACGGGCATCGGCCGCGTTTCGACCGCGAACTTGCCCGGACCGTTGTAGACCAGTGCTTTCATGTTCCCTCCTGGAATTGTCGGAGCCACGGCCGGCGTGGCCGTGACGATATTGCGCCAATTTCATGATGAGCGGCCGCAAGGTTGTCCGATTGACGCCGATCAAGCACTCGCCCGGCCGGCGGACTCAGTCGCCGAACGTGCGCGTGTGGTCGTCGTAGCTGAACAGGCCGGCGTACCTGCCCCAGTCGATCGCGGTGCGCAGCGTCGTTTCGGCATCGGCCCGATGCAGGTGGTCCTCCAGTTCGAGCTCGAATCGCGCGCGCGGCGCGCGGTGCTCTTCCCGCTCGTCGAGCACCTCGCGAATGTGGGCGACGAGCGGCACGAACTGCACCACGTGTTCGCGAAAAAGCCGCTTGCGCTCGCTGTCGCCTGCGCGGACGAACAGGCGCCCCGCCGCCGTGAGCTTGATCGTGCGGTCCACGAGCTCCGCGAACCCCAGCAGATGCAACGCCGCCGCCACCGGGAACAGTTCGTCGGGCTTGAGCATCAGCGCGGCGGCCATCGCCGCGAGTTCCGCATGGCCGTCGTGCGTGGCTGCCGCGAGCGCGTCGATGAAGCCGACGAGACGATGGCTCAATACGTGCGGCAAGCGCAGCCCGAACGCGCCGCGCACCGTGCCCGAGCCGTCGGGGAATTCGGCGATCCGGGCAGTCAGGATTCCATAAAGCTTGTCGACGATGGCGCGAAACGCCGGATCGAGCCGGTTGCGCGGGCGCGGCAGCGGCACGTTCAGGGTCGCCACGATATGCCCCGGATGGCCGCCCAGCACGTGAACGCGGTCGCACATCAGCACCGCCTCCTCGATGTTGTGCGTGACCATGAGCACCGCCTCGATCGGCGTTTGCCGCTGGGTCCAGAGGTCGAGAAAATCGCTGCGCAGCGTTTCGGCGGTGAGCACGTCGAGCGCCGAAAACGGCTCGTCCATGAGCAGCAGTTTCGGCTCGCTCACGAGCGCGCGCGCAAACCCCACGCGCTGGCGCATGCCGCCCGAAAGCTCGCGCGGAAACGCGGATTCGAAGCCGTCGAGCCCGATCATCTCGATAGCGGACATCGCGCGCTCGCGCACCGCGTCGGCGCCGAGCCCCGATGCATCGAGCCCCAGTTCGACGTTGGCGAGCACGGTCAGCCACGGATAAAGCGCGAAGGTCTGGAACACCACGGCGATACCTTCGGCAGGGCCCCCGAGCGGAGCCCCCCGATACAGCGCGCGGCCCGCCGAGGGGAGCGCGAGCCCGGCCGCCACGCGCAGGAGCGTCGACTTGCCCGAGCCCGAACGCCCCAGCAAGCCGAGGATTTCGCCCTCGCGCAACGTCACGTCGATATCGACGAGCACCGGCAGCGGATCGCCGGAGGGCCGCGCGAACGACATGCCGACATGGTCGAGTTCGAGCACCGGCGCAGCGGGGCCCGCATGGGGCGTGTCGTCGCGTGTCGTTGCGGGGCGGGCGAAACCGGGCATTGGTGCGCGTTCCATGACAAGGCGTTCAGGCAAGCCGGGTACGGCGTTCGGCGAATACATAAAGGGGCCGCCATATCAGCCGGTTGGCGGTAACGACCATGAGCGACATGACGGCGATGCCGAGCGCGATGCGCGGGTAGTCTCCCCTTGCGGTCATCTGCGCGATGTATGCGCCAAGGCCGCCCGCGCTCAGGCGGGTCGTCCCCCAGTTGACGGTTTCGGCCACGATGCTCGCGTTCCATGCGCCGCCGCTCGCCGTGATCGCGCCCGTCACGTAGTAGGGAAAGATGCCGGGCAGCAGCACCTCCAGCCACCGCGCGCGCCGTCGCAGCCGCAGGCTCGTCGCGGCCTCGCGCAAATCGCCCGGCAAGGCCATGGCGCCCGCGATCACATTGAAGAGGATGTACCACTGCGCGCCGAGGATCATCAGCGGGCACAACCAGACGTCCGGGGCGAGCCCGAAGCGCACGATGCAGAACGCGACGACGGGAAACAGCAGATTGGCGGGAAACGCAGCCAGAAATTGCGCGACCGGCTGGACCCAGGCGGCGAGCCGCGGGCGCAGCCCCACCGCCACGCCGACCGGCACCCAGATCGCCGAGGCGAGCACAACCAGCACCGTGACCCGCAGCAGGGTGAGCAGGCCGTTGCGCGACGCGTCCGCCACGTCGGTCCATGCGAGAGCCGGCGCGGCGAAGCGCAGCACGGCCGCGCCCGCACCGGCCACGGCCACGGCGCACAGCGCGAACCAGAGCCTGTCGCCCGCGCGCCGCGAGAACGAACGGTTTGCCCATACGAAACCGCGCCAATGCGCGCCGGGCGACAGCCGCAGACGCGCGGCGCGAGCGAGCGCCGCGCCGGCCGGACGGCACGCATGCTGAATCCACGGCGAACGCTGGAACAGATCGAGCAGCCAGCTGCGCGGGCAGGCCTGAACCGCTGCGTCGCCACAACGAAAGCGGTCGGCCCAGGCCACCAGCGGACGAAACAGCAACTGGTCATAGAGCACGATCGCCATGCTCATGGCGAGTATCGCCCAGCCCACTGCCGCCAGATCGCGCTTCATGATCGCCTGCGCCACCCACGACCCGACGCCGGGCAGCGCCACCTGCACGTCGCCCACCGAGATGGCCTCCGAAGCCACCACGAAGAACCAGCCGCCCGACATGGACATCATCGCGTTCCAGACGAGCCCCGGCATGGCGAACGGCACTTCGAGCCGCCAGAAACGCTGCCAGCCCGAAAGGCGAAAGCTGCGGCTCGCCTCGTCGAGATCGGCGGGCACGGTGCGCAGCGCCTGATAGAAGCTGAACGCCATGTTCCACGCCTGGCTCGTGAAGATCGCGAAGATCGAGGCCAGTTCGGCGCCGAGCACGTCGCCCGGGAAACGCGACATGAAGAACACCACGGTGAACGACAGATAGCCGAGTATCGGCACCGACTGCAGTACGTCGAGCAGCGGGATGAGGATGCGCTCGGCCCGGCGGCTCCTCGCGGCGAGCGTGGCATACGTGAAGGTGAAGACGAACGAGGCGACGAGCGCGATCAGCATGCGCAGCACGGTGCGCAGCGTATAGCCGGGCAGCGCCGCGGGCGAGAGCGAGATGGCCGGTCCGTGGCCGCCCGCCAGCGGGCCCGTCATCTGGCGCGCGCCGTGGCCCAGCAACACGATCGCGCCGAGCACCAGAACCACGGCCGCCACGTCGCGCCAGCCCGGCATGCGCGGGTACCACCGCAGTCCTCTCAATACTTCGGCGTGGTGCTCCACGACGCTCCTCCGTTCAGCTGGCGGCGCTCGGCCTCGATCCATCGCGCGGGCTGCGCGCCGCCCGCGCGTTCACGTTTCGAGCACATATTCGCCGGGCGCCGGTCCGAACCCCGCTTCCGGCACGCGCGCGGGCACCTTGTCCGTCGAGCGCTCGCGCAGCCAGTCGCGCCAGCAGGTCCACCACGACCCGTCGGTCGCGGGCGTGCCGCTCACGTACTCGTGGCGGCTGCGGTACGGCGCGCCGGGCTCGCGCGTCGCGCATCGGAAGTAGCGCCCTCGATGGCCGGGCTCGGACACGATGCCGGCGTTGTGGCCGCCCGCCGTGAGCACGAACGTGAGTGCGTTGTGCGTGAGCAGATGCAGCTTGTAGACCGAGCGCCACGGCGAAACGTGATCGCGCTCGGTCCCGACGACGAACATCGGCGCCTCGATGTCCGAGAGCGCGATGGGCCGGCCGTCCACGCAATAGCGGCCTGCCGCGAGATCGTTGTCGAGAAAGAGCTGTGTCAGGTACTCGGCGTGCATACGGTACGGCATGCGGGTCGTGTCGGCGTTCCACGACATCAGGTCGTTCGGCTTCGTGCGGCGGCCAAGCAGATACTCGCTCATCATGCGCGACCAGATCAGGTCGCGCGCATTGAGCAACTGGAACGCCGCCGACATCTGCGCACCGTCGAGGTAGCCCTGCCGCCACATCAGCGCATCGAGCGCGGCGAGTTCGCTCGCGTCGATGAACAAGCCGAGCTCGCCGGGTTCGCTGAAATCGGTCAGCGCGGCCAGCAGCGTGATGGAGCGCAGCGCGTCGTGCTGGCCGTCGCGCGCCAGCGTCGCCGCACCGATCGAGAGCAAGGTCCCGCCGAGGCAATATCCGACCGCGTGAACCGCCTCCCCGCAGCGCGCGCGCACGGCTTCGAGCGGCGCGAAGAAGCCGTCGCGCAAGTAGTCGTCGAGGCCGAGATCGCGCGCTTCGGGGCCCGGGTTGCGCCATGAGATCGCGAACACCGTATAGCCCTGTTCGACGAGGAAGCGGATCAGCGAATCGTGCGGCTGCAGATCCAGGATGTAGTACTTCATGATCCACGACGGCACGATCAGGATCGGCTCGCGCGCGACGTCGGGCGTCATGGGCGCGTACTGCAGCAGCTCGCACAGCGCGTTGCGCCACACGACCCTGCCCGGCGTCACTGCAACGTCGCGCCCCGGCACCCAGGGCTGCGCCACGCGCTGGCGCGCGCCGCGCATGGCGTCGCCGATGGTCTTCGCGTCGTCCAGCCAGTTGCGCATGCCCGCCAGGAGGTTGGTGCCGCCGCTGCTCCACGTGGCCTGCAGCACGACCGGATTGGTCGCGATGAAATTGCCGGGCGAACAGGCATCGAGCCACTGACGCGCCGCGAACCCGACCAGCTCCTCGTGATGCCGCTCGACGCCCGGAACGCCGCGGGTGGCATCGCGCCACCAGTGCTGGACCGCCAGAAACG
Source organism: Paraburkholderia lycopersici (assembly GCF_900096975.1). Taxonomy (GTDB): domain Bacteria; phylum Pseudomonadota; class Gammaproteobacteria; order Burkholderiales; family Burkholderiaceae; genus Paraburkholderia; species Paraburkholderia lycopersici. The sequence goes on from NZ_FMYQ01000015.1 coordinate 56,766, forward strand.
CGTCGCGGTACGCGCAAAAGGGCCAGTTGGACCACGCATCGACGGCAAAACGGGGATCGGCATTGCCGGCGTACACCGTCGTCCCGCCTTCATCCGCGTTGTCGCCGGCACGGGACGATCCGGCCATGAACGAACTCGCAGCAAGCCATGCCTGCGTCGCAAGCTCGAGGCATTTGCCGGGCGAGATCGCGAGATTGCCGCCCCAGTCGATCGTGGCCAGCGCGAGCGCCAGCGGGGAAAGGCCGAATGTCGCCGCGGCCACGCTCGCGCGGGCCGCCAGGTTCCACTGATCGGCTGGCGAGCCGTGCGACCGCGCGCGCGCCGCGGCGCGCGCGGGCACGCCATGATGCGCATGGCTCGCATGCAAGGTTGCGGCATCGCTAACGGCGGAACTAACGGCAGAACTAACGGCAGAACTAACGGCGGTATCGGTCATGATGGACGCGCTCTTCATTCGATACGCCGTCCGTGCGCGGGATGGCCCGGCGGCGGTGTCAACCGCATCACTGTGCGTTGGCGGTACGGGGTCGCCATTGATCTGAGTCAAGCACGGCGGGGGCCTGCTTGTTCGACCGGGACAGCCGGAGGCGCCTTGCCCGCGCGGCTGGATCGGAAGTCGGCACGCACGGCGTCTTCTCCTGCATCCAGGCTCCCGGTGCCGCAAGGCGATGGCCTCGCGTTCAACGCGTCCCCAGTTGCCGTGCCGTGCCGCCTCCGCCCTGCGACTTGCCTCGCCTCGGCGCGAGCGCATCGCGCAGCCCTTCGAGCTCGCGATGCAGCGAGACGATTTCCGCGTGCAGCGTCTTGATGTCCCGATGCATCTCGCGCCTGAGCCGCCGCTCTTCCTTGCCGATGAACCACGCCGCGATCCCGGCGAATGCCAGCGAGAGCAGGCCGTAGCCGAGCAGCACGACGAACACGGCAAAAACGCGCGATGCGGGCGTCGTTGGCGCGATGTCGCCATAGCCGACCGTGGCGCTGCTTTCGAAGGCGAGCCACAGCCCCTCGGCGTAGCTGTGCACGCGCGGCTCCAGCACGTAAAACCCGGCGCCGCCGAGCAGCAGAACGGTCAGGCCCGCGAGCGGCAGCAGCGCGAGCCGGTTAGGCTCGAAATAGACGCGCAGCGCGACGACGATGCGCAGTGCGATCATTCCCATGAACGCGAGCCTGAGCACCCATTCGAGCGAAGACCACGGGTTCGCGCCGCCGATCACGCTGACGAGCGCGCCGCAGGCGATCGCCACATCGAACGCATTGCGGTCCAGAAACCGCGCGGGTTTGCGGCTCGACCAGGCGGTTCGCGCAACGGCGCCCATGCAGGCGACGGCCATGGCGCCATAGAGCGCCCTCGCGATCAGGAGCATCAGGCTCGATGTCGCGAGCAACTCGAGATAGAAGGCGGGGATTGCGATCAGGTACCCCGCCAGCAAGACCCAGCGGGCGCGAGCCCATGCATGCGAGGCGGCGGCTCCGTCATGCGGATCGACGCCACCGAGTCCTGCGTTGTGCCAGCCGATACTCATTTGCCGTACCCGTCATGATGCAAAACCCGGCCGGTCCTGATTTCGCGTTTGCGCGCCAGACCGGATTTGCCTGCAAGTCACGTCTGGAGCGCCGGACCGGGAGACACGCACAGCCTCTCACCCTGGCCGGACCTGGTCATGATTTGGATCAAGCAGGGTCACGGGCAGTGCGCATCGCCCCGGCGTCATGCTGAGGGCGTGAACCGCTTGACCTACGTCAATATGCGACTGACGGCCCGCCCTAGCCTTCTGGCTCATCGACTGCGGAATCGGCGCGCGGTCATCGCACCGCCCTCTTCCCGGCGCCGACCGCAGTCGCCGGAGATATCCCATGACCTACAAGACCGTCATGGTCCACCTGGACACGAGTGCGGGCGCCCATACGCGGCTCTCGTTCGCGCTCAAGCTCGCCCGCAAGTTCGACGCCCACCTGGACGGCGTGTTCGCCATGTTCGATCCGCATCCAGTCGGCTTCTACGCCATGACGGGCGCAGCCGAGCATTACGACGCGCATCGCAAATTTCTCGCGCAAAAGCGTGACGAGGCTGAACGGCTGTTCCGCGCCGAACTGTCTCGCGCGGGGGCGCCCGGCACGTGGGTCGCACCGGAAGGTTACGCCGTCGCCGCCGTCCTGCAGCGCAGTCGCACCGCCGACCTGATCATTCTCGGACAACCCAGGCCGAAAGACCCGGAGTCATTCGTCGCCGACAATTTTCTGGAAACCGTTCTGCTGGGTGCCGGCGGGCCCGTTCTGCTGGTGCCGGAAACCTGTGGTTTCGAGTCGGTCGGCGAACGAGTGCTGGTCGGCTGGAATGGCGGCCGCGAGGCGGCCCGCGCGGTGCACGACGCAATTCCCTTTATCGCGCGGGCGGCGCGTGTCACTATCGCTGCTGTCCCCTCGGCTTTCGCGCCCGGCTCGTCGGCGGCATCGTGCGCAGAGGTTGCAACCATGCTCGAGCGACACGTTACGACCCCAGTAGACGTTTCCCGCTTCGACCACCCCGTAGCCTTGTCGACGGGCGAAACGCTGCTCGAATACGCGACCGATGGCGGATACGACCTCCTGGTCGCGGGTGCTTACGGCCACGCGAGATTTCAAGAGTTCATTCTGGGCGGCGCGACGCGCTCGATTCTTTCTTCGATGACACTGCCGGTCCTGATGTCGCACTGAATGGCGGCGCGCGTCGTGCGCGGCCCCGTTGCGCCCATCATCGAGGTCAATGATGTGGTATGCCCTTGTCGAACAGCAGCGCCAATGGCTGAGCGCCTGGCGCGAGGCGGCGCGGTACGCGCGCGAGGCGTGCGACGCGTGGCCCGCGCCGGCGCTGGTCCGCGCCGCCTCGTCCTGCTACGCGGATCTGTTCGAGCCTCTTCTCGGCCTCGCCACGGCGCCGCCGTCGTTCGCGATCGGCAGCATCGCGAACGGTGGAAGCCCTTGCGGCGTCGACGAGCACATCGTCGCGACTATGCCGTTCTGCAACCTGCGACGCTTTTCCCGCGCCGGCGCGGCGCGCGACGTGCTGCTGTGCGCGCCGCTGGCGGGCCATGCGGCCGTCATGATGCGGGAGACCGTCGAGGCGCTGCTCGCCGACGGCGACGTCTACATCACCGACTGGGTCAACGCGCGCGACGTGTCCCTCGCCGCGGGCCGCTTCGGCCTTGCCGAATACGTGGCGATGCTCGACGGTTTCATCGACAGCCTCGTGCGCGACAAACGCGATGCACGCGGCACACGTCGCAAAAGGCCGTTGCACGTTGTCGCTGTCTGTCAGTCGACCTTTCCCGCGCTCGGCGCGCTGGCGCTGCGCGCGCAACGCGGATGCGCACCGCCCGCGAGCATCACGCTGATCGGCGGCCCGCTCGACGCGCGCATCAATCCGGGCACGCTCGGCCTCGCGGCCGCGTCGCATTCGCTCGACTGGTGCGAGCGCCATCTGATCGACGTCGTGCCGGCCGGATTCGCCGGGCGCGGCCGGCACGTCTTCCCGACGTGGCTGCAGCAAGCCGAGATCGCGATCGTCTATCCCCATCGCTACGTGTCGCTGGTCGAGCGCTATGCACAGGCAAGCTCGCGCGGCGATTGCGGCGCGCTCGCCGAGGCGCGGCGCGCAGTGCTCGAGTACACGGCGCTGCTCGACATGCCGGCCGAGTACTTTCTCGACACCGTCGATATCGTGTTCCAGCGCGTCTCGCTGGCAAACCGCACGTGGCGCGTGAACGGCAAGCTCGTCGAGCCGGCGGCGCTGCGAGACGTCGCGCTGCTGACCGTCGAGGGCACGCGCGATGCCGTCACGGGCGCCGGACAGACGCACGCGGCGCTGGAAATGTGCAGTGGCATAGCGGCGGCCGCGCGGCAGCACCTCGATGTCGACGGCTGCGATCATTACGGGCTGTTTACCGGCGACCGCTGGCGCGGCGAGGTGCATCCGGCGCTGCAGGCAACGTTCACACGCGCCGAAGCGTTCCGCCAGCAAGCGTACGTGCAGCCGCGCAGGTCAGGCGTCGCGTCAGGGTGAGGCGTCCGTCTCGCGAGGCGCACGGGCGGCGCGGCCGGTGCCGGTGCCGGCACATCGTTGAGCCAGATCAACCGGCGCGCAGGGGCGGCTGCCAACATGCAAACACCCCCGTCTTTCACCGCTCGACGCGCCAGGCCGCCATGTCCACTTCCGTCATCGAAACACACGCGCTTTGCCGCCGCTTCGGCGAGGTCACGGCGGTCGATTCGCTGACGCTCACCGTCGACGCCGGCGAAACGTTCGGGTTGCTCGGCCGCAACGGCGCCGGCAAATCGACCGTCATCAAGATGCTCACGACCTTGTTGCCGCCGAGCGGCGGCAGCGCAACCGTCTGCGGTTTCGACGTCGTGCGCGAATCCGCCCGCGTGCGGCAAATGATCGGCTATGTTCCGCAAGCCCTTTCCGCCGATGGCGATCTCACCGGCTACGAGAACCTGCTCGTCTTCGCCCAGCTCTACGACATTCCGCGCGCGGAACGCGCCGAGCGCATCGGCCGTGCCCTCGCTTTCATGGGGCTGAAGGACGCCGCGCACCGGCTCGTGAAAACCTACTCGGGCGGCATGATCCGCCGGCTCGAAATCGCGCAGTCCACGCTGCACCGTCCGCGCGTGCTGTTTCTCGACGAACCCACGGTCGGGCTCGATCCCGTCGCGCGCCAGTCGGTCTGGGAGCAGGTCGAGCGGCTGCAGTCGCGCTTTGACGCCGCGGTGCTGCTCACCACGCATTACCTCGAAGAAGCCGAGCATTTGTGCCAGCGCGTCGCCATCATGAGCCGCGGGCGCGTGGCCGCCATCGGTACGCCTGCCGCGCTGCGCGCGGCGATCGGTCCGGGTGCGAGCTTCGAGGACGTGTTCGAACACTACACACGCGACGAGGCCCCCCTCGCCGGAGCTTACGATGAAGTCTCCCAGACCCGCAGAACCAGTCAACGCCTCGGCTGACGCCGTGCAGGCCGGCATGGGCGGCCCGCGCCGCGCGCCGCTGGTCTCGTTCGTGGCGAAAACCCTGGCGATCGGCGCGATGGAAGTGCGCAAGCTGCGCCACGACCCAACCGAGCTCGCGACGCGCGCCGTACAGCCCGTCCTGTGGCTCCTCGTGTTCGGGCAGGTAATGAGCCGGGGCCGCGTGATCGACACTGGCGGCGCGCCTTATCTCGACTTCCTCACCCCCGGCATCCTCGCGCAAAGCGTGCTGTTCATCGCCATCTTCAACGGCATTTCTGTTATCTGGGAGCGCGATCTCGGCATCGTCCACAAACTGCTCGTGAGCCCCACGCCGCGCTCGGCGCTCGTGCTGGGCAAGTCACTGGGCGGCGGCGTGCGCGCGCTCGTGCAGGCTGCGGTCGTCATGCTGCTCGCGCTCGCGCTCGGCGTGCATCTGCGCATCGACCTGCTTTCGGTTGCAGGCGTCGCGTTCTTCGTGGTGCTGGGGGCGGCCGTCTTTTCGAGCTTTTCGCTGATCATCGCCTGCATCGTGAAGACGCGCGAGCGTTTCATGGGCGTAGGCCAGGTCCTCACCATGCCGCTCTTTTTCGCGAGCAATGCGATTTATCCGACCTCGCTGATGCCGCGCGCGCTGCAGCTCGTGGCCGCAGCGAACCCGCTCACGTATCAGGTGGATGCGTTGCGGCGGTTGCTGCTGCCGGGCTTCGCGAGCGCCGCGAGCCCGGGGCTTGCGCTCGACGCCGCCGTGCTGGCGACCACCCTTGTGGTGCTCGTTGCCGTGTGTGCGCGGCTTTATCCCGATCTGGCCCGATGACGCAGGCAGCCGGGCAACCGGCTGCAATCGTTCGAGTCATGGATTCTGTGCGTCGCGGGCGCCTTGGAAGTCTTTGAGGCGCGCCGCGACGCGTCTCATTCGACGCTCAGAAGATTGACGATCGCATGCACGCCCGGCGTCGATTTCGCCGCGCCGTAGACGAGCCGCCGCTCGGCGTGCGAGGCAACGTTGCCGGTCAGGGTGACCGTGCCGTCGTCGATCCTGATTTCGATGTGCCTCGCCTCGCGCTCACCGTGCCGCGCGATCGCGGCGCGAATCCCGCGAGCAATGTCCTCGGCCGAGGTTTGGCCGCGGATGCGGATCTTGTCGTTCACGCCCGTCACCCCGCGCAAATGCGCGATCGCGCGCCGGGCGGCGTGGCTCTGGTAGCCCCACTCGCACTCGCCGAGCAACGTGACGTAGCCGTTCTCGACCTCCACCTGCACGTCCTGATTGTTGACGCCGACGGTCCACTCGAGGATCGAGCGCGCCGTGTTCGCGATCGCTTCGTCGCTGCGCTCATCGTCTCGTGGCAGACGCACCTCCATCTCCACGACGATTGCGCGTACGCCCGCCACCCGGGCCGCCGCCTTCTGCGCGGCGAGCTTCGCCGGATAGCTCGCCGGATGGCCCGAGAGCGTCACCACGCCGTTCGATACCTCCACGCCGACAGTCGCGGGTTGAATCGACCGGTCGCACGCGAGCTCGGTTTCTACGTCATGTTTCAATTCGATATCGGATTTCATCGCAATCCACTCCTGATTGACGTCCTGCCGGGAACATGCAAAAGCGCCCCGCCGCGGATCCGTCCGGCACCCCCGAGATTCATGCCGCCGGCACCGAAGCGAAATGCCCGCGAACGAACTCGCGCACCCGGGCTAGATTGGCGAAGGCGGTGTCCGCAGGCATGGCCGGACCGACTTCGTCGAAATGCAGGTGCCCGACCAGATCGAAACCGGAGGCGCGGAACACGTGCGTATCCTGCAGCAACTGCATCGCCTGCCACCGGCCGTCGGCGACGAAGGAGGCCAACGGCGCCGCCGAGACGGTCACCACCACGGCGCGGCGTCCCGACAGCAAGCCGTGCACGCCGCCCGGCTGCGTGTCGTACGCGAATCCGCGGCTGAACACGCGGTCGATGTAGCCCTTCATCATCGCGGGCATCGCCATCCACCAGAGCGGATAGACGACCGTCACGACATCGGCCGCGAGCACGTCTTTCTGCGCGATCAACACGTCGGCCATGCGAACGCGCGCGTCGCTTCCCTCGGTCAGTTCCTGCGCGGAGAGCACGGGATCGAAACCCATCCGGTAGAGGTCGTGCACGCGCACGTCATGGCCAATGCGCACCAGTTCCCCAACGTAGGCACGCGTCACGCTCATGGTGAAACTCTCTTCCACCGGATGCGCGACGACGATCAGATGTTTTTGCATGACGCTGGCTCCTTTCCGAAAAACCGCTGCGCGGACAGGATCATCGTGCGCGTGCCCGCAGCCACCCGATTGACACACATCAACGATGCAAGCCTTGCGCTGCCCGTGCGGACAGCTAGTCCCCCGCGCGCTGCGCCGCCTCGCGTCCTGTGGTCAGTTCGACGATTTCCGAGGTGATCTCGTCCTGGCGCGTCGCGCGATACTGCTGCGAGAGGCCTGCCAGCCGCTCCTGCACGTTCGCGCGCGCGGCCAGCATCGCGCGCACGCGTGCTTCGTTTTCGGCGGCGAACGAAAGCATCAGCGCCTCGCACAGCTCGATGAAGACGTAGAGCTCGACGAGCTCCGCCAGCAGCCGCGCGGGGGCCACGTTGACGAGCGGCGGCAGCGCGCGCGGCGTCACGTGAAAGCGTGCGAAATCGAATGGAATGAGCGTGCGCCGCACAATGCGCAGCCGCGACTCGCCGGGCAGCGCGTGGGTGACCGTGACGCGCGTCACGCGCCCGCCGTCGACAAGCCTCGCGTAGAGCGCATCGGTCACGCGGGCGGCGAGATGGGGAACGCCTGCCGGATGCGCGGCCATCGGCGCGGACCATGCGTCGGCCACGCCGCGCTCGGCGCAAGCGCCCGCGAGCCGACCGCCGACCAGCAGCCAATGGCCGGCGCGGGCGCGACCGAGACGCAGCGCCTCGTCCGCGATACGGTCGTTGAGGCCGCCCACGAAACCCTGCTCCGCGCCGATGACGATGCACACCTCGGCGCCGTCGTGCGCGTCCGCCGCGCTTGTCGAAGCGCTCGAGGGGCCGAACGCAAGGATGTCGCCAATCGCGGCGCCGGCGGCCGTTGCGCACGCCCGGATGCCGGCGAGCCGCGCGTGCGCGTCGCGCGAGCGCGCCGCGGCAATCCCTCGCATCGCCCCGACCACGGCTTCGAGCTGATGGGTCGCGGCGATACGCGCTTCGATCTCGCTGAGCTTTCCGCTCATGCCGTTCCCTTTGCGGGCCCGTGGCTCCCGGCGTCCGCCGTGCCGGGCGCGACCGCCGCGATGCACTCGCGCACCCGCTCGCGCAGCGCGGCAACGCGTTGCGGCAGGTCGCCGTGCGAATCGTCGGGCAGCGCCTGCGCGTCGATTTGGGCGAACCGCTCGCGGATCTGCGCAACGGCATGGGCGGGCAGCGCGTCGAACTCGCCGTCGGCGAGCGCGCCGAGCAGCGCGATTTGCCCGGCGGTGCCGAGCGGGCTGAAGCGCGGCTGCGCGAACAAGGCGCGAATGCGCTCGCCGCGCGCGATCTGCGCACTCACGCGCGCATCTGTGAGGCCGCCGAAGCGCGCGAACATCTCCAGTTCGAGGAACTGCGCGTAGTCGATCCTCAACCGCCCCGCGACCTGGCGCAGCGCGCCCGCCTGCGCCTTGCCGCCCACGCGGCTCACGCTCAAGCCCACGTTGACGGCGGGCCGCTGGTTCGACGCGAACAGCGCCGCGTCCATCACGAGCTGGCCGTCGGTGATCGAGATCAGGTTGGTCGGGATGTAGGCGGCGAGATTGCCGGCGTCGGTCTCCGCGATCGGCAGCGCGGTGAGCGAGCCGCCTCCGAGTTCCGGGCTCAGCCGCGCCGCTCGCTCGAGCAGCCGTGCGTGCAGGTAGAAGATGTCGCCGGGATACGCCTCGCGGCCCGGCGGCTCGCCGGTGAGCAGCGCCAGCTCGCGGTGCGTGGCCGCGTGCTTCGAAAGATCGTCGATCACGACGAGCGCGTGCCGGCCACGGTCGCGAAAATACTCGGCGACCGAGAAGCCCGCGAACGGCGCGATCCATTGCATGCCCGGCGAAGCCGACGCAGGCGCCACCACGAATACGCACCGCTGCGGCGCGCCGCGCGTGCGCACGGCGTCGATCACGCGCTGCACCGCCGTGGCGCGTTGGCCCACCGCGACGTACACGCAGACCACGTCGCTCGTGCGCTGGTTGACGATCGCGTCCACGGCGAGCGAGGTCTTGCCCGTCGCCCGGTCGCCGATGATGAGCTCGCGCTGGCCGCGCCCGATCGCGAACAGCGCGTCGACGATCAGCACGCCGGTTTCGAGCGGCTCGCTCACGGCGGCCCGCTCGACGATGGCGGGCGCGGGGCGCTCCACCGGCAACCACGCCTCGGCGGCGGGCGGCTCGCCGCCGTCGAGCGGCCGGCCGAGCGGATCGATCACGCGCCCGAGCAGCCCCTCGCCCACGGGCACCTGGAGCACGGCGCCCGTGCGCTCCACGCGCTCGCCGGCCTCCACGCCCTCCGCGCCGTCCAGCAGCACGACGTTCGCGAGATCGGCGTCGAGCGTACGCACGTAGCCGGTCGCGCCGCTCGCGAAGCGCACCGTTTCGTCGAGCGCGACGTCGGCCAGCCCCGAAATGCGGGCCACGCCGTCGGCCACGCGCTCCACATTGCCGTTGGTCTGGGCGTCGGCGGCGAGGCGCACGCGCGCGAGCGTTTCTTGCGCTCGCGAAAGCCATGGCTGCATATCGGACTCAGCTGCGCACACCGCCATGCTCCAGTAGCGTCTCGCGTATGGCGTCGAGATCGTGACGCAGATGGTTGCGCACCGCCGCGTGCGCCCCCGTGAGTTCGAGCCCGGCGATCAGCGTGGGATCGGTGCGCACCTGCAGCGTGACGTTGCGCCCGAGCGCCGCGTCGAACGCCGCCTCGCAGGCCTGCTGTTCGGCGGCGCTCAGCGCGCGCGGCGCGGCGACCGCAAGCGGCTCGCCGTGCGCGCCGAACCCGGCGCGCGTTTCGGGCGGCAGCGTTGCCAGCGCCTCGGCCGCGCCGCGGATAAAGCCCTGCACGCGCGCCTCCGGCGGCATGCGGTCGAGAAGACGTCCCGCGATCTCGACGGCGAGACGCACGGCGTCGTCCTCGATGGCGCGCGCCTGCTCGGCGCGCTCGCGGGCGATCTCGCTTTCGGCTTGCGCGCGCAATTGCGCGGCTTCGGCCCGCGCGTGCGCGAGCAGCGCGGCCTTGTGCGCCTGCGCGTCCGCTTCGGCGTCCCGTAGCGCCGCCTCGCGCGAGGCCGCGAGCCGCGCGGTTTCGCCGCGCGCGGCGTCCTGCTCGGCCTGCGCCGCGCGGCGGCTCGCCTCGGCATCGCCGAGCAGCGCCTGCGCTGCTTTCTGACGCGCCGCGACGATATCCGCCACGGGCCGGAACAGGAAGCGCGCGAGCAACCAGACCAGCACGAGGGCGTTGACCGTCTGCAGCGCCAGCGTCGACCAGTCGATGTGCATGGCGCCGCCTGCCTACTTGACGAACGGATTGGCGAACAGCAGCAGGAGCGCGATGACGAGGCAGTAGATCGCCATCGTTTCGATCATCGCGAGGCCGACGAACAGCGTGCGCGAGACGGTGCCCGCGGAATCGGGCTGGCGCGCGATGGCGTCCATCGCGGCGGCGACGGCGCGGCCTTCGGCGAGCGCGGGGCCGATGGCGCCGAACGACACCGCGAGCGCGGCGGCCGCGATGCTGACGATTTCGATGAGATTCATGACTGTCCCTGTGCGCGATGGCCGGCGCCCGAGCGCGCGCCGCCCGCTGCGGCGCCGACGAACACCATCGCCAGCACCGCAAAGATATAGGCCTGCACGGCCCCGGTGAGAAGATCGAGCGCCATCAGCGGAATCGGCACGAGCAGCCCCGCGAGCGAGAGCACGATGCCGACCACGAACACGCCGCTCATGACATTGCCGAACAGACGCACGACGAGCGAAAAAGTGCGCGTGAGCTGCTCGACGACGTTCAGCGGGATCATCACCCACGTCGGCTCGGCGAAAGTCGCGAGGTAGCCGCGCAGCCCGCGCGTGCGCAGACCGTGAAAGACCGTTGCGGCGAGCACGATCAGCGCGAGCGCCGCGTCGGTCTCGATATGCGCGGTCGGCGGTTCCACGCCCGGCAGCAGCGACGACCAGTTCGCCGTCAGCACGAACACGAAGAGCGTGCCGATCAGCGCGCGGTACGGGGCGGGGTCGCCTTCGATGGTGTCGCGGATCTGGGCGTCGAGTGTCGTGACGAGCAGCTCCAGCACGGTCTGCGTCTTCGAGGGCGCGAGCGCGAGCCGCCGCGTAAGCAGTACCGCAGCGGCGGCCATGCAGGCCATGATGACCCATGTGACCACGACCGGCGCCGTGATCGAGAGCGGGCCGAGGTGCCAGAGCGGCGTGGTGGCGAGCGGGGACGCTTTCATTGTGTCCGCACCGCGATTCGCAGCGTGGCATGGCGCGCGATCAGCAGCCCGGCCATGCCGGCGAGCAGCGCCGGGCTGCCGGCTCGCGCGAGCGCGAACAACAGCAGCGCGGTCAGCACGCAGCGCACGGTCTGCGCGCCGAGCGCGACCGCCAACCGCCCCGCCGCGAAATACCGGGCGTTCCAGCGCAGCGCGGCGAAGTGAGCGGCTCCGGCCGCCATGCCGGCGGCAAGCCCTGTTGCGCACGTCCGCAAAAGCCAAAGATCAGTCATCCTCATGACTCCGTTCCTGTCGATGCATCCATTTCCACGCGAACCAGAGGCCCGCCGCGGCGCCGAGCATGAGCATCGGCGCCGAAAAGAACACGCGCGTACCGAACGCCCGGTCGAGCAGATGGCCGAGCGCGAGGCCCGCCAGCGTGGGCAGCACGATGGTCCAGCCGAGAATGCCGATCTGCCCGAGCCGGCTGCCGAGCGACGGCTCGGGCTGTGCGCGGCCGCGCGCCTCGCGCGCTGCGGCGTCGCGCGCGGCCCGCGCCACGTGATCGGACTCCCGAGACGGATCGCTCATCGCCCGCGCTCCTGCGCCGCCGGAATCTCCTCGTCGCCGTCCGGCATGACGGGATGGCGCAGATAGCGCAGCATCTGCCGCACCGCCTGCGCATGCAGACGCACGGTTTCGACACGCACGCGCCGTTCGGCGTCGAGCTGGGCCGCGCGCACGCGGGCGACTTCGCGCTCGAGCCGCTCGAGCGAATCGCCGACGATCGCCTCGCGGCAGGCGACGGCCACCGTCCGTCCGCCGGACACGGTCATGACGCCGCCGTCCACGGCGCAATAGCGCCGCGTGCCGTCCGGCGCGACCCAGCGCACCACAGAAGGCGCAAGCATCGTGATGAAGTCCGCGTGACCGGGCCGAATGCCGAACGAACCGCTCTCGTCCTCGGCGCGCAGCGAGCCGGCGGCCTCGTGATTCACCACCATGTCGAGCGGCGTGGCGATCGTCAGGTCGAGCGGCGTGGCAGCCATTCGTGTGCTCCTAAGCGAGTGCGGCCGGCACGGCCGCGGTTGCCGAGGCGCGCTCTTTCTCGCGCGCTTCGTCGAGCGTGCCGACCATGAAGAGCGACTGCTCCTGCCAATCGTCGCACTCGCCGGCGAGTATCGCCTTGCAGCCCGCCAGTGTGTCGGCGATCGAGACCGAGCGGCCCGGCTGTCCCGAGAACGCTTCCGTCACCGCGAACGGCTGCGTGAGAAAGCGCTGCAGGCGGCGCGCGCGCGCCACGAGCAGGCGGTCCTCGGCGCCCAGCTCCTCGACGCCGAGCAGCGCGATCACGTCCTGCAGTTCACGGTGATGCTCGATCAGCCGGCGCACTTCGATCGCCACCGCCGCGTGCTCCGCGCCCACCACGAGCGGATCGAGCAGCACCGACGACGAAGCGATCGGGTCGATGGCCGGATACATGCCCTCGGCCGCCATGCCGCGCGAGAGCACGACCATGCTGTCCACGTGCGCCGCGATGGTCGTCACGGCGGGATCGGTGAAATCGTCGGCGGGCACGTAGACGGCCTCGACCGCCGTCACGGCCGCGTCGCCCACCGAGACGATGCGCTCCTGCAGCGCGGCCACTTCGCTCGCGAGCGTCGGCTGATAGCCGACCCGCGACGGCATGCGCCCGAGCGACGCCGAGACTTCCGCGCCCGCCTGCACGAAGCGAAATACGTTGTCGATCATCAGCAGCACGTTTTGGTGCTTTTCGTCGCGAAAGTACTCGGCGATCGTGAGCGCGGTGAGCGGCACGCGCCAGCGCGCGCCCGGCGGCTCGTTCATCTGGCCGTACACGAGCACCGTGCGTGCGAGGACGTCCGAGCCGCGCATGTCCGAGAGCATTTCGTGCCCCTCGCGCGAACGCTCGCCCACCCCCGCGAAAACCGAAATGCCCTGGTAGCGCTCGACCGTCGCATGAATCAGCTCCATCACGAGCACGGTCTTGCCGACGCCGGCGCCGCCGAACATGGCGGCCTTGCCGCCCTGCGCGAGCGGCGCGAGCAGATCGATTGCCTTGATGCCGGTCGTGAAGATCTCGGTGGAGCCGCGCAACGCCGCGAGCGGCGGCGCCGCGCGATGAATGGGGCGGCGCGGGGCGCCGGCGTCCAGCGGCGCTCCGCCGTCACGCGCCGTGCCGCTCACGTCGAGCAGCCGGCCGAGCACCGCGTCGCCCACCGGCACCTCGAGCGGGCCGCCGTATGCCTCGACGCGGGCGCCGCGCCGCAATCCGGCGGTCGACTGCAAGGCCAGCGCCCGCAGCACCGTGGCGCCGAGATGTGCCTCGACCTCCGCGGTGAGACGCGAGCCGTCGTCGCGAACGATCGACAATGCGTCTTCGACGGGAGGCAGCGGCCCGTGCTCGATCACGACGTCCAGAACCGCGCCGCGCAACGCGCGCACGTGACCGACGGTGCGCGGGGCCGAAGCCGGGCGGTCGTTCGGGGCGTGGTCGATGGACACGGCGCTTCGCTGCGGCGTCACGCCAGCACGACTTCTTCGATGACCATGCGCGCGGGCGTCATAAACCGCATCGGGTTCCTGACGATCATGCGCTGGCGGGTACCGAACGGCTTTGGGGCATCGCCTCGCCGTCCGGGCGCCCGCCCACGAACTGGCCAAGGTACGTCATCCAGTCGGCCGCCTGCGGGACGGCGCCCGCCGGGTATGCAGCCTGAGCCCGCGCCTGCACCTGCGTGCAGGCCTTTTCGAAATCGAGAGCCGCCTCGCGAAGCAAGGCACCGAAGGCCGCCTGGCTTCGCGTGGCCAGATCCTGACTTTGCTCGCACAACGCCGCGCTGGCCGCGAAATAATCGCGCACCAAGGTTTGCCACGTCTGCAGGAACGCCGCCGGATCGTAGGCGCGCGCTTCGAGAAGCGCATGACAGGCGCGTTGTACCGCGACACGGTCGCGATCGATGCACTTTATCTGCAACCCGAGCGCGGACTGGAACTCGTCGAGGCCAAGCTGCATCAAGCGCGTGCCCATGCTCAACATGGATACCGACGCAAGCGGCACGTTCTGAGGAATGTCTTTCATTACAATCTCCTGATCGATCGGGTGCCATCACCAGATCCGCAACGCGCGGCGTCGCACAACAGGCCGCATTCCTCGAATCTAATGGGGGTGCTCTTCGCGCAATTGACCTGCATCAGAAGTTATTGCGCTCCGGGCGGTCGTGGCAAAGCGCGTGGACGCGCGGGCAGGCTCAACTTTCTTTTGATCAGACGCAGACGCGCCGACGCGCGCAAGCCGTTGCGTCGCACCGCCGGATTCAGGCGGGCACGCCGCGCACGAGCAACACCGGGCACTCCGCATTACGCGCGAACGCCTCCGCCACGCTACCGAGGAAGGCACGCCTGACGCCGCGCCGGCCATGCGTGCCGAGCACCACGAGCTGCGCCCCGAAACGCGATGCGCAGTCTTGCAGACAGTCCGCAACGCCTTGCGTGACGGTACTCAGTTCCAGCAGCTGCGTCTCGCACTTCACGCCCGCCGCCTTCGCCTCGGAGCGCGCCGCCTCGAGCTGCGCCTTGGCCTCGTCGCGATACGACGCGAGCAGTTCCGCCGGAACGTAGGTGAGCCCCATACCCAACGGCGCCACGACGTCGATCACGTGCGCCACGCAGAGCTGGCCCCCCGTCATCTTCGCCATGCGCACCGCCTCGGCGAGCGCCTGCTTCGAGGTCTCGCTGCCGTCGACCGCAACCAGAATCTTTTCGTACATGCTCTGCCTCCTGACACGCGGCCATCCTCGCCGCATTGGCTTACCTGCAACCATCATCGGATTGCGCTGCATCACACGGTTGATTTGTATCAAGAGACAAACATCTTCGAGGCGGCGGCATGGCTTGATTTGCATCAGAAGCAGCGCCGCTGGGCGCAGGATGCTGTCGGAATGGCAAAACCGGCCACGCATATGAGGAGAAACCCATGAAACTTGCGCATGGCTTTGCGCTCACCATCGCCCTGGTAGTTGCGATGGGTCCCGGCGCCAGCATTCGCGCGGCGCAGACCGTCGACGCGGGAACCGTCGCCGCCGCGACGCGGACCGTCCAGAACGGTGTCGCCTACATCACCGGCGGCGTAGGCAGCGACGAAGCCGCTGCGCTGCGCGGCGTCGCCGCTCAGTACAGTCTGCGGCTGACGTTCGTCATGCAGGACGGGCAATTCCTTTCGGATGTGGATGTCGAGATCGTCGGGCCTTCCGGAGCGTCGGTCCTCAAAACGCGCACGCTTGGACCATTCCTTTATGTGTCGCTGCCGGCCGGCAGGTACCAGATCGCCGCGTATGCGGCAGGAACAAGACAGACCCGCGTAGTGCTCGTGGGCGCCCGACAGGGCGCGAACGTCCAGTTCGCATTCCCCGCGCTCGATCACCGTGATGCACCCGCTTCCCGCGATACCGGTCAAGCGGGCAAGTCGTCCCCAACCTGAGCGCGATCCGCCGTTGGCGCAACGCCGCGAGAACGTCGTGCACAGGCGATCGATCTTCCTGGCCGTCCTTGCGCTACCCGATCCGTTCTTCGGGTTCCGTTGCACCAAGGCGGCCGGCTGATCGTTCATCGCGAAGGACGACCGGATTTATGAGACACCGTGGGCTGTGATATTAATTGGCCGGAGGCGCTTGCGGCTTTTCCTGCGGCGTGCGGCGATGGGGCGGCCTTTCGTTTCCATGGCGCATCACGCCGTTCGCGACGAAATGGTGCGCCGGACTCGCGTCGATATTGATTGAACGGTTGAAGGGGGAATTTTGGAAAGCGTCGGTATTGCTATTGCCATGCTGGTTGCCGTGCTGACGAGCGGCGCCATAGTTCGCGCGCTGCCGTGGACGATTCCGCTTCCGTTACTCCAGATTTCCCTCGGCTTTCTGATAGCAGGTGTTTTCAAGGGCGGCGTCAGGCTCGATCCCGACGTCTTTTTTCTGTTGTTCTTGCCGCCATTGTTGTTTCTGGACGGATGGCGGATCCCCAAGGACTTGCTGCGGCGTGACAAGCTGGGAATCTTCCAGTTGTCCGTTGGACTGGTAATCATGACCGTGGTCGGCGCCGGCTACGCCATTCACTGGATGATTCCGTCGATGCCGTTGGCCGTCGCGTTCGCACTCGCTGCCGTCATCTCGCCGACCGATCCGGTGGCGGTGGCCGGCATCACGCACCGACTGGTCGTTCCGCGACGTATCACGTCGATCCTGGAGGGCGAGGCGCTGTTCAACGACGCGAGCGGGCTGGTCGCATTCCGCATCGCCGTCGCCGCCGCGATGACCGGCGCTTTCTCTCTCTCGTCGGCGGCTGTCTCGTTTCTCTGGGTGGCCGGTGCGGGCCTTGCGTCCGGTGCGATCGTCACCTCGGCCATCACGTTGATTCGCGACGGTTTCACAAAACGCTTCGGGGAGGAGCCGCGCTCGGAGGTGCTCTTAAGTCTGCTGATTCCCTTTGCCGCGTACCTTCTGGCCGAACGTATCGGCGCCTCGGGCATTCTGGCCGCCGTGGCGGCTGGCTGGACCATGAGCCGCGCGGAATTGTCCGGACGTGTCAGCGCATTTGCCCGCACGCAGCGCCAGATCGTTTGGGACATGCTGCAATTCGCGCTCAACGGAATCATGTTCGTGCTCCTCGGCGAACAGTTGCCGGGCATTTTCAACGCAGCAGCCCGGTTGGTGACGCGGAGCGGAAGCCAGGACGCAGGGTTGCTGCTTGCCTATGCGATTCTGGTCTGGCTCATGCTGGCGGTCTTGCGCTTCGCCTGTATTTTCGGTTCAGTGTGGCTGGCCCGGATCGTACGCGGATTCACGCCGCCTCCCGAGGCGCGGGCCACGCCACGCATCATGGTGGCGCTGTCGCTGGGCGGAGTGCGCGGTGCGGTGACGTTGGCCGGCGTCATGACACTTCCGCTGATGCTGCCCAATGGCGGCGCGTTTCCCTCGCGCGACCTGGCCATTTTTCTTGCTGCTGCCGTGATTATCATTTCCCTGGTCGCCGCCACACTCGGCATGCCACGGTTGCTCAACGGTGTTGAGCCGTCGTCATCGTCACCGCACCAGAGGCAGCGCGAGGTCGCCCGACAGGCAGCTCACCGCGCAGCCGCAAACCGCGTTTCATCGATGCTCGCCGAGCGGCAAGCGAAGGATGCTTCGCAGGAGGCTCGCCTGTACATGGATGCGGTCGATCAGGTGCTGGCGGGACTGCATGAACTGCTCGCCCATTCGTCCGGTCTTTCGACCGACGACCGGACACCTGTTCGGCGCAATGTCGAACTGACGATGAGACGGGCTGCGATCGAGGCGTCTCGGGACGCCATTTACAAACTCGCGCTCGACCATGAAATTTCGGACGAGGTGGCGCGTGACATGGTCAGGTTGCTGGATCTTGAAGAGATGCGATTGCCCTGATCCGCCCTACGCAGGCTGGCGCGTGGCCCTCGCAGGCTTATGCCCGCACCTTCAGGCAAGTCATATTCCGTGAACCTCGGATCGTCGGAGTCAACGCGCGCCCACGACCCGGACAGGCCACGCGGCTCCGCCACCGAACGTGATCCAATGAGGCCGGGAACTGCTCCACGGCCATGCAGGTCCTCTTCGGATTGGCGGGACAGTGACCTGAATATGCCTGGAGACGCGCATTCCGAACACAGAAAACTGTGTTTCGTCCACTGATATCTCGCTAAATCCATTTTTCTTGCCGATAAAATTTAATGTGGAATTGAAATTACTATCTTCATTGGACGAGAATTAACTTGATTTCAAGCCATACATAAAATCATTGAAAATTCGGATTCATCCGATTGATGCGATTTCGCTTTCCGCCAAGACGCACAATTTAAACGTAACGTTCTGATATCTCAATTATTCTCCCGAGCAAACTACCTGGATATAAAGTTGACGGCACCCTGCCCCTCGCATTAAAGTTCGGCCAGCAAATAGTCAGCAACGAATGTCCGTAGTAATTCACCCCTTTTCCCATTGGGTATCACGCACAGCAGAATACGTTCTCTGGCGGTAACGGAGAACGTCAATACTGAGAAAGTAAACGACGATTCCGGAATAAATCCCCATGACGATTTCCCGTCATTCTCTGTTCGGCAAGCTCGACACAACACTCTTTAGGAGTGCAGAGTCCGCAACCACCTACTGCAAGCTGAGGGGCAATCCGCATGTCGAACTGGTGCACTGGCTGCATCAGATCCTGCAGCAACCCGACTCCGACCTGCATCGCGTGCTGCGTCATTGCGCAATTGAGCGGGACGTCCTGGATCGCGACATGGCGCGCGCCTTGTCAACGTTGCCGGCAGGCGCAAGCTCCATCATCGACTTCTCGCACCACATTGACACCGCCATCGAGCGGGCATGGGTCATCGCAACGCTGGGCATGAACGACCATCGAGTACGCAGCGCGTGGTTGTTCATCGCCCTTGTGACAACGCCCGAACTGCGGCGCGTCCTGCTTTCCATTTCACCGGCCTTCGCAAAGGCTCCTGTTGAAGGACTGGCCGATGTATTGCCGGCATGGATTGACGGCTCGCCTGAGTCGAGCGAAGCGGCACACGACAACAGCGACTATGCTTCGGCTCTTCCGGGCGAGGCATCCCAGGCCATGCCAGGCGCTTCGAACGGATCGACACTCGAACAGTACTGCACAGACCTGACCGCTCGCGCGCGAGCCGGCGAAATCGATCCCGTGGTGGGGCGCGAGCTCGAGATCCGGACGATGATCGACGTGCTGCTGCGCCGCAGGCAGAACAACCCGCTGCTCACCGGTGAGGCCGGTGTCGGCAAAACCGCCGTCATTGAAGGGCTCGCACTGGCGATCGCCGCTGGCGAAGTGCCGCCCAAACTGGTCAACGTGCGGCTGCTGGCCCTCGACATCGGCGCCCTCCTTGCCGGCGCCAGCATGAAGGGCGAGTTCGAGGCGCGCCTTAAGGGGGTGCTCGAAGCGGCTGCGAAATCGGCCGCGCCGGTCATCCTCTTCGTCGACGAAATCCATACGCTGGTGGGCGCCGGCGGTCCGGCGGGAACGGGCGATGCAGCCAACCTGCTCAAGCCGGCGCTTGCCCGCGGCACGATCCGCGCGATCGGTGCAACCACGTGGACGGAGTACAAGCGGCACATCGAGAAGGATCCGGCGCTGACGCGCCGCTTCCAGGTGTTGCAGGTGCCGCAGCCGGAGGAACCGGCGGCAATCGACATGGTGCGCGGGCTCGCGCAAACGTTCGCCCGGCATCACGGCGTCATTGTGCTCGACGAAGCAATCCGCGCCGCAGTGACCCTTTCACATCGCTACATCCCCTCCCGGCAGTTGCCCGACAAGGCGATCAGCCTGCTCGACACGGCCTGCGCGCGCGTGGCGCTTTCGCAGCACGCACCGCCGCGCGAACTCCAGAATCTTTCCGGGCGCCTGCGCGCGGCCGGTGTCGAGCGCGATCTGCTCCAGCAGGAGGCGCTTATCGGTCTGGATGCGGAGCAGGCCATTTCCTCGGCGAACCAGCGCATCGAAACGCTCACCCGTGAGATGACCGCCGTCGAAGGGCAATGGCGCGCGCAGCTCGACGCCGTGCAGGCACTGGCCGTTGCGCGCGAGGCGGCCATCTCCGGCGATCAGGGGTCTGCCAGCGCATTGCGCGACATCGAGGCACGGCTGGTCGAACTGCGTGGCGACACGCCCTATGTGTTCCCCGAGGTCGATGAAGCCATCGTCGCAGAAATCGTTTCGGACTGGACCGGCATTCCGGTCGGCCGCATGGTTCGCGACGAAGTCGCGGCCGTTCGCACCCTGCCCGCGACGCTCGAAGAGCGCGTTATCGGCCAGCGCGATGCACTGCATCAGATCGGCGAGCGAGTGCAGACGGCGCGCGCCGCTCTCTCGGACCCGAAAAAGCCGCTGGGCGTATTTCTGCTTGCCGGTCCGTCAGGCATCGGCAAGACCGAGACCGCGCTGGCCCTTGCCGAAGCGCTGTATGGAGGCGAGCAGAACCTGATTACCGTCAACATGAGCGAGTATCAGGAAGCCCATACCGTCTCGGGGCTGAAGGGCGCGCCGCCTGGCTACGTGGGGTATGGCGAGGGCGGCGTGCTGACTGAAGCCGTGCGCCGCCGTCCATACTCGGTCGTGCTCCTGGACGAAATCGAAAAGGCGCATCGCGACGTTCACGAAATGTTCTTCCAGGTGTTCGACAAGGGCTATATGGAAGACGGTGATGGCCGGTTCATCGATTTCCGCAACACCACGATTCTGCTCACCAGCAACGTGGGTTCCGAACTGACGGCGAGCCTCTGCGCCGACCCCGCGCTCGCGCCGCACGCGCAGGCACTGCGCGACGCGCTCACGCCCGAACTGCTCAAGGTGTTTCCGGCCGCGTTTCTCGGCCGCGTCACCGTCGTGCCGTACCGGCCACTCGCCAGCATGTCGCTCGCACGCATCGTGCGTCTGCATCTGGATCGTGTCGTGCGCCGCATGGCCGAGGCTCACCGGATTGCACTGACCTACGACGAAGCCGTCGTCGATTACATCGTCGGGCGATGCCTCGTGCAGGAAACCGGCGCCCGCGTGCTGATCGGCTTCATCGAGCAGCACGTCCTGCCTCGTCTTTCGACGCTGTGGCTCGATGCATTCTCGTCGAAGCAGACCCTCTCGCGCATCGATATCGTCCTCGGCGATGGTGACGCACCGCCGGCCACCGCCCTGCTGTTCCGGCTCCCCGCTACGCAGCGGTCCGGCCGCACCGATGACATCGGTGCCGACACCGAAGCACTTCTTACTGT
The DNA here is from genome assembly GCF_900096975.1 of Paraburkholderia lycopersici. GTDB lineage: Bacteria > Pseudomonadota > Gammaproteobacteria > Burkholderiales > Burkholderiaceae > Paraburkholderia > Paraburkholderia lycopersici. The sequence goes on from NZ_FMYQ01000015.1 coordinate 78,009, forward strand.
CGCGCAGGCCCTCTGACGCTGCCGACACCTTACCACCGCTCACCGGAGTTTCCCCATGTCCGCTTCCAGCAGTTCGCAGAAGTTCATCGCGCGCAACCGCGCGCCGCGTGTGCAGATCGAGTATGACGTCGAAGTCTATGGTTCCGAGAAGAAGGTCGAGCTTCCGTTTGTGATGGGCGTGCTCGCCGATCTGTCGGGCAAGCCGGTCGAACCGCTGCCTGCGGTGGCAGATCGCCGCTTTCTCGACATCGACGTCGACAATTTCGATGAGCGCATGAAGGCTATCCGTCCGCGCGTCGTCTTTGCCGTCCCGAACACGCTCACGGGTGAAGGCCAGATGATGGTCGACATGGCTTTCGAGAGCATCGAAGACTTCTCGCCGGCCGCCATCGCACGCAAGGTCGAACCGCTGCGTCAACTGCTCGACGCACGCACGCAGCTCGCGAACCTGCAGACGTACATGGACGGCAAGTCGGGCGCGGAATCGCTCGTGAACCAGTTGCTCCAGGATCCCGCGCTCCTGCAGTCGCTGGCCGCAGCACCGAAGCCGAAAGTGGCCGCCGACACCAGCGAAGCCGCCAACGCGAACTGATCTTCAAGACACTCCGGGAAACAAGTCATGGCAAAACAGCAAGCACAGGCCGCAAGCGTCGGCGTCCAGACCGAGTCGGACTTCACCCAGTTGCTCAACCAGGAATTCCGGCCGAAGACGGAGCAGGCCCGCGAAGCCGTCGAACTCGCCGTTCAGACGCTCGCCGAGCAAGCGCTCAAACAGTCGGCCACCATCAGCGACGACGCGTACAAGAGCATCGCGGCCATCATCGCGCAGATCGATCACAAGCTCTCCGAGCAGATCAACCTGATCCTGCACCACGACGACTACCAGAAGCTCGAGTCGGCCTGGCGCGGCCTGCATCATCTCGTCTCCAATACGGAAACCGACGAGCGCCTGAAGATCCGCTTCATGGACGTTTCGAAGGACGAACTGCGCCGCTCGATGAAGCGCTACAAGGGCGTCGCATGGGATCAGAGCCCGCTCTTCAAGCAAATCTACGAAGAGGAATATGGCCAGCTCGGCGGTGAACCGTACGGCTGCCTCGTCGCGGACTACTACTTCGACCATACGCCGCCCGATGTCGACCTGCTCGGTTCGATCGCAAAGATTGCGGCATCGTCCCACACGCCGTTCATCTCGGGCGCATCGCCCTCGGTGCTGCAAATGGAATCGTGGCAGGAACTGGCCAACCCGCGCGACCTCACGAAAATCTTCACGCAAAACCTTGAATATGCTCCCTGGAATTTGCTGCGCAACACCGAGGATGCCCGCTATGTCGGTCTTGCGATGCCGCGCTTCCTGGCGCGCCTTCCCTATGGCGCGAAGACCAATCCGGTCGACGAGTTCGATTTCGAGGAAGACACGGCCGGCTCGGACCATCGCCGTTACGCGTGGTCGAATGCCGCCTACGCGATGGGCGTGAACATCAACCGTTCGTTCAAGCTGTATGGCTGGTGCTCGCTGATCCGTGGCGTCGAATCGGGCGGAACGGTCGAACATCTGCCGTGCCATACGTTTCCGACGGACGACGGCGGCATCGACATGAAGTGTCCGACCGAAATCGCCATCTCGGACCGCCGCGAAGCGGAACTTTCGAAGAACGGTTTCATTCCGCTTATTCACCGCAAGAACACCGGCCACGCGACCTTCATCGGCGCCCAGTCGCTGCAAAAGGCCGCCGAATACCACGACGCGGATGCCACCGCCAATGCGAATCTCTCCGCGAGGCTGCCGTACCTGTTCGCCTGCTCGCGCTTTGCGCACTACCTGAAATGCATCGTGCGCGACAAGATCGGCACGTTCCGCGAGCGCGAAGACATGCAGCGCTGGCTCAACGAATGGATCATGAATTACGTCGATGCGGACCCGGCCAACTCGTCGCAGGAAACGAAGGCACGCCGTCCGCTCGCCGCCGCCGAAGTACTCGTCGAGGACGTGGAGGGCAATCCTGGGTACTACCAGGCGAAGTTCTTCCTGCGTCCGCACTTCCAGCTCGAAGGCCTGACCGTGTCACTGCGCCTGGTCGCGAAGCTGCCGTCGATCAAGGAAGCCGCCTGATTTCGGCGGAAATCCTCGTTCGGCCGGGCTGAACGGCATGAGCCCGGCCTCTTTCATCATCAGCAACAACACGGAGCGAACAGATGGCACAGGATATTTTTCTGAAGATTGACGGCATCAATGGGGAGTCGCTCGACGACAAGCACAAGGACGAAATCGAAGTGCTGAACTGGAACTGGGAAATCCGCCAGGAGTCGTCGATGCACGCGGGCAGCGGCGGCGGCGCCGGCAAGGCGACCGTCGAGGACCTGTGGTTCCAGCACGGCATCGACCGTGCGAGCCCCAACCTCATGAAGTACGCGCTCACGGGCAAGCATATCGACCAGGCCGTGCTCGTCATGCGCAAGGCCGGCGGCAATCCGCTCGAGTACCTCAAGATCACGATGAACGACGTGCTGGTCACGCGCGTCAAGCCCTCGGGCAGCAAGAACGCCGAAGAGAAGAGCCTCGAAGAGGTGTCGCTCTCGTTCGCGAAGGTCAAGCAGGAATACGTTGTCCAGAACGCCCAGGGCGGCAGCGGCGGCGCCGTGACGGCCAGTTACGACATCAAGGGCAACAAGGAAGCGTAAGTCTCACACGGCTTTCGTAAGCAGTCTTGACGTAATCCGCCCGGCGAATGGCCGTATCGATCGCCGGGCGCCTCGATTCCCATACCGACGTGCCCCAACGCATGCGCCTGATTCCCTTCGTGACTGCCTGCGCATCCGCGCTGCTGGTTGCCGCCTGCGCAAGCAGCGACCCCAAACCGCACAAGCCGCTGCGGCTGGACCTGACGATCAGCGCCGCCACCACCGTCAACCCGGACGACCAGGGGCGCGCTGCGCCCATCGTGGTGCGCGTCTATGAACTGAGGACCGACAACGCTTTCAAGGCCGCGGACTATTTTTCGCTGCAGGACAAGGACAAGACCGTGCTTGCGGACGACCTCGTCAAACGCGACGAGTTCCAGTTGCGCCCGGGCGAGCAGAAGACCATCCGGCGAACCGCTGATGAGAACTCGAACGCGCTGGGCGTACTCGCCGAATACCGCGATTTGCCCCACGCCGTGTGGCGCGCCGTGTATCCGTTACCGGCGACGCCGGAGAAGGCGTGGTACCTGTTCCTGTCGCCGAAACTGAGCCTGACCATCGACCTTGATGCCGGTGCGATCAGGATTACCGACAACACAAAAAAGTAAATCGCAGGGCGGATACACAATCATGAGCTGGCACAACAAGGTCGTCTGGAGCGAAGGGCAGTTCATGCGCCCGCAGCTGTTCCAGCAGCAGGAGCGTTACGTCGAGCATTTCGCGCACAAACGCGCGGCGCCGCTTTCACCCTTCTTCTTTGGTTTCACGCACTACGGCCTCGATACCGAGGCACTCGCGCTCGGCAAGGTCATCGTGAAATCGGCCGCGGGCGTTTTCCCGGACGGCACACCATTCGATGCGCCGGGCAGCACCCCGCCGCCGGCGCCGCTCACGATCCGGCCGGAGCATCTGGAACAGCTCATCTATCTCGCCGTGCCCATCCGGGTGCCCAACGGGGAGGAGACGACATTTGACAACGCGTCGGACTCGCTCGCACGCTACGCGGTGTTCAACACCGATTTGCGCGACACCAACTCCATCGGTCAGGGATCGCAGACGATCCAGCTATCGAGCCTGCGACTGCGTCTCGTACCTCAGAAGGAAATGACCGACGCGTGGATCGGCCTCGCGCTCACGCGTGTCAGGACGATCCGCGCCGACAGCAGTATCGAACTCGACGACAGCCTCGTGCCGCCCGTGTCGGGTTATGGCGCGAGCAGTCTGCTCGCCGGCTGGCTCGCGAAGATCCACGATCTCACGCGGCTGCGGGCCGCGGCGCTCGCGCAGCGCCTGACCGGGGGTGACGGAAAGGCCGGCACGGCCGCCGAAGTGTCGGACTACCTGCTGCTGCAAACGCTCAACCGCTACGAGCCGCTCCTGCAGCATTTACGGCGCGTGCCCACCACCTCGCCGGCAAAGCTGTATGCGCTGCTCATCAGCATGGCGGGAGAACTGTCCACCTACGTGCGCACCACGACACGCCGGCCGCTCGACACGCACCCGGCGTATCAGCATACCGAGCCGCATTTGTGCCTGAGACCCATCGTTGACGACACCCATCAGTTGCTGAACGCCGTGCTGGTCCGCAGCGCACAAAGCATCGAGCTCAGTGACGTCGGCTACGGCATGCGCAACGCCGTTGTCGACCCAACGGAGATGCACGGCTTCGCTTCCGTCGTGCTCGCCGTCAGCGCGGCAATGCCGCCCGACACGCTGCAGCAACAGTTCGCGGCCCAGGCCAAGCTCGGTCCATCCGAGCGCCTGCCCGATCTGGTCCGCGCTCATCTGCCCGGCATTGCGCTGCAGGCCCTGCCCGTGCCGCCGCGGCAGATTCCGTTCAATGCGGGCTATATCTACTACGAACTCGCGCGCACGGGGGCGCTCTGGGAAGAAGTCGAGCGTCGTGGCGCACTGGCGCTGCACATCGCGGGGGACTTCCCGTCCTTGAAGCTCGAGTTGTGGGGCATTCGCGGATAAGGACACGCACCGGCCGCCCGCGTGCATGGGTAGCCGCCACGCAGACAAGGAAACGCAGTGACACCACACGCAACCACGACTCCGGAATGGCTGGCTCCGGAGTTCAACGCAAAACCGGCAACGCCCCGCCACGGACCGCCGCCCGGAGAACCCGCCGGCGCGCGACTTGCAGCCATCAAGGCTGCGGACAACCCCCTGCTCGAGGCAGCGCGTCCATTGCTGCGGGCACTGGCTGACATGCCGGCGCAGCTGGATCGTGAACGCGTGGAAGCGTTGCGCAACGTGCTGGAGCAGGAAGTCCGCATCTTCCAGAAATTGTGCGAGCAGGCCAGCATCCGGCGCGATCATATGTTGGGCGCGCGCTACTGCCTGTGTACGGCGATCGACGAAGCCGCCATGCAGACGGCGTGGGGCAAGAACAGCCAGAGCGGCAGCTACGGCCCTCACTCCGCGCAGTCCGCAATGGACGACGGCACATCAACCGTAAGCGGGAAGACGCGTGACACCGGTGTCGAGTGGATCACGCGGGGACTGGCGACGATCTTTCACGAAGACCGGCAGGGTGGCGACAAGGTCTACCTCCTCATCGGCCGGCTGATGGCCGACCCGCAGGAGCATCTCGACCTGCTGGAAGTGATCTATCGCATTCTGAGCCTGGGCTTCGAAGGCCGTTACCGCTTCGAGGCAGGCGGTCACCGCAAGCACGAAGCCGTGCGCCAGCGCATCTACAACGAGATCATGGCCGGACGCGGCATGGTGCCCGTCGCCCTTTCGCCGCACTGGCAGTCCGATGCGAAGGGCCGGCGCGCGTCGTTCCACGATTTTCCGGTCTGGATCACCGTCGCACTGCTTTCGCTCGTCCTGCTCGGTTGTTTTGGCTATTTCAAGTACAGGCTGCACAGTCGCAGCACCGAACTCCAGAAGCAGATCGCCGACATCGGGCACATGGCACCGCCGCCGGCTCCGGCGCCGCCGCTCCTGCGCCTCAAGACGCTGCTGACGGACGAAATTGCCGCGGGCACGGTCAGCGTCGACGAAGACACGCATCACAGTTCGGTGACGTTCCGCGGTGATTCGATGTTTCCGCCCGGCGGCGCTTCGGTGAACGCATCGATGGGGCCGCTCATCGCCAAGATCGCTGCCGAGATCGCCAGAGTACCGGGCAAGGTGACGGTGCGTGGCTATACCGACAACGTGCCGATCCGGAGCCGCCAGTTCGCTTCGAACGAGGCGCTGTCGGAAGAGCGCGCCACGCAGGTCATGCAGATGTTGCAAGCCGCGGGGGTGGCGGCTAACCGTCTGGAGGCGGTCGGCAAGGGCGACGCCGATCCGGTGGGGGACAACAGCACGCCACAGGGCCGCGCACAGAATCGCCGCGTCGAAATCGCGGTCGCGCAATAACGGAATCCAAACAGGCAGCCTCCTGGCATGAAAAAATTTCTGTCGTTTCTGGTATCGCGCCAGTTCCTCGCCTTCGTCGCGCTGATCGCAGTCGCGCTGGTGATCTGGTTTGTCGGGCCGTTCGTCGCGTTCGGCGGACTGAAGCCGCTCGCGGGTGCGGGCATCCGGGTGCTCGTCATCGCCCTGCTGCTCGCGGGCGTGCTGCTGTGGCTGATCGACTGCTCGACAAGCCCGGTCGTCGTAGCATTGCTCTGCCTGCTGATCTGGTACGCCGCGCCGTTGCTCACATTCGGCAACGCCCAGCCCTTTGCGCCGGAGTCGGCGCGCGTCATCGCCATCGCCGTCGTGCTGTTCGTCTTCGCGGCGTACTGGCTCTTCCGTCTCTGGCAGGAGATGAAGAGCAACCGGTCGCTGGTTGAGAGGATGCTGACGTTCGGCGGCAAAAAGGAGCCCTCGCCAGCCGAATCCCAACTGAAGGAAGTCAACGTCATCGTATCGGCCGCGCTCGGCCGTCTGAAGGCGATGCGAACGGGCGCGCGCGGTTTCGGACGGATCTTGCAAGGCAAGCGGTATCTGTACGAACTGCCGTGGTATATCGCGCTCGGTTCGAAGTCGTCGGGCAAGACGAGCACCCTGCTCAATGCGGGTCTTGCGTTTCCCGTCGCCGAACAGATGCAGCGTGCCGCCGTAGCAACCGGGCGGCCAACCGCAAACGTGGACTGGTGGCTAACGAACGATGCGGTACTCATCGACACGGCAGGCCGATATACGCGTCACGGCTCTGGCGGGGCCCATGTCTCCGCGACCGACGAAGCGCAAAAGACTGCGTCGAACGCCGCTGGCGTATCCGACGACACGGCGAACGGCGCCGCTCAAAAGGCCCCCTCCGCTGGAGAGGACGCAGGCAAAGCCGCACTGGCAACGACCGCAGCGACGAGCCAGGTCAGTGCGGACGAATCGCAGCGGCGTGCCGACGCAGCAGAATGGCTCGGCTTCCTCGCGATGCTGCGCAAACATCGTCCCCGCGCGCCAATCAACGGGGCGCTGCTCGCGGTCAACGTCGCCGAACTAACGAGCGAGGACGAAAGCCGCCGCCTTGCCGAAGCAGCCGCATTGCGTGCACGGCTGGCCGAACTGCGCAGCGAGCTCGGTATCCGGTTTCCGGTCTATCTGGTCATTACGGGAATGGACCAGCTCACCGGCTTCGTCGAATATTTCTCGTCGCTGACGGCCGAGGGTCGGGCGCAGACGTGGGGCTTCACGCTCCCCGGTGGCCAGGACGACATGGCGAAGGAAAGCGTTGCCGCCCGGTGCCGCTCGGAGCTGGGTCTGCTCGTGCAGCGCCTCGACAAGGGCGTCAATACCCGGCTGCAGGACGAATACGATCCGGGCCGCCGCCGCAAGCTGGCCGCGTTGTCGCAGGAGTTCGCGGCGCTGGCCGCCCCGCTTGTCGAGTTGATCGAGCGCGTATTCCTCGACTCGCGCTATGACGGCACGCAACTGTACTCGGCGCTACGCGGGGTGTACCTCACAAGTACGGAGCAGGCTGGCCGCGAAATCGTGGCCGAACGGCGCACCATCATGCAGCGGGTGATGGCGGGCATGACGGCACCGGCGACTTCGTTGCGGGAGTCGGCTCGTGAAGGCTTCTTTCTCCACGACCTCTTCACGAAGATCGTCATTCCCGAAGCGCATCTGGTACGCCCGAACCTGCGCTGGGAATTCCGCTTCCGCCTGCTGCGCTTGATCGGCCACGCGCTCGCCCTGCTGATCTTCGTGTGGCTCGCCGTTGGACTGCGAGTGAGCTTCGGCAACAACAGCGACTATCTCGGAGCGATCGCCGACAAGGTGGAGGCGCTCGCTGCACGCACGGCCCGGCTGCACCACACCCCGAACCCGGAAGCCGTACCGGATACGTTGAGCGCCGCGCGCTATCTGCCGACCTCTCAGGGACTTGACCTCTCGGCCCCCGACAGCACGTTCCGCTATGGCCTTTATACGGCCCCCGATATCGTCGCGGAAAGCCGCCGCACCTACGACGCGCTGGAAGACAACCTGCTGCTCCCGCAAATTGTGCACCGGATGGAAGACGCCATTTCGCAATCGATCGCGAACAAGGATTCGAAGGCGGCCTACGACGCGTTGCGTGCCTGGCTCATGCTCTACGACAAGGCAAGGTTCAATGCCGACGACGTCAAGGCCTGGGTACTCGACGACTGGGCGAAGACCGACAGCGCGTCCGTATTCGGCGGCCGCGCCTTGATGGTCGATCACGTCCAGCAGCTGTTCTCGGGCCGTCGCGTGATTCAGTCGCCGCTCATCCGTAACGACGCGCTGGTCCAGCGCGCTCGCGCCTTCCTCGACGGCAGCAATGCCACCGACCGTCTCTACGAACGGGCCAAGACCGCCATGATGAAAGAAGCGCCTGACGAGTTCACGCTGATCCGCGCGGTTGGCCCGCAGGCTGGCACGGTCTTCACGCGGGAGAGCGGCGCCCCGCTCTCTCGCGGCGTGCCGGGTCTCTTCACATCCGACGGATACCGCAATCTGTTCGACAGGCGTCTACCCGAGTTCGTACAGGCCGCGCGCGATGACGACGCGTGGGTGATGGGGCGCTCATACCTCGGAGGGCTCGCAGGCCAGGCTCAAAAAAAAACTGCTGAGATCGTCAGTACGGCCGCCGGCGCGGACGACCCGCTAACCGAAGCAATCCGCCGGGAATATCTGACGGAATACGCTCAACAATGGGATGCGTTCCTTGACGACATTCGCACGGTGACCGGAACGAGCCTTGCCTTCAACCTGCAGGTGCTGCGCAGCTTCGCCGCGCCCGACTCCCCACTCGCGCGCCTCGCCCGCGCCGCCGTGCACGAGACGACGCTGACACAGCCTGTCGCCGCAGCCGACGGCCCCCTGCTCCAGAAGGCGACCGACCAGATCATCCAGAAAGCCGACCCGGCGCGTGGAATCAGGGCGTCGGAACAGGTCGAGCGCGAACTGGTCGATAACCATTTCGCGGCGCTGCGAGAGGTCGTGACCGGCAACGCCGAAGTGCAAGCCGCGGGCGACACCGCGGCACAGGCCGGCAAGACCGGCCTTGACGGCGTGACCAGTCTGCTCAACGACTACTACACCGCGCTCACGGTGGCCGACAACGCGATCAGCAATAACAGCATGCCGCCGGCCAGCGACACGGCGGCAAAACTGAAGATGACGGCAAACACGATGCCCGCGCCTTTTCGCGCCGTGCTGCTGCAGCTTGCACAACAGGGATCGCGGGAGGTCAATCAAGGCATCGGGCAGTTGCTCTCACGCCAGATGGGTGCGGTCATCGGAGACATCTGCCGGCTCACGATCGAGGGCAATTACCCGTTCTCGCCTGACAGCACGCGAGACGTGAGCATCGACGACTTCACGCGGCTGTTCGCGCAGGGCGGCGTCATCGACGACTTCTTCAGCAAGACGCTGGCGCCATTCGTCGACATTGCCGCGAATCCGTGGCGCTATCGCACCTTGCCCGGCGCAACGGAGCCGGTACAGGGGCCGGACCTCGAGCCGTTCCGCCACGCAAAGGCGATCCGCGACACTTTCTTCGGCGGCCCGGGCCAGAACCAGATGACATGGAAAGCAGCCCTCCTGGTGCCGGAGCTCGATCCGGCCATCACGGGCCTGATGATCGACATCGACGGGCAGACGACGCTATACCAGCACGGACCGGTCGCGCCCTTCACGGTCAGCTGGCCGGGGCCGCGCGGCGGCGTGCACGCCGAGATCACGGCGAATCCGCGTATCCGGCCCGACACTTCGAGCGCTTCCGCCGAGGGTCCGTGGGCGTTGATGCGTCTGCTCGACAAAGGGCATGTCGTGGAAACCGCCACGCCGGGGCGCACGCGCGTCGCGTTCGACTTCGACGGGCGCAAGGCCGTTCTCGATATCGCCAGCGCGGGCAGCCTTGCGAATCCGCTCACCAGCGACGTGCTCAGGACGTTCCGTTGCCCGAGTTCGATGCCGATGATGAGCCTGCCGGACAGCGGCGCGCCTGTCGGCCTTCCGCCGGCGGCCCCCGTCGCGGCGCACCGAGGTTAGGCGATGAAACACACGGGACAAACCAGCGCATCTGCAAGCACTGCCAATGTTTTCCTTTCGTATGGCGAGCGCCTGCACGCCGCCGCGAATGCCGGATACCCGATGCTCGAAGCCGCCCAGCCCCTGCTGCAGGCGCTACGCGAGACGCCGGCCAAGCTGGGCGCGGACGCCGTGCTCGAGCGCCGCCAGCGGCTGCTGGACGAAGCAAGGATGTTCGAGCGCGTATGCAGCGGCCTCCAGTTGCCGCGCACCGAAGCCGATCATGCCCGGTACTGTCTGTGTTCGGCGCTCGACGAAGCCGCGATGCAGACGTCCTGGGGCAAAGGCGCGCTGACCGGCACCGAATGGAGTGCCAACGGTCTGGCGGCGACGCTCGGCTATGACCGGCAGGGCGGTGATCGCGTCTTCGCCCTGCTCGACAAAGCAATGCAGTATCCTGCCGCGCATGGCGAGCTGCTCGCCGTGCTGCACGAAATCATCGGGAGCGGATTCATGGGCCGTTATCGTCACACCCCGGATGGAGCGCACACGCTCAAGGCTATCCACAAGGATCTCGCATGGCTGGTCTTCGCCATGCAGAAGGTGTCACATATCACTGGACAGGACAGCCCGCGGGGAACGGGAGCGGTCAGGCGGCTCGTGGAGGACGATGACGCGTTCCTCGGCATGGCGTACAGGATCGCGTCGTACCGGTCGGGACTCGCCTATCTTTCCGGGCAGCGAAGGCAGGTCCGCATCGCATGGGTGCTGGTCGGGCTGCTCGCTTTCGCCCTGCTGGCAGGCGGCGGATACGTCCTGTACCGTCTGCACGAAGAACAAGCCGCACGAACTCACCCCGCGGCATTTCCGGCGATTGCCATGGCAATCCGGAACAGCCTGCCCCAGGAGATCGCAGCGCATACGGTTACGCTCGACGAGCCCGACGACCATTCCCGTCTCACCATCCGCGTCGATGGCATGTTTGCACCCGGGAAATACGTGCTGGACCCGGCGAGCGTTCCGGCGCTCGTCCAGATCGGGCAGGCGATCATGTCCGCGGGGCCAAACGTTCTGGTCCATCTTGCTGGCTATACCGACGACACACGGTTCGAAAATGCAGCGGGCCTGTCCAACCAGTCGCTTTCGGCGCTGCGCGCGCAGGCCGTGATGCAGGTCCTCGCGAATGCCGGCGTCTCGCCCGGACGCATCACGATCACCGGCAACGGCGAATCGTCGCCGCTCGATGACAACCGTACGCGCGAAGGACGCGCACGAAACCGGCGAGTCGAGATTGCAGTGGAGCCCTTGCGATGAATTCCCTCGGCGACCGCGTCCGCCGTCGCGCGGATGTACTTCGATCGTAGCGTTCCGGCAAGGGCACGCCCCGCTTGCGTGCGGCTCGGACCAAGACGCGCACGGATATCCGCAGGCGGATGTCCAGAACCCTTGTGCGGTTCCCGTGGGGTGTGCGGTCAGTAGTACGATCCGAACAGTGCGCGCGATATCTGCTGCGCTCATTTATGCGTCATCTGCTGCTTGAGGTGCCGACTGTAGCGCGATAAGGTCTGCGCTTCGTGTTCACCGGATGCCCGGCATTTCCGCAGCCAACATGTATCGCTACAACGACTTCGACAAGGCCTTCGTGGCGAACCGCGCCGCACAGTTTCGCGACCAGATCGGGCGCTGGCAAAACGGCAAGCTGAGCGACGCAGCATTTCTCCCGCTGCGCCTGCAGAACGGCTGGTACGTGCAGCGACACGCCCCCATGCTGCGTGTCGCCGTTCCCTACGGCGAGCTATCGAGCGCGCAGCTTCGCGTGCTCGCACGTATTGCCCGCGAGTATGACGACCCCGACGCCGGAATCTACCGCCGCGCACTCGAAGCCCAGCGCAAACTCGGCACCGTGCGCCTGCCTGCGCATCATGCGCACTTCACGACGCGCACCAATGTCCAGTTCAACTGGATACCGCTTTCGAAAGCCGCCGATGTGATGGATCTCCTCGCCTCCGTCGACATGCACGGCATCCAGACGAGCGGCAACTGCATCCGCAACATTTCATGCGACGAGCGCGCCGGCGTCGCGCCAGACGAAATTGCCGACCCGCGGCCGTTCGCTGAAATCATGCGCCAATGGACGACGCTGCATCCCGAGTTCGCCTTCCTGCCGCGCAAGTTCAAGATCGCGATAACAGGCGCGGAGGAAGACCGCGCCGCGACGGGCTGGCACGACGTCGGACTGCGCCTCGTTCACGACGAAAACGGCGAACTGGGTTTTCGCGTAGCCGTGGGCGGCGGCATGGGCCGGACTCCGGTGATCGGCGTCGTACTGCGCGAGTTCTTGCCGTGGCGGCACATCATGAATTACATCGAGGCCGTCGTGCGCGTGTACAACCAGTTCGGGCGACGGGACAACAAGTACAAGGCGCGCATCAAGATTCTCGTGAAGGCCGAAGGCCAGCGCTTCATCGACGAGGTCGAGGAAGAATTCCGGCAGATCGTGGAGTGCGACGGCGGTCCGCATACGATCCCGCAGACCGAATTCGACCGCATGAGCGCGTATTTCGTCGTGCCGCCGCAAGTGGCCGCGAGCCGCTCCCCCGATGCGGCAGCAGACGCCGCGCGCGAGGAAGCCGCCCGGCAAACACCGCTATTCCAGCGCTGGCTGGAGCGCAACGTCGCGCGGCACAAGGACCCGTCGCTGCGCATCGTCACGCTCTCGTTCAAGCGGCCGCTGCAGGCGCCTGGCGATGCATCGGCGGACCAGCTCGAGCGCGTGGCCGATCTCGTGGACCGCTTCTCGGCAGGCGAAGCCCGCGTCACGCACACGCAGAACATTGTCCTGCCCTGGGTTCACTCCGACGACCTGCTGCCGCTTTGGCACGCGGCCGTCGCCGCGCAGCTCGCGAGCGCCAACGTGCATCTGCTCACCGACATGATCTCCTGCCCCGGCGGCGACTTCTGCGCGCTTGCCAACGCACGCTCTCTGCCCATCGCACAAAGCATCATGGAGCGCTACCAGGATCTCGACGAACTGAACGACATCGGCGAAATCGATCTGCATATCAGCGGGTGTATCAATTCATGCGGCCACCATCACAGCGGGCATATCGGGATACTGGGCGTCGACAAGGACGGCGCGGAGTGGTACCAGGTCACGCTGGGCGGCGCGGACGGCTCCGCGCGCGGCAGCGGCGAAGCGCGGCCCGGCAAGGTCATCGGCCCGTCGTTTGCGGCGCACGAAGTGACCGATGCCGTCGAAGCGGTGCTCGGTTGCTATCTGACGCTGCGCGAGCCTCGCGGCGACCGCCGCGAGACGTTCATTGAAACCGTGCGACGGGTCGGTCTCGAACCGTTCAAGGCCGCTGCGGATGCGGTTCGCGCAACGGCGGAGGACCGCACATGACGACCGTTGCACGCATTCGCCTTCTCGACACGCAGGGCCATGCCGCCGATGCGGCCACCCCCGTCCTCGCCCTGCCGAACGATGCCGACCCGCTCGCCTACGCGGTCGAGATCGAAGGCGCCGCACGTGTCGAGCTCCATTTCCCGGCATTCACCGATGGACGCGCATATAGCCAGGCGTATCTCGTGCGCCGCCGGCTCGGCTTCAAAGGCGACTTGCGGGCGACCGGCGAGGTTCTCGTCGATCAGTTGCAGCAGATGGAGCGCATGGGCTTTTCGAGCGCGGTGCTGAAAGGAGGCACCGACGGCGAAGAGGCGCAGCGGCAACTCGAACGATTCGCGGCGTTCTACCAGGGTGATGCCGTGCGGTCGGCGCCTTATCTTGGTGGCGACCCGGCTGGCTGAGTGCGCGGCGCCGGCCCACGCTCCCTTTCCTGTCCGGTGCGTGCCGTGACAGCATCTTCGAAACGCACGTGGAGAATATACAAGTCGATCCAACGAGCCCCGGTTTTCTCCGGAAAACGATATGAGAGCGAGGCATGATGATAAGTTTTCTTATCATAAGGATCGCTTTTATACGGTAAACTCTGACGCATGAAAACGCGCCCCAGTTTGCCTGCCGCCGCTGCCGCCGCCTCCGAGCCGCCCGGCTTTCCCGACGCCGACGAACTCGCGGTCCTGCGCGCGTGGTACGCGGGCCTGCCGGTACGGCAGGCCGTGGCACGCTATCTGCCCGCGCGGCTGGGCGACGGCAAATCCGCACGCGGCGTGCTCGGGCACATCCGGCGCGCGCTCGTGGCAATCGCGCGCAAGGCGCATCGCGACGATCTCGCGGCCCTCCTCTCACATCCTGTCGAAGCGCGCGCGCAGCACGTGAAGGCCGTCGCGCAGGCCATCGAAATCTTGCGCACGGCACGCCCGCCCGAGCCGCGGATCGCCGACGAAGTCGCGCAGTGGTTCGCGCCGCGCGCCGTGCGCGCGCTGCATGCGCACGGCATCACCACCCTTGCCGATCTGACCGTGCGCATTCCGCGACGCCGCCAGTGGTGGAAGGCCGTGCCTGGACTGGGCGTGGCAAGCGCGCGCGCAATCGAGGCGTTCTTCGCCGCATGGCCCGCGCTCACGGAAAAAGCGCGCGCGCTCGTCGTCGCGAGCCAGCGCGGCGATATCGTTCCGTGGGAAGCGCTGAAGCTGCCGCACGAAGTGGACGGCTCCCAGGGCACGTTCCGCGCGCCGCGCGCGACCTGCACGCTGGATGCCTCGAACGACTACGAGGCCGTGCAGACCTGGCTCGCGCTGCACGAATCGCCCGCCACGCAGCGCACCTATCGCAAGGAGGCCGAGCGGCTCATCCTCTGGGCGATCGTCGAGCGCGGGCGCGCGCTTTCGTCGCTTATGACCGAGGACGCCATCGCGTACCGCACGTTCCTGCGCCATCCGGCGCCGCGTGGCCGCTGGGTCGGCCCGGTGAGGCCGCGCACGTCGCCCGAATGGCGTCCGTTCAACGGCAGCCTTTCCGCTCGCTCGGTCGCGCATGCGCTCTCGATTCTCGGCGCGCTGTTCCGCTGGCTCGTCGAGCAGCGTTACGTCCTCGCCAATCCGTTCGCGGGCGTGAAGGTGCGCGGCGGCAACGCGGCGTCGGCGCTCGACGCCTCGCATGCCTTTACCGAGGGCGAATGGACTTTGACTCGCACCATCGCCGACGGCCTGGAGTGGTCGAACGGCTGGACCGCGCCGGCCGCGCAGCGCCTGCGATTTCTGCTCGATTTCGGCTACGCAACGGGGTTGCGTGCGAACGAACTCATCAGCGCCACGCTCGGACATGTCGAAACCGACGCCCGCGGCGATCACTGGCTGCGCGTGACCGGCAAAGGCGGCAAGGTGGCGCGCGTGGCACTGCCGCCGCTCGCATGGGAAGCGCTGGCCCGCTATCTCGCCGAACGCGGCCTGCCGGTCACGCCTTCGCGCTGGCGCCCGGAAACGCCGGTAATCGGCAGCCTTGACGCGCAGGGCAACGAAGCGATCAGCAGCGTGCGGCTATGGGGCGTGCTCAGGCGTTTCTTCCGGATCGCCGCCGATGCGATCGAGTCCGATCATCCGCCGCTTGCGGAGAAACTGCGTCGCGCGAGCCCGCACTGGATGCGCCACACGCACGCCACGCACGCGCTCGGCCGCGGCGCGGAACTGACCACCGTCCGGGACAATCTGCGCCATGCATCCGTGTCCACCACCTCGATCTATCTGCACAGCGATGAGGTCAAACGGGCGAAGCAGATCGGCGCGGCTTTCGCAAAGGCGAAGTGAGCCCCTGACCGCGCGCATGCGCATGCGCATGCGTCTCGACGGCGCGTACCCGGAGGCGCGTGAGCCAGGTTGGCGAGCGTTTCCTGCGGTCTGACTCTTCTATCGTCCGCCCGGTGCGCCGTGCTTTGCCGCGGCGGCCGCGCCCGAGCGGCGCTCCACGCGCGCAACGACGTTCAGATAGTCGGCGGGCGTATCCATATCGACGCAATAGCGATCGTGTGCCGCCTCGTGGAGAAACACCTCGTCGCCGTGTTCGGCGATCAGCTTGCGGCAGCCCGGATTCACGCGGCCGCCCACGACCTCGGGGCAATAACCCGACGCAAACACCACGGGATTGCCTCGCACGCCCTCGAACATCGGCACGAGGATCGAACCGTAAGGCATCGACGCGTAAGCCTCGATCAATTCGCGGTAGTCGCCCGTTTCGATCAGCACCTGATCGGCGAGGCAGATCATCACGGCGTCGCACGGCGCCTGCAGCGCGGCGACGCCGCTCGCGACCGACGTCATCTGTCCTTCCCGGTAGCGGGGATTGCCCTGGAAGCGCACGTCGAGGCCGTCGAGCGCTTCGAACACGGCACGGCCATTGAATCCGGTCACCACGACAACCTCTTGCGGTTGCGCCCCCACGATCGCTCGCACGACCCGCCGCACGGCAGGCTCGCCGCACACCGGCAGCAGCAGCTTGTGGCGTCCTTCCATGCGGCTGGACAGGCCCGCCGCGAGCACGACGGCAGAAAACCGCACACTGCTCATCGCGCCTCCGCGGGGAGGCCGTCCGGGCGGTCGGTACCGCCCGGCGCAGCCGCCAGGTAGTGCTCGGGGGCGCGCTCGAACTCGATCTTGCAGCCGTCGCAGCAGAAGTACACCTTGCGGCCGCCATAGTCGACGACGTGTTTCGCCTTCGCGATCTCGACGCTCATGCCGCACACGGGGTTCACGTAATGCCCCGCCTCCGCGACTGGCGCACCGAGCGCCTCGCATGGCGGCAACGGCGGCACGGTTTCGGTGGCGATCGCGCCATGCGGAGCGGCGGCCTGCGCGCGCCCTGCCGCCTCGGCCATTTCATGCCGCAGCGCGACCAGTCCCGCCACGGCGCCAAGGGCAATTTCCTGCGGCGTGTGCGCATGGATCGCCGGCCCGGCCGGTGCGTGCAGCGCCGCAAGCCGGGCTTCGTCGATACCGCGCAGACGCATTGCGGCCCGCAGCCGCTCGGCCTTGCGGTAGCTCGCGATCAGCAGCACCGCCCTGGCGCCGCTGCGCAATGCCGCTTCGAGCGCGACCTCGTCACCGTCGCCTTGTGTCGCGACCAGCACGAACGCCGTCCCGGCGCGATCCAGCGCGGCGGCGTCGAAGCCCGGCTGCCCGGCTCTTGCGAGATCGGCGGCGATGCTCGCGCGAAATCCGACACGCCGCGCGAATGCACACGCTTCGTGGGCCGCGGGCGTGGCGCCGAGCACGGCCACGAGCGGCGCAGGCACGGTGGGCTGGATAAAGAGCTCCAGCGCGCCGTTGCTTGCGCAAGGCATGGCATGCGCCTCGACTTCGGCCTCGGCTGGCGTCGGCTCGTTGCTGATCCGCACGCGCCGTGGCTGCCCCGTGCGGATCGACTGGCGCGCCGCCTCGACGACGATCGTCTGTGAGCAGCCCCCGCCTACCCAGCCATGCAGCGCGCCGTTGGCCTCGACCAGTGCCTGCGCGCCGACGTGCGTCGAGGTCGGCGGAGCCGCGCGGATAACGGTGACGACGGCGAACGGCGCGCCCGCGTCGATGAGCCGCTGCTCGAGCTGCAATAGATCGGCGGCGTCCGAAAGGGTTTCGATGGAGTCGGCATAGGCATTCATTGCAGCGCCTCGAGAATTTGAGGAAAGATCCGTTCGAGCCCCGCGAGGTCGCGGGCGCCGGCAAACAGGTCGAGGTGCGGCAGCGCGGCCTGCATGCCCGCGCTGGCCGGCTCGAATCCGGGACGATCGGCGAGCGGATTGAGCCATACGAGCGAATGGCAGCGCCGCCGGATCGCGGCAAGCGCGTCGCCGAGCTGCGACACGTCGCCGGCGTCGTAACCGTCGCTGACGATCACGACCGCGGTGCGCGCGTGCAGCAGGCGCGGCGCGTAGCGCTCGCTGAAACCGGCAAGGCTTTCGCCGATGCGCGTGCCGCCGGCCCAGCCCTCGGAGATCAGGTGCAGGCGTTCCTGGGCGCGCCGCGGATCGGGATCGCGCAGCGCTTCGTCGACGCACACGAGCCGCGTATGGAAGACGAAACTGTGGATGTCGGGCAACCGTCCGCTCAGCACGCGCGCGAGGCGCAGGAAAAAGAAGCTGTAGAGGCTCATCGAGCGGCTCACGTCGAGCAGCAGAACGATACGCGGACGCTGCCTGCGCTTGCGCCGCCACCCGAGCTCGACCGGCAGCCCGCCGCGCGACACGCTGCGGCGCAAGGTCCAGCGCAGGTCGATGGTGCGCCCGAGACTGGCATGCTGCTCGCGGCGCGTTTCGATGCCGCGCAGACGCCGGGCGAAGCGGCGGATCGCGGCGTCGATGGCGAAGAGTTCGTCGCGATCGTTCAGGTGGCGCAAATCCGCGTGCGCGAGCGACTCGGCCCGCGTGGCGCCTTCGTTGGCGGCGGTGCCCTCGCCCGCCGCGCCGTCGCCGCGTCCCGCGAGCGAAATTGGTGTTCCCTCGCTCGCATCGCGCGGGCCGCGGGCCTCGTCGCCGCGCGAAAGCGGCCCGGCGCCGCCCACGCGGTTTTCAGCGAGCTTGCGCCGGTTCGGCGCGAAAAAATACGCGTCGAACAGATCGTCGAAGCGTCGCCATTCCTCGGCGCGCGAGCACAGCAGCGCACGCAGGCTCCAGCGCAGGACATCGCGGTCTGTCTGCCCCATGCGCTGTACGACCTCGAGCGTCGCGGCGACGTCCGCGCTCGTCACGCCGAATGCGTTCGCGCGCAGCCAGCCCGCGAAACCCGCATAGCGCGCGACGAGCGTATCGGCAAGATCGCGCGGCGCGGCGCCAGGCATGGTGCTCTCGGCGCCGCTCAGCATGACGCCACCAGTTTTTCGACGACCGGCCGCGTGAGGCTGGCCTGGTCCTCGCGCGTTTTCACGAGCGCGGCGAGCGTGTCCATCACGCGGTCTACGCCGTTTTCGTCGAGCGCGCTCACGCCGAGGCGCAGCAATGCGGCCACCCAGTCGAGCGTTTCCGCGAGGCCGGGCTTGCGGCGCAGCGCCATTTCGCGCACCGCATGCACGAATTCGACGATCTGACGCGCCAGCGCCTCCGGCACCTCGGGAACCTGGGTCCGCACGATCATGAGCTCGCGCTGGAACGACGGATAGTCAACGTACTGGTAGAGGCAGCGGCGGCGCAACGCATCGGAGATCTCGCGCGTGGCGTTCGACGTCAGGATCACGTACGGCCGCTCGGTCGCGCGGATCACGCCGAGTTCGGGAATCGAAAGCTGGAAATCCGAAAGCAGTTCGAGCAGGTAGGCCTCGAACGCCTCGTCGGTACGGTCGATTTCGTCGATCAGCAACACCGGCGCCGGCGTGGTCGTAATGGCTTCGAGCAGCGGGCGCTTGAGCAGATAACGCTCCGAAAAAATGTCCTGCTCCCTGTCGCGCAGCGGTCGCGCGTCCTGTTCGAAGAGCTTGATCGCCAGCAGTTGATGAACGTAGTTCCACTCGTAGAGCGCCGCGTGCGCGTCGAGCCCCTCGTAGCATTGCAGGCGGATCAACGGCACGTCGAGCAGACGCGCCAGCGCCTTCGCCACCTCGGTCTTGCCCACGCCCGCCTCGCCCTCCAGCAGCAGCGGGCGGCGCATCTCCATCGCGAGCAGCAGCGCAGCCGCGAAGCTGCGCTCGACAATGAACCGGTGGCTCGCGAGCTTTGCCTGCAGCGCGAGGACGTCCGGCATGCGGTCGGTCTGCGTCATGGCCCGCCTCAGCGGCCTTGCGCCTTGCGCGTGAAGTGCCCGCGCAGCCAGTCGCGGACGATGGCCCATAGAAACGCAAGCCCGTTGAGTTCGGCGGGCTGCGCGGGGGCCGCACGCGCGACCGGTTCCGGCGGCGTCGCGCCGGGCATGGTTCCACCGTCGGCGCGGGAAGCGGGCGCGGCGGGGTCAGGCGCGGCTTGCGGTGCCGCCATGGCATCGAGCCGCGCCGCGAAGTTCGCGACGAACTGCTTGAGCAACTGCTCCGACACGGGCCCCATGAGCCGGCCGCCGAGCGCGGCGGCCTTGCCGCTCATCGTCACCTCGCTTTTGCCGGCCAGCGTGCTGGTTTCGCCGCTGGGCTGTACGCTGGCCGTGAGATCCATGGTCGCCGCCGAGCCGCCCGTCGAATCCGTGCCCTTGCCGAGCAGATGCAGGCTGTGCGCCGCGGCGTCGAGCGCGAGCACCTCGATGTCGCCCTTGAACGACATGGTCGCCGGGCCGAGCCGCACCGTGATCGTGCCTTTGTAGTGCGTGTCGTCGACGCGTTCGGTAATCTTCGCGCCCGGCATGCAGCCGGCCACGGCTTCGATGTCCTGCATGAGCGCCCACGCGCGGTCCGCGCCCGCGTCGAGTGGAAACGCTTTGTCGAGTACGATTTTCATTCTGGACTCCTCATCCTCCCGCGATTCGCGTCAGGCAGGCCGCGTGAGACCGAGCTCGCGGCATTGCTGCCAGACGCGGTACGTGTTGTGCGGCATGTTCATGTGCGTGACGCCGAGATGAGCGAACGCATCGACCACGGCCGACGTGAAGCACGGGATCGAGCCGACGTGCGGCGATTCGGCCACGCCCTTCGCGCCGATCGGGTGGTGCGGCGACGGCGTCACCGTGAAGTCGGTCTCCCAATGCGGCGTTTCCATGGCCGTCGGCACGAAGTAGTCGAGCAGCGTGGCGCCGAGCAGGTTGCCCGCCTCGTCGTAGGGCAGCTCCTGGCCGAGCGCGACCGCGAAGCCTTCGGTCAGGCCGCCGTGGATCTGCCCTTCGATAATCATCGGATTGATGCGCGTGCCGCAGTCGTCGAGCGCATAGAAGCGGCGCACGCGGATCTCGCCGGTATAGCGGTTGACGTCGAGCACGCACACGTAGGCGCCGAACGGAAACGTGAAATTGGGCGGATCGTAGTAGTCGACCGCCTCGAGGCCCATCTCGAGCCCTTCGGGAACGTTGTTGTAGGCGGCCCACGCCACCTCCTTCACGGTCTTGAACTGTTCGGGCGAGCCCTTCAGCACGAAGCGGTCGAGATCGAATTCGACGTCCTCGGGACTCGCTTCGAGCAGATGCGCGGCGATCCGGCGCGCCTTCTCGCGGATCTTGCGCGAGGCGCGCGCGACCGCGGCGCCCGCAACGGGCGTCGAGCGCGAGCCGTAGGTGCCGAGCCCGTAGGGCGCCGTGGCGGTGTCGCCCTCTTCCACCGCGATCTTCGAGGCCGGAATGCCTGCCTCCGACGCAATGATTTGCGCGTACGTGGTCTGGTGCCCCTGGCCCTGCGTGATCGTGCCCATGCGTGCGATGGCCGAGCCGTCGGGGTGCACGCGAATCTCGCACGAGTCGAACATCCCGACCCCGAGGATGTCGCACATCTTCGAGGGCCCCGCCCCGACGATCTCGGTGAAGTTCACGACGCCGATGCCCATCAGCCACTCGGCGTTCGGGTCGGCGCGGCGCCGCACCTGCTCGGCGCGCAGCGCGTCGTAGTCGACGGCGGCCAGCACCTTTTTGAGCGCCGTTTCGTAGTCGCCCGAATCGTATTCGAGGCCGAGCGGCGTCGTGTAGGGAAACTGGTCCCTGCTGATGAAATTGCGCAAGCGGATCTCGGCCTTGTCTATGCCGAGCTTCTGGGCGAGCACGTCCACCATGCGCTCGATCAGGTAGACCGCCTCGGTCACGCGAAACGAGCAGCGGTAGGCGACGCCGCCCGGAAACTTGTTCGTGTACACGCCGTCGACGGACACGAACGCATTGGGGATCGCATACGAGCCCGTGCAGACATGGAACATGCCGGCGGGCCACTTCGTGGGGTCGGCGCACGCGTCGAACGCGCCGTGATCGGCCACCACGTTTACGCGCAGCGCCTTGATGCGGCCGTCCTTGTCGGCGGCCAGTTCGCCGGTCATGTGATAGTCACGCGCGAACGCGGTGCTGGAGAGGTTTTCGCTGCGCGACTCGATCCACTTGACCGGACGGCCGAGCACGATGGAAGCCACGATCGACGTCACGTAGCCCGGATACACGCCGACCTTGTTGCCGAAGCCGCCGCCGATATCGGGCGAAATGATGCGGATGTTCGATTCCGGGATCGTCGACAGGAGCCCGACCACGGTGCGCACGACGTGAGGCGCCTGCGACGTGATGTAGACCGTGAGATCGCCGCGCACCTTGTCGAACGACGCCACGCAGCCGCAGGTTTCGAGCGGGCACGGGTGCACGCGCGGATACACGATGTCCTGCCTGACCGTGACTTCGGCGGCCTCGAACATGCGGTCCGTCTTGTCGCGATCGCCCATCGTCCACGTGAAAATATGGTTAGGATGCCTGCGCGTGCCGTGGGCACCCGTATCCTTGTCGCGAATGTCCTCGCGAATCACGGGCGCGTCGGGTTCGAGCGCCTTCATCGGATCGACGAGGGCCGGCAGTTCCTCGTATTCGACTTCGACGAGTTCGGCCGCATCGGCGGCGACATAGCGGTCGTCGGCCACGACGAACGCGACTTCCTGATTCTGGAAGCAGACTTTCTCGTCGGCGAGCACCGCCTGCACGTCGCCCGCGAGCGTCGGCATCCAGTGCAGCTTGAGCGGCTTGAGGTCGTCGGCGCTCAGCACGGCGTGCACGCCGGGATGCGCGAGCGCGCGCGACTTGTCGATGCTTTTGATGCGCGCGTGCGCGTACGGACTGCGCACCATCACGCCGAACAGCATGCCCGGCATCTTGATGTCGTCCACGTAGCTGCCCTTGCCCTGGATGAAGCGCGGGTCCTCGCGGCGCTTGCGCGAGCAGCCCATGCCTTCGAGCGCGGCGAGACGGTCCAGATTGGCGTCGAGATTGCCCATGACGTGTCTCCCGGCGCTCAGTGCGCGTGCGCCGCGCCCGCCTCGATGAGCGGATGCGAGGTTTCGGCCGCTTCGCCGCGCAGCTTGCGCGCCGCGTATTGCACGGCCTTCACGATGTTCTGATAGCCCGTGCAGCGGCACAGGTTCCCCGCCATCCAGTAGCGGATTTCCGCTTCGGTGGGGTCCGGGTTCTCCTGGAGCAGGCGGTACGCGCGCATCAGCATGCCCGGCGTGCAAAAGCCGCATTGCAGACCATGCTCCTGCATGAAGCCCTCCTGCAGCGCATGCAAGGTGCCGCCTTCGGCGAGCCCTTCGACCGTGCGGACCTCGGCACCCTGCGCCTGCACGGTCAGCAGCGTGCAGGACTTGACGGACATGCCGTTGAAATCGACCGTGCAGGCGCCGCAATGCGACGTCTCGCAGCCGATATGCGGCCCGGTGTGCTGGCACTTTTCGCGCAGCGTGTGAATCAGCAACTCGCGCGGTTCGACGACGACGTCGACCTCGCTGCCGTTGAGGCTGAACGACACCATGGTTTTGCTGGCCATTTCGCGTTCTCCGTGAGTCAAGGACGAGCCGGGTTTGCGGCCCGTTCGTATGCCGTGCCGAGCGCCCTGCGGGTCATCTCGCCCGCCATCGCGCGCTTGTAGTCGACGTCGCCGCGCAGATCCGCGACGGGATTGCAGGCCGCCATCGCGAGCCGCGCCGCTTCGTCGAGCGCGCGCGCGTCGAACGGCTTGCCGACGAGCGCGTGTTCGGCGTCGGTCGCGCGGATCACCGTGTCGCCGACATTCGTCAGAGCAATGCGCGCATGCTCGACATTGCCGCCGGCAAGACGCAACGTGACGGCGGCGGCGGCGGTCGCGAAGTCGCCGGTCTTGCGCTTGAGCTTCGCGTAGCAGTAACCGGTGCCCGGCGGCGGCATCGGAATGCGGATGCCGGTCAAGATCTCGTCAGGCTCGAGCAGCGTTGCATAGGTGCCGACGAAGAAGCCGTCCGCGGGCACCACGCGCTCGCCCGCCGCGCCTTGCAGCACGAACGAAGCGTCGAGCGCGACCATCAGCGCCGGATGGTCGTTGCCGGGATCGCCGTGCGAAAGATCGCCGCCCAGCGTGCCGCGGTAGCGCACCTGCGGGTCGGCGATCTGCCGCGCGCCTTCGACGATGAGAGGGCAGCGCGTTTGCAGCAGCGCGGACCAGATCAGCTCGTTCTCGGTCGTCATCGCGCCGATCCATATTGCGCCGTTTTCCTCGCGGATGCCCTTGAGTTCCGCGAGCCGGCCGAGATCGATCAGGTGTTCGGGCTGCGCGAAGCGCAGCTTCATCATCGGCAGCAGGCTGTGGCCGCCCGCGAGCAGCTTCGCCGTATCGCCGTGCGCGCCGAGCAGCGCGAACGCCTCGGACAAGGTTTGGGGAGCGTGGTATTCG
This sequence comes from Paraburkholderia lycopersici, assembly GCF_900096975.1. GTDB lineage: Bacteria > Pseudomonadota > Gammaproteobacteria > Burkholderiales > Burkholderiaceae > Paraburkholderia > Paraburkholderia lycopersici. Next base: position 102,307 of record NZ_FMYQ01000015.1, read on the forward strand.
AATGGGCGGGGAATCACACTAGTCTCCTTGTTGTCATCGTCCTGAAGTTCAGGATTTCACAATGCAACGCAGCAATTCAACGGGTTTTCCCGAACGGCGGCCTGGCTGCGTCGAGCGCCGGAAAACTTGCGTGAAAGAAGGAAAGGACATAAAACGGAGGCAGCGTCCCGCCGCAGCAGAAGCCGCGCACCAAGCCGCGGCCGCATCGGGGAGAACCCTGGATGAAACCGTTCGAGCACGCCATGCCGACCACCGACGCGCGCCGCGCCGAGACCTTCCAGCACCGGCTGGAGCAGTTCAATCCGGGCGTGGTGTGGCTGGACGCGCACGGGCGCGTCAGCGCGTTCAACGACGTCGCGCTGCAGATTCTCGGGCCCGCCGGCGAGCAGTCGCTCGGCGTCGCGCAGGAGAAACTGTTCGGCATCGACGTCGTGCAGTTGCACCCCGCGAAAAGCCGCGACAAGCTGCGCTTCCTGCTGCAGTCGCGCGACGCCGGCGGCTGCCCGGTGAAATCGCCGCCGCCGGTCGCGATGATGATCAACATCCCCGACCGGATTCTCATGCTCAAGGTGTCGCGCATGTCGGACATGAACGGCGCATGCGGCACCTGCATGATCTTTTACGACCTCACCGACCTCACGACCGAGCCCTCGTCCGAGCCGCTTGCGGGCGCGCCCGCGTCACCGCGGCGGCTCTTCAAGATTCCGGTGTACCGCAAGAACCGCGTGATTCTCATCGATCTGAAGGACGTCGTGCGCTTTCAGGGCGACGGCCACTACACGACGATCGTCACGAAGGACGACCGCTACCTGTCGAACCTGTCGCTCGCGGACCTCGAACTGCGCCTCGACAGCAACACGTTTTTGCGCGTGCATCGCAGCCACATCGTGAACCTGCCGTACGCGGTCGAACTCGTCAAAGCCGACGACAGCATGAACCTCGTCATGGACGACAGCGAACGCAGCGTCGTCCCGGTGAGCCGGTCACGGGCCGCGCAGTTGAAGGAGTGGCTCGGCGTGGCGTGAGGGCGGGCGCCCGGCGCGCCTCGCGAGCCACGTCGCCGGGCATGTCATGGCGTCAATGCACCGGCCCTAGCCGTGCACGACCAGAACCGGACACGACGACAGGCGAAGAAGGCCCTCGGCAACGCTGCCCAGCACCGCCCTGCTCACGCCATGCCTGCCGTGCGTGCCCATCACGATCAAATCGGCTTCCTGCATTTTCGCGCAGCGCTGCAGACATTCCGCGATCGAGTCGGATTTGCCGAGCGTCTCGCAGATTTCGACCGAGCCCAGGACCTCGTGGTCGGCCATCGCGCGCCGCACCTCTTCGAGCGCGAGGCGACCGTCCTCGTTCAGCACCTTGCCAAGCGCATCGGGATCGAAGTAGCCGGAGTATGGCGCGAGGCCCCATTTATGCACGACGTACACGGCATGCACGCACGCGTGCGCAAGCGCCGCGAGCGCGACGGCTTCCCGTATGGCGCGGCGCGCGGAGTCGCCGCCGTCGACTGCGAGGAGAATCTTTCTATAAACGGGCTTTGTCATCGGACGGCCTCCCTGGCGCACGTCGTGTCGTGTCATGTCGACGCATCCACCCTACGCAACCGGCTCCCGTTTGGACTGATCTCCATCAATTGAGCACGAATCGAAGGCGTGATGAGGCCCAGGCCCTTTTCGCGCCCCCAATCCGAAGGCCTCGCCAGCGCCTCGCTCGTGCCTGGGCGAACGCGGCGTTGCCGGTGAGCGCGTCGTCCATGGCGGCGTCGATCGCCGGATCGCCCGGCTGCATACACCAGCCGTCACGCGCGCTCACTTCTTCGCGCCGGAATCCGCGCTGCTGTAGCCGCCGCGAGGCCGACCGGACCGCCGCCCGCCGAAAATCTATCCATTTTTGGATCGGCGCGACCTGGCCGCCGGCCTTGGGCAATCGCTGCGTCACTCGACGGTCAGATCGTCCACCACGGCGCGCACGCCCGGTGCAGCCCACGCCGCGCCGCGCGCCACGGCGCGTTCGGCGAACGAGTGAACCTTGCCGGAGAGCCGGACCGTGCCCTCCGTCACCGTGACCTGAATATGGCGCGCTTCGCGGTCCGCATGCCGCCGCATGGCGTCGAGAATGTCCTGGCTGATCTGTTCCGGCGCGACGGTATGGCGGACTTCGATGCGATCCGTCACGTCCGCGACGCCGCGCAACTGCGTAATGGCGCGCACGGCGGTTTGGCTCTGCCACGGCCAGTCGACCGCGCCCCGTAGCACGACGTGGCCCCGCTCGACCTGCACCTGCACCGCGCCGTCGCTGAGCCCGGCCGTCCAGCGCAATACGGAACGCGCGATGTGCGCGATGTCCTCGTCGGTGCGCACGTCCTGCCCCGGCAGACGCACCTCCAGTTCGACCACCAGCGCGCGTACGCCCCCCACGCGGCGCGCCGCCTGTTCCGCGGCGACCTTCTCGCCGAGACTCGAAAGATGACCGGCGAGCGTCACCACACCGTCTTTCACTTCCACGCCTACGTTCGAAGCGGTCACGGCGGGCTCCCACTCCAGTTCCGCCTCCACGTCGTGCTTGAGCTGCAAATCGGTCTTCATCGTCGCCTCCGTCGAATCGGTCCGAAGCGGACCATCGAAACGAGCCTCGCACGGGCAGCGCTCCTTCGGCTGATCTGCGTCAATTACGCGGCGGCCGGCGCGTCGGTGAAACCCCTGGCGCGTTCCGCGCCTGGTGCGAAACGTGCTGCGGGAAGCGCTGAAACCGCCGCGCGAGGTGAACGGCTCCGAAACATCTCGCGCCCGGCGCGCGTGCGCGCGCCCGGGCGAATCGGCGCTTTGGAGCAAGCGGCGCCCTTGACATCGACACGGACCGTTTCCGTAGAACATTCGCAACGCGAGGATCACGCATGTCGACGATTGCCCTCATTGCCCTGACGGTCGCGGTGACGCTCGTCGTCGTGCTGGTGATCGCGAACCTGACGAGCGGCGAGAAAAAGATCGAGCACAAGATCGAACGGCTGTACGCAAGCGACAATCCGCAGTTCATCCGCTCGATGGGGCTGCTGCTCGGGCTTCCCGTCGTCGGGGGCAACCGCTTCGAGGTGCTCGTGAACGGCGACGAAATCTTTCCGTTGATGCTGGAAGGCATCCGCTCGGCGCAATGCACGATCACCTTCGAGACCTTCATTTACTGGTCCGGCGCGATCGGCGAGGAAGTCGCGCGTGCGCTGTCCGACAAGGCTCGTGCCGGTATCGCGGTGCACGTGCTGCTCGACTGGGTGGGCTCGTCGAAAATGGACCGGCGCTATCTGCAAATGCTGCGCGACGCGGGCGCGCAGGTCATCAAGTATCACAAGCCGCACTGGACCGGACTCGGCCGCATGAACGACCGCACGCACCGCAAGCTGCTCGTGATCGACGGGCGCATCGGCTTCACGGGCGGCGTGGGCATCGCCGACGAATGGGCCGGGCACGCGCAGGACGAGAAGCACTGGCGCGACACGCACTTTCGCGTCGAAGGCCCGGCGGTCGGACAGATGCAGGCCGTCTTCATGGACAACTGGGTCAAGTCGACGGGAAATGTGCTGCACGGGCCGGAATACTTTCCGCGGATCGACGCGGCGGGCGGCGGCCTTGCGCACATGTTCAGCAGTTCGCCCTCGGGCGGCAGCGACGACATGCAGCTGATGTACCTCATGGCGATCACCGCCGCGACGCACTCCATCGACTTGTCGAGCGCGTACTTCGTCCCCGACAAGCTGACGATCAACGCCATCGTCGAGGCGGCGAAGCGCGGCGTGAACGTGCGCATCGTCACGCCCGGCAAGCGCATCGACACCCACACGGTGCGCGAGGCGTCGCGCGCGTGCTGGGGCGACCTGCTCGCGGCGGGCATTCGGATGTACGAGTATCAGCCGACGATGTTCCACTGCAAGCTGATCGTCGTCGACGAGTATCTCGTGTCGGTCGGCTCGACGAACTTCGACAGCCGCTCGTTCAAGCTCAACGACGAAGCCAATCTCAACATTTATGACCGCGATTTCGCGCGCCGGCAGACCGCGATATTCGACGGCGACATCGCCCACGCGAAGCGCATCACGCTTGACGGATGGCGCCGCCGTCCGCTCGCCGAAAAACTGCTGGAACGCGCCGTCGCGGTGCTCGATTCGCAGCTTTGACGCTTGTGCCGCCGCGGCGGGCGCCGTTCAGGGGTGTAGCCCGAACATACCGTGCCAGATCGCACTGAAGAAGCTCGAGTGGGGGCGCTCGCCGGAGGGTGGCGGCTCGCCGTTGCGCGTGCTTTCCGGGGCCGATGGAGGCACCACGGCGTCCGCTTGCCCGGCATCGTTTGAAGCGGAGTCGCCCGGCCGCCGCGTGTGGGACTTGCGCGTCTGGCGCGACAAGTGCAACTCGACCGCGCCATCGGCGATGCGGCCGGCCAGTTGTAATTCGCAATCGCTGCCGAGCAGCACGCCGAATACGACATCCCGGTTATAGCCCTGCCCGGCGAAGCGCATTGCGACGGATACATGCCGCGCATACGCTTCCTGGCGCGCAGCCTCCCGCACACGCGCCGCTTCTTCCTGCTCACGCGCGAGCCGCCCCATCTCCTCGGCATAGACCGCATCGTAGACACGACGCTGCGCCGCGTCGGAGAGGATCGCGTAAGCCTCCTTGATTTCCTGAAACTGCGCATGCGCGGAGGCTTCGCGTCCCATATTGCGGTCGGGATGCGCTTTCATCGCGGCCCGGCGGTAGGCCCGCTTGATTTCCTCGTCGCTCGCGTCGTCGCGTACACCCAGCAAGTCGTACAACGTCGCCATGGCTCGCACAGATTGAAGTGGAATCGCGTCGATCGTAGCACGGGTGCCTGACAAAGCGCCGGCCGCCCCTGTTTCGTCGAAAGCGCGTGACCGCGCGGCTCACGCCCGGGAATCGGGCACGCTCGCTTCTTTTTGACTTCCGGCCTCGGGCCTCGAGCCCTGGCCGACTCGCCAGAAATAAGCCGGCGCCCGGAGGCATCCTCGGCAACCTTCCCTAACCCATTCCCTCACGCCCCGGCCTCCGGTGACTTTCCGCGCGCCGCTGTCGCTGAAGCTTCCACGGCCCGGCGCTCTGCCTCGCGGCCCATTTGCCCTGCCCTTTTGGCGAGTTTGAGGTAGGCGTCGGCGATCCTTCGCAGATCTTCCTCAGACGCGTCTTCAATGCCGATCAGCGTATTGCTGGCCGAGCGGTTTGCCGCGAGCAGTTCGTTCAGCTTCAGATGCAAAGCCACGCTGTCCTTGTTCTGGCTTTGCTGGATGAGGAACACCATGAGGAACGTCACGATGGTCGTTCCCGTGTTGATGACGAGCTGCCAGCCCTCCGAATAACGAAAGACGGGCCCCGCGACGATCCAGAGCACAACGCTCGCCAGCGCGGCGCCGAACGCGAAAGGCGAGCCGGCCCATCGCGTCACGACCGCGGCGAACGAGTCGAACGCGCGACTCAGCGGGTGCTGGCCGGCGTATGCCGGACTGCTCGAGTCCGGCACTGCGGCTAGCCGGTCGGCGGTGGAATGCCTGTTAGACTGTTTGCCCATGGCGGCTTCCCCGGAAACTCAACGTCGTCCGAAGGCGCAATTGGCGTTCCAGACTGCGCGTACGCAACAGTGCAAATCGCGTTGCCTCGGGTCGCCGCCTTTAGCACGCGGTTCGCCGCGGCCTGCTTCCACGACTGCGCTCATGGACTCGCGCCCGGGAACGTCACCCTTGCCCGCAAGCGACACCGGCAGCCGTTCCGCGCGAGACGATCGGCCAAATCGGCCAGGATTGCACACGCTCATGCGGCGTGGCCCATGCTGCGAGCAAGCCGGGATCAATGGAGGCCGCGAGGCATCCCGGTGTCGAGACCCGTGGCGTCGCCGTCCTGCTTTCCGGATCGCGCGATGAGGCGGAGGATTTCCTCGACAGACGCCGGTTTGACGAGATGGTGGTCGAAGCCCGCCGCGCGCGTCTGCTCGCGGTCCTCCGGCTGACCATAGCCCGTGAGAGCCACGAGGACAGGGCGATGGGCGATCGACTGAGCCAGCAGTCGCGCCGCCACCTCCAGCCCCGACATGTCGGGCAACCCGAGATCGAGGAACACCATTTCGGGCTGAAAGTCCCTGGCGAGCGCCAGGGCTTGCGCAGCCGTGCCGGCCACCCGCACGTCGTGACTGTCGAGTATCTGCGCGAGGGACGTCGCCGCATCGTGGTTGTCGTCGACGATCAGCAGGCGGCGCGGGCTCGGGACCGACGCCTCGCCGGGCGGCCAGCCCTCGCCCGGCCCGTCGGCGGGGGTATCGCACGCGGGCAGGCTGATCGTGAAGCAACTGCCCTTGTCCGGCCCCTCGCTGCAGGCCTCGATGGTCCCGCCGTGCATGGCGATCAGCGATCGCGCAACCGACAACCCGATGCCGAGCCCGCTCCTCGCGCCGCGGCCGGACTCGGGCGCCTGCTCGAACATCTCGAACAACGTCGGGATGGTGGCGGGGTCCATGCCGATGCCGTCGTCGGTTACCGCCACGCAAACCTGGCCATTCGCGCTTCGGACGTCGATCTGGATATGACCGCCCTCGCGGGTGTACTTGTTGGCGTTATCGAGAAGATTGGACAGCACCTGGGTGATGCGGGTCAGGTCGCCGCGCACGAACGCGGGCGGTTCCGGCATTCCCGTCACCTCCAGCCGGTGCCCGCGCTCCGCAGCCGCTGGGGCGTTCATCTCGATGGCTCTTTCGATCGCGGTGCGCACGTCGAAGATTTCCTTGCGCAGGCGAATCTTTCCCGTCGAGATACGCGAGAGATCGAGCAGGTCGTCGATGAGGTGGGCGAGATGATTCGCGTGCCGTTCGACCATGCCCTGAATCCACGCCAGCTGCTGCGCGGAAAGCTCCCGCCGGTGCAGCAGATGGGCCGCGTTCAGAATCGGTGCAAGCGGGTTGCGCAGTTCATGGGCGAGCGTGGCGAGAAACGCGTCCTTGCGGCGGTCTGCCTCGCGCAGCGCATCCTCCGCGCGCACGCGGCTCGTTACGTCCGCCATCGTCCCCACGAGGACGCGCCGCAGACCGGTGGCTTCGTCCATGAATCGCCCGGAAATTTCGACGATGCAGTGCGCGCCGGACTGCACCTTCCGGATGCCGACGACAACATGCACGTCGGCCGGCGACGTTCTCCCGGCGTCGAGCAGTGTCTGCAGACGCGCCATGTCTTCCGCGAGTATGGCCGTCGCGAAGAACGCCGTAGCGCTCAACGCACCTCTTTCGCGTGGCTGCCCCGTGATCTCGAACATCCGCTCGTTCTCCCACACCGCGGCGCCCGTCGACGGGTCCCATTCGAAGATGCCCAGACCCGCGGCTTCGGCGGCCATGCGCAGCCGTTCCTCGCTCCTGCGCTGGGAGGCCAGCGCATGGTCGCGATCGTTCAGCGCGTCGTTCACACGACGATCCTGCTGGGCCGAGAACTGCGCAACGGCGCCCCGAATGGCGTCGCCGAAAAACGCCTCGATACATTCGTAGATTTCGGTCTGCCCTTCGCGAGACGGTGCATCGACGAAATATTCGCGCACGCTGATCTTGATGCACCGCTGCAACAGATCGAGCTCGAGAAACAGTTCGTCGAGTGCGAAGCCCTGGCGCCAGCGCACGCTGGCGTGCGCGCGCGCGTCGTCCAGCGCCCGCTTCGAGACGATCTCCGGCGGGTCGCCTGCGAGCACGGAACAGAGTTCGGCAAAGAGCGACGGAAGCTGGTTGATCAAGCCGGCGGCCGCCTCGCGGTTGAACGGCCGGATGCGCATGTACTGGCTGACCGCGCGCAGCCAGCGGCGCGTCAACAGCGCACGGTGGCGCACCAGATGATCGACCACCTGAGCGCCAACACGGGTCCCCTCATTCACGATGGACTCCATTCGCAAAAGAACGCCGCACGTCGGCCAGCCTGCGGGAAGCGCGCGGGCGCGCATCGGAGGACGACCAGGTCTGCCGGCAGGAATATGGCCTCCCTTCCGCCTTCAGCACTCCATTCTTACGCAAAACGCCATTGGCGGCGTAACGCGGGGCCCGGTATGGCGTTTGCTGTGAGGCGGCTCCCCAATCGAAGCCCCGGCAGGCAGCGCACCCGGTAAAGAATGCATATGGCAGGACTTGACCGGCTCCGAAGGCCGGGCGCCGGGCCTGCTCCGTCGCATGGCCGGCAGCCCCTTCAGCGGACACGAAGCCCGAAAGCGCTTGCAAGCGGGAATGACACGCGCCCGGCAAAGCCGCCTAGAATGCCTGATCGCCACCTGGCGCCCCACAGCGGAGACACAATGACAACGCGAGACGCAGATCCGTTGATGACCCCGCCCCCGGGGACCAGCACCGATCCTGCAACGCTGATTGCGCTGCTCAACGAGGACCTCTCCGACAGCAGATCGCTGCACGAACTTTCCCTGCACCTGCTGGTGGAGCACCAGCCGTCGGCGCTGTACAGCCGCATCGTGGAAGCGGCCCGCCAACTGCTCCGGTCCGATTTCGCGAGCCTGCAGATGTTGTCCGGCCCGGACGGCGGCCCGCAGCGGCTCGATCTGATCGCGTATTGCGGCTTCACGCTGGCCGCAGCCGAGCACTGGCGCACCGTCTTCATCGACTCGGCGACGAGCTGCGGCGCCGCCTGGGCGAAGGGCGAACGGGTGATCGTCCCCGACGCGGAAGCCTGCCCGGCCTTCGCCGGCACCACCGACCTCGCCGTCTACCGCGAGACGGGCATCCGCGGCATGCAGACCACGCCCCTGCGCGGCCGCGACGGCAAGCTGATCGGCATGCTTTCCACGCACTGGGGCACGCCTTACACGCCGGGCGCGCGGCAGCTACAGCTATTCGACATCCTGGCGAACCAGGCGGCCAGTCTGATCGAGCGAACGAAAGACGAAGCGCTGCTGCGCGAGCGCGAAGCGAAGCTCGAACAGATCGACCGCATGAAGGACCATTTTCTCGCGACGCTCGCGCACGAGCTGCGCAATCCGCTCGCGCCCATCCGCAACGGTCTGCAGATCCTGCGTGCCAGCCCAGCCCCGCGCGACGGCAAACGCGTGCTCGACATGCTCGATCGCCAGCTCGGTCATCTGGTGCGGCTCGTCGATGACCTGATGGAAGTGGCGCGCATCAACAACGGCGCCGTCCCGCTGCGCCGGCAGCGCATCGACATCAACGCCGTGCTGGAGACCGCGCTCGAACTGAGCCGCCCGGCGATCGACAACGCCCGCCATACGCTTGCGGTGAGCAAGGCGCCCGCGCCGCTGCATCTGGACGGCGACGACGTGCGGCTCGCCCAGGTCTTTGCCAATCTGCTCAACAATGCGGCGAAATATACGCCCGCGGGCGGCCGCATCGACATTGCCGTCGAACGCGCGCGGGACCGCGCGGTCGTTTCGGTGACCGACAACGGTGTGGGCTTCACGCCCGAAGAAGCGTCGCTGCTCTTCACGCTTTTCGGCCGCCTGCAGCCCGAACGGCACACGGATGGGCTGGGCGTCGGGCTCGCGCTGTCGAAGAAGCTCGTCGAACTGCATGGCGGCACGATCTCGGCCACCAGCGAGGGCAGGAACCTCGGAAGCCGCTTCGTCGTTTCGCTGCCTGTCGGCGACGCGCTCGAACAGGTCGAGCCCCATGGCGTGGCGGGCGCCGTCGCCGGACTGGAAGGCACGCGCGTGCTGATCGTCGACGACAACCGCGACGCCGCCGACAGCCTCGGCGAGCTGCTCGGCGTGCTCGGTTGCGAATGCGCCGTCTTCTATGACGGCGGACAAGCGCTCGATTCGCTGGAGCAGTGCGCGCCCGCGGTCGCCTTCGTCGACCTCGACATGCCGGGCATCGACGGCTGCCAGTTCGCGCAGCAGGTCCGCGCGCACGCCCGCTTGCGCGACCTGCATCTGGTGGCGCTGACCGGCTGGGCACAGGCCGGCGATGCGCTTCGCACCGCGCAAGCCGGCTTCGACCGGCACCTCGTCAAGCCCGTGAGTGTCGATCAACTCACCGCCGCATTGACGGCTGCGCGCGCGCACCGAAGCCGCTGAAGCGGCGCGGGTTTGCCGCTGGCAGCGGTTTCCGCCGCGCGCGCGGCCCTTGCATGCGCGGCACCGGCACAGCCCTTGCGCCTGAACACGGACCCCGGCGATTTCTGGAGACACCGTGAAAAGGCTCAACTTCCTCGCGGCCGTCGCGACCCTCTGCGCGTCGGTCGGCTGCCCGGTCGCACACGCACAAGGCACTGGCGCGTCGCCCTACGGCACCGGTCTCGGGCGCCAGGCCACTGCGCCCGGCTCCGGCAGCGATCAGCAGAAGCAGGGCGGATCGCGCGGCCGCGCCAAGGCGCTTCGGCGGCGAAAGAGGCGTCCGCGCCGCGCGCCAGCCCAGCCGAGGACACGGGCGCCCATAGACGCAAGACGCGCTCGTCAGACGATGGGCAGCGCGCTGTCGCCCGCGAGCAACTGTTGCGGCTGTTGCACGAACGACCAGCCGCGTGCAGCGCGATCGAACACCCACATCATGTCGAAGCGATCGTCGGGCCACGCCGAAGGAACGACGGGCGCGTCGGGAAGATGTGCGATCAGCGAAGGCAGGACCTTGTGCTCCCACGCAATGAGAACGACGCCGTTTTGCGCGAGGACATCGGCCATCAGCGCCGCGCCCTCGTCTTTCGCGTAAGCGGTCTCGTACCTTATGTGAGCGCTTTCGCGCAACAAGGCGACGAGCGGCTCGACCGTCTGCATCGAACGCTTGCTCGGGCTTGCCTGCCGAACGCCCGTTGCGAATACCGTCGAGGGCCGCAGCCGCCTGCTACGCGGGTGCCCGCCCGCCGACAACAACCGCGCGAGCGCACCGGCGCGCTGCCAGCCTCGCACGGCCAGGCTTTCTTCGTCGAGCCGGCCATCGGCGTCCACGCTGGCGCCAAGCGTTGCGCCGGGCTTCTCCCGCATGCCGGATGACAAGAATGCGATGCGGTCCCATCGCGGTCCTCCCTGAATCGATTGCGCTTCATGCACGCCGGGCGTTCAGTGCGTGCCTTCAGGCACGGCGACTGCGCAGATTCGTGCGAACCTGAATATTGGAGAGATCGAATCATGCAATCTCACAAGCAGGCATCCGGCGAGAACCCGACCCCGCTCAACCCTGGCGACCAAGGGCCGCCGGACGCACCGGGCGTGGGCGAGGACCTGTGCAGTGCGTGCCACGGTACGGGCCTCGTCGAAGGCCAGCGCTGCGCGGTATGCGGCGGCACAGGCAAGGTGCTGCAGGGGATCGGCGGGGGCTAGCGGTCCGGCTTCGAAGGCGACGACACCCCACGGGCACGCGGCGAATCCGGTTGCCCGCCATTTTCCGCGTCACAGCGGCGAGGTCGTCGTCTTCGTAGCACCATTGCACGTGCCGCGTGGCCACTTCCCGTACGGGCGCAACGGGTTCGACGCCCGACGCGACGGCACGCACCGCGATATCGCCGTCCGTCACCGTGCCCACCGGCTTTTCCCCATCGCAGACGGGCAGCGAGCCGACCTTGACCTTGAGATCGGCCATCATCATTGCCGCCCGGCGAATCGTATCGTGCGCCCTATCGAAATGGCGTCACGCGTCATCGCTTGCGGTACCGTTGTCGTCGCAATCTCCTTGAATGCCTGGTCGTAGCGATTCACGCGCCGGAATCGCCGCTGCCCGTGGGTTCGTCCATATCGTCCGAGGCGGCATGCGGGACGTCTCGCCGCGCCTGCTCCCGTTCGTTGCCGCCCTCTTAGACGGGACGCTCGATCCGTGTCGCGCCGCCCGAGGCCGGTGCGTCGCTGGCCGGAAACGATTCCTCGACCGCTTCGTCATACTAGGCTTCCTCGCGTTCCTCCGCCGTGCTTCGCTTTTTTCGTTCCATCGTTCGCTTTCCTGAATTCAATGCCCATTCCACTCCGGCTTCAAGGTTCCTCGTCCACGGCGCCAGGCGGCGGCCCGATGGTGATGCCCGCGCCCGAACGATGCAACGCGGCGGGCGCGGAAACGGGTGCCGTCGTTCGCGGCGGATAGTTCGCTACGCACTCGCTCGCGCGGCCTTCGCGCGCGCATTGTTCAAAGCGGTCTGCCTGCTCGCCGGAGTCGAATGCATAGAGCTTGTCGTCCACGCGGACTTCGGTTTGCGAGCGGCGCTCGATCGTTTCCATGATGGCCCTCCCTCGATTGCGCTACCCGCTGACGCGCAACGCGCGCGCCCGGACTTCGCGGGCGTTTCGCGCCACGAGCGGGCACGGCCGTTGCGTGCGCGCACGCCTGGTAGCCATATGCGGGATCGGCGGAAAGCGAAAACGGCGCCTGCGACGCGCCGAACGCGTCCTTGAAGCGCGCCTCCGCGGCGCACTATCGCGCCGAGGCCTCCAGCGTATCGAGCAAGACCCGGCGCCATGCTGATCCGGGCGTGTCCTCGCGCCGGCGCGGCCGTGCCGTATCCACTTCGAAAATGCGGCTCGCGGGCCTTGAACGCGAGCCGCCGGCGGTTTCGAGCAGCACGATCCGGTCTGCCAGATGAAGCGCCTCGTCGATATCGTGCGTGACGACGAGCGCCCCCATCCCGTGCGCCTGCACGATCGTCAGCAGCAGGTCCTGCAGGCGCATGCGCGTCATCGCATCGACGGCGCTGAACGGCTCGTCGAGCAGGAGCAGTTGCGGCTGCGTGAACAACCCGCGTGCAATGGCCACGCGCTGCGCCATGCCGCCCGACAGGTGCTTGGGCCAGCGTGCGCCGTCCTCGGCCCGCAAGCCGACCTCGTCGAGCAACGAACGCGCGCGCACGAGCGCCTCGCCGCGCGCGCGTTCCGGGAAGCACACGTTTTCGTCCACGCGCAGCCACGGCAACAGACGCGGCTCCTGGAACACCACGCCCGCGAGCGGCGACGGCCCGTGCTGCACCTCGCCGTTGAATGCGACGCTGCCTGTGTAGTCCCGGTCCAGCCCGGCCACGATGCGCAGCAGCGTGCTTTTCCCGCAGCCGCTCGCGCCAAGCAGCGCGACGATTTCGCCGGGTGCGAGCGAGAGCCGCAGGTTGCCCAGAACCGCGCGCTCGCCATAGCGCTTCTCGCGAATGTCGATGTCGACAAACGGCGCCGCCACGCTGGACGATGAGCCGGCAATCATGCGCGCGCTCCCTCGTTCGTCGTATCGCGCCACGCAAGCACGTGCGCCTCGACCGTTTTCATCGCGCTGTCGGTCAGTTTCCCGAGCAAACCCAGCAAAATGATCGCGCCGAACACGATATCGGGGCGGCCCGTCTCGCGCCCGTCGCTTAGCAGATAGCCAAGCCCGCGGGTCGCGGCGATGAGTTCGGCCGCGACGACGAACATCCACGAAACAGCGAGCCCCGTGCGCAGGCCCGTGAAGATGTGCGGCAGCGCCGCCGGCAGCAGGATGCGCACGAACAGCCGCCAAGACGACAGTCGATACACCGCACCGAGTTCCACGAGCTTTCGATCGACATTTCGGATTCCTGATATCACGCTCAGGTGCACGGGAAAGAACGCGCCGATCGCGACGAGCGTGATTTTCGGCGCCTCGTCGATGCCCATCCACAGCAGCAGCACGGGCACCCATGCCAGAGAGGGAATTGCGCGCAGCGCCTGGAAGCTCGGATCGAGCAGCGCGTCGAGACGACGGCTCAGACCCATTGCCGCGCCGACGGCCACCGCAAGCAGCGCGCCGCAGCCGAATCCTGCCGCCACGCGCAGCGTGCTTTGCGCTATGTGCTGCAGCAGGTGTTCGCCGCCCAGTTGCCAGAGCGCTCGTGCGATCTCCGATGGTGCGGGCACGAGATTGTCCGGCAGCACATCGCCTCGTACGAGCGCCTCCACGGCGATGAGGAAGAGCGCCGGCAGCAGCACGCCGGCAATGCGCCAGCCGTGCGGCGCGCGCTCGGCCGGCTCCCCCCTTTCCGGCAGGGGCGCGCTGGCGGTATGCATGCCGGGCCCATCCACGGGGCGCGCGATCGCTTCTTCGGCTGCCATGCGCGACCCGCTTATTGACGCGCCGACGCGAGCGCCTGCGATGGCCGCACGTCGACCAGCGATTCGATCACCTGGTTCAGATCGGTGCCCGGCTTGACCAGTTGCTCCTCGATCAGGATCGGCGCGGCGGCTTCGAGCGCCTTGATTTGCGCCGCGCCCGGCTGCGGGTGGCTGAAATCGTTGCGGCTCAGTTGCAGCTTCGCGACCGCGAGGGACACCCTGGAGTCTTCGGCGACGATCTGCGCCGCCTCGTCGGGATGCGCGGCGATCCATTCTCGCGCCCGCTCGTAGACCGTGAGCACGCGCGTGACGGTGTCGGGATATTGCTTCAGAAACGCTTCGCGTACGTTCAGGAATCCCCACGTATTGAAGTCGACGTTGCGGTACAGCAGCCGCGCGCCGTTGTCGATCTGCGCGGCGGCCATGTGCGGGTCGAGCCCGGCCCACGCGTCGACCTGGCCGTTGACGAGCGCGGTGCGGCCATCCGGATGCTGAAGGTTGACGATCTCCACGTCGTCGCGCGCGAGGCCTGCCGTGTGCAGCGCGCGCAGCGTGAAGAGATACGGATCGGTGCCCTTCGTGGCGGCGATCTTCTTGCCCTTGAGGTCGGCGAGCGTCTTGATCGGCGAATCCTTGCGCACGACGAGCGCCGTCCATTCCGGACGCGAAAAGATGTACACCGTCCTGATCGGATTGCCGTTCGCCCTGGCGAGCACGGCCGCGAGGCCGGCGCTCGAGCCGATATCGATCGCGCCGCTGTTCAGATACTCGAGCGCACGATTGCTGCCGAGGCTGAGCACCCAGCGCACTTGCGTATGATCCGGCGCGAACGCCTGTTCGAGCCAGCCGTTGCGCTTGATGACGAGGCTTTCCGGCGAGTAATACGCGTAGTCGATCTTGAGTTCCGCGGGCGCGGCGGCAAGCGCCGGCATGGCAGGCGCCACGAACAACGCCAGCGCGGCCAGCTTCCACCATGCGCGCAACGGCTGGCCGATCCGGAAGATCTGGCTGAAGCGCCGCCAGAACGGTGTATGCGTTCGCGTCTTCGTCGATTGGTTCGGCATGTGCTTTCCTGGCATGTGCTTTCCTTATTGGTGGCGCGTATCTGGCATGGAGCATGGAAAACCGCGTGTGCGCCACGCGGCATGCTCTTCGGACCAGCCAGCTTAAGAAGCACGGCAGGGAAACGGAACCAAGAATCGGTGAGATCGAAAGAAGCGCAATGCATATCCGTGCGGCAAGCTCGAATTGCAGCGGGGTCAGGACTGCTCGATCAGCGACCGGATGCGCCCGGCTTGCCCGGCGTCGGTCGGGTTGTAGACGATCATGTGCAGATCGGGCCGGCCATCGACGGAAAACACCGATTGCTCCAGCGCTATCAACCCCAGCGTGGGATGGTGCAGGCGCTTGACGCTCTCGCCTTCCGCATGCGTATGCACTTCGTTTTCGCGCCACAAGGCGTCGAACTCGGGGCTGAGGCTGCACAGCTCGCCGACGAGTTCGCCCACGGCGGAAACGAGGCCCGCACGCGCGACGTCGGCGCGGAACGCGCCCACCATGAAGCGGGCCACGCTGTCCCAGTCGTGCTGCTTGGCGCGCACGTCGGGATTGCAGAACAGGAAGCGCAGAATGTTGCGCTGGCCAGCGGGCAGCTTGCCGTAATCGGTCAACACGATGGCGGCGGCGCGGTTCCAGGCCACGACGTCCCACGTGGCGGTCTTGACGATGGCCGGGCTATAGCTCAGCGAGTCGAGTAGGCGCTGCAACCGTGGATTGACCCCGTCCACGGGCTTGTAGCGTACTTCGGGCGGCCGCCCCAGGCCGAGCATGAAGAGGTGCTCGCGTTCGGAATCGGTGAGCATCAACGCACTGCAAATGCGCTCCAGAACCTCCGGCGAGGGTGCGCCGCCGCGCCCCTGTTCGAGCCAGGTGTACCAGGTCGGGCTGATGTTCGCGCGTTGCGCGACCTCTTCGCGACGCAGCCCCGGCGTGCGTCTGCGTCCGGTGAAGCCGAAGCTGGCCGGGTCGAGGCGCGTGCGGCAACGCCTCAGGAAATCGCCGAGCGGGCCGGCCGACTGGATCGGCATGGAAATCCTGTTAGTCATCTTAATAGGATGAACTCACTACTTTAACGGTATGCGAATCCCGGGGATAGTACGCGAGTCACGACCCAGGAGAGCGTTGACCATGCGTATTTTTCTGACCGGCGCGACCGGCTTCATCGGCTCGGCGCTCGTACCGGAACTCATCGAAGCCGGTCACGAAGTGATCGGCATGACCCGCTCCGAAACCGGCGCCGTGGCGCTCGCCAGGGCGGGCGCCAAGGTGCATCGCGGTACGCTGGAGGACACGGAGAGCCTGCGCGACGGGGCGGCGCAAGCCGATGCCGTGATCCACACGGCTTTCGATCACGATTTTTCGCGCTTCGTCGAGAACTGCGAAAAAGACAAACGCGCGATTGCGGCGCTCGGGTCCGCGCTCGCCGGCTCCGATCGTCCGTTGCTCATCACGTCCGGCACGGGCATCGGCAACGGCCAGCACGGCGAGCCCGCGCGCGAAGACGTCTTCAACGCGAGCCATCCCAATCCGCGCATTGCGTCCGAACTGGCCGGACAGGCGCTGCTGGAACAAGGTGTCAACGTTGGCGTGGTGCGTTTGCCGCAAGTGCACAACCCGTTCAGGCAGGGGCTCATTACGCCGCTCGTCGCCATCGCGCGCGAAAAAGGCGTGTGCGCCTACGTGGGCGACGGCCTGAACCGCTGGCCGGCCGGCCACCTCTGCGACGTCGTCCGCCTGTACCGGCTCGCCGTGGAAAAAGGGGAACGGGGCGCGCGCTACAACGCGGTCGGCGAGGAAGGCGTGAGCAGCCGCGAAATCGCCGAAGCGCTTGGCCGCGGCCTGAACCTGCCCGTCGTTTCGATCGCCCCGGAGAAAGCGGCGGCGCATTTCGGATGGATGGGCATGTTCGTCGGCATGGACATGCCCGCTTCGAGCGCACTCACGCAGGCGCGCCTGGGGTGGCGTCCCACGGGTCCCACGCTCATCGCCGATCTCGACGAGGCGCGTTACGTTCAGGCCTGACCGCGAGGCCGAACCGCGTCGCTGGCCCGCAATCTCCCGAGTACTCCTTAATTTCTGGGCGACGGCATGGCCGGTGTTCGCCGCGGCGCCACGAGAAATGCCCCGGCACTCGCGTGCCGGGGCGAAACGCTTGCCACGCTACAGGCAATAAGAGCCGCAAGCTCTGCGGGTTTAGGTGATGATCCGGGCACTCGCGCAGTAATCCCGGCGCATCCCGGGAGAACAGTCCCGGCCTTCGATGCGCGCTGACCGCAATGATCCGCCCCTGCGAACGCGCCGTACAGAAGCAGTCGGCGAAAAAAACAGCGCAGCAGATCGCTTCCCAAGTCCGGCCATCCATACGAAAATCGAACGGCCTCGCCACCCCACGCGGCGTTGCGCGGCATTCCGCACATTTCACGAGATCATTCGAAGAACGAAAGCGCATGACACGCTACGAACGCCTGGCGCAGAGCATGGCCGCCGAAATCCGCTCGGGCAACCTGGCATCCGGGTCGCGCATGCCCTCGCTGCGGCAGATCATCGCCCAGCACAGCGTGAGCCAGTCCACGGCCGCGCGCGCTTACTATCTGCTCGAACAGTGGGGGCTCGTGCGTGCCGAAGAGCGCTCCGGCTACTACGTCGCCCCGCTCGCGAAGCCAACCCGGGCCACCGCGCGCGCAACGACGGGCGAAACCGCCACGGTCGACATCAGCGAACTGGTGTTCTCCGTGCTCGATGCCGCCAAGCGGCCCGGCATCGTGCCGCTTGGTTCCGCCTTTCCCTCGCCGTTGCTGTTTCCGCTCTCGCGCCTTGCGAAATCGCTCGGGCAGGCCGCGCGCAGCGTGAGCCCGTGGAGCACGGTCGTCGATCTGCCGCCCGGCAACGAGAACCTGCGGCGGCAGATCGCGCTGCGCTACATGCGCGTGGGCATCTCGCAGCCGGCCGAGGACATCGTCGTCACCAACGGCGCACTCGAAGCGCTGAATCTTTGCCTGATGGCGGTCACGCAGCCCGGCGACATCGTTGCCGTCGAGTCGCCCGGTTTCTACGCTGCGCTGCAGGCGATCGAGCGCCTCGGCCTGAGAGCCGTCGAGATTCCCGTCGATACCGCCACGGGGCTCGACCTCGACGCGCTGGCCGCGGCGCTGGAAAAGCACCCCATCCGCGCCTGCTGGTTCATGACGAATTTCCAGAACCCCACCGGCGTGACGCTGTCGGCGCAGAAAAAGCAGGCGCTTGTCGAACTGCTCGCGAAACACGACGTCCCCCTCATCGAAGACGACGTGTATGGCGAGCTGCACTACGCGCCGAACTATCCGCCGCCGGCCATGGCCTTCGACCGGCGCGGCCTCGTCATGCACTGCAGTTCGTTTTCGAAGAACCTCGCGCCGGGCTATCGCATCGGCTGGGCGAGCGCCGGGCGCTTCGCCGGGCGCGTGCAGCGCCTCAAGCTCATGACGACCATCTCGGCGAGCATTCCCGTGCAGGCCGGCATTGCCGACTATCTGGAGCACGGCGGCTACGAGCGTCACCTGAAGCAGATCCGCCTCGCCATGCAAAGCCAGCGCGACGCGATGATCGAAGCCATCGGCCGCTGGCTGCCCGAAGGCACCCAATGCACGCGCCCCGAAGGCGGCTACTTTCTCTGGCTCATGTTCCGCGAGCCGATCGACGCCATGGCGCTGCATCGTCTCGCCATCGAGCGCGGCATCAGCGTGGCGCCCGGTCCGCTCTTTTCCGCGTCGCACGCATTCGAGAACTGCATCCGGCTGAACTACGGTCACCCGTGGTCGCCTCGCATCGACGAAGCGATCCGCACGCTCGCCGAACTGCTCGCGCATCCCGACGTGCGCGCGCGGTCCCGAGCGAGGCGCGCGCGGCCTTGAACTGCCCGCAATGGCGCGACGCGATCATCGCGCCGCGTTTGCCGGGTCGCGGCGCGCGCTCTGTGCGCTCAACGCGGCGGCGAATCTGCCCGGCTCCCATCCTTCGCGAAGCGCGCGCTGCACGAGCGCCTGCTGGCTTTCCGGCGCAAGGCCACCGACGGGCGGATCGCGGTCGAGATTCGTGGGAAACGGATAGCCCTCGGCACACGCCGCAATGGCGGCGAAGGCGGCGGCCTCGCCGATCCGGCCATTCGCACGCCGCTCGCGCAACACGGGATAGATCGCTTTGCACATGCTCGCGCGATCGAGCGATTCCATCGCGCGGCCCATCGCCGACGAAACCTGCAGCAGGTTCGCCATACGCCGCACGTCGGCCGTGCGGTTCGCGCCCGCCGCATGAAAAAGCGCGGGGTTGAAAAATACGGCGTCGCCCCTGGCAAGCGGCAACTGCACGCAATGCGCTTCGAAGTACTCACGAAAATCGTTGCGCCGCCAGGCCAGATATCCCTCGGCATATCGTTGCGAGTACGGCAAGAGCCTGGTGGGTCCGCTTTCGACTGGCATGTCGCTATGCGCCACCGCGCCCTGAAGCGTGAGACAGGCGGACAGGCGATGCACGTGCGCCGGAAAGCGCTGCGCCGCCGCGATCGTCTGGAATCCCAGGTGATAATCCCGATGCGCCTGCTGTGCCTCGCCGCCTGGGCGCACCACGTTGACCTGCGAGGTCATCTGATAGCACGGACCGAGCCACGCTTCGCACACGGCCATGAGCGGCAGGTTCGCGAAGTAGTCGACGAATACGGCCGGCGCCTCGAGGCAAAGCTTCTGTTGCGCGTTCCAGATGCGGTCGTTCGCGCCGGCCTTCGCAAAGTGATCCGCTGCGCGCGAACCTTGCTCCCGCTCGGCGCGGATGATGGCTTCGAACACGGCGGTCGCCGCGTCGACCGGCTGCGTGTCGGCGTAGGCGCGCGCGAGCACCAGCACGCCCGCGCCGTCGCGCAGCACGTGCGCCCACTCCGCCTGCAATTGCGCGCGGCACGGCGCGTCGTGAAGCGCGCCTTCGAGCACGCGGCAGTCGTATACGGGAATGCCCTGTTTCACGTCCGACGCGAAGCGCAACGGACTGCCGTCGTCGTGCAACTGGTTCACGAACGCGTCGAGCGAGCACTCGCTCTCGACATACCATTGCCGGCCCGATTGCGCCGCGCGGACCTCGTGCTGATTCATGTGTCGGCCTCCGTTTTCGATCAAGGATAGCGTCGGCAGCCGTCGCCGGGATACCATGAAAACCATCAAAAACACATCAAGACGGCGGCGGCATGGCTCATCGCTTTCTGGTCAAGGAGATTGCACTTCAGGCTGGGCTCGGCGTCGCGACGGTCGATCGCGTGCTGAACGGCCGTGCGCACGTTCGCGAACATACGAAGCGGCGCGTCGAGCAGGCCATCGAAGAGCTCGAAAAGCAGGCGTTCCAGCTCGCGACGGCCGGGCGCAAGCTCATGATCGACGTCGTCGTGGAAGCCCCGGCCCGCTTTGCCGACGAGATCCGCAACGCCCTCGAAGCGGAATTGCCCGCGCTGCATCCGGCCGTGTTCCGCCCGCGCTTCGTGATGCGCGAAACAATGACGACGGCCGAGGTCGTCGAAACGCTGGCGGCCATTGGACGCCGCGGCAGCCACGGCGTATTGCTCAAGGCGCGCGACGTGCCCGAGATCGCCGGAGCCATTGCCGGGCTGAAACGCCGCGATATTCCCGTGATTGCGATCTTCACCGACGTCCCGCGGTCCGGACGCATCGCCTACGCCGGGCTCGACAATCGCGTGGCGGGCGCCACTGCCGCCTACCTCATCGGCCAGTGGCTGGGCGCTCATGCGGCCAACGTACTGATTACCATGAGCGACGAACGCTTCCGGGGCGAGGAGGAGCGCGAAATCAGCTTCCGGCGCGCGCTACGCGCCTGCTATCCGCAACTCGCGCTCATCGATGCGAGCGGTGGGCATGGACTCGATTCGCAAACCGAAGCGCGGGTGCGCAACGTGCTCGCCGCGCACGGAGAGATCGGCGCCGTGTATTCGATGGGCGGCGGCAACACCGCGATTCTTCGCGCGCTCGAAACGCAAGGGCAGGCGCCGCGCTGCTTCATCGGGCACGATCTGGACCGCGACAACGTCGCGTTGCTGCGCGCGGGCAAGGTGCAGGCGATTCTTCACCACGACCTGCGCCAGGACATGCGTTCGGCGTGCCAGCATCTCATGCACTTTCACAAGCTGCTGCCGGAAACGGCCATCGTGCCCTCGTCGGCCATCGTCGTCGTGACGCCTGAAAACATTCCGGAGCCCATAGCCAGCCGCTTTCGCTGAGTCGGACGCGGCTCATGCGAGCGGGAAACCGTCCTTGAACGTTTGCCGCAGGAATTCCGTAAAGCGCTTGACCGCGCGCGGCACCTGGGCGCCATACGGCCGCACGACGTGCAATTGCGAAGCGAACGCGCCCACGGGACGCCAGTTGGGCAGCAGAACCACGAGCTTGCCCGCCAGCAGCGCCGCCTGCGCGCTGAAATCCGGCAACAGCGCGATGCCGAGATGTTCGAGCGCGGCGTCGCGCAGCGCCTCGCTGTTGTTCGCCGAGAACGGGCCGTTCACGGTGACGGTTTCGCGCGCGCCATCCGCGCGGCGGCCCGTCTTTTCGAACGACCACACGCCCGCCCCCAGCGTGCGCGGATAAAACAGGCAATCGTGCTGCGCGAGGTCGGCGGGCGTTTGCGGCGTGCCGCGCTGCTTGAGGTAAGCCCGCGTCGCGACGATCACGGAACGCGTGTCGCAGAGCTTCCAGGCCACGTGCGTTTCCGGCACTTGCGCGCTATGGCGAATCGCGAGATCGAAACCCTCGCTGGCTATCGAACTGAGCCGGTCGGAAAGCTCGAGTTGCACGCGCACTTCGGGATGGGCCCGCGAAAACTGCGCAAGACGCGGCACGAGCTGCTGGCGCGCGAACGCGACGGGCGCCGTCACGCGCACCGTGCCGCTCGCGACATCGGCCATTTCGCGCACGCTCGCGAAGCTTGCGGCAATGTTGTCGAACTCCGCGCGCGTGTCTTCCACGAGTCGCCGGCCGGCTTCCGTGAAACGCACGCTGCGCGTGGTGCGCTGCACCAGCGGCACACCCGCCACGCGCTCCAGCTCGGCGATGCGCTGGCTCATGGCCGCCTTGCTCACGCCCAGGCGCGCCGCCGCTGCCGTATAGCTGCCTTGGGCGGCCAGCACGTTCAGCCAGTGCAAATGCGTCCAGAGCGCTTCGACCCGTTGCGTATCCATCGATGAAAATTCCGCGTCTATCCGTGATTTCCGACATTCATACTAGCATGGCGCGATCGCATCTTTCATCGTCTGTGCCATGGATTGTTCACGGTGGAAAACAATCAATTCAGCGCCATAACCTTTTCGGGTCCACGCCAGCTTCGTAAACTGGCGTCACGCACCCACCCGACGAGGAGATGACATGCAGGCCTATACCGATTCCGCAGACGTAGTCCACTTCATTGGCGGCAACACCGGGCGCGGCGCGGGCGACCGTACGCAAGCGGTCTTCAATCCCGCGACCGGCGCCCCCGCCCGCCGCCTCGTGCTCGGCGAAGCCGCCGACGTGGACGCCGCCGTGGCGAGCGCGAAAGCCGCGTTCCCGGCCTGGCGCGATACGCCGCCCATCCGCCGCGCGCGCGTCCTGCTGCGCTTTCTCGAACTGATGAACCATCACAAGGACGAACTCGCGGCCATCATCACGGCCGAGCACGGCAAGGTGTTCGCCGATGCCCAGGGCGAAGTGGCGCGCGGCATCGACGTGATCGAATTCGCGTGCGGCATTCCGCAACTGCTCAAGGGCGATTACACCGAGCAGGTTTCCACGGGCATGGACAACTGGACCGTGCGCCAGCCGCTCGGCGTGGTCGCCGGCATCACGCCGTTCAATTTCCCCGCCATGGTGCCTTGCTGGATGTTTCCGGTCGCGCTCGCAGCGGGCTGCACGTTCGTCCTCAAGCCTAGCGAGCGCGATCCTTCGGCTTCGCTTTTCATGGCGCGCCTGCTCAAGGAAGCCGGCTTGCCCGACGGCGTGTTCAACGTCGTGCAGGGCGACAAGGTCGTGGTCGATGCCCTCCTCGCGCACCGCGACGTGAAGGCCGTGAGCTTCGTGGGCTCCACGCCGATCGCGAACTACATCTACGAGACCGGCGCGAAGCACGGCAAGCGCGTGCAGGCGCTCGGCGGCGCGAAGAACCACATGGTCGTGATGCCCGACGCCGACCTCGACCAGGCCGTGGATGCGCTGATCGGCGCCGGCTACGGTTCGGCGGGCGAGCGCTGCATGGCTATCTCGGTGGCGGTGCTGGTGGGCGACGTGGCCGACAAGATCGTGCCGCGCCTCGCCGAACGTGCGCGTGCGCTCAAGGTGAAGAACGGCATGGAAGCCGACGCGGAAATGGGCCCGGTCGTCACGCGCCAGGCGCTGGAGCGCATCGAGGGCTATATCGCGGCGGGCGCGGAGGAAGGCGCGACGCTCGTGGTCGACGGACGCGGCCTCAAGGTGCCAGGCTTCGAAGACGGCTTCTTCACCGGCGGCACGCTGTTCGACCACGTCACGCCTGACATGCGCATCTATCAAGAAGAGATCTTTGGGCCGGTGCTTGCCTGCGTACGCGTGAAGGACTTTTCGGAAGCCGTGCAACTGATCAACGACCACGAGTTCGGCAACGGCGTGGCCTGCTTTACGCGCGATGGCAACGTGGCGCGCGAGTTCGGCCGGCAGATCGAAGTGGGCATGGTTGGCATCAACGTGCCGATTCCGGTGCCGATGGCGTGGCACGGCTTTGGCGGCTGGAAGCGCAGCCTTTTCGGCGACATGCACGCTTACGGCGAGGAAGGCGTGCGCTTCTATACGAAGCAGAAGTCGATCATGCAGCGCTGGCCGGAGAGCACCGAAAAGGGCGCTGAGTTTACGATGCCGGTTGCGAAGTAACCGGTTGTCGACGTAAAGCAAAGCCCACTTCGCGCGGGCTTTGCTTTTTGCATTGCGCCGGAACGCTGCGGCATGAACGGCGAACCGCGTGTGGCTCAGGAAAACGGCCCGCGCAGGCAAGCCGGTTCGGGCGCTCCGCGTCGACCGTCGCACCGGCAAACTCAAGCGGGCTTTGCCGCGCTGAGCGGTTCGAGCCAGCCAAAACGCTGCGCGCCCGCACCGGACGGCACGTATTCGCAGCCGATCAACCCGGCGTAGCCGCTGCGTTCGATTTCGGCGGGCCCCCACTCCTGGCGGATTTCACCGGTGCCCGGCTCGGAGCGGCCCGGATTGCCGGCGGTCTGCACGTGCACGTGCACGTGCGCGGGATGCGGCAGCGACGCGCGCAGGCGCTCGATCATATTGCCCTCCCCCGTGCTTCATGAAGGATCTCACCCATAACGCCAACACAGGCATCCATACGATGGCGAGTGCGCTCGTTCCCGGCGCGCTGCTCACGTTCCTCGTGCCAGGCACATCGTGAATCGCTGAGTTTGCGGGGATTTCTCCGGTTGGCGCGGAGGGAATGAGGCCGATGGCTTCATTCCCGTGCGCTTTTGGCGACCGGCCCGAGCCCGACGGCGGCTGGCCATGGCCGCGAAGCGGCTTTCGAAAAGGACCGCGTGGCGGGGGCCGTTAGTTGCGGACTAGCGAGAACCTTCCGGTAACCGTATTTCAGCAGACATCTCGATACAGCCTATGGCCTGTATTAACCAATTACAGCCTGTAGTTTGTATTTCTGCCTTACAACATATAGACTGTATTCATCTGCGCCATGCGTTTCGCCGCCAGGAGCCCCGTGGACTACCCCGTCAAGACACTGAACCAGCTACGGCCGATTCTCGTTGGCTTTCGCAAGCATGCGGGCCTTACCCAGGAAGCCATGGCCCAGAGGCTCGGCATTTCGCAGCAAAGTTACGCCGCGTTCGAGGCAAATCCCGAGACGGCGAGCGTCGAGCGGCTTTTTCGGGTCCTGCGGCTCTTCGATGTCGAAATCAAGCTTGCCGCGCCGCAAACGCAGGCATCGCAGGCCATTGCCGAAACCACGAACGCCATGCCCCGCCGGTCCAGAACGCCTGCGGTCAAAACGGCAAGCGCTGCCGCGCCATCGGCCGCTCGCAAACGAAACCGGGCCACGCCGTCGGCCGACGAACCACGATCGAAGTCCGCCTCTCACCGCAAACCAAAGGAAAACTGGTGAGCACGCGCCCTCGTCCTAACCGGCTCGACCTGTGGATGAACGGCCTGCCCGTGGGCTACTGGGAAAGCATGCGCGGCAACGAACGTCTCGTGTACCTCGATAGCTGGATCGAAGACGAGCAAGGCCGCCCGCTCTCGCTCTCACTGCCGTTCACGCCCGGCAACCAGGTCTGGCGCGGCCGGATCGTCGCGGATTATTTCGACAATCTGCTGCCGGACAGCGACCGCATCCGCAGACGCATCGCCGCGCGCTACCAGACTGGCGGGACCTCGCCGTTCGAACTGCTCGCCGCGCTCGGCCGCGATTGCGTGGGCGCGCTGCAAATTCTGCCCGCGGGAGAAGCGCCCGCCAGCCTGAGAACCATCAAGGGGCGAACGCTTGGCGAAGCGGACGTCGCGCAACTGCTGCGGGAAACGACGGCCACCCCGCACGCGGGCGCGCGTGAGTCGGTGGACAGCCTGCGCCTTTCCATTGCCGGTGCGCAGGAAAAGACGGCGCTGCTGCGCCATCGCGGGCAGTGGCTGCTTCCAGAAGGCAGCACGCCGACCACGCACATCCTGAAGCTGCCGCTGGGTCTGGTCGGCAACATGCGCGCCGACATGCGCACCTCGGTGGAAAACGAATGGCTGTGCACGCGGATCATGGCCGCCTACGGCTTGCCCGTCGCGCCGTGCGAAATCGCGCACTTCGAAGATGCGAAGGCGCTGGTTGTCGAGCGCTTCGACCGGCGACTCGCCAGCGACGGCAAATGGATCGTGCGCCTGCCACAGGAAGACCTGTGCCAGGCCACCGGCACGTCCGGGCTCGCCAAGTACGAAGCCGACGGCGGGCCAGGCATCGACGCGATCATGGAAGTGCTCGACGGTTCCGCGCGGGCCAGCGCCGACCGCCGCAACTTCTTCGTCGCGCAGATCGTTTTCTGGCTGCTCGCGGCAACGGACGGGCACGCCAAGAACTACAGCATCGCGCTGCTACCCCGCAGCGAATACGCGGCCACGCCGCTCTACGACGTGCTCTCCGCTCACCCCATCATCGGCCGGGGCCGCAACCATATTGCGCCGCAGCGCGCGAGTCTCGCGATGGCCGTACGCGGCCGCAACCGGCACTACCGCATCGAAGAGATTTATCCGCGCCACTGGATCGCGCAAGGCCAGCGCGTGGGATTCGCCGCGGCAGAAGTCGAAGCCATGCTCGCGCAGGTCGCCGCGCAGACGCCGCGCGTGATCGACGCGGTCGGCGCGGGAATTCCCACGGGGTTTCCCGAGGATGTAGCCGAAGCCGTTTTCGCCGGCATGCGCAGGCTTTGCACAAGGCTCACGACCTGAGCACGCTTCCTCAATCCGGAAGGACGCTCTCGTCGTCGATCGCGCGCGTGAGCAGGCCGAGAAATGCCTGCATGGCTTGCGGCAGCGTGCGGCCCGCCATGGTCTGGACCTGCAGCGTGCGCTGATGCAGTTCGGGGTTCGTCAGCGGCACGGCGGCAAGCCCCTCTGCTTCAAGGCGGCCGCGCACGGTCAGAAAGCCGGTGAACGTGACGGCGTTGGTCAGGCGTACGAAACTTTGCAGCGCCACATGATAGTTGCTGACGAATACCGGCTCGAAGATCAGCCCTTCGAGGCTGCAGGCAATGTCGAAGAGTTGCCGGATCGTCACGCCCTGGTTGTGCATGGCGACGGGCCACGCACGCAGATCGCCAAGCGACACCGACTCGCGCGCCGCGAGCGGATGATCGCGCCGCATGAGCGCGAAAATGGGCGCGCGCTGCGAATAATGCACGGCAATCTCTTTCTCCGGGGCGAGGCTGAAGCACAGCGCGATATCGGCGGTCCCTTCCTTCACGCGCTGCGTCGCAACAGAAGGCGCCGACACGTCCAGCTGAAAATGCGTTTGCGGATACGACCTGAGAAAGTGCGCGATCACCTGCGGCAGAAAATGCGGCGCGAGACCTTCCGAACTCGCAATGCGTATGGTCGCGCGGGCGCCCTCGTTGAGCCCGCGAATCTCACCGATCACGCGCTCCGTTTCGAGCAGGCTGCGCCGCGCATGCCCGGCGAGCAGGCGCCCCGCCTCGCTCAGCACCATGCCGCGCGGGCGCCGCTCGAATAGCGGCGTGCCCAGTTCCGCTTCGAGCCTGGCGATCTGGCGGCTCAGCGCCGAAACGGCCACGTAGAGCCGTTCGGACGCCTTGCTCAGCGAGCCGCTGCGGGCCACTTCCAGAAAATAGCGCAGTGCGGTGTTGTCCATGTCGATGAGCGCGGCCTCGTCCGCTTTGCCGTTTCGGCAACGATAGGTCGCAAATATTGTAATTGTGCAGAAATATCGGCGGCGGCAGCATCGGTTGAAATACCGTTCGAAAGCCGACTGCCCCACGGGCATGGAGATACGCATTGACTCGTGACATCGCCATCCAGACCGCCGCTGGCCAATACGATTCGGGCCGCTTCCTCGACGATTTGCGCCGCCGCGTGGCGTATCGCACCGAGAGCCAGGAGCCCGGCAGCGCAGCGCGCCTGCGCGGCTATCTCGACGACGAACTCACGCCGCTTCTCACGCAATGGGGCTTTACCTGCCGTGTCGTTGACAATCCAGCCGAAGGCGCGGGCCCGTTCCTCATCGCCCACCGTCACGAAGACGATGCGCTGCCCACCGTGCTCAGCTACGGCCACGGCGACGTGGTACGCGGCTACGACGCGCAATGGCGCGAAGGCCTCACGCCGTGGGACGTGACCGTCGACGGCGAGCGCTGGTACGGCCGCGGCACGGCGGACAACAAGGGCCAGCACAGCATCAATCTCGCGGCGCTCGAAGCCGTGCTCGGCGCGCGCGGCGGCAAGCTCGGCTTCAACCTCAAGCTGCTCTTCGAAACGGGCGAGGAAATCGGCTCGCCGGGCCTGCATGAACTCTGCACGCAGCGGCGCGACGAACTCGCCGCCGATGTGCTCATCGCCTCCGACGGCCCGCGCCTTTCCGCCCGGCGGCCGACGATCTTTCTCGGCTCGCGCGGCCTCGTCAATTTCAAGCTCGAACTGACGCTGCGCGAAGGCGCCCATCATTCGGGCAACTGGGGCGGCCTGCTCCGCAACCCGGGTGTGGTGCTCGCCAACGCAATCGCCTCGATGGTCGATGCGAACGGCAAGATTCTAGTCGAAGGGCTGCGCCCGCCGCCCATTCCCGAGTCCGTGCGGCGCGCGCTCGCCGGCATCAGCGTGGGCGGCAATGCCGGCGAGCCCGAGGTCGATCGCGATTACGGCGAGCCCGGCCTCACGCCCACCGAGCGTGTGTTCGGCTGGAACAATCTCGAGGTGCTCGCCTTCGGCACCGGCAACCCCCAGAAGCCCGTGAACGCGATTGCGCCGCACGCCGTTGCGTACCTGCAGATCCGCTTCGTCGTCGGCACCGACTGGCGGAACCTGGAGCGCATCGTGCGCGCTCACCTCGACGCCCACGGCTTCCACAGGGTCGAGCTCGAAGTGGAGCGCGGCGCGCCCGCCACCCGCGTCGATCCCGACAACGCCTGGGTGCAATGGGCGCTGCGTTCGCTGCGCGAAACGACCGGCGACGAGCCCGTGCTGCTGCCGAACCTCGGCGGCACGCTGCCCAACGACGTGTTCGCCGACGTGCTCGGCATGCCCACGCTGTGGGTGCCGCATTCGTACCCCGGCTGCTCGCAGCATGCGCCGAACGAACATCTGCTGGGCCCCGTGGTGCGCGACGCGCTGCGCATCATGGCCGGTCTCTTCTGGGACCTCGGCGCAAGAGAAGCTGGGGCGTCCAACCCCGCGCCGCATGTTTCGACAACGCTTGCATGAGGACGTCGCAATGAGTATCGACTCCGTTCCCGCCCATCACGCCCGCGAGCCCTGGTCGGAGACCGGGCAACATCCCTCGGCCGCATCGACGAAAGGCGTCTCGCGGCTTATCCTCGCGACCTCGATAGGCAACGCGCTCGAGTTCTACGACCTGATCGCGTACGGCTACTTCGCTTCCACGCTGTCGAAGCTCTTCTTCCCCGTCCACAACGCGACGATGTCGCTGCTGCTCACGCTCGGCACGTTCGCGCTCTCGTATCTCGCGCGGCCGTTCGGCGCGCTCGTGCTCGGCTCGTACAGCGACCGCAAGGGCCGCAAGGCGTCGCTCACGCTCTCCATCGCGATGATGACGATCGGCACCGGCATGGTCGCGCTGATGCCCACTTACGCGACGATCGGCATTCTCGCGCCCATCGGCATCTTCGCGTCGCGGCTTCTGCAAGGCTTCTCGGCAGGCGGCGAGTTCGGCAGCTCCACGGCCTTCCTGATCGAGCACGCACCCCAGCGCAGCGGCTTCATGTCGAGCTGGCAGTTTTCGAGCCAGGGTGCGAGCACGCTGCTCGCCTCCCTGTTCGGCGCGGTGCTGATGGGCGTGCTCACGCGGCCGCAGCTCGAAGGCTGGGGCTGGCGCATTCCGTTTTTGTTCGGCATGCTGATTGGTCCCATCGGACTCTACATTCGCCGGCGTATCGACGAAACGCCCGAATTCGAGCGCATCGAAAAGGCCGCATCGCCCGTGCGCGAACTGCTCGCCACGCAGAAGTCGCGCGTGCTGGCCTCGATCGGCGCACTGGTGCTGACCACCTCCGCGCAATACGTGCTCCTCTATATGCCGACCTATGCGGCGCGCCAACTCGGTCTCGCGCCTTCGTCGGGCTTCATCGCGACGCTCGTCGCGGGTCTCATCGCCATGGTGCTCACGCCCGTGGTGGGCCACTGGTCGGACAAGGTGGGCCGCACGCGCATCATGCTCGTTGCGGGCGTGCTGTTCTTGCTGACCGTCTACCCGGCATTCATGTTCGTGAACGCCTATCCGTCGCTGCTGACGCTGCTCGCCGCCGTGATGTGGGTCGCCGTGCTCAAGGTCACCTATTTCGCGCCGATTCCGGCGCTCATGGCCGGCCTCTTCCCCACGCGCACGCGCACCACGGGCATGGCGCTCGCCTACAACGTCGGCACGACCGTGTTCGGCGGCTTCACGCCGCTCGCGGTCGCCTCGCTCATCGCGGCGACGGGCAACAATCTCGCGCCGGGGCTCTGGCTGATGTTCGCGGCGGTCGTGAGCCTCGTCACGCTGATCTGGGCGCGCGCACGGCTGGACGCACGTTGACCGCGCTTCGGGAAACGGCAAACACCAGAAGGAAATACGCACGTATGCAACACGATTTTCCGCGAGAAGTTCGGGATGCCATCCAGTTTTCCATCGACCACGAATCGGCATGGGATCGCAACGCCGACGGCAAGTTCGGCGTGCACCTGAACGATCCCCCGCCATGGAACCGCCTGCTCGGTCCCGTCCACGATCGCGGGCCCGTGTCGGGCGCCGTGGCCGTCGATGGCCGCCTGCTCGCGCAGTGGGGCGAGCCCGACCGCCCCGATCTGACCTTCAGCGTGGCGAAGACCTATCTCGCGCTGCTTGCTGGCGTGGCGCACGACCGGGGCCTGTTGCCCGATCCCGACGAGCCCGTGCGCGCGCGCGTGCCGGGCATCGGCTTCGACGACGAGCACAACGCCCCGGTCACATGGACGCATCTGCTGCAACAGACGAGCGAATGGCAAGGCACGTGCTTCGGCCTTTCCGACCAGGCCGATCACTATCGCGCCGTCACGTTCGGCGAGCCGCCCGACGGCAAGAAGGGCGAATTGCGCCCGTTGCGCACGCCCGGCACGTACTGGGAATACAACGACGTACGCATCAACCAGCTCTCGCTCGCTCTGCTGCATCTGTTCGAACGTTCGTTGCCCGAAGTGTTTCGCGAGGCGATCATGCGTCCTGCCGGCGCGAGCGAAAACTGGCAATGGGTCGGTTACGACAACGCCTGGATCGACATCGGCGGCAAGCGCGTGCAATCGGTCCCCGGCGGATCGCATTGGGGCGGCGGCATGTCGGTGAGCGCGAACGATCAATTGAAGGTCGCACAAATGCTGCTCGACGACGGCGTGGTTCAAGGCCGCCGCGTGCTCTCGAGCGAATGGATCGCACACATGCGCACACCGTGCCCGCTCGCGCCGTTCTATGGCTCGCTGGTCTGGCTCAACACGGGGCGGCGCATGTTCGCGAGCGTGCCGGAGTCGAGCTATTTCGGCGTCGGCGCAGGCAGTTCGTTCATGTGGATCGAGCCCGAAAGAAAGATCGCGCTGATCGTACGCTGGCTCGACTCGCAGTTCGCGGGTGCGTTCTTCGGCAGAATGCTGCGCGCGGTGGATGCCGTTTGCGCCCGATAACGCCGCTGCGTCACGCCATCGCCATCTCCAGCACGCGCGCGACATGCAGCGCCGTCGCGTTCGCGCCGTCATGAATCTGATGGCGGCAGCTCGTGCCATCCGCCACCACGAGATCGGCGCGCCCGGCTTTGCGCACGGCCGGCAGCAACGACAGTTCGGCCATTGCCAGCGATGCTTCGTAGTGCTCCGCTTCGTAGCCGAAGCTCCCCGCCATGCCGCAGCATGACGATTCGATCGACTTGACTTCGAGACCGGGAATCCAGCCCAGCACCGTGAGCACCGGCCGGAAGGCGTCGAAGGCCTTCTGGTGGCAGTGGCCGTGCACCCATGCGCGCGGCGCGTCGAGTTTGTGCAAGCGCAGATCGAGTCGCCCTTCGCGCTGCTCGCGCACGAGGAACTCTTCGAAGAGGAACGCGGCGGCCGAGAGCTTGCGCGCTTCGTCGCCGTAACCGTATTGCAGAAACTCGTCGCGCATCGAGAGCAGGCACGACGGTTCGAGTCCGACAATCGGAACGCCGCGCGCAACGAAGGGCATCAGCGTATCGAGGAGCCGGCGCGCTTCGCGTTTCGCCTCGTCTACGAGCCCTGCGGCGAGGAACGTGCGGCCACAGCATAGCGGGCGTTCATCGCCGCGCACGTTGAAATGGACGAAATAACCGGCGGCTTCGAGCACCCGCTTCGCGGCGCGCGCGTTTTCGGGTTCGAAGTTGTCGTTGAAGGTGTCGACGAACAGCACCGCTTCCCTGGTCGCCGCCACCGCGTCATGCTTCGCGCGCGAAGCTTCCGAAAGGAACGAACGGCGAAATCGCGGCATCGAACGCTGCGGCGCAAAGCCAATCGCGCGCTTCGCCCAGTCCGATATCAACGGAATGCGCCCGGCCGCGTCCACGAGCCCGCCAGCCTGCGCTGCGCGCTGCGCATAGCGCGGCAAAAACGCAATCATCTTTTCGCGCAGCGTCAAACCATGATTCGCGCTCCACGCCGCACGCGCCTCGATCTTGAGCTTCGCCATGTCCACGCCGGTCGGGCAGTCGCGCTTGCAGCCCTTGCACGACACGCACAGGTCCAGCGTGCGCTTCACGTCCGCGCTTGCGAGGCCATCGTTGCCGAGTTGCCCCGAGATAGCCAGGCGCAGGGTGTTTGCACGGCCGCGCGTCACGTGCTGCTCGTCCTTCGTCACGCGATAGCTCGGACACATCGTGCCCGCGTCGAACTTGCGGCAGTGGCCGTTGTTGTTGCACATCTCCACCGCTTTCGCGAGGCCGCCGGCCAGATCGCCGCCACTGCCGGGCGCTGTCTCCACACCCGTGAGCGGATCGCGGCGCACGTTCCACGCCGACCAGTCGAGCATGGGCCGGAATGCCCGTTCGCGATAGCCGGGCGCGAAGCGAAACAGCTTCGTGTCGTCCATCTTCGGCGGGCGCACGATCCTGTCGGGATTGAAGCGGTTCTCCGGGTCGAACAGTTGCTTGATCTCCGCAAACGCCGCGTTGAGTTTCGGTCCGTACTGCCAGGCAATCCACTCGCCGCGGCACAGGCCGTCGCCGTGCTCGCCGGAAAACGCGCCCTTGTATTCGCGCACGAGCGCCGCCGCCTCTTCCGCTATCGCGCGCATTTTCACCGCGCCGTCGCGGCGCATGTCGAGTATCGGGCGCACATGCAGCGTGCCGACGCTCGCATGCGCGTACCACGTGCCTTCGGTGCCGTGCCGATGAAAGATTTCAGTGAGGCGGCTCGTGTACCCGGCGAGATGTTCCAGCGGCACGGCGCAGTCTTCGATGAACGAAACAGGCTTGCCGTCACCCTTCATGCTCATCATGATGTTCAGGCCTGCTTTGCGCACCTCCCACAGCGCTTTCTGCCCGTTCGCATCGACCATCTTCACGACGGAGCCGGGCAGCCCCAGGTCGCCCATCCGCTCGACCAGTTCATCGAGGCGCCGCACCTGGGCGGCGCGCTCGTCGCCAGAGAATTCGACCAGCAGAATCGCATCGGGCCTGCCCGTCAGCGCCTGTTCGATCACCGGCCTGAAGCCGGGATTGCCGAGCGCCAGCTCGATCATCGTGCGGTCGACGAGTTCGACCGCCGTCGGTTTGAGCTTGACGATGTACTGCGCCGAATCCATCGCCTGCCGGAAGGTCGGGAAGCTCACGACGCCCAGCGTTTTGTGCGCGGGCAGCGGCGCGAGCTTCAACGTGATCTGCCTGCTGAACGCGAGCGTGCCCTCCGAGCCCACCAGCAAATGCGCGAGATTCGCCGCACCGTCATCGGTATAGGCGAGCGGATTCTGGCAGTCGAACAGGTCGATGTTGTAGCCGGCCACGCGGCGCAGCACCTTCGGCACGCGCTCGGCGATTTCAGCGCGCTCGCGCGTGGCGATGCGCTGCACGCCCGCCACGAGCGCCGCCAGCCGCGCGCTTTCCGCGCCTTCGTTCGGCAGCTTGAGCGACTGAAAACGCGCTTCGCTGCCGTCCGCGAGAATCGCATCGATGCCGAGCACGTTGTGCACCATGTTGCCGTACTCGATCGAGCGCGAGCCGCACGAATTGTTGCCCGCCATGCCGCCGATGGTGCACTGCGCGGCCGTCGAAACGTCCACGGGAAACCACAGCCCGTGCGGCTTGAGCCACGCATTCAGATGATCGAGCACAACCCCGGGCTCGACCGTCACGGTGCGGGCGTCGGCATCGAAATCGACGATGTTGTTGAGCCACTTCGAGGTGTCGATGACGAGCGCCTCGCCCACCGTCTGGCCGCACTGGCTCGTTCCCGCGCCGCGCGCGAGCACGGGCGCATGCTCGACGCGCGCCACCTCCAGCGCCGCGCGCAGATCGTTCTGATCGCGCGGCGCCACCACGCCGATGGGCATGATCTGGTAGATCGACGCATCCGTTGCGTAACGGCCCCGGCTCGCGGCGTCGAAATATACGTCGCCACGCAGCGCGTCGCGCAGACGCCGCGCAAGCGGCGAGCCGTGGCCCGCGACGGACGGCACAAGATGAACCGGCTTGACCAGCATGCCCGAAGTGCGTGCGCCTTCTTCCATCGCCGTTCACGCTCCCTGGTGCGAGATGGCGGCGTCGCCGGGCTTCTCGCCCAGCGCAAAGCGGCTCTCGGGCTGCATGCGAAACGCGAGAATCACGCCGCATCCCATCAGCACCATGCTGCCGACGAACGGCAGATCCCAGTTGCCGAAGCGGTCGATCAAAAAGCCGCCCACCACCGGCGAGATGATCGCCGCGAGCGCGGAGCCCGTGTTCATCATGCCGCTCGCCGTGCCCGAGAACTCGGGCGCGATGTCCATGGGAATCGCCCACATCGGGCCGATCGTCATTTCGGCGAAGAAAAAGCCCGCCGCGAGGCACGCCATCGAAATGACGGGATCGTGCACGAACATCAGCGGCACCAGCACGATGAGCGTGACGAGCATGCACACCGAGACCATCCAGCTGCGCGCGCGCTTGAGGTTGCCCGTGCGCTTGAAGAGCCAGTCGGTCACGAGGCCGCCGAGCGTGTCGCCCACCACGCCGGCGAGGAACACCACCGAGGCGAAGATCGCCGATTTCCCCAACTGAAGATGATAGTTGTGCAGAAAGTACTGCGGAATCCAGCTGAGGAAGAGCCACAGCGTCCAGCCATAGCAAAAGTAGACGATCGTCACCGGAATCATGCGCCTGAAGAGCGCCATCCACGGCAGGCCGGTCGCGCGAGGCTTGGGCGGCGGCAAGATCGCGAGTTCGGCCTCGGAAATGCGCGGGTGATCTTTCGGATGCTCGGTGAACGTGAACGCCCAGACCACCACCCACAGCAGGCTCATCGCCCCGCAGACGTAGAACGATTCGCGCCAGCCGTAGCGCGCCATCACCAGCACGACGACGGCCGGGGCCACCGCATTGCCGATACGCGACGCCGAATGCGTGATGCCCTGCGCGAACCCGCGCCGCTCCCTGGCGACCCAGCGCGACATGGCCGAGGTCGACGCAGGAAACGTCGCGCCTTCGCCGAAGCCCAGCAGCAGACGCGCGGCGAGCAGCGTGGCGAGGCCGCCCGCCATGCCCGTGAGCACCGTCGCCACGCCCCACAGCGCGCCGCAAAGGAGCAGCGTGCGGCGCGCGCCGAAGCGGTCGCTAACCCAGCCGCCAATGATCTGAAACAGCAGATACGGATATGCAAACGCCGAGAACACCAGCCCAACTTCGGTGTGCGAAAGATTGAATTCCTTGCCGAAGCCCGCCGCCGCCGTGCTCACGTTCACACGGTCGAGGTAGGTGATGAAGTACATGATGCAGAGCATGATCAGCACGATGCTGCTCGCGCTCGTCAATCGATACCGTTTCATCGTCTGTCTCCGTTGTTTGTCGTACCCGCCGCGCCCCGTACGCGGCGTGGACTACCGCCTCGCATCAGGCCGCCTTCAGCGACACATCCGGGTGCTGCGCCGCGAGATATGCCATCGCCGCCGGCAAGCCGCTGTCCTTCAACGGCACGCCCGCAATGCGCAGGCCCATCTCGCAGCCGGCAAGCGCCGCGAGCAGCGTGAGGTCGTTGCAGTCGCCCAGATGGCCGATGCGGAACATGCGGCCCTTGACCTTGCCGAGGCCCGTGCCGAGCGAGAGGTCGAAGCGCTCGTAGATGATCTTGCGCACGGCGTCCGCATCCACGCCCTCGGGCATCATCACGCCCGTGAGCACGGGGCTGTAGACAGCGGGGTCGGCGCACTGGATCTCGAGCCCCCACGCACGCACCGCGCGCCGGCACGCCTCGCCCAGCCGCCGATGCCGGGCGAACACGTTGTCGAGACCTTCGTCCTGCAACATGTCGAGCGCTTCGGAAAGGCCGTAGAGCAGGTTCGTGTTCGGCGTGTACGGCCAGTAGCCGCTCTTGTTCATCTCGATGATCTCGGCCCAGTTCCAGAAGCTGCGCGGCAGCAACGCTCGCTCGCTCGCCGCGAGCGCCTTCGCCGAAACGGCGTTGAAGCTGATGCCGGGCGGCAGCATGAGGCCCTTTTGCGAGCCGGAGACGGTCACGTCCACGCCCCACTCGTCATGTCGATAATCCGCGCTCGCGAGACCCGAGATCGTGTCCACGAGCAGCAGCGCCGGGTGCCCGGCGGCATCGATTGCGCGACGCACCGCGGCGATGTCGGAGGTCACGCCCGTCGAGGTTTCGTTATGGACTACGCAAACAGCCTTGATCGCGTGCCGCGCGTCCTCGCGCAGGCGCTTTTCGATCATGTCGGCCTGCACGCCGCGCCGCCAGCCTTCCACGCCGGGCAGTCCGAGGAACTCCGGCTTCAGGCCGAGGCGTTCGGCCATCTGCTTCCATAACGTCGCGAAATGACCGGTTTCGTACATCAGCACCGTGTCGCCGGGGCTCAGCGTGTTCGCGAGCGCCGCTTCCCATGCGCCGGTGCCCGACGCCGGATAGATCACGACCGGCTGTTGCGTCTTGAAGATCTTCTTGATGCCCTCCAGAACCTTGAGCCCGAGCGCGCCGAACTCGGGCCCGCGATGGTCGATGGTCGGATAGCTCATCGCGCGCAGGATGCGATCGGGCACGGGGCTCGGCCCGGGAATCTGCAGGAAATGGCGGCCGGCGGGGTGGAAATCGAGCTTCAGCATGCAATCGCTCCCGTTTTTGAATTTTGCATTCAAAAAACTATAATCCAATGAGCCGCCCTGCCAAAGCCAGATTCCAGCGTGGTTTACCCCGATAAGCTGCGAAATTTTCCGGGTTGAGCCCTGAGTTAAAATGCGCTGAAGTCATTGAAATGTCTTTTGCATGCAAAACCCGAATCTGAACCCCTCGGCCATCAGTCCGGAACTGCCGCCCGTTCCGCGTCAGCAACTCCATGACACCGTCGTCGACCATCTGCGCCGGTTCATCGTGGAGGGTGTGCTGGAGGCCGGCCGCAAGCTCAACGAGCGCGAGCTGTGCGAAACCCTCGGCATTTCGCGCACGCCGCTGCGCGAGGCACTGAAGGTGCTCGCGGCCGAAGGGCTGATCGAGATTTCGCCGAATCGCGGCGCGTCGGTTTCGAAAATGTCGGAGGCGGAACTGCGCGAGACCTTCGAGCTCATGAGCGGGCTCGAAGCATTTTCCGGCGAGCTGGCCTGCGAGCGCATCACCGCGGCCGAAATCGCCGAAATCAGGGCGTTGCATGACGCCATGCTCGCCTGCCGCGCGCAGAACGATCTGGCCGGCTACTACAGCCGCAATCAGGCCATCCACGACAAGATCAACGAAGCGGCGCGCAACCCTGCGCTGCGGCAAATCTATGTCACAGTGAACCGCCGGCTGCAGGCCCTGCGCTTTCGCTCGAACTTCGAGACCGCCAAGTGGGATCGCGCGATTCACGAGCACGAGGAAATGCTCGAAGCGCTCGACGCGCGCGACGGCAAACGGCTCGCCACGATTCTGCGGCAGCACCTGCTCGCCAAGCGCGACGCCGTGCTGCGGATCGGGGATACTCCTTCGGCGCAGGGACAGATCGGCAATTGAGCAGCGGATAGCGCGAGCCATTGCCGTTGCGCGCGCAACGGTACGCGGCCTACTGCGTCGCCGACTCCAGAAAACTCTGCGCGAGCTGCTTGCGCAGGTGATCGGCGGCTGGCGAGAGCCTGCAGCCGACGCGCGTGACCATCTGGCTAGAAAAACCCGCCGCGATCGGATGATCGATCGGCACGGCCACCAGTTCCCCCAGTTCGATGCCGCGGCGCGCCGTGATCGACGACATGAACGCCACGCCGAGCCCGGCGGCCGCGAGCGTCTGCGCCGTGTTGAAGAGATCCACGCGATAGGCGGGAATCACGTTCAGGCGCGCGTCTTCGAAGCGCGATTGCACGAATTGCTGCACGCCGAATGCCTCGGTCATGAAGATGAGGCGCTCGCCGGCAAGCTCGGCGGGCGCCACCTTGTGCATCCGCGCGAGGCGGTGCGAGGGCGCGACGAGCGCGCAAAGCGGCCGCGACGCGAACGGGTGAATGCGCATGGCGGGGTCGTCGGCGGTGCGCGTGCACAGGCCGATATCGACCACGTCTGCTGCTCCCTGCGCGCGCCCGGCCTTACGGCGGCGCGACACCCAACCGTTGACTTGAGGTCAACATTTTCGATGCTTTTCCGTCATGGGTCGAATTTTTCGTCGATGCAATACCCGGCTTTGTCTGTTACCCCAAGCCTGTTCCAATAAAAGGAGTCCCCCGTGAGCGAGCGCAGCTACTGCGAAGTCGCCGACCTGGCCGATGCCCGATCGGAACTCGACGCGATCCGTCATCACCTTCACAAGCACCCCGAACTGTCGTACGAGGAAGCCGACACCTCGCGCTTCGTGGCCGACAAGCTCGCCGCCTGGGGCTACGAGGTCACGCGCAACGTGGGCGGCCACGGCGTCGTGGCGTCGCTGCAGGTCGGCACGAGCGCGCGCACGGTGGGCGTGCGCGCCGACATGGACGCGCTGCCGATCAAGGAGCTGACCGGTCTCGACTACGCAAGCGTCCACGACGGCAAGATGCACGCCTGCGGCCACGACGGCCACACGACGGTGCTGCTCGGCGCCGCGCGGCAGCTCGCGAAAACGCGCAACTTCGAGGGCACCGTGCACCTCATCTTCCAGCCCGCGGAAGAAGCCGGCTCGGACAGCGGGGCCGAGCGCATGATCGCCGACGGCCTCTTCGAGCGCTTCCCGTGCGAAGCCATCTTCGGGCTGCACAACCACCCGGGCGTACCCGCCGGGACGTTCGGCTTTCGCGCCGGTCCGCTCATGGCCGCGTGCGATACCGTCAAGCTGCGCATTCACGGACGGGGCGGCCACGCAGCGCGCCCGCATCTGGCCGTCGATCCCGTGCTCGTGGGCAGCAGCATCGTGATGGCGCTGCAGTCCGTGGTGTCGCGCAACGTCGATCCCAACGAAGCCGCCGTCGTGACGGTCGGCTCGTTCCGCTCGGGCCACGCGCCGAACGTGATTCCCGAAGACGCCGCCCTCGAAATGAGCGTGCGTTCGTTCTCGCCGACGGTGCGCGCCACGCTCGAATCGCGCATTCGCGCCCTGGTCGAAGGCCAGGCGCAAAGCTACGGCGCGACGGTGGAAATCGACTATGTCCCCGGCTATCCGGTGCTCGTCAACAGCGAAGCCGAAACCGCATTCGCGCGTGAGGTCGCCGAGGAACTCGTCGGACCGGAGCGCGTGATCTCGCCCTTCCCGCCGATCGCAGGCAGCGAGGACTTCGCGTACTACCTGCAGCAGCGTCCTGGTTGTTTCGTACGCCTTGGCAATGGCGAAGGCAAGCCGATGCTGCACAACGCGCGCTACGACTTCAACGACGAGAACCTCACCATCGGCGCCGCGTTCTGGACGCGTCTCGTCGAACGCTTCCTCGCCCGGGTCCGCGCATGAGCACCGCCGCCAAACCGCTCGTCAAAGCGTGAAACCGGCAACAAGGCAATCGACTGAATGAGGGGCGACCTCGAGACGGGCGGACGACACGCACTGCGTCGCCCCCCCGTCTTTTTAGCTACGGGAACGGCCGACTCTACTGGTTCCCTCGCATGCCGCCGTTCGGCGACGTGGTCGAGTCGTTCATGTCGCCGTTGTTGTACGGCATGCCCTGACGAGTTCCCGGCGCCGGGGCAGGCGCGGCGCCCGTACCGGTGCCCTGGCCCCCGCCCGTAGCCGTCGTACCCGGTGCGCCGTAACCGCTGTTGTTGTAGCGCGTGCCCGCGGTGCTGCCCGGCGGACGTGCCTCGTTGATGCCGCCAGCCCCGCCGGCCGTACCGCCGCCCGCGCCTACGCCCGCGCTACCTCCGCCGGCCCCACCGCCTGCGCCGCCGCCCGCCGCGCCGCCCCCCGCCTGTGCCAGCGCAAGCGAGGAACACGTTGCGATGACGACCCCAGCCAGCAATCGTTTGACGAGTCCATTCATTTCGCTCTCCTTGAGGTTGGTGGATGGAACTGTTGCGTGGCGTACCGGTGGCGCGCCACGCTCATCTCTTCGTCCGCAAGCGCCATACCTCCCTCGATGCGAACCCGGCTGCGCGGTGCTTCGCTGCCGGTTCATCGCATGCGCTTTGCGGGCGGGCGCGGCATTCGCCTTGCTGCGACAGCAATGCATGCAAGCCCGGCGCGTTCAGCGCCGGCATTTCGAGGTTTCTAACGAGGAGGAAATCGCAATGGCCAACATGCTCGACAACTGCAAGGTCGCAATCCTTGCCATGGATGGTTTCGAGGAAGCCGAACTTACCGAGCCGCGCCGCGCGCTGAGGGAAGCGGGTGCGCAGGTCGACGTCATTTCGCAGAAGGACGGCGAAATTCAGGGTTTTCGTCATGTCGACAAAGGAAGCAAGATCAAGGTGGACCGCACCTTCGGCAGCGCGAAAGCAGACGACTACGATGCGGTCGTGTTGCCCGGTGGCGTCGTGAACGGCGATGCCATCCGCCTGATTCCCGAGGCGCAGGCGTTCGTGCGCGCGGCCAACGACGCGCACAAGCCCATCGCGGTGATCTGCCACGGTGGATGGCTGCCGGTGTCTGCGGGCATTGTCAAGGGGCATACCATGACGAGCTGGCCGTCGTTGCAGGACGACATCCGCAACGCGGGCGGCAAGTGGGTTGACGAGACCATGGTGCACGACGGCAATTTCATTACGAGCCGCAAGCCCGACGACTTGCCCGCCTTCAACGCGGAGATCATTTCGACCCTTTCGGCGGCCGCGGGCACGGCTTGAGCGCGCTCACCAGCGCGTTGCTCAAAGCGCCAGCTGCACGCCCAGTTCGACGACATGCTCGGGCGCGAGACCGTAATATTCGGCGCTCGAAGTCGAGTGAAACGACATGAACGAGAAGAGCCGCGCACGCCAGCGGCTCACGTCTTGCCGGGCATGCTGGCGCAGCACCTCGTCACGCGGCAGGTAGAACGTGGTCTTCTCCGGGTCGAAGCGCCATTTGCCGAGCCTGCCTTGCAACGAGTCCAGCAGGCGCGGCAGATTGGGCCGCTCGACAAAGCCATGATGCGCGACGATCTCCCAGCAACCCTCGCCGAGATCGCGCGCTTCGATGCGAGAACGTTCGTCCGCCTGTGGTGCGGACTCCGAAACGTTCGAGAACACGATCACGGTCTCGTGCAAGACATGATTGTGACGCACGTTGCTCTTGAGCGCGGCTGGCGTCATGCCCGGCACGTTGCCCGGATAGACCGCCGTGCCAGGCACGCGCGGCGGCGGCAGGTCGGCCTCCCACAAGCCGCGCAGAAAGACGGCTAGCGATTCGCCCTGCGCGGCATGGCGCGCTTCCAGTTCCCTGCCGCGATTCCAGGTGCTCATGGTAACGAACAGCAAGGCGCCGACAGAGACCGGAAACCAGCCGCCCATGGGAATCTTGGGCAGGTTCGCCGCGAGCAGCATGCCGTCCGCCACCAGCAGCGGCACGCACGTGAGCGTAGTGGCAAGACGCGACCAGCCCCACACTTCGCGGCATACCGATAGCATCTGCAGCGAAGTGGTCGTCATCGTCAGCGCCACCGCGAGGCCATAAGCCGAAGTGAGCCGCTGCGAAGTGCGAAAGAACAGCACGAGAAACACGACCGCCACGAGCAACGCGGCGTTCACCGCCGGAACATAAATCTGACCGCGCCGCGTACGCGAGGTTTCGATCGTGCGCATGCGTGGCAGGAAGCCGAGTTCGATGGCCTGGCTCGTCATCGAGAACGCACCGGAAATCACGGCCTGAGAAGCGATGATGGTGGCGAGCATGGCGATGCCGACCGCCGGAATCAGCGCCCAATGCGGCACCGAGCGAAAGAACGGCTGGTTCGCGCCGGCCGGGTCGGAAAGAATGGTGGCGGCCTGGCCGAAATAACCCGCGACGATTGCGGGCAGGACGACACAAAAGAAGGCGATGCGAATGGCGCGCGTGCCGAAATGACCGATGTCGGCGTAGAGCGCCTCGGCGCCCGTCAACGCGAGTATCACGGCGGCGAGCACGCCGAATGCGAGAGCCGGCTGCGCAAGCGCGAGCCGTAACGCCCAGAGCGGCGACGCCGCAGCGAGTATCGCGGGATAGAGCACGATGTGATACACACCCACTGCGCCGAGGCTCAAAAACCAGAGCGCCATGACGGGCCCGAAGGTGCGTCCGACCACGGCGGTGCCGCGCGCCTGGAACAGGGAGAGCGCCACGAGGATTCCCAGCGAAACCGGCAACACCGCGCCGCCGAGCGCCGGATTGATTTCCTTGAGCCCCTCCACCGCCGAGAGCACGGAGATGGCCGGCGTAATCATCGAATCGCCGTAGAACATCGCCGCGCCAACCAGGCCCGCGAGCAGCAACAGGCGCGGCGCGGAGCGTCCCGCATGCGCGAATCCCGCGCGCACGAGCGCCGTGAGCGCGACGATGCCGCCCTCGCCCTCGTTGTCGGCCCGCATGACGAAGCACGCGTATTTGAGCACCACGACGACGAGCACCGCCCAAAGGATCATCGAGAGCACCCCCATCACCACGGCCTCGGCCATGGAATGCGACGTGAGCGCGGCCTCGCGCAGCGCATAGATCGGGCTCGTGCCGATATCGCCGAACACCACACCGAGCGAACCGAGCACGAGCGCGCCCTGGCCGGAGCCGCCGCCTTGCTGGCGTGCCCCTTCTCCCGGCGCTTTCCTGGGCGGGTCGACTCTTTCGTGATGCATGGCTGCGAGGGGTTCATGGAGGCTTTGCCGTATCGCAATCGGCATTCCTTCCCGCTCGGCGCGGTACGCACCGGCGCGATTGCGCGCACTGGCAGTGTGCCTCAAGCGCTCGTGGAGACTGCGCAAACGCAATCGGCGTCCCGGGCGAGGCGCCGGAGTATCATGAGGCGCCAAACATCGCGTCGACCGACAGCGCATTCATCCTGCCGCGGAACCTGCCATCGTGAACTATTTCAATGTCCTGCTCGCGCTTTCGGGCGTCCTGCTGCTGAGCGTCGCCAGCCCTGGGCCGAACTTCGTCATCGTCACCTCCACGGCGGTGGCGTCGCGGCGTGCGGGCCTCGCAACCGGCCTCGGCCTCGCCGCCGCGTCCGGCACCTGGGCGTGGATCGCCATGGCGGGACTGAGCCTGATCGTCTCGCACATAGCCTGGATCGGCACTGTTCTGCGCATTGCGGGCGCAGGCTATCTGATCTGGCTCGGCGCGAAAATGCTGCTTACTGCGCGCCAGCCTTTGAAGGTCTCGGCGCAAACGGGCGCCTCGGGGTGGGCCGCCGCGAAAAAAGGCTATTTCGTCAGCATGACGAATCCCAAGGCCATTGCCTTCTATGGCAGCATCTTCGCGCTGATGGTGCCCGCCGCCGCGCCGCGATGGCTCGAGGCCGCCGTCGTCGTCATCGCAATCGCCATCTCTTGCCTGTGGTATTGCACGATGGCCCTGCTCGCCTCGCATCCCGCCGTGCGCCAATTCCTCATCCGCCGCAAGGCTGCGCTCGACTCGGCAGTCGGCGTCGTACTGATCGCGCTCGGCGGGCGGATGCTTGCAGGACGCTGAGTTTCCTGGCCGCCACGCGCGGGCAATCGCCCGGAGCGGTCTCGCGGCACGCCATGAGGTAACAGCGTTTGTCTAACCGGGCTTTCTCTTCACCGGCGCACTGTTGTGTCCGAATGAGCCTGGCGGCTCCGCTCGCCCATGGTGCCCCAGCGGGACTTCCGCCGTCTGTTCCGGATGCGGTCCGCCCTCCCGCGGCATGAATTCGGGCCGCAACTCGGGTTGATCGAAACTGCCCGGCGCTCCGCGCGCCGGGTTCACGGTCGCGGCTGGATTGCCGGCGGTGAGTTCGTCGCTGCTTTCATCGGCCTCGTCCGGCCGGGGGTTTTGCGTTGAAAGACCCATGCTCCGCTCCTTGATCGGTTCGTGTGCGCCGTTATCGCTGCCTCGCGCCATTCGCGCCATTCGCGCCACTGGCCGGCGCCAGTGGCGAACCGGGCGTCGACTGCACTGGCGGCTGTTCGCGTTCGCTGGCCGGCGGCGCGGGCGCGCTTCGCCGCATCGCCCCGGCCGGGCGTTCCGCTCTCACCCGCGCTATTGCTCATCACCTGGCTGCTCGCTGGATCGGGATGTGCGTTCTCGTTCGCGCGTTTGCACGCTGCACAGCCGGACACGACCCCACCCGCGCAGAGACGCGAGAAGCCATAGTGCGACGCCCCTTGCTTCGCAGTGCTTTTCACCTGATCCTGCCCTCTTGTGCGGCAATTGCAAT
Organism: Paraburkholderia lycopersici; assembly: GCF_900096975.1. Lineage (GTDB taxonomy): Bacteria > Pseudomonadota > Gammaproteobacteria > Burkholderiales > Burkholderiaceae > Paraburkholderia > Paraburkholderia lycopersici. The sequence continues at coordinate 146,992 of NZ_FMYQ01000015.1, forward strand.
TCCGCATGCGATGCTTGTAATTTTTCTACCCGCTTCGACGAGCGTATTCCGCCGCTATTCCCGGTACGCCGCCATGACGATCCACATGTCGCGCTCACCATTGCTCACTTCAGCAGCCAGCGCGTAGGGATCTTGCGGGCTACAGGCGTTTTGCAGCGCCTTGCGCGCCTGTTCCGTGTTGTCATACTCTCGTTTGTCCAGCGGACGCACCTCGTCCCGGCCCTCGAACATCTTCTGGTCCCTACGGTAAATGAGCGTTTCGTTCTTCCATTCGCGAAAGCACTCGCAGACGTGCCGGAAATCGCCGCCGCAAACATTGACCTCGTAGCGTGGAATTGACTTCATGATCGACTCCTTCCCTTGCCGGTTCTGCGCCTGCGCCGGCCTTCCCGTCAAGCCTCGTGCGCACGCACCGAACCGGACGCACGTCGCGTGCCGGGTGCTGCGGATCAAGCCCGACGGCATTGCATTTGCGCATCATTGGCTTCGTCGAGGGAATCATCGGCAGGAGAAATAATGAGCACGAGCCAGCATCCGTCCACCCGGCGCAAGGGTGGCCGCCCCGCACGCCAGCGTCACGCGCACGCGAGCGTCGCAAAACGTCACACGAAAAGCAGCGCAAATGGCGCTACCAGTCGATGGTCCAAGCATGTCAACGAGACGAGCGACGCCATGGACATTGAATCGGGCGTATTCAAGTCCGGCAGCGCGGAGGCCATTGCCCGGTCCCTCAAGGAGTCGTCGCTGCGCAGCCGCCGGCGCAAGGGCACGCCGTTTCAGTCGGCTATGTCGATGCTGAACTTCTATATCAATCGCGCAGGCAAAAACCTGCCGAAAACACGCCGCGAGACACTCGCGAAGGCTAAGGGAAAGCTGCGTGAAGCGTTCGGGCGCAAACCGTGAGAGGAAGACATCAAGCCTTCTTCACATAGGCATTGCACCAGCCTTTGGCGTCGACCAGTTTGCCGCCGTAGGTCGGACACGGGCCATTAGGCACACCGGGCTTGCCCTGAAAAAGCTGGCAATTCGCGCAGGTTTGCCCCGCCTGGTAACGCGGAAATCTGGCCTTGTCGACTTTGCCCGCATCGGCCTTGTAGCCGAGCGCCAGCGCGGTCGGGTCGCTCTCCGAGAGCACCGGCACGTCGGCGCGCGATTCGTTGGACAGGACCGCCGTCGATGCAACGGAGGCGGCAAGGATCATGAAACGACGGCGAGAAAGCGGCATGGTGGGGCCCCTTTAGCATGGAACGTACCCGGCGCCGGACGTTGGCGGACTTGAGATGTATTTTTTATTTATATCATCCCGCGATTCATTGTAAAGCACCGATGGCCAGCGCCGCGAATATTGATTCGGCTTACTAAATACCTTGAGTGCGATTCCCTACGCGGCACCGCGAGCGTGAAAGTCGGCACGACGCTCCCGCACCCGGCCTGCACGCCGATCCATTTAACGGAAACGGCCCACGCACACTGTCGATCGACTTGAGCGAGCGTGCCAGGTCCGCCAGCCTCGGTCATACGTGTCGCGCCACCTGCCGAGACATTTCCCGGACCGACGCTAGCCGGCAGACAAGCGCGAAGGAAAAACCATCAGCACGACGGACTGCCGTTGGCCGTGCAAAAAGCCGCGGGCGCACCCGCGACCAGCGGAAGCGGCGTGACGGGCCGGACAGGCGGCGGCGGAATCGTGATCGCGCCGCACCAGGACGTGTGACTGCGCGCAGCGTCGGGCAGGCAGGGCGCAACGCGCTCGCGCAAGTCCTCGGCGGCTTGCTCGTTGCGCTCGCGCGCAACGAGCGCGGGCTGCAACTGCGCGTCCAGCCACCACGCAAACGCGATGACGCAACCCGCCGCGACCGCCAGCAGAACCAGTTCACGCTTGCGGGCGCGCAACCCGACGAGCGCACGCACGGCTGCCGGGCGGCTTGCGCTCGCAACCGGCCGCGCCGCGTGCGTGTCGGCGAGCGCGGGCGCTTCGGCCTGGGCCCGCATACTGGCGGCGCAGGGCGCCTGACCCGCTGTGTCGGCCCCGACGGCCGCCCCTTCGATCATTCTCGTTGCCACTGTCTGTTCGTCTTGCTCTTGTGATTGCGCTTGCGCCCGCGTCGAGGCATACGGGTTAACGGCAAGACGAAGCGATACGAAAGGGGTAGGACGAAAATTTTTCCGCAGCGGCGGAAATGGCGCGGCGCCCCCAAACGCTCCAGTTCGATGAACACGCAACGGCCCGTGCCGGGCACCGCACTCTGGACGCATCCCGAATACACCGCGAGCGGCGGGGCCAGGCATTGGTCAGCGCCCGTCGTATCATAGCGGCTCGATCGCCGCCGCACTCGCCCGCTTGTCCAACGCCTCCCATGAGACGCCTTCCCCCGCTCAACGCCCTGCAGATTTTCGAAACGGTTGCCCGCTATGGCAGCTTTACGCGTGCGGCCGAGCATCTTTGCCTGACACAGGGCGCCGTGAGCCGGCAAATCCTCGCGCTGGAACAGTTCTACGGCCTGCCGCTTTTTCGCCGTTCGCCGAAGGGCCTCACGCTGACCGCCGAAGGCGAGCAACTGTTGCCGGCCGTGCACGACGGTTTCGGGCGCATCGAGGAGGCTTCGCAACGTCTCACGCGCCAGCGCACCGAGCTGGCGCTCAAGGTGCCGACCTGCGTGATGCGCTGGATGCTGCCGCGCATCATGCGCTTCCAGAACGAGCATCCCGATCTGCAAATCCAGATCACGACCACATGGGGCCACGAAGCCGACTTCCAGGCGGAGCCGTTCGACGCCGCGATCATCTACGGATCGTCGCCGGGCACGGACGTACACGCCGTGCCGCTCTTCGACGAGTACCTCACGCCCGTCTGCACACCCGACGTGCTCTCGCGCCGCCCGCTCGTCAAGGCCGACGACCTCGCGCATCAAACCCTGCTGCACCCCACGCGCGACCACGCCGACTGGCGGCTGTGGCTCGCCCACGCGGGCGCAACGAACGTCGACGCCAACGTCGGCCCCACGTTCGAGTCGCTGGACCTCGCGGCCACGGCGGCCATGCAGGGCTTCGGCGTCGCCATCACCGACCGCACGCTCGTGCGCGAGGATGTCGAAGCGCGGCGTCTCGTCATGCCCTTCGACCTCGCGGTGCCCACAGGCTCTCGCTACTATTTCGTCTACCCCGCATGTGTGGCCCGGCAGAAGAAAGTGCAATTGTTCAGCGCGTGGATCGAGCACGATCGCACGAAGCCATAGCGCGCCATGAGGGCAGCGCATGACCGGCATGAGAATTAATCGATTGCAAGCCGTTCGCGCTTTCGGCGTAATGGGGCGCTCTGCGCGAGGCCCGATCACACGGCGACCTCGCGCCCGCAAGCCTCGCGGCCCCGCGCCGCCCGAACGGAGACCGACCATGCAGAGCGCCGCCCAGGTCCGCTCGAAGCTGCCCGACGTGGGCACGACGATTTTCACCATGATCGGCAAGCTTGCCGCCGCGCATCAGGCGCTGAACCTCTCGCAAGGCGCCCCGAACTTCGACCCGAGCGCGAAACTCGTCGAAGACGTGGCCGCCGCCATGCGCGCGGGCCACAACCAGTACGCGCCGATGGCCGGCCTCGGCGTGCTGCGCGAAGCCATCGCCGCGAAGTTCGAAACGCTCCATGGCGCGCGCTACGACCCGTCGAGCGAAGTGACGGTGCTCGCGAGTGCGAGCGAGGGCCTGTACTCCACGATCAGCGCGCTCGTGCATCCCGGCGACGAGGTGATCTATTTCGAACCGTCGTTCGACAGCTACGCGCCCATCGTGCGCCTGCAGGGCGCGAAACCCCTGGCGATCAAGCTCGCGCAGCCGGATTTCCGCGTGGACTGGGACGCCGTGAGCGCGGCGGTCACGCCGAGAACGCGCATGATCATCGTGAATACGCCGCATAACCCGACGGCCACGATCTTCGGTGAGAATGACATTGCGCGCCTCACGGCGCTCACGCGCAGCACCGACATCGTGATCCTCTCCGACGAAGTCTACGAGCACGTGGTATTCGACGGCGCGCCGCACCGCAGCCTCGCGCGCTACCCCGACCTTGCCGGACGCAGCGTGATCGTTTCGTCGTTCGGCAAGTCGTACCACGTGACGGGCTGGCGCGTGGGCTACTGCCTCGCGCCCGCCGTGCTGATGGACGAAGTTCGCAAAGTCCATCAGTTCATGACGTTTTCCGCCGACACGCCCATGCAATACGCCTTTGCACAGGCGCTCGCCGATCCGCAGAGCTATCTGGGCCTTTCGGCGTTCTACCAGCGCAAGCGCGATCTGCTTGCCCGCGCGCTAGCGGCATCGCGTTTCGAACTGCTCCCGAGCGAGGGGAGCTTCTTCATGCTCGCGCGCTTTCGCTCATTCTCGGACGAGCGCGACAGCGATTTCGTGCTGCGCCTGATTCGCGACGCGCGCGTGGCGACGATCCCGCTTTCGGCGTTCTACACCGACGGCACCGACGAAGGCGTCATCCGCCTGAGCTTTGCCAAGGATGACGAAACATTGCTGGAAGGCGCGCGCCGCCTTTGCGCGATCTGAAAACAACGCGCTCGAAACACAAGCAATCACACGGAAAGGAGATCCCTATGAAGCGACTCAACGCGCTCCTCGCGCTGGCATGCGTATGCGGCGCGCTCGGTCCGGTTTGCGCATTCGCGGACGCGAACCTGTTGCGCTTCGGCGTCGAAGCCCAGTATCCGCCTTTCGAAACCAAGGCCCCGGACGGCACGCTGCAAGGTTTCGACATCGACATCGGCAACGCCGTATGCGCTCGGGCGCACCTGACCTGCAAGTGGGTCGAAACGTCGTTCGACGGTCTGATCCCCGCGCTCCAGGGCCGCAAGTTCGACGCCATCAACTCGGCGATGAACGCCACCGAGAAGCGGCGCGAAGCCATTGACTTCACCACCGTGATCTATCGCGTGCCGAGCCGTCTCATCGCGCGCAGCGACAGCGGGCTCGTGGCCACGGCCACGTCGCTCAAGGGCAAGCGCGTGGGCGTGCTGCAGTCGTCGATCCAGGAAACCTATGCGAAGGCGCACTGGGAACCGGCCGGCGTAGTCGTCGTCCCCTACCAGGACCAGAACCAGATCTACGCCGACCTCGGCGCGGGCCGCCTTGACGCCACGCTCGTTCTCGCGCCCGCGGGCCAAAAAGGCTTTCTTTCGCATCCCGAAGGAAACGGCTTCGCGTTCGTGGGCGAAGCGGTGCGCGACGACAGGATTCTCGGCGGCGGCGTGGCTTTCGGCATCCGCAAAGGCGACAACGCTTTGCGCGAGCGTCTGAACACGGCCATCGCGAAGCTCGAAGCCGATGGCACGGTTACGTCGCTCGCGCACAAATACTTTGGCGATATCGACGTTTCGCCGAAGTAGCCCGCCGCGCGGGCCAATGGCGCAAGCTAGCGCCGCCCCTCGCGCGAGTCGGGGCTCGCGCCGCTGTCGTCTTTGGTGCGCTCCTGGTATGCATCGCCGCCCCAGCGGTCCGTGTCCTCGATGCCGCTTTCGCGGTCGCTGTGGCCCTGTCGCCCCACCGAGCGCGGCGCCTGCGGATGGCGCCGCGCGAGCGGCTCGCTCCCTTCGTGCTGCGGACGCTTGACGTTCATGCCGTCTTCGTCCGGCGATTCGTGTTGCTTCATCATTGCCTCCTTGCCGGTACAGGGACCGCTGCTCATTCGCTCATTCGCGCAGTGGCTCGACGGTGCGGGTCGGATCGAAGTCGGCCCAATGGCCCTGTTGCCACCGGCCATCCGCACGCTCGATCTCGACTCCTCCCGCTGCGCCCAGCACCTGCGCGGCGGCGTGCTGCGTGCCGGGGCTCACGTGCACGGCCACCAGCACGCCGGACTCGCGCTGCCGTGGGGTGCCGTCCGGCTCATGGCCGGCGTCGGGCCGACCCGCCTTGCCGCCGCCCCTCGTCTGCCATAGCGCGCCCGCGAGCGTGCCCAGATAGGCGCCCACGCCGGCCGCCACCGCCAGCACCAGTAGCGAGCGGAAAACGATATACGAGAACAGCACGCCGAGCACGAGACCAACCACGGCGCCGCCCGCCGCTCCGGCTGCCGCGCCTGCCGACGAGCCGCGCGAACCAGGGTCGACGAACTCGTCGCCGCCTACGGGAAAACGCGCGTGCTGGCCGCTCGGATTCACGAAGAACGAGGCGACATCCTCACCGGCGAAACCGCTCGCATGCAGCTTGTCGACGGCCACTTCCGCTTCATGTAGCGTCGTGAAGCGGCTCGCTACGATCATAGACATGGCTTCCTCCCTCGATTGGGCACGTACCGGAAGCCCCGCATCGCTCGTGCCCGATTCGCCCAGCGCGGCGCGGGACGCCTGCGGTACGCGCGTTGCGCACCGCAACGGCATCAACCTGCATGTGCGTGGGAGGGACCATGAACACCTTCGATTTCGATCAGCGGATCGAGGAAATCCAGCTCGCTGTCGCCGACATCTTCGAATCGCCCAAGCGGCCGGCCGTCAGTCTCATCGACGAGGGCGAGACGGTAATCATCCAGCTCTCGTGGGTCGTGGAGTCGCACCGCGACACTTCGCTCGACGCGCGCTGCGCCGTTACGCTGCGTTTCGCGCGCGCGCAACTCGAGCGCTACGCGCGGCTGGACACGGCCCGCCGGCGCATGATCCAGCAGCGCATTCGCGAGCGGGTGCGCGAGCGCTTCGCCGCGCGCGAAACGCCGCCCGCGATTCAGGGAGATTGCTCAGTGGAAATCGTCATGGACGATTCGGAGTTCGAAACGCCAGAGGGCTTTCTTTGAAAGCTTTCCGGAAATCTCCGCAGCACAATGCAAAACCGCCGCAAACGCAGGCTCGTTTTGCTCGTTGCCTGCGCCTGCGGCGGTCGGTACGAATTGCCGCTGCCTCATGCGTCGCGCATCGCCAGACCAAAGTCGCCTGACATCAGGCGCGACATCGTGTCACTGCATGTGCTGCCCGCCGTTGATGGGAATGTTCGCCCCCGTCACGAAGCCTGCTTCGTCCGAACAGAGGAACAACACGAGCGCCGCGACTTCGCACGGATTGCCGAGGCGCCCCATGGGAATCTGCGGCAGGATCTTCGAATCGAGGATGTCCTGCGGAATGGCGGTCACCATTTTCGTGGCGAGATAGCCCGGCGAGATGGTGTTCACGGTCACCCCCTTGCGAGCCACTTCCAGTGCGAGCGACTTCGTGAAGCCGTGCATGCCGGCCTTCGCGGCCGCGTAGTTGGTCTGCCCAACCGAGCCCTTCGAGCCGTTCACCGACGAGATATTGATGATGCGGCCCCACGAGCGCTCGACCATGCCGTCGCACAGCGGCTTGGAGATATTGAAGATGGAGTCGAGATTGGTGCGCAGCACGGCGTCCCAGTTCACCTTGTCGAGTTTCCTGAACGTCATGTCGCGCGTGATACCCGCGTTGTTCACGAGAATGTCCACGGGTCCGATCTCGCTCTGGATCTTCGCCGCGCCGCGCTGGCAGGACTCGTAATCGGCCACGTCCATGCCGTACGCATGAAACTCCCGGTCCGTCTCTTTCATACGGGCCAGCCAGTCTTCGGCCCCCGCGTTATCGGGCGAGTACGTCACGACGACACGATAGCCCGCGTCGTGAAGCTTGACACTGATGGCCTCGCCAAGGCCGCCCATACCGCCCGTTACCAATGCAATACGATTAGTCATCCTGTATATCCGCGAGAGGTTTACGTCAATAAAGCATGGCGCTTGCGCGAGCAAGCGCCACATGCATCGTCGCCCTGCTTCGTCTCTCCACCAAGGTGAAGACAAGACAGAGACCGCGCGGCTTCTAGTCAGCTTCTAATATTGCGCGTGGTTGCTGCTGACGGTCCGCCGCCGCTTGCGCGCGCGGCAAACCGCTTACTGCCCCGAAAAACGAATCAGCCGCGTTCGAGCGCGAGCGCCACGCCCATGCCGCCGCCGATGCACAGCGACGCCAGCCCGCGCTTCGCGTCGCGGCGCTGCATTTCATGC
>NZ_FMYQ01000026.1 GCF_900096975.1 Paraburkholderia lycopersici
GCAACCGTTCAGGGCGCTGGCGTACTATCATTGTGACCAGATCGGCACGCCACGCGAGTTGACGGATGCGGCGGGCGAAGTAGCGTGGAACGCGTATTACCAGGCGTGGGGCAAGGCTCACGAAGTCATCAGCGATGCGGCGAGGAAGGCCGGGATCAGGAATCCGTTGCGCTTTGCGGGCCAGTACTTCGACCGCGAGACGGGTCTGCACTACAATCGGCACAGGTACTACGATCCCAGCTCGGGACGGTTCATCAGCAAAGACCCCATCGGGCTTGCGGGTGGGATCAACGTCTATGCATACGCGCCGAACCCGGTTGAATGGGTCGATCCTTTCGGATTATCCAAAACGCCGGTAGGCGCCGGAAGAAAACAAGCGTCGTCAAAAGCGAATCAGAACGCTAAATGTCCATGCAGAGGCGAGTGGGAAATGAATCGTTTCGACAGAATATGCTCAGGCAACGTGCCGGGCGTGGGCTACGCTAAGTATGTGCGAGATCCGGGCACGGGGATGTGGTGGTCTGAAGACCAAACAGGGCATGGGAACAGTGCTTGGAAGGTATATGACAAAAATGGTGCATGGGTAGCAGACGCTGACGTCTATGGCGATTACATGAGTAAGCACAAGAGTGATACGGGTAAAAATATTGACTTTGATTCGTTGAAGTGCAAGGACTCGAAATGATTCACTCTGCTGAAGAATTTGTCGCGCTGAGGGATAGCTCTCTCAAGGACGAATATGATCGCGCTGCGACTGACGAGGCTTCTGTTTCAGTCTGGAAAGATGTTATCGATAGATTCCCGGATTATAGGAGATGGGTCGCTCATAACAAGACGGTCCCAATCGAAATCTTGAGGTTGCTTTACCAATTTGGGCCTGATGTTCGCCGCTTCATTGCTGTGAAGAGAAAACTGTCTGATGAGTTATTTGAGCTTCTATCAACGGATCTCGACGCAACTGTTCGGCAAGGTATCGCCTCAAATAAAAAGGCGCCTATTCCGATAATCATGAGGCTTATGCAAGATGAGGATGAAGATGTTTCTAGAATTGCCAAATACAACTTTGAGAGCCGATAGATGTTGAATGAAGGGCCGCGTTTGCGGCCCTTCATTCGGCGGTAATGGTCAACCGCCCGTTTTCAACGTTGATCCTTACACGCTGCCTAGGTGTAAAGCCAGCGTCTTAATCCATTGGCCCGCAAACTTCATCCACGGATAAAGCGGTGGCGTGGTGCGGCTTCGCCAGTTGCGCTGCGACTGCTGGATGGTCACGAATCGTTCCTTGACAGGTGGACGCGCCGCTCGAACGCATACCGCTCAAGACACTCGCCGCACTAACGCGCGAGCACCAAATCGGTCGGCGCTGGCTTGAGCATGTGGCCAACAACCAGAGCGTGCAGCGCAAGACACGGGGAAAGTACCGCAGCGCCATGTCAACGCTGTTCTCGGTCGCCATCGCCAATGGCATGACGGACGTGAATCCGTTCTCTTTCAAGCTCACCAGCCTGCGGTTGCGTGGCACCACAACGGAGAAAAGCAAGGGCAACAAGGAAGCACGCAGCCCTCTGCCCCCGTGCGTCATGGACTCCTTCTTCTCCGAACCACTCTATAACGGACCCGGCTTCGACCGGCGACTGCTGCCAGCGTTTCATCGTCGGACCAGCATAACTCTGGTCCGGTTTGAGCAGGAATTACCTTAACTTAAACCAACCGGCCTCCACGACGCCCGTACGGCTCATACATCCAGCGTTAGTAAGCGCTGCCAGTCGGTGAGTAGAACCATCGACAAATCTCTCAAGTAAATCCGACTATCAACGCTCCAGCCATCTGCTATGGGCGGCGCATTCCGTTCCACCAGGAAGAATCTTTTTCATCCTCTCGCTGTTTCGTCCCGCTTTCTTTGGGATTTTTTCAGACATCTCAACGGTCAGCTACCTGATACTCAAGAATGCGTCTGGATGTCAGAACATCTTTAAATATCCAAAAAGCCGCATTGAAAACAAAGAAACGCAGAAATCATTTTATCTCTAAAAATAGAACAGTTTCACGTTGAGGAGGATCAATTTCATCAATTGATTTTTGCTCAAGAATAAACAGGTCAACTTGGACCTAAAACAGTTACCCGAGATAATCAATGAGCACGAAAAGCAGGAGTGGACAGAAATTAATCTCCAGAAATCGCGCCCCGCGTGTTCAGATCGAATATGACATCGAGGTTTATGGTTCGGAAAAAAAAGTCGAGCTTCCGTTTGTTATGGGTGTCATGGCCGATCTTGCGGGAAAACCCACTGAGCCCCTGCCTGACGTGGGCGAGCGAAACTTCATGGAAATCGACGTCGACAATTTCGACGCGCGCATGAAGTCGCTCAAGCCACGTGTCGCCATGCGCGTGGAAAACACACTAACGGGCGAGGGCGAACTAAACGTCGATCTCACATTTCAAAACATGGCGGATTTCTCGCCGGCCGCCATTGCGAGAAATGTCGAGCCGCTAAAAATCCTTCTTGAGGCACGAACACAGCTTTCCAATCTGCTTTCATATATGGACGGAAAAAGCGGGGCCGAGGAGCTGGTCTCGCAGATCCTCAGCAATCCAGCACTCCTCCAGTCGCTATCGCAGTTACCTGACAAACCACCCGCGAAATTAGCTGCCGGCGAAGATGCCACGTCGGAGGATAAATAATGGATAAGCTGATTCAGCACGAAATCGCCGCGCGGGATAATGTGCTCGACGATAGCGGATTGAGTGCACTGCTGCAGAAGGAATTCCGCCCAAAATCGGATGAAGCAAGAGAAGCGGTTGAAAGCGCTGTCAAAACGCTCGCGCAGCAAGCGCTCGAAAATACCCTGACGATCTCGCCCGACTCGTATCGAACCATCCAGTTGCTGATTGGGGAAATCGACAGAAAACTGTCCCAGCAGATCAACAAGATTATTCACCACGAAGATTTCCAGAATCTGGAAGGCGCGTGGCACGGGCTACATCATCTCGTCAAGAATACCGAGACCGACGAGAAACTCAAGATCCGCTTCATGCCGGTCACCAAACGCGAACTCGCCAGAACCCTCAAACGCTACAAGGGCACCGGCTGGGATCAGAGCCCGATCTTCAAGCGCATCTACGAACAGGAATACGGCCAGTTCGGCGGTGAGCCCTTTGGCTGCATGATTGGCGACTACTACTTCGATCACAGTCCGCAGGATGTCGAAATACTCGGCGAGATGGCACGAATCGGTGCGGCTGCCCACTGTCCGTTCATTGCGGGCGCGGCGCCAGGCGTCATGCAGATGGAGTCGTGGCAGGAACTCGCGAATCCGCGCGACCTCACGAAGATCTTCCAGAACTCCGAATATGCCGCCTGGCGAAGCCTGCGCGAATCCGAAGACGCGCGTTATATCGGGCTCGCGATGCCGAGGTTCCTGTCCCGCCTGCCATACGGCGTGCGCACGAATCCCATCGACGAATTCGACTTCGAAGAAGAAACCTGCGGCGCAACGCACTCCAACTATACGTGGACAAACGCTGCCTACGCGATGGCCACCAACATCAACCGCGCTTTCAAGGAATACGGCTGGTGCACCGCAATTCGTGGCGTCGAATCGGGCGGCGTGGTAGAGGACCTTCCCTGCCATACGTTCCCGGACGATGACGGCGGCGTAGATATGAAGTGTCCCACCGAAATCGCCATCAGCGACCGGCGCGAGGCCGAACTTGCGCGTAACGGCTTCGTGCCTCTCGTCCATCGCAAGAATTCGGACCTTGCAGCGTTTGTCGGTGCACAGTCGCTGCAAAAGCCCGCCGAATTCTACGACGCCGATGCATCGGCCAATGCGCAACTTGCGGCGCGCCTGCCCTATCTGTTCGCCTGCTGCCGGTTCGCGCACTACCTGAAGTGCATCGTGCGCGACAAGATCGGCTCGTTCCGCGGGCGCGAGGACATGCAGCAGTGGCTTAACGGCTGGATCATGAACTATGTGGACGGCAATCCGGCCATCTCGTCGCAGGACACGAAGGCGCGCAAGCCGCTCGCCGCCGCTGAAGTGACGCTCGACGAACTGCCCGGCAATCCAGGCTATTACACCGCGAAGTTCTTCCTGCGTCCACACTACCAGTTAGAAGGACTGACGGTTTCGCTGAGGCTTGTCTCAAAGCTTCCGTCCGCAAAAGCAATCGAAGCGTGATCAATGAATAACGATAAGAAGTCGACAAGGAGATGGCGTACTTAAAAGTCGAACTCTGACATGGATCGCCGATGTCCAGACTCAAGGGCTCGGTTTTATTTTCTCTTACTGTGGAATATTCACGATGGCAACAAACATATTCATGAAGGTGGACGGTGCGGACGGCGAATCCAAGGACAGCGGCCATGCTGGCTGGACCGACATCACGTCATTCACGTGGGGTGCGACGCAGCCCGGCAATATGGGAGTGGGGGGCGGCGGTGGCACGGGCAAGGTTTCCTTCTCGGATCTGACCGTCAATGCCCTCATCGACAAATCGACGCCCGCGCTGCTCAAGTATTGCTCCAAGGGCTCGCATCTCTCCTCGGTCGAGATCTCCGTCTGCAAGGCAGGGGGAACGCAGATCGAATACGCCAAGATCGTACTGACCGACGTTCTGGTCACCGGCGTCAATTATGCCGGCGCGAATACCGGCGATGTCGTCGGCGTGGTCTATTCGTTCCAGGCCGCCAAGGTCAAGCAGCAATACTGGGAGCAGACGACCCAGGGCGGCAAGGGCGCGGAGATCAGCGCGGCATGGGATATCAAGCAGAACTGCGAGGCCTGATTGACCGCTGCGTTGCAGCGCAGAGGCCGATTCGGATCATTTCGTCTCCCCTTTGCGACGTTCGCTGCGCTTCACCAGGTGTGTGAAGTACTGCGGCCCGGCCAACATATCGGACAACCAACGCCTTGAACGCGGTGGTTGCCGATACTTGGCCACATTGCGGCATCGTCAGCACGCTGTCGTAATGAAAACTGCTTCCCGCAAGCCTCGCCGGGAAGAGACATGAAGACTGCAAAGACCTAGCCGAACCGACATTTTTCGACCATCCGCATGTTGCCCCGATCCAGCCAGCGTGAACAGCACGCCCGCCGTCAGCCGTTCGTCGCCGCAGTCGTCGCGCCGCCGGCCTGTGGCGAACGGCGCGATCGCTCGGCCTTACCGGGGAGTCAGTCTGTCCAGAGAAGAGCGCAATGAGTCATATCGTCGATCACGTGCCGGGATTGCGCTGCGAAATCATGAAAGGCATGTCTGCCGGCGGCGATAGGGAAGCCGGTCCTGCGCGCCATTGTGATTTTACGTTTCCGGGCGGTACGCTAGGCCGAGGCAAGGACAACGATCTCGTTCTGCCTGATGAGCGGCAGCAAATCGCAAGCCTCCAGGCCATCGTCCTCATCAATGGTTCCGGACAGTGCGAAATCAGCAACCGGGGAGGGATGCCCATCCGCCTGAACGGTGCGTCCATCGAGCGAGGTCAGCAACGTCCGATAGGTCCGGGCGATCACCTCGAAATTGGTACCTATCTGTTGCGCTTCGACGAACTGGCCAAACCTGATGCACCTCATGCCGATACCGCTGCCACAACGGATTCGGCAAGCGAAAATGAGCATAACGAAGTACCTGGAGAAATCTGGGCAGCGCTCGATGCGGAATTCTCAGCCGTTGAGGCGCAACCGGCTGCGCAGCCCGCGTCTGGCCAGCCACATCCGCTGCTTCAGGCGAATATCGCCGGCAACCGGCCCGACAACCCGTTGATACTTGGCGGCGGAGAAACTGCACTGCTTCAGGAAGACGACGATTTAAGCCTGTCCTGGCTGTTCGCCGATGACGACCCTCTCATGCAGATGCCAATCATGGCCGACATGACCCCGACGGTTCTCACCGATGTCTCCCATCGCACATCTTCGGCGACGATGTCGCGCCGCGCGCCGCTGGTGCTGGACAAGCGGGACTGCGCTGGTCATCGCGGCGGATTCGCGCTCTTCGAAGAAGCGGTCCCGCTGGAGACCGATTTCAACGATGCCGGCGATACAACCCTGTGCGTTTCGCCCGGTGCGGCGGCACCGCTTGCAAGCGCGATTGACGACTTGCTTGCCCCAAAGGGCAACGCCGCAGCCGCACAGACATCGGTCCGAGCCGAACTGCCAGCTTCGAGCATCGACAATGCGCGAGTCACTGAGCTCCCTCCCCTGTCCGGCCTCGTCGATAAGCCGCTGCACCGCCACACCGACGCAGCCATGCTCACGTTCCCCGATCCGCCGGAGCGGCGCGAGCCCACAATCGGCAGATTGTCGCGGCCGGCACCGCAAACGTTCTCCTATGCTCATGCCACGCCGGACGGGCGCCCATTACCGGATGCATCCGCAACCCACCAGACTAACGATCGGGAAACAGATACGTCTTTAGCCCCGGTACTTACCCGTGCGCTGCTTGATGGCATGGGCCTGGACCATGTGCAGGCCGCATCTGTCGGATGTGACGAGCTCCAGCGGGTCGGGCGTTTGCTCCGCATGTTTACCGACCACACAATGCGTCTGTCCACAACGGACGCAACGGCTACAGGCAACATGCCTCAGCGGAACGCGCCGGATCGCGCGTGCGCACACAACCCGTTCTACGCCTTGCCGTCCGGTGGGCATGTCCTGACGATGCTTTTCGCACAGCCTGACCCGGATCTCATGCATATCGAGACCGCCGCCGCGCAGGCACTTACCGACCTCAAGTCGGGCAGGAATGCTGCGGAGGACCGTTTACGCCCCGACGATCGCGCCAACGTCGATACGGTCCTCCACCAACTTGCTCCCGAAAAGCTGGAACGGGAACTCGCGGAATCGGGCATGCGCCTCCTGTCGCTCAGGACCGGAAAGGCTGCGCTCTGGGATCACTTCGTCTGCGCGTACCTGCGTGTCGCCGCACAGGTGGGCTCTGGGATATCTCATGAGACAGCCCCCTGCCCCCCCACGCCACCCACCCCGCAAATCACGGCGCACACGGGCAAAAACGAAGACGCGGTCGACCTTGAGGCCCTCGATGCCCTTGAGGCACGCGAGGGTGCGATTGCCCACGCGACCGGCCACGGCAGCACGAGCGTAGGCCAGGGGCCGGCCTACGGACAACACTGGGGCTACTGGTAATGAGCACGAACCCGCGTACCCTGCCGTCAGCGACCGGCACCGATCGCTCCGCCACGATGCGTTCACCGCGGGAGAGCGGCGCGATCAGCTTGCGTCACCGTGCCCAGCCATCGCTGCTGGACCGCCTCACCGACGAAGCCCCCGAACAACGCGAGGAGCCGCAAGGACAGCATCTGCTCTCGGCCGGTGCGCTGCGCAAGACGGTGTTGCGCGATCTGGGCTGGCTCTTCAACAGCGTCAACGCCAACAGCACATTTGATCTTGCGCCCTACCCGCACGTCGCACGCTCGACGCTGAACTACGGTCTCGATGCGCTCTCCGGCAAGCACCTGTCCGAAATCGACTGGAAGCACGTCGAGAAGATGCTGACGGTTGCAATCAGAAACTACGAGCCGAGAATCGCACCCGGCGATCTGGTGGTGCGCTGCTTGCCCAGAAACGATGGCCAGGACCGCCACCATGTCCTGTCCATCGAAATCAGGGGAGAACTCCGTCACAGTCCGTCTCCGTTGCCGTTCCTCTTTCGCACGGACATCGATCTGGAAAGCGGGCATTTCGACTGCGTGGACATGGGGTAACGCGTTGAACAACCAGCTGCTCGAACACTACAACCGCGAACTGGCCTACCTCCGCGAACTGGGCGCCGAGTTTGCCGCCCTTCATCCGAAAATTGCCGGACGGCTCGGTATGCGCGACATGGATGCCGCCGACCCTTACGTCGAACGGCTGCTCGAAGGCTTCGCGTTTCTTACGGCACGCATCCACCTGAAGATGGATGCGGAATTTCCGGACTTCTCGCAACGTCTGCTCGATATCCTCTACCCGAACTATCTCGCGCCGACGCCGTCGATGGCCATTGCCGAGCTGGTGCCCGACAGCCACAAGGGCGATATCAATAACGGCTATCTCGTGCCGCGCGGCACGCCGATGGAAAGCATGAGCCTGAAACGGCAAGGCATGACGTGCACCTACGTCACCGCCCACGACGTGGTGCTGCAGCCAATCGAACTCACGCATGTGGAGCTGGGCGGCCTGCCCGCGGGCCTGTCGCTCGCCGCGCTCGGGGCCGAGGCCGGTTTGTGCCAGAGCGCGCTGCGCATACGTTTTGCGGTGTCGCCCCAGGCCATGCTGCGCAACCTCCGGATGGACCGGCTCGCCCTGCATCTGAGCGGGCCCGCCATGCAGGCCCAGCAACTGCTCGAATTGCTGATGCAGCATACGGTCGGCGTGGCCGGCCAGATCCGCGGGGCCTCGCCGCAACAGATCGTGCTGCCCGCGAGCGCGTTGCGTCACGACGGCTTCACGCCCGACGAAGCCCTGCTGCCCAACGATCTGCGCGGTTTCGACGCCTACCGCCTGCTGCAGGAATACTTCGCCTTTGCCGCGCGCTTTCTGTTCTGCAGCATTCACGGTCTCGGCCCGCTGTTCGAACGGTGCCCCGAACCCGGGAGTGGACAATCTGAAACGTTCGACGTCGTGGTGCTGCTCGACCACTACGATGCGAACCTCGCCAGTCTCGTCGATGTGCGACATCTCGCGCTGCACTGCACGCCGATCATCAACCTCTATCCGAAAACAGCGGACCGCATCGCGCTCGATGAAAGGACTACCGAATATCACGTCGTCGTCGATCGCGTCAAACCGCTCGATCACGAAGTCTTTTCCGTACGGCGTCTGAGCGCGAGTTCGAACGAGCAGCGAGAAACGCAAACGTTCAGGCCGTTCTATCACACGCAGCACACGGACCACACCGATTTCGGCGCCTACTTCTCGGTGCGGCGCGAGCCGCGCCTGTCGTCGGCACACGGCAGGCGCACCACGTACGCGGGATCGGAAACGTTCGTGTCGCTCGTCGATCAGCAGCAGGCGCCCTGGCGCAGCAATCTGAAGTACATGACGGCCGATGTGCTATGCACGAACCGCGATCTGCCGCTGCTGCTGCAAGGCCGGGAAATCGACGACTTTGCTCTCGTCAGCTCGTTCCCGGTGCGGGAGACGCGGTTGCGCCGCAGCCCGACGCCGCCGCTCCCGGCCCTCTCCAGGGACCTCGTCACGTGGGGCTTGATCAGCCAGTTGCAGATCAACTATCTAGGCCTCATGGAGCGAGACCCCGTGGAAGGCGCAAGCGCGCTGAGGCAACTGCTCTCGCTCCATGCAAGCCTGAGCGAGCCTGCCGTCGCCCGGCAGATCGAAGGCATCCGCCATTGCCGCCTGCGGCCCGTCCACCGCAGGGCCGCGCACGCCGGCCCCGCCATGTTCGCACGCGGCGTCGCGATTGATCTCACTGTCGACGAACAGGCGTTCTCGGGCACCACGCCCTATCTGTTCGGTGCCGTGCTCGAACATCTGTTCTCGCGCCTCGTCACGATCAACTCATTCGTCGAAACCACCCTGCACAGCCAGCAACGGGGGGAAATCGCGTTCTGGGCGCCGCGTACCGGCGGCAAGGCCTTGCTATGAACGTGCATGGTCCGCTCCAACCCGATCAGGCGGCACTTCCCGGCGACTTCTGGCAGGCACGGGTCGAAGCGCCGTTCGCATACGATCTGTTCCAGTTACTGCGTCGCCTCGATGCCCGGAATTATCGGCACCATCTGCTCGGTCGCGCACCCAGTCCGCGCGAGGAACCGCTGCGCATCGGGCAGGAGCCGTCGCTGTCGTTCGCGCCGTCCGCCGTGGCGAAGATCGCACCGCGCGCCGGCTCGCCGCTTTACGACGTGAGCATCCGCAGCCTCGGCCTGTTCGGGCCGAACGGCCCGCTGCCGCTGCACCTGACCGAATATGTTCACGAGCGTGTCCTGCATCATCACGACCAGGCCCTGCTGAATTTCTGCAACCTGTTTCACCACCGGCTAACGCTCCTGTTTTACCGCGCCTGGGCAGATACGCAGCCTGCGGTATCGCTCGACCGCCCCGACAACCCGCGCTTCGATCGCTATCTATCGAGCCTGATCGGCCTCGGCTGCGACCTCGCGGCGCCGCGCGACAGCCTCGCGCCACACGCCCGGTATTACGTGACGGGGCATCTGACGCGGCAAATTCGCAACGTGGAAGGCCTGAAGAATATCCTGACCGGTTACTTCGGGATTCCTGTTCATATCGTGCAGAACGTGCCGGTATGGCTACCCGTCGATACCTCGCAGCAAGCCCGCCTCAAGGCCGGTCGCCGCGAAGCGCGGCTCGGTCTGTCCTCGACGCTGGGCATCGCGGTGCGCGACATCCAGCACAAGTTCCGGATCGAACTCGGCCCGATGCCGCTCGATCTCTATAACCGCTTCCTGCCCGACGGCGATCTGCTCGTGCAATTGCGCGACTGGGTCCGTCAATACGTCGGCATCGAATTCATCTGGGATCTGAGACTCATTCTCGACCGCGGCCACGCCGGTCCGACGATCGTCGGCTCGCGGCAGCGACTGGGGCTGAACACGTGGCTGCGCGCGCCGTCCTCCTCCGCGCAGCACGGCGAGCTGAACCAGTTGATATTCACGCCCGAGCCGCAGGACGCGCCTCTCACGCAACAGACAACCGCCGCCAGCCCACTTCATTGAGTCATGGTCATGATCAGCCGTTCCATTCTCTTCAGCAAACTCAACAGCTGGCTCTTGAAGTCACTGGAAAACTCGACCGCACTGTGCAAGCTGCGCGGCAATCCGCAGGTGGAGCTGGTTCACTGGCTGCATCAACTGATGCAGGGCAGCGATACCGACCTGCAGGTCATCGTGCGTCATTTCGGACTTGACGAAAAAGCGCTGCGCGAGGACATCGTCCGCGAACTGGATCGCCTGCCTCGCAGCGACAGCGCGGCCTCCGACCTCTCCCCCGAGATCGACGGAGCGGTCGAGCGTGGCTGGTTCCACGCATCGCTTAGGTCGGGCAAGGCCTGGATGAGAAGCGCCGATCTGCTGCTCGGCATTCTCAACACGACCAACCTGCGCAACCATCTGCACCGGATTTCGCCGCAGTTCGCGCACATCGAGGCGAAAGCGCTGGAAGCGCAATACGGCCTGCTGCTGGCCAGTTCAAGCGAGGGCAACGTCGCGCAAAGCGGTGGGGCGGCGCGCGGGGCCGGCACGGAAGCGAGCGGAAACGCGCCTGCCGGCGGGCCGCAAGGCAACGGCAGCCTGCAACGCTATGCCGTCGATCTGACCGAAAAGGCGAAGCTCGACGAGATCGATCCGGTGGTCGGGCGCGACGAGGAAATCCGCCAGATCGTCGATATCCTGATGCGGCGGCGGCAGAACAACCCGCTGCTCACGGGCGAGGCCGGCGTGGGCAAGACGGCCATAGTCGAAGGTCTCGCGCTGCGCATCGCGCGCGGCGACGTGCCGCCGGCGCTGCGCGACGTCCGGCTCTGGCAGCTCGACATGGGCTTGATGCAGGCAGGTGCCGGCATGAAGGGCGAATTCGAGACGCGTCTGCAGGGCGTCATCCATGAGGTTCAGTCGAGTCCGGCGCCCATTGTGCTGTTCATCGACGAAATCCACACCCTCGTCGGCGCGGGCGGCGCAGCGGGCACGGGCGACGCCGCCAATCTGATGAAGCCGGCGCTCTCGCGCGGACAGTTACGCACGATCGGCGCAACGACGTGGTCCGAATACAAGAAGTACATCGAGAAGGACCCCGCGCTCACACGCCGCTTCCAGGCCGTGCAGATCATGGAGCCCAGCGAAAAGCAGGCCATGACGATGCTTCGGCATACCGTCAGCACGCTCGAACGGCATCACCAGGTCCTGTTGCTCGACGAAGCCATCGAAGCGGCAGTGCGGCTCTCGCACCGCTACATTCCGGCGCGGCAATTGCCCGACAAGGCCGTCAGCCTGCTCGACACCGCCTGCGCCAGAGTCGCCGTCAGTCAGCACGCGGAGCCGGCGCAGGTCGAGGACTGCCGCCGGCTGATCGAAGCACTGGAGCTGGAACTCGGCATCGTGGCCCGGGAGCAGCACATCGGCATCGAACACGAGGAACGGGTACGCCAGGTGCGGCAGAAGCTCGACGACGAGCGTGCCGCGCTCGCGGCATTGCAGGTGCGTTGGGAACGGGAGCGCGACCTCGCGCGGCAGATCATCGAACTGCGCCGGCAGTTGCGCGATCGGCCCGCACCGGACGACACGGCCATGCAGGCCGCCGTTTCGCCGGACACGGCGAAACAGGCGATCCCCGAGGCCGTTCCGGCTGGCGGCAGCGATACGGCTGACGAAATCGCCCTGCCCGACATCAAGGATGACGAACCTGTCCCGGTTCCGCTCGACGCACAGCGCGCGAAGCTTGCCGTACTCCAGGCCGAACTGGGCGCCTGCCAGCTCGATGCGCCGCTGATCTTTCCCGCCGTCGATGCAAACACCGTGGCCACCGTCGTCGCCGACTGGACCGGCATCCCGCTCGGCCGCATGATGAAGGACGAAATCGACGCAGTCCTGAACCTCACGGAAACGTTGAGCCGGCGCGTGATCGGACAGACACGGGGACTCGATCTGATGGCGCGGCGCGTGCTCAGTTCCCGCGCGAAGCTCGACGATCCGGACAAGCCGGTGGGAGTCTTCCTGCTGTGCGGTCCGTCAGGCGTGGGCAAGACCGAAACGGCGTTCGCGCTGGCCGAGGCGCTCTACGGCGGCGAACAGAACGTCGTCTCGATCAACATGAGCGAGTTCCAGGAGGCCCATACCGTTTCCACGCTGAAAGGCGCGCCGCCCGGTTATGTCGGCTACGGCGAAGGAGGCGTGCTGACCGAGGCCGTGCGACGGCGTCCCTATAGCGTCGTGCTGCTCGACGAAATCGAAAAAGCGCACCCCGACGTGCACGAAATATTCTTCCAGGTCTTCGACAAGGGCTGGATGGAGGACGGCGAAGGGCGGCACATCGATTTCCGCAACACGATCATCATCCTGACCTCGAACGTCGGAGCCGAGGTTTTTTTGCAGCATTGCTCGCCGGGAGCAGCATGGCCCGACGCCGACGCGCTCACGGAGGCGTTGCGCGAACCGCTGCTCGAAGCCTTCCCTGCCGCCTTGCTGGGCCGTCTGCGGGTCGTGCCGTACTACCCGCTCAATGACGGCACGCTCGCGCAGATCGTGCGCCTGCAACTCGCCCGCATCCAGCAGCGCCTGCTGGACAACCACCAGATCCGCAGCCGCTACGACGACGCACTCGTGCAGCAGGTCGTGGCCCGCTGCAACGAGCCGGAGTCGGGTGGACGCATGGTGGACGCGATCCTCGTCAACCAGTTGCTGCCACGCATCAGCCATGCGCTGCTGACCGCCACGCAGCAAGGCCAGCGCTACCGGACGTTGTGCATAGGCATGGACGACGACACGTTCACCTGTGAATTCGAGATCTGACCCACGCATCCGGCCTTCATTTCTTCATCACCGGGATTCACTGACTTCACGGAAAACAGACTGCCATGAGCGCCCTCAACCGTATCTTCGTCGCCGATATCCCGTCATACGACGGCGACCCGCTGCTGTTCCGCTCGCTGACCGGAGAGGAAAGCCTGTCCACGCTCTACGATTTCGACGTCACGCTGCTCAGCGCGAGCCAGTCGGTCGACCTGAATGCCCTGCTCGGCAAGTCGCTCACGGTGGAGATCAACGACATTCCCGCCGCCCCGCGCTACCTCAACGGCATCGTCACGAGCATGGCGCTCTCGGGCCGCGAAGCGAGCGGCAACCGTTACTACCTCTATCGGGCAACCGTGCGCCCGGGGCTCTGGTACGCGACCCAGAACCACGACTTCCGGATTTTTCAGGAAAAGACGGTCCCCGAAATCCTCTCGAAAGTGCTCGACGGCTACCAGATCAAGGTCGAAAGCCGCCTGAGCTACACGTATCGCACATGGGGCTATTGCGTCCAGTATCAGGAAAGCGACTTCGCTTTCATCAGCCGGCTCATGGAACATGAAGGGATCTACTATTACTTCACGCACCAGCGGGGCGGCCATACGCTCGTACTGACCGATTCGCCGCAGGGGCACGACGCCCTGGCGGGTTACGAGGTCATCGATTACCGGCTCTCCGAAGGCGGTCTGGCCGAGAATGCGTCCAACATCCAGCAATGGCGTGTTTCGGACTCCATCACGCCAGGTCGTCTGAGCGCCGACGACTACGACTTCCGCAAACCGCGCGCACGGCTGCTGGAAGCACGCGAAAACCCCGCCTCCCATGCCGGCGACAAGGCGCAACGCTTCGAATGGCCCGGCGGCTACACCACCGCGAACGAAGGCAGTTTTTACACCCAGGTCCGGCAGCAGGAGCAGGAGTCGCGGCACGAACAGGCATCGGGCATGGCCACGTCTCCCGGTATCGCGCCCGGCTACCGATTTACGCTCGCCAATGCGCCGCGCGACGAAGACAACCGCGCCTATCTGATTACCGGAGCGCGCTACGTCTTTCAGGAAAGCAGCTACGCCAGCCAGAACGACGACCCGGCCAGGCACCGCATCGAATTCAGCGCCGTGCCCGCGGCGATCAACTGGCGTCCGGCGCGCGTCACGCCCAGGCCGAAAACCCACGGGCCGCAGACCGCTGAAGTCGTCGGACCGGCCGGCGAATCGATCTGGACCGACCGGTACGGGCGCGTCAAGCTCAAGTTCCGCTGGGACCGCTACGCGAGTGGCGACGATTCGAGTTCGTGCTGGGTGCGCGTATCGAGCATCTGGGCCGGCTGGAAATTCGGCGCGATCCAGGTGCCGCGCGTCGGCGAGGAGGTGGTCGTCGATTTCATCAACGGCGACCCGGACCGGCCCCTGATCATCGGGCGCGTCTACAACGAGGACAACATGCCGCCGTGGGATCTGCCCGCCGATGCGACGAAGATGGGCATCACGAGCCGCACCAAGGACGGCAATGCCGCCAAGGCAAACTTCCTGAGCCTCGATGACGCCCCCGGCCGGGAATCGTTTGCGATGCACGCCGAGCGCGACATGGGCGTGACCGTCGAGAACGACCAGGCGATCACCGTAGGGGTGAACCAGCTCGTCGCGGTAGGCGCGAACCAGGTCACGACCGTCGGAGCCAATCTGATGGAGGCCGTTGGCGGCAACGCCCTGCAGACCTACGCCGTCGATCTGACCACGATCGTCACGGGCACCTCGCTCTCGGCAGCCGATGTCTCCATCGACGCCTCCCGCAACAAGATCATTGCGGCCGGGCTACGCGCCGCGGTGGTTGGCGCGGATTTCAACGTCGCCGGCATTCGTGCCGAAATCAATCCGGTCTATCTCGGCGTCAGCTCCGCCAAGATACTTGCAGACAACACGGTGCTGGACCTCTACAGCCAGAAGATCGCGATGGGCCAACTCGCGCTGTACGCCCACGGCCTGACACTGTTCATCTGAGCACCATGTCCATTCGAATTCCTGACCTGTCACTTGCCGCCGCCGGCATACCGCCTGCCGGGACATGCCAAACGGCGCGGCACGATGCCGGCCATCGTGCCGCATCCCTGCCCGGGAGCCCGGCATGAGAGTCATCAAGCCGCTGCGCCTCGGCGTGCTGAGCCGCCCCTACCGCTGGCAGGGCGAGTACCGTCTCGGCGTATCCATTCTCGCCCTGTCGAGCATGGGCGCCCATCCGCAACTGCGTCCCGAGCCCGAACTCTGGGAGCTTGCCGGTGCGGAGCTTGCCGCGTCCGATCGCATCGTCGATCTCGCCTATTCCAAGCACTATCCGGAATTTCTGGCTACGGGCTATGCCTATACGCTCTCGCAAAAGGATGCGACCCAGTGCGAGGTGTCGGTTCAGGTCGAGGCGTTGCGCAAGACGCTGATCGTCTCCGGCGAACGTCACTGGCTCGAACCGGGCGATGCCGGAGCACAGGAGCGACGCCACTCGCCGGCGCAACCGTTCGAGCGCATCCGGCTCGACTGGAGCACCGCCTACGGCGGCCCGGCCTGCCCCGACAATCCGCATGGCATCGGCGCCCCGGCGGAAGGCAAGCCCGCCGCGCTGCTGCCCCACGTCGAAATGCCTCACGACCGGATCACGGCGCCCGATCAAACCATCGCGGCCGCGGGTTTCGGTCCGCTGGGATTGCAGTGGCCGCGTCGAATGCGGCTGGCCGGCGAATGCCATGACGCCGCCTGGCTACAGCAGCATTTTCCGGGCTTCGCCACGGATTTCGATCCGCGTTTCTTCAACATGGCCGCGGAGGGGCAGGTCTGGCTCGACCGCACCGCCATCCCGCCGGGCGCCTCGTACGCGATTCAGAACATGCACCCCGCGCATCGTCGCCTCGAAGGCCGGCTGCCCGCGTGGCAGGCGCGCTGCTTCATCAACCGGCAGTCGGGCCCGGACGAGGTATTCGAAGAAATCGCGATGCGACACACCACGGTGTGGTTCTTTCCGCATCTGGAGCAGATGATCCTCGTCTACCACGGCACCGCCGCGATCACCGAGGACGACGCCCACGACGTGCGCTCGCTGATGCCGGCGCTCGAACCAGCAGCGGCGGCACGGCCGCCGGCCCACTACCGCAAGGTCTGGCTGCAACGCGAAGACCGGCAGACGGGCGCTCTCCATGCGTTCGAGGAACACGACCTGCTGCCCGGCGACGCAATCGGTCCCTGGATCGACACGGAAAGCCCGGCCGCGCAGGCAAGCGCGCTGCAAACGCACATGGCGGGCCGCCGGCAACGCATCGAGGAAGAAAACCGCAGACATCTCGCGGGACACGGTGCAAACGTGATCGACCTGAACACCACCGCCGACGACGCCCTCCCGATCGAGCCCGTCCGCCTCGCCGATCTCCCCGCCTACGCGAAGACGCTTGAAGCACGGGCGGCACAGGCGAAGCACGACGCCGAAACGCAATTGCGAGACCGCGGCCACGACCCGGAATGCTTCGCCGCCACGGCGGCGCGCGCCAGTGGCCCCGAGAACCTGCACCGGATGCGCGAGCAGTTGCGGCATCAAGCCGGGGCACACCCGGATCAGGTCACGCCCGAGCAACTGGAAGCATCAGAACAAGCCTTGCACGACATGTATCTCCATGCGCTGGAAAGCCAGGCAATCCCGCCGCGCCTCGACGCGGAAACCATGAACGGACTGCGCCGCGAGATCGAGGCGCGCCTCGCCGGCGAGCGCAACTTCGACGGCATGGACCTGACGGGCGCCGACCTGAGCGGGCTCGACCTGCGCCGCGCGAGCTTTCGCCGCACGCTGTTCGAGAACGCCAACCTGCGGAACTGCCGGTTCGACGGTTCCGATCTGCGCGAAGCCGTGCTCGCGCGAACGGAGCTTGTCGACGCCTCGTTGCGCGACACGCGGCTCGATCAGGCCACCCTGTTCCGCAGCGACTGCTCGCGGGCCGACTTCAGCCGCGCGACGCTCATCGGCACGCGGCTTGGGGAAGCCTTGCTCGACAACAGCCGCTTCGCCGGCAGCCGGCTCGAAAACCTGACGCTCAACAAGACATTTCTGCTGCAGTGCGACTTCAGCCACGCGAAGCTCGGCCAGCTCGTGTTCGACGAAACGCTGCTCCGGCGCTGCACGTTCAACGAAAGCTGGCTGCACAAGACCCTGTTCAATCATTGCGTGCTCGACAAGATCGACTTCACGTCCGCGCAGATCAGCCGTTGCAGCTGGGTTCAATGCCGGATCGGCGCGGACTTTGCGCAAAGCCGGATTCAACTCTCGGCGTTCACGTCGAATACCGTCTTCGAGGGCGCGAGCTTCGGGAACGCCGATCTGCACAAGTGCAACTTCCGCGCCTCGACGCTGGACGGTTGCTCGTTTGCCCGCGCCCGGCTCGATGGCTGCGACTTCTCCGAGGCTTCGCTGCGGGAAGCCGATCTCTCCGTCGCCAACGCCAGCCAGAGCAACTTCACGCGCAGCGATCTGAGCGCGGCTTCGCTACAGCACGCAAAGCTGATCGGCGCGACGCTGAAGCAGGCAAAACTCAACGCCAGCGATTTTCGCGGCGCCAATCTCTTTCGCGCCGACATCGCCCAGACGGAAACAGACGACGCAACCTGCTGGGAAGGCGCCTATACGACGCAGATGAAGACGGTGCCGACGCTGCGGAGGATGGCTTCATGATCGACGTCCATACGCTCAAGCAGAAAATCGAGTCCGGCGAGCCGCTCGAAAACCTCGACCTTTCCGGCCTCGACTTCGATGGCATTGATCTCTCGGGTGCGCTGTTCCTGAAATGCACGATCGTCGATGTCCGGTTCGGCACCGGCCACCTGAGCGAGGTCATTTTTCACGAATGCAGGATACAACGCGCGACGTTGACCGGAACGCAGATCAGGCAGGTCCAGTTCAATCATTGCGATTTGCAGGATTGCCGGTTTTCCTCGTCCGCTCAACGTGATTGCAGCTTCAGCCAGTGCGAACTCGGCAACTGCGAATTTCGGGCATGTAGCCTGAATTCGGTCCATTTTTTCGATTGCCTCTTCAAAGGCAGTTCGTTCGCAGATTGCGAAATCGACCGGGGCGTGCTCGCGACCTCCACACTCGACGATTTCCGTCTTTCCAACTGCGCCGTTGCGCTGACATCCCTGTTCAAGCTCGACCTGCGCAACAGCACCATTACGGCGTGCCGTTTCGAAAAAACGGTGTTTCAACAATGCGACCTGCGTGGATGGCACTACACGGGGCAACGTCTCGTCCACTGCCAGTTCACCGAGTCGAAACTCGACGAAGCCGATCTCTCCGGCTGCACGCTGATCCAGAGCCACTTTCGCGACGCCTCGATGCGCGGCGTCCGGCTGGTCTCGGTTCAGGCCACATTGGCGCAGTTCGTCGGCGCGGATCTGAGCGATGCGGATTGCCGCCACGGCACCTTCGACCAGACCGTCTGGAACGACGCCCGCGTCGAGCGCGCCGCGTTCGGCGGCAGCCGTTTCCGGTACAGCACGTTGCAAAACATCACGGCGCATGGGGCCGATTTCCGCGACGCCGATCTTGCCTGCTGCGATTTTTCCCGCGCCCGGCTCGACGGCGCAGACTTTCGCGACGCCCGTTTTGCGCGTACCTGCTTTCACCGCGCCACGCTCGACGACGCCTCGTGGAGCAGCAAGGATGGTCTCATCGAAGCCGACACCGAGCTGTACGCGGCAGAAAGCTGGAGCGAGCCGTACCACCCCGTAGCCTGAGGCGACATCATGCATTCAGTCCATCCTTCGTTTATTCCCTTGACCCGGACGCCCTTCCAGCAGGACGGAAGGCTCATCAACCGCCTGCCGGACGGCAGCTTCATGGTGGAAAGCCGCGGGCAGCGCTGGCATTGCCGCAGGGCGGCCAGTTGCCTGCTCGACCCGCAATGCGACGACACCGTGCTGATCGCCGGCAACGACGACGGCCAGGTCTGGCTGCTCGCGGTGCTGGAGCGGGTGCGGCCCGATGCCATCGCCGAAGTGACCTTGCCCGACGGGCTGCGCATCTCGACACCGCGCGGCTCGCTGCATCTGGCCAGCCGCGACCAGGTCCATATCGGCTCGAAGGACTTTTCACTAGAGGCCGAAGACGCGCAGTGCCGGTTGCGCAAGCTGGATTTCGACGCCGCGGAAGTTTCGTCGTGGATCGGTATCGGCCGCTGGATAGGCTGCCGCAGCGAATCGCTCTGGGACAGCGTGACCCAGATCAGCCGGCACCTGTTCCGCCACGTTCGCCAGACCGAACACGTGCGGGCCGCGCAGATGGACTACCAGGCCGAAGGCCTGCTGCGCCTCCATGCGCGCAACACGATTGCGACGTCCGATGCGATCACCAAGATCGATTCCGAACAGATTCACGTGGGATAAGCACCGAAGGATTGACGCACCATGTTTGCCAATTGCCAGCTAGCCGGACTCGATCTGGGCTTTCCCGACGTGTGCATGACGCCGCCGCTCCCTGTGCCCGTCGCCTATGCGAACCTGTCCTTCGGTTGCATGGCGATTCCCAATGCGCCGCACATCCTGTTTGCCGGCACGCCGGCTCACAACACCGCGACGCTCACGCCCATCAGCTTCGGCGACGAGGCGGGCGCCTACGGCGGCGTCGTGTCCGGCACCATCATGGGTTCCTCGCTCAACATCACGGGCGCACTCACGGTCCTGACGGGCGCCTTTCCCACCACGCGCTTCGGCAGCCTCACCCGGCAAAACGTGTCCAACGTCATCGGCTTGCGGGCCTTGCCGAGCCAGTTGACCGTCATCCTGCTCGCGCCCTGAGCGCGCCGCCGCGCAACCGATCGGGCGGCCACGCCCGTTGTGAAATTCGTCAGCATGAGTACTCCAAAACGTGTCGTGAGCCGATTGATCCGCTTTCTGCTGGTGCTGGCCATTCTGCCGTTGTCCGGCGGATGCCGGATGATCGGCCAGAAACCACCCGCGCCGCCCCCGCTCCAGGTCTTCGACGTCAGCCTCTCCATGGAGAAGGACGGCAATCTCAGCGCAGGCGGAGTCGCCCTTCCGCTGAAGATCACGATGTACAAGCTGAAAAACACCGTCGCATTCACCAGCGCCAATTTCTTCGAATTGCAAGGCAATGGAGCGCTCGCCTCGAACGGCGAATTCATCAGCGAGGAACCGTTCTTTCTTCGCCCGCAGCAGAAGCCCGTTTCGATCCGGATTGAAAAGACCGGCGACCTGCGGTTCGTCGGATTCGTTGCCGAGTATCAGCAACTCAACGGCCGGATCTGGCGGCAAATCGTCCCGCTCACCGATGCGCCGCCCGTCAGACGATCGTTTTTCAGCTGGCTCTTCAAGCCGCCCCCCAACACGCAAACCACCGATATCGAAGTGCTCGCCACCCGGAACGGTCTGGTATCGGTTATCAAGGCCGCAAAGAATAATTGACATCGCAGGGATCACGCCATGCAGCAGACGCACAAAGTAGTCTGGATGGAGGGAATGTTCCTTCGTCCCCATCATTTTCAGCAAAGCGAACGCCATCTGGAGAGCCAGATCGTATGCTGGGGTCAATCGCAAAACAGCCACTACTGGGGCTTCGTCGACAAGGACATCGACCAGGAAGCGCTGCGTCGCGGCAGCGTCGTGCTCAACGCGGCGAGCGGCATCTTCCCCGACGGCACCTATTTCTCTTTCCGCAACGCGAACGATGCCCCTGCGCCGCTCGCCATCGAAGCCGGATGCGCCGACGTCCGTGTGGTCCTGGCCATTCCCGCCCGCGTTCCGGGACGCGAACAGATCGCGTTCGAGGAATCGCCCGATTCGCTGGCCCGCTTTCTCGCCGTCGACGCCGAAGTGGCCGATCTCAATGCCGTTGCCGTCGGCGACGCCGACGTGAAAAGCGGCCGGCTGCGCATGAGGCTCATGCGCGAGAGCGAGCTGACGGCGGACTGGACCGCGCTGAACCTGATCCACATCGTCGAGCGCCGCAAGGACAACTCGCTCCTCGTCGACGGCAGCCATATTCCGCCGATGCTGAACTGCCATGCCGATGCGCGTCTGGCCGGCTTCATCGCCGACGTCCTGGGGCTGCTGCAGCAGCGCAGCCAGTTGCTCGCGCAGCGCCTTGCCGAGGCAGGGCGAGCCGGCGTGTCCGAGGTGGTCGAATTCCTCATGCTGCAACTCGTCAACCGCTACTACGGTCTGACGCATCATGCCCACCATGAAGCCCGGTTTCATCCGGAGCGGCTGTTCACCGAATGGCTCAAGCTCGTTGCGGAACTCGTGACTTTCTCGCCCGCTCGCGCGATCGGCGACGACATCCCGCGTTACAACCACGACGATCTCGCCGCCGCATTCGAACCGCTGATGCTGCAGTTGCGCCAGCATCTATCGATGATCATCGAGGAAAACGCCGTGCAGATCGCCCTGACGCAGCGATCGCACGGCCTGTACGTCGCATCCGTCGCCGACCCCGATATGCTGACCGGCTTCGGCTTCGTGCTGGCGGTCAGTGCGAAAGTGCCTGCCGAAACGGTCCGCAGCCAGTTCCCGGCGCGCATGAAGATCGCTCCGGTCAACCGCATCCGCGATCTTGTCCAGTTGCAGTTGCCCGGCATCGGCCTCAAAAGTATGCCGGCTGCACCGCGCGAAATCCCCTGGCACGCGGGATACACCTACTTCGAACTCGAAAAAACCGGTGACCTGTGGGCCCAGATGGAAAAAGCCAAAGTCTTTGCCTTGCACGTGGCGGGCGAATTTCCCGATCTGAAGATGGAATTCTGGGCCGTCAGGGCCGCTTGACGGAATTTCCGGTTTCAGCCGGCCATTCTCCGTTGCATCCTCTTTACATTCAGACATGGCATCGATGAATAACCACGGGCAACATGCGGCCACGTTTCCCTACGAGCGACCCGACGCGCGCAGAGCGAACCACGCTGGGCACGCCGGCGCGGAGTTTCCGCACAATCCGCTGCTGGCAGTGGCCAATCCGCTGCTCAACACGATTTCCCGCATACGGCACCTGCCCGGCAACGTCGACAGCGGACAGTTGCGGCAGCAACTGATCGACACGATCCGGCGCTTCGAAATACACGGCCAGAGAGCGCAGATCCCGCGCAATATGCTGATCGCGGCGCGCTACTGCCTCTGCACCGTGCTCGACGAAACCGCCTCGCTGACCGCATGGGGGCATCGCAGCGTCTGGTCGCGCAGCGGCCTGCTCGTGACCTTCCACAACGAAACGGAGGGTGGGGAGAAGTTCTTCCAGATTCTCGCCAGAATCTCGCGCAGTCCGCATGAATATCTGCACCTGCTCGAGTTGATGAACTACTGCCTCCTGCTGGGTTTCGAAGGCCGCTACCGGATCATGGACAATGGTCTCTCCCAGCTCGAAACACTCAAGCAGCGCCTGCTCCAGCTGATCCGCTCCGTTCGCGGCGCCCATGCGGCTCCGCTCTCGCCGCAGGCCGCCGACCACGCAGTACCGCCCCGCAGATGGCGCCCGATGCTGCCGCTCTGGATGTTCGGCCTCGCGCTTGCGCTCGTGGCGGGCCTCTACTTCACCGTGCTCGACTGGCAACTCGGCACCGTCCGCCGGCCGCTGGCGGACGCCATCAAGGCCATGCGGCTTCCCGGCCTGGATCTCGGGCCGGCGCCGGCCGGTCACACGCTGCGCGAACTGCTGCGGCCGGACATCACCGCCGGCAATCTGGACGTGCGCGAGAACGGTCCGCAATCCACGGTCGTCATCCACAGCGATGCGCTGTTCGGCTCCGGCTCGGCCGATCTGCACGCGGCGTTCCACGCGCTGATACAGCGTGTGGCCGACGCCCTGAATCTCGTACCCGGCGACGTCGTCGTGCGCGGCTTCACCGACAGCGATCGCATCACGAACGGCCGTTATGCCTCGAACGCCGCGCTGTCCATGGCTCGCGCCGAGGCCGTCAAGACTTTGCTGCAGGAAACCCTGGAACGCAAGGACCGGGTCAGCGCAGCGGGCCGCGGCGCCGCCGAGCCGATCGCGCCGAACAACACCACCGCAAACAAGGCGCTGAACCGCCGCGTCGAGATCACCCTGCTGCCCTCTCCTCGCTCCTACGCGCCGGCACGCAATATGTCATGGAATCCGAAATAATGCCTCGTTTCCTCTCCGTGATTCTCGCAAGCCGCATCGCCTGGGGGCTGGCCTTTGCCTCGATGCTCGCCGGCATGGTCTGGCTGTTCGGTGCAATGCTTACGCTACATGGCACCCATCCGCTTGCGGATACGCGTGCGCGCCTGCTGCTGATCGGAGCCATCTACGCGGTCTGGGCGCTTGTCTTTCTCTGCGTCAAGGCATGGTGCTTCTGGCGTGCCCGCACGACGGCCGCCGCCGCGGACGGCGAGGTTCCGCAACCGGATCGCAAGCTGAAGAAGCGTTTCGAGGAAGCCACGAGGCTGCTGCGCCGCGCCCACGCGGGCGTGGCGCCGTGGTACGCGCCGCGCGGATGGTGGCTGCGCCTGAGTCGGGACTATCTGTACCGTCGCCCCTGGTATCTTGTCGTCGGTGCGCCGGGCGCGGGCAAGACCACGCTGCTGGCCCGCTCGGGGCTGCATTTCCCGTTTGCCGATCTGTTCGGGAAAACGGCGCGGCACAAGGTCGGCGCCACGCACGGCTGCGACTGGTGGCTCACCGACGCAGCCGTGCTCCTCGACACGGCCGGATTCCCTGCGGCTGGAAACGACGCGCAGGACGACACGACCGAAAACTGGTCCGTGTTGCTGAACCTGTTGCGCAAGTACCGTCCGCGGCAGCCAATTGACGGCGTGCTCCTTGCCGTCGACATGGACGATCTGCTCGACGCCTCAGCCGAGGCACGGCACGAGCAGGCGCGTCTCCTGCACAAACGCCTGCAAGAACTGCACAGACATCTGCGCGTACGGTTTCCGGTCTACGTCGTGGTGACGAAATCGGACCGGCTCGCCGGCTTTCTGCCTTACTTCGCCGGACTCGATGAAGATCACCGGCAACAGATCTGGGGCTTCACGTTTCCGTACGAGGCCACGCAGGCCGCCGGGTTCGACCTCACGGCCGGCGTCGAGAAACAGCATGACATGCTGCTGCGACGCCTGGAGGCCGGCCTGGCCGAAACGATGATCGCGATACGCGACGTCGAAGCACGCGCGCGCGCCTATCTGCTGCCCCAGCAGTTCGCGCGGCTGAAGAGCCTGCTGCCCGGCTATCTCGATACGGTGTTCTCGTTCTCGAGTTTTGAAATCCGGCTCGTACCGCGCGGCGTCTACTTCACGAGTGCCGCTGCGGATGGCGGCGACGCCGGCACGACCGCCAGCGAAGCGGCTCTCCCGCGGCACGCCGCACCCGATCCGCTCGGGAACCACCGGGAAGAGAAAAAGGACGCATCCGGCACGTACTTCATCCGCGACCTGCTGGAGAAGGTCGTCTTCCCGGAAGCGGGACTCGCCGAAAGCAACCGCTGGTGGGAATACCGAAATTCGATACTGCACTGGGCCGGCTATGCGCTGCTCGGTGCCCTGCTCGTGCTGACCGGCACGGTCTGGTATGCGAGCTACCGCAACAACCATGCGTATCTCGACGAAGTCGCGCGCAAGCTGCCGGCCGTCGAAGCGCAAGGCAACGAACTCGATCCGTTGCATCAACAGGATCTGTTCAGGCTCCTGCCCTACCTCGATGCGTTACGGCATCTCTCCCAAAGCCCGCAGTTCGCGACCGATAGTCCCCCGCTGCGCTACGGCTTCGGCCTTGACCAGGGCAAACCACTCGAAGCCGCGGCCGGCGGTCTTTACCAGCGCGCGCTCGATACGTTGCTGCTGCCGCTTGCCGCGGCGCAAATCCGCGACATCCTCGCCAACGACAGCCGGACCGATCCGGTATTCAGCCACGAAGCGCTGAAGGCCTATCGCATGATGCTCGATCCGGGCCATTACGATGCCGGGTTCCTGCGAGCGTGGCTGATGTCGAACCTGCGGCAGCAGCACGCAGCCGACGTCACGCAGGCCCAGTGGGACAGCCTCGACGCGCATCTCGAGCAGTTGTTCGGCCAGAGGACTTTCAGTTCGCCGTTTGCACGGGACACGCGACTGGAAGAGCAAACCCTCGCCTACCTCGGAACCGTACCGGCGTCCCGGCGCCTCTATCGCCGTCTCAGACAGAAACTGCTCGGCGCCAACGAGCGCCGCTCCGTCAGCCTGATCGACCTCGCGGGAGCGCAGGCCGAACTCGTGTTCAGGCGGTCCGACGGCAAATCGCTGGTGGACAGCATTCCGGGGCTGTACACGCGCGACGGCTACTGGCAAACCTTCGACAAGCAACTGGCCGGTCTCGCCGGCGAAATGAGCGAAGAAGATGCGTGGGTGCTCGGCACGACCGGACGGCAAACGAACCCGGACGACATGATCAAGGCCGTGCGCCAGCTCTACATGCAGGACTTCATGCGCTACTGGGACGGTCTGCTCGACAGCGTCGCACTGAACGACGTTTCGAGTCTCAGCCAGCGCATCGAGATCGCGCGGTTGCTGTCGGGACCGGATTCGCTGCTGCGGCGTCTCGTCGTCAATGCGGCGAGGAATCTTCAGTTGACCCGGGATAAGGGCAACAACGCAGCCCCCAAAGGCGCCGTCGATGGCGCCCAGACACCTTCGAACACGCTGGAATCGCAATTTTCCAGCGCGGATGCCGGCCCGGACGACGCGTCGAGCGCGCCCGAACAGGTCGTGGTCAACCACTATCGCCCCCTGATCGACCTCGCCCAAAGCAGCGGCGCCCCCGGAGGCGGCATCGAACTCGACAAGGTGCTCAAGCAGATCAACGACCTCTACAACTATCTGCTGACAGTGCAAAGCGCGGCCAGCAGCGGCATGAACGCGCCGGCAAGCGACGTCGTCGCGAGACTGCAGTCCGAATTCGACCGCCTGCCGTTCAGGCAGATGCTGCATTCGCTGGCGGTCGGCGCGGGCAACGACGTGCAGTCGAGCGAAATAGTGAACGTGAGAAAACACGCCGATGCCGACGTCATGGCTTTTTGCCGACGCGCAATTGCCGGACGCTACCCGCTCGTACGCAACGCCTCGCAGGACATCGCCGCCGAGGACTTCGGCCGCATGTTCGCGCCCGGCAGCGGCCTCATGGACAGTTTTTTCCAGCAGAACCTGACGGGCAAGGTCGATACCTCCGGCACGGCCTGGCGTTTCAATCGGGGCATCGGCGCCGACGCGCCATCGGGCGGCGAAAACGTGCTGCGGCCGTTCCAGCAGGCGCAGAACATTCGCGATACGTTTTTTGGGCGCGACGGCCAGCAAACGCCGTCTTTCCGCGTGACGCTGCGGCCTGCGGGCATGGACAGCGACATCCAGAGCATGTCGCTCGACGTGAACGGGCAGACGATGCAGTACAGCCATGGACCGCTCGTGGCACAGGTCGTCAACTGGCCCGGCACGAAAGACAACCAGCGCGTCGATCTGCAACTGAATCTGTTCAGCGGCGGCAGCGCGAGCCTGTCCGCTTCCGGCGACTGGGCGCTTCATCATCTGTTCGACAACGCAACGATCACGGCCGGCAGGAACGCGCGCTCGCACCTCGCCACGTTCAATATCGAAGGCCACCGGGTCACGCTGGAAGTCATACCGAACAGCATTCGCGATCCCTTCCTGCCCCCTCCTTTCACCTGCTCCTGAGTCCGTCTCGCATGGCCACGTCCCTTGAAGACCTCCTGCCTCCCATCAGCGCCGACCAGCCCTGCGGCGTCAATCTCGAATACGATGCCGATTTTCACGCGCTCGAACAGGCCGCGACCGGCAAACCGGAACAGCAGTACGGCGGCATCATCATCGCCGCCGAGGCGCCGGACTGGCTGCTCGTCGAGCGGCTCGCCTCGGCGCTGCTCACGCGCACCAAGGATCTGCGGGTGATGATCCATCTATGCCTTGCGTGGACTCATCTGAGGGACTTGCGCGGGTATCTCGACGGTTTGAATCTGCTCGAACAGACACTCACGCAATACGGTTCGCAGGTGTTCCCGCAGTTCGATATCGAAGGCGAGCCCGATCCGTATCTGCGGATCAATGCGCTTGCGGCACTCGGCGATCAGGCCGTGGTCGGCGAAGCAGTCCAGACCGCGATCATCGTCAGGACCACCGGCGGAGAAATTTCGCTGCGCGACGCGTGTGCCCTGCTCGACCGGAGCAGAAGCGAATGCCCGGGTTTTCCGGGAGGGCGGGCCCAACTGGTCGACGAGCTTTCGAAAACGGACCAGCCGGCCTGCCAGACGATTCGCGCACTCGCCAGCGGCATCGCCCGCCTGCGGGACAGCATCGTGCGAATGCTCGGCGAGGAGGGGTTGCCCGAGATGGGCCATCTGCTCAAATGCATGACGGCGCTTGCCGAAGTCGGCGCGCGCGTTGACGCGAAAAATGCCTCTGGCGAGTTCGATGCGGGGCCGTCCGGTCAGGCGCAAACATCTGGTTCAGCCGGTACGCCCGCGTTGCAGGATGGGCGAATTCGCTGTCGCGAAGAAGCGCTCGCAGCATTGAGACGGGTACAGGAATACTTCCGCGAGCACGAACCCGGCCATCCCGCGCCGTTGATGCTCGAACGCGTGCAGCGGGTTATCGCCATG
This sequence comes from Paraburkholderia lycopersici, assembly GCF_900096975.1. Lineage (GTDB taxonomy): Bacteria > Pseudomonadota > Gammaproteobacteria > Burkholderiales > Burkholderiaceae > Paraburkholderia > Paraburkholderia lycopersici. The sequence continues at coordinate 28,108 of NZ_FMYQ01000026.1, forward strand.
AATTTCCTGGAAATCCTGGAGGATCTTGCGCCGGACTGCCTGGGCCCAGTCAGGAATATTCTGGGGACTTCAGATCCCATTGCGTGACGGCACTCGCACCGTGCCGGCATCGGCTCCTTATCCGGCGTCGCTCGCCGATACCCCCCAAATACGGGAAGCCGCGATTACGCAGCGTTTCCCGCCTTGTTGCGCCAGCAACGACCGCACCTTTCAGCCTTCGATACGCTCGCGCGTCACGCGCAACAACGCCGCCATCGCGCGGCTCGCGGCGCTCGCGTCACGACGCGCGATGGCTTCGTATACGGCCGTGTGGTCGGGCAGCGCTGCATTGAATACCTCGGCGCGCTTCGCGTTCACGCGCAACTGTCCTTCGAGCGTGCGCTCGATCAGCGTGCCGAGCGGCACCAGCAGTTCATTGCGGCAGGCGCCCAGTACGGCGAGATGAAAACGCAGGTCCGCACGCACCCATTCGTCGACGTTTCGCGCCGCTGCCATCGCCCCATGCGCGCCGGCAAGCGACGCTAGCGAATCGGCATCGTGCGCGCTCGCCGCCAGCCCCGCCGCGAACGGCTCGATCATCTCGCGCATTTCCTGGAGCTTGAGCGCGAAAGCGAGCGGCGGCGCGACGCGCGCGTACCAGTCGAGCACATCGGCATCGAGCAGGTTCCAGGCGTCGCGCGCGCGCACCCGCGTGCCCACGCGCGGGCGCGACTCCACGAGCCCCTTCGAGGTGAGCGTCCGCAGCGCCTCGCGCAGCACCGTGCGGCTCACGTCGAAGGTTTCCATCAATTCGGCCTCGCGCGGCAGCACCGACGCGGGCGGATAGTCGCCGCGCAAGATCGCGCTGCCCAGTTCGTAAGCCACCGTGCCGTGCAGGTCGCGTTGAATCGCCGTTCTCCTTCAGTTGTCGGGAATGCGTCCGGGCCCAGATACTGGGAACTCGCCATGAATAATACTATTAATAGCACTTAAAGGCGATTTTTGCAGTAGCATGTGCGCTTGAAGACGTGCTGTTCGCGCACCGTCCTGCCGTTCCGCTTCGCATGGATGGGACCCCGCGCTAAAGCGCCAAATCCCGTCGACAGGAGACTCCGCATGAAAATCACCAGGCTCGAAACCTTCGTCGTCCCGCCGCGCTGGCTCTTTCTGAAGATCGAAACCGACGAGGGCATCATCGGCTGGGGCGAACCGGTCGTCGAAGGCCGCGCGCATACGGTCGCCGCCGCCGTCGATGAACTCGCCGACTACCTGATCGGCAAGGACCCGCTGCTCATCGAAGACCACTGGCAGGTCATGTACCGCGCGGGCTTCTACCGCGGCGGCCCGATTTCGATGAGCGCCATTGCCGGCGTCGACCAGGCGCTCTGGGACATTAAAGGCAAGCATCACGGCGTGCCCGTTCATGCGCTGCTGGGCGGCCAGGTGCGCGACAGGATCAAGGTCTATTCGTGGATCGGCGGTGACCGCCCGAGCGACGTCGCCAACAACGCGCGCGCCGTGGTCGAGCGCGGCTTCAAGGCCGTGAAAATGAACGGCTCGGAAGAACTGCAGATCATCGACACCTTCGACAAGGTCCAGGGCGTCATCAACAACGTCGCGGCGGTGCGCGAGGCCGTGGGGCCGAACGTCGGCATCGGCGTGGATTTCCATGGCCGCGTGCACAAGCCGATGGCCAAGGTGCTCGCCAAAGAGCTCGATCCGTTCAAGCTGATGTTCATCGAGGAGCCGGTGCTCTCCGAGAACGTCGAAGCGCTGCGCGACATCGTCAACCAGACGAGCACGCCGATCGCGCTGGGCGAGCGGCTCTACTCGCGCTGGGACTTCAAGCACATTCTCGCGGGCGGCTACGTGGACATCATCCAGCCCGACGCCTCGCACGCCGGCGGCATCACCGAATGCCGCAAGATCGCCGCGATGGCCGAAGCCTACGACGTCGCGCTCGCGCTGCACTGCCCGCTCGGGCCGATCGCGCTCGCAACGTGTCTGCAAATCGACGCGGTGAGCTACAACGCGTTCATCCAGGAGCAAAGCCTCGGCATCCATTACAACAAGGGCAACGACTTGCTCGACTACATCAGGAATCCCGACGTTTTCAGGTACGAGGACGGCTTCGTCTCGATTCCGCAGGGCCCGGGCCTCGGCATCGACGTGAACGAAGAGAAGGTGCGCGAGATGGCGAAGACGGGCCACCGCTGGCGCAATCCGGTGTGGCGTCACGAGGACGGCAGCGTCGCCGAATGGTGATGCGGGCTTGAACGCCCGAGCGCGCGGCGGGCGTCACATGAAGCCGCGCATTTCAGCGGCGTAACGTTTCGCCCCTGGATGCGCGCTTCACGGCGCCCGGTGCGGACGGCTTATGTCGTTTGCGCACACAGTCAACTCATGCATAGCCGCGCCGATCAAGGCGCGCCCGCCGCCGAGCGCGTAATGCGGCCGCCAGCGTCGCCCACTGGCCTGCTACTTGCTGGGTCCCCTGCAAACCATCGATTGCCTTGCAAGGGACTCCATGGACGCGTCGCTTCCCGAGTATCTCGTCCGCGAACAGGCCGCTGTGGGCGCGCTCGTCGCGTTCGGCTTCCTGCGCGTGCTCGCCGCCGCCATCGCCTTCGCGCGCGGGTGGCGCATTGCCCTCGTGGAGTACGCCGGAATCGGCGCCGCGGCGCTGTGGTGCGCGCCGCAACTGGCTATGCTGATCCAGGACGCCGCGTCGGCGGCGGCGCTCGCGGAACTCGAAGGCAAGGTCGTGGGCAGCGCGATCGCCCTCTTCTTCTCGCCGATCCTCAGCCACCTGCTCGGCTACGAGTGAGCGCCTGCACGCAGCGGGCGCCATCGACGATGTTTCAGCCCTGCAACACGTAACCCGGCACGCTGTGCGCGAGCGCCGCCGCGGCCACCAGCACGCCGATCATCACGATCGCTTCGAGATGGATCACATGAGCGAAGCGGCGCGCCGCCGCCGTGGAGGCCGCGCGCCGCAGCTCGGGCATCGCCACGAGCCGGTTGAAGCCGCCGAGCGCAAGCGCCAGCGCGACGAGCACGGCCTTCAGCAACAGCACGCGGCCCCAGTTGCTGCCCACGATGGCGTCGAGGGAGCCGCCGCTGCCGCGCACGGCGTCGAACACGCCCGTCGCGATCACGAAGCCTACCGCGAATAGCGCCACGTTCGAGACCTGGCCCGCCGTGCGGATCAGCACGCCGCGCGCGGTCGATGCGCCGAGCGCCGGCAGCACGGCGAGCCCCCCGGCCATCACGATGCCGCTCCACGCGCTGGTGCTCAGCAAATGCAACGTATGGAGGCCGAGCGCGGCCGAGGCGAAGCCCGAGTCGGCTGCATGGCCGAGGCCCGCGCGTCCCGCCGCGACGGCGACGAGCGCGAGCCACAGCACGCCGTCGCGCGCCACGCTCGACGCCGCGAACGCGCAGCCGAGCAGTACGAACGCGCCCGCGAATGCGACAGACCATGCGTGGCCCACGTGCGTTTGCGAAAGCACCGTGCCCACCACGCCGAACGCGCCGGGCAACGGCTCGCCGCTGATCGACGCGCTTTCGTAAAGCATCCACATGAACAGCGCGACGACGAGCACGAGCGCCGACGCACGCAGCGAGCGTTGCGCGCGCAGCCATGCGAGGCGCGCCGGCGCGACGGCCGTGCGGCCGTCCTTGTCGAGCCACGCGCCATAGAACGCCGAGCCGAGCGCGAATGCGTACGCAACGTTGACGATGGCCGCCATGGCGACCTGCCCGATCCAGAGCCAGTCAGCTTTCATCGGACCTCGCCCTCCCCCGGACGGCGGTTTGCGCGAACGTCACGCGAAGAACAAAGGCGGCCTTGCAGCAACGCCAGGCAAATTGCAATTGGAATCATCGAGACGGGTGGCAAGGAAACAACATGAAAACGGCAGCGGGACGCACGCGCGTCCCGCAAGGGTGCCTGCTTCGATAGGCGCCGCGCCATTCGGTTCAACGCGTACTCACTGCAAGCCCGCCGGAACACGCGCGAAGTGAACGCCGCCCGCCTCATGCGCGCGGCATCAAGCTCCCCGCGAGTGTGGCGCGGGTGCGGGACAACCCCGTGTCACCGTTTGGCGAACAGGTGCAGAATCATAACCGGCAACGCTGCGGCGATCGGACACAAACGTGATGTGAAGGCGCATCGAGGGTATCGCCGGCGCGCACGGCGCATGTGGCAAATGGTCACTGTCAGTGCCGGATGATAGAATCTGCTGCGTCGCCGCAGCGCGCACGGTCGTCTGCTTTCATCGCGCGCAGCCTGCAAGCCGGGCCGTTCGAAGCCTGGTCAGGTCCACGATAAAGATGGAGTTACGCGTGTCCCCAAGACGTATCTTCCGACCGCTCATTCCGCTCGTCGCACCTCTGGGAGCAGCACTTTTGCTCGGAGCGACCGGCGTTCTCGGCGCTGCACATGCCCAGACAGCGGCATCGGCCCCGCAGCCCAAAGCCCCCGACACCATAGCAGCACGCGTGCAGGGTTGCACCGCGTGCCACGGCGCGCACGGCCAGGGCACCGACAACGACTACTTCCCGCGTCTCGCCGGCAAACCGGCCGAGTACCTGTTCAACCAGCTAATGAACTTCCGCGAGGGTCGCCGCAAGTACCCTCCGATGAATTATCTGGTCACCTATCTCTCCGACGACTACCTGCACGAGATCGCCACGTTCTTCTCGCAGCAGCGGCCGCCCTACCCGCCGCCCGCGAAGCCTTCGGTCGGCGGCGACACGCTCGCGCGCGGCCAGCAAATCGTCCTGCACGGCGATCCGGCCAAACAGGTGCCCGCCTGCGCGGCCTGCCACGGCGCGAAGCTCACCGGCATGGAGCCTGCGATTCCGGGCCTCGTCGGTTTGCATTCGGACTACATCAGCGCGCAGATCGGCGCCTGGCGCTCGGGCTCGCGGCATGCGAAGGCGCCCGACTGCATGCACGAGGTCGCCACGCGCCTCACCGACGAAGACGTGAACGCGGTCGCGGCCTGGCTCTCCACGCAGAGCGCGCCGCAGAACCCCGTGCCGGCGCCGGCTGGCTCGTTGAAGACGCCGCTTGCATGCGGCAGCGAACCGCAATAAGGCGCCGGGGGAGACAGCCAATATGAACCGCAAGTCCCTGTTCGCACTTTCCGCCGTCGTCGTGGCCGCCGCCGCGGCTCTCGTGCCGGTGCTCTGGTCGGGCACCGACTATCTGCACAACGGCGCCGCGCAAGCCGCGACGCCCGCCGACCAGGCCGATCTCATCAAGAAAGGCGAGTATCTCGCCCGCGCCGGCGACTGCATCGCGTGCCACACCGTGCGCGGCGGCCAGATGTTCGCGGGCGGCCTGCCGATGGCCACGCCCTTCGGCACGCTCTACACGCCCAACATCACGCCCGACGACCAGTACGGCATCGGCAAGTGGAGCGCCGACGACTTCTATCGCGCCATGCACACGGGCCGCTCGAAGGACGGCAGCCTGCTCTATCCGGCGTTCCCGTTCGCGAGCTACACGAAGGTCACGCGCGCCGACTCCGACGCGATCTACGCCTACCTGCGCTCGGTCCCGCCCGTGAACGTGCCCAGCCGTCCGCACGAGCTCAAGTTCCCGTTCAACAACCGGAACCTGCTGATCGGCTGGCGCACGCTGTTCTTCCGCGAAGGCGACTACAAGGCCGACCCGACCAAGTCGGTCGAATGGAACCGCGGCGCGTATCTCGTGGAAGGCCTTGGCCACTGCGGCATGTGCCACACGTCGATCAACGCCGTGGGCGGCCCGGTCAACTCGGCGGCCTTCGCGGGCGGCCTGATCCCGCTGCAGAACTGGTACGCGCCCTCGCTCACGGGCAGCGAAGGCGGCCTTGGCGACTGGGACATCCGGGACATCGCGAGCCTGCTGAAGACCGGCGTTTCCGAGCGCGGCGCCGTGTTCGGTCCGATGGCGGACGTCATCCACAACAGTCTGCAATATCTCTCGGACGACGATATTCACGCGATGGCCTCGTACCTGAAGACCATTCCGCAGAAGAAGGAAGCGCCCGAGACGATGCAGATGGAAACGTCGGAAGCGTTCGGTGGCGAACTCTTGCAACAAGGTCAGAAGATCTACCATGACCAGTGTGCGAAGTGTCACGCGGACAACGGTCTCGGCATGCCGCCGAACTTCCCGCCCCTTGCGAACAACCAGTCGATCCAGATGCATTCGGCCGTGAACCCGATCCGCATGGTGCTCAACGGCGGCTATCCGCCGAGCACCGGGGGCAACCCGCGCCCGTACGGCATGCCGCCGTTCGCGCAGTCGCTCTCGAACCAGGAGGTCGCGGCGGTCGTCACGTTCATCCGTATGTCCTGGGGCAACAAGGGCACGCCGGTTTCGCCGCAGCAGGTTGCGGATCTGCGCTCGTCGCCGCTCGACTGACGCTCGTTTTGTCGACCAGAGTTGGCGCTTTAGCGCTTACTCTGGTCCCATGCAGGGCTGTCGACCAGAGTTGGCGCTTTAGCGCTTGCTCTGGTCCCATGCAGAGCTGCCGGCCGCCGTTAGGGCTTTAGCCCGTGCGACGGTTCCATGCAGGCCGTTACTGCTATAGTGGCGTCTGCCTGACCAGGGCGCAGTCCGCAGGGAACGCGGGCTGCGCCCTTCGCCATTTGGCGACGGCCCGCGCGATGAAGGCGGTTCCGTGGCCCGTCGGCATGGTTTTGAACGCTGAGATTGAGCACTGTGGTTGAGCACTGCGCCACGCCGGCGGGAACGATGTTCCGCCAGCGCGCGCTGCGGGCAAGAAGAACAAGGAGTGGTCGTCATGCACGCCGGTGAGCGTCTGAACAGCATTACTCACCTCGTGGGCGCGATGTTGTCGGTAGCGGGGCTGGTTTCGCTCGTGACGCTCGCGGCGCTGGATCACGACGCGTACAAGGTCGTGAGCTTCGCCGTTTACGGCGCGATGTTGTGTGCGTTGTACACAATCTCGACGCTGTATCACGGCGTGCGGGGTGTCCGTCTGAAGGCCGTGCTGCAGAAGTGCGACCATGCGGCGATCTATCTGCTGATCGCGGGAAGCTATACTCCGTTCACACTCGTGACGCTGCGCGGACCTTGGGGCTGGTCGCTCTTCGGCGTGAGCTGGGGGCTCGCGGCCCTGGGCATCGCGCAGGAACTCACGCTCGGGCGGCGCACGAGGGCGCTCTCGATGGTGCTCTACGTGGTGATGGGCTGGCTCGCGGTGGTTGCGGTTCGCCCGCTCGTCGACGCCTTGCCGCCGGGCGGAACGGCGTGGCTGCTGGCCGGCGGCGTCATTTACAGCGCCGGCATTTATTTTTTCGTCAATGACGAACGCATCCGGCACGGACATGGAATCTGGCATCTGTTCGTGCTCGCCGGGAGCGTTTGTCAATTCGTGAGCGTCGCGCGCTATGTCGCGTGACGCGTCAATGCGAAGCCATCGCACGGTCGCCGCAGTGTTCGCGGCCACGCGATGCAACTTAACGCCAGACGACGTGTCTTGATAGACCGTCCGTTCCATGAAGAAGACGCGGCGTGCGCACTGGCGCGCCGTCCGAACAACGCGAAGAAGCGGCAACGCCTGGCGCATGCGCCCCCGGCAACACCGCTTTGGCGGCGCAACGCGCCCTCCGGCCCGCGCAGCAAAGCCCGCGCTACTGCAATACAACAGGTCTTTATGTCTTTCGATTCTCTCGGCTTGTCCGAACCGCTGGTCCGCGCTGTCAACGAACTCGGCTACACCACGCCCACGCCCATCCAGGCGCAGGCGATTCCCGCCGTGCTCGGCGGCGGCGACCTGCTCGCCGGCGCGCAAACCGGCACCGGCAAAACCGCCGGCTTCACGCTGCCGATCCTGCAGCGCCTGTCGGACATGCCGCCGGCCGCAGGCGGCAAGCGCGTGGTGCGCGCGCTGATCCTCACGCCCACGCGCGAGCTTGCGGCACAGGTCGAGGAAAGCGTGCGCGCCTATGGCAAGTATTTGAAGCTCAAGTCCACCGTGATGTTCGGCGGCGTGGGCATCAATCCGCAAATCGACGCGCTCAGGCGCGGCGTGGATATCGTGGTCGCGACGCCGGGACGCCTGCTCGACCACATGCAGCAGAAGACCATCGACCTCTCGCAGCTCGAAATTCTCGTGCTCGATGAAGCCGACCGGATGCTCGACATGGGCTTCATCCACGACATCAAGCGCGTGCTCGCGAAGCTGCCGCCGCAACGCCAGAACCTGCTCTTCTCGGCCACCTTCGCCGACGAGATCAAGGCGCTCGCCGACAGCTTGCTCGACTCGCCGGCGCTCATCGAAGTCGCGCGCCGCAACACCACCGCGGAAACGGTTGCGCAGAAGATCTATCCCGTCGATCGCGACCGCAAGCGCGATCTGCTCACGCATCTCATCCGCCAGCACAACTGGTTCCAGGTGCTCGTGTTCACGCGCACGAAGCACGGCGCCAACCGCCTCGCCGAACAGCTCACGAAGGACGGCATCAGCGCGCTCGCGATTCACGGCAACAAGAGCCAGTCCGCACGCACGCGCGCCTTGAGCGAGTTCAAGGACGGCACGCTGCAGGTTCTGGTCGCCACCGACATCGCCGCGCGCGGCATCGATATCGACCAGCTGCCGCACGTCGTCAACTACGATCTGCCGAACGTGCCCGAGGACTACGTTCACCGCATCGGCCGCACGGGCCGCGCGGGCGCGACGGGCGAGGCGGTCTCGCTCGTGTGCGTGGACGAGCATCAACTGCTCAAGGACATCGAGAAGCTGATCAGGCGCGCGGTGCCGCGAGAGGTCATACCGGGCTTCGAGCCCGACCCGAACGCGAAGCCCGAACCCATCCAGCGCCGCAGCCAGCCGCAAGGCCGCTCACCGCGCCAGGGGCAAGGCCAGGGCCGCGGCACATCGAACAATGGCGCCAACGGCGGGCGCCCCGCGCAAACGCAGGCGCGGGACTCCCGCGAATCGCATGAATCGCGCGGCGGCAATCGCGAAGGCAACCGCGCACACGCAGCCAATGGCAGTGGCAACGGCGGCGGTGGCAACGGCGGGCAGCGCCCGGCCAAACCCGCGTCGAACGGCCTGCGCACCGCCAAGCCTGTGAAGCAAGGCGCGAATCACGGCGCTCAGGGCGGACGCGGCGAGCACACGCGCCGCGAAAGCCAGCGCGGCGTCTCGCACGAAAGCGCACTGGGCCGCCCGCAACGCAAATCGCAAGCGAACCCCGGCGCGCTGCTCGGCGGCCGCCCCAGCGGCAATTCACGCCGCGACGGCAACGGCCAGCGCGATCGCTAACCTCTGCGTAGCGCCGGCCCGCGCGCGTCAGTAAACGACAAAGCCCGCCTTGCAGCGGGCTTTGTCGTTTTCGTATGAAGGCTTTCGCGTGTGCCGAAGCGTTAGCGGAAGAACACATGTTGCGTGATCTTCGCGAGCGGATAATGCACGCCCGGCTGGATCTTCGCGGGTAGATCGAGCGGCTTGAGCAGCATCTTCACGCACATGTCGGCGGAAAGATTGTGGCGCACCAGCCTGTTCACGCGCGCGGTGAGTTCACGGTTATAGGCCTCGTCACGCACGCGGTCGGGGTAGCGACCCGCGAACACATGGCGCAACGCGATTTCGGAATCCTCGTTCTTGATCTCCATCACGCGGCGCATGAGCGCACCCAATACGGCGAAGCGCCCGTGCCCTTCTATCTGGTTGTACTTCTTGAAATAGCGGAAAAAATGCTTGTAGTGACGCACTTCGTCGCTGCGGATGTTGTCGGTGATTTCCTTGAGCACGGGCTCGTTCGAGCACTCGCCGATGGCGCGGTAGAGCGTCGCGGTGCCCGTCTCGACCACGCAGCGCGCGACCATTTCGAGCGCGCGCGTTCTTTCGAACTCCTCGAACGAACAGGTTTTCGAATACTCGTCGATGAAGTTCCGAAAGGCCGTGTCCCAATCGAACTCGGGCCAAACGTATTGAATGTAGGTCTTTAGCGCACGGCCGTGCTGAAGCTCCTCGGGCTCCCATTCGCGGGTAAGCCACCCGGAAACCTCGGGGTCGCCGTTGAAGAACACGCTCAGGTTGCTGGTGTAGAGGTCGGAGCCGCTTTCGATGAACGAAGAGGCGCACAGGAGCAGCATCAAGTCTTCGTTGGCGGCGGCGCGCTGACGGTCGATACGTGTGAGATCGATGTCTTCGATGCGCCAGGGCATTACATGGCGAGGCTCGTTTTCGTTACGCATTGTGTCGTACTCCCGAAGCGGTATCTACGCTCACCACGCGCGGCGCATGACCGGAGCCCCCCGAGGCCCGCCATGCCACATGCCTTACGCGCGGTGAAAGTTACCAGCCATCCCGTATGCATCTTAGCTGTTGTTTCGCGTAGCTGCAGTCATGAAGCACAGACCGGGCCCGTTCCCCACAGTTCCTGGAATAGATGTCTTCTTGCGATGCATCATGCGCAGCGGCACTGTGCCTGGCTGTTCTTCGCTTGCTGCATGCAAGCCGTGACTGCATCCGAACCGCAAATAGGATACCCATCGCCCGCCATGCGCGCTGGGTCGGCTGGGCTGTGCCGCAACGCCGCACGAACTTCAAGTGAAATCACGAATCTTCACGGCTCGCACAACCGCCGCGTACCGGCACGAATGTCAAACGGAATATTTTCGGGATGTGGTTTGTACAACGCAGCGGCGTTGACTACACTCCAGTTCCCCGAGGCAGATCCCGGGCTGGATGCCGTTTTGGCCGCGCACAGGCGCGATCGGGCGGCCGGTCCTTCCCGACAGTCGGTCTGCACGGTCGCAGGCTTTCGCTCACACCACCGCATTCCTGTCGCCGGGCCGCCCTGCGGGCCGCAACCGGCGACCTCTGATGCGGCAACACGGAGAGAACGATGCTGAGTCCGCATGAATTCGCCACCCTGCTGCTAGTCAAGGACGCCCCCAACCAGCTCGACATGGAACGAGAAGAACTGGACGCCCTGCTCGAACGACAGCTCGTCCAACTGGAGCGCCTCGCCTCCGGCCTCCAGCAATGGCGACTAACCGAAATCGGCGACTCCGCGTTGCGCGCCATCAAACGGTGTTCGTAGTCTGAGCCGGCTGGCCGGGTGCCCGCCCAGCCACAGGCTCCATTGCCCCTTTTCGATTTGGGCGGACGCGAGGAAATCGTCCGCCAGCCCGCATAGACGGGCACGTCCCCGATGCAGGCGCACGGCAGTAGACGTACGCGCCTGCAGTGCATGGTCACGCGGACCCGCGCGCTTCATGCCCGCGTGACCATTTTTTTGTGCGTTCACGCTCCGCTCATGCGCGGCGACTGTCCGCTTGCGCCAAAGGTGCGCGTGCGACCTCATGCGCACGGGTACGCGCACGCCCAGCCGCGCAAGCAGCCGCCTGGCGCCTAGCCGGCCCGCAGCGTGGGGTCGACCGATGCGCGCCAGCTCAGCGCCTGTGCACGCTGTTCATTGAGGAAGTTCACCCATTGGTCGCGCGCCCCCCGCTCGCCGCTCTTGCCGAGCGTGGCGTACTGCTGCGCAAGCGCGGCCTGGAAGCCGCAAAACCGGTCCTGAGGGAGCCTGCCGCGCCGATTGGCGACCCAGGCGTCGAAAATAGCCGAGTAGACGCCCGGCGCATACGCACCGAAATCCACCGGCTGGCCGCCGCACATCTGCTGCAAGGCGGCGAGCGACGGCGCGCGCCCGCCGCCTTCGGGCCCCGCCGGCGCGCCCACACACCCCGCGAGCAGCACCGCTGCACCGATCATCGCCATTCCACGCATGATTGCCTCGTTATCGTTTTCGACTGGTTAGAACCAAAGCATTTCCACGCGGCTATTGTCGCACCGAGCCGCACGCCCGACACCCTGGCCGTTCGGCCGAGGCGACCGCAGAGCGCTCTCCGGCTATGCTGGGTTCGCTGTTTCGTTCGCCGCGGTGTGTCGTAGTGCGCCGGCCGCCGCGCGCGCCGCCGGGCCACCACTCAAGGAGACTGCGCGATGCCTCATTCACTCGCCGGCTCGTACGTCCTCGCACTCGATCAGGGCACGACGAGTTCGCGCGCCCTGCTGCTCGACCGCCGCGGCGAGATCGTCGCGCTCGCGCAAAAGGAGTTCGCGCAGCTTTATCCGCGCCCCGGCTGGGTCGAGCACGACCCGAGCGATATCTGGTCGAGCCAGGCGGGCGTCGCGGCGGAGGCGCTCACGCGTGCGGGCGTCGGGGCGGCGGCGATCGAGGCCATCGGCATCACGAACCAGCGCGAAACGACCATCGTGTGGGACCGCGCAACAGGTCGGCCCGTGTACAACGCCATCGTATGGCAGGACCGCCGCACGGCAGGCTATTGCGACGAATTGAAGGCACGCGGCCTCGAGCCGATGGTACGCGCGAGAACGGGCCTGCCGATCGACGCTTACTTCTCGGCTACGAAAATCCGCTGGATTCTCGATCACGTCGAGGGTGCGCGCGAAAAGGCACGTGCGGGACGGCTCGCGTTCGGCACGGTGGATAGCTGGCTGCTATGGCACCTCACGCGCGGCGCGCTGCATGCCACCGACGTCACCAACGCCGCGCGCACGATGCTCTTCGACATCCACGCGCTGCGCTGGGACGAAGAGCTGCTCGCACTCTTCGAGATTCCGCGCAGCATGCTGCCCGAGGTGCGCTCGTCGTCGGAGGTCTATGCGCGCACGGCGGCGTCGCTATTTGCATCTGAAATCCCGCTCGCCGGCGTGGCCGGCGACCAGCATGCGGCGCTGTTCGGACAAATGTGCATGCGGCCCGGCATGGTGAAAAACACCTACGGCACCGGCTGTTTCCTCGTGATGAACACGGGCGCGCAACCCATCGAGTCGAGCCACAATCTCGTCACGACCATCGCCTGGCAAGCGGGCGGACAAACGCAGTACGCGCTCGAAGGCAGCATTTTCATCGCGGGCGCGGTGGTGCAGTGGTTGCGCGACGGGCTCGGCGTCATTCGCAGCGCCGCGGAAATCGAAACGCTCGCGGCACGCGTGGCGCACAGCGACGGCGTGTACCTCGTGCCCGCCTTTGCGGGGCTGGGCGCGCCGCACTGGAACGCGCACGCGCGCGGCTCGCTCTTCGGCGTCACGCGCGGCACGACCGCCGCGCACATCGCCCGGGCGGCGCTCGACTCGATCGCGTATCAATCGTTCGACGTACTCGCCGCCATGGAGGCCGATTCCGGCATGCGCGTAAACGAATTGCGCGTGGATGGCGGTGCATGCGCGAACAATCTGCTCATGCAGTTCCAGGCCGATTTGCTGGGCGTGAACGTCCTGCGGCCACGCTCGAGTGAAAGCACGGCGCTGGGCGCAGGGTATCTGGCGGGGCTTGCGGTGGGATTCTGGCGAGATGTGGACGAATTGCAGCAGCAGTGGATGCTCGAGCGCCGCTTCTCGCCCTCGCTGCCGCGCGCCGATGCCGCAAGGTGCCTAGCCGGCTGGCAGCGCGCGATCGGCGCGGCGAAGGCATGGGCCGACGCTGGCGACCTGAACGCTGCGAGCGATGGCTAAGCAGCGCGAGCGGCATGCCCGGCGTGAGAGAAGCAAAAGCACGTATCATTAGGGGTTTCCACCTTCCCGCCAGTCTGGCTCAGACGCACGCGCAGGCCCTCGATCCGCACGTCGCCTGACCTCTCGTTTCACGCATGATCGACCATCTCATCTGCGACTGTGACGGCGTGCTCGTCGACAGCGAAGTCATTGCCGACCGCGTTCTCTTCGAAACGCTGAGCAGCACTTTTCCCGGCATCGATTTCCATGCCGCCGTGAATGCGGCGTTCGGGCAGCAAACCTCCCGCTTTCTCGCCGACGTCGCCACCCGCTTCGACCTTACGATGCCGGGGGATTTTCTCGAGACGATCGAGCATCGCTGCGAAGCCGCCATCGCCGAGTCGGTGAGCCCGATCAACGGCGTACGCGACGCGTTGCGTCGGGTTTCGCTGCCGGCCGCCGTCGTCTCGAACAGCCGTCTTTCGCGCGTGCACGCTTCGGTGCGGCGAGCGGGACTCGACGCGATCTTCGGCGAGCGCATCTTCAGCGCGGAACAGGTCGCTCGGCCCAAGCCTTATCCGGACGTGTATCTGCACGCCGCGCGGCAACTCGGTGTGGCGCCGGCGCGCTGCCTCGTCGTCGAGGACAGCATTGCGGGCTTGAACGCCGCACGGGCGGCGGGCATGAAAACGATCGCGTTCGTCGGCGCGAGCCACATTCCTTCAGGCTATGCCGACGTGCTGCGCGAGATGGGCATGACGCGCATCATGGCGCACATGGAAGAGCTGCCGGCGCTCGTCGAGGCCGGTGTGCGCGGCGAATTCGGCGACGTGCAATCGTAAGGCGAGGCGGCGCGACAAGCGCTGCGCGGGCACACGGACCGCAAGGCCCCCGCGCCATAGTGGTGCGCAAACCGCTCGGCAAACGCGACGCGGCGCTTTGGGGCGCCGCGTCGATCGTCAGCCTCGGAAGTGCCGCTTCAGGGCACCTCAAGCCGGCTCGGCGCAACGCTCGCGCGCGGCGGCGAGCGACTCGCGAAACGCCACCAGCTCGGCGATCGTGAGCATCGGCAGGTTGTGCAGCTTCGCGAAGTCGTCGACCTGCTTGCCGCGCGCCATCGTGCCGTCCGGGTTCATCAGCTCGCACAGCACGCCAGCAGGCGTCAGGCCCGCGAGCACCGCGAGATCGACGGTGCCTTCGGTGTGGCCGCGGCGCGCCAGCACGCCGCCCTTCTGTGCGCGCAGCGGAAACACGTGGCCGGGACGCACGATATCGGCTGGCCTGGCGTTCGGGGCGATCGCGGCACGGATCGTCGTCACGCGATCGGCGGCCGAAACGCCCGTGCTCACGCCATCGCGCGCCTCGATCGACACCGTGAACGCAGTGCGATTGCGGCTTTCGTTGTGCGCCACCATCGGGGGCAGTTCGAGCGAGCGCACTTTTTCGTCCGGCAGGCACAGGCATACGATGCCGCTGCACTCGCGGATGAAGAGCGCCATCGTTTCGGTCGTGAGGCGCTCGGCGGCGACGATGAGGTCGGCTTCGTCCTCGCGGTCATGATCGTCCTGCAGCACGACCGGGCGGCCTTCGCGCATGGCCTGCAGCGCGGCGGCGATGCGCGGGGGCACCGGTTCGGTATCGAGGAACGGAAGATCGGCGGCGGCGTCGAGCGGCTCGACGGAAGACGAAGCGAAAGTGGAACTGGCAGTAAAGGACATGTGAAACGCTCCTCGCGAGAGTTAGCGAAAAACGTTTCAGGGCATTGCAAACAGACAGGAATCCCCGGCACGCGTCGTTGAGCCAACGTGCCGGGCACCCCGGAAATCGGGGACGCCGGCATATCGGCCAAAGCGCCGCGGCGGATGGGCAAACATGACCATCTGCACATCTTCTTTCATCCGGACTGTAACCGTCGGCTCTGGCTTCGCACCAGATCTGCTGACCCTGCGCACGACATACATGAGACTCGCGCAAGCGCTCGCGGGCTCGCCGGCCTTGCCTTGCGGCGCGGCCGGCATACCGCCGGTGGGGAATTTCACCCCGCCCTGAAGACGCACTGATTACCGGATCAACCGGCGGGCAAAGGATACAACAGGCCGCACGATCGTGCAGCGCAAAAAAGCGCGGCCGGACAATTTCTTCGGAGCGCGGCTTATGCAATGCGGCATAGCCAGAACGGCAGGACGAACGCTCTCACTCATGCCGGCTGCGCCGCCACTGCTTCGTCCGTCCCGGCCGATACCGCTGTTCCGGCTGCGGCGGGCACGTCCCAGCGTGGCGGCGTCTCGGCGTTGAGCGTGACGCGGAACACACGTGCTTCGGTGTCGCCGGGATTGCGCAGGCTGTGCGGCTGGTCGGCGTCGAACACGATCGCGTCGCCGGTCGCGAGCAACTGGCGTCGGTCGTGCACGCTCACTTCGAGCGTGCCTTCGCTCACCACGAGGTTCACCGTCGTGCCTGGCGGGCGGCGCACGCCGACTTCGGTATGCAGGGGCGCGATGCGCAGCTCGTGGAATTCGGCGGCAGCGGGCTGCCCGTCCGGATAAAGCGCGCGCGCCGAATATCGGCCATCGGCGGAAACGAGGCGCGGCGCGCGCTCGGCGGGCAGATGCTCGAAGCCATTCACGGCATGCCGCCGCAGGAACGCCGAGACCGAAACCTTCAAAGCCGCCGCGACCTTGCACAGCACCTTGATCGACGGCACGCTGCGCGCCGACTCCACCTGCGCGAGCATCGCGCGCGAGACGCCCGAAGCGCGTGCGAGCGCATCGAGCGAAAGCTGGCGCTCGGCGCGCAGCCGCGCGAGATTCACGCCCACGAGGTATTCGAGCGTGTCGTAAGTTCCTTCGTTGTGCGCAGCATCGGGCTGCGCGTCGCGCACGAGCGCGAGGGGTGAACGCATGGCTGTCTCCGGGCGCGCCGCGCGAAAAGCGGCGCAAGAGCATGAATGGAGGCAAGACTAGCATCGCGACCTGGCGCGCCCAACGAAGTTATCTTCACACTGTTATCAGCATTGCAGAGCGCGATTACGGGATTGCTTTCGCGCCCTGCGTATAAGGCCCATCCGTTCCATAAGACGGCCGAATCAGACGGCCGCATCGCTCACGCATCCTGGCGCGCCGTCATGCTCGCGCCACGCAGCGGTGCGCCGCGTGCGTCGAGCCGCGCCGCCGCCCACGTGAGCAAGAGCGCCGCCAGCGAAACCGCCGCGGCCACCCACGGCAGCGAATCGAGCGCCACGCCGTGCGCGATGGCGAGGCCGCCCATCCACGCCCCCATCGCGTTGCCGACGTTGAACGCGCCGATGTTCAGCGTCGAGGCGAGATTCGGCGCCGCCGCGGCCTTCGCGACCACGCGCATCTGCAGCGGCGGCACCGTCGCGAACGCGGCGATGCCCCAGACGAACACCGTGACCGCAGCCGGCCAGATCGCGTGGCTCGTCTTCGTGAAGATGGCCATGACGACGGCGAGCATCACGAGAATGCCCATGAGCGACGGCATCAGCGCGCGGTCCGCGAGTTTGCCGCCCAGCGTGTTGCCGAGCGTGAGCCCGACGCCGAAGAGCACGAGCATCAGCGTCACGCCGCGCGGCGTGAAGCCGCTCACCTGCTCGAGAATCGGCGCGATGTAGGTGAACACGACGAACACGCCGCCAAAACCGAGCACCGTCATGCCGAGCGCGAGCCAAACGCGCGGGTCGCGCAGCACACGCAGCTCGTGGCCCAGGCCCGCGGGACCGCTATCGTGGTGATTGGGCACCAGCGCCGTCACGCCGACGAGCGAAATCACGCCAAGGCCGCTCACGATCCAGAACGCGACGCGCCAGCCGAACTGCTGGCCGACAGCCGTGCCGAACGGCACGCCCAGCACGGTGGCGAGCGTGAGGCCGGTGAACATCAGCGCGATCGCGCTCGCCCGCTTTTCCTGCGGCACGAGCGAAGCGGCCACCACGGCGCCGATGCCGAAGAACGACCCATGCGCGAACGAGGCCACGACGCGCGCCACCATCAGGAGCGAATAGTTCGACGCCACGGCGCACATCACGTTGCCGACGATGAACACGCCCATCAGCAATTGCAGCGCGAACTTGCGCGGCATGCGGCTCGTGAGCGCCGCGAGCAGCGGCGCGCCGGCTGCGACGCCGAGCGCATAGCCGGTCACGAGCAGGCCGGCGGCGGGAATCGTCACGTTCAGGTCGCGCGCGACGTCGGGCAGCAGGCCCATGATGAGGAACTCGGTGGTGCCGATGGCGAAGGCGCTGATGGCCAGCGCGAGCAAGGGGACAGGCATCGAAATCTCCGAAAAAGCAGCCTTGGATCCGAACGCTTTCAGGCCGCCGCGCCAACGGGCATCGACGTTATGAATTCGACGACGACGCCGGGCGCGAGCGCGACGAAGAGCTGCAACTCCGCGCTCGCGGGCACTTCGGCGCGCTGACAGGGCACGCGGTACGCGGAGAGCCGCTGAACGAGCGCGCGCCACTCGTCGCCTGACGCCACGCGAAACGCCACGTGATCGATGCGCGGCGCGACGAGCGCCGCCGTTTGCGCGGGCGCGGTCGCATCGACCAGATGAACGACCGGACGACCGTTCGCGTAAAGCCAGTGGCCGTCCACGCGAAACGGCGGACGCGGGCCGTCTTCGAGGCCGACGACGTCGCAAAAGAAGCGGCACGTGCCTTCGAGATCGGGCGTGACGAGGGTGACGTGGTCGAGTTGCATGGCAGTGGCGGTACGCCTTGGCGCGACGGTTGTCCTGAAAACACGTGCATTGTCCAGCCTACGCATGAATTTGATAATTAGCGTAGCATTTGAATCATTTTCAATAATTTTCTAAAAATCACGCGATGGACAACCTCGGCGACGTGCGCCTTTTCGTGGAAGCGGCGCGCCTCGGCAGCCTCTCCGCGGCGGGCCGCAAGCTCGGCCTCACGCCCGCGGCGGCCAGCGCGCGGCTCGCGCGGCTGGAGGCTGAACTGCACGCGCGCCTCTTCGACCGCACCACCCGCCAGTTGCGCCTAACCGACGAAGGCCGTCTCTATCTCACGTGCAGCGAGCACGCGCTGCGCTCGCTCGACGACGCCAAGGCGGCCTTGCAGGAGGGCCAGAACGCGGTACGCGGCAAGGTGCGCATTTCGGCCACGTCGGATTTCGGCCGCAATCTGCTGATGACGTGGCTCGACGAATTCCGCGACCTCTACCCGGACGTGCGTTTCGCGCTGATGCTAACCGACTCGCTCTCGAACCTCGTGCTCGAAGACATCGACCTCGCCATCCGCTTCGGCACGCCGCCGGACAGCTCGCTCGTGGCGCGCTGGCTCGCGCCGAACCGCCGCGTGCTGTGCGCCTCCCCCGCGTACCTCGAGCGCCACGGCGAG
The DNA here is from genome assembly GCF_900096975.1 of Paraburkholderia lycopersici. Classification (GTDB taxonomy): domain Bacteria; phylum Pseudomonadota; class Gammaproteobacteria; order Burkholderiales; family Burkholderiaceae; genus Paraburkholderia; species Paraburkholderia lycopersici. The sequence continues at coordinate 46,963 of NZ_FMYQ01000026.1, forward strand.
CCGCGCGAGCCGAACGATCTGGCCCGCTTCGACTGCATCGTGATCGGTTCGGCGGCGGGGCCCGTGAACGAATGGCGCTTCACGCGCGGCGACGCCGCGCAGACGTACACCGTGCCGCTCGACGGCGCGCTCGAATCCACGGACGGCGAAGTGGCGCGCCAGTGGGCGCTGTGCGGCTACGGCCTCGCGGTGAAGTCGATGTGGGACGTCGCCGACGACTTGCGCGCGGGGCGGCTCAAGATCGTGATGCCCGAGTGGCGCTACCCGGACGCACCGCTGCACGCGCTCTACCACCGCAACCGCTTTCTCGCGCCCCGCGTGCGGGCGCTGCTCGATTTCCTGACCGGGCGCTTCGCGCAGACTTCCGGCGAACTGGAGGCGCTGGTGCCCCGCACGGACCCCGCCGAAGCGATGCAAAGCCGCAGACGCAAACGGCTATAATGCTGGATTGCGCGCAAAGCGATCCGCCGCCGCGTCGATATCCGCCAAATATCGGCAAAAACCCGGCAAAAACAAGCCGATGAGCCCGCGAGCCGGTGAAAAAAACCGGCGGGGAAAATCCGGCGCACGGGCAAAAAAGCGGGCAAAGGCGGAGCGGCCTCGACGCACCCCGTCCGGCCCCCAAAACACCGTAGTCCTGACATGCATACCGTGCATCAAGCGGACGACGCCCCCAGGTCAACCACTGCGAACGGCGAAACCCGATGACCAAGAAAGTTTATGTAAAGACCTTTGGCTGCCAGATGAACGAGTACGACTCCGACAAGATGGTCGACGTACTCGGCGCAGCCGGTGGCCTCGTGAAGACCGACACGCCCGAAGACGCGGACGTCATCCTCTTCAACACCTGCTCTGTGCGCGAAAAGGCGCAGGAGAAGGTCTTCTCCGATCTCGGCCGCGTGCGCGAGCTGAAGGAAGCGAACCCGAACCTGCTGATCGGCGTGGGCGGCTGCGTGGCGAGCCAGGAAGGCGCGGCGATCGTGGCGCGCGCGCCTTACGTGGACCTCGTGTTCGGTCCGCAAACGCTGCACCGCCTGCCGCAGATGATCGACGCGCGCCGCGCCTCCGGCCGCGCGCAGGTCGACATCACGTTCCCCGAAATCGAGAAGTTCGACCATCTGCCGCCCGCGCGCGTGGAAGGCCCGAGCGCATTCGTCTCGATCATGGAAGGCTGCTCGAAGTACTGCAGCTACTGCGTCGTACCCTACACGCGCGGCGAAGAAGTCTCGCGACCGCTCGACGACGTGCTCACCGAAATCGCCGGCCTCGCCGACCAGGGCGTGCGTGAAGTCACGCTGCTCGGCCAGAACGTCAACGCTTATCGGGGCAAATTCGGCGGCGCCTTGACGGCCGGCACGCACGACGTCGCAGACTTCGCCACGCTCATCGAGTACGTCGCCGAGATTCCGGGCATCGAGCGCATTCGCTACACGACCTCGCACCCGAAGGAATTCACGCAGCGCCTGATCGATGCCTACGCGAAAGTGCCCAAGCTCGTGAGCCATCTGCATCTGCCGGTGCAGCACGGCTCGGACCGCGTGCTCATGGCGATGAAGCGCGGCTACACCGTGCTCGAATACAAGTCGATCATCCGCAAGCTGCGCGCGATCCGCCCGGACCTGTCGCTCTCCACGGACTTCATCGTCGGCTTCCCCGGCGAGACCGAGGAGGATTTCCAGAAGATGATGGCGCTCGTCGACGAAATGGGCTACGACACGAGCTTTTCGTTCATCTACAGCCCGCGCCCCGGCACGCCCGCGGCGAACCTCTCCGACGACACGCCGCGCGAGGTGAAGCTCAGGCGCCTGCAGCACCTGCAGGCCACGATCGAAGAGAACGTGCAGCGCATCAGCCAGTCGATGGTCGGCCGGGTCGAGCGCATTCTCGTGGAAGGCCCTTCGCGCAAGGATCCGGGCGAGCTCTCGGGCCGCACCGGGAACAACCGCGTCGTGAACTTTCCGGCGCCGCTCGCCTCGCATGCGCGCCTGCTCGGCCAGATGATCGACGTGAAGATCAATCACGCGTATCCGCACTCGCTGCGCGGCGAACTCGTGCTCGCGCACGAAGACGCTTCGGCGCTCGCGCACTAAGCGCCAAACCGGAATTCAGGAGTTCAGAGACACCTTGAAGCCCAATCAGCAGCATCTGGAATTCACCGCGCCGCGCGACGACAATGCGCGGCTCGCCAACCTCTGCGGCCCGCTCGACGAAAACCTGCGGCAGATCGAACAGGCGCTCGACGTGACGCTCGCGCGGCGCGGCCATCGCATCAGCATTCGCGGGCGCGGCGCCAGGCTCGCGCTCGCGGCGCTCGAAAACTTCTACAACCAGGCGCGCGATCCGCTCTCGGTCGACGACATCCAGCTCGCGCTCGTCGAGGCGCGGCATCCCGGCAATCCGGCGAACGATCCACGCGGCAATGGCAACGGCGGGGTGCGCGGCAACGCCAATGGCGGGAACAACGGCGGCAACGACGCCGCGGAAATCGACCCGCGCTTCCGCGGCGACCCCGATCATCCGTTCGACGAACCCGCGCGCGAGGGCTTCGAAGCCGAGGAACCAGGCCCGAAGCTCTACACGCGCCGCGCCGACCTGCGCGGCCGCACGCCCGCGCAGCGCGAGTATCTCAAGCAGATCATTTCGCACGACGTGACGTTCGGCATCGGGCCGGCGGGCACCGGCAAGACCTATCTGGCCGTGGCCTGCGCCGTGGACGCGCTCGAGCGCGACCAGGTCAAGCGCATCGTGCTTACGCGTCCGGCCGTGGAAGCGGGCGAGCGGCTCGGCTTCCTGCCCGGCGATCTCGCGCAGAAGGTCGATCCGTATCTGCGTCCGCTTTATGACGCGCTCTACGATCTGCTCGGCTTCGACAAGACCGCGAAGATGTTCGAGCGCCAGATGATCGAGATCGCGCCGCTCGCCTACATGCGCGGGCGCACGCTCAACCACGCGTTCATCATCCTCGACGAGGCGCAGAACACCACACCCGAGCAGATGAAGATGTTTCTCACGCGGATCGGCTTCGGCTCGAAGGCGGTCGTGACGGGCGACACCACGCAGGTGGATCTGCCGCGCGGCCACAAGAGCGGGCTCATCGAAGCGCAGCAGGTGCTCGCCAACGTGCGCGGCATCGCGCTCACGCGCTTCACGAGCGCGGACGTCGTGCGCCATCCGCTCGTCGCGCGGATCGTCGAGGCGTATGACGCGCACTCGAAAAAGGACGAAGGCGTTGGCGACGCCCGCTGACGCGCGATCGCGTCTGACAAGCAATCACGCAACATGGCCCGCGCACCCAAACTCAAACTGACCATGCAGTTCCCCGCCGCGAAGGCGTTCCCCGAGCACAAGGCCGCGCTGCCGCGCGCCACCGTGGCGACATGGCTCAGAGCCGCGCTGTTCGCCGACGCCGAGCTGACCGTGCGCTTCGTCGACGCCGAAGAGGGCCGCACGCTCAACCGCACGTATCGCGGCAAGGACTACGCGACCAACGTGCTCACCTTCGCTTACGCGGAAAGCGAGGACGATCCGGTCACGGGCGACCTGATCCTGTGCTGCTCCGTGGTGGAGAAGGAAGCCGCCGAGCAGGGCAAGCCGCTCGCCGCACACTACGCGCACCTGCTCGTGCACGGTGCGCTGCATGCGCAGGGTTACGATCACGAAAACGAGGCCGAAGCCGAGGAAATGGAAGGCATCGAGACCGAAGTGCTTAACTCGCTAGGCTTTCCCGATCCGTACAGGTAGCCCGCCGCCATGAACGACAAGCGCACGCCCGACTTCGCCGAACCCTGCGCGCCGCCCGGGGAAAGCGACGCGCGCGTGCCCTGTCCCGGTTATCCGCCGGCGCTGGGCGAGTCGCGTCTGCTCAGCGAAGACGAACTGCGCGTCTCGCTCGCGTGCACGCTCAAGGACTGGGACGGCGCAAGCGACCTCTGGCTCTTCGGCTATGGCTCGCTGATCTGGAACCCTGGGCTCCCCACCATCGAGAACGTCCGTTCGCGCGTGCATGGCTATCATCGCGGGCTGTATCTGTGGTCGCGCGTGAACCGCGGCACGCCGGAGCACCCCGGCCTCGTGCTCGCGCTCGACCGTGGCGGTTCATGCGCGGGAGTCGCGTTCCGGCTTGCCGCCGAGGGCGTGATGCCGCATCTCGAAGCGCTCTGGCACCGCGAGATGCCGATGGGCTCGTACCGCCCCGCGTGGCTGCCATGCGTGCTCGCCGACGGCCGGCGCGTCGCGGCGCTCGCCTTCGTCATGCGGCGCGACGTGGCGTCCTATACCGGCAAGCTTTCCGAGGCGACCGTGCGCACCGTGTTCGGCTGCGCATCCGGCCGCTACGGCACGACGCTCGATTACGTGCGGCGCACCGTGGACGCGCTGCGAGAGAGCGGCATGCGCGACCGCGCACTGGAGCGGCTGCTCGCACGCTGCGCGTGACATCGGCGCACCGGCATGCGGTTTTTTCGTCCACCGCGCGGCCGGCGCCCATCTGTGCCAGGATTGACTACGTCCGCGCGACACAGTCGCGTCGCAGCCATGTTGTATCCTTAACCCTCCGCAACAGCGCGCCCTGCCCCCAAGCGGCCAAGGGCGCACCACCATGAACGACTCTTATCCCAGTCGACGACAGACCGACAAACCGCAGGAAAAGCGCTCCCTGCTCGAGCGGCTGACCGACTTCATCTCGCCCGAGCCCGATTCGCGCAGCGAACTTCTCGAAATCCTTCAGGACGCGCACGCGCGTAATCTGATCGACGCCGACTCGCTTTCGATGATCGAAGGCGTGTTCCAGGTATCCGAGCTCTGCGCTCGCGACATCATGGTTCCACGCGCCCAGATGGACGCGATCAACATCGCCGAAAATCCTGACGAATTCATTCCGTTCGTGCTCGAGAAGGCGCACTCGCGCTACCCCGTGTACGACGGCAACCGCGACAACGTCATCGGCGTGCTGCTCGCGAAAGACCTGCTGCGCTACTACGCCGAAGAGGAATTCGACGTGCGCGGCATGCTGCGCCCGGCCGTGTTCATTCCCGAATCCAAGCGCCTGAACGTGCTGCTGCGCGACTTTCGCCAGAACCGCAATCACATCGCCATCGTCGTCGACGAATACGGCGGCGTGGCGGGCCTCATCACGATCGAGGACGTGCTCGAGCAGATCGTCGGCGACATCGAGGACGAGTACGACTTCGACGAGGAAAGCGGCAACATCATCGCCTCGCCCGACGGGCGCTTCCGCGTGCGCGCGCTCACCGAAATCGAGCAGTTCAACGAGGTGTTCGGCACCCATTACTCCGACGAGGAGGTCGACACGATCGGCGGCTTCGTCACGCATCACTTCGGGCACGTGCCGCATCGCGGGGAGAAGGTGCGCATCGACGACCTGATCTTCGAGGTATTGCGCGCGGACGCCCGCCAGGCCCACATGCTGCTCGTGCGGCGCGACCCGATGGCCGGCCAGCGCGAAGCCGCACTGCAGCCGCCGGGCACCTGACGCACAAGCCGCCCCGGCGCGAACGCCAGCCTTCGGGCTGGCGTTTTGCCTGGCCGCCGCGATGCCGCGATCCGGCCCCCCAGCCCCGTCCCGATGGCGACGCACGAAAATGCTATCGTTGCGCTCGTCGCGCAATCCGCGCTTTCGGCATCAAAGCCGCACTTCACCGCACCCCGTATGGCCGAACCGATCGACACCCGCACGCGCGCCGAAGCGCGTGCGCCCAAAACCACCGGGACCGCCGTCAGCGCCAGCGCCGCCGCGAACGGCGCGGAGCGCCGCGCGCTGCCCGTCTGGCACTACCTCGCCGCGGCCGGGCTGGGCGCGCTCAACACGCTTTCGTTCGCTCCCACGCCGCACGGTGGCTGGCTCGCCATCGCGATCTTCGCGCTCTTCTACTTCTGGCTCACGTGCACGACGGGATGGAAAAGCGCACTCTTCACGGGCTGGGCGTTCGGCTTCGGCAATTTCGTGAGCGGCGTGTGGTGGCTCTATGTGAGCATGCACTTCTACGGCGGCATGCCCGCGGTGCTCGCGGGCGCGGCGCTCGTGCTGTTTTCGCTCTATCTCGGCATGTACCCCGCGCTCGCCGCGCTCGTCTGGTCGTTCTGCGCGGGGCACGCGAAGAACGGACGCAGCGGTGACTTGCCCTTCTCGCCCACGTGGCACGGCGCCTTCGCGTTCGCAAGCGCGTGGGCGCTCGGCGAATGGGCGCGCGGCTACGTGTTCACCGGCTTTCCCTGGCTCTCGAGCGGCTACGCGCAAGTGGGCGGACCGCTCGCCGGCTTCGCGCCGGTCGTGGGCGTCTACGGCGTAGGCTGGGTGCTCGCGCTGGTCGCGGCGCTCATCGTGCAAGCGTGCCTGCGGGCGCGGGACCTGAAGCGTCGGCGTGGCGCCCAGGCGAGCGCCGCGGTCGCGACGCCGGCGCTCATCGCCGTTGCCGTGATCGCCGCCGGGCTGCTGCTCTCGCTCGTCTCATGGACGCAACCCTCCGGCACGCCGCTCACCGTGCGGCTGCTGCAAGGCAACATCAAGCAGGAGATGAAGTTCTCCGAGTCGGGCATGATCGACGCGCTCGCCGAATTCCAGAAGCTCATCACCGAAAAACCCGCCGATCTCGTCGTCACGCCCGAAACGGCGGTGCCGGTGCTCGTGCAGGAAATCCCCGAGAAGTTCGGCCGCGACATCCGCGCGTTCGCCGACGGTACCGGCACCGCCATCCTGTTCGGCGCCGTGGGCGGCACGATCACGCCCGACGGGCGCGTCATCGACTACACCAACAGCCTCTTCGGCATCACCCCGGGCCAGAACGGGCTCTATCGCTACGACAAGCACCACCTCGTACCTTTCGGCGAATTCGTGCCATGGGGCTTTCGCTGGTTCGTCAATCTGATGAACATCCCGCTCGGCGACTTCGCGCGCGGCGCGCCCGTGCAGCCGCCGTTCCTCGTCCACAACCAGCCCGTGGCCGTCGACATCTGCTACGAGGACATCTTCGGCGAGGAAATCGCCCGCACCGTGCGCGAGAATCCGGTCTCGCCCGGCGTGCTCATCAATTCTACGAACCTCGCATGGTTCGGCGACACCATCGCGCTCGACCAGCATCTGCAGATCGCGCGGATGCGCTCGCTCGAAACCGGCCGGCCTATGCTGCGCGCCACCAACACGGGCGCGACGGCCGCCATCGACGCCCGCGGCCGCGTGATCGCGCGCCTGCCCACGTTTACGGCCGGCTCGCTCGACGTAAAGGTGGAGGGCACGAGCGGGTTCACGCCATACGTGACGAGCGGCAACAACACGGTGATCGCCGTTTCGCTCCTGTCGCTGGCGTTCGGCTTTGCGTTCGGCCCGGCGTTCAAGGGCAGGACGGAACGCCGGCAGGCAAGCACGAAATAAGGCGCGCGCAACGACCTGCCCGAGCCGCGCCTGGGCGCCCGAACCCCGCCCAGGTCTCAAGGCCCCGGCAATCCGGTAAAATTCAACGTTTTAGCACCAGGCCGCCTCCCGGCCCGGGGCCACGCAAGGGCGCATGGCGGCCGTGCCGCAGCGCCCGCGCGCGAGCGCCTGGCGGGGCCGCCGCATTCCGCCCCCGAAAGCCCGAAAGACACTGCAGGCACACATGCTCACGTTTCAGCAAATCATCCTGACGCTCCAGTCTTACTGGGACAAGCAGGGCTGCGCGCTGCTCCAGCCGATCGACATGGAAGTCGGCGCCGGCACCTCGCACGTCCACACCTTCCTGCGCGCGATCGGCCCCGAGCCGTGGCGCGCGGCCTACGTGCAGCCCTCGCGCCGCCCGAAGGACGGCCGCTACGGCGAGAATCCGAACCGCCTCCAGCACTACTACCAGTACCAGGTGGTGCTCAAGCCCGCGCCGGAAAACATCCTCGACCTGTATCTCGGCTCGCTCGAAGCGCTCGGCTTCGACCTGAAGCAGAACGACGTGCGCTTCGTGGAAGACGACTGGGAAAACCCCACGCTCGGCGCCTGGGGCCTCGGCTGGGAAGTGTGGCTGAACGGCATGGAAGTCACGCAGTTCACCTACTTCCAGCAGGTGGGCGGCCTCGACTGCAAGCCGGTGCTCGGCGAGATCACCTATGGTCTCGAACGGCTCGCGATGTATCTGCAGAAGGTCGAGAACGTCTACGACCTCGTCTGGACCGAGTGGGAAGAGCAAGGCCCGAACGGCCCGGAAATGCGCCGCCTCACCTACGGCGACGTCTATCACCAGAACGAAGTCGAGCAATCGACGTACAACTTCGAGTACGCGAACGTCGACCTGCTGTTCACGTTCTTCAACGCCTACGAGAGCGAAGCGAAGCGCATGATGGAGCACCAGCTCGCGCTGCCCGCCTACGAACTCGTGCTCAAGGCCGCCCACACGTTCAACCTGCTCGACGCGCGCGGCGCGATTTCCGTGACGGAGCGCGCGGCCTACATCGGCCGCATTCGCGCGCTCTCGCGCAGCGTCGCGCAGGCGTACTACGAATCGCGCGAGAAGCTCGGCTTCCCGATGCTCGGCAACCCCGTGCATGGCGTGCCCGGCCTCACCACCGACGCACAGGACGCCGCGATGCCCGCCTGGGCGCCGCCGCTGAAGGTCGAACGCAAGTTCGCCGAGGAATGACCGGATCCCAAGAACAATGACTCAAGCTCATCACGCCACCCTCCTCGTCGAACTGCTGACCGAGGAACTGCCGCCGAAGGCCCTCGCGCGCCTCGGCGACGCTTTCGCCGAAGGCATCGCGCAGCGCCTCGCCGCGCGCGACCTGATCGAAGGCGATCTGTCGTTCGAACGTTACGCCACGCCGCGCCGCCTCGCGGTGACGATCAGGAACGTGCGCAGCGTCGCGCCCGAAAAACAGGTGCGCGAAAAGGTGCTGCCCGTCTCCGTCGCGCTCGACGCCAACGGCCAGCCCACCGCGCCGCTCGCGAAGAAGCTCGCGGCGCTCGGCTTTCCCGACTTCCCCGTGAGCGACCTCGAACGCGCGAGCGACGGCAAGAACGAAGCGTTCTTCCTGCGCTACGCGGCGCCGGGCGCGACGCTCGCCGACGGCCTGCAGGCCGTGCTCGACGAAGCGCTCACGAAGCTGCCGATCCCGAAGGTCATGACCTATCAGCGTCCGGACGGCAGCAACGTGCAGTTCGTGCGTCCCGTGCATCGCCTGACGGTGCTGCACGGCGACCAGGTCGTGCCCGTCACGGCATTCGGCATCGACGCCGACGACACCACGCGCGGCCACCGCTTCCTCTCCGAAGGCCTGATCGCCATCACGCACGCCGACGACTACGCGCACACGCTACAGCACAAGGGTTTCGTGATCGCGAACTACGCCGAGCGGCGCGAATCGATCCGCTCGCAACTCATCGAACAGGCGGGCAGCGACAAGGTCGTGATGCCCGAAGCGCTGCTCGACGAGGTGAATTCGCTCGTCGAATGGCCGGTCGTGTACGCGTGCAAATTCGAGGAGGAATTCCTGCAGGTGCCGCAGGAATGCCTGATCCTCACGATGCAGACGAACCAGAAGTATTTCGCGCTCACCGACGACCAGGGCCGCCTGCGCTCGCGCTTCCTGATCGTCTCGAACATCGCGACCGATACGCCGGTCGAGATCGTCGAGGGCAACGAGCGCGTCGTGCGCCCGCGTCTGGCCGACGCCAAGTTCTTCTTCGAGCAGGACAAGAAGAAGCCGCTGGCCGACCGCGTGCCGCTGCTCGCCAACGTGGTCTATCACAACAAGCTCGGCTCGCAGCTGCAGCGCGTGGAGCGCCTCGAAGCGCTCGCGGGCGAGATCGCGCGGCTGGGCGGCGCCGGTGCTGACGCCGAACAACTCGCGAAACGCGGCGCGCGCCTCGCGAAGGCGGACCTGCTGACCGACATGGTCGGCGAGTTCCCCGAGCTGCAAGGCACGATGGGCACCTACTACGCGCGCCACGACGGCGAGCCCGAAGAGGTGGCGATCGCGTGCTCCGAGCACTACCAGCCGCGCTTTTCCGGCGACGCGCTGCCCGCCACCGCGACTGGCACGATCGTCGCGCTCGCGGACAAACTCGAAACGCTCGTCGGCATCTGGGGCATCGGCCTCGCGCCGACCGGCGAGAAAGACCCGTTCGCGCTGCGCCGCCACGCGCTCGGCGTGCTGCGCATTCTCGTCGAGAAGCAGTTGCCGCTCGACCTCGTCGAGCTGCTGCGCGCCACGTACGCGCAATTCGCGAACGTGCCGGCCGTGGCCGATCCGACCGCCGCGATCTACGAGTTCTGCATGGACCGCCTGCGCGGCCTGCTGCGCGAACGCGGCTACGCGGCCGCCGAGATCGACGCGGTGCTCGCGCTGAACCCCACGCGTCTCGACGACATCGTCGCTCGCCTCGACGCCGTGCGCGAATTCGCGGCGCTCGTGGAGGCGGCCTCGCTCGCGGCCGCGAACAAGCGCATCTCGAACATCCTCAAGAAGTCCGAGGGCGCGCAAGACGCGGGCGTGCAGATCGCGCTCTTCGTCGAGGCCGCCGAGAAGGCGCTCTATGCGCAGCTCGAACAGGTCGCGCCGCGCGTGGAAACGCAACTCGCCGCGCGCGAGTACACGGGCGCGCTCACGGCGCTCGCGGCGCTGCGCGAAACTGTCGACACGTTCTTCAACGACGTCATGGTCAATGCCGAAGACCCGGCGCTGCGCGCGAACCGCCTCGCGCTCCTGAAGGCGCTGCACCGCCAGATGAACAGCGTCGCGGACATCTCGCGGCTCGCGGCGTGATGCCGGCCTTCCACTGAGCGCGACGCCATGCCGACCAGTTCCAGCAGAAAACTCGTGATCCTCGACCGCGACGGCGTAATCAACCTTGACTCCGACGCGTTCATCAAGTCGCCCGACGAGTGGGTCGCGATCCCCGGCAGCCTCGAAGCGATCGCCCGCCTGAACCAGGCGGGCTACCGCGTCGCGGTGGCGTCGAACCAGTCGGGCATCGGCCGGGGCCTGTTCGACATGGCCACGCTCAACGCCATGCATGCGAAGATGCACCGCCAGGCCGCGGCCGTGGGCGGACGCATCGACGCGGTGTTCTTCTGCCCGCACACGGCGCAGGATCATTGCGACTGCCGCAAGCCGAAGCCCGGTATGCTCAAGATGATCGCGGAGCGCTTCGAGATCGACCCGGCCGACACGCCGGTTGTCGGCGACTCGCTGCGCGACCTGCAGGCAGGCGCGACGCTCGGCTTTCCCACGCACCTCGTGCGCACGGGCAAAGGAGAAAAAACGCTCGCTGCGGGCGGCCTGCCCGAAGGCACGAAGATCCACGACGATCTGCGCGGCTTCGCGCTCGACTTTCTCGCAAACGATCCTGCGTGAACACGCGGGCCATGGACGTCGATTCACGTCGACTCGCAGACGAAACTGCACGCCCCGTCGACCTTCACTGGCCGGCAATGACGTTAACCCGGCGGCACGGCGCCGCGCCGGACGAGATCCGGCCCGCGCCGCGCGCGCCTCAGACCGGCTCGACCGATGCGCTTTATCCGCTCCCTGCTGCTGTTCATCTACCTCATCGCCTACACGATGCCGTACGCAACGGCCTGCTTTATCGCGTTCCCGTTCATGAACGCGGCGCGGCGCTACTGGATGGCCGTGGGCTGGTGCCGCTCGACGCTCTTCGTCGTGCGCCATCTCAATGGCATTCGCTACCGCGTGCAAGGCATGGAGAACCTGCCGAACGGTCCGGCCGTGCTGCTCTCGAAACACCAGTCCGCATGGGAGACGCTGGCGTTTCCCGCGCTCATGCCGCGGCCGCTGTGCTACGTCTTCAAGCGCGAACTGCTGTTCGTGCCGTTCTTCGGCTGGGCGCTGGGCATGCTGAAGATGGTTCACATCAACCGCAAGGAAGGCAAGAACGCGTTCGCCTCGGTAACGCGCCAGGGCAAGCAGCGCATGGCCGAAGGCGCGTGGGTAATCATGTTCCCCGAAGGCACGCGCATACCGGTCGGCAAACAGGGCAAGTACAAGACCGGTGGCCCACGCTTCGCCATCGAGACGGGCGCGCCCGTAGTGCCGATCGCGCACAATGCCGGCCACGTCTGGCCCCGAAACTCGTTCATCAAATATCCGGGTATAGTCACGGTGTCGATCGGCAAGCCGATCGAGACGACCGGACTCACGCCCGACGAAGTGAACACGCGCGTGGAAAAGTGGATCGAAGCGGAAATGCGGCGCATCGATCCTGAAGCGTATCGCGAGACAGATGCTGCGGCGGCGAAAGCGGCGCGCATTTGACGCTCGAGGACTGCTGCCTCGGGCCGTGCGGAAGATTGCCGCGCATCTGCGCGCGCTGCTTGCGGGACTTGCGGGCGTTACCGCGCCACCAGACGAGGTCCGCGGACGGTCCACGAACCAGCGCACGCGCCCTCGCCGCGCACGCCCATCCGCACCAGACCTGACGATGCAGAAGTCCCCCACGCCGCGCCCGAACGCGGCACTCGACAACCGGCAACTCGACTTGCCGCTCTTTGCCGAACCGGCACCCGTCGGGGCGCCAGATGCAGCCTCGCCTTTTCTCGAACCGCCGCCATCTCCGTCGCCGGGAAAACCCGGCAAGGCGCCGCTTGCGCCGGACGGTACGCGGCTGCGTACTGTCGCGCTTGGCGCGCGCACGCTGCATTACCAGCTCAAGCGATCGTCGCGCAAATCGATCGGGTTTGCGATTGACGGGTCGGGGCTCAGCATCACCGCACCGCGATGGGTCACGTTGGCGGATATCGAAACGGCTATCGCTGAAAAGCAGCGGTGGATCTTCGCGAAACTCGCCGAGTGGCAGACGCGCACGGAGCAGCGCGCGCTGCCGCGCGTGAACTGGGGCGATGGGGCGCAACTGCCTTTTCTTGGCAAACCGGTTACTGTGAAACTCGGAGCGGCTTCGCTCGCATTCGACGAGGAAACTCGCGTGCTCGTGTTGCCGCTCCCGCCGCACGCGGACGCGCAGCAGATCAAGGACCGCGTGACCGGGTGGCTTCAGGCAGAGGCAAAGCGCATTTTTGGCGAGCGGCTCGACGTGTATGCGGCGAAGCTTGGCGTTGCCTTTCGGTCTTACGCGCTTTCTTCGGCGGCTACGCGCTGGGGAAGCTGTTCAAGCGAAGGCCGGATTCGCTTGAACTGGCGGTTGATTCATTTTCCGCTCTCCGTGGTGGATTACGTCGTCGCGCATGAACTGGCTCACCTGCGCGAGATGAACCATAGCCCTCGGTTCTGGGAAACGGTGGAGTCGATTTTTCCGGAGTTTCGCGAGGCGCGGAAGGCGCTTAAGCAGCATCCGCCGGAGATGGTGCCGGGGATGTGAACGTCGCGCCGAATCCGCTGAGTTACGTGCAGGGTCACGCGGCGTTCGAAAGCTATGCAGGACCGGCTCGCTCGCCGGCATTCGGTCGATCATTCTTCATCTCTTCGAGAAAGCGCCCGAATGCCTCCATGTGATCGGCCGCACGCGCGAATTGACGACTCTCGCATTTCGCCGCCAACATTTTCTTCACGGTCGCCACGCAGTCGGCCGCCGCCGGCAGTGGATCCCTCGGCCCCGGCAAGGCGCAATCGTTCAGGAACTCGACACACTTGCGCTGATAGCAAAACAGAAGAGCCGGAACGTCATAGACGTAGCTCGTAATCGCTCCGTGTAGCTTCGACGTCACCACGCAGGAAGCGTTTGCGAGCCGATCAACTACCTCCGCAATCGACCCCGCGTACCGGTAGCGACACACACGCACATGCTTCGGCTCGAAGAGCCTCGCGATATCTCCGGTTGCCGCCACGCTCTCTTCGTCGAGCGAGAGGAACATCACCTCGTCCGCCAGGCGCGACCGGTCAACCTCGTCCAATATTTCCAGTACTGTATCGGTGTAATCGTCCAGATGGATTGATACCACCAAGGTGCGCATTCGCGCGCGACCCCAAACAGGGGTATAAAGAGCTGGCAAGCAAAACGCGAGATCGCCCAGATTGGCCGGACGCCGACCGACCAACGCACTCACCGCTTTGACCGACGACTCATCGCGAACTGCAATACAGGACAACTGCTCGATGACGCCAGCAAACGCGCGTTGTCGTTCATCCGAGCTGAACGGCCCGACTGATACGCCTAGCGCTCCAAGGGGCCGCCGCAACCATGTACCGATGCGGGTAGTGAATCGCGCAAAGCCGATCGATGCATTTGCGCCAAACAACGTTCCGCCTCCAAAGACCACGGCGTCTGCGCAGGCGATCGCCGCAACATACGTCAGGCATCGTGCGAGCGCGCCGCCTGCTCCGCGTGCCCGCCAAAATCGCTGAACGAACGGAAGGCGGAAAGCACGTCCGAGTTCCCGTTTCGAAGAAGCGCCTACGACTTGCGCGACGAGATCTTCTCTCGACGTGCAAATCGCCTGGAGGATAAATCCAAACAAGTCATCGCCGAAATTGTTTCGGCCGTAAAATCCGAAAAAGGCAATCTTGAAGATTCCCCTCTTGCGCCTTTTGCCGATCGATTCCTCGCGGCGCCCTGGTTGGGCGGAAGCCCCCAGCGTCATGGCGACCGCGCTTTTCTTCTCGACATCCGTCATTCCATCACTCCGCCACGATTCAATTTCCCGAACGCCATCGATCTCGTCTTTGGAACACCTGCGGTTAGCAGACTGCGGTAAATGTGCACGTAAGAACGAAACAGACGCTCGCTGCCGAATCGTGCAAGCGCTTTTTCCCGCGCCGCCGCTCCCATACGCGCCCGCAACGGAGGATCGCCCGCGAGTTGCCTGACATACATTGCCAATTCGTCATCGTTGCTGGCCAGAAATCCGGTCACACCATGCTGGATCACGTCCCGATTCCCGACGACGCGACTGCCGATCGCCGGCAATCCCAACGCTTGCGCTTCTATCAATGCGATCGGCATTCCCTCCCACAGCGAGGGAAGAACAAACAGATCGCATTCGGCCAGACGCTGGCGCAAATCCGACGTGGTTACCCATCCCGTTAATTCGACAACGCTCCGATCGACCCATGCATTCACCGAATCGGCATCGCCATCGCCAAACCAGACAAATTTCGGCGGCGGGCCGACGCGCTTGTCCCCGCTGATCGATCGTGCGAGCTTCGAAAACCGCCAAGGCGCCTTTTGATATGCCACCCGGCCCGATGTGCATATCGTTGTCGTGCGGCCTTCAACACCCATTTTGCGAGTTGTCAGTGCGGTCGTATCGATAGCGTTCTCCACCAGACCTATTCGCTGCGCGTGGCCCAGCAGGCGGCTGGCATATTGGCGCTCGCTTCTCGAACAGGCCACGATGTTTCCGCCCATCGCGTGAAGCAGACGTTCGATAATCAGATAGAACCTGGCTTTCCTTTTCGATATATCCTGCTTGAGAAACGAAAATCCATGCGGTGAATAGATTGTCCGGCCGGCCATGCCCAGCGATCGCGCGACAACTCTCCCGAGCGCGGCAGCCTTGGACGAATGCAAGTGAATAATATCCGGTCGCGTTTTCCATATTTCATGAAATAGCGCAATTGTCGAAGCAACGTCATGAACTCCAATGTCGGTCTTCATACCGACCACACGTCGACGAATCCGCTTGTCGAGAGTCTTGTCAAGTTCTGCTTCCGACGGGGTATCCGCTCGTATGGAATGAACGATCGTTACATGGTCGCCCGCGCTGACCTGCCGGTTTGCGAGTAGAGCGATGCAATGAAGAACCCCGCCCCCGAGAGCCTCGGTCACGTGCATAATGTTTTGCCGCATAAACCTCTTACTCCATTTGTTCCAGCGCAGGGGCAACCCGATAGGGTAAAAACGGCGACTCTGTTCGTCCGGTCTCGCCCGACATGTTGTGTGCGCGTCCCGCCAGGGCAATCAACCCAATTAGAAAAAGCCAGCCCAGGAGTCGCGCACTGACTCGACCGTGCCGCGGCGCAAATTGCCGCCACATGACCGAGACCATAAGCACGAAAAGTAGCAACTGGAAACGCATTCCCGCGTACGTGATTTGGGTCAGCAGATAAAAGAGCGCGCAAAGGATTCCGAAGACCCACCAACCTGCGGTCGGGATGTTAAAGTCGCGACGATTTAAAACCATGACAGCCAGTAACAAACCCTGCAATATGAGGAAAAGCAGACCGGACGAGGCATTCGGCGCTGACATCTCACCGTATAGATTTGCTTTCTCACCGAGGTACGCCGGAAGCAGAAATGACGCAACGGTTGCCAAAAAAAATAAGCCAATAATGACCAGTTTTTTTCCAGGTCGCGTTGCCGCCAAAAAAATCAGGAACAACAGAATGGAAGAAAAATGCGTACCGGTGGCGATCAACGCAAATACTGCGTAACGAACAGGACGCTGCTCCGGCGGCACGCGCGTGGCGATGAGAAAGATCGACGCCGCGAGTCCAAATCTCATAACGTTCATCGTCAGTTCGTAAAACATCGCGGGGACGAGCACCAGGCCACCGAACCACGCGCCATAGCGATCCTTCGAGATTGCCCACAGGAGCAGCAGGCACGTCGTCAGCGATATGCCATTTACGACAAACCGGGGGTCTGGATATATCGTCCACAGGAGCAACGCATAGCCATTGAAGAACGGTTCGCCGCCGTAGCTGCCGCCTTCGCCAAGCGCTCTGAACGCGTCGTAGTAAGCGGCGGTATCCGTCCCGCAATGGCCTCGTAGCACCACCAACGCGACCATCGGAATCGACGCGATCGCAATGACGACCGAATTGGTCCCGCCATAGCTGATGCAGAGCGCCACTCCGAGATAGAAAACTAGCAGAGGGAAAAGGTAATAAGCCATATAGCGTCATGCCTGATGCAGGCGCACCTCATAATCGGCATTTCTTCTATGCAAATTTTCTTGCGAGGATGCATCGTCGCAAGTACTTCGCGGCGCTCAGCACTGAAAAACACATCCATTCCGCTCTACTGATCGCACCGATTTTCCAGAAATGACGATAATTGTCCTGCTCACCCTTTTGGATCTTCCAGAGTTGGGCGCTCAATCCGGTTGCGGCGCCGAACTGCGCCTTATACACATAGGAGAGCGGCGTCGAAAACAAATATCCTGCCCCTCGATCAACGAGGCACACGCCGAGGAGCATGAAATAGTCTTCCGCGTGACGCTTGCTTTCATCAAAACGCGCCGCGCAATCCGCGCGCATGACAATGCTTGACGGTGTAAAGCGGTTCGAAAAGAGCACGCGCCAACGGGGCACGACCTTGGGCTCGCCCACGGCCGGAAGCGGCTGCACGGAGACGTCGGTTGACTCGTCTATCTGGACCACGGGGTGTCCGGTAATCGCCACACCGGGATGGCGGCTCATCCAGCCATACTGGATTTCGAGCTTCTCCGGATGCCACGTATCATCCGAATCCAGAAATGCAATATAAGGTTGCGACGCGTGCTCCCAGCCCACATTGCGAGCGCGCCCAGGACCACTGTTCCGATCCAGATCTACGACGCGTATCCAGCCTGCCTCATAGCGATCGGCCAGGCTTCGCAGTCTGATAGGCGTCGCATCCGTACTGCAATCGTTGACCAGAATCACCTCCCTCGGAGCGAGCGTCTGGCCCGCAAGCGATTCCACTGCCCGCTCGATCGTCCGACTGCAGTTGAAGCACGGAATGATCACGCTCACCTGTGCCGAAGCGTCGCGATCTTTCGCCTCCGAGCCGATGGCCGTATCGAAAGACGGAAGGCTGTCGCGCGTGTCGTTCTCACCCATCCGGCATGGCTGCTTCGCTGCGCTCTTGACGGCCACTCGCAGCAAGTAGCGCCGCGCGCTGAGAATCGACAAGGCGGCCCAAACCGTCTCACCGACAATCGCTGAAAATGCCGCGCCCCACAGGCCCCATGTCGGAATGAACGTAAAGCCCGCAGCGGTACTCGCCACTATTGCGGCCATTGCGCAATAGTTGCGTATTCGGAGCAGGTTTGACGTTGTCATGATCGACGATGTACTCGTCGTGAGGAATCGAAGCGGTACGCATATAGTCATGAGGATAACTACGGGAACAGCAGTCAGATATTTCTCCCCGAATATCAGTGGAACCGCGAACGGCACCACCAACGCAGTGATTCCGGCAACGAGAATCCCCGAAGCGATCATCCAATAGTTGCCTCTGCGCCATGCTTTCAGCAGGCGCTCGTCGCCCAGCGCCGCCCATCGGTGAAACCGTGGCATGAGTAGCTTCTGAAACAGCACGCTCGGCCCAAGGTAGAGCCCGGACAAAATTGTCGTCGCCACGCTATAAGCAGCAATGTCGCGCGCGGTTCCTAGATGCGTGAGCACGATAATCCCGCTTTGCCCATATGCGTAAAAGAGCAGACTGGCAAGGCCAAACGGCATGGCACCTCGCCCTACGTCGACCATTGTCGGCTCCCCTGTCTGCCGCTGTGCGGCATAGGCGGCAGGTCTATCCCCGTGCCCAGCGATATTTGCTTTGCCGTTCCGGAGAGAAGCGATCGATAACCACGCGCCGATGGTGACGATTGCGGCGACTACATCGAATCCGAAAGCGATAGACTCGCTTCCCAAACCTAGGGCACTGCACATCAACAGAAGTGCAATTCGGCCTCCGCTCTGAAGAATCTGCCAAATTGCCACATACCCAAAACGTTCCTCGATCTGAAACCTCGCCGCAGCCATCTCTATGGCACTTTGCGCAGGCAGGACTGGCAGCAGCATGACGATGCTGGTTCGCACTTCGGCGCTTTGCGTACACGCCCATAAGCTCGCGATGACGACACACACCAGAGAACTGCAAAGCACAAACCGCACGGACGCGTTCATCCACCTGAATGCGGTCCATCCTTCGGATCCAAATATCTTGAGCCAATATGCAGGGATACCAAACCCAACGGCGGGAGCGATGAGTGTAATTACCGCCATTGCGGACGAAAAATTGCCGAAATCGGTTGGCGTCAGGCTTCTCGCAAGTGCGACTTGTACCGCAAACGCACATACCGCCGATACGAGCGCGCTGGCCGTCAATAGCGACAGACTCCACGTGTCGCGGGCTCGCGTGCTCATTGACTTCCGCCCGCAACGCTCTGTTCCGCGCGGCCGTATTTATAGGTGCCGTATCTGATGCCGTAGCGGAAATGCCCTGCTCTCGGATCGATGCCGTTCAGGATCACACCGTTCACTTCGACTTCGACCATGCCGAGGCGCCGCTCGCATTCCTCCAGTTCGGCGATTCTTGTCGTGCCTGCGCGAGCGACCAGGAATACGTTTCCCTTAGCCAGAGGCGCAAGAGTCTCTGCATCTGAAACCGGCAAGACGGGCGCCGTATCGAGAATTACGACATCGTAGATCTCTGCCAGTGTCTTGAATAATCCAGCAACGCCTGGATCTGTAAGGAGATCGCCGGCGTTTTTCTTCGGGCTTCCCGCGCTAAGGAATTCCAGATTCGATTGGCCAATCCTCCTCACCGATTGCTCGATGCTCGCGATACCAGCAATGACATCGCTGAGCCCCGTTCCGCCGAGGCTCCCGAATGAGTCGCTCAGAGCCGAGCGCCTCAAGTCGCAATCAACCAGCAAAACGCGCTTACCGGAGCTCGCGATCAACGCCGCGACATTTGACGATATGAACGATTTTCCGATCGACGGCGAAGGACCTGTGAACATGACGATGTTGTTCGATGCATCCACCATCGAAAACTGGAGCCCGGTCCGGAAGCTTCTCAGACTCTCGATTGCTGGATCGGCAGGGTCGGCGAACGCCAGGAGTCTCGTGCGCCTGGCAGTCCGGAACCGGCGCAGTACTCCTGAACGATAAGCCCGACTCAATGGAACGACGGAGGCCACCTTCAGGTCGGTTTCTCGCTGAATTTCGCGTGAATCCGAAATTCCACCATACAGCTTATCCCTGATCCATGCGGCGCAGATCGCAGTGAACGCCGCGAATATCAGGACAGCTAGCGCAAGGATCATGCGCCGAAAACGCATGGGGCGATCAGGCGCCACGGCGCCATCGAGTATTCGGACGTTAGCCATGCGTCCGGCGCGCAGCAGTTGCAATTGCTCTATGTTGTTCAGAAGGCCGACATAAAGATCGCTGTTGACCTTGACGTCTCGAGCGGTCTGCGCGATCTTTCTTTCGGTATCAGGCAACTGACTGATTCGCTGCGCCAAAGCCGCCGACTCGCCGCGCAACACCGAAATCTCTCGATCCAATGCCACGATGGTCGGGTGGCCCGACGCGTACAGTTGCGCGGCAGCCGCACGCTTTTGCTCGAGCTGCACCAGTGCGGTTTCAGCATCCGCGGACCGCTGGAGAGCGCTTGCCGCTTCCGCATCGACGTTAACCGACCCCAATGTACGCCGTGCCTCCGCGTAGGCACGCTCAGACGCGTCCAGCTTTTCCCGCAGCGCGGGGACCTGGCCCAGGAGAAACTTGAGCGAGCGCTCCGCATCTTCGGTCTTGCGCGCTTCGTCCTGCTTGACGTATCGGCTGGCAATGTCATTCAGGATCGCCGCGATCAATGAAGCGTCGGTGCCGCGCAGACGGACACGGAGAACGTTTGAATCCTTGCCCTGCTGACTTATCGAAATATCGCGCTGAAGTCGATTGATGGTCTCCAGCCGAGATTCGCGGCTGATTTCGAATCGCGCTCCAGCGTGCGCCGTAATGGAGGCAACATTCAGCGTGACGGGTCCGGCTTCGGTAAGGAATGTCTCATCGCGGCCGGTCTGGCCGATGGCTGCACCGTCCATGCCTGGCCCAGTAAGCCGGTATTTCCCCTGTGCAATGAGAGTCAGGTTGAATTTTGCTCCCTCAAGTTCGTCAGGCACGTCGAAGCGGGCGACGTCAATTCGCTCCTGGCCCCACGTGAACCCCCCGAGACCAAACAAGCCTGGTTTCGAGAGCCCTTTAACGTTGCGCGCAATCGCATTCCCAACGATCGGAAATCGTGCCGGCGAGGCATCAATGAACAGCCGAAGACTGTCGACGGCTGCCGAAATGACCGATCGCGACTGGATCACCTGCGTTTCGGTATCCATCGACGACTTCACGTTGAACATCGCCGCGATATCCTGCCCAAGCAACGACGACGCCGTCGTGCTGGCATCACTCTCGTCGACTTGCGTGAGGATGTCGGCTTCGTACACTGGATCCGATAGCAATACCGCAGCCAGGCCTAACACAACTACGATTCC
This sequence comes from Paraburkholderia lycopersici, assembly GCF_900096975.1. Taxonomy (GTDB): domain Bacteria; phylum Pseudomonadota; class Gammaproteobacteria; order Burkholderiales; family Burkholderiaceae; genus Paraburkholderia; species Paraburkholderia lycopersici. The sequence continues at coordinate 68,118 of NZ_FMYQ01000026.1, forward strand.
GAATATCCAAAGCATCATGCTCCGGTAGATGATGAATACATCCAGCAGTACAGCGAGCTTGAATTCCTGGTTTTCCGAATCGCTTGAATGCGAGAGAATTGGTGTGTTCACTTCCCGATCCTGTTTTCTACAGACGAGGAATGATCCACCTCCTCCCCTATATATTTAGACCATCGAATTATTGATTCCTTCAACAGATCTCGACAGACGCGAAATTTCTCAAATCCGCAATTAACCGGATCATCAATATCGACATCAAAAAAATGCCCGATGCGAAATACTTTTCCGCGAGCGTGCGGAAATAGCCGGTGCAGATCGGCCACCTGTTCGCGACTCATCGTTAAGATGAGGTCGGCTTCGCCAACCAGCTCGCGCGAGATGCGCGTGGCCTTGTGCCCACTGATATCGATGCCTAGCTCCTTAATCGCCGCCACCGAGAACGGCGCCGCCAATCGACCCGGTTCTGCGTCGAAGCCTGCAGACGAGACAGAGATAGCCGGAAAAGACTGCTTGAATAACGCTTCCGCCATGGGGCTTCGGCACACGTTAGCGTGACAAAGAATGATTACATTGGAAAACATTGGAGCTTCTTCCCGATTTTTTCCGGTTACGGGCGCCTTGCGCCGCGTGTCTTTCCCGAACGTCAAACGTTCCATATCACGGCACCTGCAATGGCAATCTCGTATTCATCGCTGGAGAAGATCACCCGGATTCCGCACCGCGCGCCAGGCAGAACCGTGGATCGAACAACAGGGCATCTCGCCAATGCGACCAGGATCGCGCTCACCGCGGATGCCGGTTCACCGGCTCAAAACGCGCCGGGTCATTTCGCCACCAGTCCTGCTGTCAGCCCCGCATTGATCGCGGGAATCAGCAGCGTCAACACACGATTGAAGCGAACGAGGCCGTTACCATCCACATAGACGACGTCCTTGGGTTGCAAGTCGAATTCTTTCGCGACAAGCATGGCTACCGGCGAACGCCCGTCGAGATGGAAGACCTCTGGCTTACTGCTCAAGGTCCCACGAATCACGAACATTTGCGCAGCATCGGCCGTTGACGAATTCACGCTGCCCGCCTGCGCGATGGCGTCTGCCAGCGTGATGCGGCCGGTGCGACGCGGAATGGCAGAGACTGGCTTGTTGACCTCGCCCATCACGTACACGTCGTTTTCGTCGCGCGCCGTGACGCGCAACACGTCGCCAGGACGGAGATAAAGGCGCGACGGGCTGACACCACGTGCCAGCATTTGCGTCAGATCGATGTGCAGCGTCGTTTCTTTACGGATAACCACGAGATCGCTCTGGTCGGCTGTATCGGCGAACCCGCCCGCGCGCGAAATGGCTTCATATAGCGACATCGGCACGTCGTTTACTGCGACGACACCGGGATTGCGCACTTCGCCGTCAACATAAACCTCATGCGCGCGGTACGACGCCATGCGCACGGTCACCTGCGGTTTGACGAAGTATTTTGCTAGTGCGGACGCCAGACGGAGCCTCACCTCTTCGATACGAAGCCCCGCCACATGCATTGTGCCGGCGTAGGGAAAGCTCAGATTGCCCGACTGATCCACGACGAAGCCCGAGAATGGGTCGCCGGGGCGCGTTGACGCCTGCGACTGCGTTCCACCCATGGCCGCTGCAATCTCCGGATGATCCCAGACGACGATCTGCAGCACGTCGCCAACTCCGATGGTATAAGCCTGCGGCACGGTGGAAAGCAGATCCAGCTGAGCTCGCTGGTCCTTGGCGCGGTCTTCCTGCATGCGCCGCACAAGTGCAATGTTCAGCTCCGTGACGGGCAATTCAGGCGTGGATTCGGTCGCGTCGACCACGTGCGTCGCCGTGGGCGCGCCCGCCACTTCCGTAGATGCGGCGGTGGCCGCCGGCGCGCGAGGAGAAGTGGACATGCGCATACCCGGCGCGACGACGCACGCGCCCAACATCGAACACAGCACGGTAGCCGCACTCCATCCGGAAATCCGAAGCGCGCCAGCGTGTAGCGTGCGCCATGTCTTCTGAGAAAACGAGCTTTTCATTCGTTTCACCACTTCCACATTTCCACGATCAGTAAGCGTTACGATGAACAAGCCCTTTGAAGATCGTGGCGATGACAATTCGGACGTCTAGCCAGAAGGACCAGTTTCTGAGGTAATAAAGATCGTGTGCGACACGCCCCTGCATCTTCTCGATGCGATCGGTCTCGCCACGAAAGCCATTGATCTGCGCCCAACCCGTAATGCCCGGCTTGATACGATATCGATGGATGTATCCGTCCACGATGTCCCGATAAAGCTCGTCGTGCTCAATGGCGTGAGGACGCGGCCCGACAATGGACATTTCCCCACGTAAGACATTGAGGAATTGCGGTAGCTCGTCGAGGCTCGTGCGACGCAGGAACGCGCCAACCCGCGTGATGCGCGGGTCATTACGCGTAGCCTGTTTCAGCACCCCTTCTGCCTCGACGTGCACACGCATACTGCGAAATTTGTAGATGTTGAAGATCTTCCCGTTCGCACCCTTGCGGCGCTGTATGAACAGCACAGGGCCCGGCGACGAGTACTTCACGGCCACGGCGATTGCGAGAAAAACAGGTGCGAGAAACAGCACGACACACAGTGCGAACACGCGGTCGAACAATTCCTTACCGATCAGCCAATGCGACGAAACCGGAGACGCCACCAGATTGATAGCGGACGTCCCGTCCAGATTCGCCATACTCGCATTGAAGACCGTAAGACCGCTCACATCCGGGATGAAACGGATATTGATCAGGTCGCTGCGAAACAGCCTAAGGAAAGGGATGATCGTCTGCCCCTCCGAAAGAGGCACGGCAAGCCACAGTTCTTCGATACGGGTATTGCGGATGTATGCCGCAAACGCTTCGCGGTCGCGGAAGGTCGGCAAGCCCGGAGGATTGGCATGAGCTTGCGGATCGGTGTCGAACACAGCAGTCACGCGATACATGGAATCTCGCGTTGTGCTTACCTTGCGAATGAGCTGCTGGCAATGCCCCGAGTTGCCGACAACTGCAACCGTGCGTATTCGGGTACCTTGCCCCATCAGCCTCAGACAGACTCCATGCGCAACGACGCGAGGGAGCACAACGCCGGTCGCCGAAACGAACGCCCATGTCTCGAGCCACTCAATGGAAGGGCGATACGCGTGATGCAGCGCCATGACGCAGAAGCACGAGGCGCACAGCGCAAACAGCCACGCAAGCATGGGAACGCAGACGCAGCGCCAGAAAACGCGCTGGCGCGAAATGCAGTACATTCCGCACGCGGGGAAGAGCATGAGCGAGACCAGAATGGAAATCGACACCAGGGCGCTGTCGCACCCCGACCAATCGGAAATACGGAGCGAACCGGTAGTGAGGACTGCGCCTGCGGCAATCACAGCGGCGTCTGAGAAACGCGCCAGCGTGCCACCATTCCAGATGTGCACTGAAGTATCGGTATGAGCAGTCGAAAGCATAGACTCTTCTTCGCCATGGCTGCGATCGCAGTAGATCGATGCAGACACACCTTTGAGAACGTGATGGCGCGAACAGGACTCGTTGAGGCGAATCCCGGAACAACCTGCAACCGGTCGACGTACTGGCGTACGCAGCGTTCTTTCACTCTTTCGCAAACCGGTTTCTACTTGATGGGCTGAAAAACGGAGTCTCGCTTAAGGTCGCCCTTGCGTATATAGGAAGATTCTTAAATGATAAGAATCCAAACGGGGGAGATTGTTAAATGGCCCGTATCCGCACGGTGCCAGGCCGATGGCACACAATCCAAAGTCAAATCACGGGACGATTCAAGCAAAGCGACGGCCGGCAGAAATTCTTCTTGAAATATTCGGTTCAGCTCATCGAACCAGGAATACGGAATTTCGTCGTGAGCAGCAGAATTAGCGCATGAACCATGCGGAATCGAACTCGCCGAAAGCGACGGAATTCATGTCTCGAATGAGACCAAAAGGCTTTATATATTTTAATTTTTATAAAATGCCCAATAACTACCTTTCAAGTTCCGGACATTCGGTAATTCGACTTAAGGACAAGTGAATTTAAAAAGGCGACATCATCGCATCCGACATCGCCCCGAGAAGCAGATTACTTCTTCCGCTGAATAAACTCGATCTTGTAGCCATCCGGATCGGTCACGAAGGCGATCACGGTCGTACCGTGCTTCATCGGCCCGGCCTCGCGCACCACCGTCCCGCCCTGCTCCTTGATCTTCGCGCAGGCAGCGTAGGCATCCTCCACCTCCACCGCGAGGTGTCCAAAGCCGGTGCCAAGGTCGTAGCTGGCGGTGTCCCAGTTGTGCGTCAGCTCGATCACCGTGCCGTCGCGCTCGTCCGAATATCCGACGAAAGCCAGCGTGAACTTGCCTTCGGGGTAGTCTTCGCGGCGCAGCAGTTTCATGCCGAGCAGTTCGGTGTAGAACTTGATCGAGCGATCGAGGTCGCCGACCCGGATCATCGTGTGCAGCAAGCGCATCGTGTACTCCGTTTTGCCGTCGTCAAAAACCGGACTGTACCAAAAACCCGCCGCCCCTGCCGGCGTCGGCAAGATGCGCCGATTTGTTCTAGCATGGACGCGATCCCGAATTTGCTGCCGCTCGCGGCGCGGCAAATTCGCTGACTGACTGCAAGCGACAAGCGTCATAAACGAGGAGTGGATATGCGGATTCTGGTTGTCGGCGCCGGTGCAACTGGCGGCTACTTCGGCGGGCGGCTCGCCGCCGCGGGGCGTGACGTGACGTTTCTCGTGCGCGAGGCGCGCGCGGCGCAGTTGCGCGACGCCGGTCTCGTGATCCGCAGTCCGGCCGGCGATCTCACGCTGCGCGACGTCAAGACCGTCACGCGCGAGACGCTCGAGGTCCCAGGCGAGAAGCCGTTCGATCTCGTCCTGCTGAGCTGCAAGGCCTACGATCTCGACAACGCCATCGATTCGTTCGCGGCTGCCGTGGGGCCGAACACGTCGATCCTGCCGCTGCTGAACGGCATGCGCCACCTCGAAGTCCTGCAGGCGCGTTTCGGCACGCAGGCCGTGCTGGGCGGTGTCTGTCTGATCGCTTCCACGCTCAACGAGAAACGCGAGATCGTGCATCTGAACGATGTGCAGGCCATTACGTTCGGCGAACTGGGCGGCGGCGTCTCGCCGCGCGTGCAGGCGGTCGCGGACCAGCTCGGCAACGCCGGCTTCCACGCGAAGGCGAGCGAGCACATCCTCCAGGAGATGTGGGAAAAGTGGGTGTTCCTCGCGGCGCTCGCCGGCAGCACCTGTCTTTTCCGCGCGCCGATTGGCGTGATCCTCGCCACGCCCGACGGCGCGGCGATCATCGAGCGCCTCTTCGCCGAATGCCGCGCGATCGCTGCCGCACATGGCCATGCCGTGCGCGACAGCTTCCTCGAACGTTCGCGCGCGATGCTGTTCGCAACGGGCTCGTCGCTCACGGCCTCCATGTTGCGCGATGTGCTGAACGGGGCGCGCATCGAAGCCGACCACGTGCTCGGCGATCTGATCGAGCGAGGCGGGGCGGCGCAGCAGGACGCGTCGAACGAGCTTTCGGTGCTGCGCGTCGTCTATAGCCAGCTCAAGGCCTACGAGGCACAGCGCAACCAGGCGGCCTGAGCGCGGCGCATGCGCCTTCCCCTTGCGGCGTAGGGGCTTCGTCGGCCCGTCGTAAGCTTTTTTGCTATCGTAACGCTCCGCCATTTCTCGCCGAGCGTTCTTCGATGAGCACTGCCGCTTTGCCCGCGCGCCGCGCGCCCGACAGCCAGGCTGTCCTCCTCATGATCGCCCTCTGCGCGATCTGGGGTTTCCAGCAGGTCGCGATCAAGAGTGCGAACGCGTCGGTGCCGCCCGTCTTCCAGGCGGGCTTGCGCTCCGCCATTGCCGCATTGCTCGTGTGGGGCTGGGCGCGCGCCCGGGGCACGCCGCTCTTTCGGGCCGACGGCACGCTCGCCGCGGGCTTGCTCGCGGGCGGCCTGTTCGCCGCGGAGTTCGTCTGCATCTTCATCGGACTCGCGATGACGAGCGCCTCGCGCATGGCCGTGTTTCTCTATACCGCGCCGTGCTTCATGGCGCTCGGGCTGCACTGGTTCACGCCCGGCGAGCGCATGCGCCGTGCGCAGTGGATCGGCGTGACGGTGGCGTTTCTCGGCATGGCGCTGGCCTTCGCAGATGGTTTCGCGCACAACGGATCGTCGAGCGGCAGGCATGCGATGCTCGTCGGCCTGGCGGGCGACGCGCTCGGCGTGCTCGCCGGCGCGATGTGGGCGGCGACCACGGTGGTCGTGCGCTCCACCCCGCTTGCGCGCGTGAGTGCGAGCAAGGCGCTCTTTTATCAGCTTACGGTTTCGGCGGTCGTACTGCTCGCGCTCGCGGCGGCGCTCGGCCAGGCGGAAGTGCGCGCGGTCACACCGCTCGCGGTGATGAGCCTCGGCTATCAGGCCGTGGTGGTGGCGTTCGTCAGCTATCTGACATGGTTCTGGCTGCTTACGCGCTATATGGCGTCGCGCCTGTCCGTCTTTTCGTTTCTCACGCCGCTCTTCGGCGTGACGTTCGGCGTGCTGTTGCTCGGGGAGACGTTCAGCAGCCGCTTTCTCGCGGCCGCCCTGCTCGTGCTTGCGGGCATCGCGCTCGTGAACGTGCCTGCGAAAGGGCCCGCGAAGGAGCCCATGAAGCGGCGCGCCTGACGCCGCTCGCGTGCCTCAAGCGCCGCCCGCGCCGGCAAGCGCCTGCGCGAGCCGAACGTACTCCTCCACCGGCACTTCCTCGGCGCGGCGCGCCAGATCGAAGCCGAGCGCGTCGAAGTCGAGGCGCTCGCGATAATCGGCGAGCGTGTTGCGCAGCATCTTGCGACGCTGCGAGAAGGCGGCCGTCACGAGATCGCCGAGCACGGCTTCGTCGACCTTCGGCAGTTCGTGCGGCGCGTAGGGAATCATGCGCACGATCGCCGAATCCACCTTGGGCGGCGGCTGGAACGATTCGGGCGGCACGTCGATCAGCTTGTCGATCACGTAGCGATACTGAAGCATCACCGTGAGGCGGCCGAACGCCTTGCTGCCCGGCTCCGCCACCATGCGCTCGACCACTTCGTTCTGCAGCATGAAGTGCTGGTCGATCACGCGGTCGGCGAACGCCGTGAGATGAAACAGCAGCGGACTCGAAATGTTGTACGGCAAGTTGCCGACGATGCGCAGCGAGGGCTTTTCCCCCGGCGCCGCGAGCGAGCCGAAGTCGAACGCGAGCGCGTCGCCGGCGTGAAGTTCGAGCAGCGGGCCGAACTTCTTCGTGAGGCGCGCGATCAGGTCGCGGTCGAGCTCGACCGCGTGCAGCGGCGATTCGGGGGTGGCGAGGCGTTCGATGAGCGGCTCGGTGAGCGCGCCGAGCCCCGGCCCGATCTCGACCATGCGCTCGCCGCGTTGCGGGCGAATGACGTCGACGATCGAGTCGATCACACCGGTGTCGACGAGGAAGTTCTGGCCGAAGCGCTTGCGCGCGAAGTGGCCCTGGTGCTGTCTGCTGCTATTGGACATCTTTTCTGGATTCAATCAGTTGATGCGCCGGTGGCGCGCCATCGAAACGGCGGTGTCGATTGCGGCGATCAGACTGCCCGCGTCGGCGCGGCCGGTGCCGGCGAGGTCGAGTGCGGTGCCATGGTCGACCGAGGTGCGCACGATCGGCAGGCCGAGCGTCACGTTGATGCCCTCGCCGAACGTCGCGTATTTCAGGACCGGCAGGCCCTGGTCGTGGAACATCGCCAGCACGCAGTCGGCGTCCTTGAGGTAGCGCGGCTGGAACAGCGTGTCGGCAGGATAGGGGCCGCGCGCGTCGATGCCTTGCGCGGCGGCAGCGGCCAGCGCCGGCGAGATCACGTCGATTTCCTCGCGGCCCAGGTAGCCGTTCTCGCCCGCATGCGGGTTCAGGCCGGTCACCAGGATGCGCGGCAGCGGCACGCCGAAATGGCGGCGCAGGTCATGGTCGATGATGCGCAGCGTTTGTACGAGACCGTCTACGCTGAGCGCCGCCGGCACGTCCTTGAGCGGCAGGTGCGTCGTGGCGAGCGCGACGCGCAGCGGCCGTGCGCCGGTGCCCGCCAGCATCATGACCACGCGCGGCGTGTTCGTGCGTTCCGCGAGGTATTCGGTGTGGCCGGTGAAAGGCACGCCCGCGTCGTTGATGGTGCTCTTTTGCAGCGGTGCCGTGACGATCGCGTCGAATTCGCCGGCAACGGCGCCGTCGATCGCGCGGTCGAGCAGCGCGAGCACGTAGCGGCCGTTCGCGGCATCGAGCTTGCCCGGCTTGACGGGTGCGGCGAGCGCGACATGCTCGACCTGCACGGGCTGGCTGGCCAGCACGGCGGCCCAGTCGACGTTCACGGCCTTCGCGCGGGATTCGAGCAGCGCGCTGTCGCCGAGCACGACGAACTGCGCATCGCGCCAGTGCGCCGAGGCGCCAGCCAGTGCGGCGGCGGTCAACTCGGGGCCGACGCCCGCCGGCTCGCCGGTGGTGATGGCAATGCGGATTGGCCCCGCCCTCCGCGGAGCCGGCGACGACGATGCGGAGGCGTTCATGGCTCGAATCCTTTCTAAAGCGGTCAGTTGTGCGGCGGCGTCATGCCCGCGATCTTGTAGTCGACATAGGCGCTGTCACGCAGTTGGCGCAGCCAGTCGGCGTAAGCCTGCTCGGCCTTGCGCTGGCCAATGGCCTGGCGCGCGAGGTCCATCTGCTGGGCGACCGAGCCTTCGGCGTCGCGGCGGCCCAGCACCTGGATCAGGTGGTAGCCGTATTCGGTGCGTACCGGCTCGCTGAGCTGGCCGTCCTGCAGCGTGTTCATGGCGCGCTCGAACTCGGGCACCGTTTCACCCGGGCTGATCCAGCCGAGGTCGCCGCCCTGCGATGCAGAGCCGTCCTGCGAATAGGTGCGTGCGAACTTGGCGAAGTCGGCGCCCGCCGCGATTTCCTGGCGAATTTCGAGCAGCTTCTGGCGTGCCTGGGGCTCGGACATGCCGTCGCCCACGCGCAGCAGGATGTGGCGCACGTGCGTTTGCACGAGCTTGGGCGCGTCGGCGGCCGTGCCCTGGCCCTGGCGGCGCTCGACGAGACGCACGATCTCGAAGCCGTCGTTCGTGCGGATGACCGTGGGGTTCACCTCGCCCGGACGCAGCGTGGACGCGGCGGTCACGAATTCGGGCGGCAGCTTCGACGGCGGCTGGAAGCCCATGTCGCCGCCCTTGCCCGCGTCGCTCGCCTGCGAGCTGGACTTCGCGAGGCTCTCGAACTTGCTGCCCGACTGCGCCTCCTTGAGCAACGCGTTGGCTTTCGCCTGGGCGGCTTCGATGTCGGTTTCGGAGGCGTTCAGCGGCGCCTTGATGAAGATGTGCTGGAAGTGCAGGTCGCTCGCCTGACCGGCGTTCGGCCCGCGCTGGCTCGCAATGTAGTTCGCGACTTCGGCGTCGGAAACCGTGATCTTGCTGTCCACTTCCTTCTCGCGCAGCTTCGAGAGCGTGAGTTCGGTGCGCGCGTCGTTCATGAACGTGGCCCAGGGCACGCCTGCCGCCTCGATACGCGCGCGGTAGGTGGCGAGGTCCATGCCATTCGCCTGGGCGAGGCGCTCGAGCGTGCGCTGCACGGCGGTGTCGTCGACGGTGATGCCGTCTTCCTTCGCCTTCTGGAGCTGAATGCGCTCCAGCACCATCTGGTTGAGCACCTGCGCCCGCAACTGGTCCGCGGGCGGAACCGGTGCGTTTTGCTGCTGCAGACGACGCGAAATGAGCTCGACGCGGCCGTCGAGTTCGCGCTGCGTGATCACGCCGTCATTGACGACTGCGGCGATCGTGTCGATCGTCTGCCCATTGTCGGCCGGGAGACCCTGAGCTTGCGCCGGCGCGGCCGGCAACACGCCTGCGACGGCGAAGAGACTCGCAGCGTACGCTGCCAGGCGAAGCTTTTTCATGATTCCCACAGAAACTCCAATGTTGGCGGGCACGCTTCGCCCGTCTCTATGCAAACCGACACCGCGTTGCCCCGGGCGCCTTCGCGAGAAAAGCGCGCCGGGTCACGCGTTATTGATAATCAGTGAAGCGCGACGGCGGCGGCGCCTGCCCCGGCAACTGCGTGTAGCCCTGCACGCTCGCCCTGAACGCCGCCACCAGCCCGTTGTCGACGTTGGACAGTCCCTTGAGCGTGAGCTGCGCGAGAAAGCGCGTTGACGAAGTCGGGTTGCCCGAGGTGTTCGCGCCGTTCGCATAACGCTGCAGCCCGACGCCGAGCACCCAGCAGTCGGCGTCGTACTGCATGCCGACCAGGCCGTCGACGATCCGATGACCGTTCAGATCGTAATTGAAGCGGCCCACGGCGAACACCCGGTGCGAGAACGGCCATTGAGCCGAGATCAGGACCTGGTTGATCGGCTGGTCGTCGAGCGTGGTGTTCGCTCGCGTATAGCGGTAGGCCACGTTCAGCACGCGGCTCGGCCCCGGGCTGTACCCGAAACCGATGCTCGCCTTGGTGAGCGCGTTATTGTCGGCATTATATTGGAACGCCGTTTCCGAAGCGAAACCGCCCCCGATTTTCAGCGATGCGCCCGCGATCAGGTCCGAATGGGTCGCCTGCTGCGTGGTCTCGCCCGGCGCGAGCGTGACGCGCTGGTCCTGGAAGTAGTACTGCTGCGCCAGCACGAAGCGCGCGCGCTCGTCGCCCGAGGCCGGGTCGATGAAGCGCGTGGTGATCGCGGCCGTGATGCGGTTCGCGTCGGCAATGCGGTCGTTGCCGACGAAGGTGTTCGGCGTGAAGATTTCCGCGAGGCCGAAGTCCGAATCCGCCGTATCGAAAAGGGGCGCGAACTGCTGGTTGCGGTACGGCGTGTACACGTAGTACAGGCGCGGCTCCAGCGTCTGGATGTAGTCCTTGCCGAACAGGTGCACCGAGCGGTCGAACACGAGCCCCGTGTCGAAGCTGAAGGTCGGCACCGATTCGGTGAAGCTCTTCGGCGTGCCGGCGGGCGAGCCGAAGTTGTTCGGGTCGGAACCGATGTTGCTCAGGTTGTACGACGCGAAGTGCCACTGCACCTTCGGCGTGACGAAGTAACCCGGCCCCATCAGCGAGTACGACAGGTACGGATTGAAGACGACGCGGTCGCCTTCGGTCGCGTTGTCTTCCGTAATGCGGAAGCGCGAGTAGTCGGCTTCCATGCCGTAGTCGAAGCCGCCGATGTTGTACTTCGCGTACTTCACGTTCAACTGCGGCTCGCGGCCGTACGGCGGCGTGGACGGCTCGAGCGTCTGCCAGTGCTGCCAGCGGCCCAGCACGGACCACGGCCCGTTGTTGTACGTGAGGCCGGCTTCCTGCTGATACAGCATCTGCGTGCCGTTCAGGAACTGGTTGGCCGGCGACTGCAGGTCTTCCGGATAGGTATTGTCCGAGACCTTGTTGTAGTAGACGTAGCCGCCGAACCCGTTGCCGAAGTTCTGGTTGTGCTGGATGAACAGCGCGTAGCGGTTCGTCTTCGTGATCGCGTCGTCCGGCAGGAACGTCCCGGTGATCGATCCCGAGTAATTGGTCGAGAGATACCGGTAGTTGCCCTGCAGGAACACGCCCCGCTTCGAGATGATCTGGGGCGTGAACGTGAAGTCGCGGTTCGGCGCGATGTTGAAGTAGTACGGCAGCGAGACTTCGTAGCCGTTCGTCGAGCTGATCGAGAACGTCGGCGGCAAGAGTCCGCTGCGCCGGTCGCCCGAAAGCGGGAACGACAGCCACGGGCTCGCGAAGATCGGCACGTTCTGGAAGAACAGGACGGCGTTGTGCGCGACGCCTTCGTCGCTGCCGGTGTCGAAATCGAACTCGCTGCCCTTGATGTACCAGGCCGGATTGGTCGAGCACTGGCACGCGGTGTAGGTGCCGTTCGTGAGCACCGAGCGCTCGTTGTCCAGCAAGTCGGCGCGCGCCGCGCTGCCCGAGCCGCCCGTGATCGAAAAGTGGTATTTGGGCGCGGGCATGAAGCCTTCGTTCGCCTCGACCTTCAGATGCGCCTCGGGGCCCGCGAAGGTCGTGCCGCCCTGCGAAACCACGACATTGCCGTATGCATTGGCCATGTCGGTGTCCTGGTCGTAGTGCAGGGCCTCGCCCTTCACCACGTTCGAACCCTGGCGCAGCTCCGCCGCGCCTCTCACCGCAAGGTCGGTATCCGCCGTGCCGGTGGTCGAGTCGCCGAGGACGAAGGTCGCCGGATGCTGGCCCGACGCGCTTGGGTGATCCTCGAGTTGCGGCGCGAGCCGCAGGCTCCAGGCGCCGTCGAGCGGCTGGGGCTGCGCGGCCGCGCCCGAAAGCTGGGCGTGCGCGAGCACGGGCACCAGACCCGGTACGGCCATGAGTGCCGCGATGAGCCGCCGCTTGCCCGGCACGCCGTCGTCACTGTTGGAGATCGTCTGGAAAAACTGTCTGGGCGGCATGTATGGTTTTGGCGAATCGGCCCGGCCGCCTGCCCTCTCCTGATGGTGGCCCGCCTGCGCACCCGCCTCCGATAAACCGTGTCGAGGCCGGGCTGCACACAATTAATTACAATTCACCGCGCGATGGACCGGCGATGAATGCGGCGAGTGAACCGTCATGCGGGCTTTGGCGCGAGTCGCGTCAAAAAAGTCGTGGGGTATTATATGGCAAGACGTTGATCCACTGATTTTGCCTCTGGCTTTCATGACCTTTTCCGCCGCGCATTCCCCCGCCGACAGCCGCCGCGACCTGCTTGCCGCCTGGCTCGGCAGTCACGCCCGACACTACGCCCTCGACCTCGCAACGCTCGCTCCGGCCTCCGCCGACGCGAGCTTTCGTCGCTATTTCCGTCTGGCGAGCACCGGCGCCCATGGCGCGACGCTGATCGCCGTCGACGCCCCGCCGCCCGAAAAATGCCGCGAATTCGCCGAGGTCGCGCAGCGGCTCGCAGCGGCCGGCGTGCACGTGCCGCGCGTGCTCGAAGTCGATTTCGACGCGGGCTTCATGCTCGTGACCGACCTCGGCACCGCGCCGTATCTGAAGGCGCTGCAGGAAGCCGGCCCCGGCCAGCGCTCGCGCGACCTGATGCGCGACGCGCTCGACGCCCTGATCCGCTGGCAGTTGAGCTCGCGCGAAGGCGTCCTGCCGGACTTCGACGAAGCCTTCATGCGCCGCGAGATGGAATTGATGCCCGAGTGGTATCTGGAGCGGCATCTGGGGCGCAAGGTCGACGAAGCCACGCGCGGCGTGCTCGACCGCACCTTCGCGCTGCTCGTGTCGAGCGCGCGCGCGCAGCCGCAAACCTTCATGCTGCGCGACTTCATGCCCCGCAACCTGATGATCGCGACGCCCAATCCCGGCGTGCTCGACTTCCAGGACGCCGTGTACGGGCCGATCACCTACGACGTCGTCTCGCTGCTGCGCGACGCGTTCCTGAGCTGGGACGAAACGTTCGAGCTCGACTGCTTCGCGTACTACTGGGAGCGTGCGAAGAAGGCCGGCCTGCCCGTCGACGCGGATTTCGGCGAGTTCTACCGCCAGCTCGAATGGATGGGCCTGCAGCGCCACATCAAGGTGCTGGGCCTCTTCTGCCGCATCAACTATCGCGACGGCAAGCCGCATTACATGGACGACCTGCCGCGCTTTCTCGGCTACGCGAGCAAGGTCGCGCGCCGCTACCGTCCGCTCGCGCCGTTCGCGCGCCTCCTCGACGACCTGCAGGGCAGCGCCGTCGAAGTCGGCTACACCTTCTGAAGCGGGCCGCCATGACCCAGTCGAACAACGCGCCGGCGACGGCACGCTTCGGGCGCACGGCGATGATCTTCGCCGCCGGGCGCGGCGAGCGCATGCGCCCGCTCACCGACACCTGCCCGAAGCCGCTCCTCGCCGTGGGCGGCAAGCCGCTCATCGTGTGGCAGATCGAGCGCCTCGCCGCGGCGGGCTACGCGCACATCGTCATCAACCACGCATGGCTTGGCGCGCAGATCGAAGCCGCGCTCGGCGACGGCGCGCGCTTTGGCGTGACGCTGCGCTATTCGCGCGAGATCGACGCGCTCGAAACAGCCGGCGGCATTGCAAAGGCGCTGCCGCTCATCGAGCCGGACGGCGCGTCCGAGGTGTTCCTCGCGGTAAGCGGCGACGTCTACAGCGCCTACGATTTCGCGCGGCTGCGCGCGCGCGCCGAGGCGCTCGCAGCGCGGACCGAACCTGGCATGCACCTCGTGATGGTGCCGAATCCGCCGTTCCATCCGAAAGGCGACTTCACGCTGAACGAGGACGGCGCGCTCGCGCTCGAAGGCGCACCGCGCTACACCTTCGGCAATATCGGCCTTTACGACACGCGCATGTTCCGCGATCTCGCGCCCGGCACGAAACGCGCGCTCACGCCGTATTACCGCGAAGCGATCGCGCAGGGGCGCGCGAGCGGCGAGCTATATGAAGGCGTGTGGGAAAACGTCGGCACGCCCGCCCAACTCGACGCGCTCGACGCCGCGCTGCGCGCTCGCGCCCGGCACAGCTAATCGCGCCGCACGCCGAAGCCGGCGTCCTTCAGTGCCCGCCCGCCGCGGGCATCTCCACCTGCGGCGCCTCGCTCGCCTTCTGCTGCTGAAGCGCCCACATCTGCGCATAGTGGCCGCCCGCGCCGAGCAGCCCGGCGTGCGTGCCGCGCTCGACGATACGCCCGTGATCCATCACGATGATCTGCTGCGCGTGCACCACGGTCGAAAGCCGGTGTGCGATCACGAGCGTCGTGCGCTCGCGCGCGATCTGGTCGAGCTCGTGCTGAATGGCGCGCTCCGAGCGCGAGTCGAGCGCCGACGTCGCCTCGTCGAAGAGCAGGATCGGCGGGTTCTTCAGCAGCGTGCGCGCGATAGCCACGCGCTGCTTTTCACCGCCCGAGAGTTTGAGACCGCGCTCGCCCACGGTTGTGTCATACCCCTTGGGCAGGCTCTCGATGAACGCATGGATATGCGCTGCGCGCGCCGCCGCGATCACCTCTTCGCGGCTCGCCGTCGGCCGGCCATAGGCGATGTTGTAGTAGATCGAGTCGTTGAACAGCACCGTGTCCTGCGGCACGATGCCGATCGAGGCACGCAGCGAATCCTGCGTGACGTCGCGGATGTCCTGGCCATCGATGGTGATCGCCCCACCGGTCGCGCGATCGAGATCGTAGAAACGGAACATCAACCGCGCGAGCGTGGACTTGCCCGAGCCGCTGTGCCCCACCACGGCCGTGGTCGTGCCCGCCGCGATCGTGAAGCTCAGGTCGTGCAGGATCTGGCGTGACGGCTCGTAAGCGAAGTTCACGTGCGAGAAGCGCACCTCCGCGCCGCGCACTGCGAGCGGCTGCGCGCCGGGCGCATCGGCGACTTCGCGCTCGACGGTGAGCAGCGTGAACATGCGGTCCATGTCGGTGAGGCTTTGCTTCAGTTCCCGATACACCACGCCGAGAAAATTGAGCGGAATGTAGAGCTGCAGCATGAACGTGTTGATGAGCACGAGGTCGCCAAGCGTGAGCCGCCCCGCCATCACGCCCTGCGTCGCGCGCCAGAGAATGAACACGAGCCCCGTGCCGATGATCGCCTGCTGACCGAAGTTGAGCGCGGAAAGCGAATGCTGCGACTTGATCGCGGCCTGCCGGTAGCGACGCAGGTTCTCGTCGTAGCGCTTCGTCTCCCATTCTTCGTTGCCGAAGTACTTCACGGTCTCGTAGTTGATGAGCGAATCGATCGCGCGCGCGTTGGCGCGCGAGTCGAGCTCGTTCATCGTGCGCCGGAAATGCGTGCGCCACTCGGTCACCTTCACCGTGAACACGATGTAGGCGACGAGCGCGATGAGCGTGACGATCGCGTAGTAAGCCTCGTACTTCACCACGAAGAAGCCGAGCACGAGCCCCACTTCGACGAGCGTCGGCAGGATGCTGTAGAGCGAGTACGAAATGAGCTGCGTGATGCCGCGCGTGCCGCGCTCGATGTCGCGCGACATGCCGCCCGTCTGGCGCTCGAGATGAAAGCGCAGCGAGAGCGCATGCAGATGGCGGAAGACCTTGAGCGCGAGTTGGCGCACGGCGCTTTCCGTCACCTTCGAGAACAGGATTTCGCGCAGCTCGGTGAAGAGCGACGTGGAAAGGCGCACGACGGCGTAGGCGACCACGAGCAAGCCGATGCCGCCCGCCAGCACGATCCCGGGCGCGTGCTCCGCGCGTCCGAGCGCGGTGAGATGGCGTACCGAGGCGAGGCCGTCGACGATGTGCTTCATCACGATCGGCACGCCGAGGTTGGCGACCTTCGCGCCGATCAGGCAGGTGAGCGCGAACGCCACGCGCCATTTGTAGGCGGTGAGGTAAGGCAGCAGCGAAACGATCGTCTGCCAGTCGTTGCGCGGCCCGGTGGCGGCCGGCGCGGGTTCGTTGGAAGCGGGAAAGCGGCGCATGGGCGAGAAACGTGCGCGAGGCGGCGAGCGAAGATCGGTGCGAAACCGGAGCCTGGCGCGGCGCATGCGGCACGACGGGTCATGTGGGGGTGATCGGCGACGGGTTTCGCGTCAGGCGCTTTCCCGTACAATTCCTGATCGCTGTATTGTCGCAGAAGGCGGCATGCGCCGCTGAGTCCTCTCGTCCCCCGGCGCTGCGCGCTTCTGGCCGTTCGATCCCTTTTCATGGAAGCCCGATGACCGACTCCTTCCCGCTCCCCGCCAAAGCGCCCGCCCTGCGCGTCGTGCCGCAACCCTCGGACGCCAACGTCCACGGCGACGTCTTCGGCGGCTGGATCATGGCGCAGGTCGACATTGCCGGCTCGATTCCGGCGAGCCGACGCGCCAATGGCCGCGTCGCGACCGTCGCGGTGAATTCGTTCGTGTTCAAGCAACCGGTGTTCGTGGGCGACCTGCTGAGCTTTTACGCCGAGATCATCAGGACGGGCACGACCTCGGTGACCGTCGAAGTCGAGGTGTACGCCCAGCGCATGCGCCTGCAGGAAGAAGTCGTCAAGGTAACCGAAGCAACGCTCACCTATGTCGCGACCGGCACCGACCGCCGCCCGCGCCCGCTGCCGCAAATCGGATAAGGCGCACGCGACCGGCTCACACCATCGAGGCCACCCCGGGCGCTTCTTCGTATGAAGCGCTCGCGCGCAGGAGCGCCGCCGCCTCGTCGCCCGGCAGCGGCGGCGCGAAGAAGTAGCCTTGCAGTTCGTCGCATGCGCGCTCGCGCAGGAAGCCGAACTGCGCGGACGTCTCCACCCCTTCCGCGATCACCTGCAACTGCAATTCGTGGGCAAGCGCGATGATGGCCGCAGTGATCGTTTCGTCGTCGCTGCTCGTGCCGATGTCGGCCACGAACGAGCGGTCGATCTTGAGCCGGTCCACGGGCAGCCGCTTCAGATAGCTCAGGCTCGAATAGCCGGTGCCGAAGTCGTCGATGGCGATGCCGATGCCGAGCGCGTGCAGCTCGTTGAGCATCGACACCGCTTCTTCGGCGTTGCGCATGAGCGTGCTCTCGGTGAGTTCGATTTCGAGCCAGCACGCGTCGAGGCCGGTTTCCTGCAGCACGTCCTTCACGAGCTGCGCGATGTCGCGCTGGTGAAACGTCTTCGCCGAGAAGTTCACGGAAACGCGCACGGGCGGCAGCCCCGCTAGCTGCCACTCGCGATTTTGCCGGCACGCCTCGCGCAGCACCCAGTCGGAGAGCGGGCCGATCAGGCCGCTTTCCTCGGCCACGGGGATGAACTGCGAGGGCGAGACGAGTCCCGCCTCGGGATCGCGCCAGCGCACAAGCGCCTCCATGCCGATGATGCGCCCGCCCTCGATCTCCACCTGCGGCTGGTAGTGCAGCAGGAACTCGCTGTCGCGCAGCGCGCGGCGCAGGCGCCGTTCGAGGTTCAGGCGCGCGCCCACGTTCGCGTTCATCTCGGGCTGGAAGAACTGGAATGTGTTGCGGCCCATGTCCTTCGCGCGATACATCGCGACGTCGGCCTTCTTGAGCAGCGTCTCCGCGTCGTTGCCGTCTTGCGGGTATACGCTCGCGCCCATGCTGCACCCCACGTAGAGCTCCGTGCCGTCGATCCACACCGGCTCCGAAATCATGGCGCGCGCCCGCTCCATCCAGCCGATCAGCGACTTCTCGTCGATCGTGTCGGTGAGCACGATCACGAATTCGTCGCCGCCGTGGCGCGCGACCGTGTCGGTCGTGCGCGTGCAGCGCGACAGCCGCTCGGCCACCACGCCCAGCAGCCGGTCGCCCACGCTGTGGCCGAGGCTGTCGTTGACGTTCTTGAAGCCGTCGAGGTCGATGAACACCACGGCCACGCCGGTTTCGTGCCGCTGCGCCGCGACGAGCGCATGTTGCAGCCGGTCGCGCAGCAGGTTGCGGTTGGGCAGCAGCGTGAGGCTGTCGTAGTTCGCCTGGTATTCGAGCTGCTCCTGGTAGCGGATCAGCTCGGTCACGTCGTTGATGATGCCGATGTGATGCGTGATGCGCCCGTCGAAATCGGGCACGGGCGCGATCAGCAACTGGTTCCAGAAGAGCTCGCCGTCCTTGCGATAGTTGCGCAGCACGGCACTCACCTCGCGGTTGACGAGCAGTGCCTTGCGGATCGCGACGAGGCCGTCCTGGTCACGGTCGTCGCGCTGGAGCAGACGGCAGTCCTGGCCGATCACCTCGGCCGGATCGAAGCCCGTGATGCGCCGGAACGCCGGATTCGCGTACTCGATCAGGTTGCTGCCGCCCGGCCCCGGCGCGGTGATGAGAATGGCGTTGACGCACGCGTCGAGCGCGCGGCTTTGCAGGCGCAGCGCGAGGTCGGCGCGCTTGCTTTCGGTCGTGTCCGAATACGAACCGAGCACGCCGATCACGCAGCCGTCGCCGTCGAGTAGCGGCAGCTTGCTCGTCATCATGGTGCGGTGCAGGCCGTCGACCGTCAGATCCTGTTCCACGTTGATGCGCGGCAGGCCCGAGTCGATCACTTCGCGGTCCTGTTCGCGCATGGCGCCGGCATAGGCGCGCCAGGGCAGATCGTCGTCGGTTTTGCCGATGATCTGCTCGGGGTACGAAAGGCCCGCGTCGCGCGCGAACGTCATGTTGCAGCCGAGGTAGCGCGACTGCGCGTCCTTCCAGAAGATGCGCTGCGGAATGTGGTCGATCACCGACTCGAGCATCTGGTTCGAGCGCTGCGCTTCCGCCTCGGCCTTGATCTGGTCGGTCACGTCGTCGGCGAGCACGAACACGGCGGCGCGCCCGAGGAAGGTGAGCGAGTGATGCGAAATGTCCGCGCTGATGATCGAGCCGTCGCGGCGGCGGTGATGCCAGATGCCGGCCATCGTGCGCACGTTCTGCGTGCGCGTGTCCGAGCGCGAGAGATGCTGCTCGAGCCGCGCGACGTCCTCGCCCGGGCGGATCTCGCGGATCGTCATGGCGAGGAACTCTTCCTCGCTGTAGCCGTACTGCTGGATCGCCGCGGTATTCACGGCGAGAAAGCGCAGCGTCTCGCGGTCGAACACGTACATGGGCACCGGATGCGCGTCGAAAAGCCCCTGGAAGCGCTCGCTGCGCAAACGCATGCCGCTCACCGCGCGCAGCTTTTCGCGGGCGGCGCTTTCGCGCGCGCCGAACGTGTAGATGAGGAGCGTGCCGCCCGCGAGCACCGTCACGATCAGGAGCATCAACGCGCGGCCCCCCGAGCGCGCCGAGTCGGCGAGCGCGGCGGCAAGCGCGAGGTCCTCCGTGCGTTGCAGCGCCGCGAGGCGCGCGGCGAGCCGGTCCACGCGCGTGTCGATGCGGATGTATTCGCCCGCGAGCCAGGCCGCGGTCTCGGGCGACTGCGCCGCGCCCACGGGGACGGGCGCCACCGCGATGGGCCGCGAAGCGGGGACAGGCGGCACGGCGATTGCCGTCGCGACTTGCAGCGCGGCGCCTTGCGCGGACGATTCCGGCGCGACGACGCTCGCCGCCGATGCCGATGCCGATGCCGATGCAGATGCAGATGCAGATGCCGGGCGCGACGGCATGATGGCGCCGGTCACCACATGTCCGGCCATATGGACTTCCACCGCGCTTCCCGGCTGAACCGACGCCACAACGGCCGCGTGGCGCGCGAGTACCGGCCGGACCGCCGGTTTCGCCTCGGGGGCATGCGCCGCGTTCGCCGGCGACGCCGCGTCGGACTCGACGGACTCGACGGACTCGTCGGACTCGTCGGACTGCGGCGCAGCGGGCGCCTCGCCGGCCTGCGCACGCTCGTCGGCGATGCGTTGCCGGGCGCTGGCAAGCGTCGCGTCGATCTCGTGCCCAATGGCTGCGGCCTCCACGGCGGTTGCATCGAAACTGGCTGCCAGGTCGGCATTGCCGGCCAGCTCCGCGCGCAGCGCCCGGGCGGTTTCGTCGAGCGTGGCGGCACGCGCCTCGCGCGCGGCGGCCGACTCGGGCTGCCCCTGCGCGGCGAGACGGCCGAGCGCGCTCACACCGCTGCCGAGCGCTTCGCGATAGCGGTCGAGATCTTGACGGATCCGCGCGGCCTGGCCGGCGCGCCGATCGATCTCGCGCTGACCGTCGATCTGCGTCCACGCGACAAATGCGTTCGCCCCAACGGCCGCCACGACGACAGCCAGATTGATCAGTTGGCGCTTCGAAAGAAGAAGGTTCATGAATGCCGAGCGTCGTTCGCGCCCGCGCCGTGAGCGCAGGATGTGGGGTCACGACTGACTGCGCGCGACCAGTCGGCGCCTGACGCGCCAACCCGGAATAACGGCACGCCCGTGCTCGTCTTGAGGGACGAGTGCCCAGAAAGTGGCTGAAAAAAAAGCACGACGGCACCCCACGCCCTAGAGGCGCGGCCTATGCCCAAGAGGATGAGGCGGGGATGGGGCGGGGATTGGCCGGAATGGGCCGGGATCAGCGAGCCGGCATCAGCGCGGCACCGCCAGCCCGAACTCGCGCATGGCGGGCGCGAAATCGTGATTGCCCTCGGGCTTGCGCGCGAGCTTGGCAAGCACGTAACGCTGGAACGGATCGAGCTGCGCCCAGGCTTCGAGGCCGGGAGGCTGCAGGTTGGCAAGCTCGGACTGGTGCGCGATGCCGCCCGGCACCGCGTTCACGTTGCGCCAGGCGGGCGCTTCGTCGGGCGCGAACCATTCGGGCTCGACGTTTGCATGCGTGCGCATCATCTCGAAGAGCGCGTGATCGAAATTGGGCTCGATCTGCGTGTCGTCATCCACGGGAAAACACGCCAGCAGCCGGCGGTCCTCGTAGGGCAGCAGTTGCCATTGCGCGAGAGAAATACGCAGACCAAAACGGTCCAGGTTGAAGCGCACGCACATCGGGATATAGGTGAGGTTCTCCGACGAGTCGACCTCGAACCGGAAAAGGAGCGGAGCTTCGTTCAATGCCATGGCGGTATCCTCGCGAAGCGGGCGTGAGCGCAGGCGGCCCGCTTGAGGTATTTTAGAACCTTCCGCGCGCGGCGCGGCTCCGCCGTCCCCCGGCGGCGCTGCGGTGCCCCGCCGCACAAGGCAACGGAGCTTTACGCTTGAACACCCGCTCGAACACCTCAACCCGGCCGCACACCGCGACGACGAATTCCGCCACGAATCCGCTGCAAACCGAAGAACAACCGGGCGCCATTGAATTGCGCGTGCACCGGCACCGCGACGGCGAGGTGCAAACGCGCGACGACCACGTCGGCCAGGAATGGCCCGTCGCGCTCGTCTTCAACGGCATCTCGCACGCGGTCATGATGTGCACGCCGCGCGACCTCGAAGCGTTCGCCGTCGGCTTTGCGATCTCGGAAGGCATCGTCGGGCGCAACGCCGATATCCAGGATATCGAGGTCTACTGGCACGAAGAGGCGGATCTGCCGCATGCCGAAGTGCACCTCACGGTGGTGCAGCAGGCGTTCGTCGAACTCAAGGAAAAGCGCCGCGCGCTCGCTGGACGCAGCGGTTGCGGCGTGTGCGGCATCGAGAGCATCGACTTGCTCGATCTCGAACCCGAACGGGTGCCCGACACGGGCTTCGTCGCGCGCCTTGCGCCCGGGGCCATCGCGCGCGCCGCGCGCGAACTGCCGCAGCACCAGGCGCTCACCCAGCTCACGGGCGGCCTGCACGCGGCCGCGTGGTGCGACGAAAGCGGCGCGATCCTGCGCGCCTTCGAGGACGTGGGCCGCCACAACGCGCTCGACAAGCTCATAGGCCAGCTCGTGATCGCGCGCGCCGACACGCAGCAGGGCTTCGTCTTCCTCTCCAGCCGCGCAAGCTACGAACTCGTGCGCAAGGCCGCGCGCGTGGGTATTCCGATGGTCGCGACGATCTCGGCGCCCTCCTCGCTCGCCATCGCCATCGCGAAGCGCGCCGGACTGCGGCTCGTGAGCTTTTGCCGCGAGTCCGGGTACGTCGATTACGAAACGGCCTGAATCGCCGCCTGCGGCCTAGTCGAACTGCCGGAAATCCGGCTTGCGCTTTTCGAGGAAAGCCGTGAACGCCTCGCGCGCTTCAGGCGCGAGCAGCATCTTGCCGAAGTGCACCGACTCATCGCTGATGCGCGTCTTGACTTCGTGAGCGCTCGCGCGCTTCATGAGCGACTTCGTCACGCGCAGTGACGAGGCGGGCAGCGCCACGAGCTTCGCCAGTTGCCCGGCAACGAACGCGTCGAGCTCGGCGGCGGGCAGCACGCGGTTCACGAAGCCGAGACGATGGGCCTCCGCGGCGTCGAAGGTCTCGCCGAGCAGCAGCTTTTCCGCCGCGCCCTGATAGCCCGCAATGCGCGGCAGCAGCAGCGACGAAGCCGCCTCGGGGCACAGGCCCAGTTGCGCGAACGGCACGGCGAAGCGCGCGTCGTCGGCGGCATAGACGATGTCGCAATGCAGCAGCAGCGTCGTGCCCACGCCGATCGCCGGCCCCTTCACCGCCGCGACGAGCGGCTTCTCGAAGCTCGAGATGGCGTCGAGAAAGCGCATCACGGGCGAATCGCCGCTCGTGGGCGGCGTCTTCAGGAAGTCTTCGATGTCGTTGCCCGCCGTGAAAATTTCGGCGTGCCCGCGCAACAGCACGGCACGCACGGACGCGTCCTCGTGCGCTGCGGCGAGCGCGCCGACCATCGCCTCGTACATCGCGGGCGTGAGCGCGTTCTTGCGCGCGGGGCGGTCGATGGTGATCGTCAGCACGCCGTTGTCGCGCGCGACGAGGATCTCGTTGCTCATTGGCTTGTCTCCTCAGATCCAATCCGATACGAAAAACGGTCCGCAAACCGCGAGGTCTGCGAACCGTGCCGATAACGCCTGTGCGCCAGCCGAGGCCGCTTACAGCCGCTCGATGATGCCCGCCGCGCCCATGCCGGTGCCGACGCACATCGTCACCATGCCGTACCGGTAGTTGCGGCGGCGCAGGCCGTGCACGACCGTCGAGGCGCGGATCGCGCCCGTTGCGCCGAGCGGGTGGCCCAGCGCGATCGCGCCGCCGAGCGGGTTGATCTTCGACGGATCGAGGCCCAAGTCCTGGATCACCGCCAGCGACTGCGCGGCGAACGCCTCGTTCAGCTCGATCCAGTCGAGGTCGTCCTGCTTGAGGCCGGCGGCCTTGAGCGCCGCCGGGATCGCTTCCTTCGGCCCGATGCCCATGATCTCCGGCGGCACGCCGCGCACCGCGAAACTCACGAAACGCGCGAGCGGCGTCAGGTTGAACTGCTTGAGCACCTTCTCGGAGACCACGATCAGCGCGCCCGCGCCGTCCGAAGTCTGCGAGCTGTTGCCGGCCGTCACCGAGCCCTTGCTGGCGAACACGGGGCGCAGCTTCGCGAGACCTTCGAGCGTGGTATCCGCGCGCGGGCCTTCGTCGAGTTCGATCGTGCGCTCCTTCACCGTCACTTCGCCCGAGGCGAGATCGGGGAAACGCTCGACGAGCGTGTACGGCGCGATCTCGTCCCTGAACTCGCCCGCCTGCTGCGCGGCGAGCGCGCGGCGATGCGATTCGACCGAGAACGCGTCCTGCGCCTCGCGGCTCACCTTCCAGCGCTCCGCGACCTTCTCGGCGGTCAGGCCCATGCCGTAGGCAATGCCGACGTCTTCACCGCGATCGAAGATGTGCGGCGAGAGCGACGGCTTGTTGCCCATCATCGGCACCATGCTCATCGACTCGCAGCCGCCCGCGATCATCGCGTCGGATTCGCCCACGCGGATGCGGTCGGCGGCCATGGCGAGCGCCGTGAGGCCCGACGCGCAGAAGCGGTTGACCGTCACGCCGCCCACGCTTTGCGGCAGCCCCGCCAGCAGCGCGCCGATGCGCGCCACGTTCAGGCCCTGCTCGGCCTCGGGAATCGCGCAGCCGACGATGGCGTCTTCGATCACGCTGGTATCGAGGCCGGGCACCTGCGCCACGGCCGACCGGATCGCGTGCACGAGCAGCTCGTCCGGTCGGGTGTTCCTGAACACGCCGCGCGGCGCCTTGCCGATGGGCGTGCGGCTCGCGGCGACGATGTAGGCGTCCTGCAACTGTTTGCTCATCTCTTGCTCCCGTATCTGGTGTGCGTCGGGCCGCTCAATTGCGCACCGGCTTGCCGGTTTGCAACATGCCCATGATGCGTTCCTGCGTCTTCTGCGTGCCGAGCAGATCGACGAAGGCGCGGCGTTCGAGCTTGAGCAGCCATGCCTCGTCGACCGTGCTGCCCGCCTCGACGTCGCCGCCGCACACGGCTTCCGCGATGCGGCTCGCAATCAGGAAGTCGTGATCGCTGATGAAACGGCCGTCGCGCAGGTTGACGAGCGACGCCTTGATGGTCGAGATCGCCGAGCGGCCCGCCACCGGAATCTGCGTCGCCCGCAGCGGCGGACGGTAGCCCGCCGCGGCGAGCGCACGCGCTTCCTGCTTCGCGGTGTCGAGCAGTTCGAACACGTTAAAGACGATCGTGTCCGAGGGCTTCAGATAGCCCATCGCGCGCGCCTCGTGCGCCGAGCCCGAAACCCTGGCCGTCGCGGCGTTTTCGAACGACTTCTGCAGGAAGCGCAGGAGATCGCCCGGCGCCGCGCCGATCGCCTGGGCGCCTTCGGCCGCGCGAATCGCCGCTTCCTTCAGGCCGCCGCCGGCCGGCACGAGGCCCACCCCCACTTCCACGAGACCCACGTAGCTCTCGACGTGCGCCACCCGCTTCGCGCTATGCAGCATGATTTCGCAGCCGCCGCCGAGCGCGATGCCCGACACTGCCGCGACCACCGGCACGTTCGCGTACTTCACGCGCAGCATCGTGTCCTGGAACTTCTTCACGAACGGCTCGATGCCCTTCGCGCCGCCCATCATGAACGCGGGCATCGCCTCTTCGAGGTTCGCGCCGGCCGAGAACGGGCCGCCCGGCGTGCCGAGCCTGAGCGACGTCGGCTGCCAGATCACGACGCCCTTGTAGCCCGCCTCCGCGATCTCGATGGCCTTCACGAGCGAATCGAGCACGCCCGGCCCCATCGTGTTCATCTTGCTCTTGTACGAAACGATGACGACGTCGTCCTCGCCCGCGCGGTCGTCGGTCCAGGCGCGCAGGTGCTCGTTCTCGAACAGCGTCTTGCCGAAGGTCTTCGGATCGCGCGCGTTCGTTTCGCCGAACAGCGCCGCGCGAAACACCTGGCGCTCGTACACCGGCAGATTCGAGCGCGGCGCGAAGCGCGCTCCGGCGGGCGACCACGAGCCTTCCCCGCCGTGCACGCCGCCGTTCTCCGCAACCGGGCCTTCGAACACCCACGCGGGCAACGGCGCGTTCGAAAGCGCCTTGCCGGCGTCGATGTCTTCCTTCACCCATTCGGCGACCTGCTTCCAGCCGGCGGCCTGCCAGCCTTCGAACGGGCCTTCGTTCCAGCCGAAGCCCCAGCGGATCGCGAGATCGACGTCGCGCGCGTTGTCGGCGATCGACTGCAGATGCACGCCGATGTAATGGAACACGTCGCGGAAAATCGACCACAGGAACTGCGCCTGCGGGTGCTGCGTTTCGCGCAGCAGCTTCAGGCGCTCCGCAGGCGCACGCTTGAGGATGCGGCCCACGAGTTCGTCGGCCTTGCCGCCGCCGTCGACGTACTCGCCCGTGTTCGCGTCGAGCACCTTGATCGCCCGGCCTTCCTTGCGATAGAAGCCCGCGCCCGTCTTCTGGCCGAGCGCGCCCTTCGCCACGAGGCCCGCGAGCACGGCGGGCGTCTCGTAGACCGGGAAGAACGGATCGTCCTTCAGGTTGTCCTGCATCGTCTTGATGACGTGCGCCATCGTGTCGAGGCCCACGACGTCGGCGGTGCGGAACGTCGCCGACTTCGCGCGGCCGAGGCGCGCGCCCGTCAGGTCGTCGACTTCGTCGAAGCGCAGACCGAACCGCTTCGCCTCGGCGATCACCGCGAGGATCGAGAACACGCCCACGCGGTTCGCGATGAAGTTCGGCGTGTCCTTCGCGCGCACGACGCCCTTGCCCACCACGCTCGTGAGGAACGTTTCGAGCTGGTCGAGGATGTCGGGCTTCGTGTGCGCGGTCGGGATCAGCTCCACGAGGTGCATGTAGCGCGGCGGGTTGAAGAAGTGCACGCCGCAGAAGCGCGCCTTCAACGCGTCGTCGAAGCCTTGCGAGAGTTCGGTGATCGACAGGCCCGAGGTGTTGCTCGCGAAGATCGCGTTCGGGCCGAGGTGCGGCGCGACCTTCTTGTAGAGGTCGTGCTTCCAGTCCATGCGCTCGGCGATCGCCTCGATCACCACGTCGCATTCGGCGAGCTTCGCGATGTCGTCTTCGTAGTTCGCCGGCGTGATGTATTGCGCGTCGTCCTTCACGCCGAACGGCGCGGGCGAGAGCTTCTTCAGGTTCTCGACCGCCTTCAGCGCGATGGCGTTCTTCGGGCCTTCCTTCGCGGGCAGATCGAACAGCAGCACGGGCACGCGCGCGTTGATGAGATGCGCCGCGATCTGCGCGCCCATCACGCCGGCGCCGAGCACGGCCACCTTGCGAATAATGAGATTGCTCACGTTGTTCCTCCAGCGGATATGCAATGTCGAGCGGATTGGGGAGTGTGGGCGGCGCACACCGGCGTGTTGCCGGTTTGGCGCGCCGCCTTCGGGCATTCGATGAACCGGCGCGGCGCGCGCATCAAGCACCTGAAGGCGCGCCGCGTGGACGCCTAGAACAGCGCTTCGTCGACTTCCATCAGCGTCTTCGAGCCCGCGCGCGCCTGGCGGATCGAGGTCGCCGTTTCGGGCAGCAGCTTCGCGAAATAGAAACGCGCCGTGGCCAGCTTCGACTTGTAGAACGGATCGCCCGACGCTTCCTTGTCGAGCGCGATGCGCGCCATGCGCGCCCAGAAGTACGCGAACACGAGATGGCCGGCCGTGCGCAGGTACGGCACCGCGGCCGCGCCGACTTCGTCGGGGTTCTGCATGGCCTTCATGCCGATTTCCATCGTGAGCTTCTGCACCTTGTCGCCGATGTCGGCGAGCGGGTTCACGAACTCCTGCATCTCCGGCTTGACGCCTTCGCTCTCGACGAATTCCGTCACGAGCTTGCCGAACTTCTTGAGCTTCGCGCCCATGTCGCCGAGCACCTTGCGGCCCAGCAGGTCGAGCGACTGGATCGTGTTCGTGCCTTCGTAGATCTGGTTGATGCGTGCGTCGCGCACGTACTGCTCCATGCCCCACTCGGAGATGAAGCCGTGGCCGCCGAACACCTGCATACCGAGGTTGGTGCTCTCGAATGCGTTGTCGGTGAGGAACGCCTTGATGATCGGCGTGAGCAGCGCCACGAGATCGGCGGCTTCCTTGCGCGCGCTTTCGTCGACGTGCGACAGCTCCTTGTCGATCTGCAGCGCGGCCCAGTAGGTGAACGCGCGGGCGCCTTCGGCCCAGGCCTTCTGCGTGAGCAGCATCCGGCGCACGTCGGGGTGGACGATGATCGGGTCGGCGGGCTTGTCCGGCGCCTTCGGGCCGGTCAGCGAGCGCATCTGCAGACGCTCCTTCGCATACGCAAGCGCGTTCTGGTACGCGACTTCGGTGAGGCCGAGGCCCTGCATCCCGACGCCCAGGCGCGCGGCGTTCATCATCACGAACATGGCGTTCAAGCCCTTGTTCGGTTCGCCGACGAGCCAGCCCTGCGCGCCGTCGAGATTCATCACGCAGGTCGCGTTGCCGTGAATGCCCATCTTGTGCTCGATCGACCCGCACTTGATGCCGTTGCGCTCGCCCGCTTCGCCCGCCGCCGTGGGGATGAACTTCGGCACGACGAAGAGCGAGATGCCCCGCGTGCCCGGCGGCGCGTCCGGCAGGCGCGCGAGCACGAGATGGACGATGTTGGCCGACATGTCGTGCTCGCCGCTCGAGATGAAGATCTTCGTGCCGGTGATCGCGTACGAGCCGTCCGCGTTCGGCTCGGCCTTCGTGCGCAGGATGCCGAGGTCCGTGCCGCAGTGCGGCTCGGTCAGGCACATGGTGCCCGTCCACACGCCTTCGACGAGCTTCGGCAGATAGGTCTTCTGGAGTTCGGGCGTGCCGTGCGCATGCAGGCACTCGTAGGCGCCGTGCGAAAGACCGGGGTACATGGTCCACGCCTGGTTCGCCGAATTCAGCATTTCGTAGAGCGCGTTGTTCACGAACGCGGGCAGGCCCTGGCCGCCGTATTCGGGATCGCAGCCGAGCGCGGGCCAGCCCGCCTCGACGTATTGCCGGTACGCTTCCTTGAAGCCGGCCGGCGTGGTGACCACGCCGTCGCCGGCGTACGTGCAGCCCTCGCGGTCGCCGACCTGATTCAGCGGAAACAGCACCTCAGAGCAGAACTTGCCGGCTTCCTCGAGCACCTGGTTGATGGTGTCGGCGTCGAGGTCGGCGTGCTTCGGCATCTGCTTCACTTCGCCTTCCACGTTCAGCAGTTCGTGCAGCACGAACTGCATGTCGCGCAGCGGCGCGGTGTACTGTCCCATGTCTTCTCTCCAAAATTTGAGCTTCGGCTCCCTCGCGCGCCGCCGCGTGGGTCGTGCGGCCGGGCGCTACCGGGTCTCGCTCTGATACGAAACGATCAGCTTCTCGAACGCGGCCCACGTATGGTCGACAGCGTCCGGCAGATGCAGGAAGCGGCCGTCATGATGCAGACCGAGCGTAATGCTATAGAGCTCGAAGAGCATGAGCGCAGGATCGGTGTCCTTGCGCAGATGCCCTTCCTCGATTGCCTGCGAAATGGCCCTCAGGAGCGCCGCACGCCACATCGACACGCTTGCCACCAGCGTTTCGCGCACCTGGCTGTCCGCGCGGTCGTCGTACTCGACCGCGCCGCTGATGTAGATGCAGCCGGTCATGACTTCGTGAATGCGCTTCTCGATCCATCGCGAGAGCATCGCACGCAGACGCGGCAAACCCCGCGGCTCTCGCAAGCTCGGAAAGAAGACTTCTTCCTCGAATCGACGGTGGTACTCGCGCACCACCTCGACCTGCAGGTCTTCCCGAGACCCGAAGTGGGCGAAAACGCCACTCTTGCTCATCTGCATGCGCTCGGCGAGCAGACCGATGGTCAGTCCTTCCAGTCCATCGCGTCCCGCGAGGTCGAGTGCCGCATCCAGAATGGCGGCTCGTGTCTGTTCGCCTTTTCGCATAGCTTTTTTTACCGTAACGATGTGGCCGCGATGTCGCCGTCAACTACCAGTCAACTGCTCGCATCAGGGCCTGAATTAAATCGAACGGCCGTACTATTGTTGAGGACAGCCGTCCGCGAAACAAGGACTTTATTAGAAACCGATTTCTAACCGATCCTCTAATTTTCGGGCTTCGGGCACCGCGCGCAAGCCGACATTCTCTCGATTGCACGCTCGGTGATTCGTATGGCAGGCGCTCGCGCGCGCCTCGTCTCCGTGTCTTTTCGTTCGAGTGGCTTCATTCGAATGGCTAGTCGTAGCCACCCACGGTAATGAGCTTCATGACCGCGCGATAAAACGCCCATGCGAACCAGTTCCCTGCGCGCACGTGCCACGGCCGCGCGTCGTGGCGCGCGCGGTCGATCTGCACCGACTCGCCGAACGCCGCGAGAATCGCGTCGCGAAGCTGCTGGATCTGCCGATGCTGCACGAGCAGCACGTTCGCTTCGTTGTTGAGCACGAGGCTGAGCGCGTCGAGGTTCGAGGAGCCCACGGTCGCCCAGCGCGAATCGACGACGGCCACCTTGCCGTGGAGCATCGTCTTTTCGTATTCCGCAATCTGCACGCCGGCGCTGAGCAACTGGTCGTAAAGGAAAGGCACGCCGTAGTCGAGCACCTTGAATTCCTTTCGTCCGACCAGAAGCCTGACCGCGACGCCGCGCTGTGCGGCGCAAACGAGCGCGCGGCGCAGACGCCGTCCCGGCATGAAGTAGGGATTGGCGAGCAGCACTTCCTTGCGCGCCTCGGCGATGGCGTCGAGGTAGGCCTTTTCGATGGCGCGCCGGTTCACCACGTTGTCTCGCGCGACGAAGGCAACGCAGGGCACGTGCGCCGTGCGCGGGTCGCGCACGCTCGCGCGCAGGCGCTCGCGCAAACGTACGAAGAAACGCGCCGCTCGCGAGGAACGCACGGCGGGTTCGAGCGCGCGCAGTGCGTCGTCGATGATCTGCGTGGGGCGGCCCACCGTATGACCGGTAGGATGCGGCGACATGAATCCCGCGCTCGCGGGCACGCCCGGCGAGAGCGGCGCAGGCAGCGGCGGCCGGTAGCCGAGCCGGATGCGCCGCCACTGCTGCTCGATCGCGAGGCGCACGTCCACGACCACGGGGCCATGCAGCTCGACGGCAAAATCCCAGCGCGGATACGGCAGCTTGCGGCCGTCCTGCTCGATATCGTCGATCACGTTGATGCCGCCGCAATACGCGAACTGGTCGTCGATCACGGCGAGCTTGCGGTGCGTGCGCGAAAAGCCGAAGCGGCCAAAGATGTGAGGGTTGTAGACACGATGCTCGACGCCCGCCCCCGGCCAGGTTTCGAAGAGCGCGATGCGCGGCGAGCCGATGCCGTCGGTGATGACGCGCACGCGCACGCCGCGGCCCACCGCTCGCAGGAGCGCATCGGAGAGCGCGCGGCCGATCTCGTCGTCGCAGAAAATGTAGGTTTCGAGCGCGACGTCGCGCGTGGCGGCGTCGATGCGCGCGATCATCGCGGTGAAGAGTTCGGCGCCCGAGCCGAACAAGCGTATGTCGTTGCCGCTCGTGAAGCGGTAGCGCGAGCGATAGCGGCGGCCCAGCAGCGCCTCGCGCAGCCTCACGATACGCTGCGATTCGATGCCGGGGGCGGAACTCGTCTCGCTCATCTTCCCCTCACCCGCGGGCGCTGCGCAGCCGCTCGGGCAACTGCAGGATCGCCTCGCGATTCGACCACGAGAAACATTTCGCTGCAGCTTCCTCGTAAGGCAGCCACAAATGAGCCGTATGCTCGCGCGGCGCGAGCGTGACGGCCGTGCCCTGGGGCACCTCCAGGCTGAACCAGTGCTCGGTGTTGCGCGTGACGCCCGGCGCGTAGCGATGGCGCCAGACAGGATAGATTTCGTACTCGATCTCGTGACGCCAGTCGAGCAGCGCCGCTTCGGGCACGCCGCCCTCGCCGACGATAATGCCGGTTTCTTCGCCCACCTCGCGCATGGCGGTCGCGACGAACGGCTCGTCGGGCCGATCTTTGGAGCCCGTGACCGACTGCCAGAAGCCAGGCCGGTCTGTGCGTTCGATGATCAGGACGTCCAGTTGCGGCGTGTGGATGACGACAAGTACGGATTCCGGAATCTTCGGCGGCTTCTGCATGGCGATGGAGCGGATTGGGAACGCGCGCTGCGCGCTGACAGCGCGCCTGAAGTAATTTAACGCAAAAAGCAAAAAAGGCGCACGAGCGCCTTTTTGCTGTTGCGGTACCCAAGCCCGCGGTGGGCGCCGGGCGGGTCGCCCGGCAACTTGCTGGCGCTTGACCCGCGCCGGCTTACTGCGCCGCCTTCTGCTCGGGCTGACGCAGACGGATGTGCAGTTCGCGCAGCTGACGCTCGTCCACCGGGCTCGGCGCCTGCGTGAGCAGACACTGGGCGCGCTGCGTCTTCGGGAACGCGATCACGTCGCGGATCGAATCGGCGCCGGCCATCATCGTGACGATGCGGTCCAGACCGAACGCGATGCCGCCGTGCGGCGGCGCGCCGTACTGCAGCGCGTCGAGCAGGAAGCCGAACTTCGCGCGCGCTTCGTCCGGACCGATCTTCAGGGCGCGGAACACCTTGCTCTGCACGTCTTCCTGATAGATACGCACCGAGCCGCCGCCGATTTCCCAGCCGTTCAGCACCATGTCGTAAGCCTTGGCGAGGCAGCGGCCCGGATCCGTTTCGAGGTATTCCAGGTGTTCGTCCTTCGGGCTCGTGAACGGGTGGTGCGCGGCCACGTAGCGGCTTTCTTCCTCGTCGTACTCGAACATCGGAAAGTCGATGACCCACAGCGGCTTCCAGCCCTTCTCGACGAGGCCGTTGGCACGGCCGAACTCCGAGTGGCCGATCTTCAGGCGCAGCGCGCCGAGGCTGTCGTTCACGACCTTCGCGCGGTCGGCCGCGAAGAAGATGATGTCGCCGTCCTGCGCGCCCGTGCGCTCGACGATCGCGGCAATGGCGGCGTCATGCAGGTTCTTGACGATCGGGCTTTGCAGACCGTCGCGGCCCTTCGCGACTTCGTTGACCTTGATCCACGCGAGACCCTTCGCGCCGTAAATGCGCACGAATTCCGTGTAGCCGTCGATGTCGCCGCGCGAAAGCTCGCCGCCCTTCGGCACGCGCAGCGCCGCGACGCGGCCGTCCTTCGTGTTGGCCGGCGCGCTGAACACCTTGAAGTCGACGTCCCGCACCGCGTCGGTCAGCTCGGTGAATTCGAGCTTCACGCGCAGGTCCGGCTTGTCCGAGCCGAAGCGGCTCATTGCTTCCGAGTACTGCATCACCGGGAACTTCGCGTCGAGCTCGACACCGATCGTTTCCTTGAACACGTGACGCGCCATGTCCTCGAACAGGTCGCGGATTTCCTGCTCGCCGAGGAACGACGTTTCGCAGTCGATCTGCGTGAATTCGGGCTGGCGATCGGCGCGCAGGTCCTCGTCGCGGAAGCACTTGACGATCTGGTAGTAGCGATCGAAGTTCGCCACCATCAGCAGCTGCTTGAAGAGCTGCGGCGACTGCGGCAGCGCGAAGAACTGGCCCGCGTTCACGCGCGACGGCACGAGGTAGTCGCGCGCGCCTTCCGGCGTGCTCTTCGTGAGCATCGGCGTTTCGATGTCGATGAAGCCGAGCGCGTCGAGATACTTGCGCACGGCCATCGTCACACGGTAGCGCAGGCGCAGGTTGTGCTGCATCTGCGGGCGGCGCAGGTCGAGCACGCGATGCGTGAGGCGCGTGGTTTCCGAGAGGTTGTCGTCGTCGAGCTGGAACGGCGGCGTGACCGACGCGTTGAGCACCACGAGCTCGTGGCACAGCACCTCGATCTTGCCGCTCGTGAGGTTGGCGTTGACCGTGCCTTCCGGACGATTGCGAACGACGCCCTTCACCTGGACGCAGAATTCGTTGCGCACGCCTTCGGCGACCTTGAACATCTCCGCGCGATCGGGGTCGCAGACCACCTGGACGAGGCCCTCGCGGTCGCGCAGGTCGATGAAGATGACGCCGCCATGGTCACGGCGGCGATGCACCCAACCGCACAGCGAAACAGTTTGGCCCAGCAGCTGTTCGGTCACCAGACCGCAGTATTCAGATCTCATCGACATGATGTTCGTCTTTCGTTATGCATGAATGAACGGCAGCGTCGCGCGACGCGCGTCGTCCGGTATTAAAGCGGGGGATCGATGGGGCGGCGAGGAGAGGCGGCCGGCGCGACCACGCCCATCGAAACAATATACTTGAGCGCAGCGTCGACGGTCATGTCCAGCTCGACCACCTCGCTCTTCGGCACCATCAGGAAGAAGCCCGACGTGGGATTCGGCGTAGTCGGCACGTACACGCTCACGTGATCTTCCTGCAGGTGGTTGACCACGTCGCCGCCCGGAATGCCGGTGAGAAACGCGATCGTCCACGAACCCTTGCGCGGATACTCGATCAGGAGCGCCTTGCGAAATGCGTTGCCGTTGCTCGAAAGCAGTGTATCGGAAACCTGCTGGATACTCCCGTACAGGGGTCCGATGATCGGAATGCGTCGCACCAGCGCGTTCCACCACTCCACCAGTTTCTGGCCGATGAAGTTGTGCGTGAGCAGGCCCACCACGAAGATGAACGCGAGCGTGAGCACCGCGCCGAGGCCCGGCAGGCGCACGCCGAACACACGCTCCGGCCGCCACGATTCGGGCAGCCAAAGCAGCGTCTGATCCATCGTGCCGATGACGAGATTGAGCACCCACAGCGTGATAGCCAGCGGCACCAGCACCAGCAGGCCGGTCAGGAATACCGATTTGAACGTCGCTTTCTTGATCGTCATGTACACCGCCATGCGGGGCCGCGCACGGCGCGGCTTCTGCGCGGCGCGATTTCCCGTCTTCCGGGCCATCGCGCCGCAGGTTGTCAGGTCGAGGCCGCCGGGCTGGGCGTGCTCGCTGCGGGCGCTGCTGCGCCCGAACCGCTCGCCGCGCTCTCGCCCGCCGGCTTGGTGCCTTCCGACGACGACGCACCCTCGCCAGCGGCGTCCTTCGCACTCGTGGCCGCGCCGCTCGTGCCGCCGCCGTTTCCGCCGTTACCGCCCCGGAAATCGGTGACGTACCAGCCCGAGCCCTTTAGCTGGAAGCCGGCTGCCGTGACCTGTTTGCGAAAGGCGTCCGCGCCGCAGTTCGGGCACTGCGTCAGGGGCGCATCGCTGATCTTTTGCAGCACGTCCTTGTCGAAGCCGCACGACTCGCAGCGATAAGCGTAGATCGGCATGATCTCTATCCTGATGAAAATCTGATAATTGCTTGCAAAGCCTTGAATTATAGCCGCAAACCAGGATCGCCCCTGGCATTTACCGGGGCTGGGTGCCCTGCGGGGAGAGTCGGAGGGGTCGCGGCCGCCTTCATGCAGATAAGGGCGGCTGGCTTGCGGATCAAGGGCGCGCATGCGGCGCGCGTCCGCGCGCCCGCTGAATGCGCCTCAGGCGCGCACTGGCGCAGCGTCGTTGCGACGCCACACGAGCCAACGCTCGCGCCCCGCGAACACCGGCAGCGAATCGGCGACGGGCTCGTCATCCACAAGCGTGAAGAACGGGGTGAGCAATGCGTCGAGTTCGTCGCGCGCGATCGCGAACGGTGGCCCCTTGGGCGTCTCGCCGATAAAGAAGTAACCCGCCAGCAACGCACCGGGCGCGAGCAGCTCGGCCATGCGAGCGGCGTAGCTGGCGCGCTGCGCTTTGGGCAGCGCGCACAGAAAGGCGCGCTCGAACACCCACCCGGGAGCGAACGGCGGCGTATAGGCATAGAAGTCCGCCTCCTCGACCACGCCCGCGTACTGGCCCAGCGCCGCGCGCGCGCTCGCGACCGCGGCAGGGGCGAAGTCGATGGCGCGCACCGTGCGCCCGTGCCCGGCGAGCCAGCGCGCCTCCCAGGCGTTGCCGCAGCCAGGAATCAGCACTGCTGCGTCGGGGTGCGCGGCGGCGAAGGCCTCGAACGCGCGCTGCACGCCCGCCTGGTCCCACGGCGTGAAGCCGCGTTCGAAACGCTCGTCCCAGAACGAGGGCGACGCCGGGTCGCGGGTTTCGAACTCGGGCGCTTCGCCGGGTTGCTGCGGGAGGGTCGGTTCGCTCATCGTCTCATTCCTTGTCTTGTCAGCCGCCATAGGCGAACGCGAGCCACATGCGCGCGGCCACCATGCCCACGCCAACGGCCACGCCGAACACCAGCAAACCCTGCAGCAGGCGGTTGGTGCGCCGTTGCTCGGCAAGCATCTGGCGGATCGTCTCGTCGTTGGCGTGACCGCTCGGCTCCTGGTGGTGCAGCAGCGCCTGATGCACGAGGCGCGGCAATTGCGGCAGCGTCTTGCTCCACTGCGGCGCCTCGATCTTGAAGCGCTCGTACCAGCCGCGCAAGCCGATCTGCTCCGTCATCCAGCGCTCGAGATACGGTTTCGCCGTTTTCCAGAGATCGAGCTCGGGATCGAGCGAGCGCCCGAGGCCCTCGACGTTGAGCATGGTCTTTTGCAGCAGCACGAGTTGCGGCTGGATCTCCACGTTGAAGCGGCGCGAGGTCTGGAAGAGGCGCAACAGCACCTGGCCGAGCGAGATGTCCTTCAGCGCGCGGTCGAAATACGGCTCGCACACGGCGCGGATGGCGCTCTCCAGTTCCTCGACGCGCGTATTGGGCGGCACCCACCCCGACTCGATGTGCAGCGTCGCCACGCGGTGATAGTCGCGCTTGAAGAACGCGAGGAAGTTCTGCGCGAGGTAGTTCTTGTCGAAGTCCGACAACGCGCCGACGATGCCGAAATCGAGCGCGATATAGCGGCCGAAATGCGCGGGATCGAGGCTCACCTGAATGTTGCCCGGATGCATGTCGGCGTGAAAGAAGCCGTCGCGGAACACCTGCGTGAAGAAGATCTCGACGCCCTCGCGCGCGAGCTTCGGAATGTCGACGCCCGCCGCGCGCAGCTTGTCCACCTGGCTGATGGGCACGCCGACCATGCGCTCCATCACGAGCACATTGGGCGTGCTGAACTCCCAGTACATCTCGGGCACGAGCAGCAGATCGAGGCCCGCGAAATTGCGGCGCAGCTGGCTGCCGTTGGCGGCCTCGCGCATGAGGTCGAGTTCGTCATGCAGGTATTTGTCGAACTCCGCGACCACCTCGCGCGGCTTCAGGCGCTTGCCGTCGGCCCACAGGCGCTCGGCCCATACGGCGAGATCGCGCAGCAGCGCGAGGTCGGAATCGATCACCGGACGCATGTTCGGGCGCAGCACCTTCACGGCCACCGGCTTGCCCGCGTGCTGGCCCGACTTCACCTTGGCGAAGTGCACCTGCGCGATCGAGGCGCTCGCCACCGGCACGCGCTCGAACTCGTCGAACAGCGCTTCGACAGGCGCGCCCAGCGACTTTTCGATCAGGCCGATCGCCACGTTCGAATCGAACGGCGGCACCTGGTCCTGGAGCTTCGCGAGTTCGTTGGCGATGTCTGAAGGCAGCAGGTCGCGGCGCGTAGACAGCACCTGGCCGAATTTCACGAAGATCGGGCCGAGGCTCTCCAGCGCGAGACGCAGACGCAAGCCGGGCGGATCGTCGAAACGGCGGCCGATCGTGGTGATGCGCAGAAGCAGCCGCACACGCCGGTCGTTGATCCGGCTCAGCATCATCTCGTCCAGCCCGAAGCGGATGACGGTGAAGAAAATCTTGAGGAAACGCAGAAGACGCATGTCTGGAAGGCCTGTTGACTAGCGCGAGCCGCGCGGCGCAGCGCTTTGGCTCGCGCCCCTGGCCTGTGATTTTTGTTCGAGTCGCTCGATGCGCTTTTCCGTGCGCGCCAGCGTATCGCGTGCGCGCGACAGCGCCTCGTTGAAGCCGTCGAGCTCGGCGCGCCGCACGAGCTGCGGGTTTTCGTCGAGCAGATATTCCGTGACCGAGCCGAGCACGTTACGCCCTGCGCGTAGCGCCTGCTCGCCGGCCGCGCGCGCAAACGACGCGATGCGCGAAGCGGGCGCGTCGCCGATGAGCTTGGCCAGGTCCTCTTCGGGTTCCCAGCGCAAGTGCTCGGCGAGCTTGCCGATGATCTGCGCAAACTCGGCGTCGCCCTCGATCTTCACGTGCTTCATCACGGCCGCCTGGCCGCCCTGCACGAACGAAGACAGTGCGCCCACAGGCAAAGAAAGCGTGACGTCGACGTCGCCCGCATCGTGGTCCTCGACGGCGCCCAGATAGCCGTCCGGCTGCACGAGGAGCGTGAGAACGACGGGCGGGCACGAAAGCCGCGCCGTCTTGCCGGCATACGGAGCGAGGCGGTCGCGAGCCCACGTTTCGCGGGCAAGCAGGTGATTGACGGCGGCAGCGAAGGGCTTGGCGGCGAGAGTCATCGGCATGGAATAAGAAAACCCGCACGGGCACAGGCCCGGGCGGGTTCCTATTGTAACGTTCGAGCCGGAGGATCGCGCCGCCACCCGACCCGGCGCGGCGGCTCACGTCACGCGGACCGCGTGATCTGAATCAAATCACGAAGCGGCCGGCTTCAAGCGCGAACTCAGTGTGAATCGACTTGCTGGATACCCGCGAGCAGCCAGCCTTCGCCCGACGTGCGCGACTTCGAAAGATTCCAGACCTCGACGAACGGTGCGGCCGGCTCGCCCATGCCTTCGCGGATCAGGCCGGAGAAGCGCACGCTCGCGAGATATTCGCTGCCGCGATCTTCCACGCCGAGCAGGTCCGCGTTGAGCTGTACGACGTCGGTCTGGTTGGGCTGCGAGCCGCGGCCCGCAAGATCGACCCGGATCTCGGCAAACATCTCGGGTGTCGTGAACTCGCGGATATCGTCCATGTTGCCCGCGTCCCACGCGGCCTGGAGGCGCACGAAATAGACCTTCGCGTTGCGCAGGAACGCTTCGGTGTCGAAGCCAGCCGGGATGGACGGCGGCGTTTCGATGTTCGGCGTACTGAGGGGGTTGGCTTCGGGCGCGAGGTACTGCCCCGTCGGCGGCGCCGAGTAGCGCGGCTCCTGCGGCTGATACCCGCCCGACGACTGGTTCAGGCCGCTGGACGAGGAATAACCGCCGCCCGCCTGGTACGCGGGTTCCGCCGCACGGCGGCGGCTCATGACCTTGCGGATCAGCCAGACGGCAACGATGGCGATCAGCGCGATCACGATCATGTTGGCCATCATGCCGGCGAACGCTTCGCCGAGACCGAAGTGCGAGAGCAGCGCCGCGATGCCGAGGCCGGCCGCGAGGCCTGCGATCGGCCCGAGCCAGCGGTTGCGGGCCGGTGCGGGCGTGGGTGCCGGCGTGCCGGGCGCGCGCTGGGCGCCGGCTTGCTGCGCGGGATTCGCAGGGCCTGGTTGCGCGGGCGGCGGCGTGGTGCTGCGCTGGGAGGCAATCGACGACTGCTTGCCGAAGCTACGGCCGCCCCCCATGCGGCGTGCCTCCGCGTCGAACGACGCCAGGCTGCCAGCCACCATCACGCCGACGAGGGCCAATACACCAATCTGTCTGGCCCACAATTTTGAAAGCTTTTGGAAAGCACGGGTTCGGGGCACAGACATGATGAAAATTCCTTTAAAGACAGTAGGTTGGGAACACTAATACTTTGTGCCGACGTGTAAGGCTACCACGCCAGCTGACAAATTGTAATATTTGACGGCATCGAGGCCGACTTGTTCCATCATCGTCTTGAGCGTTTCCTGGTCCGGATGCATGCGGATCGACTCCGCGAGATAGCGATAGCTGTCGGCGTCCTGAGCGAAGCGCTGGCCCAGCCACGGCAGCACCTTGAACGAATAGACGTCGTAGGCCTTCTTGAGCGGCTCCCAGACCTTCGAAAATTCGAGCACGAGCAGGCGCCCGCCCGGCTTGAGCACGCGGCGCATCTCGGCCAGCGCGGCGTCCTTGTGCGTCATGTTGCGCAGGCCGAATGCCACGGTCACCACGTCGAAGTAGTTGTCCGGAAAGGGAATTTTTTCGGCGTCGCAGAGCAGCGCGGGCGTGATGACGCCGTGGTCGATGAGGCGGTCGCGGCCCACGCGCAGCATCGACTCGTTGATGTCGGTGTGCCAGACCTCGCCGCCCGGACCGGCCTTCTTCGCAAACGCCATCGAAAGATCCCCGGTGCCGCCCGCGATGTCGAGCACCTTCGCGCCCGGCCGCACGTTCGCCTGCGCGATCGTGAACGTCTTCCATGCGCGGTGCAGCCCAGCCGACATCAGATCGTTCATCAGGTCGTAGTTCGAGGCAACCGAGTGGAACACGCCGGCCACCTTCTTCGCCTTGTCCTGTTCGTCGACTGTCTGATAGCCGAAGTGGGTTTTGCTCATCGCGCTCGTCCTTTCGCGGAAGGGTGTTCTGTTGGGGTGTGGACCGCTCTGTCAGCGAAGCGGCGGGGCAGGATCGTAACAGGAAGCGTCAGTGGCAGTGGCCGTGCGCGGCACCGCCGGGTGCCTGCGCCGCCATCGGCGTGTCGCGCTCGACGCCCGCCGCCTTCAGTTTGGCGAAATATTCGGCCCAGAGCTCGTCCTGGCGCGTGGCGAGCTCGTAGAGCTGGTCCCACGAATAGATGCCGGTGTTGTGCCCGTCCGAGAACGTGGGCTGCAGCGCGTAGTTGCCGACGCCTTCGAGCGCCGTGATCGTCACCTCGCGCTTGCCGGTCTGCAGCGTTTCCTGGCCGGGCCCGTGACCGCGCACCTCCGCCGACGGTGAATACACACGCATCAGTTCGAACGGAACGCGATAGCTTTCGCCGTTCGCATACTGGAGTTCGAGCACGCGCGAAAGGGCGTGCACCACGACGCCGGTCGGCACCGGCGTATCGGATTTCAGTCCACTCATGATCGTCCCTGCTGTTGGGCGGCCGCCGCCGCTTGCATGCTCAGGCCTGCGCCTCACCCATTTCCTGGCGCACCGCGTCGCGCAGCAGCGTGGCCTGCGCGCGGCGCTGGCCCAGCATCGCCTCTGACACCGTGCGCTGGCGCGGTGACCATACGGACATCGGGAAATGCGCGTCGTTAGTGAAGCGCGGGATCACGTGCCAGTGCACGTGCGGCACCTGATTGCCGAGACTCGCGAGATTCACCTTCGACGGCTGCATGACGCGGCGCAGCGCGCGTTCGACGGCGTACACCGCGCGCATCAGATGATCCCGGTCGGCCGCGCCGAGATCCGAGAACTCGGCGACGTGCGCATTCCAGATGACCCGGCAAAAGCCGGGATAGTCAGCCTCGGCGGTCGCGAGCACGATGCGCATGCGCTCGTCTTGCCACAGCACATCGCCGCCTTCCTCACTGCAGAATACGCATGCCATCGTCGTCCCCGAACCCGTTCACGGAAAATTGAGCGCTGCCATTAGACCAGCACGCGCTCGATTCCGCCATTGTTCGCGTTCTGAACGTAGTCCGCCATCCAGTTTTCGCCAAGCATGTGCCGGGCGATTTCCACCACGATGTAGTCGGCTTCGATGTTGGCGTCCTCGTTGTACCGCGACAGACCCTGGAGGCACGACGGGCAGCTCGTCAGAATCTTGACGTCCTGCGTCGTGCCCTGCCCGCCCGCTTCCTGCTGCGTGGCCGGCTGCACGCCGTTGGCGCCGCTGACGCCGGTCGCGGCGATCGGGATTCCGCGCAGCTTCGCCGCGCCCTTGCGGATTTCCTCTTCCTTGCGAAAGCGCACCTGCGTCGAAATGTCCGGGCGCGTGACGGCCAGCGTGCCCGATTCGCCGCAGCAGCGATCGTTCTTCTCGATCTTGTAGCCGTCTTTTTCCGAGCCCATCAGCTCGTTCACGAGCTTGATGGAGTCGATCGTCTTGATCGGCGTGTGGCACGGGTCGTGATACATGTAGCGCGTGCCCGTCACGCCGTCGAGCTTGATGCCCTTCTCCAGCAGGAATTCGTGGATGTCGATGATGCGGCAGCCCGGGAAGATCTTCTCGAATTCATAGCCCGCGAGCTGGTCGTAGCAGGTGCCGCACGACACGACCACGGTCTTGATGTCGAGGTAGTTCAGCGTGTTCGCCACGCGGTGGAACAGCACGCGGTTGTCGGTGACGATCTTTTCGGCCTTGTCGAACTGGCCCGAGCCGCGCTGCGGATAGCCGCAGCACAGGTAGCCCGGCGGCAGCACCGTCTGCACGCCCGCTTCCCAGAGCATGGCCTGGGTGGCGAGGCCGACCTGCGAAAAGAGGCGCTCCGAGCCGCAGCCGGGGAAGTAGAACACCGCTTCCGAATCGACGCTCGTCGTCTTCGGGTTGCGGATGATCGGCACGATCTTGTTGTCCTCGATGTCGAGCAGCGCGCGCGCTGTCTTCTTCGGCAGGTTGCCCGGCATCTTCTTGTTGACGAAGTGGATCACCTGCTCGACCACGGGCGGCTTGCCCGTCGTGGCGGGCGGATGCGCCGTCTGCTTCTTCACGACCTTCCTGAGCAGGTCGTTGCCGAGGCGCTGCGCCTTGTAGCCCACGCCCATCATCGCCGTGCGCGCGAGGTTGATGGTCTGCGGGTTCGTCGCGTTGAGGAAGAACATGCCGGCCGCGTTGCCCGCGTTGAACTTCTTCTTGCCCATCTTGCGCAGCAGGTTGCGCATGTTCATCGTCACGTCGCCGAAGTCGATCTTGACCGGACACGGCGTCACGCACTTGTGGCAGACCGTGCAGTGATCGGCCACGTCGTTGAACTCGTCCCAGTGCTTGATCGACACGCCGCGGCGCGTCTGCTCTTCGTAGAGGAACGCCTCGACCAGCAGCGAGGTCGCGAGGATCTTGTTGCGCGGGCTGTAGAGCAGGTTCGCGCGCGGCACGTGCGTCGCGCACA
Source organism: Paraburkholderia lycopersici (assembly GCF_900096975.1). GTDB lineage: Bacteria > Pseudomonadota > Gammaproteobacteria > Burkholderiales > Burkholderiaceae > Paraburkholderia > Paraburkholderia lycopersici. The sequence goes on from NZ_FMYQ01000026.1 coordinate 110,499, forward strand.
CGGGCTTGCACTTGCCGCAGCGCAGGCAGTCCTTCACCGATTCGGCGATCGCGCCGATGTCGGACTGCTGCATGATGAGCGATTCGTAGCCCATCAGGCCGAACGACGGCGTGTAGGCGTTGCGCAGGTCGGCGCCGTCGAGCAGCTTGCCCGCGTTGAAGCGCCCTTCCGGATCGACGCGCTGCTTGTACGCGCGGAACTCGGCGATCTCCTCGTCGGTGAGGAATTCGAGCTTCGTGATGCCGATGCCGTGCTCGCCCGAGATCACGCCGTCGAGCGAGCGCGCGAGCTTCATGATGCGCGCGACCGCCGCGTGGGCGTCCTGCAGCATCTCGTAGTTGTCGGAGTTGACCGGGATGTTCGTGTGGACGTTGCCGTCGCCCGCGTGCATGTGCAGCGCCACGAACACGCGCCCGCGCAGCACCTTCTTGTGGATCGCCTGGGCTTCGTCGAGGATCGGCTTGAACGCGCCGCCGTTGAAGATCTGGCGCAGTTCCGCGCGGATCTCCTGCTTCCACGACACGCGCACCGTGCGATCCTGGGTCACGTGGAACACGTTGACGCCCGGTTGCGTATCGGCGCGGTCGGCGAACTTCTCGGCCAGCGCCTCATAGCCAAGCTGAACGAGTGAGTGCTGCGCCTCGCGCAACGGCATGTCGAGCTTTTCGCCGACGAACGTCCAGCGCTCGCGCACGCGCTTGAGCAGATCGAGCGCCTGCTGCACGCGGTCTTCGAGCAGTTCCGCAGACGGAATTTCGTTGGCGTCGTCGCTCTTGCCGAGCGGCAGCTTCCCTTCCTTGAAGAACGCTTCGAGCGCGTCGACCAGTTGCAGCTTGTTCTTGATCGACAGCTCGATGTTGATGCGCTCGATGCCGTCCGTGTACTCGCCCATGCGGTTGAGCGGGATCACGACGTCTTCGTTGATCTTGAACGCGTTGGTGTGCTTCGCGATGGCGGCCGTGCGGCTGCGGTCGAGCCAAAAACGCTTGCGCGCCTCGGCCGAGACCGCGACGAAGCCTTCGCCGCTCTTGCCGTTGGCCATGCGGACGACTTCCGAGGTGGCGGCGGCCACGGCATCGGCGTCGTCGCCGACGATGTCGCCGATCAGCACCATCTTCGGGAACGCGTTGCGCTTGCTCTTGGTCGCATAGCCGACCGCCCGCAGATAGCGCTCGTCGAGATGTTCGAGGCCCGCGAGAATCGCGCCGCCCTGCTTCGACGTCTCGAACAGATAGTCCTTGATTTCGACGATGCTCGGAATCGCCTCGCGCGCCTGGCCGAAGAATTCGAGGCAGACGGTGCGCGTGTGCGCGGGCATCTTGTACAGCACCCAGCGCGCCGACGTGATGAGCCCGTCGCAGCCTTCCTTCTGCACGCCCGGCAGGCCGGCGAGAAACTTGTCGGTGACGTCCTTGCCGAGTCCTTCCTTGCGAAAGCGCCTGCCCTCGATGTCGAGCGACTCGGTGCGCAGCAGCTTTTCGCCCGGCGCGTACTCGCCGTCGAACCAGTTCAGTTCGAAGCGCGCGACCGGAACGTCGTGGATCTTGCCCATGTTGTGGTCGAGGCGCGTGACTTCGAGCCAGTTGCCCTGCGGATCGACCATGCGCCACCAGGCGAGGTTGTCGAGCGCCGTGCCCCACAGCACTGCCTTCTTGCCGCCCGCGTTCATCGCGACGTTGCCGCCGATGCACGACGCGTCGAGCGAAGTCGGATCGACCGCGAACACGAAGCCCGCGGCGTCGGCGGCCTCGGTCACGCGGCGCGTGACCACGCCCGCCCCCGAAAAGATCGTCGCCACCTTGCGGTCCACGCCCGGCAGGTCGGTCATTTCCACGGGACCGAGCTGCTCCAGCTTTTCGGTGTTGATGACGGCCGAGAACGGCGTGAGCGGCACCGCGCCGCCCGTATAGCCCGTGCCGCCCCCGCGCGGAATCACGGTGAGGCCGAGTTCGAAACACGCCTTGATGAGGCCCGCGATTTCGGCTTCGGTGTCGGGCGTCAAGACGACGAACGGATATTCCACGCGCCAATCGGTCGCGTCGGTCACGTGCGAGACGCGCGCGATTCCGTCGAAGCGGATGTTGTCCCTCGCCGTGCGCTTGCCGAGCACCTTCGTCGCGCGGCGGCGCAGATCGGCCATTTTCTCGAATTCGCCCGCGAAGGCGTCGATCGCGCGGCGCGCGGCGGCGATCAGCGTTTCCACGCGCGCGGCGCGGTTCACGCCTTCCTCGTCGGCATGCTCGACCAGGTCGGCGCGGCGGCGCTTCTCGATTTCGGCGATGCGGTGGTTCAGCGCTTCGATCAGCAGTGCGCGGCGCCTGGGATTGTCGAGCAGATCGTCCTGCAGATACGGATTGCGGCGCACGACCCAGATGTCGCCCAGCACTTCGTAGAGCATGCGCGCCGAGCGGCCGGTGCGGCGCTCGGCGCGCAGTTCGGCGAGCGCGTTCCACGCCGCTTCGCCAAGCAGGCGGATAACGATTTCACGGTCCGAAAAGGACGTGTAGTTGTAGGGAATCTCGCGCAGGCGCGGTTCGATGTCGGCGGCCACGGCGGCGGCGGCGCCGTGAGGATCGAAAACTTGAGGTGCGTTCATGGTTGGACGACTCTTTGAGCCAGCCCCGCGCACGGCTCACGGCCGGTGCGACAGGGGCTGACGGGGCGCGTGGGGCGCTATTCTGAAATCGTGTCCGCCTGGGGCAGGCTGCGGACGAAAGGGGTGGGGAGGCACATGGCGGCAACGCTCACGCCGATGGTTCCCCGGCGCTCGGACTTAGCGACACGATCGTGCGTGGCGGACGTGCCGCTGCGCCGCGGGGCGGGTCTCGCGCCGTGCGGGCATCAAATGGGCTGTCCGAGGTTGCCAGTGCATCTTCCGATCCTTGTTTCAAAACCGGATTTTAACGCATGATCCGCACCCGCGCTGACGCCGCGTGGGAATGCTGTCAGACACGGAAGATTCATCCGCGCCGACCGGCGGCGGGCATGCCAGAGCGGCCCGCCGGCCCTTCCCGGGTGGTCCGGGCCGGCCGCCAGAGCGGGAGCCGTTGGCGCTATCATCTACGTTTTCCTTTCCCGTCCCGCGCCCGGCGCGTCCTCGCATGGCCTCCCACGACGATTACCTGAAGAAAATCCTCACCGCCCGCGTCTACGACGTGGCCCGCGAGACCGAGCTCGAGCGCGCGCCGAACCTCTCGGCGCGCCTGCGCAACCCCGTCTTCCTCAAGCGCGA
>NZ_FMYQ01000047.1 GCF_900096975.1 Paraburkholderia lycopersici
CGACCTCGGCGCACGCAACGCGGCGAACTTCGTCGGCCTCGCCTGGCGCGATGGCAAGCTCGCCGTCAACGAAGGCCCCGACTGCTATTTCACCGACGCCGAGAAGCAATGCCCGTATCACAACCTGACGTTCCCGACCGGCTCGCGCCATGATGCGCGCCGTGTCGTACTCGAATATCAGAAAACGTTCAAGCAGAACGCCGCGACGATCGCGCTCGTGTGGGCGCTCGGCGGACACCTGAAAGCGCTGCTCGGTTTCTGGCCGCACATGACCCTGCAAGCCGACAAGGGCGCCGGCAAGTCGACACTGATCAAGCGGCTCGAACGCTCGATTGCCTTCACGATGTTTTCAGGCCAGTCGCTGCAAACCGAATTCCGGCTTGTCACGAGCATCAGCCACACATCGCACCCGGTCGGCTGGGAAGAACTGAGCGCACGCCGGCAAGACGTGATCGACAAGGCGGTCGGCTTGCTGCAGGAAAACTACCAGTACACGGTGAGCCGGCGCGGCGCCGACATGACGGAATATCTGTTGAGCGCGCCTGTGCTTCTGGCCGGCGAAGACGTGCCGGTTCGCTCGCTGCTCGGCAAGCTCGTGCGCACGAATCTCACCGGCAAGAAAGGCCCGATGATGCCCGATGACCTGCCGCGCTTTCCGGTTCGTGACTGGATCGACTTTCTCGCCGGCCTCGACAAGCGCGACGTGCTCGCCAAATACGCCGATCTGCGCGCGCGCTGCCTCGAAAAAAGCCGCGCCGGCGGCGACGACGACGGTGCGAAGCGCATGGCGGCGAACTATGCGGCCGTCATGCTCGCCTGGCGATACCTGTGCGAATTCGCTGATCTGGACACCGGCGAAGGCAACTTTCCCGCCGACCTCGTCGCCGAGATGAACTCGCACATTTCCGAGACCAGCTCGGACCGCTCGCCCTGGGTCTGGATCATGGAAACGGCGCTCTCGGAAATCGACAACGGCAATTTCAAGCACCCGTACAGGTTCGAGACGATCGGCGACGAAGACTGTCTGCTGCTGCAACCCGGTCACATCATGGATCACCTGTCGACGTCGACCTCGTTGCGTGAGAAGTGGAACGGCCTGCCGGTCAAGACGGCGACCGTGTTCAAGCGCCAGCTCGCGGCGGCCGGCGTGATGCGCGGCGGCGACAAGGAAATCGAGCGCACCATTTTCTCGAAGCGCATCCGTCACCTCGCCGCGCTGTCGCTGCCGGCGCTCAACGAATTCGGCCTCAACGTCGGTTTCCGTATCGACCACGTGCGCGAAAACTGACCGGAGACGATGCAATGCAAAGCCTGACCCAACTGGCCGGCACCCTGCCCCGCGATCACACCTTTCGCGAATTCGTCTCGACCTTCACGCCGCATATCGACTTTGTGACGGAGGAACAAGCGGCGGAATTCATCCGGCTCGTGTGCGAAGTCGATTCGCGAAGCGAGCTGGCGACCAATCAGGAAGCCGCATGGCGTTTTCACGAGTACTTGCGCAAGCCGTATATCGCCTGGCGCAAGGAGTGCGCACGAAAGCACTGAAATTGGCCCGCTGACGGACCGCGAGACGGCCGCCGGCGGCCTTACCCTAGACCAACACCCGCCGGCCGCCTGTGCGGCCCGCCTGCAAGCTACGAAAGGAAGACCATGCAGACCACGAAAGCACGCGCGCGCAAGATCACTGAAACGGTATGGATGATCACGCACGCACACACGCCGGTCACGGCGTTCGGACCGATGCCGCACGACGTGGCTGAAGTACTGATCAAGCGCGCCGTGCTCGACGCACAACTCGGCATCCCTCAATTCGGCATGATTCCGCAAGCAATGATCAAGCGCGCCGCACCATGAAAAAGGCCGCCAGGCGATCAACGCCGGCGGCCCTATCGAATCCCCCCTGCCTTACCCTTTGGCCGCCTCGTGCGGCCGTTTTTTTGCCGTGACACGGCCGGTTCTCAGCAAATCCTCGATTCCAGGTCAAAAGCCTTTTTCCATTCCTCGGCCTCTTTAGTCCAGCTTGGATATGGACATTTCGCCGGTCTGCTGTCGAAATATTCCGCACGCGCTGCCTCTTGTGCGTTCTCTCGGACTTCGCGCAAGCGCTGCGCGTCGATGCCTTCTACACTCATTACATTCACCCCTCGTTTTCGCGATTCTGCGGATTCTCTCACCAAAAAGGCCGCTGACGCTCTCGCGCCGGCGGCCTGATGAATGCCCATGCCTTACCTTTTGGCCAGCTCGTGCGGCCTTTTTTTGGCCTAGCCTTTCGTAATCAGCTCCGGCCGCCACGCCCGCACGACTGCCTCGAATTGCGGCCCGTAGCCGAGCGTATCGGGATAGCTACCCGCGAACGTCGCCAAGCGAAACACCGTACAGATATCTTCGGCGATCGCCGTGTCGACCGCCCAACCGTTCGTAATGTCGTAACTGCCGCACGAACCCGAATTCCACCACGCGAGCAAGAAGTCGGCGACGCGTCGGCTTTGCCCCGTGTCACCTTGCGCGATTTCCAACAGTCTTTCCAACGCTTCGCGCTGCATTTCGCTGATCTTTACGCTCATCCCTTACCCCTTTGGTTACGGTTATCGTTCAAGCCAACCAATCGACTCGACGCAAATTTTTTCGTCGTCTAGCTGACACGTATCGCTCGCGTCGGCGATCGCGGGCCATGCTAACGCGAACGCGATTTCGAGCACCGCGGCGATCGCCACAACAGCCGCGGCGAGTCTCATGCGCCCTCTTTGCTCTTGAGCCAGTCTGCGCATGCGTCGGCGATCGCGGCCGCTCGACTCAGACCGCGCGCGGCGGCCGCCTCATCCATGCGTGCAAGGATACCCGCGTCAATTGTCAAGCTGATCGGATGCTTTCGCGTGCTCGCTGAAACGACGCGCACCGGCTTGGTCGTCGTCGGAGCTGCGACGGGAGCCGGCGCGGCGAGCGCGGCGGCTCCCTGCCCTTTCGCGTCGGGCGCGCTATTGATGAATTTCTCTATCGCCGCTGGATCGGCCTTTGTCGGCGTCGGCCGCTTCGTGATACCCATTTTGCTATTACCTCGCTATCAACTCGATATCTACTTGATATTAACTTACAGTCAACATGGACGCGAAGAACGCCCCGCGAAGCCGATCGATTTCAGCACACGCACGCTGATCGCGCCGCTTCATTTCCTCGACATGCAAGCCCGCGCCGCTCGCGTTGGCAAATGCCTTGCGATCGCTCACACGCACATCAAGCAACTCAAGCCCCGGATACTCGGCGACTGCCTCGGCCGCCTCGCGGTTATCCGCGCTTTGAGGGTCGGCACGATTGACGAACGCGAATGCGCGCAAGTCGGCGACCGCGCGCGACTCGTCGACAATCTGCGCGATATCAGCCAACGCCCACACATCGAATGAGCGAGGAAGGAAAGGAATGAGCACGGCGTCGCTGACCGTGAGCGCGGCCCGCAATGCGGTCGAATCACGGCCGCCGGCGTCGATCACGACATGATCGTAATTGCCGCGCTGCTGCATCACCTGCGCGCGCAGCGTCGCGCCCTCGGCATAAGCGGACGCGGAAATCATCGGCCGGCCGCTTTCGGCTCGCGCGGTGATCGCGCTAAGGCTTGTTTCCTGCCGATCGCCGTCGATCAACCAGACCCGCGCGCCCTCGATCGCCAACCCTAGCGCGAGCTGCACAGCACACGTCGATTTACCGACCCCGCCCTTGCTATTCCCGACCGTAAAAATCATTTTTCACGCTCCAATAAAGTTTGTATTACCTTCGCATCATGTTGATATCAACTTAACACATAAACGATACCAACTAGATACCGATTATATGTTCATCCTAACTTGATATCAACACGATATGAACGCGATGCGCGGCCGGTGGGGTAGGGCGGCCGTCGACGCGCGCGCGCACACTCGCCCGCGTCGACGGGGCAAGTGAGAGAAGCGGGGCGGCCGAGCTGCTCGTGATCGCATCGCGCGCGCCAGCTCGCCGACGTGCTCGTGCTCGACCAGGGCCCGGCGCCGGCCGCGATCGAGCGCGAGACCGGCGGCCGACGAGAAGCCAGCCGGCCAGCCGCTTCCTGCCCTGCCTTTCTCGATATGGCACCATGCAGCGCAAAAAACGCGGGGATTCCGGCTCATTTTTCCGCTAAGTCATTGATTCTTGTAGAGACACCATCCCCAACAGACGCCCGGTTTTCCCCAACTTCGCCCGATTTTTCCCCAACGCTGCTTTCTCGCCCCTTACTCTCTCTCTCTAATAAATCATTGAAAAGAAAGAAGAATAAGCATGGAAAGAGGAAATGCGCGCATCCCCATAAGCACCCCTGTTTTTCCCCGGATTTTTTGACTGCCTATTTTTTCATCCCCAACTTTCCCCAATTTTTTTAGGCGTTTTGGGGGATTGTTGGGGGATTGAGATTCCTTATCTATCAACGACTTACGCACTCAATCCCCGCAATCCCCGAATCCCCGTTGTGTTCTGCGTGTCCGCTGGCCGCAACGCCTAAGTCCTGGCTTTTCGCCGCTATCGAATTCCGCGCGCACTCGCGATGGCATCAAATCGGCCTCTACGCGCATCGAACCGCATCACGCCAGCCGGCTCGAAATCGCCACGAAACCCGCCCCAGCTCGGCCCACACGTCGCAGGCGTCGGCCGCAAGAAAAAGAGAGACCCAAGAAAGCTGCAGGCGCGGAGGGGTGACTGCGAAATTCGGACGCCGGCCTCGCGTAAAACCCCGCCTCGCCGGCCGGTCCCCCGGCCCTCGCCGACCCCTTGCCGACCGCCAAGCGGCCCGCTGACGGCCTCGTGCGCGCCCCGGCAAGCCCCGGCGACCCCTGAATGCCCGAGCCGTTACAGGCCCGCTAATCGCGTCGGCCGTTCGGCGTCGACCAGCCCTGCTCGACCGCCTCGCCGACCTGGTCTTTCCGGCCGTTGCATGCCGGTGAGCTCGTCGCGAGCCGGAAGGGCGGGGCGGCCCCCTATCTGCTTAACCTGTAGGCGGGCGCGCATCAACGAGCGCATCACCGATGGATCGCACGCGATCCGGCTTGAGCGGTCGGCGTGGCGCGCAGCGACGCGGCGAGCGCGATTTATGCCGGTCTTAGGGAATGGCGCGGCATCGCCGCGTCAGGCCCTTAGACCATCGACGCGAATGCCTTTGATGCGCGACGCTTTTGAAAGGGTGGCGTGTGCAGCTCGACGAGCCATGAGTGATGCGTGAACGGTGATGGATCACGGCCGCGCCAGCGTGCGCGGCCTTCGTTCGTCTGGATATGTGGTCTGATCGTCAAGTGACGCGCGGAGCGCGCACTTGTTGGCCCCTCACGGGGCGGAGCGCGTAGCGCGGGGGGGTGGGGTTAAAACCCACGCTGCGATCGCATTTTTCGCGCGCGGTTTCTTGTATTTCGTTTCTCATCGTTTTTAAGAACCCGCAAACCCAATACCGGCGCGGGTTTGCGGGCGACTATTCGGACATTTCTGCGGTCTATCAGGACACTTTTTGCGGTTTGTCGGACATTTTTGCGGTGCTATCCACAGGCACGAGCGGCGACTTTCACACCACTGAATCAGGACACTTGACAAACGATGTACGAATAAACACAATCGGTCTTCGTATGATGTTGTCCGAATAACCGCAAGGGTGTCCGAATGAAGAAGCAACGCGCAGCGCTGACGATGGATCTCGACGCGCCGATCGCCGAAAAGAACGTGAACATGAGCAATGCGCTCACGCGCGCAGCTCATAGCCTGTTGCTGGCCGAGAAAAGGCTTATCTCGGCGTGCATCTCGAAAATCGACTCACTGCCGGCTGGCGTGCCTCTCGTGCGCGACGGCGCCTGGACGGTCCGACTGTCGGCGGCCGAGTACGCCGAAACGTTCGATGTCGACCTCGACACGGCCTATACGCAACTGCGTGACGCAAGCGACAAGCTGTTTAACCGATACGTGCGCGCGACGCGCGAGACGCGCAAAGGCCCCGAAGAACATAAATTCCGATGGGTCGGTGGCGTCAAGTATCACAAGGGTGAGGGATGGGTAGAGCTGCACTGGTGGCACGAAGTTGTGCCGCACCTGTACGGTCTGCGCAAGGAATTCACGTCTTACAAACTGAAACAGGCCGCTGCGCTTCGATCTGCCTATAGCTGGCGTTTGTTCGAGTGTCTGCAGTCGTGGAAAGATACCGGCCGCTATATCGCGACGATCGAAGACTTTCATCGCGCGATGGACGTACCGCAAAGCTGTGTCGTCGACTTCAAAGCCTTGCGTGTGCGCGTGATCGAACCTGCCGTTAAGGAGCTGACCGAAAAGAACGGCCTCGAAATCGAATGGGAAGTGCGACGCGCCGGCCGCAAGGTAATCGGCCTCGAATTCAAGTTTCGGCCGAATCCTCAGACCGCTCTTTTCTGAGCCGTCACCGCAAAAATGTCCGAATAGAATTGTCCCTCTTGCATTCTGTAAGCCTTGTTACGCAAGGCTTACAGAGCGTAAACCGCAAAAATGTCCGAATAGAATTCGGGCGCATTCATCAGTCAATTCGTCTGCACTGGCGCGACGCTGTACGGATTGAAGCGCACGACCTCATCGCCGATCCAGTCGTTGAGCTGCGTGAAGCGGCGTTGCAACGGCGCAATCTCATTGACGCCGAACACCTCGGCGGCCTTGTCGGCCGCGCCGAAACCGCCAGTATTGCTCGGCACGATGCCCATGAGCTGCGGCGGGATGCGATGCGCGGCGAGCAAGTCGTCGCGCGTGACATTCTTGATGTTGAAAAACTCGTCTTTCGCCGTGACCTCGGAAACCGGAATGAGCTGGATGCCGTCTTTCTTGCCGTTCGGCGCGTACATGAACAGATTGCGGAAATTCCCCGGCCCCTTGCTTCGCTTCAAGGCATCACGCATCGCGTCGACGTCGTCTTGATTCTGCGCGGCATCGGTCATGTACAGGATGAAGCCGGCATGTGATCCGTTCTCGTAGTACTTCCGCCGAAAGAGCGTCGCCGACTCATTCAACCAGGCCGAGTTGAGCGCGCCGAGATATTCAGGCAAGCCATACACTTCCTGGTTAATGTCGGGCTCCATCAGGTGATGGATCGTGCCGGTCGCGAACGCGTGCGATTGCTGCCAGCCGTCGATCTGTACGAAATTCACCAGGTCGGTTTTGCGGCGCATGTACTTCGCCGGCGCGCGCTTGAGCGCGATCGGCTTGCCGAGCTGATTGTCGCGCCGTTCGAGATACGCGTTGCCGAACACCAGCTCGTCAAGCGCCCATTTGTCGAACTCCTCGCGCGTGAGCAACTTGTGCGGAATGAACGTCGACGAGAGCACGTTGCGCTTGAAATAAAGGGCGCTGCCGTGATGTACGCCAGCTCGAAACGACTTCGCCAGGCCCGACCATGAAATCGGCGGCTCGAACCATTCGCCGGCCGCCCACGTTTCGACGTAGTCAAGAATCTCGGCGCGATCCATGACCGGAATCGGATCGCCAAACGAGAACACTTCAGTCCTGGTCGACGTCGACACAGACGGTGCGGCCGGCGCCGGCGTTGCGGCGTGCATGTAGCGCTTTCGCTTGCTCACGTTGAAAACTCCATAAAGCCCGAATTTTTGTTGGTCACACCCTCAAGCGGCTCGTTATCGAGCGCATGCAGACAAGCCCATGCCAAATCTGCATGGCCGGTTTCCTCGTTGCGGCTTGCCTCATAGGTGACTTTCTTTCCGCTCGCCGTCATGGTCTTTCGGATCGCCATGAACGATTGAGCCAGGTCGGTCCAGCCGGCATCGAATTCGAGTCGGCCCTTGCCGATCACCGACAAGCCTTTCAGAACGAGTCGGCTTTTCACTTCCGGGCTGTAGTTGAGCGCGACCGCGAGCGGATAGAACTGTTTGACGAGCTGATAGACGCCCTGGCCGATTCCGGTCGTGTCGATCGCCATATAGGCGACGTTGTATTGCTGCGTGATCGCGCGAATCGCCTCGGCCTGACCTTCGAAATCCATGCCGCGAAACTGTTGCTTGTGCAGTACGCGAAACTTGCCACCCGGCACGGCCGGCGGCGCCACGACAATCAGGCCGGCCGAGTCGCCAGAAAGCGCGGGATCGTAGCCGACCCATACCGGCCGGAAACCGAAAGGGCGGGGCGCGAGCGGCTTGAAATCGTCGGCCCACTCGACCCACGAATCGACCATGCCGCGCTGTAGATCGGCGAGCGGAAAGATCGACGCCGTGTCGTCGATAAACTGGCACATCAGGAGATTCGCGTAATCCTGTGCGCTGTATTCGAGACGCAGCTCGTCGATATCGAACAGGTCGCACCCGCCGGCTAAGGCATCCTCAACGGTGACGATCTGCCGCCATTGCCGATCCTCGCAAAGCCGGCCGCCGGCGAGCGCGCGGTGCGTAACGTCCAAGTGCAGGTGATCGGCTTTCGCACGGCCGCGATTGAAGTGCTCGCCATTCCAGAACGTATAGGCCGGATGGCTGATAGCCGATGGCGTTGAGAAATACGTCTTGCGCCATTTCTTGTGCATCGCCATGCCCGACGCGACCTTGTTGAGCTCGCGGAAACCGCCGGTCCAGAAGTACTCGTCGAAATAGAAGTTGCCGTGATACGACTGAGCGGTGCGCGCGTTCGTGCCGAGAAAGTAAAGAATCGCCTCATTCGCGAGCACGATCGGCTCGCCTGTGAGCTCGACGTCGGCGGCCTCGCGCGCGAACTGGCAAATGTACTGTCGAAAGACGTGCGCTTGCGCCTTGCTCGCCGAAAGGAAAATCTGATTGCGGCCGGTTGCGATCGCGTCGTCGAGTGCCTCGCGTGCGAAATACCACGTCGCGCCGATCTGCCGCGACTTGAGAATGTTGCGCGTGCGCTGATGACCTTGCCGATACCAGACCTTCTGATAGTCGAAAAGCGAATCGAGAAACGCCTCGCGAATCTTTTCGGCCTGTTCCTCGCTGATCGCGTTGCGCGGCGCTTTCTCTTTGCGTGGCGCTTTGTTGCGTGCCTCGATATTCGGGTTTAAGTCGCTCTCTTTCCCTGTTTCATCGTACTTGCGAACACGCGCCAGGCGTTCAACCTGACGCCCGAGCAAGTCAATCTCTTTGAAGTCGCGGCCGTCTTTCTCATCCTTCGCAATGAGCACCGCAAGGCGTGTTTCAAGAGACGACTCGATGCGCTCGATCGGCGTTGCCTTGTCCCACTCGTCGCGCTGCTTCCATGCCTCAACGGTCGCGCGCTTGAGCTCCATATGCCGCGCGATCGACGTGATGCGCCAACCCTGCCAGTAAAGCGCGCGCGCAATGCGTCGCGGATCGGCATTGGATTCGAGAACGGGTTTCACATCGGCGGTTTCGATCATGGCGGCAAGTTTCGCGTGTCGCGCGCGCGTAATCACGCCTAAGCCTTTGTCCCCAAAGCGAAAACAATCGTCTACCGTTGAGACAAGGCGCGCGCGATCGCAAGATATGGACTCGTGCTTAACCCCTTGTCGCCCCTTACCTCGCACCTCTGTCGGAGAACTTACGATGCACAAACGCAGGCTGTCGCTTATGTCTTTCGCCGTTGCGGCGATCGCGTTCGCTTTCACGATGGACGCACACGCGGCGCAGCTCGTCGCGAGCACCGTTCTCAATCACGCCGACCTGGTCGGCACGATCGCCGAGCACGGCGCCGGCATCGGCGCGCTCGGCCTGGCCGGCATGGCGATCGGCTCTGTCAAGCCGGTAGAAACGAAGCTCGCCGCGACGAAGATGTTCCGCATCGCCGTCGAAGGTGCGACGAGCGACGGCCGGTCTATCTCGCGTGAATGGCTCACGCAGATGGCAAAGAACTACTCTCCCGAGCTGTACGGCGCGCGTGTGAATCTCGAACACATTCGCGGCATCGTGCCCGATGGCCCGTTCAAGGCATACGGCGACGTGCTCGCGCTCGAAACGCGCGATGAAACCGGCCCGCTTGCCGGCAAGCTCGGTCTGTATGCGTCGATCGCACCGACGCCCGAGCTCGTCGCGATGACGAAGGCCAAGCAAAAGATTTACACGTCGTGCGAAGTCGACCCGTCTTTCGCGGACACGAAACAGGCCTATCTGATCGGCCTGGCCGTGACGGATAGCCCCGCGAGCCTCGGCACCGAGATTCTTTCGTTCGCCGCTCAAAACCCGAATGCGAACCCGTTCGCCTCGCGCAAGGTATCGCCGAACAACCTGTTCACGGCGGCCGACGAGACGGTGATTGAATTCACCCCGGAAAAGGAGCCCGAAACGCCGTCGCTGTTCACCCGCGTCGCCGAGCTGCTCGGCCGCGTGAAGAAGCAAGGCGCGACCGATGACGCCCGCTTTGCCGACGTCACGCAAGCCGTCGAATCGCTCGCCACGCACGGCGCAACCCAGGCCGAAGCCCTCACCGCGAGCACCTCACGCGTCGCCGCACTCGAAACGCAAGTCGCCGAGCTGTCGGCCGCTGCCGAGCGCGATCGCAAAGCGTTCGCCGATCTGCAAACGCAGCTCTCGAACACCGGCAACGGTCAACCGGTTCGCCCGGTCGCGCAGGGCGGCGGCGCTGGCGTGATCGAAACCGACTGCTAAAGCCCCCGGCCTCTCTTTCGACTTTTCGGAGCCTCATACAATGCAGAACAAAACCCGCGTTGCGTTTAACGCCTACCTGGCCGCGATCGCGAAGCTCAACAGCGTTCCCCTGGCGACGGAGAAATTCACCGTCGACCCGAGCGTGCAACAAAAGCTTGAAACCAAGATTCAGGAATCGAGCACGTTTCTCAGCAAGATCAATGTGATCGGCGTGACCGAGCAACAGGGCGAAAAGCTCGGCCTCGGCGTCGGCGGCTCGATCGCGAGCACGACCGACACCACGGCGACGGCCCGCACGACGGCCGACGTGCTGTCGCTCGATAGCCAGAAGTACAACGCGACGCAAACGAATTTCGACTCGCACGTTCGCTATGCGACGCTCGACGCCTGGGCGAAATTCCCCGACTTTCAGACGCGTTTGCGCGATGCGATCGTGCAACGCATGGCGCTCGATCGCATCACGATCGGTTTCAACGGCACGTCGCGTGCGGCAACCTCGGATCGCGCAACGAATCCGCTGCTGCAGGACGTCAACCTGGGCTGGCTGCAGCACATGCGCGCCGAAGCTGCTGCGCGCGTGATGACGGGCGGCGCAACGGCCGGTCACGTCAAGATCGGCGCGACGGGCGACTATGCGAATCTCGACGCCCTGGTGTACGACGCAGTCAACAGCCTGATCGAACCCTGGTATCGAGAAGACACGCAGCTCGTCGCGGTCTGCGGCCGTTCGCTGATGCACGACAAGTATTTCCCGATTCTGAATCAGGACAACAAGCCGACCGAACAGGCGGCGGCCGACATGATCGTGAGTCAGAAGCGCATCGGCGGCTTGCCGGCTGTCACCGTGCCTTACTTCCCGGCCGACAAGCTGCTCGTCACGCGCCTGGACAACCTGTCGATTTACTACCAGGACGGCTCGCGTCGCCGCACGATCGTCGACAACGCGTCGCGCGATCGCATCGAGAATTTCGAATCGAGCAATGAGGCGTATGTCGTCGAAGACTTCGGCGCCGCTTGCCTGATCGAAAACATCGAACAGGTGTAACGATGCGAAGCCCTGCCCAACGCCACTATCACCGCGTCATGGCCGAAAAGGCTGCGGCTTCGGCCGCGCCTGGCGAATCCCTCGCCGGCGCGAGCGCTTACGAGCTGATGCTTGCGAAGCTCGCGATCGACAAGAAACGTTTGAAGTCGATCGCGTCGATTCAGAAAAAGATCGACGTGAAGCGCGCCGAGCTGCTGCCCGAGTATGTCGACTATGTCGCGGGCGCACTGGCGGGCGGGCGGGGCGCGCAAGACGACGTCTTGACGACCATTCTCGTTTGGCGAATCGACGCGGGCGACTATGCCGGCGCGCTCGATATCGCGCGGTATGCGCTCAAGCACCGCATGACGATGCCCGACCAGTACGACCGGCCGCTCGCGACCGCGATCGCCGAAGAATTCGCCGAAGCCGCAATTGCTGCGTTCAAGCGTCGCGAGACGTTCGACCGCGCGCAGCTCGAAGAAGTCGCGCAGCTCACCGCGTCGGCCGACATGCACGACCAGGTGCGCGCGAAGCTGCACAAGGCGGCCGGCTATGCCGCCGAGATTGCCGGCGACAACACGGCAGCATTCGAACACCTATGCCGCGCGCTCGCACTCGATTCGCGCGCCGGCGTAAAGCAGGACATTGCGCGGCTTGAGAAAGCCCGCGATGCGGCCGGCGGCGACGCCGGCCGCAAGTAAAGAGCCCCCCCGGCTGGGCGGCGCCGGCTGACGAACGCAACACCTGATCGGTACGCGTTCCGACGCCGGCCCACCGCCCACTATTTCCGAGCTGAAACCATGACGAGTTTTAACGCGATCTCTGCACCAAGCATCACGCCCGAGCCCCCCCCGGCTCCGACCGATCTGATCGTTGAAAACATCGCCTGGTTTCCCTCTATCGACCTCGGCCGCATGCGCGAAGACGTGCGGCTCGATGGCACCGTGACGCATGCGCGGCTGCGTGAGGCTGTGATCGCCGCGATCGACGACGTGAATCGCGAGCTCGCGAGCTGGCGAGCGACGCAGGAAGCGGCCGGCGCCGCGCAGCTCGCCGACGTGCCGGCCGATTCGATCGGCGGCGAAAGCGTGCAGCTCTCCCGCTATCGCCGCGCTGTCTATTTCCTCGCGCGTGCCGACCTGACCGAGAAGTACCGCGATTTCGATAGTACGAAATCGGGCGCGGCCGACGCTGACGAGCGCATGACGACGATCGACGCCGACCGGCGCAACGCGCGCAACGCGATCAACGACATGCGCGGCCTCGCGCGTACCACGATCGAGCTGATCTGATGGCGCGCATCTACTCTCAGCAAGGCGACACCGTCGACGCGATCTGTTTTCGCTTCTATGGCTACACGGCCGGCGCGGTCGAAGCGACGCTGGAAACGAATCCCGGCCTCGCCGATTACGGCCCTGTGCTGCCGATCGGCACGCCCGTTGACATGCCCGACCTCACGAACGAGCAACCGACTACCCCCCTCGTCAACCTGTGGGACTAACCAGGAGTCGCCGACTATGGCCGAACCTAGTAGCACCGCGCTCGCCGCTGTATCGGCCGGCATTGGCTTCGCAAGCCTGTTTCCTGGCATCGACGGCAATGCGCTGATCGGCGCATTTACGGGCGCCGCGCTCGTCGTCGTCACGTCGAAAGACCTGTCGATCGGCAAGCGATTCGCGTATCTCGTGATTTCCCTGATCGTCGGCTATCTGGCCGCACCCGACGTGGTGAGTCATACGCCGATCACGAGCACCGGCGTCGCTGCGTTCTTTGCTGCAGCGCTCGCGATCACCGTGACGCTGCAACTGATCGAGCGCGTCAAGTCTTTCGACCTGCTGTCGCTTTTCAGGAAGGGTTGACCCATGCACACCCCTTTCGCCCTGATCGCCCTGATTGCGTACAGCGTCGCGGCGCTGCGCATCCTCGCGTATCGTCGCGACGGCGCGCGGCACCGGCATCACGTTTCATGGTTCGCCTGGCTGCTGCTCGTCGCGCTCGGCGGCTCGGCGATCGAGCTCGTGATCAACGCGAAAGCTGTCGGACTGTTCGAAGCTGCACGAGCTGCCCTTTTTGCCGTGCTCGTGTTCGGCTCGCGCGGTAACGTCGCGCGGCTGCTGCGGCCTCACCTGGAGTAAGTAACGATGATCCTGAGACACGGTGACGTCGGCGATGACGTCGTGTTACTGCAAAAACGCCTCACGCGCGCCGGCTTTTCCGTCGACGTGACCCATGTATTCGACGACGCAACCGAAGCCGCTGTGATGGCCCTACAGCGTGCGCGCGGGCTGGTTGTCGACGGCATTGCCGGCCCGAAAACGCTGATCGCATTGCCAGGCGTCGCGCTCGGCGTGCATCTCACCGATGCCGAGCTCGTGAAGTCGGCCGCGACGCTCGGCGTGCCGGTTCCGGCGATCCGCGCGGTCAACGAAGTCGAATCGCGCGGACAAGGGTTCATGACGGACGGTCGACCGGTCATTCTGTTCGAGCGGCATGTGTTCTATGCCGGCCTCAAATCGCGCGGCATCGACGCCGACGCGCTCGCGGCGAAATATCCGAACATCGTTTCGGCGACGCGCGGCGGGTATATGGGCGGCGCTGCGGAATTCGACCGGCTCGCCGCGGCCGTTCGCATCCACCCGGACGCGGCCCGCGAGTCGGCGTCATGGGGCGCGTTTCAAATCATGGGGTATCACTGGAAGAAACTCGCCTATTCGAGCATCGACGACTATGTGTCGTGCATGTATCGGTCGGAGGTCGACCAGCTCGACGCGTTCGTGCGCTTTGTCGCGGCCGATGCCGGCTTGCTCGTGGCGCTGAAGGGTCAGGCCTGGGCAGACTTCGCCAGGCGCTACAACGGCCCGGATTTCGCGCGCAATCTGTACGACGCGAAGCTCGCCCAGGCGTTCGAGCGTTACGCGCGGCTCGAAAAGGCGGCGGCATGAATGCGATCGCCGTGCGCCTGGTCGCGATCGCCGCGCTCGTGCTCGCGATCGCGGGCGGCTTGCTTTACGTGAAGACGCTGCGCGCCGAGCTCGCCGAAGCGCAAGGCGCGGCGAGCACCGCGCAAGCCCTGGTCGGCCAGCGCGACGCCACGATCGCCCAGCTCGAGCAAAATGCGCGCGACCAGGCCGCGCAGCTCGCCCAGCTCGAGACAAAACGCCGGCAAGTCGCCGCGTCGCTCTCGGCCCGACAAACCGAACTCGACACTCTCAAACGCCAAAATGAAAAGGTTCGCGCCTGGGCTGATAGCCCTCTGCCTGACGACGTTGCAAGCATGTACGCAAGCCCCGATATCACCGGCGCCGATGGTTATATCGCGGACATGCTTACCGGTAGCCCCGTGCGCCCTGCCAGCGCAACGCCCGCGCGTTAATGGCGACTTGCTCAAGTCGCTCGACGCGGCGCGCGCTGCATGGGCGGCATGCGCGGCGACCGTCGACACCGTGATCGACTGCCAGTCGAAAGCCCTTTCCTCTCCCGGCCCCGACCATGAATAAGGCGATTTCCTTTCGCGCGGCGATCGCTGACGCCGTGCCGGCGCTGCAGGCGGACCCCGACAAGCTGCTCGTGTTCGTCGACACCGGCAAGATCATCGCGACGGCCGCGCCGTCGCTCTCGTTCCAGTACAGCTACACGCTGAATGTGATCGTCACCGACTTCGCCGGCGATGCAGACGAGCTGTTTGTCGCGCTGATCGCCTGGGTACAGCTCAATCAACCCGACCTGGTGATGAATGACGACACGCGTAAAAACGGCATTGCGTTCGAAGTCGATCACCTCACGCAAACGACGTGCGACGTGTCGATCAAGCTGCAGCTCACCGAAAGCGTCATTGTGAAGACTGACGACGCCGGCACGCGCACGATCACGCACGTCGACGAGCCTGTGTATGAATGGAACGTCGACGGCCTCACATGGACGAACTAAGCGCGCTCGAATCATGGGCGGGCGGCCTGCTCGCGCAGCTCGACGGCCCCGCCCGACGCGCGGCACTGCGCGACGTCGCGCGCGAGCTGCGCAAGAGCCAACAGACGCGCATCGCACAGCAACGCAACCCGGACGGCACCGCCTACACCGCGCGCAAGCCTCGCCCCAAAAAGCACCTGCGCGACAAGGCCGGCCGCATCAAGCGCGGGGCGATGTTCGCGCGCATTCGCCAGGCACGCTATCTGCGCGCCGATGTTGACTCGGAAGGCGTTGCGATCGGTTTCGTCGGCCGCGTCGCACGCGTCGCACGTATTCACCAGTTCGGCGAAAGCGATCGCATCGCGCCGAACGGCCCCGAATACAAATACCCGGCGCGTGTGCTGCTCGGTTTCTCCGACACCGACCTCGATATCGTGCGCGACGTGCTGCTCAAGCACCTCGTCAAATAGTATTTCGCCTTTCTAACTATGTACCCAAGGCGCGAACAATCGCGCCTTGGTGACGCGCGCGTGTGTGCTCGGCAAGATTGAGCACATGAACGCCAACGAATCCCAACGTCAATTTCTGAACGGCTGCCGCAAGGGCTATGTGATAGCCGTGCAAGGCGCGCTCTGCCGCGTCGCAAGCGGTGATCTCGAAACGGACTGGATTCAATGGTTCGCGCTGTTCGCCGGCGACAACGCCGACTGGCTTGCGCCGACGCTCAACGAAGGCGTCATGCTGCTATGCCCGAGCGGCGACCCGGCTCAAGCCGTCGCACTTCGCGGCTATTACTCCGAAGACTTCCCGCCCCCGAGCACCGACCCGAACAAGCATGTCCGCAAATACCGCGACGGCGCGATCGTGCAATACGACTTCGCCACGCACGAGCTCGACGTGACCTTGCCGGCTGGTGCGACGATCAATGTGAATTGCCCTGTTGCGGTCAACGTGATCACGCAGACGGCCAACGTGAAAGCCGACGCGATCACGCTCGACGGCGACACAACCGTAACGAAGTCGCTGACTGTGCAAGGCCCGCTCGCTTTCCAGTCTGGAATGACCGGCGCCGGCGGCACCGGCTCGACCATGCAAATCGACGGCGCGGCGGATTTCACCGGCGAAGTGAAGTCGGCCGGCATCAGTCTCCCGCACCACTCGCACCGCGAGCAAGGCGACGGCAACCTCGTGAGCGAACCGCAATGAAAGGCATGAACCACACGACCGGCCGCGCGATCGCCGGCCTCGATCACCTCTATCAATCGATCGCGCGGATTCTCACGACGCCGGTCGGCACGCGTATCGCGCGCCGTGACTTCGGCTCGGAGCTGCCCGAGCTCGTCGACGCACCGAACAACGGTGCGACTCGCGTGCGCCTGTATGCGGCCGTCGCGACCGCGCTGATGAAGTGGGAGCCACGCCTGAAGCTGACGCGCGTGCAGCTCTCGACCGACACGACCGATATCGGCGCCGGCGTGCAGGTGATCGAGATTGAAGGCACCACGACAGAAACCGGCGAAACCGCCTCAACGAGCGTGACGCTCACAACTGGAACCAGCGTATGACCGCGAGTGCTATCGACCTTTCGTTGCTGCCGGCGCCGGCTGTCGTTGAGCTGCTCGAATTCGAGACGCTCTATGCCGAGCGCAAGGCCGCGCTGATCGCGCTGTATCCGGCCGACGAGCAAGCGACGGTCGCCGCGACGCTTGAACTTGAAAGCGAGCCGCTCGCCGTGTCGCTGCAGGAGAACACCTACCGAGAGCTGATCTTGCGCACCCGCGTCAATGACGCGTGCTACGCGGTGTTGCTCGCGTTCGCGATGGACGGCGACCTCGATCAAGTCACGGCAAATCTCGGCGTCGAGCGCCTCACGATCACGCCGGCCGACGACACCACGACCCCGCCGACTGCGGCCGTGAAGGAAAGCAACACCGACTTGCGCAAGCGCGCGCAGCTCTCTTTTCAAGGCTATACGACTGCCGGAAGCAAAGGCAGTTACGTCTATCACGCGTTGTCGGCCGATGGCCAGGTGAAAGACGCCTCGGCCGTGAGCCCTGCCCCGTGTCAAGTCATGGTCTACGTGCTTTCGCGCACCGGCAACGGGGCGGCCGATGACGCGCTGATCGCGAAAGTGAAAGCCGCGCTCAACGATGAAATCGTTCGGCCGATGACCGATCAAGTCGACGTGCAATCGGCATCGATCATCGAATACGCGATCGCGGCCGAGCTCGTATTGCAGGATGGCCCCGACGCGAGCACGGTGAAAGACCTCGCGCAAGCGGCCGCGCAAGCCTATGCCGACGCGACGCACATGAACGGTGCTGACGTCGCGCTATCCGGCATTTTCAAGGCGCTGCATCAAACCGGCGTCGCACAAGTCAACCTCACGACGCCGGCGGCGAACATCGTTGTTTCGGAAGGACAGGCGGCCTACTGCATCGGCATCACGATCACGACGACGGTGCAATCCAATGTCTAACGCACCTTCGTTGCTGCCCCCGAACGCGACGGCGACCGAGCGTCGACTTGAACAGGTCGGCGCGCGTATCTCGGACATTCCGACGCCGGTTCGGGATATGTGGAATCCCGATGCCTGCCCGGTCGCGTTACTGCCCTGGCTCGCCTGGGGTTTCGGCGTCGACGAATGGGATAGCGACTGGAGCGAAGCGCAGAAGCGCAGCGCGATCAAGAATGCGCTTTTCGTGCAAAAGCACAAAGGCACGATCGGCTCAGTCAAACGCGCACTCGCCGCGCTCGGTTACGACATCGTTGTGCAGGAGTGGTTTAACCAGATTCCGGCCGGCGATCCTGGCACGTTCGACGTGCTGCTCGATAGCAACCAGACCGGCATTGATCAAGCGGCGCTCACTCGCATTCTTGAGCTGATCGACCGATACAAGAATTTGCGATCGCACCTGGTTCGCGTGCGGCCGTCTGTGACGACGCGCGGCGGCCCGATCCTCGCCGGCGTATGCACTGTCGGCCACGAAATCACCGTGCCGTTTGACGGCCCGCAATATTCGGACGGCTCGTTTGCTTACGACCTGATGCTCGATGCGATGCACTACGGCGAAGCAAGCACGGTCGGCGCGCTCGACCAGCTCGACACGATAGTTCGCGCCGAAATGCCCTCTAATTCCTGGAAACAACAATGACTGACGCACTGAATAGCCGAGTTGCGCGCTTCCAAACCAACGAATCGAACGTCGACTCCTGGGTAAAGGGCGACGCACAAGCGACCGTCGATTTCGGCGGCGGCCCTGTACGATCGCCGGCGAAGCTGATCGCCGACAAGGACGCGGAAATCAACCAGTCGGCCGCCGGCGTGCTCGCGAGCGCGACCGCCCAGGCAACCACGGCAACCAATCAGGCCGGTATCGCGACGACGCGCGCGAGTGCGGCAAGTGCGAGCGCTGATGCGGCTGCCGCATCGGCCTCGGCGGCGGCTCTCGCCGGAAAAGTCTACGCCGATACCACTACCGGCCTGGCGAACACGACGAACGGCCAGTATTTCAGTGTGCCGGTCTCCAACGCACAGGACTCGCTGATCCTCTATCAGAATGTGAGCGGCGTTGCCACCGAAAAGACGCGTTACCCCAGCTCGGCGCTGGACGCACTATCCATCAATCGCGGCAAGGCTTACCCGTTGCGGAGCATGACGCGCGCCGGCACCACGTCGGCGGCAATGACGCAGTGGAACAATCTGATTCTGAAAGTGTCGGTTCGCGGCGCCGAAGCGGGCAAGTACTACCGAATTGGCTACCAGACCAACGAGGCGGCGGTCGGTAGCGGTAGCCCGTTCAGTTGGACGCTCACGGAGCATAGCGCTGCAGACTTCGCGACGACTGACGCGGGCTACGTGGTTATCCAGAACTACACGAACCCGGCGCCGAGCATCGACCGCAATGGCGGGATTCAGACAATCACCATCGCACCGGTACAGCGCCCTAACCTTCGATTCGACATTACGATCGACGCGGCACAGCTCCCCGCGTCGGGCGGCTCTATCGATTCCAACAGCAGCAACTCCCGGCCCGCGTGGTCATGGATCATCGACCCGTCGTGCTACGTGCAGAGTGCGCCTGCATCGTCTATCACGGTCGACTCCATGTCGATCAATTCGGGCAAGGTCTACCCGCTCAAGGCTGCGACTCGCGGCGGCGTAACCTCGAACGCGAACGCGGCGATGAATGCGCTTGTACTCGGCGTGAAAATCATCAATGGCGATGCAACGAAGGTGTATCGCGTTGCCTACCAGCAGAACGGCGCAACGTTGAGCGGCGTAGTGGCCTATGACTGGATCGTCGAAGAGTACGACGCGGCGACGTATTCGACTGCCCCGGTTCGCACCATCCTCATGAGTTACGACGACTCGGTGTATGGGGCGCAGCAGCAAATAAGCCCGACTGGCGGGATTCAGACGGTTCGCCTGTATCCGCCGGCGCGCCCGAACATGCGCATCGAAATCACCTGCGATGCCAGCCAGCTCCCGGCCGCCGGCACGACCGTCGATGCCTATTCGGCGTCTACCAAAGACGGCTATTCGTACATCGTAGACCCCTCATGTGTGGATCTGCCGCGCTCTACGGGCCTACAGGCTGGCGCATGGAACTACGAAGGACTGTACTGGACCTATTCCACGGCAAACGGCGGCACGTTGATCGTGATTTTCCGGTCTGGAAGCTGGCTTTACCAGATTGAGTTTGGCCCGAAAGGCCCGAACTCGATACCGGATACCCGGCGCGTCTTGCGGGCCGCGCTCGGCGATCCATCTATCGCGGCATGGACAACCATCGTCGACAACGCATCCGGCGGCGATTGGGCAGGCCCGCTCATTTTCTCGGCCGTCAACAATGGCGACGGGAGCACGTCGAAGAACTACACCGGCGGCAATCACGCGGCTGACGGCAACAGTAGCGGCGGCCCGTCTGCGCGCAATGTTTCGTTCATCGTGCTCGCCGATGGCGCGCCGGTCACCGCTGATGCAAGCGCCGGCGTGGCCGCGACGATCAAGCTGATCGCCGTCAATGAAATCTTTGCCTACAACACGGTTTCGCTCGGCCGCTACGTGGTGCGCGAAACGGTGCGTTTCGACCTGTTCCCCGGCATCGTCGGCGTAAAGAAGCACGTGCAGGCGCTCGAAGATGTGCTGATGCTGCAGGACAACGGCCCGCAGACCTTCACGGTCGGATTTCAGGCTGGAACATTCATCTACTACGGCGCGAACAACGCGCGCACGGCTTTCACCAGCGTCACGAATAGCGGCACGAAGTCGGCCAACCCCAATGTGTGGGCGATCGTGTTTCAGGACGCGGGCAACGGGCAGCTCGGCGCATGGATGGATCGTGCGTTCGGCATCGGTGACGGCCGTTACGTCAAGTCGACATGGCCATACATCCGGGGCGGCGGCGCATCGAACACCAAGTTCTATCACGCGGCGATCGTCGACGACGCCGGCATTCCCCTGGCCGCTGGCGCGAGCTACGAATGGCGCGGCGGCTGGGCATGGCAACAAGCCGCAAGCGTTTCCGCAAACCTGGATTCGGTGATGACCGTGAATCAGGGTGACGAGCGCGTCGTCGCGACCTGTCGCACGACTGGCGAAACGATCGCGGTCTGAATCTCTTAACCGAATGACGCGAAAAAATGGCCTATAAAACGATACACACCAAGTACGGATTGCAACGCATCGCGCAATCCGAAACCAGCGGCGTTCCTATCAATCTTGTCGCGATGGCGGTCGGCGATGGCAACGGAAACGACACGACGCCCGACGAGAATCAGACGCAGCTCGTGCGCGAGCGGTATCGCGCAAAACCTAATCGCGTCTTTCAAGACCCGGACAATCCCCTGCTCTTTACGGTTGAGCTGATCGTGCCGGCAACGGAAGGCGGCTTTACGATTCGCGAAGCGGCCGTGTTCGATGACCAGGGCGGCATGTTCACCGTCTCGAACGTGCCGGCCGCCTATAAGCCGGTCGGCGACGGAAGCGAGGGTGCGTTTAGCGATACGGCCGTGCGCGTGCAATTTCTCGTCGCGAACGCGAGCGTCGTGTCGATCTCGATTGACCCGAACGTTGCCGTCGCAACCCAGCAATGGATCACGAACACGATCACCGTGCCGTATCTGTTGCCAGGCGGCACGACCGGCCAGGTGCTCAAGAAGCACTCGAACGCGGACGGCGACACCGTATGGGGTGATCCGACCGTTGCCGAGGCGATCGTGTCGATCGTCGAAGAAGTTCAGACGCTCGCGGCAAGCCAGACGGCCGTGACCCTGGCGGAATGCACAACCGAAGGGCTTGCCGTCTACATCGCCGGCGCGCGGCTGTTGCCGTCGCAATGGACGCCCGACGCGACCGACGTGCGCAAGCTCACGCTCGCGACCTCTTACGCTGCCGGCACCAAGGCCGATTTCGTGCAGAACGAGCCAGGCGCCGACCGTGCGTTGCTTCAAAGCCGCAATCTGGCCGACGTCGCATCGGCCGCCACGGCGCGCACGAATCTCGGCGTCTACAGCAAGGAAGAAGCCGACACCAAGGCCCCGCCCTCGCTGATCGGCTTTTTCGCCTCGCAGACGGCCCCGAATGGCTGGCTCAAGGCAAACGGTGCGGCCGTGAGCCGGACGGCATACGCGGCCCTTTTCGCGAAGATTGGGACCATCTACGGCGCCGGCGACAACTTCAATACGTTCAACCTGCCCGACATGCGCGGCGAATTCCCGCGCGGCTGGGATGACGGCCGAGGCGCGGACGGCAATCGCGCGTTTGGAAGCGCTCAAAGCCATTCGTTCGCGAGCCATGCGCACGGCGCCAGCTCGGACACGCAGGGCAATCACGCGCACGGGGCGTCGACCGACACGCAGGGCGCCCACGCGCACGGCGGCGGCACCAGCGCGGTCGGCGACCACCAGCACGGCATGCCGAAGAATGCTTCTGCGCAAGCAGGCAGCGATAACAACGGCATGCCGATCGGCACCGATCAACCTGACTACGGTACTGGACGCAACCCGCTACCGACAAACCCCGCCGGCGCCCACTCGCACACGATCGGCACCGACGTGCAGGGCAATCACGCGCACAACGTGACCGTTCAAACCGCCGGCGCTCATGCGCACGGCATCACTGTCGCGGCGGCCGGCGGCGCCGAAACGCGCCCGCGAAACGTCGCTCTTCTGGCCTGCATTAAGTACTGACCATGACGACAAAAACCGTTTATCAAACCGACCGCGCCGGCTTGTTCCAATGTGAAGTCGACGCCGACGAAAGCCCGCTCGAACCTGGCGTGTTCCTGTTGCCGGCCCGCGCTGTTGAGCCGGCACCGCCGGCGAGCTGGCCTGATGACAAATGGCCGCGCTGGAATGGCGTCGCCTGGGAGCTGATCAACAAGCCGACCACGAACGACCAGGCGAGCGAAGCCGCAAAGAAGCTTGCCGCGTTTCTGGCTGCGAATCCCGAAGTCGCCGAGCTCGTCGGCATGTAAGCGCGGGCGGCCTCGCTCGTTTCCCGTTTTACCTCACCTTAATCGGAGCAATAGAACATGCCCCAGGACTACAACCACGGTGTACGCGTTGTCGAAATCAACCAGGGTACGCGCCCGATCCGCACCGTGTCGACGGCGATCGTCGGCGTTGTCGTGACCGGCGACGACGCCGACGCTACGGTTTTCCCGCTCGATACGCCCGTGCTCATCACCAACGTCGTGTCTGCACTCGGCAAGGCGGGCACGACGGGCACGCTGAAAAAGGTGCTTACCGCGATCGGCGCGCAGACCAAGCCGGTCACGATCGTTGTGCGCGTCGCGGAAGGTGACACGGAAGCCGAGACGTCGGCGAACGTGATCGGCACCGTGACGGCCGGCGGCAAGTACACCGGCATGAAGGCATTGCAAGCCGCACAAGCCCAGCTCGGCGTAAAGCCGCGCATTCTCGGCGCCCCGCTGCTCGATACGCAGGAAGTCGCCGTAGCCCTCGCCTCGCTCGCGCAATCGCTGCGCGGCTTTGCCTATGTGTCGGCGAATGGTGCGGAGACGAAGGAAGCCGCGCAGACCTACCGCGAGACGTTCAGCCAACGCGAAGTCATGGTGATCTGGCCGGATTTCATCGCGTTCGATACCGACGCGACGGCATCCGTCACGGTCCCGGCGACGGCTTACGCGCTCGGCTTGCGCGCCAAGATTGACGAGGAAACCGGCTGGCACAAGACGCTCTCGAACGTTGGCGTCAACGGCGTCACGGGCATCAGCAAGGATGTGTACTGGGATCTGCAAGACCCCGACACCGACGCCGGCTATCTCAACGAGCACGACATCACGACGCTGATCAACCCCGGCACCGGCTTGCGCTTCTGGGGTTCGCGCACGTGCAGCGATGACGTGCTTTTCGCGTTCGAGAACTACACGCGCACGGCGCAAGTGCTCGCCGACACGATGGCCGACGCACACATGCAGTACGTCGACAAGCCGATGCACCCCTCGCTCGTGAAAGACATGATCGAGAGCATCAACGCGAAATTCCGGCAACTGATCGCAGACGGCTATCTGATCGGCGGCGAAGCCTGGTACGACCCGGCCGAGAACACGGTCGAATCGCTCAAGGCCGGCAAGCTGTATATCGACTACGACTACACGCCGGTTCCCCCGCTCGAAAACCTCGTGCTCAACCAGCGCATCACCGATCAATACCTCGCCAATTTCGCCGCTGGCGTCACGGCTTAACCAGGCATCAACCAGGAGCAATAAAACATGGCATTGCCGAAGACTCTCAAGGCTTTCAACGTGTTCAACTCCGGCGAAAGCTACGTCGGGCAAGTTGAAGAAATCGCCCTGCCGAAGCTCACGCGTAAGACGGAGGACTATCGCGGCGGCGGCATGAACGGCCCGATCAAGCTCGATTTTGGTCAGGAAGGCATCACGATCGAACTGACGTTCGGCGGCCTGATGAAATCGATCCTCACGCAATACGGCGTGCTCACGCACGACGGCGTGCAACTGCGTTTCGCCGGCGCCTACCAGGCCGAAGACAACGCGACGCCCGACGCGGTCGAAATTGTCATTCGCGGCCGCCATACCGAAATGGACTTCGGCACCGCGAAGTCTGGCGAGAAAAACGCGTTCAAGGTTTCGAGCGCATGCAGCTATTACAAGCTGTCGATCAATGGCGAGACGATCATCGAAATCGATCTGATCAACATGATCGAGAAGGTCAACGGCGACGATCTGTTGTCGGCGATCCGCACCGCGATCGGCCTGTAAGCCGGCCGCACTGACTCACCCCGCTCGCCTGGTGCGCCAGGCGGGCAACCCCTCATAACTCAGAACAGAAAACATCATGCAAACGACCGAACACGCACACAACGTTTCCCCGCAAGGCGCACACGCGCACACGATCAACACCGACACGATCGGTTCGCACTCGCACGGCATCACGGACGCCGGCAACACGCACGCGATCGCGCCGCTCGGCGGCGAATGGCTCGCGCGCGGCACGGTCGCGCTCGACACGCCGATCGAGCGCAACGGGCAAAAGATCACGCAAGTCACCTTGCGCAAGCCGAAGGCCGGCGAGCTGCGCGGCACGACGCTCAACGCGCTCGTCAACCTGGACGTCGACGCGCTCGCGAAAGTGCTGCCGCGTATCTCGTCGCCCATGCTAACCGAGCACGACATTCGCGAAATGGACCCGGCCGACCTCGTGCAAATGGGGGTGGCGTTCGCAGATTTTTTGCTGCCGAATCGGGCACGCTGACGCACGGCATACCCGACGACGTTGAAGATGCGATGGCCGATATCGCAAGCGTCTTTCACTGGACGCCTCACGATATGGCCGACTTCACCCTCGCCGATCTGGCGAACTGGCGCGAGCGTGCGCGCGTGCGCTCGCAATACGGAAGCGAATAACGATGGCAACCGGCAACGACCTCAAATTGCGTGTGCTGTTCGACATGATCGACGGTGCGACGAAGCCCTTGCGCAACATTCTCAACGGGAATAAAGACCTCGCGAAATCGCTGAAAGAGTCGCGCACCGAGCTCGGCAAGCTGCAGCAAGCGCAAAAGGACGTCGCCGCGTTCCGTGAGCTGCGCGGCGGCCTGGTCGGCTCGAAACGCGACATGGAAGCCGCGCAAGCCCGCGTCGGCGAGCTGGCGCGCGCGATCAACTCGACCGATTCGCCGACGAAGAAAATGCGTGCCGAGTTCGAGCGCGCAAAGGTGACGGCCGCGAAGCTATCGCAGGCGCACGACGACCAGGCAACGAAGGTGCGCACGTTGCGCGATCGCCTGTCGGCCGCCGGCATCGACACACGCAACCTCTCGCAGCATGAGCGCGACTTGCGATCGAGCGTCTCGGCGACGACGGCCGCGATGACGACGCAGCAAAACCGCCTCGCCGAGCTCACCGCGCGCACGAAACGCCTCGGAGAAGCGCGCGAGAAGCTCAACAAGACGAAGGAGACGGCCGGCAAGCTCGCCGGTACCGGAGCCGGCATGATGGCCGGCGGCGCTGTTCTCGGCGCCGCGACGCTCGTTCCCGTCGCGGAATATGCGAAGGCTGAAGACTCGGCGACGCAGCTCGCGAGCGCACTGATGCGCGCCGGCGGCGTTGTCCCGCCAGAATTCGAAAAAATCAACACGCTCGCAATGAAACTCGGCGACCGTCTGCCAGGAACGACGGCCGATTTTCAGGACATGATGACCATGCTGACGCGCCAGGGCATCAGCGCGCAAGCAATCCTCGGCGGCATGGGCGAAGCGACGGCCTATCTCGGCGTGCAGCTCAAGAAAACGCCAGCCGAAGCGGCGGAATTTACGGCGAAACTGCAGGACGCGACGCGCACGACCGAAAAAGACATGCTGTCGCTCACCGACGTCATTCAAAAGGCGTTCATGCTCGGCGTCGACGATAACAACATGCTGCAGGGTTTCGCGAAGCTCGGCCCCGCGATGGATACCATCAAGCAAAAAGGCCTCGAAGGCGCGAAAGCGCTCGCGCCGTTGCTTGTGATGGCTGACCAGTCTGGCATGGAAGGAAGCGCGGCCGGCAACGCCTATCGCAAGGTGTTCCAGCTCGGCATGGATGCGAAGAAAGTCGCGAAGGCAAACAAGCAACTCGCGCCCGGTCAAAAACTCGACTTCACGAACGGCAAAGGCGAGTTCGGCGGACTGGACAACAT
The DNA here is from genome assembly GCF_900096975.1 of Paraburkholderia lycopersici. GTDB lineage: Bacteria > Pseudomonadota > Gammaproteobacteria > Burkholderiales > Burkholderiaceae > Paraburkholderia > Paraburkholderia lycopersici. Next base: position 26,683 of record NZ_FMYQ01000047.1, read on the forward strand.
GTTCACGCAGTTCGCGAAGCTGCAAGCCCTCAACACGCAAAAGCGGCTCGGCGTGATGAAAGAGATTTTCGGCGACGACGCCGAAACGCTGCAGGTGATTTCCCTGATGATCGAGAAAGGGAAAGCCGGCTATGACGAAGTGCAAGCCAAGATGGCCGCACAGGCCTCGATGCAAGAGCGCGTGAACAAGCAGCTCGGCACGCTCAAAAACCTATGGGAAGCGGCCGGCGGCACCTTCACGAACGGCCTCGTCGCGTTCGGCGACGCCGTCGCGCCCGAAGTCAAAGGCATCGTCGAATGGCTTGGCGACATGTCGCAAAAAATGGGGAATTGGGCACGCGAGAATCCACGGCTCGCGAATGGCCTCATGAAAGTCGCGGCGGTTATTGCGATCGTGATGACGGTGATCGGCGGCTTGCTCGTTGTCGTTGCAGCCGTGCTCGCACCGCTCGGCGCGATCGCATTCGCATTCACGGCGATCGGCGCAGCCGGCCTGGCGACGGTCGGCATTGTCGCCGGCGTCGCGGTCGGCATCATTGCGGCCGTCGCGGCGGCGGCCGTCGCGATCTATACGTATTGGGAGCCGATCAAGGCGTTTTTCGCCGGCCTGTGGGATGGCATCAGGGCGGTTTTCGACTCGGCCGTGATCTGGTTTAGTGGCTTGCCGGCGCAATTCTCGGCATTCGGCGCGAACATCGTTTCAGGCCTCGTCAACGGCATTACGAGCGGCCTCGGCGCGGTGCAATCGGCGATCACCAACGTCGCCGACTCGACGGTCGGATGGTTCAAGGAAAAGCTCGGCATTCACTCGCCGAGTCGCGTGTTCGGCGAGCTCGGCGGATTCATCACGCAAGGCGCGGCAATCGGCATGGAAGCCGAGCAAGGGCGCGTCGCGAAAGCGGCGGTCGGCCTGGCGACGCTCGCGGCGACCACGTTCGCCGCACCAGGCGCCGCGAATGCGGCCGGCACGCCGTTCGGCGCCGGCGGGATAGCCGTCGACACCCGGCCGGCACTCGCGGCCCGCCAGGCGGCCGGAACCGCGGCCGGCGCAGCATCGCCCGCCGGCGGCGACACCTACGTTTTCAACATCACCGGCGCCGATCCGAAAGCGATCGCCGACCAGGTGCGCCAGGCGATCGAGCAAATCGAGCGCAAGAAGCAATCGCAACGCGCCTCGCGGCTCACCGATTAACCAGGAGAGAAAGACATGCTGGCATCGCTCGATCAATTCGTGTTCGGCCTGTCGACGGCGGCCTATACCGAGCTGCAGCGGCGCACGAGCTGGAAGCATCCGAGCACCTCGCGCGTCGGCGGGCGCGCAGCTCGGCAATTCACCGGCCCCGGCGATGACTCGATCACGCTCACCGGCCTCGTCGCGCCCGACAACAAGATCGGCACGCTCGACTCGCTCGCCGAGCTGCGCAAGATGGCCGACGCCGGCGAAGCCTATGTGCTCGTCGACGGCGCCGGCAACGTCTACGGCGCTTTCGTGATCGAAGGGCTCGACGAAGCGCAGACCTTTCAACAGAAAGACGGCACGCCTCGCCGCGTCGAATTCACGCTCAACCTCATGCGCGTCGACGACGGTCTCATTCGAAGCAAAACCACGGCGAAGAAAGACACGAGCTCGTCATGATCCAACCGACGCCCGAATACAAGATCACGCTCGACGGCAAAGACCTCACGAGCAAGATCGCCCCGCGCCTGGTAAGCCTCTCGGTTTCCGAGTCGCGCGGCGATGACGCCGACATGCTCGATATCGTGCTCGACGACGAGAAAGGCGACCTGGCAATTCCCTCGCGCGGGCAACTGCTGCAGGTATCGTTCGGATGGTCCGATACCGGCCTGTTCGACAAAGGCACCTTTACCGTCGACGAAGTTGAGCACAGCGGCGCCCCGGACATTCTGACGATCCGCGCGCGCTCGGCATCCATGACAAAGGACATGGGCGAGCGTCGCGAAAAGAGCTGGCACGGACAGACGATCGGCGCGATCGTTCGCACCATCGCTGGCCGGCACGGACTCAAGCCGGCGATCGCCGATGCACTCGCGAAAATCGCGATCGCGCACATCGACCAAACGCACGAGTCGGATATGTCGTTTCTCACGCGCCTCGCGAAGCGCTACGACGCAGTGATGAACGTGAAGCAAAGCAACCTGCTTTTCATGCCGATCGGACACGGCACGAGCCTAAGCGGCAAGACGCTCGACTCACTCGACATTAAGCGAACGAGCGGCGACCAGCATCGCTATCACATATCCGAGCGCGAGAAGTACGCCGGCGTGCGCGCGCACTATCACGGCACCGGCCGCAAAAAGCGCGAGTCTGTTGTGATCGGCGGCGAGAACAATCACAGCATCAAGGTTTTGCCCGAGACGTATGCGACCGAAGCCGACGCACGCGCGGCGGCGACGGCCGAATACAAGCGCACGCAGAGAAGCCAGGCGACGTTGAGCTATACGCTTGCGCTCGGCCGGCCCGACCTCTACCCCGAGATTCCGGTTTATGTGTCGGGATTCAAGCCAGAAATCGACGCCCTGCCATGGCTCGCGAAGAAAGTGACGCACACGATCGCCGATGGCGGATACACGACGCAGCTCGAACTGGAAGTGAATGGCGATCCTGTCACCGACCGGCACCGGTCGCACTTTCGCAAGGGCGGCAAGTGACGAGCTCGGCGCGTCAATAAAACGATCGTTTTTTTGCTGTTCGGCTTTGGGGCGCCTGGCGCCCCTTTTTTGCACCCCGATGTGTAAAGAAACCGCGTAAAATAATCTATGTAACAGAAACCCCCGCGACGCGGGTTTATTTACAACAAGAAAACGCGCTATGCAAAAACACCTGATCCTGATGGCATGCTCGGCCACGAAAGCGGCGACGCCGTCGCCGGCAATAGACCTTTATCAAGGCGTGATGTATTCGACGTTTCGCGCGAACGTGCCATTCGAGCCGCCGGCCGTGATCATCTTGTCTGCACTGCATGGATTCGTGCCGGCCGAGCGCGTGATCGAGCCTTACGAGCTGCGCATGACTGACGCTCGCGCCGACGAGATGCTTGCCGATCTGCCCGACTTCGATGCGAGCGCATGGCCGGCCGGCGTGCGCTCGATCTTTCTCGCCGGCGGAAAGACCTACCGGCGCGTCATGCGCGCGGCGCTCGACCGGCGCGTGCGACTCGGCGGGATTGATGCTGACGCAACGATCACCGAAACGGCCGGCGGCATCGGATATCAACGCGCGCAGCTCGGCGCGTATCTGCGCAACATGGGGGCGTGCGATGCGTGATCCGGCCGACAAGGGGACTCTCGATATCGTCACCGGCGGCATGCGCATCGGCTATGCACGCGTGTCGACGGTCGACCAGAATCTAGAGCTGCAGCGCGACGCGCTCGCGCGAGCTAGATGTGTTCAAGTCTACGAAGAAAAAGCGAGCGGGCGATCTGCTGCAGCTCGGCCTGAGCTGGCAAACATGCTGCGCGCACTGCGCAAAGGCGACACGTTGATCGTGTGGCGGCTCGATCGGCTCGGCCGCTCGCTTGCCGACCTGGTGCATATCGTCGACGAGCTCGGCGCGCGCGGCATCGCGTTCGAAAGCCTCTCGGAAAAGATCGACACGAGCACCGCGCAAGGCCGCATGTTTTTCGGATTTATGGCCGCGATGGCGCAATACCAGCGCGACATCATTAGCGAGAACACACGAGCCGGCCTGACTGCTGCACGAGCTCGCGGTCGCAATGGCGGGCGCCCTGTTGCGCTCGACGACAAGGCGATCGCCGAAATACGTGCGCTGATGCGCGACCCCGTAATCACGATGGCCCAGATTGCCGAGCGGTATAGCGTCAGTCGGCCGACGCTATACAACGCACTCAGGAGAGCCGAGAAAAAAGAGCTGGCAAAGCCCCCTAGCGCACGTGCCGGAAAAGCGCGTAGCAATAGCCGATGAATTCAATTGAGTCGACCTGATCCGCCGGTATCACATCGGTCGCATAGATAGGATTGTCGTTTCGCAAGTGCAGCTCGCCCCCGTGCATGCGCTGCACTCGCCTCAATCGAAGACCGTCGCCCATACGCAATAGATACATGCCGTCTACATCATGCGGTCGCCTGTCGACGAGCACCACATCACCATCACCCACGGTCGGCGACTGATTGTTTCCCGCGACACGCATTGCGATCGTTTCCTCGATTGCAATGCCCTCGCGCTGTAGCCAGGTGCGCGGCATCCTGACTGCCTGACTCGGCGTTTCGGCCTCCAGAAAGGTTCGCATGTCGAAGGCCGGAAACTCGACGTAGTCGCCCCCGTCTACGTGCAAGCTTCCCTCGTGCAGCTCCAGTTCCGGCTCCTCGATGCCTGGCGTGCCCCTCCCGAGCACAAGCCAATCGAGACTGACCCCGAACTTTTCCGCGAGATTCACGCACTCGGCGAACGGCACGCGCTCGCGAATCTTCCACACGGCAGGCTGGCTACGCGACGCCCCGATCGCCTCGGCCAGCTCGACGTCTTTCGTCACGCCGACTACCTCTTTCATTCTGTCGACTATCGCTTGAACAAGCACTTTTTTTTCTTCCATTTCGACGGTTAAATATTTCAATAAAGTAAGTGCGTTAGGCAACAGTAAGGGATATAATTAAAGTCAGTAACACTTTCGAACGTCTTGTTACATTTTGAAAACAAATGCCCTGTCAAAACGCAAACAAATCGGTCGCGAAACGCGTACCAATTCCCATGAGTGCCGATGAAGTCGACGCTTTGAAACACCTTGCGGAAAGAGATTCGAGAAGCGAAGCGGCGATGGCCCGAATTATCTATCTCGAAGGACTAAAAGCCTACGAGCGAACCATAAAAGCACGCGCTCGTCGATAGAAAGCAATGACCGTTAAGGAATAAGGCCGGGGGCGGAAACCTTATCTCGAACGGGGATGAAAACAACATGAGAATCACCTTGCGTTGTCCACACTGCAACGGCCGAGCAACAGCACGCACGTCACGCGAACTCTCTCGGACCATGCGTGAAATTGTCTTTATGTGCGAAGACCCGGAATGCGCGCATTCCTATGTCGCGCAGCTCGAAGCGGTTCGCACGCTGTCGCCGAGCGCAAAGCCCGATCCTGCCGTCTTGCTCCCTATTTCCCCGCATGTGCGCGAGCGCGTCATGCAACAGATGCAACTCGTTTGATTCCAACTAAGAACAAAGGATCAGACATGTCGACACCCGCATTGCACTATTCCGCGCTCGCCTACCTCGCCGACCATCAGGGCGAACACCTGGCACATGACAAGGCATTGCTCGTCAACCGCTGTATCGAGCACATGGTCGATACGTTCGGGATTTCTGCACGTGAAGCCGAAGTGACCACGCTGCAAGCGCTCGGCGAGTACGAGTCGCGCAACTGCAAGGCATATCTCGACACGTCGCTCACGACAAGCCACACGGTCTTCATTCGCGACCTCGGCACCGGCCGCTTGCGTGTCTTCACGGTCGCCGAGCTGGTCGCCCTGGTCAAGACGCCTGTGCTCTCAAGCGCGCCCGTTCCGAGCACGCGCGCGATGCTCTCGAACGGCGTCGCCGAACCTGCATAAGCGCCCGCTCTACCTGCTGTAACTCCCCCTTGATTTAACGCCTTGCCGCGAGCCGTTGAGCATGCGGCGGGCGAACTCACGCCCGCGATTTTAAAAGATGGCATCAATCGACGAACTCAAACGCCGTATCGACCTGCATCAGCTCGCCGACCGGCTCGGCCTGAAACAAGGCAAGGGCGGCGACAAAGCGCTCTATCACTCGCCGCATCACCCCGACAAGCACCCGTCGCTCTCGATCTACCAGAATCACCCGAAGCACGGCACCGGCTGGAAAGACCATAGCGGCGACGACGGCGGCTCGTGCATCGACCTGGTGATGTTCGTGCTCGGCTGCAACGTGTCGGACGCGATGAAGTACTTGCACGAGGCTTTCGGCATTCCTTTCGATACGCCGACCAACACCGCGCCGGCGCGCGAGAAAACCAAGCTCGACTACATCGCCGAACGCTCGCTGAAAGAAGCCGACAAGGTGATCGACTATCTCGCCGACGTGCGCGGCATTGCGCGACCTGCGATCGCGGCGGCGGTCAAGGCGAAAACGCTCGGCTTTAACGACTACACCAGCTCGACCCGGAAGCAAGGCGAAGTCGGCTATTGCGGCCCCGCTGCCGCTTTCATCGTGCGGCCGCTCAACGGCGTCGAAGTTTCGGCCGTCGACATGCGTTTCATCGACCCGTCGCTCAACGGCGACGTCAAGACGCAGACGCAAGGCGAGAAAGACGGCATCGGCTGGACGGCCGACCCGAAAAAGCTCGAACGCGCGCGGCGCGTCGTGCTCGTCGAAAGCTCGATCAATGCGCTCTCGATCGACTCGTGCGAGCTGCCGGCCACGGCCGCCTATTCGATTCGCGGCATCGGCAACGCGGCAAACATCGACTTTTCGTTTCTCGCCGGAAAGCACGTCGTGATCTGCATGGACAACGACGAGCCGATCGTCGAAGGCAAGCCGCGTGCAGGACACCGACCCGGCCCGGAAGCCGGCTGGCTGATCTATGAGCGCCTCACCGCGCTCAACATCGCCGCGTCGATCGTCGATCAATCGGACTGGATCAAAGACCTCGCAGACGGCGCGAAGAAGAAAGCCGAGCTGATCAACGACGTCAACGACTATCTCAAGGAGCGCGGCGCCGAAGCGCTCGCGAAAGCGCTCGACCAGCTCGACCCCTGGCTGATCGCCGGCTTGCCTGGCGACGCGACGGCGCGCGGCAAGCGGCGTGTGTATTTGCCCTCGCACGACTTCGCGCAGTACTGGCGCTATCGCACGACGGCCGATTTCACGCGCTATATCGCCAAGATGGAGCACAAGGAAGAAGCCGACGCACCGACGCCGGTTTATGCGGACCTGTGCGGCTTTCGTATCGCGTCGCTCTCGCGCGTATCGGTCGCGAGCGCCTCGTCGACCATGACGGGCGATGCCGACCAGGCACCGAGCGTCTATTTCGCCGCGAGCGTGCAGCTCCCCCGCCACGGCGCGAAGCTCGTGCGCAAGGTGATGCTCGATGACCAGCTCCACAACAACACGCACTGGCTCAAATTCGGCCCGATCTGGAAGCCGGCCGAGTTTTCGCGCATGGTCTCGATTCTCGAACGCACGGCCGACCTCGGCGCACGCAACGCGGCGAACTTCGTCGGCCTCGCCTGGCGCGATGGCAAGCTCGCCGTCAACGAAGGCCCCGACTGCTATTTCACCG
>NZ_FMYQ01000013.1 GCF_900096975.1 Paraburkholderia lycopersici
CGGGGGTGATGCGTCACGCGGACGCCGGCTACGAGCTGGCGCAGCACACCGCGCGCGAGGCGGGCCTCAAGCTGCCGATGCTCGGCCGATGAACGGCACGATGGCAGTCGGCGCGGCGCAGCCAGCGAAGCTCACGCTGCTGCGCGGCGCGGCGCTCGTGGCGTCGCCGTGGAAAAACGGCGGCGGCGTCACGCGGGAAATCGCGCTCGCGCCTGTGGCGGCGCACTCTCACTCGAACGCGGCCCCGTCGCTCGAAGCTTTCGCGTGGCGCGTGAGCGTCGCCGATGTCGCGCAGGCAGGGCCGTTTTCGCGCTTCGAGGGCGTCGATCGCACACTGGTGCTGCTCGAAGGGGCGGGCATGCTGCTCGATGACGCGGCACGCACGCATGCGCTCACGCAGCCGCTCGACGTGGCGCGGTTCGCGGGTGAGGCGGCGATCGACGCGCGCCTCGTGAACGGCGCCACGCGCGACTTCAACCTCATGGTGCGACGCGATGCGGCGCGCGGTACGCTCGATGTGTGGCGCGAAAAACAGCGGCGCAGCGTGCGGGCGCAAACGGTGCTGCTCTATTGTGCGCAAGGCGGGCAGGACGTTCGCGTCGACTACGATCGCCATGTCCGTCTCGCGACGGGCGACACGCTGCGCATCGACACGTCCGACACGCAATGCCCCGTGTACATCGAAACACAGGGCGCGGGCGCGTTGCTCGCCGTCGCACTGGACGTGCTGTGCGTACCTCGGCAAGACACTACGGACACGGCGTCGCGCGATGCCATGCATACCTGATGAAACGCACTCTCTGGCAGAACCTCAAGCTGTGCCCGCATGGCGACCCGGGCGACAGCATCGAACAGGCGGCGATCGCGGTGCAAGACGGCAAGATCGCATGGCTTGGCGCGGCGGCGGCGCTGCCGCTGCAATTCGCCGGCTGGCCGCGCGAAGACCTTGGCGGCGCGTGGGTCACGCCCGGCCTCGTCGATTGCCATACGCATCTTGTCTACGCCGGCCAGCGCGCCGATGAATTCGCGCAACGTCTTGCCGGCGTTAGCTACGAAGAAATCGCACGGCAAGGCGGCGGTATCGTATCGACGGTGCGCGCCACGCGTGCGGCCGACGACGCCTTGCTGTTCGCGCAGTCGGCGGCGCGCCTCGAAGTGCTGCTTGCCGAAGGCGTGACGGCGGTCGAAATCAAATCGGGCTATGGCCTCGACCTCGCGACCGAACGCAAGATGCTGCGCGTGGCGCGCTTGCTGGGCGAGCGCTATCCCGTCACCGTGCGCACGACATTTCTTGGTGCGCATGCGTTGCCGCCCGAATTCGCGGGCCGTGCCGACGACTATATCGACGAAGTATGCGAACGCATGCTCCCCGCGCTCGCCGACGAAGGTCTCGTCGACGCCGTTGATGTGTTCTGCGAACGAATCGGTTTTTCGCTCGCGCAGAGCGAGCGCGTATTCGAAGCCGCCGCGCGGCGCAATCTCGCGGTCAAGATGCACGCCGAACAGCTGTCCAACAGCGGCGGCGCGGCGCTGGCGGCGCGTCACGGCGCCTTGTCGGCCGATCATCTGGAGTTCCTTGACGAAGCGGGCGTCGCGGCCATGAAGGCAACTGGCACCGTGGCGGTGCTGCTGCCCGGCGCGTACTACTTTATCCGCGAGACGCAGATTCCTCCGCTCGATTTGCTGCGGCGCTACGACGTGCCGATCGCCATTTCGACCGACAGCAATCCGGGCACGTCGCCCGCTACGTCGCTGCTGCTCATGATGAACATGGCGACCACGCTGTTCCGCATGACCGTGCCCGAGGTGCTGAAGGGAGTGACGCGGCACGCCGCGCAGGCGTTTGGCGACGCGCAGCGCCATGGCACGCTCGCGGCGGGTCGTCCCGCCGACTTCGCCGTGTGGCCGGTGCAATCGCTTGCGGAGCTTGCCTACTGGATCGGCCGCCCGCTTTGCGCACGTGTGGTGCGCGGCGGCGAAACCGTTTTTGAGCGTCGCGCTTTTGAGCGTCATTCTCTCGCATGAATTACACCATCGAAATGATTCCGACCGCGCGCGCGCTGTTCGCCGGGCACGCGTACTTGCCTGACGGCTGGCGCCGCAACGTGTTGCTCGAATGGGACGCAACGGGAACGCTGCGCCGCGTGACACCCGATCTCGCACAGGCTCCCCAAGGCATAGCACGCGCGGCCGGTCCGCTCATGCCTGGCATGCCTAATCTTCATTCGCATGCGTTCCAGCGTGCCATGGCGGGCCTGACCGAATTTCGCGCGAATCCAGCCGACAGCTTCTGGAGCTGGCGCGATCTGATGTACCGCTTCGCTGCGCGCATCAGCCCCGACGATCTGGGCGCGATTGCGCGCTGGCTCTACGTCGAGATGCTCAAGTCGGGTTATACGTCGGTTTGCGAATTCCACTACGTCCATCACGCGCAGGACGGCCAGCGTTATGCGCGTCCTGCAGAACTGGCGCAGCGCGTGGTCGACGCGGCAGGCGCGACCGGCATCGGCATGACGATGCTGCCCGTGCTCTATCAATACAGCGGCTTTGGCGCACAAGCACCGCGCGATGACCAGCGGCGCTTCCTCAATGCGCCGGATCGCCTGCTCGGCATTGTCGAGGCGCTGCACACGTGGCGTCCCGAACATGACGCGCTGCGCTATGGCGTTGCGCCGCATTCTCTGCGTGCCGTTTCGCAAGACTCGTTGCGCGCGCTGCTCGATGGCCTCGACAGGATGCTGCCCGGCGCACCCGTGCATATTCACATTGCCGAGCAAACGGCCGAAGTCGAGGCTTGCATCGCGATCGAAGGCGCACGGCCGGTGCAATGGTTGCTCGATCACTTCGACGTGAACGCGCGCTGGTGCCTCGTCCACGCCACGCATATCGACGCGCAAGAGACGGCCGCGCTCGCGAAAAGCGGCGCGATCGCGGGACTGTGCCTAACCACCGAGGCGAATCTCGGCGACGGCATTTTCCCGGCGCGCGATTACCTCGAAGCGGGCGGGGCGTTCGGCGTCGGCTCGGACAGCCATATCGGCGTGGACTGGCGCGCCGAACTGCGCCTGCTCGAATACGGCCAGCGGCTCGTTCGGCGCGAACGTAACGTGCTTGCCGCAACCCGTCATGCGCAAGTTGCCGACCGTCTTTTCGATGCCGCGCTCGCGGGTGGGACGAACGCGGCGGGACGCACAGTGGGTGTCTTGAAAGAGGGTGCGCGTGCCGACTGGATCGTGCTCGACGCGCAGCATCCGAACCTGGCGGAACAGAAGCCGCTCACATGGCTTTCATCGGTCGTGTTTTGCGAACATGGCGAAACACCGGTGCTCGACGTCTACACGGGCGGCGAGAAAGTCGTGGAGGCGCGACGCCATCGAGACGAAGCGCGCCTCTATGCCGACTATCGTGCGGCGCTCGCGCGATTGCTGGCCGAGGCTTGAAACCTCGTGCCATTCACGAGACTACATTCCATGACCGATATCCTTTCACTGGAACGCGGCTCGGCACCGCTAGTTATTTCCATTCCGCACCTGGGCACGCATATTCCCGCTGCAATGCACGCCCAGTACACGGACGCCGCATTGACCGTTGCCGATACGGACTGGTATCTCGATCGTCTCTACGCGTTTGCGAGGGCGCTGGGCGCGACCGTGCTCGGTGCGCGTGTTTCGCGTTATGTGATCGACCTGAATCGTCCGCCGAATGACGAAAGCCTGTATCCCGGCCAAACCACGACTTCGCTGTGCCCGATCGAGACCTTTCGTGGCGAGCCCGTCTACCGCGATAGTTGTGCGCCCGATGCGGCAGAACGTCAGCGTCGCGTGCGGACGTTCTGGCAGCCGTATCACGATACGCTCAGCGCGGAACTGAAGCGCCTGCGCGCCGCGCATGCGAACGTGCTGTTGTGGGAGGCGCATTCGATTGCGAGCGTGCTGCCGCGTCTGTTCGACAACAAGTTGCCTGACCTGAACATCGGCACCCTGGATGGCCGCACGGCGAACGCTGCCGTGCAGGCGCGAGCGGAGCGCGCGGCGGCGGCGAGCGGCTATACGTGGGTCGCGAACGGACGCTTCAAGGGCGGCTACATCACGCGCCATTTCGGCGCGCCGCAGGATGGCGTGCATGCGATCCAGCTGGAGATGTGCCAGTCGGTTTATATGAACGAATCCGCGCCGTTCGATTATGTGCCTGCGCTTGCGGAGAAAGTCGAGCCCGTGCTGCGCGACATGGTGGGCGGTGCGCTGGAGACCGTGAAGGCGATGAACGCAGTAGCGTGACGGCTGCAACCCGTAGCGAGCGGCAGGCCCGGATTCGCGACGCCGGAGAATATGCAACGTGAACGGTTACGGTTTTACAGGAACGGCAGCGCGCAGCAGAAGTTAGTCATCCAGAAAAATTCGTATTCGGACATCGGACCGATCCGGTCGGCGTTGTTGCCCTGCGACGCGCTACAGCAGCCACTCGACAGGCAGGATGGAAAAGAACCAGACGCTCAGGCGCTGGCTCCATTTCGTGTTGGGCTCGGTGTCGTAGCGCACGAGCGTGTCGCCGGAAAGGCGCGTCCAGTAGAGCTTGCCGGACGCGTCGAGGTGCGCTTCGTAGGCGAGTTCCGGCACGCGGGTCCAGAACGCCTTTTCGATCTGGCCGGCAAGCACAGGGCTCTCGATCACGAGCCCGAGCTCGGTGTTGAGGTTGGCCGAGCGCGGGTCGAAATTCACCGAGCCGACGAACACGCGCTCCGCATCCACGGCGAAGGTTTTGGCGTGCAGACTCGAGCCCGAGCTTCCGAATGGTCCTTTGCCGGTTTCCTTGCTCGCGCCCGCGGCGCGGCGCAGCTCGAACAGTTCGACGCCGCCTTTGAGCAGCGCCACGCGGCGCCGCGCGTAGCCGGAGTGAACGGCGGTGACGTCGGTCGCCTCGAGCGAGTTCGTGAGCACGCGCACGGTCACGCCCTTGGCGGCGAGCTGCGTGAAGTATTGCGTGCCCATTTCGCCCGGCACGAAGTAGGGCGAAACCAGATCGAGCTCGCGGTCCGGGTCGCCGAGCATCTCGTGCAACTGCCTCAGGATGAGCGTGTGCTCCGGGGCTGTCCCCAGTGCTTTTGCCGGGTCGTCGCTGACCAGTCGCGTCTTTGCCCATTCGAGCGGCAGCGTGCCATCCAGCAGGCGGCGCACGTCGGTGGTTTTGCGCAACGATTCGATGTATTCGGTCGCGGCCGGATCCGTTTGTGCCGCCAGCGCCGAGCGATCGAGCGCGGCAAGCGCGTCGGGCGGCTCGTACGGCAGGATATGCGACGCGGGCCACGACGAGGCGCTGGCCCAGTAACGGTCGAAATCGTGCGCGACGTCGGTGGCGGCGGGGCCGATGGCGAGCACGTCGAGGTCGGCGAACACCACGCCGTCGGTGGCGCCGAAGTATTCGTCGCCGATATTGCGGCCGCCGAGAATGGTCGCCACGCTGTCTGCCGTGAGCGACTTGTTGTGCATGCGGCGGTTCAGCCGCGAGAAGTCGGTGAGAAAGCCGATGGCCTTCGGCTTGCGCGTGACGAACGGATTGAAGAGGCGCACCTCGATGTTGGGATGGCCATCGAGCGCGGCGAGTGTGGGGTCCAGCGAGGCGGGAATGCCGTTGTCGTCGAGCAGCAGCCGCACGCGCACGCCGCGGTCCGCGGCTTCGCGCAGTTCCTCGAGCAGCAGGGTGCCGGTGAAATCGTTACGCCAGATGTAGTACTGAACATCGAGTGTACGCTGGGCGCTGCGCACGAGCGCCACGCGCGAGGCGAACGCCTGAAGCGGATCGGCGAGCGGATCGACGCCGGTAAAGCCGGGGTGAGCGGCGAGCTTGCCGGAAACGGCCGCGCCAAGTTGCGTCGATCGCGCTTCGGCCGGCGAGAGCGCAGTGGACTGCGTGCGCTCGCCAGGCGGTGGCAGTTGCTGACATGCGGCCACCGCCATCACGCATAGCGGGTACGCCTTGACGCACAGTTCACACAGTTTTCGCAGTCCCTTTGCTGCCAGCGCGATGAGCGATCTTTGCATGGAGCGTTCGCTTTCCCGTGTCGATCCCGCTTCGAGGCGCGAAGCACGTGGCTTCGCGAGTGAGCGTGCAACAACGGTAGCTTAGGCGATTGGCGCAGGGCGTACCACGCAATGTGCCCAGCCAGGGGCAGACGCTTGCCTGGCGGCGAGGGGTGGCCGGCGTTGAGCGCGGCTTGTGCGCGTGCGCGCGAGTCTCGCGCTTCCTGCCCGAAAGGCTGACGTGATTCGCTCGTCCGTGTGCGCTGCTCCTCGTTGGTGTCGCGAATCTCTTTCCTTGCCAATAACTTTCCATTGCTAATTAATTGCCGCGATCCGGTAAAAACGCGAGCAGGACCTGTCGAGCAATGGAAGAGGGCTTCTGTCATCGTGCCAGCATGTCTGCAATCGTCCGGGTCAGCAAGGTTTGCTTGTGTGCTTTCCGGTGAATCATGCCCACCGTGCGAAGGAACGGCGGCCCGGGGAGCGGCACGAGACGCAAGTTCGGATCGTTTTTCCATTTTCCGCCTCGAAGCAGAGGCAATACGCTCACGCCCACGTCGTTGCGCACCAGCGAGACGATCGTTTCAATCGAGTTGAGCTCCAGATATTCGAGCGGCTCGATGCCGAGCCCCGCAAGCGCGCGGTCGATCACGACGCCGGTCGGCACGCGCCGGTCAAAGCGCAGGAAGCTGCGTTCGCGCAGGATGCGGCGCGCGTCGTCGCCCGACGTCGCGCGGCTCGTCACGAGCATCAGCGGTTCTTCGTAAAGCGGCGTCCAGGCAAGTGATTCGTGAAGCGAACCGTCAGCACTACCGACCACCACGGCGAGATCGACGTCGCCGTCTTCCACCATGCGCGCCAGCTCGTTCGAGCGCGCCGAGCTCAGGCGCACTTCGAGTTCCGGGTGACCGGTTTTCAGATGCGCCACCGCCAGTGAAAGCGCGCCGATCACCGAGACCACCGCGCCGATGATGATCGAGCCGCGCATCGTGTCTCCCGCGCTGGCGGGCAACTCGTCGACGAGCGCGAGAATGTGGTCGATCTTCGCGCAGACCTCGCGGCCTTCGCGCGTGAGCGCGACCTGGCGCGCGCGGCGGTCGAAGATCTGCCGCCCGAGCGCCTCTTCGAGTCCGCGCATTTGCAGACTCACGGCCGCCTGCGTGAGCGCCATTTTGTCGGCTGCCGTGGCGAACGAACCGCTGCGCGCGACGGCCTGCAAGGTGCGCAGCATGCGTAGGGTTAGCATGTAAAGAAAACTTAAGTATCGAGAATAAAATATTAATATTTTTTTCCCGAGACCTTCAAGATAATCAATCGATCGGCATGGGCCGCGCTTGCTGCGAGCTGACGCGGCAGCGCCGGCGCTTTCGTTCATTACCGGAATCTGGACATGACGCGCTTCAACTGGCAAAACCCCTATTCCACACCGCGCCTGCCGGTGTTTGCCCGCAACATTGTTTCGACTTCGCACCCGCTGGCCGCGCAGGCAGGGCTGCGCATGCTCTGGAAAGGCGGTAATGCCGTCGACGCCGCGATCGCCGCCGCGGCCGCCATTACCGTGGTCGAACCGGTATCGAACGGCCTCGGCAGCGACGCGTTCGCGCTCGTCTGGGACGGCGCGAAGCTGCATGGCCTGAACGCATCGGGTAACGCGCCGGCGGCGTGGAATGTCGATTACTTCCGCCGCAAGTATGGCGAGGAAAACGGCCGCGCGAGGCAACCCACGCGCGGATGGGATACGGTGACCGTGCCCGGCGTGATCGCCGGCTGGGAGGCGCTGCACGCGAAGTTCGGCTCGCTGCCGTTCGCGGACCTCCTGCAACCGGCCATCGAAATCGCCGCGCGCGGTCATGCCGTGGCGACCATCGTCACGCGCAAGTGGCAGGCGGCGATTCCCGAACTACACAACCAGCCGGGATTCGCCGGGACTTTCATGCCGAGCGGCCGCGCACCCGAAGTGAGCGAGCGCGTGTGCTTTCCCGGTCACGCCGCCACGCTGCGGCGCCTCGCGGAACGCGGCGCGCGCGACTACTACGAAGGCGAGACCGCCGAGCGTATCGCCGCGTTTGCGCGCGAAGGCGGCGCGGCGCTCACGCTCGATGACCTGCGCAGCTATCGCCCGCAATGGGTCGAACCGATCGGCAAGGACTATCGCGGCTACACCGTTCACGAGATTCCGCCGAACGGGCAGGGTATCGCGGCACTGATCGCGCTCGGCATTCTCGAACAGTTCGACATGGGCTCGCTCGCGCTCGACAGCCTCGAATCGCAGCATCTGCAGATCGAAGCGATGAAGCTCGCGTTCGCCGATGTCTATCGCTATGTCGCCGATCCGCGTTCGATGGAGGTGACGCCCGAACAAATGCTCGACGACGCCTACCTGAAAGATCGCGCGAAGCTGATCGACCAGAAGCGCGCCACGCACTTCGACTTCGGCATGCCGCGCTCGGGCGGCACGATCTATCTCTCGGCCGTGGACGAGCGCGGCATGATGGTGAGCCTCATCCAGTCGAATTACATGGGTTTCGGCTCGGGCGTGGTCGTGCCGGGTACGGGTATCGCGTTGCAGAATCGCGGCTGCGGGTTTTCGATGGACCCTGCTTCGCCAAACGTCGTGGAGGGCGGCAAGCGCCCGTTCCACACCATCATCCCGGCCTTCCTCACACAGCAGGTGGAAGGCCGCCGGGAAGCCGTGATGAGCTTCGGCGTGATGGGCGGCGACATGCAGCCGCAAGGGCATTTGCAGTCGGTCGTGCGCATGCTCGACTACGGCCAGCAGCCGCAAGCCGCGTGCGATGCGCCGCGCTGGAAGGTCAACCGCGATTTCACGCTCGACATCGAATCGACTTTCGATGCCCGGACGGCGCGCGCGCTGCAGGATCTCGGCCACGAGATCAAGGGCATCGACGACCCGTATATGGACTTCGGCTCAGGCCAGTTCATCTGGCGGCTGGACCGCAACGATCCCGAGCGCGGTTATGTGGCCGCGAGCGACACGCGTCGCGACGGACTCGCCGCGGGGTTTTAGGCGACGGGCAGGGCAGGCAGCGTGCGGGAACACCCGCGCGACGCGTGTCGCTTGCCGCCTTCGTTTCAGGCGTCTCGCTCGCGATCGTGGGCTGGCGAACGATGCGTCAGTCGTCGATGCGCGCCACGCTCGCCAGTTGAAATTATGAACTCCAGAAGTTTTGAACTCCGAATCAAGCGGCTTCCAGTCGCGCTCGCAATGTGCCGGCGAAACAGGGCGCGAATGCGCGCGTCGCTTTTGCCCGGTCGGTATTCCCGCCTCGCACGGACCTCGCTGAAGCTGCTCGCGAGTGGTGATATAGTCGCCCCCTCGCCGTCGAAGGGCGGCCGGGAATTACGTTTTGTCAGGTTCCGGGAGAGTATATGGCAGTCGAATATCATGGCTTTCGAGTCACCGTCGATGCAAAAGCAGACGCGACGGATACGCAATGGTTGTGCCGCGCGGTTTTGGAAGGAGTCGAAGCGCAATCTGAAACGGCGAAGCTGCCTTGCATCGAGCTTGCGATTCCCAAACTGAAGATCGATGTGCTGATGGCGCTCAGCATGGTCGAGCAGACGGCGAAGCAGGCCATCGACGAATGGTGGCACGCCAGGCAGCCCGAAATGGCTTGAAAGTTCGGCCGCAGGCGAGGCCTAGTGCGGTTCGCCTGGGCCGTGCTAACCAAACACACCGCATACGATGCCAGCGCAGCCTCCGGTGCCGGATAACCGGCCAACGGTCAGCCTGCGATGGTCCGAAAAGCGGACATCTGAACCTGGCTGAGGCCGTGTAAAAACACACGCGATCTCCTAGACTGAATCAACCCGTTGTTGCGCGAGGCGAAGATGGGACGATTTGTCGAAGGTGCGGACCGCAGTCAGGCAACGCTGCTGCCGGAATGTCTCGAAGACTTCATCACCGAGGACAATCCAGTCAGGATTATCGACGCATTCGTTGAAGAACTCGAACTGGCCGCGCTGGGATTTGACGGCGCCACGCCCGCGACTACCGGCCGACCGTCTTACCATCCGGCGGTGCTGCTCAAGATCTACATCTACGGTTATCTCAATCGCGTGCAGTCGAGCCGGCGTCTGGAGCGGGAGTGCCAGCGTAATGTCGAACTGATGTGGCTGACTGGCAGACTCGCTCCCGACTTCAAGACCATCGCCGAATTCAGGCGGAGCAATGGTGAAGGCATCCGCAGCGTGTGCCGACGCTTCGTGATGATCTGCCGGGACCTGAAGCTGTTCACGCAAGCCGTCGTCGCCGTCGACAGCAGCAAGTTCAAGGCGGTCAACAGCCGTGACAACAACTTTACGCCCAACAAGATCAAGAGACGCCAGGAGCAGATCGAGCAAAGCATCCAGCGCTACCTGGAGGCACTGGAGACAGCAGATCGCACGCAACCTGCCGAGGTGGAGGCGAAGACAGAACGGCTACGGGAGAAGATCGACACGCTGCGCGAACAGATGCGTGACCTGGATCGCGCGGCGGAACTGTTGGAAGACCTGCCTGAGAAACAGGTCTCGCTGACTGATCCGGACTCCCGCTCGATGATCTCGCAGGCCAAAGGTACCGGCGTGGTCGGGTACAACGTTCAGGTGGCCGTTGACACGAAACATCACCTCATCGTGACGCATGAAGTCACGAACATCGGCAGCGACCGGGCGCAGCTGAGCCCGATGGCCAAAGCCGCGCGTGATGCGATGGGCACGAAGAAGCTCCGGGCGCTCGCGGACCGGGGATACTTCAGCGCGCAGGAAATCAAGACGTGCGATGACGCCGGGATTGAGGCTATGGTGCCCAAGTCGCAGACGTCGAGTGCAAAGGCTGATGGTCGGTTCGACCGGGCCGACTTTATCTATATCGCCAGCGATGACCAGTACCTGTGTCCAGCGGGTCAACGAGCGATTTACCGGTTCAGCTCCGTTGAACGCGACAACCCGATGACCCTGCGTACCTACTGGAGCAGTGCGTGTCCGCGATGCCCGATCAAGAGTCAATGCACACCGTCTGACTACCGACGTATCCGGCGGTGGGAACACGAAGCGGTGCTTGAAGCGATGCAGAGCAGACTGGATCGCCAGCTTGATGCGATGACGATACGACGTCGAACGGTGGAGCACGTGTTCGGTACGCTCAAGCACTGGATGGGTTCGGCGCACTTCCTGACGCGCGGGCTTGGTCACGTCGCCACTGAGATGAGCCTGCATGTGCTGGCGTACAACCTCAAGCGCGTCATTAGGATACTGGGATTCGCAAAGGCCGTGCAGGCGATGAAGCTGGCGGGCGCGTAATCTCATGCGTTGTCGCTCCGACTGGCTCGGTGCAATCAGGCCAGTCGCCCCGCTTCGACGCTGAGCGAACGCACTCTCCCCGATGCTCGGCCGCATACTCGAACGTTTTTACACGGCCTCGGCTAAAAGCGGACATTACAACTTAGCCGCTACAAATCAAAAATGCGATAATTTGCATTATGTAAAATAGACTCATCACCTACCTTCGCACATCTTCACGCCAGAAGCGCGTCTGGCGACACATCTCGCTGCGCACCGATACCGTGTGTCCGACATGAATTTGCTGCTCGGCGGTTGCCCCGAGTCAGAAAACGGTCACGACAATTCGGTGTGCGCGCCGCAGAAGCCCATCAATAGCCGCTGGAAACCTGCACTGCAGGCCATTGCAGCGCGAGACAAAGAGCCCGCCGCCTTTCTCTCGCGCTACGCGTGATCGACACAGGTCAATCGTAAAGCACGGCGGCGATCTTCGGATCGCTCATATTGGTCTTGTCGTACCAGTAAAAGCCCGTGTCGACTTTCTTGGGCAGCTTTTCGCCCTTCATCGCCTTCACTGCGGAATCGACGACGCATTTGCCGATGCCTACCGGATTCTGCGTGATCGCGCCCGCCATCAGGCCGGACATGATGTCCTCCTTTTGTTCTTTGCCGGAGTCGTAGCCGATCAGCACGAGCTTCTTGCCCGATTCCTTGACGCCGATCGCCGCGCCTTCCGCCGAGCCTTCATTGGCGCCAAAAATGCCCTTGATGTTCGGGTTGGCCTGAATCATCGCCTTGGCGATTTCCGCTGACTTCAAGTGGTCGCCGCCGCCGTACTGGACGGACACGATTTTGATGCCCGGATGTTTCGCCTTCATCTGGTTGAGAAAGCCGTCGCGGCGATCGATACCCGTGCGGCTCGTCTGGTCGTGCACGATTACGCCGACTTCACCTGAATTGCCGATCATCTCCGCCATCTTGTCGGCGGCGAGCGCCGCCGCAGCCAGGTTATCCGTTGCGCAAGTGGTCAGCGGAATATCGCTGTCGACGCCCGAGTCGAAGGCGATCACCGGTATCTTGCCGGCCTGTGCGCGTTTGAGCAGCGGAATGGCCGCCTTGCTGTCGAGCGCGGCGATGCCGAGCGCCTGCGGCTTCTTGGCGAGCGCGGCCGAAAGCATGTCGATCTGCTTGTCGACCATGGCCTCCGTTTCCGGCCCTTCGAAAGTGATCCTGACGTGGTTCTCCGTCGCCGACTGCTCCGCTCCAGCCTTCACGGCTTGCCAGAACTGATGCTGGAAGCCCTTCGAAATGAGCGGGACATAGGGTTCTTCCGCGTATGTCAAACCGGTCGCCCCGACGAGCGCACCGACCCCGACCACGGCACTGATGAGTCTTTTTTTCAACATGACGTCTCTCCTCCTAAGGTGGGCTAATGACCTCCAGCCGTTAAGGGAGCCTTGCGGGACTCCCCGTTCTTTCTTTGCTTCTTCGATCTATCCTATGAGCTCTTCTTGCGCCGCAAGATGTCGGCGTACACAGCGAGAATGATGATGAGGCCCGTCACCACGATCTGCCATTCCTGGGCGACGGACATGATGCGCAAGCCGTTGGTCAGCACGCTCATGATGAAAGCGCCGATGATGGTGCCGAGTATCGTGCCCGATCCCCCGCTCAACGACGTGCCGCCGATCACGACGGCAGCAATGGCCTCCAGCTCATACCCCTGCCCGAGCGCCGGTTGCGCGGAATTCAGACGCGATGCGATAAGCAGTCCTGCAATGCCGCAAATCGCCCCGCCGAGCCCGTAGATCGCAATCTTCCAGCGGTCGACGTTCACGCCGGAAAGGCGCACTGCTTCTTCATTGCTGCCGAGCGCGAACGTATAGCGGCCGAGCGCCGTGCGATTGAGCGTAATCGAGCTGATAACGGCGAGCAGGAAAAGGATCAGCACCGCATTCGGCACCGGCACGCTCGGCAGCAGGTAGCCGATCAGCGAATCCTGCGAAATCATGTAGAAGTTTTCGGTGTCGGTGAAATAGATGGGCTTGTCGGCCGAGACGACGAGCGAAAGCCCCTTCAGCAGCAGCATCATGCCGAGCGTGGCGATGAAGGGCGGGATTTTCATTTTCGCCGTCAGCGTGCCTGAAATGGTTCCGCACAACGCGCCCGTTCCGATCGCGGCGAGCACGCCCGTCCACATCGGCAGATGCCAATAGCTGAGAAACACGCCGCAAATCACGGCCGTGAAAGTCATCAACGTGCCGACGGAAAGATCGATGCCGCCCGTGATGATGACGAACGTGCTGGCAATGGCCAGCACGCCGTTGACGGCCGTCGCCTGCAGAATGCCGAGGATGTTGTCCATCTGCATGAAGGCGGGCGACGCGAAGCTGAAGAAGATGAGCAGCAGGATCAGGCTCGCAAAGGCGAGCAGCTTTTGCAGCGCAGTTGGCGAGAAAATTCTCGCCTTGAAGCCGGACGACCGTTTCTGGTCGGACAGCGCTGCGGTATCCGATTGCATTGTCATGGATTCGACCTCTCGCGGCTCATGCCGCTTGCAAGTTTTTACGCTGCGTAGCGAGATGCATGATGCGCTCCTGCGTTGCCTCGCCGGCGCGGAGTTCGCCGGTGATACGGCCTTCGCACATCACGACGATCCGGTCGCTCATGCGCAGGATTTCCGGAAGTTCCGAGGAGATCATTACGATCGCCTTGCCTTCTTCTGCGAGCGCACGCAAAAGCTTGTAGATTTCGCTCTTGGCACCGACATCGATGCCGCGCGTCGGCTCGTCGAAGAACAGCACGTCACAGTCGCGCTCCAGCCACTTCGCGATGACGATCTTCTGCTGGTTGCCGCCCGAAAGCAGCCGGACCGGCTGCGTAGGCGAAGGTGTGCGGATGGCGAGAAGATTGATGAAATGGGACGCCGTCCTGCGTATTTGCATGCGGCGCAGGAACAGATTCAGCGACAGGAATTTACTGAGGTTGGACATCACGATATTCGACTCGACGTCCATGCCGGTGGCGAGGCCGAAGCGTTTTCGGTCTTCCGAGAGATAGCCAATGCTGTGCGCGACGGCGTCGCTCGGTGCTTTGATCGGCGCCCTCACGCCTTTCACGAAGACTTCTCCGGATTCGACCGGGTCCGCACCGAACACGGCGCGCGCGACCTCGGTGCGCCCCGCGCCCATGAGCCCCGCAAAGCCCAATATCTCGCCTTTGCGCAGCGTGAAACTCACGTCCCTGACGAGTGGGCCTGCGTTCAGGTGCTTCACTTCGAGCGCGATTTCGCCCTGTCGCGCCGGGCCCTGATACGGTTCGGCGTCGGCGAGCGTTCTGCCCACCATCATGCCGATGATGGTCTGCACGCTCGTATCGGCCGTGGCGACGGTGGCCACATACTCGCCGTCGCGCAATACGGTGACGCGATCGGAAATCTGCTTGAGCTCATCCATCTTGTGCGAGATGTAGATGATCCCGACGCCGCGCTCCTTCAACTGGCGAATGATGCGAAAAAGTTCGGCGATCTCCGCGTCGTTGAGCGCGGAAGTCGGCTCGTCCATGATGAGCACGCGCGAATCGAACGACAGGGCTTTGGCGATCTCGACCATCTGCTGGCTGGCGACCGTGAGCGTACCGACCACGGTGCGTGGGTCGAGATGCACGTGCATGCGGGCGAGAATGTCGCGCGCCTGCGCATTGAGTTTGTCTTCGTCGAGAAACAGACCGAGACGTCCGCGCGGTTCCCGGCCAATGAACATGTTTTGCGCGACGGTCAAATGATTCATCAGCTGGAGTTCCTGATGAATGATGCCGACGCCCGCAGCTTGCGCTTCGCGCGGACTCGCGAACGCGACGGGCCGGCCGTCATGGAGAATATCGCCCGAATCACGGGTATACACGCCGGCGAGAATCTTCATCAACGTGGATTTTCCCGCGCCGTTCTCGCCCATCAGCGCGTGCACTTCGCCGGCCAGGAGCTCGAATTGCACTTCGTGAAGCGCCCGCACGCCGGGAAAGCGCTTGCTGAGCTTGTTGACGGAAATGAGCGGCGTCATGGCGCAAATCCGCACGAAAGAAGTTGAAGGACGGGCATGGATCGACGTAAGCCTAGGATGCGAAAAGATCAGGTCGTTCCTTCGCGGACCGGTGCAGTTCCGCGACCACCTGATCGAGATGCTCGTGCATCGCTTTTGCCGCCACGTCGGCCTTGCCGGCGCGAATGGCGTCGAAAACGAGTTCGTGCTCGTCGAGCGTGTGCACGAGCCGCTCGGGACTTGCCAGCAATTGCCTTGCGCGATCGAGCGCATTCCGTGATACCGCGACGATCTCTTTCACTCGCGGCAGATTCACCGCGTCGAGCAGAATTTCATGAAAGGCCAGGTCGAGCGTATGAAATGCGAGACGCTGCCCGTTCCCGGCGAGCTTGCGCTGCTGCTCGAGATTTTCGGCCAGCGCATCGATCGTGGCCCGGTCGTGCATCAGCGCGACGCCACGGACCGTTTCCACTTCGAGCGCGCTGCGGATAAACAGGTGCTGGCGAATATCGTCGAGCGCGATGGGCTTGACGCGCGTGCCGCGCTGCGGCAAAACTTCGACGAGCCCCGCATGGGCAAGCCTCGCCAATGCGGCGGAAACCGGAAAGCGCGAAACGCCCATCCGGTCGCAGACCGCCATCTTGTCGATCATCATTCCCGGTTCCAGCACGAGCGTCACGATCGCTTCTTTCAGCGCCTGCTCGACCGCATCGGTCAGGCTGCCGCGCTCCGAACCCGAAATCTTTTGCAGTGCGACATAAGGATTGCCGGCGACACCCACTAGATCTGATTCTGATGAATAGCTCATGGTGCTTGATTTCAGGAAGACATGCTAGCATGCTAGGAAGCGGATCTAGCGTTGTCAACGCGTGCAAACGTCTGGTAAACCCGCCTGGTGAACCGCTTGATACCCCCGTATTACCCGCGTACTGCGATGCAAATGTGTTGCGGTTCATCGTCGCCAGCAGTCCTAATCTGATAGTCGTCACTTTGGAGGGAGTTCAGATGACCACGATCACCAGGCTGTCCGTCCGGGATATCCGCTTCCCCACTTCTCGTTCGCTCGACGGTTCCGACGCGATGAACGCCGCGCCGGACTATTCCGCCACTTACGTCACGCTCGAAACCGATTCGCCGCACAAGCTCACGGGGCACGGTCTCACGTTCACCATTGGACGCGGCAATGAAATCTGCGTGACGGCGGTCAACGCGCTTGCACCGCTCGTCGTCGGCAGGCGACTCGAAGAGATTGCCGCGAATATGGGCGCATTCTGGCGTGCGTTCACGTCGGACAGCCAATTACGCTGGATCGGCCCGGACAAGGGCGCGATTCATCTCGCTACGGCGGCCGTCGTGAATGCGGTGTGGGACCTGTGGGCGAAGTCGGTTGGCAAACCGGTGTGGAAGCTGCTCGCCGATATGAGCCCCGAAGAACTCGTGCGTTGCCTGGACTTTCGCTATGTGACCGACGCGATTACGCCTTACGAAGCGTTAGCCATCCTGAACCGCCATGCGAAAACCAGGGGCGAGCGCGAAAAGGAAATGCTCGGGGAAGGATATCCCGCCTATACGACTTCGGCGGGCTGGCTCGGTTACGACGACGACAAGATCCGGCGACTCGCGCGCGAAGGTGTCGCATTGGGCTGGACGCATTTCAAGCAGAAAGTGGGCGGCAATCTCGACGAAGACGTGCGGCGCGCACGCATTCTGCGAGAGGAAATCGGCGAAAACCTGAAGCTGATGATGGACGCAAACCAGGTGTGGGACGTCGACGAAGCGGTCGCGAACATGCGGCGCCTGGCGGAGTTCGACCCATGGTGGATCGAAGAACCGACGAGCCCCGACGATATCCTCGGCCATGCGGCGATCCGTCGGCGGCTGGGATCGATTGGTGTCGCGACGGGCGAGCACTGCCACAATCGCGTGATGTTCAAGCAGTTGTTGCAGGCCCAGGCAATCGACTTTTGTCAGGTGGACGCTTGCAGGTTAGGAGGGCTGAACGAAGTGATCGTCGTGTTGCTGATGGCGGCGAAGTTCGGCGTGCCCGTTTGTCCGCATGCGGGCGGCGTGGGATTGTGCGAGTACGTGCAGCACATTTCGCTGTTCGACTATCTCTGCGTATCGGCGTCGCTGGAGAACCGCGTGCTCGAATATGTCGACCATCTGCACGAGCATTTCGTCGATCCCGTCGTAATCCGCAACGGCCGGTATATGCCGCCTCAACAACCTGGTTACAGCATCGAAATGAAGGCGGATTCGCTCGGCAAGTACACGTTCCCCGAAGGCGAGGCCTGGCGGCCCTAGGCGGCCTGCCTCCGCTCACCGCGCGCCAGCTCGATGGCGCGGAACGGCACCGGCTCCGCATTCAATCGTTTGTCGGTGGCGGCGATTCCGTTTTGCATGTTTCCCGGGCACGAATAATGCGAAAGCACTCGCGAAAAAGCTCGATACGTGATTCGCATCTGCAGGAATATGCTCGGCGCATGGGATGCGACGCGTTCCGCGTTGCTGCCATATCGATCATCTCATGCGCCGCCACTGAAAACCTCGCAGCGCAACGTCAAGGGGAACATCTCGCATGTTCAGAAAGCGGCTTCGCGCGGCATGGCTGGCTCTGCTCGTCGGCGCGGCGGCGCCCGTCGGTCACGCGCAATATACGACCGACTGGCTCGCGAACACGCATGGCACCCTTGCCGCGCACGTCGGTAACGGCGCACGCTCGATGTGGGTCGCGCCCGAGGGTGTTATCTACACATCGTCGCGGTGGGACGAAAATGCAGGCGGCATGGAGATCTACCAGAACGGTGCGACGCTTGGCACCATCGGCGCGCACGACGAATTCCAGGGCGGAGCGATTACCGGCAACGCGACGTCGATCTTCGTCGCACTCGGCTATAACCGGTCGTTCGGCAGCGGCTCGGTGGGCCGCTACGATCGTAGCTCGAACGCGCGTGATCTTCGCATTGCGGTCAGCACGTGGACCGGCATCCAGAACGCAGACGTCATCACCGGCCTCGCGACGGCAGGCACGCTGCTCTATGCCAGCGACTTTTACGGCAATCGCGTACGTGTCTATACGACCGACGGCGTCTGGCAGCGCGACATCGGCGTTCAGCAACCCGGTGCGCTCGCAATCGACGGCGCCGGCAACCTGTGGGTCGCGCGCGCGAGCGCGGGCGTCGTCGCGCAGTTCAGCCCGGCCGGCGCCGCGCTGCATACGATCCAGATGGCCGCGGGCGCGCATCCGTCGGCGCTCTGTTTCGACGCTTCGACCGGCGAGCTGCTGGTCGGCGACGAAGGGCCCGACATGAACATCAAGCGTTACGCCCTGCCGGGCACGCCCACGCAGGTCGGCACGTTCGGCGTGCAGGGCGGCTACCTCGACACCACGACGGGCATCAAGGGGCAAGTCGGCGACAAGCGCTTCACGCGCGTCGTCGGCATCGGCAAAGATGCAGCGGGGAACCTGTACGTGCTCGACAACGCATGGGGCGGCGACTGGGACCTGGGGCGCAACGGCAGTACCGACATTCACGCCTACAGCCCGACGGGCACGCTGCAGTGGACCCTGCAGGCGCTGAATTTCGAGGCAGTCGCGGCGCCGGACCCGGTCACCGACGGCGCATATTTCTACAGCGGCAACAACATCTATACGGGCACTTCGGGGGGCACATTCGTCGCCAACACGATCGATCCGTTTTCCTGGCCATCCGATCCGCGCCTGAACATGAACGACTATCAGCGCGGCCAGCATTTCGGGCAGCTCGTGGCAGTCGGCGGCAAGCGCATTCTCGTCGCTTCTGGTCAGAATCCCGACACGTTCAACTTCTATCACTTCCAGCCGTCGAGCGGCTACATAGCGATTCCAGACGGCTCGATTCCTGGCAAACCATTCAACACGAACCTGAAGGTGACGGCCGGCTTCGCTATCGACGGCAACGGCGACGTATGGGCCGGCCTCGCACGGACCAATCAGATCTACCACTATCCGCTGGCCGGTTTCGACGCGAACGGCAAGCCGTCCTGGGGCGCGGCCACGCCGGTCCAGATTCCGCGTACCGTGCTGCCGCTTACGCGCATCATTTACCAATCCGACACCGACACGATGATTCTCGCTCAGGGCATCTCGGGAAGCTGGGACTGGACGGCGATGAACGGACACGTCGAGGTCTATCACGGCTGGAAAGCCGGCAACACGAGTACACCGGGCCCCGTCATCAATCTCACGGGCGCGAATCCGAAATCGATTGCGGCGGCCGGCCACTATCTGTTCGTCGGCTATGTGCACACGGTGCCGAACGTCGACGTATTCGACCTCACCACGGGCAGCTTCGTCACGACGCTGACCAACTCGAACTCGTCGGCAATGGACGTCGGCAACGACGTCGATTCGATGTACGGCATTCGTGCGTATCTGCGGTCGACCGGGGAATATGTGATAACCAGGGACAATTACAACGGTTCGAGCATCGTCGTTTATCGCTGGCGTCCGTGAGCACGGCGGAACAGCGCGATCGTTTACCTGGGCTACGGATCAAGGCGTTTCGCGGCGCGTCGCTGTCCGTCGGGTCCACCCGGACGTCCGATACCGCGGCAGTTTCGCCAGTTCTTGCCGGTTGCTTTATGCTGTCGAACCCAGTCAGGGAACAGCATGGAGAACACAAAGCATGGACAGAACAGTGACGGTAACGGGCGTGGTGGGCACGGGATTGATGGGCGTCGGGATCGCGACGCAATGTGCATTGCACGGCATGCGCACGATCGTGCATGACGTCGATCCCACACGGCTCGAGAGTGTGGCCGCAAAGGCCGAAGCCGTGCTCGACGAACTGATCGACGCACGCCGCATCGACGCTAAGGCTCGCGCGGCGGCGCTTGCGCGTATCGAAACGACCGGGACACTCGACGCGATGGCCGACGCCCAGTTCGTCTTCGAGGCCGTGCCCGAAGTGCTCGATCTCAAGCACCGGCTCTATGCGCAGCTCGGCGCGGTGCTCGCCCCGGATGCGATTCTCGCGAGCAACACGAGCGGTTTCGAGCCCGACCTGCTAGCCGCGCCGCTGGCCGCTCGCGAGCGTTTCGTGATCGCGCATTTCTGGAATCCGCCTCACATGATTCCGCTCGTCGAAGTCGTGCCCGGGGGCGCTACCGCGCCGGAAGTCACTGCGCGAACAGAGGCGCTCATGCGCGTAATCGGCATGGAGCCCGTCGTGCTCGCCAAGGCGATCCCCGGCTTCGTCGGCAACCGGCTGCAGTTTGCGGTGCTGCGCGAGGCGCTCAACATCGTGCGCTCGGGCGCGGCGAGCCCCGAAGTGGTCGACCGGGTAATGAAGGCGTCGCTCGGCCGTCGCTGGGGAATCGTCGGCCCGTTCGAGAGCGCGGACATGGGCGGCCTCGACACGTTCGTCGACATTTCCTCGCACCTCATGCCCGAACTCGCGAAGGACGAAGACGTGATCGATCTGTTGCGCGAGCAAGTGAAGGCCGGACGCGTCGGCGTGCGCAGCGGCGCGGGCTTCTACGATTGGGACGACGCGCATTTCGCACGCGTGAAAACAGCGCGGCGCAAGCTCATTGCGGGCGGTTGAGCAAGCGAACCCGGGGCATCAAACCTCGATGCCGAGGGCGACGATCCGCCGGTACAGCGTCGCGCGCGCCATGCCAATCCGCGCTGCGGCTTTCGCCACGTGACCGCCCGCCGCGCGCAACGCGTCGGTCAAGAAGCGGCGCTCGAAATCCTGCATCGCGTCTTCATACCGCTGCGGGCCCGCGAGATCCGGCGACGCGGCGACCTGCCCGCCGTGCGCACCCAATGCGCGGCGCGCCTCATCTTCGGCTCGATGCTGCTCGCGGCCGTCGCCGACGAAGCGCGCGAGCACATGCGCGTCGATCCGCTCGCTGTCCGATAGCAGCACCGCGCGCTCGAGCGTATTGCGCAGCTCGCGCACGTTGCCAGGCCAGTTGTACGAGCACAGCGCCGCGAGCGCATCGCGGTCGAGTTCGAGATGCCCCGCTCCGCTTTCCACCGAAAGCTTGTCGAGAATTGCATACGCCATCCCCTCGATGTCGGCGAGGCGCTCGCGCAGCGGCGGCACGCGAATCATCAGCACGTTGAGGCGATAGTAGAGGTCGGCGCGAAATCTGCCCTGCGCCACCAGCGCAGGCAGATCGGCCGACGTCGCCGCGATGATGCGCACGTCGGTGCGCATGATGCGGTTCGAACCGAGCGGCTCGAATTCCTGCTCCTGCAGAACCCTCAGCAATTTGCCCTGCAGCGCGAGCGGCATATCGCCGATCTCGTCGAGAAAGAGCGTACCGCCCTGGGCCAGCTCGAACTTGCCGATGCGCCCCTTGCGGTCCGCCCCGGTGTACGCGCCCGGCTCCGCGCCGAAGAATTCCAGTTCCAGCAGCGTGTCGGGAATCGCCGCGACGTTCACCGTCACGAGAGGACCGTCCGCGCGCCCGGACGCGCCATGTATCGCGTGCGCAAGCAGTTCCTTGCCCGTGCCCGTTTCGCCGAGCAGGAGCACCGGCGACGTCAGGCGCGCAGCCCGGCGCGCCTGACGCTTGACCTCGAGGCTCGCGGCGCTGGTGCCGATCAAACTCGAAAAGCTGTATTTCGCGCGACGCACCTGAGCGAGCGACTGACGCGTGCTGATGAGTTCGGCACGCAGCCGCGCGTACTGGCTGAAGAGCGGCGACAACCCCTTGAGTTCGTTGAACAACACGAAGCCCACTGCGCCGATCGTATCGCCGTTGTCGTCCTTGATCGGCAGGCGCGTGACGACGATCGGATCGCGATCGGTTTCGAGTATGTCGAGCAGAATGGGTTCGCCGCCCTTCACGACGTCGCGCATCATGCTGTTCGGAATGACGCTTTCGCAATCGAGCCCGATCACCGCGGCCGGATCGTCGAAGCCGAAGCGCGCCGCGTAGTGCTGGTTGATCCACACCACGCGCGCGTTGCGATCGACGATAACGGTGCCTTCGCTGAACTTGTCGAGTGACTGGAAGAGCGATTGCATAGCCAGTTTGCGCACGTGCTCGTAGTCGGCCAGCAGCGCGGTCGTTTCTATTTCCATTCGGTTCTTTTTTCATCTGTCGCGGTCCAATCCGGGCCGCGTATTCTCATTTTCGCGACGAATTATCGCAGAAATGAGAATGCGCTACACCCCGGAGAAACCGGGCTTTACACGCTTGGCGACGAGCCCATGGCGTCTTTCCGCGCCGGTGCCATCTCAGTTTCGAGACCGTATCGGGGCCTCGGCATCGCCGCGGGCGCCGCGCCGCGCCGGACGCACGACTGCGAGCCTTGCTGCGCCGTGTCCAGCAAGGCTCGCCGGCTGCTGGCACATATCGTGCTCTATTGCGCGGTCGCGCCGGCTTCGAAGCGCGGAACAAGCAAATGTGCCTGCACGAATAAACCCCACTGGAGACAAGATGTCCTTTGTGATCGTGATCGCCGCCCTGGCGTTCCTGATGCTGGTCGCCTACCGCGGCTACAGCGTCATTCTGTTTGCGCCCATCGCCGCACTGGGCGCCGTCCTGCTGATCGACCCCGCCGCTGTCGCGCCGGTGTTCTCCGGCATCTTCATGGACAAGATGGTGGGCTTCGTGAAGCTCTACTTTCCCGTGTTCCTGCTCGGCGCCGTATTCGGTAAGGTCATCGAACTATCGGGCTTTTCCGAAGCCATCGTGGCCGCCGCGATCCGCTATATCGGCCGCTCGCGAGCGAACGCCGTGATCGTCGCGGTGTGCGCGCTGCTCACGTACGGCGGCGTCTCGCTGTTCGTCGTGGTGTTCGCGGTCTATCCGTTCGCCGCCGAACTCTATCGCCAGAGCAATATTCCCAAACGCCTCATGCCCGGCGCGATCGCGCTCGGCGCGTTCACGTTCACGATGGATTCGCTGCCCGGCACGCCGCAAATCCAGAACATCATTCCCACCACGTTTTTCAAGACCACTGCGTGGGCCGCGCCCTGGCTCGGCGTGATCGGCTCGGTCTTCATCATCGTCGTGGGCCTCACGTACCTCGAATGGCGTCGCCGCGGCGCAATGGCGAAGGGCGAAGGCTACGGCACTTCGCTCGTGAACGAGCCCGAGCGCGTGGAAACGGGCAACCTGCCGCATCCGGCGCTCGCGATCGCGCCGCTCGTGCTCGTCGGCGTCGCCAATTTCTTGCTGACCAAGTGGATTCCGCAGTGGTACGGCGAAAGTTTCACCGTCTCGCCCGACGTGCTGCCCGGCATTCACGCGCCCGTGACCGTGCCAGTGAAGAGCGTCGTCGCGATCTGGGCCGTCCAGGGCGCGCTGCTGCTCGGCATTCTGCTCGTCATCGTGACGGCCTTTGGCCGCGTGAAGGCGCGTTTCGCGACCGGCACCAAGACCGCCGTGAGCGGTGCGCTGCTCGCCACGCTCAATACGGCGTCCGAGTACGGCTTCGGCGGCGTGATCTCGGCGCTGCCCGGCTTCCTCGTCATCGGCAACGCGCTCAAAGCGATTCCGAATCCGCTCGTGAATGCGGCCGTGTCGGTCTCGGCGCTCGCGGGCATCACGGGCTCGGCGTCGGGCGGCATGAGCATCGCGCTCGCCGCGATGTCGGACACCTTCATCAAGACGGCGCAGGCCATGCACATTCCGATGGAAGTCCTCCACCGCGTGGTGGCGATGGCGAGCGGCGGCATGGATACACTGCCGCACAACGGCGCGGTCATCACGCTGCTCGCGGTCACTGGCCTCACGCACCGGGAGTCGTATCGCGACATTTTCGCGGTGACCATCATCAAGACGCTAGCCGTCTTCTTCGTCATCGCCGTGTTCTACCTGACCGGTCTCGTCTGACCGGCATTCATACCAGGCTCACTCATGCACCTCTCACAGACGCTTGCCCTCGCCGGGAAAACCGCGGTCGTCACCGGATCGACGAGCGGCATAGGGCTCGGCATCGCGACGGCGCTTGCCCGTGCGGGCGCCAACATCGTCCTGAACGGCTTCGGCGACGTGGCGGCCGCGCTCGCCCGGATCGAAGCCGCCGGCGTGCGCGCCGCGCATCACGACGCGGACATGAGCCGCCCCGCCGACATCGAGGCCCTCATGGCCTTCGCGACGAACACGTTCGGCAGTCTCGACATCCTCGTCAACAACGCAGGTATTCAGTATGTCGAAACGATCGAGCACTTTCCGGCCGAGCGCTGGGATCAGATCATCGCGGTCAATCTCAGCGCCACCTTTCATGCAACGCGCGCGGCGCTTCCCATCATGCGCGCGGCGGGCTGGGGACGCGTAATCAATATCGCCTCGGTGCACGGGCTTGTCGGCTCGGTCGGCAAATCGGCGTATGTCGCGGCCAAGCACGGCGTCATCGGGCTCACGAAGGTCGCCGCGCTGGAGACGGCGCGCAGCGGCGTCACCGTCAATGCGATCTGTCCGGGCTGGGTGCTCACGCCACTCGTCCAGAAGCAGATTGACGATCTTGCCCATCGCGAGTCGATTTCCACCGAAGACGCCACACTGAAGCTGCTCGGCGAAAAGCAGCCGTCGGGACGTTTTGCGAGCGTCGAACAGATTGGCGGCGTGGCGGTGTTTCTGTGCTCGGAAGCGGCCAGCGAAATGCGCGGAGCCGAACTGAAGGTGGATGGAGGATGGCTCGCGCAATAAGTGCGCCAGCGTGTCCCGCCCTTTGAATGCGGGCGGGACGGCGACGCATGGTTTCGCGCGCCGCATGGCGGACGACGCGAACACGTCGCCCGCCTCGTCCTGCTACTGACCGATGCCGATCAGTTCGACTTCGAACGTGAGGTCGCTGTTCGGGGGGATCGGGCCGACTGCGCGATCGCCGTAAGCGGTCGCTGCCGGACAGGTCAGCTTCGCCTTGCCGCCGACCTTCATCTTCTGCACCCCTTGCGTCCAGCACGGGATCACCTGGCCAAGCGGAAAGGTCGCCGGGCCGCCATGCTTGGCGGAGCTGTCGAATTCGGTGCCGTTCGCGAGCGTACCGCGATAGTTGACGCGCACGACGTCGTTGGCCGTCGGTTGCGGACCGGTGCCTTGCTTGAGATGCTCGACCACCACGCCCGAGGGCAACTTCTCTATGGGGTTGGCGGCGAACGCGGTCGATGCAACGGTAGCAGCGGCGAGTAAGGCGACTAGTGTTTTCATGCGATGTCCTCGTTGGATAGCACGGCGATTATATCGGCTGCGGTTCTCGCCGCCGTCGGCGGCGCGTATCGGAAATAGCGCCCGCTTGCCGCAGATCTCCCTTACCAACCGTTACACAAGCGAAGCAATCGTTTCACCTGTAGTCCAGGCGAGTTCCTGGAATTCCTCAGACCGTTGAGCGGCACGGCTTTTCACGCAAGACGGTCTCGCGCAAAACGGCACTGCCCGCTGCGTTGCGCGCGCATTCGATACCAATCACGCAGAAAGGAGTTCACATGACTCGCCTCTCGCTTGCCTCGCTCATCACGGCTTCGGCCGCTGGCCTTTTCGCCGTTACGCCGGGCGCCCGTGCGCAAACCCCCGCGCCTTCTGCGTCCGCGGCGCCTTCCGCTACGGCCGCGGCCGCAACCGGCCAGCTTCACGAAGCCGACAAGACCTTCATCGCCGACGGCACGCAAACCGTCGCCACGCAGCGCGATGCCGCGCGCATTGCCGACTCGCGTTCGACGGACCGCGAAGTGAAGGCCTTCGCGGAGAAGCTGGTCGCCGACTATACGAAGCTCTCGGACTCGATGCGCGCCGCAAGCCCGCGCGGCGTGGACGTGCCGCGCAATGATCCTGATGCGGCGGCGCTGGGCAGCATCGACAATCTGCGCGGCGCGGATTTCGACAAGACGTACATCGAGCAGATCGCGCTTGCGGGCCAGCAGAAAACGCTCTCGGCATTCCAGGCGGAGATTGCCTCGGGCCGCGACGCGGGCCTCAAGAAAGCCGCCACGGAAGGTCTGCCGGTGATCCAGGCCGACTACGCCAAGGCGCAGCAACTCGCTAAGCGCAAGCACCTGGCAGGCTGACGACGCGGTAATGACGGCGGGGACCGGCCGCGCCTGCGCCGGCCCCTGCCCCTGCCCCTGCATACCCTACTCTTCCCTCTGCTCGCGCGCGGCCACGGCGAGGCGTTCCATGCGCCGGTCGGGCACGAGCCAGAGCAGCGCGACGAAGCCATAGAAGATCGCGCCGATGTGCGGATGATCGAGCACCGCCAGCGCGAAGCCCGCCAGGTAGAACACCGGTGAGATCTTGCCTTTCACGTCGTTGCCGAGCGCAATCGCCAGCGGACTTTGCGTGCCCTGATAGCGCACGAGCGCGATTTGCAGCAGAACGTAGGCAACCGCGCAGAGCAGCAGATTGATGCCGTAGAGCGCGGTGGGCCAGCGTCCGAAGTGGTTCTCGCCCATCCAGCCCGTGGTGAACGGCAGCAGCGAAAGCCAGAACAGCAGATGCAGATTGGCCCAAAGCACCGTGCCGTTCACGCGCCGCGCCGCATGCAGCATGTGGTGATGGTTGTTCCAGTAGATGCCCACGTAAAGGAAGCTCAGCACGTAGCTCAGGTAGACCGGCCAGAGCGGCACGAGCGCGGCGAGATCTTCGCCGTGCGGCACCTTGAGCTCCAGCACCATGATCGTGATGATGATGGCGAGCACGCCATCGCTGAAGGCTTCGAGTCGGTTCTTTTCCATCTGCGTGATCGGCTTGCGGGAGACGTAGGGCGAGCGGCAAGTATGGCCGAAGTCGCGGCGCGAAGCCATGCCGGCGAAACGGCGCGTGCGTTGCGAT
The DNA here is from genome assembly GCF_900096975.1 of Paraburkholderia lycopersici. Taxonomy (GTDB): domain Bacteria; phylum Pseudomonadota; class Gammaproteobacteria; order Burkholderiales; family Burkholderiaceae; genus Paraburkholderia; species Paraburkholderia lycopersici. Next base: position 27,113 of record NZ_FMYQ01000013.1, read on the forward strand.
CCGCGGCGCGTTCCCGTTTCTGGCCTATGATGGCGTTGAACGCCACGCCCGCCTGCCGCGAATCATGCGCTCCACGACATCCGCAACCGATAAGCGCCCCGAAGCTCCCGAGCGCCGCGTGCCGGTCTGGGATCTGCCTACGCGGCTTTTCCACTGGCTGACCGTCGTGCTCGTGGCGGCGGCCTACGTCACGCAGCGCATGAACTGGATGCAGACGCACGTGCGCATCGGCGAAACGCTGCTCGCGCTCGTGGTGTTTCGCCTGCTGTGGGGATGCTTCGGCAGCGAGACCGCGCGCTTCTCGCGCTTTGTCGCGTCGCCGCGCAAGGCGATCGGGCATCTGCGCCATCTGCTGCGGCGCGAGCCCGACGTGCAGGTGGGCCACAACGCGGCGGGCGGCTGGATGGTCCTGCTGCTGCTCGCGCTGCTGCTGATCGAAGCGCTCACTGGTCTCTACGACAACAACGATGTCGCCGACGAAGGACCGCTCAGCGAAATCGTGCCCGCGAAAATCGCCAACGCCATTGCGAACATGCATTCGCTGGGCTGGGATCTGCTCGCGGCGGCGGTCGCGGTCCATGTGTGCGCGATCGCCGTCTACGCGCTCGCGAAAGGCCACGATCTGATCGGGCCGATGGTGAGCGGCAAAAAGCGCTTGCCCGCTTCGGTGCGTGCGCCCGCGCGCGGGTCGCTGTGGCTCGCCGTTTTGCTGATGGCTTTGTCGGGCGTCGTGGTCGCGCTGCTCTCCATCTATCTTTGATGCCGCGAACGCCGCGCAGCGCGTAAAATCAGCCGCTCGCTTTCACTCGACACGATTTACCGATGGCTACTTACCGCGAACTGCTCGCCCAGAAGCGCGAGCTCGACGAGCGTATCGAAGCCGCGCGCGCCGCAGCGGCGCACGAAGCACTGACCAACGTGCGCGCGACGATCGCCGAATTCGGCTTCACGCCCGAAGACGTGTTCGGCAAGCCGCGCCGCGCACGCAAGCCCGCGGACGACAAGCGCGAGCGCGCCAACCTGGACCTGTTCGGCGACACCGTCGACAAAGCTTGATCGCGCGCGCGTCCCGCATCAGGCAAACGCGCCGCGGGGGCTCCGTTCGAAGCGATGCCGCGCCGGAGACCGGCGCGCGCGTGGCGAACACCCGGCGTTTTACCGCGACTCCATGCCGTTGTGTTAGCAAACGTCCGTACTCATCGAGCACGGGTCGCAAAAAATTTTGCGCATCTTCGTGGCGTTAATTTTCGTTTTTCTCTGATAATGTGTTTCAGAAGGTGCGCGCCCGGCCGTCATTGAAAATGAGAATCCCCACGGACGACGCCTCAAGTGATATCGAATCGCAACGCGTGTGTGCTGTCACAATCCGCAACGAGGGAATCATTGAGAAACCGCATCGTCCTTCTGATCCTCGCGCTCGGGCTGCCATGGGCGCAGGTCCTCGCGGCTCCGCCCGCCGAGCCCGCGCCTGACACCATGCAGGCTCGCGTGATGGGTTGCGCGGCATGTCATGGCGCGCATGGCGAGGGCACCGACAACGACTACTTCCCGCGTCTCGCGGGCAAGCCGGCAGGCTATCTCTACAACCAGCTCGTCGCTTTTCGCGACGGCGGTCGCAGCTATCCGCCCATGAACTATCTGCTGGCGTATCTGCCCGACGCTTACCTCAAGCAGATTGCGGAGTTCTTCGCGCAGCAGCACCCGCCCTATCCGCCGCCCGCGAAGCCCGCAGTCGACGCGGCCACGCTCGCGCTCGGCAAGTCGCTCGTGCTGAACGGCGATCCCGGGCGCAAGGTGCCCGCGTGCGCGAGCTGCCACGGCGCATCGCTCACGGGCATGCAGCCGGCCATTCCCGGTCTCGTCGGCCTGCATCCGAACTACATCAGCGCGCAGCTCGGCGCGTTCCGTTACGGCACGCGCCGCGCCGCGAGCCCGGACTGCATGCACGACATCGCCACGCACCTTGCCGACCGCGACATCACCGCGATCGCGGCCTGGCTCTCGTCGCAACCCGCGCCCGCCGATACGACGCCAGCGGCGCCCTCGCCGCTGCCGCTCGCGTGCGGCAGCGTCCATAACTAGCCGGGGCCTCGACGTGCGCAGACTTCGATCCCTTCTCCCGTCATCGTCACTCGCGGCGCGCCTCTCGCTTTCGGCCGCCATGCTCTGCGTGGGCGCGGCAGTCGCGCTCGCGCAAACGGCCGCACCCAGCGCGAACGCAGCCAACGCGGCGCGAGCCGCCGCCGCCGCGGCCACCGCCAACGCAAAGCCGATAGCGAGCAACGCCGAACTGATCGCGCGCGGCGAATACCTTGCGCGCGCGGGCGATTGCATTGCATGTCATACGGTGCCCTCCGAGCAGATGTTCGGCGGCGGCCGCCCGATGGAAACGCCGTTCGGCACGCTCTACACGCCCAACATCTCGTCGGACAAAACGTATGGCATCGGCTCGTGGACCGCCGACGAGTTCTACCGCATGCTGCACGACGGCAAGTCGCGTGACGGCACGCTGCTCTATCCGGCCATGCCGTTCGCGTCGTACACGAAAGTCACGCGCGCGGACTCCGACGCCATCTTCGCGTACCTGCTCTCCACGCCGCCCGTGCGCCGGGAGAATCGTCCGCACGATCTGCGCTTTCCGTATAACCAGCGCTCGTTGCTGCTCGGCTGGCGCACGCTGTTCTTCCGTCCGGGCGAGTTCAAGCCCGACCCGAAACAGTCTGTCGAATGGAACCGCGGCGCCTATCTCGTGGAAGGCCTTGGCCACTGCACGATGTGCCATACGGCCATCAACGCACTTGGCGGCAACTCGGCCTCGAAGGAATTCCAGGGCGGCCTGATCCCCGTGCAGAACTGGTACGCGCCCTCGCTCACGTCGAACAAGGAAGCGGGCCTCGGCGACTGGAGCATCGAGGACATCGTCGATCTGCTGCATGCGGGCGTGTCCAAACGCGGCGCCGTGTACGGGCCGATGGCCGAGGTGGTCTACGACAGCTTCCAGTACCTCACCGAGGACGACGTGCGCGCCGTGGCCGTCTATCTGAAGTCGCTGCCCGGCCGCGACAGCGAAGTCGACAAGTCGCCGAAGAGCACCTTCGTTTCGGAGGAAGCCGCCCGCCTCGCGCCGCTCGGCAAGAAGATCTACGACTCGCAATGCGCGGTTTGCCACGCAAGCGAAGGCCAGGGGAAGCTGCCGCACTTCCCGCCGCTCGCCAACAACCAGTCCATCCAGATGAACTCGGCCGTGAACCCCATACGCATGGTGCTCAACGGCGGCTATGCTCCCGGCACGAGGAAGAACCCCATGCCCTATGGCATGCCGCCCTTCGCGCAAGCGCTTTCGGATGAGGAAGTGGCGGCCGTGGTCACGTATATCCGCACGGCGTGGGGCAACCACGGCACGCCGGTTTCCGAACATGAAGTAAACGCGCTGCGTTCCGCGCCGCTTTTCTGAGGCCGCGATGATCGAGACACCCGTACCCGAACAACCGGGCGAACGCCCGCAGCATGAACAGGTCGACGAGATCGTGGCCAACGGCCCGAGCGGCGCGCTTGCCGTAGCGGGTATCGCCACCGTCATCGTGGCCGCGCTCTGGTTCGCGTTCTACTTCGTCGTGTTCCTGCCGCGCGGCGTCATCCAATAGATCTGACAAGAAAAGGCCGGCCTCATGTCGAATCCGCTCGATAACCATGCCAGTGCCGAAGTCGCCGCGCGCGTGGAGCGCCGCTGGGCGACGCTCATGGTGGCGTTCGTTGCCCTGCTCGTGGCGGTGGTGGTCTTCACCGGCCTGCACTGGGCCATGATGCCGCCTTCGCGCGTCGAGATCATCAATCCCGAAACGCTGCACGTGTCCGGCGAATTCGTCGAATCGAACCTCGGCAGCGCAGTCGAGACCGATGGCTCCGTGACGGTGCGCATACTCGCGCAGCAGTATTCGTTCACGCCGCAATGCATCGTCGTGCCGGCGAATACGCCCATCACGTTCCGCGCCACGAGCGCCGATGTCGTGCACGGCTTTCTCGTTACCGGCACCAACCTGAACTCGATGGTCGAGCCTGGCTACGTCTCGACGTTCCGCACGACCTTCGACGCGCCCTCGGACCACCTCATGCCCTGCCACGAATACTGCGGCACGGGCCACCAGGGCATGTGGGCGCACGTGAAGGTCATCGACAAGGATGCCTTCATGCAGATGGCGGCTCAGGCAGGCAACCCCGCGCGGAGACTCAGCTGTGTTAAATAACAAGCGACTCGTACTCGCCCACTTCTGGCTCGCGTTCATCGTATTCGGCGTGGCGCTGCTGCTCGGCGCGTGGCAGATGTTCGTGCGCAGCCCGCTGCATCCGTGGCTCAACGATCCCGAGCTTTACTACCGCTCGGTCACGGAGCACGGCACCGTGATGGGCTATGTGTTTCCCACGCTCATTGCCATGGGCTTCGGCTACGCGGTCACCGAGCTTGCATTGAAGCGCCCGCTCGTCGGCGTGCGCTGGGCGTGGCTCGGCTTCATCCTGCTCGCGCTCGGCGCGGTCACGGCTTCGGTGCCCGTCGCGCTCGGCCTCGCCTCCGTGCTCTACACGTTCTACCCGCCGATGATCGGCAACGTGTTCTATTACCTCGGCGTGGTGCTCGTCGTGGTGGGCTCGTGGGTCTGGGTCGCGCTGATGAGCGTGAATCTCTCGGCCTGGAAGCGCGAGAATCCCGGCAAACCCGTGCCGCTCGCCATGTTCGCGAGCACGGCGGGCGCCTACCTGTGGGGCTGGACGGCAGTGGGCGCGGCCATCGAGGTGCTGTTCCAGATCCTGCCTGTCGCGCTCGGCTGGCGCCATACCATCGACGCGGGCCTCGCGCGCGTGTTCTTCTCGTGGACGCTGCACGCCATCGTCTACTTCTGGCTGATGCCCGCGTATATCGCCTACTACACGATCGTGCCGCGCGCGATTGGCGGCCGGCTCTACAGCGACGCGATGGCGCGCATTTCGTTCATCCTGTTCCTCGTGGTGGCGATGCCGATCGGCCTGCACCACCTCTTCACCGACCCGCAGGTGGGCTCGGGCTTCAAGTTCGTGCAGTCGGTGTTCACGGCGCTCGTTTCGGTGCCCACGCTCCTCACCGTATTCACGATCTGCGCGTCGATCGAAATCGCGGGGCGGCTGCGCGGCGGCAAGGGCGTGTTCGGGTGGATCGCGAAACTGCCGTGGCAGAACCCGCAAATGCTGGCGGTAGCGTTCTCGTTCGTCATGCTCGGCTTTGGCGGCGCGGGCGGTCTCATCAACATGAGCTACCAGCTCGACCAGCCCGTGCATAACACGCAGTGGATCACGGGCCACTTCCATCTGATCTATGGCGGGGCGATCGTCATCATGTACTTCGCCATTGCCTACGATCTCTGGCCGCAGCTCACCGGCCGCGCGCTCACCAACTGGCGGCTCATGCGCTGGCAGTTGTGGCTGTGGTTCATCGGCATGATCGTGACGACCTTCCCCTGGCACCTGGTCGGTTTGATGGGCATGCCGCGCCGCATGGCCTACTACGATTACAGCGACCCGGCGTTAGCGGGGCAAGGCGCGCTCGTGGCGCTCTCCGCGGTGGGCGGCCTGATTCTCGTGATTTCGGCGGTGCTCTTCTTCGTGGTGCTGCTGCAGGGCCATCGCGGCGCCGAAGTGGCGCCCGAGGAATATCGCTTCAGCAAGCCGGTGCACGAGTCGCCCACGTTGCCGGTGGCGCTCAACAGCTTTGCGCTGTGGATCGTGCTGATGATCGCCCTCACCATCACCAACTACGGCTACCCGATCGCGCAACTGCTCGCGACGCCTGAGTCGTCGGTGCCCGCGATCCCGATTGGAGCGCAGCGATGAGCGACGAACGCCTGTTCTCGTTTCGCAATGTGTGGTTCCGCAGGGGCGTGGGCGCGACGATCGCCGTGTTCGTCGTCTCCGTGCTCATCGGTTTCGTCTGGCTGCCTTCCGTCAAGAGCGACCCGTATTTCCAGGGTGTCTGGAACGCGATCTGCAGCGCGGCCGGCGTGCCGCGGCAGTGGCACCAGGTCGGGTCGGCGGTCGCGCCCGGCTACCAGGTGAGCACAGTCGAACTCGCGCCGCACATGCTCGACGGCGCGACGAGCCTGTCGATCGGCCGCGGCGCGACGCTCGCCTTGCGCTGCACGATGTGTCATGGCCCGCGCGGCATCAGCATGGCGAATTCGCCGAATCTGGCGGGCCAGTTCGCCATCGTGGTCTACAAGGAACTGCATGACTTTCAGACCGGCGCGCGCCAGAACGCCGTGATGTCGCCGATGGCGCGCGACCTGTCCGACGAGGACATGCGCGACCTCGCCGCCTACTACGCCTCGTTGCAGCCGATCGCACACCTGCATGGCACAGCGCCCGGCATCGTGGCGCACGGCGCGCCGCTGCGCAACATTCCCGCATGCGCGTCCTGCCATGGCGGCGTGGACAGCAAGGTGGGCAGCCCGTGGCTCGACGGCCTGCCCGCCGCGTACACGAGGGCGCAACTGCTCGCGTTCGCGAACGGCACGCGCCACAACGACATTTCCGAGCAGATGCGCAACATCGCGCGCAACATGACGCCCGAGGAAATCGACGCCGCCGCCGCATGGTACGCCGGCGAGACGCCCCCGAAGCAGCCCTGACCACGACGCTGCAGGGCACGCCGATTGCGCGCCCTGCGGGCTCCCCACTCCAGTTCGCGGAGAAACATCATGCAAAAGACGGCATCGGCAAGATGGCACGGCGGAATCAAGGACGGACAGGGCGCCATCTCGACGCAAACCGGCGTGCTCAAGGACGCGCCTTACGGCTTCGCCTCGCGCTTCGAAGGCGGTCCCGGCACGAACCCGGAAGAACTGATCGGGGCGGCCCACGCGGGCTGCTTCACGATGGCGTTCTCGCTTTTTCTGACTCAGGCGGGCTTCACGGCGGAAAGCATCGAAACGAAATCGACGGTGACGCTCGACAAAGTGGGCGAAGGCTTCGCCATCACGAGCTGCCGGCTCGACATGAGCGCGAAGATTCCCGGCATCGATCAAGCGAAGTTCGACGAGCTTGCGAATGCCGCCAAGGAAAACTGCCCGGTTTCGAAGCTCTTCGCCAACAATGCGAACATCACGCTCGACGCGAAGCTCACTGCCTGAGCGCCCTCCCGCCGGCTCGCGCGCCAGGTGCGCCGCGCCGGCTTCATCGATGAGAGACAGTCATGGCCATCCGCCACGCCGCGCCGGGTGAGGTCTTCGACGCGCGGCCGCTTGGCAGCGCGCTCAAGAACGCCAAATCGACCACGCTGATCCGTGCACAGCAACTCGAAGTGATACGGCTCGTGCTGCCGGCTGGCAAGCGGCTGCCCGAACACAGCGTGCCGGGCGAGATCACGGTGCAGTGCATCGAGGGTGCGATCCGCTTCTTCGTGAACGGCGACCCGCGCACGATGCATGCCGGCGACATGCTGCTGCTGGCCGGCGGCGAGACCCACGCCCTGGAGGCGCTCGACGACGCCTCCGCGATCGTCACGATCCATCTTGCCCACGAGGACAAGTAAGCGCGCCGCGAAGAATCCGCGCCGCGACCCGGACGGTTTCGCCGGGACGCGGCACGCTCCGCTCACGGCTTCGACGGCAGCGGATCGTCGTTGAGCGTCTTGAGAAAGGCGATGATGTCCTGAATATCGCTTTGCGTCATCGCGGGCTTGTCGCCGAACTTGCGGTCGAACGGTGCGTCGGTCACATCCACGTTCTTCTGGAATTGCGCGGGGATGTCGTCGTACTTCTCGATCTTGCCGTCCGCCCCACGCGGATAGAACTTGCCCGGATCCGTGTTGCGGTCGTTATAGAACGCCATCACCTGGTCGAGCGTGTGGTAGACGCCATTGTGGAAAAAAACCGTGCGCGTGGCCGTATTGCGCAGCGTCGGCGTGAGGAACATGCCGCAGTATTGCGTCTGGTTCTTGAAGTCGTCGCGGAACGGGCCGCATACGCCCAGATCGAAGAAGTGCGGGTCCTGGTTCTGCGCAAGCTTGCGGTTGCGCGGCACGCCCAGCGCCTCGTACTGATAGTCCGTGAACATGGGCGGCAAGCCGTCCTTGCCTGGTTTCGAGAGGTGACAGCCGGCGCAGTTCGCCTTGTCCGGGTCGTTGAACAGGCGCAAGCCGCGCAGCTCCGCTTGCGTGAGGCGCGCGTGGCCTTCGAGCCAGCGGTCGTACTTGCTGTTATACGGATGGAAAGACGGATCTTCCACCTGATAGCGCGAAATCGCGAACATCGCTTCCGACACGACCATCTTCGGGTCGCTGAAGATTCGTGGTCCGAACAACTGCATGAACTGATTCGCGTAGGCCGCCTTTTCGAGTTTCGCCGCCACCTGTTCGATGCTCGTGTTCGCCATCTCCACCGGATTGAGCAGCGGGCCGTAGGCCTGCTGCTGCAGCGTGTCGGCGCGTCCGTCCCAGAAGAGGCCGCCCTGCGGCACCATCTCGACCGAAGTCGAGGCGCCGCCCGCCACCTTCTGCGATTTCACGACGCTGGCGGCGGCCGTGGCCTGCTGCGCGACGCTCGGCGCGTCGTCGTTTTCGCCCTGGTCGGGGCCGATGCTGAAGTTCGGCTGCCGGTACAGGTACATGAGCGAAGGCGGCGGACGATAACCCTGCTGGTTCATCGCGAGGCCGCCCTGCTGCACGTCGAGCCCATTGGGCGGACCATAGGCGTGCCCGGGGCTATGGCACGTAGCGCAGGACTGCTGACCGGAGGCCGAGAGTGCCGGATCGGAAAAGAGCTGCTTGCCGAGCTGCGCCATCGCCGAAAGCGGCGCGACAGGCGGGCGCTGCAGAACGACGGGATGCGCGTTCGCGCCGGTCAGGTTCTCGACGACCTCGCCCACGGCGTCGGGCACGTTCGCGGGAAACGCCACGGCATAGGCGCAAAAACCCAGTGCGCCGGCCACGAGTACGGCGGCGGCGGCGCGCAAGACGAGCCGCGAGGCGCTCGAAGCGCGGCGCGGTTCGGGAGAAGACGGTGTAGGCGAAGCGGAAAGCTCGGACATGATGCGATCTTTCTCTTGCGTAATGCAACGAAAAGGAAAAGCCGAACGCCGCGAGCGTCCAGCGGCGATGAAAGCTGGCGCAACGCGGCGTGAGCCACCCGACGTGACCACGGCGCAAGGCCAGCCGCCCTGCACACGCGAGACCTGCGCGTGCGGACGATCGAACCTCGCGCCGGGCGTCGATCAGATCGACGGCGCCGAGCTGAGCTGCGTGCCCTGCGTGCCGTCGAGGTACAGCGCCGGCAGATTACCCGTGCCGCTGAAGTTGAACATGCCGCGCATGTCGCCCGCTGCTGCGTCGAATGCACCGCCGCCGAGACGCGCGCCACCGAGCCAGTTGTCCTCGATGAAGCGTACGACCGAAGCCTGATCGATGAACACGTGGTCGACGTAGTTTGCCTTGGCCCACGGCGAGATCACGAGGAACGGAATGCGCGTGCCCGGACCGCAGCGGCCGTTGACCGGCGCGCCCGTAATGCCCGTGGGCTGCGTGCCGCCGCCGCAAACACCGTTGCCGTTGAGCTGATCGGCGACGTTCAGCGACGAATGCACCGGCGCCATGTACTGGTGGTCGTACCAGCCGTCCGAGTCGTCATAGGTCACGACGACAGCCGTGTTCTTCCAGTCCGGCTGCTGCATCAGGAAGTTCACGACCTTGGTCACGAACTGCTGCTCGTCGAGCGGATCCGAATAGCCCGCGTGCGCGTCCTGGGCAGCCGGCGCCTTGAGGAAGCTCACCGACGGGAAGTTGCCCGCCTTCACGGCCGCGAAGAAGTCGTCGGAATCGTACTCGTGGTTGGCCGGGTCGACCGTCTTGCCGTCCGGTTCGAGCGTGTAGCCGATGGTTGCCGTCGAGCTCGGGCGCAGGTGCTGCGGGTTCGCCGTCGACTTGAAGTACTGGAACCAGTTGTGGTGCGGGCTGTAGTCGGCGGTCGCCGCGTTCACGGCCGTTGCGATCGTGCTGCGCTTGCAGCCCGTCGTGCCGTTCGAGTTGACCGTCTGCAGGTTGAAGCCGCCCATGAAGCCGCCCCACGTGATCTTCTGCGCGTTCAGCAGGTCGCCGATGTTCTGCGCGTTGATCATGCCTTGGTCGGTCGCGCTCGAGCAGATGTCGTAGCCCGGGTCCACGTCGCCCATCAGCGTGAGACCGCCTGCGCCGTCCTCGATGTAGTAGGTCGGCGCGGCCACCGTCGAGGGCTGCTTCGACGTGTTCACGATTTCGAGGCCGTTGGTCTGACCCGATACGACTTCGAGCGCGCCCGGCGTCGACGGACCGTAGGTCGTGGTCCAGGCGTTGTCGCTCATCGCGAACTTCTGCGCGTAGTTCCACAACGCCGTGACGGTGTTGCCGTCGTAATACCCCATCACCTGGCCCTTCGTGCCGAAAGCGTCCGCGCCGCCGCTCGTGGCCTTACCCGTGTACTTCGGGAACAGGTCGAGTGCGCCGTTGTCGCCGGCCTGCTGTTCGGCCGTGTAGGCGTGGTTCTGGTCGGCCGTGGCGGCCTGCGTGCGGTCGAGACGGAACGGGTTCGCCGCGTCGGTGCCGTTGAGCGTCGTGTTCGAGTTGGGATTCGACGTGAGCAGCGCGCCAGCGAGACCGTTGACGGCCGGCGTGCCCGAAGCGGCATTGAAGGCGGGCTCGCCGCCCGGGTTCCTGGCGCTCGGGTAGGTGGCGAAGTAGTGGTCGAACGAGACGTTCTCGCCGTAAATCACGACGAGGTGCTTGATCGGCGTGGCCGTCGTCAGCGCATCCTGCGCCGACACGCTCGGCGTAGCTGCCCCCGGATTCGAATTGCTGCTGCCACATGCAAAGAGTGCAGCGGCGAGGCCCGCGCAAGGCAGGGCAAGTAGTGCTCGGCGATACATGTAGTTGGGCTCCATCGATTTGTTTGACTTGCTTTTAGAGTCCTGGGACGCGGCGCGCACATCGTGCGCCCTGCCGCCACGCCATTCAGGCGGTGCCGGTACTGCGAACAGGCCCCAATGCGCCATACATCAGAGCGAGCGCATTACAACATCGCAAGATGACTACACGGCGACCATTTAATTTCCAATGACTTTCAGTCTGTTTCATTATCGAAAGAATCGTGCAGGCATCGCGCGCAGCCGTGACCCCGCGGCGGCCCATTGCACTCCGTGCGGCGCGAGCTATAACTGAAAGTGCAGCGCGGATGTTCTCTGCGCGCCCGCTCGTCCCCCTCTTCTTGCGTCGCGCCGCGCTGTGCCGCCCCCGAATGCGCGGGTGAGCTTCTTACGTGGAGCAGTGAGCTAACACGTTCGGCAGCCGTGCGTTGCGCGCCGGCATCCCGACTTTCCAGATCAGTGTGCGAGCGAGGCCCTGTGGCCTCGCTCGCGCGCGCCCTCGCCGCGGGGTTGCCGCATAGCTGCGGTGAAGGCGCATTCACGAACTCGAGAAAGGAGGCTGAAATGACTATCCGCCTGGCGTTGATCGCCGCGTGCGTGGCGGCCCTGGCGGCCGCCGCTCCGGGTACGGCGCGCGCGAAGGATGAGCCCGTTTCGCAAGACAGCGCGCATCAGACGATGACCAATGACGCCAATGCCTCGGCCCAGGCCAGCACCGACATGTCGTATGGCGGCGTGCCCGACACGCGCGGCGCCTCGGGCCATCGCACGGGCAAGACGTGCTGGCCGCGCTCGGAGTGCGATATTTTCTTCGGGCAATGAGCCGCGCGCGATGAAGCGCACGCGGCAAAGCCCGGCCGCGTGCGGAAAGCCGATGAAAGGAAGCGGCGCGCAGATCCGCCGTCGTTGCCTTGCGCCCTGCGGGCGCCCTCGTCGTGGTCTTGCTGCGCTTATTCGTGCCGGCCGGGTCCCACCGCGCGCCAGGTGAAGAGCGCGCCCGCCAGCATGAGAAGGCTCGTGCCGAGGAAGACGGCGCGCATGCCCAGATGCCCGCCGACGAAGCCGCCGATCAGCGGTCCGAGCACCTGCCCGGCGAACTGGGCCGACACCGAATAGCCGAGCACGCTGCCCGCAGCGTGGTCCGGCGCGTTGTGGCGAATGACCGTCGCGATGCACGGCAGGAGCGCCGCCAGCGACACGCCCATGAGAAAGCGCAGCGCGACGAGCTGCCAGCCCGCAGTGACGAAGGCCTGCGGCACCAGCAGCAGCGCCGAGACAGTCAGCGCGCCGACGATTACCTTCGCGTGCCCCACGCGGTCCGCGAAGCGCCCGAGCCGCGAGGCCGCGACGATACTGCCGAGCGCCGCCGCCGACATCGCAAGGCCCGCGACGAAGGTCACGCGCGCGCGATCGTGGACGAGCGTCGCCACGTACACGGTGATGATGGGCTCGATCGACATGTTGGCGAGCATCAGCAGCATGCCCGTCACGAGCATGGCGACGATCGGGCGTTTGTCGGGCAGCGCGGACCATGCGCCGACCGCCGTGTGCTGCGCGGCGCGCGCGGGACGCGGCGCTTCCTTCACGAACACGCAGGTCGCGACGAAGGCCGCGAAGATCGTCGCGCCCGCCACCCAGAACGTGGCGCGCAAGCCGATGAGCGGAGGCAGCGAGCCGCCGAGCAGCGGCCCGATGAGATTGCCGGCCATGATGCCCGAGGAAAGCACGCCGAGCGCCCAGGCCGAGCGGTGACGCGGCGTTTGGGTGGCGACGAGGATGGTCGAGCCCGACGAATAGCCACCCGCGAAACCCGCGACGAGGCGCAGCGCCACGAGTTGCCAGATGTTTCGCGACATGCCGATCAGCGACATCGTGACCGCCATGCCGAGGCTCGCGCGCACGAGCATGGGTTTGCGGCCGTAGCGGTCGCCAAGGCGCCCCCACAGCGGCGCAACGAGCGCGGCCGTGAAGAACGTCGCGCTGTAGGCGATGCCCGACCATTGCACGATCGCCGCGTGGCCATGCACGCCGAGTTCCTCGACGTAGAGCGGCAGGAACGGCAGCATCAGCGTCATTGCGACGAGCGTCGTGAACGAGCCTGCCACGCAGACCGCGAGATTGCGTCGCCAGTGCTGCGCGGCGGCAGGTTCGTGCGTCCTTTCGGGCGTCCTTTCGGGCGGCGCTTTCGTCGTGCCGGAAGAGGCCGGCGCGGCTGTGCGAGAAGAATCGGAAGTCGGGTCGGACGCCCCTGCCCGATCGCGTGACGGATCGGCGGGGTCTTCTGCGCGGGAAGTCATCGGCGGATGGTGGGCTGCGGCGGGCGACGCGCTTCGTCCGGCAGCCGGGCGAAGTCGCAAGTCATGTACGTTAAGCCAGGCGCGCTGCGGCTGTCAATTTTTTAAGCGCCCACCGAAGATGGCCGCCCGCGCGCCGGTGTTATTGCACAGCGGTCTGCAGCAGCGCCACCATGCGCTGCAGCGGGCCCAGCACTTCAGGCTCGATACCGTAGAGCGGGCCGAGCGTCTGCGAGACATCGCGATAGTCGAGCCGCGTGTGCCCTTCGTTGTCTTCCCAGACCACCATGCGCAGAGGCAGCTCCACCGCCGCATGCGGATTTACCGCCATGATGGGCGTGCCCGCCTTCGGATTGCCGAACAGAATGAGGCGCGTGCGACGCAGGCTGAGCCCAGCGGCTTCAGCCGCGCCGCGCTGGTCCACGTCCGCGAAAACCACCGCGCCCGCCGTAGCCAGCGCGGTCTTCAGGCGGGCGATGGTCGTATCGAAATCGTGCGCACTTTTGAGCGCCAGCACGGATGAGGGATGCTGCCCGTATTCGGCCATGACGGACCTCCTTCGACGGCACACGGTCCGCGCAAGATGCGCGGTGCATGCAACGGCACTTTATCCCAGAATGCGCGGCCGATGGCAGCGGTTCGCGTTGCGGCCACACTGGCCGATTGTCGCCGCGGCAGGCTAGTCGGGGGGCGACGTTGCGCGCCCGCGATGTCGAACGTGTTGTAGCGGTTTGAAAGGCGGAAGGCGCGGACTCACGAACGCGTCAGCGCCGCGTCGCCGCTCGCGCGCGCGTTGGCCGCGACCGCAAGTCCCGCCGTCGCCAGCGCGTCGCGGGCATGGCCGCGCAAATCGTCGGCTGCGTATTGCGCGTCCTCGTTGCGCACCCATGCGCGCACGCGCAGGCGCACGCCGCCGTTCGACGGATAGCTGTCCACGGCGACCGTCGGCGCGAGCGTGGAGCCGTTCTGCACGCGCGGTTCGGCGGCGACCATCTCCTTGAGCTTGCCGATGGCCGCATCCACCTGGTCGCGCCGCGCGAGATCGATCGTCATGTCGACACGCTGCGTGCCGCCGCTGCTGTAGTTGATGACGGGATTGCTCCAGATCTGGCTGTTCGGCACGAATACGACATTGCCGTCGCCACGCTCGATGCGCGTCGTGAAGAGCCCCACTTCGCATACGATCCCTGCCGCAGCGCCGCTGCCTTCGATCACGTCGCCGGCGCGAAACGGGCGCAGCATCAGCAACATCATGCCGGCGGCGATATTTTGCAGCGTGCCTTGCAGCGCGAGGCCGATCGCGAGTCCGGCGGCGCCCAGCGCGGCGAGCACGCTCGCCGTGGCGATGCCCACCTCGCTGAGCGCGGCGACGATGGCGATCACGCGCACGGCCCATGCGGCCATGCCGGCGAGCATCGGCGCGACGGTCGGGTCCGCGTGCGAGCGCATCAGCATGCGCGAGCATATCCGCGCGACGCGGTTCGAGACCCACCAGCCAATCACGAGAATCAGCACGGCGACGATCAGGTGCACGACGTCATGGGTGATCGTCGCGATCAGCGACGGTTGCAAATGAAAGAGGCGGTTGAAGAAGTCGTCCATGGTCGATGGTCAAGCGATTGCGAGGGGGACTGAAAGGCGCAGCGCGCACCTCACAACCGCGGCAGCAGTCCGCATGCCCGTAAGCTTCGAAAGCATCCGGCACGCGAGCGCCCGTCCGCACACGCCAGCACATCGATCCGACACCGCTGCAGGCGCAACGGATCGCGTTCTCGGCAAAACTGGAAGCCGACCACATTGCCAATAATCGGACACGTCATGCGGCGATTACCCTGGCTTTATTCCGCCATCCGGCTGCTCGATTCGCGGCGTCAAGCACCGGCAGGCCGCGTTCATCGACGCCGCCGTGACATTCGCCCGGCTATCGGTTTCGTCGTTTTGTCAGGCACTTCGGCTCGCGCCTTCAATGTCGACGAAGGGCTTACCAGGAGACCAGCCATCCACGCATCGCATCAACGGGTGACGCGAACCGAGTTGTTGCCGAGCAGCACGCGCACACGATCGCCCGGAAAGAACTGCTGATCCGCGTCCTGGGTCACCGAAATCAGTTGCCCCGAATCCAGACGGACGCCGATTTCAAGGCCCGCGCGCTGCGTGGCGCGCTGTTCCACGGCATTGCCGGCCACGCCGCCCAGCACTGCGCCGCCTATGCCGGCCGCAACCGAGCCGGTGCCGCGCCCGATCGTGCTGCCCGCCGCGATACCGCCTAGCGCGCCGCCCGCGATAGCGCCGACGCCCGTGGGGCCAGGCTGGATCGTGACAGGTCGCACGGTTTCGACCACACCGACCTCGACCACCATTACCTGCTGCGCCTGGGCCGGCGTAAAAGTCGAGGCCGACGTCGGCGCCTCGCAGCCGGAGAGGGTGAGCGAAGCAGCCAGAGAGCCAAGAAGTGTTGCAGCGAGATGTCGCATGACGTTCCCCTCAATATGACGGCTCACTACGGATTCGCCGATTCATTCGACCCGTTTGCTAACGACCGGCGCGGGCATTAATTAGCGAACGTTTAGCCATTGGCGACCGGAGCGGGCGCGATTCATCATCCGGACACCTGAAAATCATTATGGAATACGATTGGCACATGAGGTATTCAACGTGCCATCTATTGGTAGATATTTCGGATATCTTAATGTGTCGTGCGCTTTTGCCCGCGATTTCCCGCGCCCGCATTACGCCTCGTGAAGTCGATCGGAGAAGGTCTCGCTTCCCGTTCCTTATGGCGATGATTCGAACAGTTCGCGCCGGCCCCACCCCAATCCGTACCGCCAGCCGTACTCGCATCTGTACCGGTACTGTACCGAACATCGCCGATAAACTGATTCCGGTCGATTCTGCCTCTTCTTTCCGGAGTTCCTCGCATCATGCTGCCCGAACTGTTCAGCGCGCTTCCCGCCGGCATGCTCTTCGTCGTGGTCACGACCATCACGCCCGGCCCCAACAACACCATGCTGCTCGCTTCCGGCGTGAACTTCGGTTTTCGCCGCACGCTGCCGCATATTCTTGGTATCAGCGCTGGCGTCGTCGTCCTCATGCTCTCGGTCGGCTTCGGGCTCGGCGAAGTGTTCCGGCATGTTCCATCGCTCTATTTCGTGCTGGAAACCGCGAGCATTGCGTACCTGCTCTATCTCGCGTGGAAAATCGGCACCTCGGGCGACCTCAAGGTGAAGAGCGGCGAGCATCGCCCCATGCGCTTTCATGAAGCCATCGCCTTCCAGTGGGTCAATCCGAAGGCGTGGATGATGGTGCTCACGGCCGCCACGACGATCCGTCTTTCCGCGAACTTCGGCACCAATACGATGATGATGGCCTTTCTGTTCTACGTGATCGGGCTGCCTTGCATCTGTATCTGGGCCGCGTTCGGCACCGGCATGCGGCGCTTGCTCTCGAACCGGCGGCGGCTGCGAGTTTTCAACGTGGCCATGGCGCTTTCGCTGCTCGTTTCGCTGTATCCGATGTTCGCGCATCTGATCCGGCATTGAAGTGGCACGCCGACCTCCTCCGGTTCAAACGCTACAATCGCAACCGGGAAACATGGGCGGCGGAGTCACATTTTGTCTGAGTTCGAAGCGGGTTTTATTCTCACCCGCCATTGGCGCGATACGGGAGACATCACCGAGGTCGACTTCTGGCTCGCGACCGGGGCGGGCCCGCGCCAGTTGCGCCTGCGGGCGCAGCCGTCCGTCGCGTTCGTGCCGGCCGCGCAGGAAGCGGCTGCGCGCATTGCACTGAAGAGCGACGCGCGCGCCGAGCTTCGACCGCTCTCGTTGCGCGACTTCCAGCGCCGCCCCGTGCTCGGCCTCTACTCGCCGCAATATCGCGCGTTGTCGGTGCACGCCAGACATCTCGCGAAAGCCGGCGTCGATGTCTACGAAGCCGACATTCAACCGCCCGAGCGCTACATGATGGAGCGGTTCATCACCGCGCCGGTCCTGTTTCGCGGCAATGCGGCAGAGGCCGAAGGCAAGCTGCTGCTCGACGGCGAGATGAAACCGGCAAACGGCTATCGCCCGCGCCTGAACCTCGTCTCGCTCGACATCGAAACGAGTGCCCGGGGCGAGCTGTATTCCATCGCGCTCGAAGGCTGCGGGCAACGCCAGGTCTTCATGCTCGGCCCCGCGAACGGCGACGCAAGCGCACTCGACTTCGACTTCGAATACTGCGCGAGCCGCGCACAGATGCTCGAGTGCCTCAACGCCTGGATAGCAAAGCACGACCCCGACGCCATCATCGGCTGGAATCTCGTGCAGTTCGACTTGCGCGTGTTGCACGAGCATGCCCGGCAAACCGGCGTGCCGCTGCGTCTTGGCCGCGGCGGCGAGGTCATGGAGTGGCGCGAGCACGGCATGCGCGAGAACCATTTCTTTGCGGGCGTGGCGGGCCGCCTCATCATCGACGGGATCGAGGCGCTGCGCTCCGCCACCTGGAGCTTTCCGTCGTTCAGCCTCGAATACGTAGCGCAGGCGCTGCTCGGCGAAGGCAAGTCGATCGACAATCCGTATCAGCGCATGGACGAAATCCAGCGCCGCTTCGACGAGGACAAGCCCGCGCTCGCGCGCTACAACCTCAAGGATTGCGAACTGGTCACGCGTATCTTCGAGAAGACAGAGCTGATTGCCTTCCTGCTCGAGCGCGCGTCGGTGACGGGGCTGCCGGTGGACCGCAGCGGCGGCTCGGTGGCCGCGTTCACGCATTTGTATCTGCCGAAAATGCATCGGCTCGGCTACGTCGCGCCGAATCTCGGCGACGTGGTGGGCGAAAACAGCCCAGGCGGCTTCGTCATGGACTCGCGCCCGGGCATCTACGACTCGGTGCTCGTGCTCGACTACAAGAGCCTCTATCCGTCGATCATCCGCACGTTTCTGATCGATCCTGCCGGGCTGATCGAAGGCCTGAGCGCCCCCGGCGACGAAGCCTCCGTGCCGGGCTTCCTCGGCGCGCGCTTTTCGCGCGTGACGCACTGCCTGCCGGAAATCGTGCACCAGGTGTGGGAGGGGCGCGAGAATGCCAAGCGGCAGCACAACGCTCCGCTTTCGCAGGCGCTCAAGATCATCATGAATGCGTTCTACGGCGTGCTCGGCTCGACCGGCTGCCGTTTTTTCGATCCACGCCTCGCCTCGTCGATCACGATGCGCGGACACGAGATCATGCGCAAGACGCGCCAGCTCATCGAGGCGCAGGGCTACGACGTGATCTATGGCGATACCGATTCGACCTTCGTCTGGCTCAAGCAAGCGCACAGCGAGGCCAGCGCCGCGGAAACCGGCAAGCGGCTCGTCGAACACGTTAATGCATGGTGGAAGGGCGATCTGCAAGAACGTTTCGGTCTCCAAAGCGCTTTGGAGCTTCAGTTCGAGCGCCACTATTCGCGCTTTCTCATGCCCACGGTGCGCGGCGCCGAGGAAGGCAGCAAGAAGCGTTACGCCGGCCTCACGCTCGCGAAGGACGGGCGAGAAGAGGTCGTGTTCAAAGGTCTCGAAACCGTGCGCACCGACTGGACGCCGCTCGCGCAGGCGTTCCAGCGCGAGCTTTACCGGCGCATTTTCCAGCGCGAGCCGTATGTGGAATACATTCGCGACTATGTGCGACGCACGCTCGACGGCGAGATGGACGACCAGCTCGTCTACCGCAAACGCCTGCGACGGCCGCTCGCCGGGTACCAGCGCAACGTGCCGCCGCACGTGCGAGCAGCGCGCGTGGCCGACGAGTTCAATCGCGCGAAGGGGCGCCCGCTCCAGTATCAGAACGGCGGCTGGATCAGCTATGTGATGACGACGGCCGGACCCGAGCCGCTCGAAACGCTGAGCTCGCCGCTCGATTACGCGTTCTACGTGAGCCGGCAGCTACGGCCCGTCGCGGACGCGATTTTGCCCTTCCTGCGCGAGGATTTCGATACCGTCATGTCGGGGCAGCGGAGCTTGTTCTGATTCCGGGCGCGCCCTATCCCTATCGCATGCGCTCGATGAATCGCCAGAGCGCGTCGTCCGTCGAGTACGGCGCGTTGAAGCGAAACCACGCGCTCGGTTCATCGTCGGGACGAAAATAGGAGCCCGGGGCGAGCCAGATGCCGTCGCGCAGCGCCGCCGTGGCAATCGCCCCGGCGCGCTCGGGCTCGACGGCAAGGCGCGCCCATACGAAGAGGCCAGCGCGAGGACGATGGAACACCTCCAGCCCGAGCGCGTCCAGCCGCTCCTCCACGCACGCGTGCGCGGCCTTCAGCCGCTCGTTCACGAGCTCGACATGCCTTGCGTGGCGGCCTTCCAGCAATACCTTGTCGACGATGCGCTCGATCGTCGCCGACGACGTGAGCCCAACCGCCATCTTCGCGCGCGCCAGTTCGCGCAGCACGTCGCGCTCGGCGACGACGTAGCCGCAACGCAGCGAAGGCGTGACCGTCTTCGAAAAGCCGCCGACGTACAGCACGCGCTGCAGGCCTTCCATCGCCGCAAGCAGGGGCGCGCCGGTCGGCGCCAGCTCGCGGCTCACGTCGTCCTCGACGACCCACATGCGCTCGCGCTCGGCGATCTGCAGCAGGCGGAACGCGTTGGCCATCGTATACGTCGCGCCCGTGGGGTTCTGCAGCGTCGTGTTCACGAAGATCGCCTTCGGCTGGCGGGCGGCCACCTGGCGTTCGAGCGCCTCAATATCGAGCCCCGCCGGCGTACGCGGCACGCCGTGCACCGCGAGCCCCGCAAGCTTGAGGATCTGCAGCAGGTTGCAGTAGCCGGGGTCTTCCACGAGGACCGAATCGCCCGGGCGCAGCAGCGTGCGCACGATGAGGTCGAGCGCCTGCGTCGCGCCCTGGGTGAGCAGGACGTTGGACACCTCGACGGGCAGCCCTTGCCGGTCGAGCTGGGCCGCGATGCGCTCGCGCAGCGGCGCGTAGCCGTAGGGGTGCCCATAATCGCCAAGGCGCACCGCGGGTACACGGCTCGTTGCGCGCAACGCGTGATGCAGGCCGCTCTCGTTGATCCATTCGCCCGGCATCCAGCCGCAGCCAGCCTTGATGGGCACCGAGTGGTCCGCGAATACGTCGGAGAGCAGCCACGTGGCCGTGAGCGTGGGCGGCTGCCAGCCCGTCACGCTTGCGCGCGCCGGCTCCGCACTTTCGCTGCGCGACGCCACGCGGTAGCCCGAGCCGCGCCGTGCGACGACGAGGCCCATCGAAACGAGCCGGTTGTACGCCTCCGTCACCGTGTAGGTGGAAAGCGCGTGCGTTTGCGCGAGCTGCCGCACCGAAGGCAGCAGCGCGCCCGCGCGCAGGGTTTGCGCCTCGATGGCGCGCGTGAAGGCCAGCACGAGTTGCTCGACGAGCGTGGCCGAAGCGCCGCGGCCGCGCTCCAGTGCGAGTTCGATCATCTGGGAGAAAAGAATGCGATGCGAGGGAAAGCCCGAGCGATTCGATCGCTGACCAATACAGTTGGCGCGAATTGTCCAGCACGGTTTCCAGATCAGTATAGAGACTGTCTATGCCGTCGTTCAAGTCCGGACGCTACAGTTGCATGAAACCCACCTGAGGAGGAAACCCATGACTTCGCGCCCCGTCATCGACGATCTCTCGTCGTTCTGGATGCCGTTCACGGCCAACCGCCAGTTCAAGGCCGCGCCGCGCCTGCTCGAATCGGCCAAGGGCATGTACTACCGCACGACCGACGGCCGCGAAGTGCTCGATGGCAGCGCGGGGCTCTGGTGCGTGAACGCGGGCCACGCGCGCGAGGAGATCGTCGCGGCGATCGCCCAGCAGGCGGCGACGCTCGATTTCGCACCGACCTTCCAGATGGGCCACCCGCTCGCGTTCGAAGCGGCAAGGAAGGTCGCCGAAGTCATGCCGGCCGGGCTCGACCGCGTGTTCTTCACGAACTCCGGTTCGGAATCGGTCGATACGGCGCTCAAGATCGCCCTCGCCTACCATCGCGCGCGCGGCGAAGGCCAGCGCACGAAGCTCATCGGCCGCGAGCGCGGCTATCACGGCGTGGGTTTCGGCGGCATCTCGGTCGGCGGCATCGGCGCCAACCGCAAGGCGTATTCGGGGCAACTGCTGCCCGCCATCGATCATCTGCCGCACACGCACAGCCCGGAGCACAACGCGTTCTCGAAGGGCCAGCCCGCGTGGGGCGCGCACCTCGCCGACGAACTCGAGCGCATCGTCGCGCTGCACGATGCTTCGACGATCGCCGCCGTGATCGTCGAGCCCGTGGCAGGGTCGACCGGCGTGCTGATTCCGCCGCAAGGCTATCTGCAACGCCTGCGCGAGATCTGCACGAAGCACGGCATCCTGCTGATCTTCGATGAAGTCATCACGGGCTTCGGCCGCCTCGGCAAGGCGACCGCCAGCGAGTATTTCGGCGTGACGCCCGACATCATCACGATGGCCAAGGCGATCAACAATGCCGCCGTGCCGATGGGCGGCGTGGCCGCAAGCCGCACGATTCACGACACCATCGTCAACGGCGGCGCACCGGGCGCGATCGAGCTTTTCCATGGCTACACGTACTCGGCGCACCCGCTCGCCGCCGCGGCCGCGATCGCAACGCAAGACCTGTATCGCCGCGAAGGCCTTTTCGCGCGCGCCGAAGCGCTCGCGCCGAAGTTCGAAGCCGCCGCACACGCATTGCGTGGCGAAAAGCACGTGAAAGACGTGCGTAATCTCGGGCTCGTCGCCGGCGTCGAACTCGAATCGCGCGATGGCGCGCCGGGCGCGCGCGCCTACGAGGTCTTCGTGAAGTGCTTCGAGGCGGGCGTGCTGATCCGCTTCACGGGCGACATTCTCGCGTTCTCGCCGCCGCTCATCGTGAGCGAGGAAGAAATCGCGCGCCTGTTCGGCACGGTGCGCGACGTGCTCGCCACGGTGCAGTAATACGCGATGCGCGTGCGAGGGCGCGAGCCCTTGCATGCCTGCACGCTCCCTGCGGCGATGCGGCGCACGGACGGCCCGGGCTCTTCGGGCCGCTTTTTTTTGCGGGCCGCCCCTTTTCAGGCGAGAGGATTGCGCGGTCGGGCCGGTATGGGCCGCATTCACGGTTCAAGCACCGAACGCGCCATCGGCGTATCGTTGCCCTATCCGTCACACCTTGCTATTGCGCCAGGAGGGAATCCCATGAAGATGCCAATCCGCACAGGCACGCATATCGAGGGCATCCACTGGATCGCCGAGTATCTGGAAGCGACCCGTCAAATCCGCGTACTCCGCGACGGCCGCGAGGTCGACATCATCCCCGCGCCACCGGCCATGTTCGGCGAGGAACGCGACGCCGGATCGGCCAGCGACGCCGCCAGCCGCGCCGAAGAAGCCGCGCTGCTCGCATGCCTGCGCCGCTATGTGGCCGACGTACAACCGGAAGAGTAGGACTCTTGAGCGTTGCCCCGGCGGAACGGAAAAAGGAAAGAAGTCAGGGCAACCCGCCCCGCGCTGCCCTCATGCACGTGGCTTAAGTCTGTTCGCCGTCCTGCTCGCGGAAAATGCGATCGGCGAGATGGAACGCCGAATTCGCCGCCGGTACGCCGCAGTAAATGGCGGTCTGCAGCAGCACTTCCTTGATTTCGTCGCGCGCGACGCCGTTGTTGCGCGCCGCGCGCAGATGCAGCGCGAGCTCCTCGCTGCGGTTGAGCGCGACCATCATCGCAATCGTGAGCAGGCTGCGCGTGTGGCGCGGCAAGCCTTCGCGTGTCCAGATCTCGCCCCATGCATAGCGCGTGATGAGGTTCTGGAATTCCTCGGTCACGTCCGTGCGATTCGCGAGGGAGCGATCGACATGCGTGTCGCCCAGCACGGCGCGGCGCACCTGCATGCCCGCTTCGTAGCGTTCTTCGTCGTTCATCACGCCCCCAGCAGGAAATCCACGACGATCTTGTTGTACTCGTCCGCGAGCTCGACGTTGGAGATGTGTGCGGCGTTCAGCTCGGCATAGCGCGCGCCCGGCACCGACGCGGCCAGTTCACGGCCCTGCGCGGGCGTGGCGGCCAGATCGTGCGTGCCCGAGATCACCAGCGTGGGCGCCTTGATCGATCCAGCCTCGCCGCGCAGATCGGCCGCGTTGATCGCTTCGCAGTTCGAAGCGTATCCCTCATTGTCGGTATGCACGAACACGTCGCGCACCTGCGACATGACGAGCGGATTGCGCGCGATGAATTCGGCCGTGTACCAGCGTGGCAGCACCGCGTCGACGAGCGCGAGCATGCCTTCGCTGCGCGCCTTCGCCGCACGCGGCACCCACACCTCGGGCGTCCCGATCTTGGCGGCCGTGTTGCAAAGCACGAGACGATCGATGCGGTTGCCGTAACGTGCGCCAAGACCCACGCCCGTCAGACCACCCATCGAGACGCCCGCGAAATGCGCGCGCTCGATGCCGATCTCGTCGAACAGACCGATCACGTCGCCCGTCAACTGCTCGATCGTGTACGGGCCCTTGGGCGCCGCCGAGTGGCCATGGCCGCGCGTGTCGTAGCGCAGCACGCGGAAGTGCTTCGTGAATCCGGCGATCTGCGGGGCCCACATCGACATGTCGCTACCGAGCGAATTCGACAGAACCACCCACGGCGCCGTGCGGTTTTCCGCACCGTCGATGCGGTAGAACAACTGCGTGTCGTTGACGGCTGCGTAAGGCATGCGTGTTACTCCTCGAGTGTCTTCAATGATCAATGGGAAGCGCGTTGTTTTGCATTCGTTTCGTACGACGCGAGCACCGCATCGACGAAAGCGTGCGCCTCGCCCACGTAGCTGGCCGGATCGAGCAGCGCCTTCAGGCGCGCTTCGTCCAGATGCCGGGTGACGGCGGGGTCCGCCGCGAGGACTTCGTAGAGCGAGCGGCCGCTTTGCACCGCGGATTTCGATGCGTGCTCAACGAGATGATGCGCATCGAGGCGGCCGATCTGATCGCCGAGCGCGAGCATCACCGCCTCGCCGAGAATGAGACCGTGCGTCGCGTCGAGATTCTCTGCGAGCCGCCCGGGCCGCACTTCGAGACCGGCCGCGATCTGTTCGATCTGCGCGAGCGCGCCGCCAGCCAGGCGCGCCAGATCGGGCAGCGCATCCCATTCCGCTTGCCAGCCGCCCAGCGCGCGCTCGTGCTCCTGAACCATGCCGGCGAACACGGTCGCGACGAGGCCCGGCGCGCGCGTCGCAGCCGTCAGGACGGCCGCGCACCCCACCGGATTTCGCTTGTGCGGCATGGTCGAGGAGCCGCCCTTGCCCGCCGCGGCCGGTTCGGCCAGCTCGCCGATTTCGGTCTGCATCTGCAGGGAGATGTCGCGGGCAATCTTGCCTAGCGTACCGATGAGCATGCCGAAGAACGATGCGGCCTCGGCAATGCGGTCGCGCTGCGTGTGCCACGGCAACGCAGGCAACGCAAGACCGAGGTCCTGTGCCAGCGCGGCGCTTACTTTCGGCGCGGCGTCGCGCAGGCTGGCGAGCGTGCCTGCCGCGCCGCCGAACTGCAGCACGAGTGCGCGCTCGCGCAGCGCGGCAAGCCGTTCGCGATGACGCAGCATGGCGTCGAGCCATTGCGCGAACTTCAGGCCGAGCGTGATGGGCAGCGCCTGCTGCAGCCACGTTCGCCCTACCGCGGGCGTCGTCCGATGCGTGCGCGCGAGGCCCGCCAGCGTCGCGCAGGCCGTGTCGATGCCGCGCTCGATGAGCGCGAGCGTGTCGCGCAACTGCAGCACGGTGGCCGTATCGATGACGTCCTGGCTCGTGGCGCCCCAATGTACGTATTTGGCGGCCTCGGGGTCCGCAGCCTTCACGCGCGCCGTGAGCTGCTTGACGAGCGGAATCGCCAGATTGCCGCCGAGCGCGGCGTCGCGTGCGAGCGCCTGCGCGTCGAGCTGATCCGCCGAGCAGGCCGCGACGATCGAGGCCACGGCCGGCTGCGGAATCACCCCGTGTGCGGCGCTGGCGCGCGCCAGCGCCGCCTCGACGTCCAGCATGCGTTGCAGCGTGGCATCCGGCGACCAGACCGCGTTCATCGGTCCGGTCCCGCAGATCAGGCTCGTGAGGCGTTCAATCATGGAAAGTGGTGCGAGGAAAATACAGGCGTTCAGTACAGATCAGATGGCCGGTGGCGCGGCAACCAGCGGCGTGGGCCGCCGGCCGCCGCGCCACGAACGCGCGCGGTGCGCAAGTCGTGCACGCCGCCAGTTTACGCTGCGCTGCGATTCCGCGTCGCGTCGATCAGCGGCACGCCGGCGAGCTTCTGGAGCGCGTCGAAGTCGATGTCCGAATAGATCTCGCGCACGGCGAGCCCTTCGGGCGTGACGTCGAGCACGGCGAGGTCCGTGTAGATGCGGCCCACGCAGCCCACGCCCGTCACCGGATAGGTGCATTCGCTCACGAGCTTGCTTTCGCCCTGCTTCGTGAGCAGCTCCATCATGACGAACACCTGCTTGGCGCCAAGCGCGAGGTCCATTGCGCCGCCCACGGCCGGAATGGCGTCGGGCGCGCCCGTATGCCAGTTCGCGAGGTCGCCTTTCACCGACACCTGGAACGCGCCGAGCACGCAGTAGTCGAGATGGCCGCCGCGCATCATCGCGAACGAGTCTGCATGGTGGAAAAACGCGCCGCCCTTGAGCAGCGTGACGTGCTGCTTGCCCGCGTTGATGAGTTCGTCGTCTTCCTCGCCGGGCGCGGGCGCCGGACCCATGCCGAGCAGGCCGTTCTCGCTGTGCAGGAAAATTTCCTTGCCCGGATCGAGGTGGTTGGCGACCAGCGTGGGGACGCCGATGCCGAGATTCACATAGGCGCCTTCGGGAATGTCCGCGGCCACGCGCTTGGCCATTTCGTCGCGATTCAGTCGTTTCATTGCCTCTCTCCGTTCCTTCAGGCTGCCTGGCCGTGCGCTCGATGGGCCGCTTGCGGCACTTCCACGACGCGCTGCACGAAAATGCCGGGAGTCACGATATTTTCCGGATCGAGCTGGCCGAGTTCGACGACCTCCGACACCTGAGCGATGGCGACCTTCGCCGCGCTCGCCATGATCGGGCCGAAGTTGCGCGCCGTCTTGCGATAGACGAGATTGCCCCAGCGATCGCCCTTGTACGCCTTGATGAGCGCGAAGTCCGCATGCAGCGGCGACTCGAGCACGTAGTGGCGGCCGTCGATCAGACGCGTTTCCTTGCCCTCGGCCAGCTTCGTGCCGTAGCCCGTGGGCGTGAAGAAGCCGCCGATGCCCGCCCCCGCCGCGCGAATGCGCTCGGCGAGATTGCCCTGCGGCACGAGTTCGAGCTCGATTTCGCCGGCGCGATAGAGCGCGTCGAACACATACGAGTCGGTCTGGCGCGGGAACGAGCAGATGATCTTGCGCACGCGCTTCGCCTTGAGCAGCGCGGCAAGACCGGTGTCGCCGTTGCCCGCGTTGTTGTTGACGATCGTGAGGTCGCGCGCGCCCTGCTCGATGAGCGCGTCGATCAGTTCGGCGGGCATACCGGCCGTGCCGAAGCCGCCGATCATCACCGTGGCGCCGTCATGGACGTCGGCCACGGCGCCTTGAAGCGAGTCGAAAATCTTGTTGATCATGCCTGTTCCTGAAAGCGATGCACATCGCGGAAGGTCCACGTCACTCGATCGTAAATGTTCTTTATACGAACACCGATTCGTTTAGCGAACGATCAGCGCATTATCGAAGCGGACTTGCGCGCTTGTCAAGGCGGGGCAACCCACATACCGCGACTGTTTCCGCTTCGCGCCGCAGCCAACCCGCACCGAAGCGCCACGCACTTTTCCTCCGCGCTTTCGGGCCAGGAAAGGCCGTGCGCACATATCCCGATATGCGGGCTTTCAATTCATCAACTAGTCTCTATCCGGTTTCGACATAGTCCATCGCGGCCGTTCGCCATTCCTCATGCAAGACCTCGACTTGAACCTCATTCCCTTTCTCGTGGCCATGGGGGAAACGCGCAACGTGAGCCGCGCCGCCGAACGGCTCGGCGTGAGCCAGCCGCGCGTGAGCACGGCGCTCGGCAAGCTTCGCGAATATTTCGGCGACCCGTTGTTCGTGCGCGCCTCGCGCGGCATGGAGCCCACCCCGCGAGCGCTCGGCTTGATTCCCGCGGCGCGCGACGCGCTGGTCCACATCGAAAAAGGCATGCTGCAGGCGCAGGACTTCGATCCCGCCACGAGCACGCATACGTTTTCGATTGCCCTTTCCGATGTCGGCGAGATCGTTTTTCTCCCACGCCTGCTGCAAGTGTTCGCCGAGCGTGCGCCCAACGCGAATCTGCGTTCGGTGTCGCTACCGCCAAGCCAGGTGGAACGCGGACTCGAATCGGGCGATGTCGATCTCGCAGTGGGCTATTTTCCCGACCTGGGCGGCAACAACTTCTTCCAGCAGCGCCTCTTCACCCACCGCTTCATCTGCATGATGCGCAGCGGCCATCCGCTCGCGGGCAAACCCATGACGATCGAGCAGTTCCTCGACATGGGCCATGCCGTCGTGCGAGCCGAAGGGCGTAGCCAGGAAGTACTGGAACACTATCTGGAGAAGCGGCGGATGCGCCGCCGCGCCGTGCTCGAAACCCCTCACTTCATGAGCTTGCCGTTCATTCTCACGCGCTCGGACCTCATCGCGACCGTCCCGCATGCCATCGGCTTCGCCTATGTCTCGGAGCACGCATCGATCACGCTCGTCGAGCCGCCGCTGCCACTGCCTCGCTTCGATCTCAGGCAGCACTGGCACCGCAAGTATCACAACGCGCCTCGGGGGGCGTGGTTACGCGGCGTGGTGGCGGAACTGTTCAACGACGCCATGGACGAGTGGCCCAAATGAGCGCGCAAAAGCAGATGGGGCCGCCGCGGCCACGTCGCACCAAGCCTGACAAAACATGAAACAATGTGCGTCCGCGGTGCACGCCCCGGCGGCGTCCTGCCACACGATGGGAGCCCATGCATGAGCGAAGAAAAAAAGGCAACGAAAGCGAAGCAACGCAAGAAAGCGTCAACCACGAGCGCGCCGGCCGGCCGGCCCTCGCGCGCCGAAGCCGAGGACGCCGTGCGCGTGCTGATGCGCTGGGCCGGCGACGACCCCGCGCGCGAGGGGCTGATCGACACGCCTGCACGCGTCGTGCGCGCCTATGAAGAGTTCTTCGCGGGCTATCAGGTCGATCCGCGTGAAATCCTGTCGCGCACGTTCTCGGAGGTGGACGGTTACGACGAAATGATCGTGCTCAAGGACATCCGCTTCGAGAGCTATTGCGAACATCACATGGTGCCGATCATCGGGCGCGCGCACGTGGCGTATCTGCCTGAGCATCGCGTGGTGGGCATCTCGAAGCTCGCACGCCTCGTCGATGCATTCGCAAAGCGTCTGCAGATCCAGGAGAAGATGACCGCGCAGATCGCCGACACGCTCAATGAAATCCTGCAGCCCAAGGGCGTGGGCGTGATACTCGAAGCGGCACATCAATGCATGTCCACGCGCGGCGTGCATAAAGCGGGCGTGGAGATGGTCACGTCGCGCATGCTCGGCACCTTCCGCACCGACCCTTCCACGCGCCGCGAATTTCTCTCCATCGTCGGCAATCCGGGCGCGATGAGCGTTGCGAATACCTGAATACGTGAGCGGCGCCTGACGGGACCGCATGCCCCATCAGGCGCCTCGCTTCAGGCGCCTTCGTCGCCGCGCTCGATCTCCCGAACCTTGCCCTGGCGCACGCTGCTGCCCGGCGGCACGCTGTGCGTGAGCCACACGTTGCCGCCGATCACCGAGCCGCGCCCTATCGTCACGCGGCCAAGAATCGTCGCGCCGGCGTAGATCACCACGTCGTCCTCGACGATCGGATGGCGCGCGTTGCCCTTCACGAGCGTGCCGTCGAGATCGGCAGCGAAACTCTTCGCGCCGAGCGTCACGGCCTGGTACAGGCGCACGCGCTCGCCGAT
The DNA here is from genome assembly GCF_900096975.1 of Paraburkholderia lycopersici. Lineage (GTDB taxonomy): Bacteria > Pseudomonadota > Gammaproteobacteria > Burkholderiales > Burkholderiaceae > Paraburkholderia > Paraburkholderia lycopersici. Next base: position 56,243 of record NZ_FMYQ01000013.1, read on the forward strand.
GATCGCCGTCTCGCCGATCACGACGCCTGTGCCGTGGTCGATGAAGAAGCTCGAGCCGATCTGCGCGCCCGGGTGAATGTCGATGCCCGTCGCCGAATGCGCGATTTCGTTGATGAAGCGCGCGAGCAGCGGCACGCCGAGGCGGTGCAATGCATGCGCGAGCCGATGGTGTGTCATGGCCCATACGCCCGGATAGCACAGCAAAATCTCCGTGATGTGCTGCGCGGCCGGGTCGCCCGTGAATGCTGCCTGGATATCGCTCACGAGCAGCGCGCGTATGCCGGGCAGTTGCCTGCCGAACTCGCGCGCGACTTCGAATGCGCGCGTGCGCAGCGCGTCGTCGCTCGCCAGCGTGCTATCCGGCAGGAAACGCAACGCACGGCGAATCTGCTCGGCAAGCAGCCGCAAGGTGCTGTCGAGCGTCTGGCCGACGTAGTAGTCGATGCTCTCGTCGGTCAGGTCCGGCGCGCCGTAATGCGTGGGGAAAAGCGCGGCGCGCAGGCCGGCCACGATGTTGACGACCGCGTCGCGTGACGGCAATTCGCGAATGCCGAGCGGATGGCGCGTGCGGTGTCGCTCTTCACGCGACGCACGCAGGTCGGCGACGATCTGTTCGAGGCCCCAGTCGGGGGAAGCAGCATTGGACATGGTGATGCAGCGGCAGACGCATGGTCCGCTCAGGAGTGTATCGGCCCCAGAGATTACCGCGTTTCGCGGGAACTCGCCGAAGCGGTCCCGGCGGCAGACCGCTACGCCGCGCGCATGGTCAAAGCGTGACCGTGCTCGCGTCGATCCAGCGGACGGCCCAGTCGCGTGCATGGGCAATGGCGGCCGCTTCGTCGGAGAAACGCAAATCAGCGGGGAAAAATCGGTTGGCAACGAGTTCACCGTCGCTCGAGCGCGAAATAACCACATACGGTTGGTACGTGCCATCACCGGCGCGTGCCGGTGCGCAATTGAGCAAATAGCCGCGATGCGTAAATGCAGCGTCGAAGTGCATGTGTGTCACCCGCCCCTGACTGCCTCGTCCATTTTTTGTGGCGCGTGCATTTCAGGATCGTGCGGCAAAGCCACAGCGTGGGCCCTCGCCCGGCCCATTAATCGAAAGCACGCCAACTCGTTGAAAGAGGATCATACTCCTGGGAAAAAGGCCGAACCAACGAAAAAAATGCAACATCGCTGGAGGCGTTCTCCTGGCGAACCGGCTTGCTTTCCATCCCGATTCAAGGGTTGCGGCGCTGCAGTGGAACGGCGCTTGCTGAACCGTTGCTGAATGGTCTTCGAAGGAGGAAGCATCATGAATCGTCCCGACGACATGCACGAAACCAACGTGGAAGACGCGAACGCATCCCGGTCGCGGCCACGCAGCGCCGAACTCCACAACGACCGCACCCACGACAGTTCGGTCGACACCGACGGCAAGAATCGCGAAGCCGCGCGCCTCGCAGGCGACGGCTATATCGGCCCGGACGAGGTGACGACGAGCAATGCCTCGCTCGTCAACAGCGTGGCCGAGGCCGACGACGGCCTCGCGGGCTTCGACAGCCGCACAGGTAGCCACCGGCTGCCGTTTGCGCTGCAGTCCGGATACGAGGCCGTCGATAAGGGCATGGCCGCGCCGGAAGTGCCCGATGACGTCAACTGGCAGCTCGCCGATCCGCGCGAGCCCAACGGGCGTCGCAACCCGGGGCGCATCCACTATGCGCTCAACCACCTGCGTCCGACGCGTGTGATCGAGTTGCACCGCAAGTCCTGAGACAGGTCCGCCGTCCACGCGGTGGCGGACCGCTTCGATTATCCAGTCGTTTCTCGCGCCCTTGGCGGAATCAAACTGGATTCAGTCGAACGCAGTTAAAAGGCGAAATGAAAAACTGCGGCGAAAATCGAAAGCGGATAAATGACCGGCCATTATCCGCAGCCGCATCCGCTTTTTTCCGGCTTCGAAATGAAGCCCGGTTCTATTGGTATGGAGGGTATCGGGCAATCTCCGGCGAAAATGCGCATTCCGGCGGAGATGCGCTCTTTCTGTTCAGGATCCGCTGAAATTCTCTCCGCTGTCCCCAAAATCCGACACAAATGACCGGGCAACCCGACTGCTATGCGAACGAGGGGCAGTCACGTAGGGATTTAGTGATAAATTCTTACATCATAAGAAGCGGGGAGCGGATGCGGGGGCGTTGGCTCGCGATCTCGCCCAGCGCAGATGGAGAGTGTTGAACGTGCCTCTACATTTCATTGAGCAGATGTCACCCGTGCTCGACGCGCCCGAAGAGGCGGCGTGGTTCGGCGCGGTGGCCGAGCTCGCCAGTTCGTGGGGATTCAGCCAGGTCATGCTGGCTATCTTGCCGCGCCCGGGCATGAGGCTCGAGGACGCGTTCATCCGCACGAACTATTCCACCGCGTGGCGGCAGACGTACAACGACCACGGCATGGCATATTTCGATCCTACCGTTTCGCATTGCACAACGCGTTCGTCGCCGCTCATCTGGTCGCCGGAACTGTTTTCGAGCGAGCAGCAGCAATCCATGTATGAGGAGGCCCGCTCGTATGGGCTGCGCGCGGGCATTACTCTGCCGATCCACGGCCCGCGTCAGGAAATCGGCATGCTGTGCTTCGTCAACGACGCTAACCCGACCGACGGGTTCTGGGACGACGTGAACCGCGCGCTGCCGAATCTCGTACTGCTGCGCGATCTCGTGCTCGACACGAGCCGGCGGCACCTGAACGACCATGTCCAGTCGCTGATCCCGAAACTCACGCCGCGCGAGAAGGAATGCCTCAAGTGGACTGCGCTAGGCAAGTCCACTTGGGAGATTTCTCACATCCTGAATTGCTCTGAAGCCGTCGTGAACTTCCACATGAAGAACATTCGCGGGAAGTTCGGCGTGAACTCACGGCGTGCGGCAGCCGTGATTGCAACCCAAATGGGTCTTATTGACCCGGGCTAAGCACCATTGGTGCTTCGGGACGGCGCAGCACGCGTTCGGCGCGGCCGAGGTCGCCGTCCGAAATCGTCTTGTTGAAGTACAGCCCGAGCAAGATCGACACCGGCGGCGGGATTTCCGCGCCCGACTCGAACCGGCTGCCGCGCGACTGCGTCACGCCAAAGCGCGCCCAGAAGCGGCGTTGGCTCTCTTTCTTCTTCTTCCGGTACGCAATGATCAGGACGCGGTCGATTACCGAAGACAGATCCCCGGAAGACGAAATGGTATTCGCACCCGAGTGCCATTGATTGTCCATAAGTTCCATGATGACTCTCGCTGTCAGATATGCCTGATGAGTGACTGCCGCCGAAGTGATTCTCCTTAAGAGCCCCTACCTCCGCACCTACCTATCTAGATAGGTGTTTTTTTATATTCATAACGCATAGCTTTCGAACCGTACTGCCGCGCTTCCACACAAAACGGGAGAGTTGTCATGCAAGTTGCGATACGGATCGGACTGAGACAGGATTTCAACAACGAGGACATCAACGAGATGTACCGGTTGCGGGCACGCGTGTTCCGCGACCGGCTCGGCTGGGACATTCCCACCATCGCAGGGATGGAAATCGACGGCTACGACGCGCTCGGGCCCCATTACATGCTGATCCAGGATGGCGCGGGACAGGTGCGCGGCTGCTGGCGCATGATGCCCACCGAAGGCCCGAATATGCTGCGCGATACCTTCCCGCAGTTGCTTCATGGCAAGGCGGCGCCGGCGGCGCGCAATGTCTGGGAACTGAGCCGCTTCGCCATCGAGTCGGGCAACGATCAGGCGTTCGGCTTCGCCGACGTGACTTTGGGCGCGATGCGCGCAGTGGTTTCGTTCGCCGACCGCGCGGGCATCAGCAGCTACGTGACGGTGACCACGACGCCGATGGAGCGCCTGCTGCGCCGCACGGGCATCGAACTGGCGCGGATCGGCGCGCCGATGCGCATTGGCGTAGAGAACGCCGTCGCGCTCGAAATCGCGATGAGCCAGCAGACCCACAGCGCGCTTTTCGGGCCGATGGCGAACGCGGCCTGAGTATCGCGCCGGAGGGAAGAGAACTTACCGGCGAGGCGCGGCGGTCTTCGACGATCGTCGCGCTTTTTTGCCCGACAAATCCAAATTTGCAAGGCCACAGACCTCATGGGGTCTCATTCGACCTTGACCTCATCGGTTCGCGCCTCGCCGCTTTTCGGCGCCGAAGCACTGCGTGCGAAACGGATATGGGAAATCCGCCCCACGCATAGCGCCGCCGCCAGGGCCGCGCAGCCGGTCAGCCCGATTCCCAGGTGGATCGCGTCCACCAGCACATGGCGCACCGCATCGATCAGCGCTTCGCCGTCGAGACCCGCGGTCTTCATCTGTGCGATGAGAGTCTCGCGCAAGGCCGGGTCGATCAGCACGCGCGGGTCGGCGAGCTGAAGGTGCCAGCGCTGCCGCAACGGCGCGCCGAGGACCGCCAGCGCGTCGCCGACTCCGGCCGCATAGCGATGGTTGACGATGGTCGCCACGATGCTGGTGCCGAGCATGCCGCCCACCATGCGGGTCGATTGCAGCAAGGCGGTCGTGATGCCGAAGCGCTCGCGCCCGGCAATCTCCTGGCCAAAAATATTGAGGTTGTTCAGGATGAAGCCGAGTCCGATGCCCACCGCCGACATCGTCAGTTCGAGCCACAGGTGCGCCGTGTGCCGGGACGCGAAGGCAAGGCCGGCGGACGCCCCGACCAGCAGACTGAAACCGGCCGTGAGAATCGTCGTGGGCTTGCGCAGGCGGATCACGATGCGCGTGTTGATCAGACTGCCAAGGGCGATGCAGGCGGCAATGGGCGTCGCCAGCAGGCCGGCTTCCTGGGGCGACAGCCCAAAGCCGCCCTGCAGGAGAAGCGGCGCGAAGAAGATCAGCGAGAACATCACGAAGCCCGACAGCGTCGAGAGCGTGAACAGCGTGACGAGCTGCGGATCGCGAAAGAGGTCGAGCGGAATGATCGGGTGTGTCGCGCGGCGCTCACAGGCGAGCAGCGCCAGCGTGCAGGCGAGCACCGCCGCGGCGAGCACGGCGTTGCCGGTCGTCAGTCCGTCTTTCGGCACCGCCTCGATGAACGTCTGAAAGCCGCCCAGCACCAGCGCGACGAGCGCAGCGCCGGTCCAGTCGATGCGGACGTCGCCGGCGCGCGCCGGCCGGTAACGCGGCAGGTGTGCCCGGATGAAATAGAGGGCGAGCGCGCCGACCGGCAGATTGACGAGAAAGGTCGAGCGCCAGCCGAAGTGCTCGCTGAGCCAGCCGCCCAGCGAGGGCCCCGCTGCCGTGCCGATGCCGTAGGCTGCGGCCATCACGACCTGCCAGCGCACGCGCGCACGCGGGTCGGGAAAGAGATCGGGAATCGAGGCGAACGCCGTCCCCACCATCATGCCGCCCCCTACCCCCTGCAACGCGCGCGCCGCCGCGAGAAAACGCATGTCGGTTGCCAGTCCGCACAGCACCGAAGCCGCCGTGAACACGATCACCGCGGCGATCACGAAGCGCTTGCGGCCGAAATAATCGCCGAGCCGGCCGAACACGGGCACCGTTACGACCGAGGCCAGCAGGTAGGCACTCGCGATCCACGCGTAAAATTCGAAACCGTGGAGTTCTGCGACGATCGACGGCAACGCAGTGCTGACGACGGTCTGATCGAGCGCGACGAGCATGTTCACGAGGCCGATGCCGAGCATGGCAAGCAGCGCGTCGCGAAACGGCAGGCTGGCGGAGGAAGGTTTCACGGGGCGAAAACTGCGCGGGGCGAAAAAGACGCAACGATAGCGGTACGACGGTGTGTGCGCAACCGAACGAAAAAGCAACTGGAATCGCAGGTAACGGCACGCTATTCCGACGCAAACCCCTTGATCTTCCTTCCCGCGCCTTCCATCTTTCATACAGTCCGACTGCATATTTGCTCGCGATCCATTAAGCTTCTCGCCAGTCACGACACGCCGCGCCGGCCCCGGCAAAACATAACCAGAGGCCGCGCGATTCTCGATCCCACCAAAGAGGAGGTCTTATGTACAAACGCATCCTTGTCGCCGTCGACGGCAGCGCCACGTCGCGCCGCGCCTTCGAAGCCGCGCTGGAGCTGGCGAAGGCGATGGGCTCGACCCTGCAGCCGTATTACGTGATCGAGAACACGCCCATGTATTTCGACGCGCCCGGCTACGACCCGTCGATCCTGCGCAACCAGATGATCGCGCAGGGCAACGAACTCGCCGAAGAAATGAACAAGGCGATGCATGAGCGAGGCGTCGAAGGCGCCATGCTCACGGGCGAAGCGTCTTCGCTCGACGACGTCCCGACGCTCGTGCTCAACGCCGCGAAGACCGCGGGCGCCGATCTGATCGTGATGGGCACGCACGGCCGCCGCGGCTTCCAGCGTCTTATCCTCGGCAGCGTTGCCGAGCGCTGCGTGCGCCAATCGTCGCTGCCCGTTCTGCTCATCCCGTCCGCCGCGGGCAACGCTGCCGATACCGGCGATCAATAGCGCCCCAAAGCACCGCGTTTTCGAAATGCCGCTTGCGCTCCGTCAGGCGCCGCGCAAGCGGTGCCTGACAAGACTCAACAGCATTCATCTCAAAAGCGCGTCACTTTGCCACCAATCTGAGATTCGACCCCGGTAGACAATCCTTGGACAAAGATCAAAGGAGCGTGGCTATGCTTACCCCTACCGTCGTTTCCCATACCGTGCGCCGCGGCAACCGCACGCCCGTGGCGGCTCCGCGCACGTCCACGCGCTGCTCGGCTTGCGCGATGCGTCATTTGTGCATGCCGCAGGGCCTTACCCTCGACGACATGCCGAAACTCGAAGCGCTGATCTGCTCCGCACGCAGCGTGCGACGAGGCGAAGCCGTATATCGCGTCGGCGATCCGTTCGACAATCTCTACGTCGCGCGTTCGGGCTCGCTCATGACGGTGATGGCGCACCGCGACGGCCGCGAGCAGGTCACCGGGCTGCGGCTCGCCGGCGACCCGCTTGGCCTCGACGGCATCAGCACGGGCTTGCATACCTGTAGCGCCGTCGCGCTCGAAGACAGCTCGGTCTGCATCATTCCCTACTCGGCGCTCAAGCACATGTGCCGGGAAACCGGCGCCATGCAGGACCGGCTGCACCGCCTCATGAGCGAACAGCTCATTCGTGAGTCGTCGCAAATGATGGTGCTCGGCTCGCTTTCCGCCGACGAGCGCGTAGCCGCCTTCCTGCTGGACGTTTCCGAACGCAACGGCCAGCGCGGCTATTCGCATGCGGAATTCAACCTGCGCATGACACGGGAGGATATGGGCAGCTACCTCGGCATGACGCTCGAAACGGTGAGTCGCACCCTGTCGAAATTTCAAAAGCGCGGCCTGATCGACGCACAGGGCAAGCTCATCCGCATCATCGACCTCGAGGGCTTGCGTCACCTGTAATTCGCGGCTGTGCGCTGGAGCCCCGTCTCGGGCTCCTGGTCCGGAACCGCTCACGCCGCGCCTGGGCAGCGCGGCGTTTACGTTGGCACAACTCCTGCGCGGGGCTAAAGTTCCCAAATACGCTCACGCAAGGAGAATCGCCGAAATGCCTCTCCCGCATTCCCCCGCGCTGGCTTCGCGCCTCGCCCACGCGCGCGCCGCCAGCGACGCCCTCTTCGACGTCGTCAAGCCCGAGTTTCTCTATGAGCGGCCGATTCGCGAGCGTCACCGCATTGTGTTTTACATCGGCCATCTGGAAGCGTTCGACCGCAACCTCTTCGACAAGCGCCTGTTCGACCTGCCTTCGTCCGATGCGCGCCTCGATCGGTTGTTTGCGTTCGGCATCGACCCCGTCGATGGCGGGTTGCCGACCGACACGCCCGCCGACTGGCCCGCGCTCGCCGAAGTCCATGCCTACGGCCGCGATGCGCGCAGGCGCATCGACGAACAACTTTTGGCGCTCGACCTGCCGCCCGATGTTTCGAACCACGACACGCCAGGACAGCTATTGAACGTGGCAATCGAGCACCGGCTGATGCACGTCGAAACGCTCGCTTACATGCTCCACCAGCTACCGTTCGAGCAAAAACACGTACCCGACGCGCCGTCCGCGCGCGCCGGTCATCTTTATGCCGTGGAGCCCGGGATGGTGCACGTGCCCGCGGGCCGCACGGAACTCGGCATGACCGCAGAGCGCGGCGTATTCGGCTGGGACAACGAATTCGGCGAGCAGCAGGTAGACGTGCCGGCGTTCGAGATCGACCGCTATATGACAACGAACGGCGAGTTTCTCGAATTCGTCGAGGATGGCGGATATCGCAGGCGCGACCTCTGGAACGCCGCGGACTGGGCATGGAAGCAAAGCACCGGGATCGAGCATCCGGTGTTCTGGTTGCGCGGACCCGAAAGCTGGCGACTGCGCACGATGTTCGAAGACATTGCGCTGCCACTCGCGTGGCCCGTCTACGTGAGCCACGCCGAAGCGAGCGCCTTTGCCCGCTGGCGCGGCGTCAAGTTGCCGAGCGAAGCGCAATGGCAGCGCGCGGCGCATGGCGCGTTGCCGGGCCGAACCGACAATTTCGATTTTCGCGACTGGAACCCGGTGGCAGTGGACGCGACGCCGGACAGCGTCAGCACGTGGGGCGTGGAAGGCCTGTATGGCAACGGCTGGGAATGGACGTCGACGCTTTTCGGGCCGTTGCCGGACTTTAAGGCGTTTCCGTTCTACGAAGGCTATTCGGCGAACTTCTTCGACGGTCAACACTATTTAATGAAAGGCGGCTCGCCACGCACGGCGCACTGCATGCTGCGGCCGACCTTCCGTAACTGGTTTCAGCCGCGCTACCAGTATGTTTATGCGGGCTTCCGCTGCGTGAGGGATTGGTAAATAAGGCATAAGTCGAGGCCGTTGGAGCGCTTATGCTTTATTGCTCCCCCCTCACGGAGCCCGGGGAGTGTCATGCTTATGGTCATGGCTGACGAACTGGACAACGACACCCCGCCGATTAAGCCCGAGAAAAACATCCCGTCTACTGGAATTGCACCCCCAGGGTGTTCTTGTAGATCCGACCGTCCTTCATGATGATCCGCATGTTCTTCTGCGGGTCTGCGATCAGGGCTACGTCATCCAGCGGATTGCCTTCGACGACCAGAAGATCGGCAAACGCGCCCGGCCGGATCACGCCCAATTCCCCAGGATAAGGATTGCGCGAGCCAGACAAGCCGAGAAGCTCGGCATTGCGGCTGGTGCCAAGCCGCAGGACGTCGACGTTCTCGAACCAGCGCGCCAGTTTCGAAAGCTGCCTGCCTTGCGTCGAAGCACCCGCGGGATTGAACAGAACGTCGGTTCCCCACGCCATTTTCACGTCGTGCTTTTGACCAAGTTCAAAGGCGCGCACCGTTCCTTCCGCGATGGCCTTCTGCTGAAGCCGCTGCGCTTCCGTTGCCTTCGGATTCGCATCCTCGTCGGCCAGAAAAGGTTGCAGACTCCACCATGCGCCGGCATCGGCCATCCTGCGCGCCGTCTCCTCATCCGCAAGCTGGCCGTGTTCGATGGACCTCACGCCGCACGACAAGGCGCGGCGGATGCCCGCCGATGTATAGACGTGGGCACAAACATAGGTTCCCCAATCCGATGCCGCCGTCACCGCGGCTCGCATTTCCTCTTCGGTGTACTGGATGGAATCGAGCGGATCGAACATCGACGACACGCCGCCACCCGCCATGATCTTGATCTGGCTGGCGCCGAGCATCAGTTGTTCGCGCACCCGTTTCAGAATTTCGGGCACGCCGTCGGCAATCGACGATATGCCGGCCGCCTCTGCCGCGCTCAGCGAGCACAGCGCCGTGCGCGGCAACTCCCGGCGGCTGCGGAAGTCGCCATGTCCGGACGTCTGCGAAATCATCGCGCCCGAAGGAAAGATGCGCGGCCCGGCAATGCGATGCTCGTCGATTGCCCGTTTCAACGCGAAGGAGGGACCGCCCACGTCGCGGACCGTGGTGAAGCCGCGCAGGATCGTTCGTTCGGCCTCCTGCGCCGCCAGAAGGTAGACGTAGGTGATGTCGGCTGTCATCGCCACGTCGAGCGGAACGGCGGCGAGAATGGAATGCCAGTGCGCGTCGATCAGTCCCGGCATGATGACGTGCCCCGCACAGTCGATCACCCGCGCATCGCCACCCCCTTGCCCGGCGGGCAGCAGATCCTCGATGAGGTTGCCCGCGACGATCACGTCGGTTCCCTCGATCAGCTTGCCGGACACTCCGTCGAAGATCCGCGCACCGCTCAGAACAATGCGACGCGCCGCATTCCGGGCGAGAGCCGCGTCGGCCGGATCGGTCGAGCTGCGGTTGCCCGCTCCGAACGCGGCATCGAGGTCTTGAGCGAACGAGCGGCGCGAGACCGCCTCGCTGACGCGACGGCAAACCTCATGCGTCGCAGCGCTTTGACAACCGCACCCGAAGCGATACCTCAAACCCCGACTTTCATCGCCATACCTGTCTGCCATTTTGTTCTCCGCGGTTTGCAGAATGCACTACCGCCGCGGCGTGCGGCGCTGGTGCAGTGGTCATTCAATATACATGACTGCGCATTTCAAGGCATTGCGTCCTACAGAAATATCTCTGCCCTGAATTCGCATAAACAAATCGTTCGATTCCGAAAAATTACAAAATCCTTGCAATGCAGAAGAAATGCGCCTATTCTAATTTCAACCGGGGCAATCAATTAATCGCAATATCCCGGTTTCCTTAATCAACATTTTATCCGTGAGGCTCGTTTTATATGTACAGCCACTAATTGCAATCGCCTGGCAAGCAGTTTTGATTGCCGCGATGCACCTCACATAGCGGAGGTTTTCATGGCACGCCGTTCGATCGTCCTACATCGTGTACTAGCCACGTCCCTGCTCCTCATGTGCTCCGCCGGGAGCGTCCACGCCAGTGGCGTCATTCATTTCCGCGGCATGATTGTCGAGCCGCCATGCTCGCTGAGCGCACACGGCGAGGCAGACCAGATGCAGATCAGGACCACATGCCCTCGTCCGGCTGCGGGAAAGGTCGCTCTCGTCGATACGTCGAACCACGTCCCACTACGTAATTTCAGGTTGACCTCGCAGTCTCAACCGATCGATTTGACGGCTGTCGATAATACCGGCAATCGCTCGGGAATAACCGCCATCGTGACTTATCGGTAACCAGTTGATTTTCGCGTGTCAATCCGGATATGCCTTGATTCACTCTCCCGATTAATCGGAAATCGAATTGATTTCGACCATTTCCCGGATTGACGCGGCGATTTAAGTTCAGGTATCGAAAGCACGATCTGCATTGATTTAATCACGCACATTGTCTTGACCGATTTTCTCGCCATGCGCCATTTGTCCGAGTGCGTGGGCGACGCATTCCCGCAGCCCGGCCAGCGCCTGCAGCAACTCGCCATCCGCGTCGTCCGGATCGTCGCCGAGTAACGTCTCCAGTCGCACGCACGCGCCGACCACGTCCTCGACGTGAAGCATCGCGAAGCCGCCCTTGATCGAATGAACCTGCGACGCGATGGTTTCCCAGTCGCCCTGCGCCATCGCGCTCGTCAGGACATCAAGCGATTTCGCGGTCTGCTGTTCCAGTATCGCGCGCAGCCTGTCCGGCAACACCGGGGCCGCCCGCCCCGCCTCGGCCTCGATCGCCGCGGCAGCCTTCGGATCGGCGGCGAGCCGCAGATGCCGCCGCACCGTCGCATCGATCGATGCGAGCGACATTGGCTTGAGCAGCACGCCCGATATTCCCGCGTCGCGAAAGCGCTGCGTGTCGGCAGCGGTGACGTCGGCCGTGATGGCGATGATCGGCGTACGCGCCCCCTGGCTGCGCAGGCAGCGGGCGAACGCGTAGCCATCCATCACCGGCATGCCGAGGTCGGTCAGCACGAGGTCGTAGTGTCGCTCGTTGAAACTGCGCAGCGCGGCGAGACCGTTCTCCACGATGTCGCTCGTATAGCCCAGCGCGTCGAACTGGTCGCGGATCAGCCCGCGGTTCACCTCGTCGTCCTCCGCGACGAGTACGCGGATACCGCGCATGTCGGTCCCGTCGTCCGCCGACTGCGACGCGGCTTCCTGAACGGCCGCCGCATCGTCGTTGTGCGGCAGCGGCAGCGTCACCGTGAAGACACTGCCTTGCCCCACCTCGCTGCTCACGTCGATCGTGCCGCCCATCGCGCCGGCAATGCGCCTGCAGAGCGCGAGCCCCAGCCCCGTGCCGCCGAAACGTCGCGCAATCGACGCGTCGGTCTGATCGAACGCGTCGAACACACGCGTCAGACGGTCCGCCGGAATGCCGATGCCCGTATCGGTCACGCGGATCACGAGTGGCGGCGTCGCGCCGCCCTCGCCCGCGCGCACGTCGATCGAGACGCTGCCCCGGTCCGTGAACTTGATCGCGTTGCCGAGCAGGTTCGCGACGATCTGCCGCACCCGCCCAGGATCGCCGACATATCGCGGCGGCAACGCGGGATCGATCGCGCAGGTGATCGCCAGCCCCTTGCGCTGCGCGAGCGGCATGAACATGGCAACCGCTTCCCGAACGAGCCCGGCCGCGTCGAAGCAGAGCGACTCGAAACTCATTTCGCCGGCTTCGACTTTCGAGAAATCGAGGATGTCGTTGAGGACCTGCAGCAAGGCCCGCGACGACGACGCGACGGTCCGCACGCGCGCTGCGACCGGGGCGGCCTGCGGCAGCCGTTCGAGCAGTTCGAGATGACCTAGGATCGCGTTCAGCGGCGTGCGGATTTCGTGACTCATCGTCGCGAGGAAGGCGCTTTTCGCGGCATTCGCGCTGTCCGCCGCCCGCTTTGCGGCGCTCAGTTCGCGCGCCAGTTGCCGCTCGGCGGTGACGTCCGACAGCGCCGCCACGACGACGGGCTGCCCCTGATACCAGGACGGCGTCAGCTTCGCGGCGATGTCGATGGTGGTCCCGTCTCCGGTCCGCAGGTGCAGTTCGACATCGGACGTCGTCGCCACACGGTCGCGCGACACCTCGAAGGCGGCAGGCGCCCGCTGCCTGAGCACGTCGCCGATCAGCGCGTCACCGGTCGGCGCGACGCGCTTCTCCAGCGCCTGCATGTGCGCGCTCTCCAGCAGCACGGCGCGGCTGCTCGCGTTGACGAGCGCCAGGCCGACCGGCACGGTTTCGATCAGCGTGCGGCTCAAATGCTCGCTCTCGAACACGCGCTCCGATCGATCGAACAGCGGCGCGAGGATCTTGCGGTTGAACAGCAGAACGAAAGTCCACAACAGGACGACGGCAAGCCCCGTGGCGAAGGCGACTCCCGCGACATCGCGCGCCACGCGGGCGGCCATGACGCGACCGGGCAGCACGTAGGCGAGTGTCCAGCCGGTGTCGCCGAGCGGCGCGCAGATCAACAGATTGCCGCTGTGGAACAGATCCGTGACGCCGCCTTGAACAGCCGCAGCGGGCCTGGCGCAATGCGCCATCAGGAATGCCTTCTCCGCCGGATCCAACGGACTGGACGCGCTGCCCGTCACCGGACCGAAGCGTTCGTCGAGCACCCGGTAAGCGCCGGAAAACGTACCGGGCTCGAGGCGGTCGATCAATCGCGCCGGACTGAATACGCCCCCAACCACGCCGAACGGGCGGCCATCCGCGATCACGAGCGCGAGGATGCGGAACAGCGATTTACCGGTGAGCGGATCGATCTGCGGACGCAGCCAGCGTAGCCGCCGGTCGCCGCGCTGCCGCGCGGCGGTCCATGAACCGAGGTCCGTCAGCCCTGTCTCGTAATAGTCCGACAGCCGTGCCATCTCAGCGGCGCCGCCCCGCGCCCGCAATGCCGACGGCGCGGGCAGCGGGCTGATCGCGACCATGGACGCCGCTGGTGTCACGAGGTAACCGCTGAGCCCCCACGGAAGCCCGACGGCGTCATTCATCGTCTTCACCAGGTTGTTGCCCGAGCCGGCAATGCCCCGTGCGACGGCGAGGAAGCGGCCAATCGCCTCGCCGTTCCCGCTTTCCTCGCGAGGAGCCAGCCGGAGGACCCACGCGCCGCCGGAGTCGGCCCCTGCGGGAAGCACTAGCTGCCCGCCCTGCGCTTCGAACGTCCTCGCGTCGGCAGCATCCCCCTTGCCGGCGCCCTTCGACACGGTCTCGACGCCCGCCGCCACGATGCGCACGCGGGTTTCGCTCGCCGAGACCATATCTGTGACGCGTCCCCAATCGCGCCGGAACGTCTGCCGCTCGTCATTCAGATCCTCTCGCACGTAGCCGACGAGACTCAACACGAACGCCAGCACGATGAAGAGCGTCAGCACCGCCGCCCCCATGAACAGGACGATTCGCTGATGGGCGCGGAAGCGCGCAAGCAGATTGGGCCGGGATGGTGGGCGCATGGCTCGGGGTTATCAGGCACGCTTTTGCAGCCGGGACGGGTACGCCCGCGGCTTGGACGCGCCTTGGCGGCTCGCGGCCCGCAAGCGGCGCATGATACCTGGCCGGTTGGCGATCGATTCCCGATGAATCAATTGTCCGGGTATGATCCGAATCTGACATCGTAACGAAACGAAAGGCCGGCTTCGCGGGCCCCGAAATCGTAATTGGCATATATGCATGGCGGGGAACCCGTGAGCGCCGGAAACCAGTTTTCGATAAAAGTCGTGATCGCAGATGACCATCCTACCGTACTGGGTGGACTTGTTCATACGCTGGAGCCAGTCGGCACGATACAGATCGTCGCAATCTGTCATAACTCGACCGAATTGATTGCCGCGCTCAGGACTCAGCCCTGCGACGTGATCGTCTCCGACTACGCCATGCCGGGCGGCGAATACAGCGACGGACTTGCGCTCTTCGAATACCTGCGGCGCAATTTCCCGAAAGTCGGCATTGTCGCCCTCACGGTCATGGACAGCCCCGCGGTCATCCGCGCGCTCATCGCGGCGGGCGTAACCACCATTCTGAGCAAGTCCGACGCAACCGGTCATATCATCACGGCGATCCATAGCAGTTACGCCGGCGGTTCCTATTTGTCGCCCACCATCGAGCAGGTCGTGAATAACGGCGAGCCCCGCGCTAACCAACAGCCCCTTTCGCCGCGCGAACTTGAGGTAGCGCGGTTGTTCGCTTCGGGACTTTCGATGACGGAAATCGCAAAACGACTGAATCGCAGCAAACAGACGGTCAGCACGCAGAAGACCATGGCCATGCGAAAGCTCGGCGTGGCGAACGACGTCGAGCTCATCCGCTACGCTATCGAAAGCGGACTGATCGCTTCCCCGCAGACCTCCGACGCGCCCAAAGACAAGTAGGTGCCCGTTCCTCTTTCGCCGCCGCGCCCCTCCTGATCGGCATCCCACATCGCAATGGCTTTCGGCCGATTCGCATGCGGCTTGATATTCCAATGCATTAGCTTCACTTTCATACAAGTACTATTAAACGGCGACGAAATAACTTACTTGTATGATATCTGTGATTTAACGAATTTTTATAAACTCGTTCTCGTCGCTGTTCTAACGGCACGGGGCCTCGGGTCGAATCCGTCCCGACAACTCACCCAAAGCGCGTGAACATTGGCGGCGAGAGCGCAATACCCGAGCGAACCGACGCCTGGAACGCGATCTGGTTGCAAAAATGCCAGGTCTACCGTTTGGAGCCATGGGTACCCGGCCCCGTATCGCGCACCGCATCATTCAACGGTACGATTTCATGAACTATTTCTCCATCCGCGTTGCAATTGCCGACGATCATCCAGCAGTTCTTATCGGACTGCAGCAAATCCTGGAGAACGCGGGCCAAATAAACCTTATCGGTGCTTGCCGAAATTCAACCGAGCTCGTCGAGCTGTTGCAGCACGTACCGTGCGATGTCGTAATCTGCGAATTCACGATGCCCGAAGGCAAATATCGCGATGGCTTGGGGCTCTTCGGTTATCTGCAGCGGAAATTCCCCGACCTGGGAATCGTCGTACTGACGACGATGAACAATCCCGCCGTCATGCGCACCCTAGCGTCCCAAGACAATCTATCGGTAGTCAGCAAGGCCGACGCAACCGGCCATATTATCACTGCGGTTCATGCCACCTTTGCGGGCGGGACACATCATTCGCCGACTGTCAGATCGATTGTCTCGAACGTACATAGCGGTTCAATCGATGCGGTTATCGAGCTGTCTCCGAAAGAAGCCGAGGTTATGAGGCTATTCGCGTCAGGCAATACCGTCACCGACATCGCCGCCTATCTGAAGCGCAGCAAGCAGACAATCAGCTCGCACAAGCGAAGCGCGATGCGCAAGTTCGGCGCATCCAATGACATGGAGCTTATCTCGTTCATTTTGAACGGAAGGCGTGAGATCCCGCCGCCAGACATCCATGTAGAAAGTGCCTCGACTGCGCTTACGACGCATTCTGACCTCAACGCGAGGTGATCTGGCCAGCTGCGCCGCGTTGGCATCACCGGTCGCCAGAGAATGGGTCGGACGAGTCCGGGACAAAATACAAAAATAACTTCGACCTTTATGCGATACGTCTAGTTGTCAGCGCAACATTTCGCTCATCGCGGCAACTCGTTGCGGATTGGCTCGCCATCGTGTCCATATGCGAAAGCACCGCTTTGGCGAGCCGCCGTAAAGGCTTCCCACCTACCACCCACATGACCTGTCAGCGCTGCTACGGCCTTCACAAGCATAGAACGCGCCTGATTGTAGTGATTTAGTACTAGTACGACAGCCTCGCACCGCCGTTTCGTCGCCATCCGATATCCCGGAGAAGCTTAATTTGTCAAAATTATCTTGGTCGGGCGCAGTGATATCGAAGCGATCCGTCACGCCTCCTCGCGAGTTAACTTCACTCTACAAATAGTTTCGTAAAAGGTAAACCAAATATGAAAATCAAACTGAATCATATCTTCAAGTCGTTGGCAGTACTATCGATTTCGGCTGCGGGTTCCGCTGCCATGGCTGCGGACGGCGGCACGATCACCTTCAACGGCAATGTGAGTGCAACCACTTGCACGATCAACGCAGGCGGTGGCGCAACCGGCAGCGGCGGCGACATGACGGTGACGCTGCCGAGCGTCTCGGCCAGCATGTTGGGCGCAAGCGGCGCCACCGCAGGGCGCACGCCGTTTTCGATCATCCTGAGCGGCTGCTCGGGCTCCGCGACCCAGGTATCGACCTTTTTCGCGAACGGCACGCTGGTCGACCAGACGACCGGGCAGCTTATCCTCGACTCGACCTCCGGCGCGAAGAACGTCGAAATCTCCCTGCTGGGCGAGTCGCAGGCTCCGATTGTGGTCGGCGCGCCCAATGGGCAACAGAACTCGCAGCTGGTGACGCTCAACAGCAGCGGCCCCACCACGCTGAAATACTTCGCGCAGTACATCGGCACCGGCAAGACGGTGACTCCGGGTTCTGTGAGTTCGCAGGTTTCATATTCGCTGACTTATCAATAACGCAGCAACTTGCCGGACGGCCATACGGGTCTGGCGCACACACCAGGCGGCTCCGCTTATGGAAACCGCCTGGCCAATCCACCAACCAGAAAGGAAAAGCAAATGAGTCGCTGGATATCAAAAGTACTCGCCATGCTGGCTCTGAACGCAATCGTTCTGGGCGGTCTGGCCCATGCAAGCGTGGTCATCACCGGCACGCGCGTCATTTTTCCTGGTGCCAGCCGCGAAGTAAGCGTCAAGCTCGACAATGACGGAAAGGCGCCTGCACTGGTTCAGGCATGGATGGATACGGGCAACGAAAAAGCCGCTCCGGAGTCGATCAAGGTGCCGTTCGTGCTAACGCCGTCGATATTCCGCCTCGATCCCGGCAAAGGCCAGACGCTGCGCATGGTTTATACCGGCGAGCCGCTACCCGCAGACAAGGAGTCGCTGTTCTGGCTGAATGTCCTGGAGATCCCGCCCAAGGCCCGCAGCGACGATGGAACGAACAAGATCCAGTTGGCATTCCGTTCGCGAATCAAGGTGATGTACCGGCCGGCCGGACTGCCCGGAAGCGCTGAGGATGCCCCGAAGCAACTGCGGTGGGAAATCGTGCACCGCGATGGCACCAAAGGTTACGAATTGGCGGTATCGAATCCCAGTTCGTACGTAGTGAACCTGGGCAGCGTCGAGCTTGAGGCAGCCGGACGTAAGCACGAGATCGAACCCCAGTACGTTCCCGCCAAGGACTCGATTTACTTTCCGATTCCGGGGCTCACCACGGTTCCCGCGAACGGCGCCACCGTAACGTACAGCAGCATCGACGACTGGGGATTGATACGTCCTGCGACGCCGGCCCAGGTCATCAGCAACGGCACGCTTCACTGAGCCGCATCAAGCCAGAGCCGTTGGCCTAGCCCCTTTCCGCTTCACCGATTCGTCCTTGCCGGCGCTGAACGCGCCCGGCAGGCGGGTGTTCGTCCGCTGCTCGGCAATACGGAGCGCATCGCCTTCCACCCGACTTACCAGTCTCAAGAAATCACAGGATCAACATGACGTTGTCTACCCGCCATGGTGGCCTCGACGGTGGTCGGGTGCCACGACTCGACCCGCTCTATCTGGCCGTGCTGTCCGCGCTTTTGTTCTGGCAAGCGCCCGTGGATGCCGCGCCCATGAAACAGGACGACCGGGCGGAACGCTCCCGCACGCAATCGGCCTCCGACGACGTTGAATTCGATAGCGGATTCCTCGCGCACACCGGCGGCGAAAGCATCGATCTTTCCCGCTTCGAAAAAGGCAATGTCGTCCTGCCCGGTGAATACACCGTCGACATCTACGTCAATGGCAACGACGTCACGCGCACACCCGTGTCGTTTCGCGCCGTCGCCGCCGAAAAAAACGCACAGCCCTGCTTCAATGCGGCGCTCCTGGAGAGTATCGGCGTCGATCTGCAAAAGCTGTCGGTCGATGTGCAAAACCAGCTCAAGGCAAACGACGCGTGCGTCGCGCTGCCCGAAGCCATCACGGATGCAGCCGTCGTATTCGACCTCGGCGAGCAGCGTCTCTCGCTCAGCATCCCGCAGAGCATGCTGCGCAGAACGCCGCGCGGTTACGTCAGCCCGAACCAATGGGATGCCGGCGTAACCACCGGCATGCTGAACTACAGCGCCAACGCGTACACCTCCCGCACCTCGGGAGGCACCACGACGTCGCAGGGCTATGTTGGACTGATGGCGGGCCTCAACCTGGGTAGCTGGCATTTCCGGCACCAGGGATCGTATAGCTGGGCTAGCAGAAGCAGCGGAAGCTATCAGGACATCGCCACTTACGTACAGCGCGACTTGCCTTCGCTCACGTCGCAACTGACGATCGGCGAAGCCTATACGAGCGGTGAGCTGTTCGATTCAACGCAGTTCCGTGGCGTCAAGCTCGAAACGGACGACCGGATGCGACCGGACTCGATGCGTGGCTATGCGCCGGTCGTGCGCGGTATCGCCTCGAGCAACGCGCGGGTCACGATCACCCAGAATGGCGTCAAGATCTACGAAACGACGGTGGCGCCCGGGGCATTCGAGATCGACGACCTGTATCCGACCGGCTATGGCGGCGACCTGAACGTTTCGGTTACCGAAGCCGACGGTTCGGTCCACAGCTTTTCGATACCGTATGCGGCCGTTCCGCTTTCATTGCGTCCCGGCACGCATCGGTACAGCTTCGTGGCCGGTACGGTCCGCACGTCGCAAGGCGACAGCAACCCGTTGTTCGTGCAGGGCACGTGGCAGCAAGGCATCACTAACCTGCTGACCGGCTACGGCGGCATGACGGCCGGCCAGGGTTATCTGTCGTTCATGCTGGGAACCGCGCTCAATACTCCGTTCGGCGCGCTCGGGCTGGACGTCACGCAAGCGACGACGTCCGTACCTGGCGAGAGGCACTACAGCGGCAGCAGTATGCGGGTCAGCTATTCGAAGTCGATTCCGCAGACGTCCACGGACATCGCCATTGCTGCGTACCGATACTCGACCGGCGGCTTTTTCTCGCTCAACGACGCAATGCTGACGCGCGAAACCGTGGCGCACGGCGGGTCGGTGAACGACATCATGCGGCAACGCAACCGCGCATCGCTGTCGATCAATCAGAGCCTTGGTGAAAGGGCTGGGAGTTTCGGCATGACGCTGTCGGCAGGCACTTACTGGAACCGCCCCGGCTCGGACGTGACCTATAACGCGGTGTATTCGAATGCGTTTCGCAACGTCAACTACCAGCTTTCGGTGATGCGCGAGAAAACGAGCCTCCGCGGCACGAATACGACGTTTTACGCGAGCGTCACTATTCCGCTGGGCAAGTCGCATTCGGTCATGTCCACTTCGAACCTGAGCCACGACACCAGCGGCCGCACCCAGGCGCAGACAATGCTGTCGGGAAGCGTCGGGGCCGACGACTCGTTGTATTACAGCGCGACGGCAAACCATACGTCTCAACACAGCGGATCGTCGACCGATGGAAGCGGCACGCTCGTGTATCGCGCGCCGTATGCCCAGTTGACCGCAAGCGCCGGCGCGGGCCGAGGCTATCAGCAGGCATCGATCGGCGCGCAAGGTGCAGTGGTAGCGCATCCGGGCGGCATCACGCTGGCGCAGCCGCTGTCCGATACGTTCGGCGTCGTCGAGGTGCCTGGTGCGGAAGGCGCACGTGTTCTCAACTCGCCGGGCGTACGGGTGGACAGTCGCGGCTATGCGGTCGTACCGTCGCTCACGCCGTACTCGATGAACGCCATCCAACTCGATCCGACCGGGCTTCCGCTCGACGTGGAGTTGAAGGTCACGTCGCAACAGGTCGCGCCCCATGCAGGAGCCGTACCGCTGATCAAGTTCTCGACCGACGTCGGTCGTGCTGCGTTGATCACCGTCCGCCAGACCAACGGCGAGGCCATGCCGTTCGGCGCCGAGGTACTCGACGAATCCGGCAAGGAGGTTGGCGTGGTCGGCCAGGGTGGTCGGATCCTCGCACGCGGACTCCAGGACGAAGGCACCTTGACCGTCCGCTGGAACAAAGGCGATACGTCATGCGCCATGCCATACAAACTGGCCCCGGCGAAAGACAGCAAATCCGGACATGGATACCAGCAGATCGAAACGAGTTGCCGGATCCCATTGCCAATTAACCAGAACGCCAGGAGTTCGGCAGAAAAGCCGCTTCAAAATTAGGCGGCACAAGGATATCCAACATGAACCGCTTTCTTTCTATTGCAGCGTCTATCGTCAAATCATCGGTTACGCGAGTAGCCTGTGCCCGATGGGCGCGAAGCGGGCTCGCAGCCGTGGGACTCATGGCTGCGATTTCGTCGCCGGCATTTGCCCAATACGTATTCGGCCAAGGGACAATCAAGGTGCCGGCGACTGTTGCCCCCGGCACAATAGTTGCGCGCGACTATGTCACGCCGCAACAAATCTGCCGTGCAGCGCAATGTACGGGTTCCTGGGACGTTCAGCTATGGCAGTTCGGCGGATCGACGTCAGTTCGCGGGCCAGATGTCCTGACCTCCGTCACCGGCCTCTCAACTCGAATGATCCTCAACGGGCAACCAGTGGTCGCCGGCATGCTAAAAACCACTATCGTGAGCCCCATTGAGATTCAGTTGGTGGCCAATGGAACGGCTATCCAGCCTGGCTCCTTAAAAGGGTTGATCGCGCCAAACATGTCCCCCGCTTACTTCACGTTTAGTCTCGGCCAACCGAACCAATACCAGTTCTTTCTTGCAGCAACGGTTCAGGTCATCAATGGAACCTGCTCAGTTCCAAACCAGACCGTCACGCTACCGGCGGTGAGTCCCACAAATTTCGGTGGCGTCGGCAGCGTCCAAGGCACACAGAGCTTCAACATCAACTTCACCGGTTGCCCACCGGGCTACAACCGCGTGGGCTACAGCCTCATACCCGTCGGTAGCGAAACGACGGTCCCAGGTGCGTTACCGCTCAGCGCCGATTCGACGGCTACGGGCGTCCGCATCCGCGTGGCCAATTCGCTCGGCACGGCCGTGACGTTCAACACGTCGTACCAGCTCACTGCCTATAACCAGTCAACCGGCGGTTCGTATTCCGTTCCTCATCGGGCGTCGTATGTCCAGACGGGAACGAGCGTCACGCCCGGGTCGGTGAGCGGCAGTATGCAAGTGCTGCTGGATTACCAGTAATCGGGCGTTGCGCACTCGCATAGAACATGAGGGGAACTCGATGAACTGCTTTTCTTCCGTACTGGGGCGTACCCTTCTCGCAATCGCGCAGGACGTTCACAAGCGCTGCGCCACGATCGGCCTCGTGGCGGCAGCCCTGCTGGCCGGCATGTCGTCGCCGGTCTTTGCTGTTAACCCTGACACTACCAGCTACCCCCCGTTCAGCAGCAGAACGATCACGACGGCAACACAATATCCCGCGGGCACAGTCCTTGCGACGGACTCTCTGACGCCGACACAACTGTGCAACGCAAGCAGTTGCACGCTAGTCGCCATGCAGCTTTACAACCGCGACTCCTACTACACAGGCGGACCGAACCTGGCGACCGAGGTGCAGGGTATCGCGTTCAGAATACTCGCCAACGGGAAGCCGTTGCCCTCTAGCAGCACCACGATCACACTCACCACTTCCCTCGTGTTTCAACTGATCGCCACGGGAGACCCGATCATCGCCGGCCAGATCGGGGCGTCGAGTTCGCCCTCATACGCCGTCACAACCCTGGACCGCGGAGCCAGCTTGCCGGCGCTCGTCTGGTATTTTTTTCCCAAGGCAACGATCAAGACGCAATCCTGCTCGGTTCCGAACCAGACTATCACTCTGCCGTCTGTCAGCTCGGGGAATTTCAGCGGCCTGGGCACGACTTCGGGCGCGCAGAATTTCTCTATTACCCTCCAGAACTGCCCCGCGGGCGTGAGCCGCGTAGGCTACAGCCTCACGCCGGTCGGCAGCGAAACGACCGGCTACGCGGGCACCTTGCCGCTCGGATCGGGTTCGACGGCCACGGGTGTCCGCATCCGCGTGACCGATACGAACGGCACGCCCGTGACGTTCAACACGTCGAACAAGCTTACTGCCTATAACCCGGCAACCGGCGGTTCGTATTCGGTTTCCTTCCAGGCGTCGTATATCCAGACGGGCGCGAGCGTCAAGCCTGGGTCGGTGAGCGGCAGTATGCAGGTGCTGGTCGACTATCAATAGACGGTGTGCGCCGGGTCGGGAGCGGCCTCACAGCATGTCATAGCGCGGTAAGGCCGCTGCCGACTACATCCGCAATACCACGCACTGGTTTTTCATGATCGAGGCGGCGCTTATGCAAGTTGCCAACCCAGGTACCTAAAAGGAAGCCCGCGTGCAACGCAGGGCACAGGCGGCCAGCTCGCAATTCCTGACTCCAGGCAAACAAAGGATTTGACGATGAACCCCATTACCTTGCCGCGCATCGCGCGCACTCGACGTATCGCTTTGGCGATCGCCATTTTTCTGATCGTTGCAATCGTCGGAATTGCAATCGAGCGACTAGTCGTCGAGTCGCATATGAACAGACAGGCAACCGAAGGCAGCCGCGTCATTCTGAGCGAGATCGAAAAAATGATCGATCAGGCATCCGAAGCGGCCACGGAAACGCTCGCGTTCGCGGATCAGCCCTGCTCTCGCGCGGCACTTCCCCTACGCGAGGCAGTCCAGTCGCGACCTTACGTGCGCTCCGCAAATCTCGTGGATCCCTCGGGCATTCTGTACTGTTCCTCACTGCTCGGCGAGGCACACGAAGTCATCGATTCGAAGGCGTTCGCGAGCGGCACGCTGGAGCTCCTGCCGTTCAACCGCGTCACGCCTGATTCGCCGCTGCTCGTGCTGCGGGCGGCGACGCATGACGGCGCGGCATTGATTGCCGTGGATGGTCACCACCTGGCCCGAGCGCTAAAGGCTTTCGATCGCACAGGAACCGCAGCGCTTCGCGTAGGCGACGTCTGGCTCAGCGCGGAGGGCGTGGTCGAGCATCGCGCGCCTGCCGCCGGAACGACGTGGGCCGTGGCCGGATCGACGCGTTACCCGCTGGAGGTCCAGGCCGGCTACAGCCAACCGGATTTGCTCCCGGGAGTGTCCTATCGCTTCGCCATCTGGCAGGTGGCGATCATGGTTCTGTCGGCACTGGCCGCTTCGTTGTTCTGGTGGTTTGCCGGCAAGCCCCAACGTGCAAGCAAGGTTTTGGGCAAGGCGCTGCAGGCGGGCGAATTCTCGCCGTACCTCCAGCCGCTGGTAGACGCGCACAGCGGCGAATGGGTGGGCGCGGAGGTCCTGGCGCGCTGGCGTCACGGCACGTTCGGCTTTGTGTCTCCTGACCAGTTCATTCCTGCGGCGGAGGAATCCGGGTTCGTCGTGCCGCTCACGCGGGAATTGATGACTTCGGTTGCGAAAGCGCTCAATGCAGTCGATCTTCCGCAGGGCTTTCACATCAGCTTCAACGTGTGCCCGGCACAACTCGTGGAGGGCAGTCTGGTCGAGGACTGCCGCCGCTTTCTGCGCGCACTCCAGCGTCCAGACGTCCGGCTCGTGCTGGAGGTGACGGAACGCGAACTCATCGTGCTGGACGATGCCATGCGGGATTCGCTCGCGAGTCTGCGTGGTCTCGGCATCAGCATCGCGATAGACGACTTCGGTACGGGCCACGCGAATCTTTCGCTGCTGAACGATCTGAGTATCGACGTGCTGAAAGTCGATAAAAGCCTCGTTTCACGCGTCGCCGAAAACACGGTGGAGCAGCCGGTTCTGGACAGCGTGATCCATCTCGCGCGCCGGTTGAAGGTGAAGATCATCGCGGAAGGCATCGAGACGGCAGCGCAATGGCGATACCTTCAGTGCCGGCACGTCCATGTGCTGCAGGGCTACCGGTTTGCACGACCGATGTCGCTTGAAGCATTTGCGACACAACTGGGTGCGTCGGCGTAAGCGGCTGCGTCAGTTGCGGCGCCGCTTCATCACGGTCCGCGCCGCGCAACGGATCGCCGACGATCTTGCGCGGCGCGTCAGGTACCGGAAACATCACGTCGCTGCAAACGATACCCGCTCGCACCCAATGACGTCGTCCGACGGCTTCTGAAGCAGGTTCCAGCCGGCAAACGCGATCACGAGACCGCCCGCAACGCGCA
Organism: Paraburkholderia lycopersici; assembly: GCF_900096975.1. Classification (GTDB taxonomy): domain Bacteria; phylum Pseudomonadota; class Gammaproteobacteria; order Burkholderiales; family Burkholderiaceae; genus Paraburkholderia; species Paraburkholderia lycopersici. The sequence goes on from NZ_FMYQ01000013.1 coordinate 81,272, forward strand.
ACGCCGGTATCGATATGCCAGGGAACGAGGGCACGTAAGCACCCATCAGCAGCGAGCCGGGCAGGATGGCCAGGTTGTGATCGCGATGGTCCGCGCAGGACATGCGCGTTCTCTCGACGTCGCGTGATGCAGGACACCGAGGACGATAAAGCCCGCTGCCGGCGGAATGATGATGGGAAACAGTCCGGCGAAAACGAGCAGGAAGGTGTCGGAAAGTTGATTGAGCATCCCTGTTCTCCCGGGGCATCCCGGAGTACAGGAAGCCGTTCGCCGCCCGTTCAATAAGTCGAAGGGCCGCTATTCGATCGATCATCAGGAACGCGTGCCCAAGGGCATGGGCCAACTGCAGCCTGTGAACAGCAACCGCCTGGTGCGTTACGGGCCGGCGCGCACCAACGTGCAGAAGACCGCCTTCATCAACGAATCCGGCCACCACATGGCCATGCGCGTGATGGTGCACGGCCGGCGGCCCTGATCGTCGCCATGCTGGGCAGCGCCACGCCCGAAGGTTCGCGGCTCGACGGCGCGCGCTTTGCGCATTGGCTGTCTTGTTCGCTACGGTAAGTGCGCGCCTTCCCCCGGTCACATCAGCGCCCGGCGCTCCCCGAGTGCATTCCAGCGGCGAATGGCGCGGCTTTCGTGGTCGAAGCCGAGCACGCTCACCGACGCCGTGTCGAGATACAGATGCTCGCCAAGCGCCGCCGAGCCGGAAACCCAGCAGCCGCCCACTGCGCGCAGGAAATGCGCATGTGAAAACAGCGCCACGCGACCCCGCATGACCAGGAGGTTTTCGACAACGGCCGCGGCGCGCGCCTGGATCCGATCGAGGTCCTCGCCATGCGCGATGCGCGAATGCCAAACGCTCCAGCCAGGCTCGGCCCTGCGGATATCGGCCGTGGTGCGGCCCTCGTAGATCCCATAGTCCCACTCGTGCAGGTCGGCCGAAATCGTCATCTGGTCGCCGAGACCCGCGAGCTGGCAAGTTTCGATGGCGCGCGACATCGGACTGCAGAGCACCGCGTCGAAGCGCTGCGCGGCAAGCGAGGGGGCTAGCGAGCGCGCCTGCTCGCGCCCGTGCTCCGTGAGCGCGATGTCAGTGCGGCCGGTGTGCTGCCCCGAGCGGCTCCATTCCGTTTCTCCGTGGCGGATCAACCAGACTTCGCGCAAGCCGGCGGACCTGTCGGCAGGGATGGCAGACATCGTGAGCTCCGCATTCGATCCCCGCGCGGGGGCACGCGGGATGCCTGCAGCATACCTGTTTTGATGGCGCTTCGCCGCATCGCTCGCCCATATTGCGCACGGAAAACATGAAGGCGTGACGAAAGCGGCCCAGCAGAAATGCCGTACCGCCATCCTTCGATGTGTACTCCGTAACGATATGCGAGCGATTCGTGAAAAAAATCCGGGATGACGGCCCACGGCAAGCGTTGCGCGGCGCCGGACCGAAATGGCGGGCCAGCCTTCGGCGCCTCGCGGCGATTCTTCCAATCGCAGACAGCACGGCGGCGCGACCTCTTGCGAGGCAGCGCCGCCGCGGGTTAGCCATCGCAGATTAGTGATGACGCTTCGTCGAGTCCTTCACGGCCTCCTTCATGTCGCCGACGTCCTTGCGGGTCTGTCCGGCTTCCTGCTGGAGGTCGCCTTTCATTTCGCGCGCCGGGTTGTGGGTTGCGCGCCCCAAGGCCTCGTTTGCCTTGCCCTTCATCTTTTCAGCCGTGCCCTTCACCTGGTCCTTGTTCATGGTCACACTCCACGTAAAAGCGACGGTGTGTCGCGACGCTTCGTATTGCGCATGCACCGTGCCCGAGGCGAATGGCGGGCGCGTGGCCGGGTCCCGGCCAGCGCGCGCTTTCAGGGACGCAACACCTCGGTCAATCGTGTGCCATCGCACGATCGATCGATATTTGCGTCGGCATCATGTTGACGTTGGCGTTGTGGATGACCCAGAGCGACAGCCCGACGATCACCGCGATCAGGAACGCCGTGCAGACGAAGATGCCCGTGTTGGTGCGCTCACTGCGCGAAGCGCCGATGTGCAGGAAATAGAAGAGCTGCACGACGAGCTGCGCAATACAAAGCACGACGATGGCCGCGAGCCCGACGCCCGGCGAAACGACGCGGAACATGACCACGCCGAACGACGCAAGCGTGAGCACGAGCGAAAGCACGGTCCCGACCATGTAGCCTTTGAAGCTGCCGTGCGACGCGTCGTGGCCGGCCTGATGAGTGGCATGGGATTGGCTCACAGGAAACCTCGCAGATAAACGAACGTAAACACACAGATCCACACGAGATCGAGAAAGTGCCAAAAAAGGCTCAGACACGCAAGACGGCGGCGAACGGTGCCGGTCAGGCCGAACTTGAAGCTCTGATGCATCATGATCGCGATCCACAGCAAACCCGTCGTGACGTGCAGGCCGTGCGTACCGACCAGCGTGAAGTACGCCGAAAGGTACGCGCTGGTGCCGGGCCCCGCTCCATCGGCGATCAGCTTGGCGAATTCGTTGACCTCCATCGCGACGAAGCCCGCGCCGAACAGGAACGTGACGGCAAGCCACACGATCACCTGAGAACGGCGCTCCGCGTGGAGGTTCAGCATGGCCATGCCGAACGTGACGCTGCTCGCGAGCAGCAGCAGCGTTTCGCCGAGCACGTAGGGCAGCTCGAACAGATCTTTCGCGCCTGGACCGCCTGCCGTCGCATTCGCGAGCACGCCGAAGGTGGCGAAGAGCGTCGCGAAGATGAGGCAGTCGCTCATCAGGTAGATCCAGAAGCCTAACGTGGTCTTGGTGCTGTCGTCGTGGCCGTGACCATGACCATGACCATGGGCGTGAGTAATAGCAGCGTGAGCCATGGTTTAAGCCATCTCCTCGATTTGCTCGGGTTGTTCGAAGCGCTTGATGCCGAGCTGCCTGAAACGCGCGTCCTCGATACGCTTGACTTCGGCGGCCGGGACCCAGTAATCGACATCCTGGTCGTAGCTGCGCACGATGAACGTCGCGATCATGCCGATCAGACCGACGGCTGCGAACAGCCACATGTGCCACACGATCGCAAAGCCGAACAGCAGGCTGAACGCCGCGATGATGAAACCCGCGCCCGTGTTGCGCGGCATGTGAATGTCCTCGTACTGGCGCGGCTGCACATAGGCGCGGCCGGCTTCCTTGTTGTCCCAGTGCTGCTCCATCGAAGTGATTTCGGGCAGCACCGCGAAGTTGTAGAACGGCGCGGGCGACGACGTCGACCATTCGAGGCTGCGGCCGTCCCACGGGTCGCCGGTCAGGTCGCGGTTGGCTTCGCGGTCGCGCACGCTCACCACGATCTGCACGATCAGCGCGAGAATGCCGAGCCCAACGAACACCGCGCCCACGAGCGCCACGACGAGCCACGGATGCCACTCGGCTACATCATAGTGATTCATGCGGCGCGTCATGCCTTCGAAGCCGAGGATGTAGAGCGGCGTGAACGCGAGCCAGTAACCGATCAGCCAGCACCAGAACGACACCTTGCCCCAGAACTCGTTGAGCGTGAATCCAAACACCTTCGGGAACCAGAAGCTCACGCCAGCGAGGCAGCCGAACACCACGCCGCCGATGATTACGTTGTGGAAGTGCGCGACGAGGAAGAGCGAGTTGTGCAGCACGAAGTCCGCGCCCGGCACGGCCAGCAGCACGCCGGTCATGCCGCCGACGGCGAACGTGACCATGAAGCCGATGGTCCAGAGCGTCGCGCTGTGATAGCGGATGCGTCCGCGATACATCGTGAAGAGCCAGTTGAAGAGCTTCACGCCGGTCGGGATCGAGATGACCGTGGTCATGATGCCGAAGAACGCATTGACGTTCGCGCCCGAACCCATCGTGAAGAAGTGATGCAGCCACACGAAGAACGAGAGAATGCCGATCGACGACGTGGCATAGACCATCGACTTGTAGCCGAACAACGGCTTGCCCGAGAACGTGGCGATGATTTCGGAGTACGCACCGAATGCGGGCAGGATCAGGATGTACACCTCCGGATGGCCCCAGACCCAGATCAGGTTGATGTACATCATCGCGTTGCCGCCCAGCTCGTTCGTGAAGAAGTGCATGTCGAGGTAGCGGTCCATCGTGAGCAGCGCGAGCGTGCCGGTGAGCACAGGAAACACCGCGACGATCAGGATGTTGGTGATGAACGCCGTCCACACGAACACCGGCATCTTCATCATGTCCATGCCCGGCGCGCGCATGCGCAGGATCGTCACGATAAAGTTGATGCCCGAGAGCGTGGTGCCGAGCCCCGAGAGCTGCAATGACCATATGTAGTAATCCATACCAACTGTCGGACTGTAGCCAAGCTCCGAAAGCGGCGGATACGCCACCCAGCCCGTGGCCGCGAAATCGCCCACGAACATCGAGACCATCACGAGCACCGCGCCCACTACGGAAAGCCAGAAGCTCAACGAGTTGACGAACGGATAGGCGACGTCGCGCGCGCCGATCTGCAGCGGCACGACCACGTTCATCAAGCCGAGAATGAGCGGCGTGGCCACGAAGAAGATCATGATGACGCCGTGCGCCGTGAAGATCTGATCGTAGTGATGCGGCGGCAGATAGCCCGCCGCGTCGCCATGTGCCAGGGCTTGTTGCACGCGCATCATGATCGCGTCGGCGAAACCGCGCAGCAGCATGACGATCGCGAGAATGATGTACATGACGCCGATGCGCTTGTGATCGACGGACGTGATCCACTCGCGCCACAAGTAGCCCCACTTGCCCGCGATCGTGATCGCGGCGAGCAAGGCGAGGCCGCCGAGCGCCACGACGGCGCCCGTGCCCATGATGATCGGCTCGTGCCAGGGAACGGCATCGAGCGTGAGTTTTCCGAACATGTTGTGATTACTCCGCTGCCAGGATGGCGCTACGGTTGAGCGTGAGCGCCGGGGTGCTGCCCGCGCCGGGGACCGTGCCGCAAATCGGGTTGCCGTGCACGTCGCGCATGTACTTGCCGACCACGCCGTCGAAGAGGCCCGGTGCGACATTCGAATAGCGCGTCACGGGCGCCTTCTCGCCCGGCCGCGCAAGCTGTTCGTAGGCCGCGCGGCTCAGCATCGTCGGCGAGGCCTTGGCTTGCGCGATCCACGCGTCGAAGTCAGCGCGGCTCGTGGCGAGCGTCTCGAAGTGCATGTCGGAGAAGCCGGGGCCGCTGAAGGCCGCCGAACGTCCGGCGTAGACGCCGGGCTCGTTCGCGATCAGATGCAGCTTCGTCTGCATGGCCGGCATCGCGTAGACCTGGCTGCCCAGTTGCGGGATGAAGAACGAGTTCATCAGCGACTCGGCGGTCAGCTTGAACTCAACGGGCGTATCCACGGGAATCGCGAGCTGGTTCACGGAGGCGACGCCGTAGTCGGGGTAGATGAAGAGCCACTTCCAGTTGAGCGCGACCACGTCCACCCGAACCGGCTTCGTTTGCGACTCGAGCGGACGGTACGGGTCGAGCGAGTGCGTGGTGCGCCAGATCAGCACGCCGAGCGTGAGCACGATCACACAGGGAATCGACCACACCACCACTTCGATGGCCGTGGAATGCGACCAGCGCGGCGCATAAGTCGCGCGGGTGTTCGAGGCCCGATAGCGCCACGCGAACCACAGCGTGAGCATGATGACGGGGATCACGACGAGCAGCATCAGGCCGAGCGAGATCAGGATGAGGTTCTTCTCCTGCACGCCGATGTCGCCTTTCGGCGCGAGCAGCGCCATGTTGCAGCCGCCGAGCAGGACGAGCGGGCCGGCCGCGGCGGCAAGCGCCGCGCGACGCAGCAAAGTGGTGAGGGACGAGGTTGGCGAGGACGAGTCTGGCGGGCCGGCTGTGGCGGCCCGCCCTGAGCGAGGGTCTGGTTTGCGCATGTTTGGTTCCGAGGTTGACTGTTCGCGCAAACCCATCCATACGTGCTCACTCTGCTGTCGTACAAACGGCCCTCTATGTTCACTGCAAGGCCGCTGCAGAAGCCATACATAGCCTACATGTATGGATTTACGCGCTTCATGCACGCATGCTAGAGTAAGACATGACGCATACATCTGCGACACGATGACACACGATCAAATTTCCGAAAGCAGCACTGGGATCAATGTCTGGTCCACTGCGATGCAGACAGGCAACGGCCCGCGCTACCTGCGGCTTGCCGATTTCATCGAAGGCGCGGTAGCGGAAGGCGTGCTGAGCCCCGGCGACCGCGTGCCCGCACAACGCAGTCTCGCCGCCCTGCTCGCGGTCGATCTCACCACCGTGACGCGCGGCTTCAACGAAGCCAGACGGCGCGGGCTGATCGAGGCGCGCGGACCGCTCGGCACCTTCATCGCCGCGCCGCGCGCCGAGTTGCTGCAGCGCGTGGACCTCAGCATGAACATTCCGCCACCGCCCGTGGGTCTCGAAATGGACGCGCTCCTGCGCGAAGGCATGTCCCGCGTCCTGCTGCGCAGCGACGCCGAGCTGCTCATGACCTATCACATGGGCGGCGGCGGCCGCGCCGACTGGGAGGCCGGCGCGAAATGGCTGCAACCCATGCTCGGACACGTCGCGACCGAGCGGATGCTCGTGTGCCCCGGCGCGCAAGCGGCGCTTGCCGCGCTCATCGTCGCGTTTACGCGGCCGGGCGACGCCATTCTGGCCGAGCCGCTGCTCTATCCGGGCTTGCCGCATGCGGCGGCGCAACTGGGCCGGCGCATCGAACCCGTCGCCGTCGACGCCCAAGGCATGCGTCCCGACGCACTCGAAGCAGCCTGCCGCGAGCACGAGGCGCGGCTCATCTATCTGAATCCCACGCTGCAGAATCCGACCACGGCCACGATGCCCGAGGCGCGCCGCGTCGAAATCCTGAGCGTGGCCGAGCGCTGCGGCGCGCGCATCGTCGAGGACGATCCGTACTGGCGCTTCGCCCCCGATGCGCCCCCGCCGCTCGCGCGCCTCGCGCCCGCCCAGGTCTGCTATCTGGCGACGCTTTCCAAGACGCTTTCGCCCGGCCTGCGCACGGCCTATCTGGCGCTGCCCGATGCGCCAGCGCGTGCGCGCCTGCTGGCGGCGCTGCGCACGTTCTCGCTGATGGCCGCGCCGCTCACCAACGCGCTCGCGACTCACTGGATCGAGGAAGGCGTGGCCGAGCAGATTTTCTTGGGTGTGAAGGCCGAGGCGCGCGAACGCCAGCGCATCGCGGCGCATATGCTGGGTTCGTCCGCGGGCGCGGGCATTCACCTCTGGTATGCGCTGCCGCGTTACTGGCAAGCACGTGAACTGGCCGCCGCCGCGAGCACCGAAGGGCTGGCCGTGGCGCCTTCCACGGCGTTCCAGCAAGGCCCCGAAACCGCGAACGCGATCCGCATTTCATTGGGCGCGACGGGCGGCCGCGAACAACTGCAGGCGGCGCTGCGCAAGCTCTCCGCACTGCTGGCCAACGACCGGAGCGCGCCGGCGCAAGTGATCGTATGACGGCCCCGGGGGCGCGCATGGATTGCTGCGCGCCCGCCCCCCGCCGACGGCTTCCCACATGTTTTGCCTGTCCGGGCATCGCGATTGCTACGGCTTACCGCCTCCATTCTTTCGCCCGCAGCGCGGCCGTCCCCACACAGCGGCGACGCCGTCGCGCGGCGGCGCAAGTACACTCATCGGAGCAGTTGACGACCGGATTCGAGTAACCGCGCCCGCAAGGGCGCCCCAACGCGGGAGAAACGACGATGGCAAACGAGCAAATGCTTGCGCAGATGCGCGACAAACCGGGCTTTATCGCCGCGCTGGACCAGAGCGGCGGTTCGACGCCGGGCGCGCTGCGCCAGTACGGCATCCCCGATAGCGCGTATAGCGGCGACGCCGAAATGTTCCGGCTGATCCACGAAATGCGCGTGCGCATCATCAGCGCGCCGGCGTTCACGGGCGAGAAAGTGATCGGCGCGATCCTCTTCGAAGCCACCATGGACGGCCAGGCGCAAGGCAAGCCCGTGCCCGCTTTCCTCTGGAACGACCGCGGCGTTGTGCCTTTCCTCAAGGTCGACAAGGGCCTGGAAGCCGAGGCCGACGGCGTGCGCCTCATGAAGCCGATTCCCGCCCTCGACGCCTTGCTCGAACGCGCGGTGAAGGCCGGCATTTTCGGCACCAAGATGCGCTCGGTGATCGAGCATGCCTCGCCTTCGGGCATTGCTTCGATCGCGGCGCAGCAGTTCGCGTTCGGTTCGCAGATCGCCGCGCACGGACTCGTGCCGATTCTCGAGCCGGAAGTCTCGATCAAGGCGCCGGACAAGGCCAAGGCCGAGGCGCTGCTGCGCGACGAACTGCTCAAGGGCCTCGACGCCCTGCCTGCCTCGCACGACGTGATGATCAAGCTGACGATTCCCGATACGCCGGACTTCTATCTGCCGCTCATCGAGCATCCGCGCGTGGTGCGTGTGGTGGCGCTCTCCGGCGGCTATTCGCGCAGCGACGCATGCGAGCGTCTAGCCAGAAACCATCGGATGATTGCAAGCTTTTCGCGCGCGCTCATCAACGACCTCACGAAATCGATGAGCGACGCCGAGTTCGATGCCACGCTCGCCGCGAGCATCGACGAAATCTGGAAGGCCTCGGTGCACAAGGTCTGACGCCGCTGGCGTCTGCGCTGGCGTCAGCCAGGATATGAACACGGGATGACACGCAACCGGCCTCGCCTGGCGAGGCCGGTTATACTTGCGCCTTCCCTTTTTCCCTATGCACCGGCCATGAGGCAGTTACTCTGCCTGCTTGCCCTGTTGCCGGGCCTCGTGCAAACCGCGGCCGCGCAGGCGCAGCAGGCACCCGTTAGCGAGGTCGCCAGCGCACCGGTTGCGAGCGGCGTTTCCGCGGCGCATTCGAGCGCGGTTTCGCGATACCTCACGCAAAAGTTCGGCGTGGCGAAAGAAAAGGCCACGCAAATCTCGCAAGCCGTTACTGGCGCTGCCAAAAAGTACTCGCTGCCCCCCGCCGTGCTGCTCGCCATCATTTCGATCGAGTCGCGCTTTCGCGAAAGGGCACACGGCGCCAATGGCGCGACCGGACTCATGCAGGTCGTGCCGTCGGCGCACCGCAATCTCCTCCATAACAAGGATCTCACCGATCCCGATGTCAACATCGACATCGGCTCGTCGATCCTCTACGGCTACCAGCGCGACGCGGGCGGCGACCTCAACGCCGCGATGAAGAACTATGGCGGCTCGAAGGCGTATGCGGAAAAGATCCGCATGCGCGCCGTCGAATTCAGCCGGGTGCTTGACGACGCGAGCGCCCCTGCCGCAAGCGATGCGCCCGCAACCTTGGGTCTTGCAGCTTCGGTCTTCGCCGCAGCGGTGACTTCGGCCGCGGCGTCTGCACCGGCCGTTGCGCCCTCAACGGCATCGGCGACATCCGCGCAGGCCGCGGTGCAAGAGGCCGCTTCGGGCAGGGCACGCTAGACGCGTTGTTCGCCGATGCTCGATCGGCGAATGGACGAGAGCGCGCGCCAGAGACGTTTCGTGCTGTACGCGCCACCGCAGCGCGAGGGCGAAAACGCGCGGCGCGCAAATCGTGTCGCCCGACTACGGGACGGATCGCCAGACAGGAGGCGTCTTCTGCGCAGTATTCCTGGCGGCGCGATCCCGCTCAAGCGCCGGCTGCGGGCGTCTCGCCGTTTTCCGTATGCTGCGCCGAGGCTTCCGCCGCGGCTTCTGTCGCAACGGGCTGCGCCTGCGTGGACTGTGCCGCTACTTCGGCCTTTGCTTCCGGCTTGGCCTCGCCCTCTTCGCGCGCCTTCGCCTGCGCCTCGGCCTTCGCCTTCTGACGCGCAAGCGCTGCATTCGCGCGGCCGATGTGCGACGGATCGATGCCCGGGCCTTCCGATGCGGCGCCGTCGAGTTCGTAGCGCGAGCCGCCCGCGGCGACCCGCTCGTGATAGCGCGGATGATTCACGTGGCGCTTGAGCACGGCGACGATCATCGTGCGCTCATATTCGGGATGGCGCGCGACGAGATCCTCCGCCACGCCGATCTTGAGGGGTAAACGGTCGCGAAATGCCGGATAGTGCTTCGCGAACACGTTCCAGACCGTGTTGAGTTGCCGGTTTCGTTCGATGCGCGCCTTTTCGGCCTCGCTCAGGTTAGCCGAAGGCGGCTGCTGGGGCCGGACCGGGCGACGGCGCTGCTGCTGGGACCGTTCGGCCGCCTCCTGCCCGCGAGCCGGCTTGGCCTGTTGCGGCCGACGTTGCTGCTGCGCGCGTTGCCCCTGCTCCGCTGGTTGCCCTTGCTGCTGCGCACGGGCGCCATGCGGCCGGCCCTGGCGCGAGCGCGCTTCGCCGGCGCCAGCCGCCCCTTCTCTCGGGGCACGCGGACCGTTCTGGGCTTGCTGGCCGCCATGGCCCTTCGCCCCCTTGTTTGCGGGCTTGCCCTGCGACTTTTGCGTCTGTTCTTCGGGCGGCTGGCCCGAGCCCTTCCCCATGCTCTTCTTGATTTCCAGAAGACCTTCCTTGAAGCTCAGGGTACGGCGTTGTTGCGATGCGGCTTTCACGTCCAGCTCTCTTCCATATGGGACCGGACGCTATGATACCGAATCGCGGCCGACCTAACCGGCGAATCACGTGATACGGCCGGTTTCGATTGCGCCTCGCGCGGCGCGCCATGCGGCGAACACGCGAAACGCGCTGCAAAAATCCGCCGATTTTCATGGGTCAACATCTTGCGCGCGCAAGGCACCCTCCCTTTTTCCCTCACGACACCATGACGATTTCGACATCCGCCCCCCGTTCCGCCACCCGCGCCATCGTCACCGGCCATACGCGCGGGCTGGGCGCGGCGCTCGCGCGGTTGCTGCTGCAGCGGGACATCGACGTGCTCGGCCTCGGACGAGGCGCGCACGAAGAACTGGCGTCGCGTCACGCGGCGCGGTTCACACAGGCAATCGTGGATCTCGCCGATCCCGCCGCGCTCGAACGCTGGCTGGCCGGCGACGCGTTGAGCGCTTTCGCGGCCGGCGCGCAATGCGTGGTGCTCTTCAACAACGCGGGCACCGTCGAGCCCATCGCGCCGCTCGGGGCGCAGGACGCAGGGGCAATCGCGCGCGCCGTGACGCTCAACGTGGCGGCGCCGTTAATGCTCGCGAACGCGCTCGCCGCTGCGCCCGCGCCAGGCGCGAATGCTTCGCGACGCATTGTGCATATTTCGAGCGGCGCGGCACGCAACGCCTATCCGGGCTGGAGCGTGTACTGCGCGACCAAGGCCGCCCTCGACCACCACGCGCGCGCCGTCGCACTCGATGCGCCTGCTGGCGTGAGCATTTGCAGCCTCGCGCCGGGCGTCGTCGATACGGGCATGCAGGAGACGATTCGCGGGACGCGCGCCGATCGCTTTCCGATGCGAGAACGCTTCGAGCAACTGAAGCAGAACGGTCTGCTCTCCACGCCGGAAGCCACTGCGCAGCAATTGATCGACTATGCGCTAAGCGACGCATTCGGCTCGACGCCCACGGCCGACGTGCGCGAACTCGCGAAGGCCTGAGCGCGTTTCGGATCGACGTTCATGGCCAGGCCATACGGCTCCCGCAAACCCTCACCCCAGGCAGCGTTTCCGCCCGCGCCCCTTCCGGGAAACCTGGGGTTTTGCCGCAAATTCGGCAGCTCGCAGCAATCCGCCCGGCGTTCTCTCCCGCAAACACTCACCTTTGAAGTTTCGCCGTCGCGCTTCATGTAAGCGCGACGCGCAGTCGCGCCGACTTCAGCCGCCGCGCACCGCCGGCGAGCATGAGCAGCGCGCTGATCGCCAGCACGTCGCCCGCGAGCCTCGCGGGCATCGAATCGGCTACATGTGTTGCGCGTAACAGCGTGTCGATGGCGTTCGACGCCACCGCACCACCCACGAAGCATACGAGCCCCTGCTGCCCCACGTTGACGATGGCCGGCAACCGTCGTGCAAGCCACGCTATCCAGCCCTTGCGCACCGCTTGCGCCGCGAGCCAGGCTACGGCGGCGAAATTCACGATGCGCACGCTCGCGAGGTTCTGTTTCATGTAGCCGGGCTGCGGGTCGAGATCGGCGAACAACTCGATGAACGCGAATACCGCAACGAGCACCAGCGCGAACGCGGTCAGTACGCGCCCCGTCCACGAGATATGAAATGGGCGCGACACAGGATAAAGACGGCACAACAGACCCAGCATGAACATGGCCTGCCAGGCGAACGGGTTGAAGGGCCAAATGGCGCCCGGCGCGGTCGGCAGATAACCCGCGAGCCAGCAGCCGGCGAACCACAACACGAAGCTGCCGACGAGCACGAGATCGGGCGAGCGGCGCGCTAACGGCATCACGAACGGCAACGCGACCACGAGCGCGATGTACATCGGCAGCACGCCCGCGAGATAAGGCTGATCGCGAAAGACGGCGATATTGGCCAGCATCGCAAGCGGATGCGCGGCGAAGCGCAGAAAGCCCGACTCCCCCACCAGCGGTGAATCGACGCGCAGCATCACCGCCGCAGCGCCCGAAAGCAGCATGAGCGCAGCCGTGCAGAGATATGCCGCATAGATTTCGCGCCCGCGGCGCCAGAAGCGCCGGTTGGCCGCTCCCTCCCCCTTGCGTTCGGCAATCGCCAGCCAGCTGGCCGCGCACACATAGCCGCTCACGAACACGAAAATTTCCGCGGAATCGCAGAAGGCGAAGTTATGCAGCATCGCATGCGAAAGCACGCTCGACGGAATGTGATCGAGCGCAATGGAAATCAATGCGAAACCCCGGAAAAAATCGATTTCGATCGATCGCTTCGCGGTCTGATTCATCAACGACTCCCGTTCGTGTCGAAGACTCCAATTGAAGGGATACGCAGCCGCCAATCGACACAGATGCCGGCGTCGCCGATCCTTTTGTAAGGAAACCTGATCGAATTTCGACTGCGCGCTTTCCGCGTGAAAGGGTTTCGTAAAAGGGTGCGCCGGAGCGCCGTTTCCTTATGCGACTTTAATGCCAACATGAGCCGAAAAGTGATTGCGTAACCCACGGTAAGCATTTCGCCGACGCGGCCCCCTTCATTGACGCCGCCCACTCGCATACGGTGCGCGCCATGCACCCCGGCATGGCGTGCGCCCATTTGTGGTGCCGCATCCCCTGCGCGCGCCCATAGCGAGATTCCGACGATCACGCCGACTGGAAAGGCGCGCGAAAGCATGCGTATTCCCTTTGCTCGCGTCATGGCGAGTGGACGCCGAACCGAGTCGAGGGTTCCGGAAAATTTGCAAAGTTTCGCGGCCCTTCCCAGGGTCATCCCGCCCCTGCCAGTCATTTACTTGACATCTAAAGTAAATCGGCCTACATTGTCCTTGCGGACTGAACGAAGGAGCGAGCATGCGCATTGTTTGCATTGGTGGCGGGCCGGCCGGCCTTTATTTCGGCCTCTTGATGAAGCGCCGTCACCCCGACTACGAAGTGACCGTGATCGAACGGAACCGTCCTTACGACACCTTCGGTTGGGGCGTGGTCTTCTCGGACCAGACGCTGGGCAACCTGCGTGCGACGGACCCCGAAAGCGCGGACGACATCCTCGACGCGTTCAATCATTGGGACGACATCGAGATCCACTTCCGCGGGCGTTCGATCCGCTCCTCGGGGCACGGCTTCTGCGGTATTGGCCGCAAGCGTCTCCTCAATATCCTGCAGGCGCGCTGCGAAGCGCTCGGCGTGAAACTCGTGTTCGAATCGCAGATCACCGACGACGACGTGACCCACGCCGACCTCATCATCGCGAGCGACGGGCTCAACAGCGCCACGCGGCAGAAGTACGCCGCGACCTATCAGCCCGACATCGATTTGCGCGATTGCCGCTTCGTGTGGCTCGGCACCTCGAAGCGCTTCGACGCATTCACGTTCGCGTTCGAAGAAACCGAATGGGGATGGTTCCAGGCGCACGCCTATCGCTTCGACGAGAACACCTCGACGTTCATCGTCGAAACGCCCGATCACGTCTGGCGCGCAGCCGGCCTCGACGCCATGAGCAAGGAGGAAAGCATCGCTTTCTGCGAAAAGCTGTTCGCGCGCTATCTCGACGGGCACGCGCTGCGCTCGAACGCGGCGCATCTGCGCGGCTCGTCGCAATGGATCCGCTTCCCGCGCGTGGTCAATCGCGAGTGGGTGCACTGGAAAGTTTCGGCCGACGGCAAGCAGGTTCCCGTCGTGCTGATGGGCGATGCCGCGCATACGGCGCACTTCTCGATCGGCTCGGGTACCAAGCTCGCGCTCGAGGACGCCATCGAGCTCGCCAACAGCATGGACGCGCATCCCGGCGATCTGCGGGGAGCGCTCAAGCATTACACGAACGTACGCAGCGTCGACGTACTGCGCATTCAGAACGCCGCGCGCAATTCCACGGAGTGGTTCGAGCACGTGGACCGTTACGCGCGCTTCGAGCCGGAGCAGTTCGCCTATTCGCTGCTCACACGCTCGCAACGCATTTCGCACGAAAATTTGCGCGAGCGTGACGCAAATTATCTTTCGCACTTCGAATCGTGGCTCGCGCAGCGCGCGAGCGGCGATACGCGCGCCGTGCCGCCCATGTTCACGCCATACACGGTGCGCGGCGTCACGCTCAAGAACCGCGTGGTCGTTTCGCCGATGGCGCAGTACTCCGCGCAAAACGGCGTGGCCGGCGACTACCATCTCATGCACCTCGGCGCGCGCGCCATGGGCGGCGCCGCGCTCGTGTTGACCGAAATGACCTGTGTTTCGCCAGAAGCGCGCATCACGCCCGCTTGCCCCGGCATGTATGCGCCCGAGCATCTGGCGGCGTGGCGGCGCATTGTCGACTTCGTGCACACGAACTCGGACGCGAAGATCGGCATGCAACTCGGTCACGCTGGGGCGAAGGGCTCGACGCGCGTGGCATGGGAAGGCATCGATCAGCCACTCGACGACGGCAACTGGCCGCTCGTTTCCGCTTCGCCACAGCAATATCTGAGCGGTGTGAGCCAATGGTCGCGCGAAGCGAGCGGCGAAGAACTGCGGGAAATCGAGGCGCAATTCGTACGCGCCACGAAAATGGCGGACGAGGCCGGCTTCGATTGGCTCGAATTGCACTGCGCGCACGGCTATCTGTTATCGAGCTTCCTTTCTCCGCTAACGAATCAGCGCACCGACGAATACGGCGGCTCGCTCGAAAATCGCCTGCGCTATCCGCTTGAAGTTTTCAAGGCGATTCGGGCCGTGTGGCCGCAGAGCAAACCCATTTCGGTGCGTATCTCGGCGCACGACTGGGTGGAAGGCGGCAATACGCCCGACGACGCCGTCGAAATCGCGCGCGCCTTCAAAGCGGCAGGCGCGGACATGATCGACGTTTCGTCTGGGCAGGTCAGCAAGGAAGAAAAGCCCGTCTACGGTCGCATGTTCCAGACGCCGTTCGCCGATCGCATCCGTAACGAGGCGAGTATCGCAACGATCGCCGTGGGCGCCATTTCCGAAGCCGACCACGTAAACGGCATCATCGCGGCCGGGCGCGCCGACCTGTGCGCCGTGGCGCGGCCGCACCTGGCCAATCCATCGTGGACGCTCACCGAAGCCGCGCGCATCGGCTATCTGGGCATCAAGTGGCCAAATCAGTACGCGGCGGCCAAGACGCAACTCGAGCGCAACATTGAGCGCGAACGCGCAGCCGCTGCTGCGGCGGCCGGTCTCTCACCGCTCGAACGCGCACGACGAACCGAAGGAACCGTATGAGCATGAACCAGGCAATCCTCAGCGATCGTCACGCCGTCGTCACGGGCGGCGGGAGCGGCATCGGCGCTGCAGTGGCTGCCGCCCTTCTGCACGCCGGCGCTCGCGTCACGCTCATGGGCCGCGATGCCGCGCGGCTCGACGCACAGCGCACGGCACTCGGCGGCGGGAACGTGGCGTGCGTAAGCGTCGATATCACCGACGAAAACGCGGTAACCGCGGCATTCGAGCATGCCGCCGGGACGCTCGGCGCCATCGATATCCTCGTGAATAACGCGGGCCAGGCCCAGGCTGCACCATTTGCGCAAACGGACCTCGCACTGTGGAAGCGCATGCTCGACGTGAATCTCACGGGCGCGTTTCTCTGTACGCGCGCGGCGTTGCCCGCCATGCTCGCGCGAAAGGCCGGGCGCGTCGTCAATGTCGCGAGCACGGCGGGCCAGATCGGCTACCCGTATGTGGCCGCATATTGCGCCTCGAAACATGGCGTGATCGGCATGACGCGCGCACTCGCGCTCGAAGTGGCCACACAAGGTGTGACCGTCAACGCCGTGTGCCCCGGCTATACGGAAACGGAATTGCTGCAGGCGTCGCTCGAACAGATCGCGCGCAAAACCTCGCGCAGCGAAGCCGAGGCGCGCAGCATCCTGGTGCGCCACAACCCGCAGCAGCGCTTCGTCACGCCGGAGGAAGTCGCCAACGCGGTGCTGTGGCTCTGCGCACCCGGGTCGTCCGCGATCACCGGGCAGTCCATATCCGTTTCCGGTGGAGAAATCACATGACCTCGCCCGCATCCACGCGCAAGCCCTCCGCTGCGAAGGCTCCAATGAAGGCAACGACGAAAGCGCCGCGCAAGGGCGTCGAGAAACCGTCCGGCAACGTCGTCGACATGGAGATGAGCACCGGCACCGACAGCCACATGGGCCTGCGCCTGTGGCTGCGTCTGCTCACCACGACGAACCTCGTGCAAGCCGAATTGCGCCGCCGGTTGCGTGCCGAATTCGACACGACGCTGCCGCGCTTCGACCTGATGGCGCAACTCGAGCGCTACCCGGAAGGACTGCGCATGACCGAGCTTTCGCGCCGCCTGATGGTGACGGGCGGCAACGTCACGGGCATTACCGATCAGCTCGAAAAGGAAGGCCTCGTCGTGCGCGACGTGGCTCCCGACGACCGGCGCTCATTCACGGTGCGCCTCACGCACGAGGGCCGCGCCCTCTTCGACCGCATGGCGGCCGCGCACGAGCAATGGGTAGTGGAATTGCTGGGCGGTCTCTCGCTCGACGAAAAGTCGAAGATGCACGAGCGTCTCGGCAAGCTCAAACAACATCTGCGTAACGGCATCGAAGGTGGAAGCCGCTGAAAGCATGAATAGCGAATCTCCAGGAGACATATCTTGACGACACGTTCCAGCGCCGAAGCGCGATTCGCGGGCAACCGCGTGATGCTTGCGGACTATCAGGCGCAACACTTCGGCTGGTCGGTGGAGGATCGCGTCGCGACCATCATGCTCGATCGCCCCGATCGCAAGAATCCGCTCACGTTCGAATCATATGCAGAACTACGCGATCTCTTTCGCCAGCTCGCTTATGCCGTTGACGTAAAGGCCGTCGTTCTGTGTGGCGCGGGAGAAAACTTCTGTTCGGGCGGCGACGTTCACGACATCATCGCGCCGCTCATCGATCTGCCGATGCCCGAACTTCTGATGTTCACGCGCATGACCGGCGATCTCGTGAAAGCCATGCGCCACTGCCCGCAACCGATCATCGCGGCCGTGGACGGCGTGTGCGCCGGCGCGGGCGCGATTCTCGCCATGGCCTCTGACATGCGTTACGCGACGGCCCGCAGCAAGCTCGCGTTTCTCTTCACGCGCGTGGGACTCGCGGGCTGCGACATGGGCGCGTGCGCGATCCTGCCGCGCATCATCGGTCAGGGCCGCGCGGCCGAGTTGCTCTATACGGGCCGCTCCGCAAGCGGAGAAGAAGGGTACGCGTGGGGCTTTTACAACCGCGTTTGCGCCCCCGAAACGCTGCTCGCCGACGCGCGAAAACTCGCCGCCGACCTCGCGTCGGGCCCGACTTTCGCGCATGGCATCACCAAGACGATGCTGCATCAGGAATGGACCATGAGCATCGACGAAGCCATCGAGTCCGAAGCGCAGGCGCAGGCGATCTGCATGGCCACGCGCGATTTCGGCCGCGCCTATGAAGCGTTTGCGGCAAAGACGCGTCCGGTTTTCAAGGGGGATTGAATTGAACGCTGCCGCACAAACCAATCTCCACGACGCGCTCGCGTGGCCTTTCTTCGAGCCGCGCCATCGCGCGCTTGCCGCCGACGTCGAAGCGTGGGCAAGCGAACATCTCGCGCACGTCCCGCACGGCGACGTCGATGCAACCTGTCGCGCGCTCGTGCGCAAGTTGGGTGAAGACGGCTGGCTGCGCTACGGCGTAGGCGGCACCGCATACGGCGGTCATGGCGACACGATCGACACGCGCGCCGTCTGCCTGTTGCGCGAAACGCTCGCGAAGCATTCGGGCCTGGCCGACTTCGCACTCGCGATGCAGGGTCTCGGCTCGGGCGCGATCTCGCTGGCCGGCGACGACATGCAAAAATCGCGCTATCTGCCGCGCGTGGCGCGCGGCGAGATGATCGCGGCGTTTGCGCTCTCCGAACCGGAAGCGGGTTCCGACGTCGCCGCAATGTCGCTCTCGGCGCGCGCCGAGGGCGACGCTTACGTGCTCGACGGCGAGAAAACGTGGATCTCGAACGGCGGCATCGCCGACTTCTACGTGATTTTCGCACGCACCGGCGAGGCGCCGGGTTCGCGCGGCATCAGCGCATTCGTCGTCGACGCCGACACGCCAGGGCTCGACGTCGCCGAACGCATCGACGTGATCGCACCGCATCCGCTCGCTCGCCTGCGCTTTGCCGGCGCGCGCGTGAAGCGCAGCCAGATGCTCGGCGCA
Source organism: Paraburkholderia lycopersici (assembly GCF_900096975.1). Taxonomy (GTDB): domain Bacteria; phylum Pseudomonadota; class Gammaproteobacteria; order Burkholderiales; family Burkholderiaceae; genus Paraburkholderia; species Paraburkholderia lycopersici. The sequence goes on from NZ_FMYQ01000013.1 coordinate 99,932, forward strand.
CCCGGTGAAGGCTTCAAGATCGCCATGCGAACACTCGATATTTTCCGTACCTCGGTGGCCGCGGCTTCGCTTGGCTTCGCACGTCGCGCGATGGCCGAAGGACTCGCGCGCGCCGCGTCGCGCAAGATGTTCGGCCAGACACTCGGCGATTTTCAGTTGACCCGGGCAAAGCTCGCACAAATGGCGCTCACCATCGACAGCAGCGCCCTGCTCGTCTATCGCGCGGCGTGGCTGCGCGACCAGGGCGAGAGCGTGACGCGCGAAGCGGCCATGGCGAAGTGGCACGCGAGCGAAGGCGCGCAGCAGGTGATCGACGCGGCGGTGCAGCTTTGGGGCGGCATGGGTGTGCAGAGCGGCAATATCGTCGAATCGCTTTACCGCGAAATTCGCTCGCTGCGCATCTACGAAGGCGCGACCGAGGTGCAGCAGCTGATTGTCGGGCGCGACCTGCTCAAGCAATACCACGCCGCGTGAGCGGGTCCGCGCGACGCTCCTCTACCGAATCGGACGAAACATGAAACAAGCCCTTCTTCCCGCCGGCTGGATCAAGCCGCGCGGTTATGCCAATGGCGTTGCAGCCAGCGGCACCCAGGTTTACATCGCCGGCCAGATCGGCTGGGACGAGAATGCGCGCTTCACGAGCCGCGAATTCGGCGCGCAGGCCGTGCAGGCGCTGCGCAACATCGTCGCCGTGCTCGCCGCGGCGGGCGGCAGGCCCGAGCACCTCGTCCGCATGACCTGGTACGTCACCGACAAGAATGAATACCTGGCATCCCTGAAGGAAATCGGTGCGGCGTTTCGCGAGTTGATCGGCGACTACGACATCGCGATGAGCGCGGTGCAGGTGGTGGCGCTCGTGGAAGACGAGGCAAAGGTGGAAATCGAAGCGACAGCCGTGATTCCCGGCGACGCGCGCCTGACGCACGCCTGATCCGCGCCTGACGCGCTCATCGCGCACCGCTCACGCAACAGAACGATCCGCCCCACCTAGACAGCCGGAGACGCCATGCAACCCACCGCCCATGTCGATACGTTTGCGCGCGACCATTTGCCGCCCGAAGCGCAGTGGCCCGACATGCTGCTCGACAATCCCGACGTCGCGTACCCCGCGCGCATGAACTGCGCGGTCGAGTTGCTGGACCGCGCGATCTCGGCAGGACACGGCAATCGCACGGCCATCTGGTCTGACGCCGACGGCAAGCCGCACGCGACGACCTATGCCGAGCTGCTTACGCTCGTCAATCGCAACGCCCATGTGCTCGTGAATGACATGGGCTTGCGGCCCGGCAATCGCGTGCTGCTGCGCGGTCCCAATACGTTGCAGATGGCGGCGGCGTTCCTCGCGTCGCTCAAGGCGGGGCTCGTGGTGATTCCCACCATGCCGCTCCTGCGCGCAAAGGAACTGAAGCAGATTGCGGACAAGGCGCAGGTCAGCGCGGCGTTGTGCGATGTACGACTCGCAGGCGAACTCGCGCGCTGCATGGATCCCGCCGACACGTTCTTCTGCGAAGGCCTGAAGCAGGTCTGCTACTTCCATCACGATGCGCCAGGCTCGCTCGAAGCCCTCGCGGCAAGCAAGCCCGCCGACTTCACGGCCTGCGACACGGCCAGCGACGACGTCTGCCTCATCGCCTTCACGAGCGGCACGACGGGCATGCCGAAAGGCTGCATGCACTTTCATCGCGACGTGATCGCCATGTGCGACCTGTTTCCGCGCCACGTTCTCAAGCCCACCGCCGCCGACGTGTTCTGCGGCACGCCGCCGCTCGCTTTCACGTTCGGGCTGGGCGGCCTGCTGTGCTTTCCGATGCGTGTCGGCGCATCGACCGTGCTAATCGAAAAACTCACTCCGGCGCTGCTGCTCGATACGATCCAGCGCTTTCGCGCAACGATCGCCTTCACCGCGCCCACGTTCTACCGCCAGATGGCGCCGCTCGTCGCGCAATACGACCTTGCCAGCCTGCACAAGACCGTCTCCGCGGGCGAGGCGCTGCCGCAGGCCACGCGCGACCTGTGGCGAGAGGCGACGGGCATCGAGATGATCGACGGCATCGGCGGCACCGAGCTCATTCATATCTTCGTCTCGTCGGCGGGCACCGATGTGCGCCCCGGCTCGATCGGGCGCGCGGTGCCCGGTTATGTCGTGCAGGCGCTGGACAACGACCTGCAGCCGGTTCCGCCTGGCGTGACCGGCAACCTCGCGGTGCGCGGGCCGACCGGCTGCCGCTACCTCGCCGACGAACGCCAGACCGTGTTCGTGCGCGGCGGCTGGAACCTACCCGGCGACGCCGTTTCCATCGACACGGACGGCTACGTGTTCTATCAGGCACGCTCCGACGACATGATCGTTTCGTCGGGATACAACATCGCGGGGCCGGAGATCGAGACGGTGCTCATGCAGCATCCGGCCGTGGCCGAATGCGGCGTGACCGGCGTGCCCGACGAATTGCGCGGTCAGGTGGTGAAGGCGTTCGTCGTGCTGCGGCCCGGTTTCAGCGCCGACGACGCAATGGTCGCCGAGCTGCAGAACTTCGTGAAGAACGCGGTTGCGGCGTACAAGTATCCGCGCCTGATCGCGTTCATCGACGCCCTTCCGCGCACCGAGACAGGAAAGCTCAAGCGCTCGGCGTTGCGGGCATTGTGAGTACTGCGCAGGTTAAATTCTTAAAGTATTACTACGTAAACCGTCAAATTCACAACGTAAACCACATACTTTTTGACATTATTCTTATAATGTTTTGATAGTGACGCAATCTGACGCCGGGGAAATCTGCAAGACCCTTCTCAGTTTGCGCACAAACTTGCGCAGATCGGTCGGCGGCGGGCATTTTGCGCAAGTTCGCGCTCATTTTTGAACTAAAGCGCGGATGAATTTTGCGCATGATTACGCGTAAAAGAGCGATCGGCATCCTATAATGCGCACCATGATGCGCAAAAAACCCGCCAACCAGCCAATCTCGAACGTCGAGCGTCTCGCCGAAAGCCTGCGGGCAAAGCGGCGCGAGCGCAAGCTGACCCAGCAGGCCGTAGCAGACAAGGCCGGCGTTGCCCGCCGTACCGTTACGAACGCCGAGCACGCGGAAAATGTCGGCATCCGGGAACTCTGCCGGCTCGTCAACGCGCTTGGCTACGAAGTCGTCATCCGCCCCATGGACACCGTGATACTCGAGGACCTGAACGACATATTCAGGGACGAAGAATGACCGCCGACGCCCCGCTCGACCTCGAGCGGCTCCTGCGCGAGATCCGCAATCTGGAGGTTCACACACCGCAAGGTCCTAGCGGCCTGCTGGCGCGCGAAAGCCGCTTCGTCTTCAATTACGGCGACGTGCCGGACGTCGCTGGCGTTTCGCTCACCATGCCGGTGCGGCGCCAGAGCTATGCGAGCGGCGACCTGATGGGCATTTTTGCGATGAACCGGCCCGAGGGCTATCTGCGCTTCGTCATCGAGGAGCGGCTCGCGCGCTACGGTGCGCCGAGCGACTTGTTTCTGCTCTTTCTTGCCGGCCGGAACCAGATCGGCCGGCTCACCTATTCCGTGCCCGGCGAACGTGTCCCGGAAAGCGAAGGCGAGCGCCTCGAAGAGTTGCTTTCGTCGCCGTCGGGCCGGCTGTTCGAGCGCCTGATCGACCGGTACGCGCTCGGCTCGGGCATTTCGGGCGTGCAGCCGAAGGCCGTGGTTCCGCTAGCCGGGGAATCCGCCGCGCGCCCCGCGGAGCACGCGGCGCTACCGCTGCGCACGGTGATCGTGAAGGCGGAAGGCGAGGATTTTCCGGGGCTCGCGCGCAACGAATACTTCTGCATGTCGGTGGCGAAAGAAGCGGCGCTCGAAGTCCCCGACTTCTGGCTTTCCGAAGACGGCAAGCTCTTCGTGATGTCCCGCTTCGACCGCGAGGCAGACGGCACACCGCTCGGATTCGAGGACATGAGCGTGCTGACCGGCAAGGCCAAGTACGAAGGCAGCTACGAAATGATCGCCAAGGCCGTCGACATCTACACGCGCTCAGACCCGGCACAGAAGCGGCGACTCTTCGAGCGCATCGCCCTGTCATGCCTGTTGCGCGACGGCGACGCGCACATGAAGAACCTGGGAATCCTCTATATCGACCCCACTGGCCCACGCCGTCTCGCCCCGGCGTTCGACGTGGTCTGCACGGATATCTATCCGGACCTGGACGGGCGCATGGCGCTCAGCCTCAACCGGAGCAAGACCTTCCCGCTGCCCGCGGAACTCCATGCGTTCGCGCGTCGCCTCGAACTTGGAACGGCCGAAAGCGAGGCCATCATGGCCCGCCTTCTCGAGGCGTACCACACGGTCGCCGCGCGTCTCGCCGGCGACCGGCGCTTTGGCGAGGACGACCTCCTTGCAAGGATCCGTCGGGCCGTGGAGCGCACGGGCGTCAAACCCGTGTCGCGCCCCAAGCTGGTCCGCTAAACGCGCGGGCACAAGCGAGCCGGCTATTTCAGCCGTTGCCCGCCTCGTTGTTCGCGAACGCCATGCGCCGGGCGCCCGCGTCATAGCGGCACACGACCTGCGCGCCCTCCTTCACGTCGCCCTTGAGCATCTCCTTCGCCAGCTCGTTTTCCACTGTCTGCTGGATCTGACGCTTGAGCTCACGCGCCCCGTATTCCGGTCGATACCCCTCTGCCGCGAGGTAGTCGATCACGCTGTCGTCGAACGTCAGCTCGATGTCCTGGCTGCGCGCCATACGCTGAACCTGTTCGAGCTGCAGCCTCACGATCGCCCGCAACTCGTCGCTGCTGAGCGGCTGGAACACGATGATTTCGTCGATGCGGTTGAGGAACTCAGGCCTGAAATGCTGGCGCAGCTCGCCCATCACGGCGCTCTGCATCGACCCTTCGGCGCTCGACAGGAAGCCCGGCCCCGAGCGCTTCTGGCCCGAAACCACGTCCGAGCCCAGATTGCTCGTCGCGATCACGACCGTATTGCTGAAGTCGACCACACGCCCTTTGCCGTCGGTGAGGCGCCCGTCGTCGAACACCTGCAGCAGCACGTTGTAGACATCGGCGTGCGCCTTCTCGATCTCGTCGAGCAGGATCACGCAATAAGGACGGCGCCGCACTTTCTCGGTCAACTGCCCGCCTTCGTCGTAGCCGACATAGCCGGGCGGCGAGCCGATCAGGCGCGACACCGCATGGCGCTCCATGTACTCGCTCATGTCGATGCGCACAATGGCGTCCTCGTCGCCGAACACCACTTCGGCAAGCGCTTTCGCCAGTTCGGTCTTGCCCACCCCGGTCGGGCCGAGAAACAGAAAGACGGCCGTGGGGCGGCGGCCGCGCCGCAGCCCCGCGCGCGAGCGGCGCACCGCGTCGCTCACCGCCACGATCGCCTGCTCCTGGCCGATCACACGCTCATGCAGGCGCCGCTCCATTTCGAGCAGACGCGTGCGTTCCTCGGCGGTTAGCTGCGTGACCGGCACGCCCGTCAGCTTCGAGACGATTTCCGCGACTTCCTCGGTCGTCACGTCGGACGTCACCGAGCCGAGCCGCCCTTTCCATTCGTTCGTCGCCTGCGCGAGCGCCTTTTCCTTGTCGGCGATCGGCTCGTCGAGCGTGTGCGCGCGCTCGAAGTTCTTGCGCGTCGCCGCGTAGTCCTGCTCGCGCCGCAACTGCGCCAGTTCGGCCTCGAGTTCCAGAATCGCCGCGGGCCGCGAGGTAGCCGAAAGATGCACGCGCGCCGCCGCCTGGTCGATCAGATCGATGGCCTTGTCGGGCAGGAAGCGGCCCGTCACATAGCGGTCCGACAGCTCGGCTGCCGCGACGAGCGCATCGTCGCGGATCGTGACGTGGTGATGAACCTCGAGCTTGTCGCGCAGGCCGCGCAGAATGTTGATGGTCTGGTCCACGCTCGGTTCGGCGACGAACACGGGCTGAAAGCGCCGCTCGAGCGCCGCGTCTTTCTCGATGTACTTCTGGTATTCCGAGAGCGTCGTCGCGCCGATCAGGTTCAGTTCGCCGCGCGCCATCGCCGGCTTGAAAACGTTGGCGATATCGAGCCCGCCCTCGCCGCCGCCCTGGCCCGCGCCGACGATCATATGCACTTCGTCGATGAAGAGCACGAGGTTCTCGCGCTGCGCCGAGATTTCCTCCATCACGCCCTTCACGCGCTCCTCGAATTCCCCGCGATACTTCGCGCCCGCGATCAGTCCGTTGACGTTCAGTTCGACGAGCCGCCGGCCGCGCAGCGACTCCGGCACGTCGCCGTTCAGCACGCGCTGCGCGAGCCCTTCGGCAATAGCCGTCTTGCCCACGCCCGGCTCGCCGATCAGCACCGGGTTGTTCTTGCGCCGGCGCGCGAGCACTTCCACTACCGTCTCGATCTCGCTCGAGCGGCCGATCACGGGGTCGAGCTTGCCCTCGCTCGCGAGCGCAGTGAGGTCGCGGCTGTACTGGTCGAGCTGCGGCGTTGCGCTCGGGCCTTTCGCGGCGGGCCGCTCGCGCTTGTCGCCCTGGGCTTCGACGAGCCGCTGCAACACCTTCTGCGGCGTGACGCCGTAGCGGCCGAGCAGATGCCCCGCAAAGCTGTCCGGCACCTGCGTGAGCCCGAAGAGCAGATGCTCGGGCGCGACGTAGCTGTGGCCCAGTTCGCGCGAGACGAGAAATGCGCGGTCGAGCGCGCCCTTCAGGCGCGGCGAAACGCCAATGCGGCTGTCCTCGGGTGCGCTCGCTCCTTCGCGTTTTTGCGCATTGGCGTCGATGAACGCGCGCACGTCGTCGGGTTGAATGCCGAGGCGCTTGAGGATCGCCGCGCCCGCGTCGTTGTCCGCGAGTTCGTAGAGCAGATGCTCCGTGTCGACCTCGCGGCGGCCGAACTGCACCGCGCGCTCGGCCGCGCGCTGGAGCAATTCGCGCGCCACGTCGCTGAAATAGCGCTCGACGACCGCGCTGTCGCCCGCCTCCATCGCTTGCGGCGCGGGCTGGGCCCCCGCGTCATCCGGACCGCCTGCCTGCTGCGAGGCGCGAAACAGCGCCTCGAGCGGGCTCAACGTGCGTTGATGCCGCGTGAGCTGCGCGTAATGAAAGTCGCAGACGTCGAGAAAACGCCGCCTGCCATCCTGCAACACGGCGACTCGCACCGTTGCGGGGCGCACGCCGCAGATATCGCAGTTGAATTGAGCCATTTCGTCTCCTTGGAAGCCATGCGCGGCACGCGTGGGAGTCGCCCGCGAACGCACGAGGATGTCCGCGCGAACCCCGCATGAATGCTCTAACGAATACCGAAGCGAAGTCAGACGTCATCGTAACGTCGAATCGAACTGCGCGTCGTCAAGCGGACGTTACTACCGAACAGCGCTTGCGATCTGCGTCCGATCAAGCGTCGTGGCGGGCGACTGGCTAGCCCGCTTCGCGAGCTCCGGCAGCCGGATCGCGTATCCAGGCGGTCAGCAGCGTGGACGAAACGGCGAGGATCACCGGCCCGATGAAGAGCCCGACGATGCCGAAAGCGAACAGGCCGCCCAGCACGCCGGAGAGAATCAGCAGCATCGACAGATTGACGCCGCGCCGGATCAGCACCGGCCGCACGAGGTTGTCGAGCATGGCGACCATCACGGACCACACGGCGAGCAGAATGGCCGCGAGGTGCGCGTCGTGCACGAACAGCCAGATCACGCCGCCGAGCAGCGGCAGCGTCGGGCCGATCTGCGCGAGGCAGAGCATGAGCATCACCGCGGTGAGCACGCCCGCCCCCGGCACGCCAGCCACCCACAGGCCGATGCCGCCGAGCGCCGACTGCAGGATCGCGGTGACGACGATGCCAAGGGCCACCGCGCGAACCGAAGCGCCCGCGAGCTTGACGGCCTGCTCGCCATAGGCGGGCGCGACGCGAATGGCGAACCGCGTGACGTAATCGGCGGCATGCTCGCCCTTGCTGTAGAGGATGCCCGTGATGATGATCGTGATGAACATGTGCATGACGAACACGCCGACCGAGGCGGCATGGGCGATCAACCAGTGCGCCGCTATCGAAACATACGGCTCGAGTTGCGCGAGCAGGCCGCCGGGACCGGCATCGGAGAACTCCTGCCACTTGCCCGCAATGCGCGCGCCGATCACGGGTATGTCGTGAACCCACGCCGGCGGCGGCGTCAACGTGTAATCGGGCAGCTTGCGGATCACGTCCATGATTTCGCCGCCGTGCAGCGCGAGCGTCGAAATGGCTTCATAGAGCGGCAGGACAATCACAACGAGGAGGATCAGCAGCATTACGAGCGTGGCGAGCCAGCGGCGGTTGCCGCAACGCCGCTCGATGGCCGTCATGGCGGGCCAGGTCGCGACGACGATGGTCGTGGCCCAGATCAGCCCAGGGATGAACGGCCGCATGACGTAGAGCGTGCCGATGGTCAGCGCGCAGAGTATCGCGACAATGAACAGGATGCGGGCAAGGTCCGGCATGGCTTGCGGCTTCACGTACTATTCTCCTCACAGCGGGGCGCGCGTCGCGGCGCCGACGCGCTAGTCTATCCCGGATACGCGCTGCATCCCCCGAACTGGACACCTTACACGCTCCTTCGCCAGCCGCACGCCGCACCGGCTTTCATTCGCATTCTTAACCGAATGGATGATGCAGGCGACTCAACGTGCCGATGCGGTCGCCGGCGCACTCTGGAATAATGGCCGCTTCCCCGATCTCGCAACGAAGAAAAGCCAGCCATGTCCGCAACCGATACGAAACTGCCCTGCGTGCTCCTGACCAATGACGACGGCATCGACGCGCCCGGCCTCGCCGTGCTCGAAGCCGTGGCCGGCGAACTCGCGCACGAAGTCTGGGTCGTCGCGCCGGAACACGATCAGAGCGGCACCTCGCACTCCATCAGCCTGCACACGCCGCTGCGCGTGAGCCGCCGCGGCGAACGGCGCTTCGGCGTGCTCGGCACGCCCGGCGACTGCGTGGTGATGGCGGTGCGCCAGCTAATGGGCGACGTGCGGCCTTCGCTCGTGCTCTCGGGCATCAACCGCGGCGGCAACCTCGGCGTGGAGACGATGTTTTCCGGCACGGTGGGCGCGGCCATGACAGGCCTTCTGCTCGGCCTGCCGTCCATCGCGCTGAGCCAGACTTTTCGCGACCGCGAGCGCGTGCGCTGGGACACCGCCCGTGCGCTCGCGCCGGATGTGATTCGCCGCCTCGCCGCCGTCGCGCACGACGCGCCCGTCTGCCTGAACGTGAATTTCCCCGATATCGACGCGAGCGCCGCCGGCCCCCTCACCGTCGCGCGCCAGGGCGTCGGGCTCGTGCAGGGCATCGACGTCGTGCCGCAGATCGACCCGCGCGGCATGGATTACCATTGGCTGCGTTTTAATCGCGGCCCGCGCGAAAATGGCCCCGACACCGAGACGGCCGTGGTGAACGCCGGCCGTATCGCGGTCACGCCGCTGCAGTTCGAGCGCACCGACGAAAAAGCCTTCACGACGTTGCAGGCGGCCCTCGGCGCAACCGTCTGAGCGGTACCCTGGCCTGAGCCGTACCCGCGCGTCACTCGCGCGCGGCGGCCGCCATGGCGTTTTCGATCGCGCTGCGAATGTCGTCAGGAATGCCGATCGATCGATGAGTGTCGAGCGAGGTCGTCACGATGGTCTGGCGCGCCGCCATGCGCAGCACGCCGTCTACGCCCGTGCAGGCCCATGCGAGCGTCAGCGACGCTGCGCCGAGCCGCTCGACATCGAGCGAGAGCCAGACCTCGTCGCCCATCTTGCTGACCGCCTTGAAATCCACTTCGAGGCGCACGGTCGGCATGCCTGTGCGGCGAGCGCCAATCACCCCGTGATAGCCCTCGCCCGGCAGCAATTCATCGAACCACGACTCGACGAGGTCGTTGAACAGGACGAAGTACTGCGGATAGAACACGATGCCGGCCGGGTCGCATTCCGAGAAGCGAATCTTGTGCTTGCGCCGGTAGATGGGTGTCGCCATGCGGGGTTCCGGGTTCATTCCAGCTCTCGCGCCCGGTCAGATCATGAGCCGCGACACCTTCACGCCTTCCAGCGACACCCCTGCCATCAGGCCGGCGTTGGTCAGCACGAACGCCTCGACGGGGCTCGTCGCCGTCGAGGTATCGACGTTGCCGTTCGCGCCCACCGTGACCAGCGCGACCGTGGCGTCCGCGCCCGCCGACCAGCCCTGGCTGCCCGTGAAGTCGTTGAGCGCGACCGGATTCATGAACGCGAAGATGATGGCCTTGGACTGCGCGCCGATCTGCAGCCCGAACGAGCCGGCTACCGTGCTGTAGTAGCCGGTCGTGCGGCCGTCCACGCGCAGCGCGCCGGTGCCGTACTGCCCGCCGATCCAGAAGCCCGCCGACAGCACCTGCGGAAAGACCAGCACGCCGCTCGCTTTCGAGATCAGTTCCCGGGACCCGCTCACTGTGCTGTAAAGGCGCGAGAGCGTGGCATCGACGCCCGCGTCGATCGAGTTTCGCTTCGCTGTGTTTTGTGCGGCGCTGTTCTGCGAGCCGAGCGGGGTCGTCGTGCAGCCGGCAAGCGCGAGACCGCCGGCGGCAAGAGCGGCACTGGAGCTGAGAAGAAATTGACGTCGGCGCATTGCGGAATTCCTGTGCAGTGATGGCTTCATGGTGACTTCGATTGCCCGCGCCGGCCCGAACGTGCACGTACGGACCGCGCGAAGCGCTACAGGATAGCGCGCATGGCCGTCGCACGGGCAAACCGGCAGTTTGGCACGCGTTCGCCCGGCCATTCGACAGAACGGCTCCGGCGGCCACGACCGCTCATCCCTGGGGGTATAGGACCATGCATCGGGCATCGAGTTCGCGCCGATGCATCAGGGTGTTCCCGCCCGCCGCCCCTGGGTGCGGCGCAGCATCGCCGACGCTTCCCGGAAGCGTTCGTCTCGCCCATCCGATCGAAAGCGGCCGCAGCGTCACGCCACGTTTATGGCCGCCCTCGGGCCTGTCCGCGGACGTGTGCAAACGCGACACGCCATGTTAGACTGCGCCGCGCAATCGTTCTCATTCTCATGAATCCACGCAAGCATTCACTGCTGACCGCATGGCTTGGCCTCGTCGCCATGTGGCTCATCGTGCTTGCGCCGCTCGTGAGCCAGCTCGTCGCCGCGCAGCACCTGCACGAGCCCGACAGCACGCTCTGCTCGGCCATGCAGCCGGTGCAGAGTGCACCGCATCTTTCGCACGACGACGCATTCGGCGCGTGCGGCTACTGCCATCTGCTCGAACATCACGTGGCGATGCCGTCGATCGCCGCGCCCGAGCCGGCCGGCGCGCTCGTCGTCGCACTCGACAAAGTCGCGCCGCCCGTGTCGCGCGACATCCCCTCCGGCGCCTTCCCTTCCGGCAGGCCGCGCGGCCCGCCGTCCCTTTCCTGAGCCCTGCCGTTACCGGCCGCATGGTCGCGACCTGATCGCGTGCGCAACGAGCACGCACGGCGCGCGCGGCCGCTCGACCCTCGTCTTCAGGAAAGCACTCCATGTCCACGTCCGCCACGCGTGGCGCTGGCGTTCGCTCGCGCGAACGCGCAACGCCGCGCACGCGGCAGCATGCCCGGCGTATTGCGCCCGGTCTGCTGCCGCGCCTTTTGCCGCTCGCGCTCTTCGCATCCGGGGCCACCCACGCCGCCGCAGCCGCCGAAGCGTCCCCGCCCGAATCCGCCACGCTGCCCACGGTCACGGTAAGTGCCGGCGCGGCAAGCGCCGCCACACCCGCCGTCGATCCCAACCTGCCCTCCACCGTGGAAACCGTCACGCCCGCCGAATTCGGGAACTGGAACGTCGTCAACACGGAGGACGTGCTCAAGTATCTGCCGAATCTCGCCGTGCGCAAACGCTACGCGGGCGATCTGAACTCGATCATCGCCGTGCGCGGCACGAGCAACACGCAAAGCGCGCGCGGCCTTGTCTATGCCGACGGCCTGCTGCTCTCGAATCTGCTCGGCAACAGTTACACGTTCCCGCCGCGCTGGTCGATGGTGTTTCCCGATCAGATCCAGCAGGTGGACGTGATCTACGGCCCGTATTCCGCGCTTTATCCCGGCAATTCGCTCGGCGCGACCGTGCTCATCACCACACGCATGCCGAAGCAGTTCGAGGCGACCGCCGACGTGAAGGCGTTCACGCAGCACTTCAGCCTCTATGGCGTGAACCAGAACTTCAACGGCAGCGAGATGAGCGCCTCGATTGGCGACCGCATCGGCAAGTTCTCGTACCTGCTCGGCGTGAACCATCTGGAGAACACGAGCCAGCCGCTGCAGTTCGCCACGCTCGCCCAGTCGACGAAACCGGCGCAGCCGGGCGACGTTCCCGTGCGCGGCGCGTACGCCTACAACAACCAGACGAACGCACCCACGGTCGTGCTCGGCGTGAACGGCGAAGGCATCCAGCAAACGGTGCAGGACCAGTTCAAGCTGCGCATGCAGTACGACTTCACGCCGACCGTGCAGGGCGGCGTGACGCTCGGCTACTGGCACCAGCTCTACAACAACGCCACATCCACCTTTCTGTATGACGCGAACGGCAATCCCGTCTATAGCGGCAGGGTTTCGATCAACGGCTACGAATACACCATCCCTGCCGCGGCGCTCGCGCCGAGCCGCGGCTGGAGCGAAAACTGGCTCTACGGCGCGACGCTGCGCACGCATCAGGCGAGCGGCTGGAACGCAGAAGCCATCGCTTCGTACTACGACGTAAGCAACAGTGTGGCGCGCACGGCCAATGCGGGCGGCCCGGGCAACGGCGCCGGCGTCATGACCATCGGCGACGGCACCGGCTGGAAGACGCTCGACCTCAAGACGACGTGGACGCCCGCCACGCCCGACGCCGGGCTCGCCGCGCACTGGCTCACATTCGGCTATCACTACGACGACTACGCGCTCGACAACCGCACGTACAACACACTCGCGTGGCGCGACGGCAGCGCGTACAGCTTCGCCAACGCCTTTGCGGGCAAGACGCAAACGCAGGCGGTCTACGCGCAGGATGCGTGGCGATTCCTGCCGCGCTGGAAGCTCGTCTACGGCGTGCGCTACGAAGACTGGCGCGCCTACGACGGCTATCAGGCGCTCGGCAGCGCGAACGTGCCTTATGCGAACGCGGGCGACCGCCACTTCTCGCCCAAAGCGTCGCTCTCGTTCGACGTAACCGACGATTTCACCCTGCGCGCCTCGATTGCACGCGCCTACCGCTTTCCGACCGTGAGCGAATTGTTCCAGGGGCAGGTGAACGGCTCGTCCATCGTCAACAACAATCCGGACCTGCGCCCCGAAGACGATCTTTCGAAGGAACTCAGCGCCGAATGGGCACACTGGAACGGCCTTTTTCGCTTCACGCTCTTTCAGGACGACGTAAAGAACACCATCTTCAGCCAGACCGACACGACGGTCATTCCGAACGTCACCAACTTCCAGAACATCGGCAAGGTGCGCTCGCGCGGCGTCGAAACGAGCTACCAGGGCGAGGACGTCGTGCTCCATGGCCTCGATCTCGCGGCCAGCGTGGCGTATACGCAGTCGAAGATTCTGGAGAATGCGCAGAACCCCGCGAGCGTTGGCAAGTACTTCTACCGGATTCCGCTGTGGCGCGCGAATCTCGTCGCGACGTATCGCTTCGACGCGCGCTCGGCGCTCACGTTCGCCGCGCGCTACTCGGGCCGCCAGTACAACACGCTCACCAACGCCGACACGAACCCGAACGTGTTCGGCGGCACGAGTACGTACACGGTCGCCGACATCAAATTCACTTATCGGCCGACGAAAAAGAGCGAGATAGGCGTGGGCGTAGACAACCTCTTCGACGCGCGCTACTTCGTCTATCACCCGTATCCCGGCCGCACGTTCTACCTCGAAGCGAAGCTCGGAATCTGAACGACCGGCTCGCCGCCGTCTCCGTTCAAAACCGGATCGCCAATGCAACCGGGCCGCGCCGGCTCGACAAGGAGCACCCCATGTCCACGATATCCAACCCCGTGAGCGCGCCGCCCACCCGCGCCGCTCAGCCCGGTTACCGCACGCTGTGGCGCTGGCATTTCTACGCGGGGCTGTTCGTCATGCCCTTGCTGCTCGTGCTCGCCATAACAGGCACGATCTATTGTTTCCAGCCACAGATCGAGCCGCTGCTCTACCCGCACCGGCTCGTCGTCGCACCCGTGGCCGCGCCGCGTCTGCCCCTGGATGCGCTGCTGGCCCGCGCGCGCACGGCGCTGCCCCCCGCAGCGCGGGCGCTGCGCGCGCATGTCGAAGCCAACCCGGCGCGCAGCGCCGAATTCGTTTTCGCGCTGCCCGGAGGGACCAAGGAAAGCGTCTATGTGAATCCCTACGACGGCGCGGTGCTCGGCACGCTCGACGTCGATCGCCGCTTCATGCAGGTGGACCGCATGCTGCATCGCAAGCTTCTGCTCGGCAAGCCTGGCGAGCTGCTGATGGAACTGGCCGCCTGCTGGACACTCGTGATGATCGGCACAGGCGTCGCGCTCTGGTGGCCGCGCGCGGGCACGTCATGGCGCGCCGCGTTGCTGCCTCGCGCCGGCGCCCATGGGCGCCCGTTCTGGAAGAGCGTGCATGCGAGCCTCGGCATCTGGCTCGCCGCGGGCTCGCTCGCGTTCGTGCTGAGCGGCCTGCCCTGGACGGGCTCATGGGGCAAACAGTTCAAGGCGCTCGCCACGCGCGCGAGCCTCGGCGCGCCGCGCGGCGCGTGGGGCGGCGGCCTCGCACTGAAGTCGGCGCTGCCGGGCGCGCCTGCGGCGGCCACGCGCCACGCGGGGCCCGATCCGCATGCGGAACACGCGGGCCACGACACGTCGTCGATGCCGGGCATGGTGATGGACGACATGCCGCTGCCCAACGTCCCCTGGGCCGTGGGCGCGGTTCCCGTGCCGCGCTCGCCCGAAGCGCCCGCGCCGGGCACGCCGCGCCGCTGGACGCTCGACAAGGTGGTCGCCCAGATGCGCGATTCCGGCGTGCGCGATGGATACGACATCGTGTTGCCCGCCACGCCCGTTGGCGTCTACACGGTCTCTTACTTTCCGCCCGACCCGAAAGCGGAGCGCACGGTCTATATCGACCAGTACAGCGGCGCCGTGCTCAAGGACATTCGCTATGAGGACTACGGCGCGGTTTCACAGGCGATTTCGTACGGCACGTCGCTGCACATGGGCCGCTACTTCGGCCTCGCGAACCAGTTGATCTGCGCGGCGATCTCGCTGGGTCTCGCCGCGCTCGCGGTGACCGGCTTCGCGATGTGGTGGATGCGCCGGCCCGCGCGAGCGAACGGCGCACTCCTCGCTGGCGCCCCGCCACGCGAGCGCGCCGCGCCGCCGTTGCGCGCCTGGAAGGGCGGCCTCGTGCTGCTCGGTGTCGTATTCCCGCTGATGGGCGCGACGATCGCGGTGGTCTGGTTGCTCGACCGCGCCGTCTTCGGCCGTGCGAAGAGGCGGCCTTCATCCTAACGGCCGCGCTGCGGTAATCTGCGGACACAATTGCGTCTGAACCTGGCAGCGTCTTCCGGTTTCAAACGTTTATCTCCGGAGATCATCATCGTGTTGCGGCTTATTTCGGCACTGGCGCTGGCGGCGGCTCTCGCTGGCTGCGCCGTCGCCCCATATCCAGGCTACCCCTACTACGATTACGGGTACGGATACGGCTATCCCGACTATTACGGCTACCCGTACAACTACGGATATGGCTATTACCCTGGTTATTTCGGCGCGGGTTATGGCGGCATCGCGATCTGGGGGGGCGGGTGCTGCTACTACCGTGGGTATCACGGGTGGCACGGCGGCGGCGGGCACGGGGGCCATGGGGGCCACGGCGGCGGCTGGCATGGCGGTGGCGGCGGCACCTGGCAGGGCGGCGGAACGGGCATGGGGCACGGCGGCGGCCATGGCCATTAGCGCACCGTTCCGGCGGCCCTGCGCAGCGCAATCCGCAGCGCCGCGCTTTACATTCGCCCGCTGACGGGAATCAGCGCCCCTGTAATCGCCTGTGCGTCCGCGCCTAGCAGGAACGCAATCACGGCGGCGATCTCGCGCGGCTGCACCCATCGCGTGAAATCGGCATCAGGCATGTCGGCGCGATTCCGTGGCGTATCGATGATGCCCGGCAGTATCGCGTTCACGGTCACGCCGCTGTCCTTCACTTCCTCCGCGAGCGCCTCCGTCAAGCGCGCCACGCCCGCCTTCGCTGCCGAATAGGCGCCCATGCCGCGCCCCGCCTTGAACCCCGCGCCCGCGCCGATGTTCACGACGCGCCCCGCGCCGTTTTTCAGCAGATAAGGCAGCGCCGCCTTCGAGGCATTGAGCGTCGTCTTCACGTTCAGCTCGAACATCAGGTCCCACGTGCGCGCATCGCCCTCGCCGAGGGTCTCCCAGCGGAACGCACCCGCCACGTTGACGAGCGCATCGAGTCCGCCCGACCGCTCGTGCAACGTGCCGAACGCCGACTGCGCGGCCTGCGCGTCGACGAGATCGACGCCGGCGAGGCACAGTGCGCCCGCAAGCGCCGCGGGCAGCGCGGCGTCATCGGGCGCGGCGCCCCGGCCGATCAGCGCCACGCGGGCGCCGCGTTCGGCAAGCAGTTGCGCCGTGGCCATGCCGAGGCTGCCGAAGCCGCCCGTAATCGCGACCACCTTGCCGTTCAACCCGCTTTCCGTGCTCATCGTCCTTTCCTTACCTTGTTTCGATGCGGCGATCCGGACCAGCGCCGCTGGCGCCACGTTACGCGAGCGGGGACCTTCCATCAACTTCGGGGCTCGCAACGACGCGTGCCCTGGGCGCTGCGCGCACCGCCGCGGATGCATGCCGCCTGCGAAGGTCTTCGGTGGTGTCGCCGTTGCCGTCCGCGCGCCAGCCTGGCGGCTCGAGGACATTGCGCACGGCGGTCCAGACGTCCTCCGCCGTGAATACGCCGTGAGCGAGCCGATAAATAGCGCCATGGAACATGATTTTCCCTGCGACGAGCCGGGTGGGCCATGTGCGAATGTGTGCGCCTCGCGCGGTGAAGGTAAAACCACGCCCAGGATATGTCGCGGTATGTCACGCGGCCCGGCGCACGAAACGCTGCGAAGCGCGCGCGGCCGCGTATGCACGGGGCCACCCGTGGAAGTGGCCTGCACCGTGTAACGCCGCGACATCTTTTATGACGCGACTCGAGCGAAAGAGAATCCTATAGTTCGTCCCGCTGGCACAGCGCAGCGCGCCCCCGAAACGAACCGCAAGGACCTCTGATGAAAACGCTCCCCCTCGTCGCCGCCGCGCTCATCGGCTTTGCCAGCGCCCCCGCCTTCGCCGGCTGGTCCGGCCACGGCACGGCCTACACGGCGCACGGTACGTACAACGGCGCACACTACGGTTCCTGCGGCGGCGGCACCTGCACGCATGCAGGCGGCGTGGTCGGTCCCTGGGGAGGCGTCGCGACCAGCACCGGCTCCATCACGCGCACCGCGCCGGGCCAGTTTAGCAACAGCGGCACGGCCTACGGCCCCAATGGCCGCTCGGTTCAGCATTCGGGCGATACGAACTGCGCGAACGGCACCTGCTCGCACACCGGCTCGCTCGACGGTTCCGGAGGCCGCAGCGCAAGCACCTCGGGCAGCGTGACGCGCACGGCGCCGGGCCAGTACTCGTCGACGGGCACCGTCACGACGGGCAACGGCAACACCTACAGCCATTCGGCGGCCACCGCCTGTGCGGGCGAGACCTGCTCGCGTTCGGGCACCGTCACGGGCACCGGGGGCGGCACCGTCTATCACTCCGGCAGCGCGACGGGCGTCGGGACCGGCGTGGTGACGACGAGCGGCGGCACCACCGTTGTCCACGGCGGCACGGTTTCCACCGGCGGCGCGACGGTCGTGCGCGTCGGCACGGTCACCGCGGTCGGCGCCACGGCTGCCGTCGTGCCCGCGCCGGCGCCGGTTGCCGCGCCGGTCGTCGTGATGCCGCCGCCCGGCCCCGCCGTGTACGTCGCCCTGCCGCCGCCCGCGCCGAAAACGGTCGTTGTCGCGCCCGCGCCGAAGACCATTTACGTCGCGCCGCCCGCGCCGAATGTCGTCTACGTGGCCCGGCCGCTGCCGCGCGCCGTGTACATCGCGCCGCGCCCCGCCGTCTGGGTTCCGGGCCACTGGGCCGGCCAAGTATGGGTGCCCGCCCATTGGGCTTGAACCTTCGCCGGCACCCGCCGCTTGCCCAGCCGCATTCGCGCTATCGACCGGCCGCCAATCTGTGTCGGCCATCTCACGGAGAACACTATGAAGAAGATGATCGCAGCCTTCGTTTTGTGTATCGTTGCAGCAGCGGTTTCGGTGCCCGCCTCGGCGCAGACCCCGCCCGGAGCGGCGAATGGAACGCGCGGCAACGCGCGCCTCGAACGCATGATGGCGCAGGTGCAAAGCCGCTTTGCCGCCGCTAACACGACGCACGACGGCAAGCTCACGCGCGAGCAGGCACAGGCCGGCATGCCGCGGGTCGCGCAGCACTTCGACGAAATCGACACGCAAAAGGCCGGCTTCGTCACCCTCGCGCAGATCGAGGACTTCATGCGAGCGCGCGCAGCAGCCCGATGAACGCCGGAGGCGGTCCATGGAGCAGGCAAACCGAATCATCGTGCTCGACGACGAGGCCGAACTGCGCAACATGCTGCAGCGCTTCCTCACGGGCCAGGGCTTCGAAGTCCGAGCGGTCGCCGACGGCAAGCGCCTTGACCGTCTGCTCCAGCGCGAGCCCTACGACCTTCTCGTGCTCGATCTTATGATGGAGCCCGAAGACGGCCTTGCGGTATGCCGGCGTCTGCGCGCCGAAGGCCAGACGCTGCCGATTCTCATGCTCACCGCGAAGGGCGATGCCGCCGACAAGGTGATCGGCCTCGAAACCGGCGCCGACGACTACCTCGCCAAGCCGTTTCTTCCCGACGAACTAGTCGCGCGCGTTCGCGCGCTGCTGCGCCGCCAGAAAATGGCTTCCGGCGAGCCCACGGTCACCTCGCAGATCCTGCGCTTCGGCGACTTCAGCTTCGACGTCGCCAAACAAACGCTCTATCGCGGCGGCGCGCCCGTCGAAGTGCACTCGGCGCAGATGCTGCTGCTCCACGCGCTCGGGTCCTCGCCGAACCGCGCCGTGAGCCGCGAAAACCTGCTTGCCCGCGCGCGCGGGCGCGACCACAACGCGCTAGACCGCAGCGTGGACGTGCAGATCCTGCGCCTGCGCCAGATCGTCGAAGACGATCCCGCCAGGCCGCGCTTCATCAAGACCGTCTGGGGCATCGGCTACATGCTGGTGGCCGGCGTCGAACCGTAATGCGCTTCCGGCTGCCGCGCTCGCTGCTTTCGCGCAATATCGCGCTGCTGGTGGCGCTCGTCGCGCTCTCGCAGATCTGCTCGCTCACCGTGCTGCTGCATTTCGTGCAGCGCCCG
Organism: Paraburkholderia lycopersici; assembly: GCF_900096975.1. GTDB lineage: Bacteria > Pseudomonadota > Gammaproteobacteria > Burkholderiales > Burkholderiaceae > Paraburkholderia > Paraburkholderia lycopersici. The sequence goes on from NZ_FMYQ01000013.1 coordinate 119,316, forward strand.
CGCATCGAGCGCGCGTCGGTCATCTTCGCCGATTATGTGAAGCTGCTCGACGCCGCGCTCGCATCCATGCCGCCGGACGAAGGCCGCGCGGCCGCCGCGCGCCTCGACGCACGCAGCGCACCGCCGCCGCAAGTAGCAGCCGAAACGCACCCGCGTCTCATAGACTTTTTCCGCGCCTGGCAGCGCGACATGTTCGTCGAAGCGCTGCAACGCAACCTGCCCGCCGACCTGCTGGTGCGCTGGGACGCCAGCCACGACGAGATCGAGCGCGCGGCGAATGGCGACACCGCGCAGGAACGCCTGTGGATTCGCATCCACGCGGCGGGCAAGCCCGTGTGGATCGCGCTGCCCATGACCGCCGACGCGCGCGCGAGCGGCATCACCACCGCATTGTGGCTCTGCGCGGCGCTCGCGCTGCTCGCGGCCTTGACGGGTTATCTGCTGCAGCGTCATATCAACCTGCCGCTGCGCAAGCTCGCGCGCGCGGCGCGGCGCGTGAGCGCCGGCGAAACGCCCCCGCCGCTACCCGTTGACGGTCCAACCGAAATCGCTCAGGTGAGCCGGGCATTCAACCAGATGACCGAAGCGCTGCAACAGGCCGAGGCCACGCGCGCGCTGATGCTGGCCGGCGTGTCGCACGACATCCGCACGCCGCTCACGAAGCTGCGCCTCGCGATCGCCATGGCCTTGCCGCGCGGCAGCAACGATGCGCTCGTCGCGTCTTCCGGGAGTTATCTCGACCAGATCGACACGATCCTCCAGCAGTTCATGGATTACGCCGGCAGCGGCGAGCGCGAGACACCGCAGCCCGGCGATCTCAACGCGCTCGCGGGGCAGCTCGTCGCCGATTTTGCCGGGCTCGGGCACGAATTCGAGTTCGAGGAAGGCGACTTGCCGATGTTCGAGTTCCGGCCCATTGCCGTTATGCGTCTGCTGATGAATCTGATGCAGAACGCCGCAAACTATGGCCGCACCGGGCTCTCGATCCGCACGTGGCGCGACGCGAGCGCCGCCTGCGTGGCCATTGCCGACCGCGGCAGCGGCATACGCGCAGCGGAACTGGAGCGTCTGAAATCGCCCTTCAGCCGCGGCGCGAACGCCCGCACGCATTCGGGCGGCTCGGGCCTCGGGCTAGCCATCGTCGACCGGATCGCGCGGCTGCACGGCGGCTCGCTCACGTTCCGCGACCGCGAAGGCGGCGGCCTCGAAGCCGTCGTGCGCCTGCCGCTCCACCCGCTTTCCGCGGGCAGCGACACCGCGTCGCAAACCCCGCGCGCATGACATGAATCGACATAACTTGCGCGTGGATTTCGCGCGTCCTACCGCCCATACTTGCGCCTGAGCCGAGCAACGGAATGAGGCAACCCGAAGCGCAAACCTCCATGCACCACGGTAGATAGTTCGCCATCCTCAATGAAGCGGGTATCGGCGGAGATGAAACATCCTTTCAGGCAACGGACGGACACCGACATGAACACGCTCATCCACTTCCTCGTCAACAAGGCCAGGCGCATTGCGGGCACCGCGTTCCTCGCCGGGGCGCTCGTCGCCAGCGCTTGCGCATCGGCCGCGACCACCGTGCAAACGAACGGCCCGCTGCCGCAACTGCACGCCGACGTGATCTACGTCGTTGCATTCGACGCGGCCGCGGGCCAGGTACAGCTCGACAGCACCGGCATGCTGCATAAGCTCGAGACGATGGCGAACGGCGAATCGCCAGCGCAACGGCAACAGCAGGCCGCGCTGCAAACGCGCGAGCGTCTCGCCGATCAACTCGTAAGCGAACTCCAGAAGATGGGCCTGCCCGCCGTGCGCATGGACGGCCCCGCGCCCGCTGGCCGCGACGCACTGATCGTGGAAGGCCATATCGATGCGATGGATGCGGGCAGCAGCCGCCGACGCATGCTCGTCGGCCTCGGAGCCGGCAAGAGCGAAGTCGGCGCGACGATCGCGCTGCTGTTCCAGCCGGCCAGCGGCGGCATGCCGCAACCGCTCATGAGCTTCGAGGCGAAGGCGGACAGCGGCTACATGCCCGGCATGGCGGAAACGGCGGGCGTGGGCGCGGCGGCGGGTCATATCGCGACGGCTGCGGTGGCGGGCGGCGGCCTGCACGGCGCTTCGGAGGCGAAGCATGACACGCTCTCGGCCGACGCCGGCAAGCTGGCCCACTCGATCGCGAAGGAAGTCGCACAGGTCAGCACGCAAAACGGCTGGATGGCAACGGCGGCGAAGAGCTAAGCGGATTGCGTTCGACACGGCGCGGAGGCGGTTAGAAACCGTCGCCGCCTTTTGCTCACTCCGCCGGAGACTCGCTATAACGCGCGAACTTCGACGTATGCCCGATGCCAGGATTAAAGCAGTTGCAGGGGTCGAGGCTTTCGTAAAACGCCTTCAGCGCGGGCTTCGCATAGTAGAGATGACCCACATTGTGCTCGGCCGGATATTCGGCGCCGCGCGCGTCGAGCAGTTTCCACATCTCATGTTCGAGTGCGAGGCAATCGTTCCCCTTGCGCACGATGTAGTCCTGATGAAATACGTGGCAAAGGAAATGCCCGTAATAGAGCTTGATCGCGATGGGCTTTTCCACGGCCTCCGGCAACCGCTCGAACCATTCGCGATCGTTGCGCCGCAACGCGATGTCGAGCGCGACGATGTCCTCCACTTCGTCGCCATGCACCGCGCGATAGCGCACCGCCGCGCCCGCCGCCGCGAAGCGATGGAGAAACGCCTTGCTGCCCTCTTCATCGGTACATTCGAAGAAGTCGCCGCTAGCCACGCCGAAAAACGCGTTCAGGTAGTGGCGGGTCTCGTCCACCATATCGGCCGATACCTTGAGCATCAGATGATGCTCATAGCGCTGCCGGTAGTCCTTGAGCCTCGCGGGCAGATGGCTGGGAAAGCACTGGCTCACGGCCTGCATCATGCGGTCGGTGGCGTGCGCGGGCATGAACGGCAGCCGCTCGAACAACGCGTCGCAGCGGCTCTTGAAGGCGAACAACGCGGGCAGCCGCTGCGTGCCGAGATGCTGGATCAAGAGGAACATGTCCTTGCCGTAGCGTTCGGCAATATCGAAAGCGTCTCGATGCAGATATTCGCCGGCAATCGGCAGCTTCGAGAACTTGCCGAGTATGTCGCGGCGCAGGTCCGTCAACTCGGCCGTCTCGTTCGTGCCGATATAGAACACCTTCGCGCCGCGTTCGATCGGAAACGTGTCGAGCCGCACTGCGAACACCATCACCTTGCCCGCCGAGCCGGCGGACTCGTGCAGGCGCAGCGGGTCGGCGTTGTAGCGCGCGGGCGTGGCGGCGTCGATGTCGCGCACGTGCCCGGCGTAACCGTGGTCGGAGGCCGCGCCCGCGTCGTGCTGGATGTCCGCTTCGGGCAGTTCGCCGCGATCGAGGCGGCCGAGCACGTCTTCAGGCGTCTCGCCGAGGCGGATGCCGAGGTGGTTCACGAGACTCAGGCTGCCGGTTGCGTCAATCCGCGCGAAAACGGTCATCTCCGTGTAGGCGGGGCCGCGCCGCACGAGCGAGCCGCCCGAGTTGTTGCAGACGCCGCCAACCACCGAAGCGCCTATGCACGACGAGCCGATCACCGAATGCGGCTCGCGCCCGAGCGGCTTGAGCGTCTGCTCCAGTTGATCGAGCGTCGAACCGGGCAGGCAGACCACCTGCTTGCCGCCGTCGATCACGTAGACCTTGCGCATGCGCGTCATGCTGACGATCACGACCTCGCGGTCGTAGTCGTCGCCGTCGGGCGTGGAACCGCCTGTGAGCCCCGTGTTCGAGGCCTGCGAGATGACGATCGCATTCGCGGCGACGCAGGCCTGCAGCACGCGCCACTGCTCGACGAGCGTACCGGGTTTCACGACGGCCGCCACCTTGCCCTCGCCGAAGCGAAAGCCCTTGCGATAGCGCCGTGTGGCTTCGTCACCGGTCAGCACATGCTGGCGACCGACAACGGCGTGCAAAGACGCGATGAGCGACTCGCGCCCCGTGTTGGACGAGGCGGCGCGCCCGATGACGGTGGACATGCGAAAGGCTCCTGCAAAAAAAGCGTGAGACCTTCAAGCATAAAACCCGCGACTCATTACGTCCAATATCGCCATCACGCTCGAACAAGACGAAAAACGTATAGATCGCGGTGCGCCCGGCAGAATCAACCCTGCGTCGCATGGCGCGCCGCCTCGCGCACTATGCGCACGAAGTTCTGCACCGTGGGCGCCTTTTCGCGCGGACGATGCACGAGCGCAATGGTGGTATGCAGCGTGCCGCCCTTCAGGTCGTGATACGTCACGCCCTTGGCCTGAATCTGCCGCATCGACGAAGGGATCAGCGTGACGCCGAAGCCCGCCGCCGCCATGTTGACCGTCGAGGAAATCTGCGGCGACTCCATGCTGATGACCGGGTTGAAGCCCGCTGCGTGGCACGCGCTGATGATCGAGTCGTAGAGATCGGGGCCGATCGAGCGAGGAAACAGAATGAGCGGGTCGCCGGCGAGTTCGCCGAGCGCGAGGCTGCGGCGGCGCGCGAGCCGATGGCGCGGCGGCAGCACGGCCAGCACGTCCTCCTCCACGAGCGGCTGCGTGGCGAGCCCGCGGCAATCGAGCGGCAAGCGCACGAACGCCGCGTCCACTTTCGCGTCGCTCACGCGATCGAGCAGCACGGAACTGTTGCTCTCCTCGCAACCGATCACGACGCCGGGATACGCGCCGCGATAGCGCTGCAGCACGGTTGCGACGAGCGGATGAAACACCGTGGAGCCCGCAAAGCCCAGTACGAGCCGGCCGGTCTCGCCGCGCCCGGCATTTTGCGCCTCCGCAAGCGCCAGATCCGCGTCGTCGACGATTCGTTGCGCGCGCTCGCGAAAGAGCCGCCCAGCCTCGGTCAGCTCGACGCGCCGCGAGTGGCGGATGAAGAGCCGCGTGCCGATTTCCTTTTCGAGCTTGAGGATCTGCTGGCTGAGCGGCGGCTGCGCAATGCCGAGAAAGTTCGCGGCCTCGCTGAAATGCAGGTACTCCGCGACGGCGAGAAAGTAGCGTAGTTGCCGGAATTCCATACCTTTTTCGTCTTGATGCGACCGGTGGATTGTGAACCTGCCGTGCGCGCGCGTCCAACCCGAAGGCGTAACGCGCGCGCAACCGGTATTGCATCATGACGGCGCGGCGTGCAGCCGGCACCTCGGCCGTAAGGCGAACGCGCCGCGAGTCAGCCTAGACCCACGCGTGTCTCGTCGACGAACTTCTCCGTGGCGTCGTCGATCTTGCGGCCCTTGCGGCCGGTCGGGCCATGAATGTAGACGCTTTTCATATCCATCTGCGGGGCGCCGCTCATGGCGGGCGGCGGCGTCATCTCGTAGCGGACCTCGCGCGCGTGATCGGCCATCTGCAGGCGCGGATCGAACACCGAGTTGAAGCGCCACAGCATGCGCACGAAATTGGTCTGGCCGCGCAGCAGCAGGCGCGTGGCCTGCCCCGCGGCGCCGCGCAGCGCCGTCCATCCCAGATGCTTGCGGTTGAGCACCTGCTGCGTGCGCACGAGCTCCGCGTAGAACTCCGGCAGCGGCAGCCTCGTCGGCACCACGGCGTGCTGGATGTCGTAAAGACGATAGTCGAGGCTCGTAAGGCGGCGCGCCTCGCGCTGCCAGTTCTCCGTGCCCGGATACGGCGTGTTCACGCTGATGTTGACGATCTCGGGGATCTCCAGGCACCACTGCCGGATCGTCTCGAAGCGCGCGCGGTCCCAGTCCGGATCGGCGATCAGGTTGATCGCCACCGTGATGCCGAGCGAGCGCGCGAACTCGAGCGCCTCGAAATTGCGGTCGAGGCTGATGCGCTTGCGAAACGCCTTGAGCCCCTCCTCGTCGATCGCCTCCAGACCCAGGAACATGTACTTCAGGCCAATGGACTCCCACAGCCGGAACACGTCCTTGTTGCGCAGGAGCACGTCCCCGCGCGTCTCCAGGTAATAGCGCTTCTTGATGCCGCGCCGCTTGATCGCCTCGCCTATCGCCATGCCGTGCTCGGCGTGCACGAAGGCCACATCGTCGACGATGAACACGCCGGGCTCGCGCAGCGCCGCCAGTTCGTCCACGACGACTTCGGGGCTGCGCGTGCGGTAGCTGCGCCCATAGAACGTCCACGCGCTGCAGAACGTGCAGTCCCACGGGCAGCCGCGCGCGAATTCGATGGAGGCGCAGGGATCGAGCGTGCCGATGAAATACTTGCGCCGATGGCGCAGCAGGTCGCGCGCGGGCCGTATGGGATCGAGGTTTTCGACAAAGCGCGGCGGCGGCCCCGATCCCTCGGTCGTCACGACGCCGGGCACCGCGAGCAGGTCGCCGCCGCGCGCCACCGCTTCGAGCAGCGCGTTCACCGAAGCTTCGCCTTCGCCGCGCAGCACGCAGTCGATCGCGCCTTCGGCATGACGCAGCAGATCGTGCACCGTGAACGACACGCTGTGCCCGCCCACGAACACGAAGCACGCGGGCAACACGGCCTTCACGGCCTTCGAAAGATCGATGATCTCGGGAATGTTCGCCAGATAATTGCCCGAAAAGCAGAGCGCCTCGGGTTGCCAGTTGCGCACCATGCGCATGAGGTCGCGGTGCGTCTCGACCTGCAGGTCGATGAGCCTCACGTCATGGCCGGCGTCGCGCGCGGTGCCGGCGACCGATTCGAGACCCAGCGGCTCGAGCCGCAGGAACACGCGCGTGTACATCAGTCCGCTCGGGTGGACAGCAAGCAATCTCATGAAGCCTCCTTGCGAGACGCCTGCCCCGACGCGGCATAGCAGCGCGGAGGGCCGGACGCTCACGGTCGTTCACGGGGGTGGCCGCGTGCGCGCAATCGGGTAACGGGTTGTCGAGCGAAGAGACGCCGTTATCGCAACGCGCAGCACGCGCCGGGACTGCCGGGCGCCGTTGACGCCCGCCGGAGACGGCGCGAGCCTCGCGCCTCGACACTGCTGCTTCGCGAAAGTCTACGCGCGTTCGCGCATTGCTGCCGCCGCGCGGTCAGGCGCGTCAGAAACTGCCGAACAGCGACCCGAGCACGATCACCACAGCCAGCGCGATGAGCGCGCCGACGATGCTCACTACCACGAGATCGCGATAGCTCTCGCGATGCGTCGAGCCGCACACGGCCAGCAGCGTCACCACGGCGCCGTTGTGCGGCAGGCTGTCGAGCGTGCCCGACGACATCACGGCAACGCGGTGCAGCAGCGCGGGATCGATGCCATGCTCGGCGGCGAGCCGCATGTAGGTGCCGCCTAGCGCGTCGAGCGCGATGGTCAGACCGCCCGAAGCGGAGCCCGTCAGGCCGGCCAGCAGGTTAGTGGCGACGGCGAGCGAGACGAGCGGCCCGCCGCCGATGCCGAGCACCCAGTCGCGCACGACTTCGAACGCGGGCAGCGCCGCGATCACGGCACCGTAGCCGACGAGGCTGCCCACGCTCAACACGGGCAGCACCGAGGCGTTGGCGCCGGCATCGACGCTCTCGCGCAGCGCGCCCAGCCGCCCTCGGTTCAACGCCACCAGCACGATGATGCCGAGCGCGAGCGCCACCGAAACGCCCCACACGCCCGCCACGGCCGAGAGCGTGGTCGCCCCCCAACGCGGTTCGGCCAGATAGGTGGCGTCGATGTGCGGAAACACCACGACGTTCATCACGAAGTTCATCGCCACGACGACCACGAGCGGCGCGAGCGCGACGAACGGCGACGGCGGCCCGGCGTAGTCCGACGCAGCCGCGCCGTTGACGATCTCGGCGGGGTCGAAGGCTTGCGCGAGCGTTGCGCGCTCGCGCACGAGTCCCGACTTGCCGCGATCCTCGTCTTCGGCGCCGCCGTGGTCGGGCTCGACGAAGCCCTCGCCGTTGCGCCGCGCCGCCGCCGCCGCGCGCCCGAGCCACCAGAGGCCGAAGCCCGCCATCACGAGGCTCGCGACCACGCCGAGGCCGGGCGCGGCGAATGGCGTCGTCCCGAAAAACGGCATCGGAATCGCGTTTTGCAGCGCCGGCGTGCCGGGCAGCGCCGACATCGTGAAGGTCGCGGTGCCGAGCATGATCGCGGCCGGCATCAGCCGGCGCGGAATATCGGCGGAACGAAAGAGCGCCTGCGCCATCGGCGCGAGCACGAAGAACGCCACGAACAGGCTCACGCCGCCGTAGGTGACGAGCGCGCCGCCCAGCACCACGGCCACGAGCGCGTGGCGCGTGCCGAGCCTGTCGATCATGAAGCGCGCCACGGCGTCCACCGAACCGCTGTCCTCCATCAGCTTGCCGAACAGCGAGCCGAGCAGGAACAACGGGAAAAACTGCGCGAGAAAGCGGCCCGTGCTCGACATGAAGGTCTGCGTCCAGTGCGCGAGCACGGGCTCGCCGGAGACGAGCGCGGCCAGCATGGCGCACAGCGGCGCGAGCAGGAGCACGCTCCAGCCGCGATACGCGAGCCAGATGAGCAGCGTCAGGCTCAGCAGCATGCCTCCGAGTCCGAGCGCCAGCGCGCCCGCGCTCATTTCAGCACCCCTTCGAGGAGCGCTTCGAAATCGAACGTGGAGGCCACGCCAAGTTGCGCGCCGTGCCGCGCGAGAAACGCTTCGGCCACGAGGCGGCCCTCGTCGCGCAGCATCGTGATGAAGGACCACTCGGCATTGAGCTTCGACGACGAGCCGAGCGTGGCGAGCTTCGCGCTATGCACGCGATGCAGGCGCATGTGCGCCCATCGGCGGCCTTCCTCGCTGCCGGCGTCGGCGACCTTGTGCAGCAGCGCCATCATGCGCAGCTCCTTGATGAGCGGCGAGTTGAACGCGATCTCGTTCACGCGGTTGACGATGTCGCGCGCCGAGCGCGGCGTGCCAGCGCGCTCGACGGGATTCACCTGCACGAGGATCGTGTCGATCGAGTCGGTTTCGCGCACGAGCGGCGAGATGGTCGGATTGCCCACATAGCCGCCGTCCCAGTAGGCCTCGCCGTCGATCTCGACAGCTTGGAACAGCGTGGGCAGGCAGGCGGAGGCGAGCAGCGCATCGGGCGTGAGGTCGGCGTTGCGGAACACGCGCGCCTGACCGTTGGCGACGCGCGTGGCCGTGACGAAGAGCTTGATGCGCGAGTTGCGCAGCGCGTCGAAGTCGATGGTGTCGACGAGAATGCTGCGCAGCGGGTTCACGCTCGCGGGATTCAGGTCGTAGGGGGAAACGACGCGCGCCATCATGTCGAGCGCGACGAATATCGGCGAATGGTCGAGCGTCCAGCGGCCGAGCAGGATGTCGATGGGACCGCGCCGGAACGGGCTGAAGCGCGCACCGTCTGCCACGCGGCGCCAGAAACGCGCGAGCGCCTCGCGCGCGCCGGCCACACCGCTGCCCGCATAGCCGCTCGCGAGCACTGCCGCGTTCATCGCACCCGCCGAGGTGCCGGAAATGCCTTCGATCTGCAGCCACGGCTCTTCGAGCAAGCGGTCCAGCACGCCCCATGTATAAGCGCCGTGGGAGCCGCCGCCTTGCAGTGCAAGGTCGACCAGCAAAGGCTCGGCGCGGGCCGCGCGGCTTGACGTCTCGGGTTCAGCGGGCATTGCGGCTCCGTTCCAGATCGACCACCGGCGAGGTTACAGGAAAAGCGCAAACGGCCGCGCGAGGATGGCGCACGACAGGGCGGTTAGTTGCGATGTCGAGGGTTGGGCGCCGGCCGCCGAAAGATATTCCGTTTGGTAGACTGGCTCTCCCGCCCTTTCCCTTCGCCGCGCCGTGCCGACTGTTCTCCCGCTTCCCGCGCTGCTAGAAGAAATTCGGGCCTGCCGCGCCTGCGCGGACGCGCTGCCGCTCGGCCCGCGCCCCGTGCTGCAGGCGAGCGCCACCGCACGCCTCCTGATCGTCGGCCAGGCGCCGGGCGCGAAGGTCCACGCCTCTGGCATCCCTTGGGACGACGCGAGCGGCGAACGCCTGCGCGAGTGGCTCGGTATCGACAGCGAAACGTTCTACGACGTCGCGCGAGTGGCGATCGTACCGATGGGGTTCTGCTATCCGGGTCGAGGCAGCGGCGGCGACAACCCGCCGCGCCCCGAATGCGCGCCGCTCTGGCACGAAAAGCTCATCGACCAGTTGAAGGGCGTGGGCCTCACGTTGCTGGTCGGCCAGTACGCCCAGCGGCACTTCCTCGGCGGCCGGCGCAAGCCGTCGCTCACCGAAACCGTCGCCGCATGGCGCGAGTACGCGCCCGACTACGTGCCGTTGCCGCACCCGTCGCCGCGCAACCAGCCGTGGCTCAAGCGCCACCCCTGGTTCGAGCACGACGTGCTGCCGGCTTTGCAGGAACGCGTGGGCGCGTTGCTCGCACCCGCGAAACACACGGCGCGAGAGGCGCAATCCGCTAACAAGGACTCGACGATGACGAAACCGGCAATCGATATCCAGCGTGTCTACGGGCCGCTGCCCGAGGGCGGGCGCCACTGCTTTCTGGTGGACCGGCTGTGGCCGCGGGGGCTGCGCAAGGAGGCGCTCGCGAACGTAGCGTGGCTGAAGAACGTGGCGCCGAGCACCGGGCTGCGTCAGTGGTTCCACAAGGACCCGGCGCAGTGGGCCGAATTCAGAAAGCGCTATCTGGCCGAGCTGGACGCCAATCCGGACGCCTGGCAGCCGCTCGCCGAAGCGGCCGCCGAAGGGCACATCACGCTGCTCTATGGTTCGCACGACACGGAGCGCAATCATGCGATCGTGCTGCGCGAGTATCTGGAGAAGCAGTCGAAGCGCAAGTGAGCGGGCCCTGCCCGGCATTTGGTGCGGCCAGGGCACGTCGCCGCGCCATGGCCGCGCTCATTGCGCTCATCAGAAGAGATACATCCCCGCGACGAACACCACGCCGGAGAACAGCAGCGTCGTCACGCAGTAGCCCATGATGTCGCGTACGCCGAGGCCCGCGATTGCGAGCGCCGGAAGTGCCCAGAACGGCTGCGCCATGTTGGTCCACGCTTCGCCATAGGCGATCGCCATTGCCGATTTGCCGAGGTCCGCGCCCAGCGCCTGCGCGGCCGGCATCACGAACGGCCCCTGTACGACCCAATGGCCGCCGCCCGAAGGCACCGCGAAGTTGATCAGCGCCGAGCTGAGGAATACGAGCAGCGGGAACGTGTGCACGTTCGCGATATCGACGAACCACTTCGTGATGACGCCCGCGAGCCCCGAGTGGTCCATGAGCGCCTGGATGCCCGCGTAGAACGGAAACTGGATCATGATGCCCGAGGCGCCCTTCGCGGCGCCGGCCACGGCGCGCGCGTAGGCCATCGGCGTCTTGTGCAGCACGAGGCCTGCGGCGAGGAACACAAGGTTCACGGTGTCGATGTCGAGCGCGAAGCCTTTGGCGTGAAAGCGAAAGCCAAGGAACACGAAGCACAGCGCCGCCACCAGAAGCGAGAGCGCACGGCTTTCCTCGATGCGCTCGGCGAAGGTCGCGCCGGGCCCGAGCTTGCGCTCGACGCCCGGCGGGTCTTCGAGCAGCGCGGGATCGACCGAGACGACGTCGTCGGGCTTCGGCATCATGAGGCGCACGAGAATCGGCAGCAGCACGATCAGGCCGATCGTGATGAACGCGTTATAACCCGTGAAGATGGTCTGCGAGACCGGAATCAGTCCCACGGCTTTTTCCATCGGGTTGCCCTTCGTGGCCGCGACGAGCGGCACCGAGCCGGAAAGCCCGCCGTGCCACGTGAGAAAACCCATGTACGCGGCGGCGACGAGCAGCCGGTAGTCCGTGCCGCGCACGCGGCGCGCCACTTCGCGCGAGAACATCGCGCCGAGCACGAGGCCGAAGCCCCAGTTGATCGCGCAGGCGATCGCCCCCACGAACGCCACGAGCATCACGCCTTGGCCCGGCGTGCGCGCGCAGCTCGCGAGCGCGACCAGCATGCGCTTGACGGGTGCGGAGCTCGCCAGCGCATGCCCGGTCACGAGAATCAGGACCATCTGCATCGCGAACGCGAGCAGGTTCCAGAAGCCCGAGCCCCACATCAGGATGAGCGCTTCGGGCGGCTGCGGCGTGAGCGCGAACGCCAGCACGAAGGTCACGACGGTCAAGAGAATGGCGAAGATAAGCGGGTCCGGCAATATCCGATGCACTACGCCGGTAAAGAAACTGGAAATGCGTTGAATCACGGTGGTCTGTTCCTCGTCTGCTGATAGGAATCGGCCGCTTGTTTTCGTAGTTGCGAACCGAGGCCGCGATTCTTGCACATGGCGGCGCAATGCGTGCAGGACGCGAAAAACGCTTTCCGGGGGAGAGATCGCGATGATTGGCTGCGCGCCGCGCAGAATAAGCCGTTACATCCTCAAATGCGCCCTAAAAGGCTTATCTGCTACCGTTATGGTTGCCATCGCAATTAAACGACCGGTAGTTCCACCCAAGGGGAGGCAACAATGCGCAAGCAGCTTGTCGGTGTCGTACTCGCCGGCCTGATCGGACTGTTCGCGGCTTCGCCGCCGGCCCGCGCTCAGTCCCAGGCGTTCACGAACCAAACCGTCAATCTCTATGCCGGGCCCGCAGCCGATTTTCCGATCGTCGCCCAGGTGCCGGGAGGCGTGTCGGTTCTGGTGTGGGGCTGCGTCGCCGGTTTCAGTTGGTGCGACGTAGGACTGCCGGGCCTGCGGGGCTGGGTCTACGGCAGCTTCATCAGCTACCCGTGGCAAGGGCAGCGCGTGCCGGTGATGGCCTATGGCCCGCGCATCGGCTTGCCCATTGTGACGTTCTCGCTCGGTGCGTACTGGGGCCTTCATTACCACGACCGTCCGTGGTTCTCCAATCAATCGCGTTGGGCCCGCCATCCGGGACCGCGGCCGGTGCCCCCGCCAGCCGTCCGGCCGCGCCCGCCTTCGCACGGTGCAGGCCGGCCGCCCGGCGGCGCACGGCCGCCTGGACAAGGCGGACATCGCCCGCCGGACAATGCCGCGCCGGGAAACCGGCCGCCCGGCGCAAGGCCCGGCAACAGCGGCGCGCGGCCGCCGGGGCAAGGTAGCGCCAGGCCGCCGGGCCAGGGTAACGCACGGCCGCCTGGCCAAGGTAACGCGCGGCCGCCCGGTCAAGGCGGCGGCCGGCCGCCGGGTCAAGGCGGCGGGCGCCCGTCCGGTGGCGGGGACAACCGCCCGCAAGGTGGTGGTGGTGGCGGCAGCGGTGGACGTCCGCCGGGAGGCTGATGCGTCCGCCGGGAGGCTGATGCGTCTGCCAGGCCGCGCGCCGATGTGCGCCAGCGCGTGCCCGCACCGCGGCTCAGAAGCGGTAGCCGATGCCGCCCAGAATGACGTCCGTATCGCGGCTATAGCGTGTGACAACGCGATTCCAGGTGACGCGCGCGGCCCAGTGCCGCGCGAAGCGATACGACGCCGACACGGAAACGAGCCCCGAGAGAATGCCATCGCCGGTATCGCGTTCGTCGGGATGCGCGCCGTGATGGATCGCCGCGTACATGCCCGCGCCAAACCCCAGCGTGAGGTGGTCGTCAAGAAACGCGCGCGTAAGCCAGAGTTGCGCGGTCGCGCCGTCGCGTCGCGCGGAAAGGCCGTTGCCCTCGTGCAGGTAACCCACGGTGGCATCGACAAAGGAGTTGATGCCGCGCCGGTACTCGATCGCCTCGGCCGCCGACGTCTGCGAATCGAGGCTGTTGAGGATCGTCTCGCCGGCCATCAGCGTGATCTCGTTGTTCGTCACCTTCTGCGTGCGCGGCAAGGCGAAATCGCGCGGACCCGGCGTGTCGGGTGCGTCGAGCTGGTAGCCGAGACCGAGCATGAGCGCCGTCGTCGATGGCCCGTGCGAAATCTGCACACGGTTGAGCTGCAGGTTCGCCGTCCAGCGATGCGTGGAATACCACGTGGCGCGTGCGCTGTAGAGAACGCCCCAGCCGTGCGTATCGGACCAGCCTTCGCCATGTGACGCGGCCTCGGTGTCGAAATAGCGATACGGCCCGACACCGAGCGCGAACACGAAGCGCCGCCGCGCGAGGGGCAAACGCGCCCATGCCTGGATGGCCTGGCCGTCGCGGTGGTGATCCGGAATGTGGCCTTCGTTCAACCACGAAATACTGCCGGCAAAATACTCGCCGAAGCCTTCCGTGTAATCCATTTGCCACGAATAGGAATGATCGGCTCCGCTCTTGAGCGGCCCCGTATAAAGCGCGAACTCCTGCGCGCAGGCCGGCCGCGCAACCATGGCGAAAGCGCCGGCAGCGAGGCTGGACGCGACTAGCGATGTGGTGAGCTTCATTATGTGCGTTGGCGTCTCGGCGTTCGGACGTTGAGCTGCGCGCATGCGGACTGCCAGGCCCGCAGCGTTGCAAACGTGTGTAGCGCACCATCAAGCTTACTGTAATGCGATATTTCTTGTGTCGCCATTGTCTTTCGATGCATTACAGGATCACACGCAAAACATTTTGGCTTATTTATTCGCAATCCGAATCAATTGGCACAAAAAAAACGCCGCACTTTGGCGCGGCGTTTTTTCTTTCGGCCTTTTCGCGATCAATGCACGCGATGGCAGACGCGCTCGGCATGACCGTGATGGTGCTCGACGTGGCATGCCTCATGATGATGATACGGAGCAGCGACGGCGGCGAGCGGTGCGAACAGCGCGGTGCAGGAAATCAGGGCGAACAGGCGGGCAACGGGCTTGAAAACGGCGTTCATGGATCGACTCCTGAATGGGAACAGCGTGGGTTTGACAAAAGCCCAGCACTGTACCGCAGAGTGCGCTGCGTCGTATTACACGGATGTAACGGGCGTAGCTCACGGTGAATCGCTCTTGACATCGTCCGCCAGGCAACGCATTTACGCCAAGGCGCGGCTGTTCAGGGTTCGCCGTCGTCGCTTTCGTCGTGCGTGAGACGCCGCAGCAATTCGCGTCCCCGACTGGTGAGGCGTAATGTGGGGTCGCCGCCCACCTCGTCCATCTCGACGAGACGATAGCGCTGAAGCGCCAGAAAATCGGAATCGAGCGTCTGTACAGGCGCGTTTGCATCACGGATCAGCAGCAATGTCGCCAGTTCGTGGTGACTAAGCATCGGGTCTCTCCAGTGTCGGCCGGAGCGCGGGCTTCCGCCCCTACTCCAGCCCCGTGCCCCAAGGGGCGATGGACCGAGAATCGGTCGACTTGAGTTTTCCCAGCATAGCGAGCCAATCGTACAGTTTCGCTACAGTCGTGTTTCGCCGTGTTACTGGCCGATGAACCCGACGTGCGCCCGGCGCAACCGGGCGATACAGATGCGGCACGTAAAAAAACGCGGCGCGCAGCCGCACCATGTGCAGTCTGCGCGCCGCCGCTCGAAGCCTCTTCGGCCTTAGCCGATTTCGATACGCTTACGTGCGCTCGCAACTTTCTTCGGCAGCACGAGCGTAAGCACGCCATCCTTGTATTGCGCACTCGCCTTTTCGTCGTCGATCTCCGCGGCGAGCGTAAACGCGCGGCTCACGCTACCCGAATACCGCTCGCGTCGCACGACGCGTTCGCCTTCCTTCAACTCGCTGCCGCGCTCGATTTTCGCGGCGAGCGACACGAGATTGCCATCGATTTTCACGTCGATATCGTTCTTCTCGACGCCGGGCAATTCCGCTTTCACCGTGTAGCCGCCTTCGTCTTCGGTCACGTCGATGCGAATGCCGCCCGCCTGCCCTTCCACGCCGCCTGCCGCGCGCAACGGACGAAATAGCCCCTGAAACAAATCGGGCACGCCTTCCATCGAGAACGGATCGTAACGCGAGATATGGCTCATTGCTGCCTCCACGAACTGGATGATTTCCTTGCCCATGCATCGATGACGAATGCAATGGACTCCTTAACTCATCGTCGGCTGATGCCGGCGCGGTGTCCGGCCGCGGCCGCCGATGGCGAATCCCGGCGCCGATGCCCGCCGCTCTCGCAGCGCGTCCGGCGTCGTTCACTGTTCCAACTTGCAGGCGCCCGGCGCAATTGCAAGACCCGCTGCCGGAGCAGGCGAAAAAAACGGTGCCGGACATCGGCTCATTGCATATGCGTGCCGCCGTTGATCGCGATATCGGCGCCGGTGATGAAGGCCGCGTCGCCCGCGTAGAGAAACGCTCCCAGCGCCGCCACTTGGTCGGGCTGACCGAAACGGCATACCGGAATCTGCAGCGGGATGCGCGCGTCCGTCACGTCCCTGGGCACCGCCTCAACCATCTTCGTGGCGAGGTAGCCCGGCGACACCGTATTTACCGTCACGCCCTTTTTCGCCACCTCCAGCGCGAGTGCCCTCGTGAAGCCGTGCATGCCGGCCTGCGCCGCAGCATAGTTGGTCTGCCCGAATGCGCCGCGCGGGCGCAGGCCTCGCAATCGGCGACGTTCATTTCGTGGCATTCGAAGTCGCGACCCGCCGCGCGTTGGGCGGCGAGCCAGGCGTCGTCGCGCTCGCTCGCGGCCAAGTACGAGACCGCGAGGGTCACGCCCGCGTCATGCAGACGCTGGCTGATCGCCTCGCCGAGACCACCCATGCCGCCCGTCACGAAAGCAACGCATCTATCGGCCACGCTGGCCTCCGCCTTCGCCGGCGCCCTGGGCATGGCCAGCGCGCGACGCCTTGCCCGCATGGGCGGCGCCGTTCGCGGCGCCATTCGCCTCGCCGTTCATGGCGCGCTCGAAAGCATTCATCCACTCGCGCATCGGCATTGCGCCCGGCACGCTGGATTTGCCCGACTGAGCGCCGGCGCAGGTGTCCTGCCAGTGCTGCGCAAGGTCGCGTGCCGTGTCGGTCCACGTGCCCGCATCCTGCATTGCCGCCGCGACGCCATCCTGCCAGAGCGCCGCGCTCGCGCCGAGATAGTCGCGCCAGACCGATTGCATGGCGATCGTGAAATCGGTCCAGTCGCGCGCGGTCCGCAACGTCTCGAGCATGCCCTCGAGCGCCTCGCGGTCGCGCTCGATCCGGCGCTGCTCCAGCTTCAGAATCTGTTCGCGCCAATGCTGTTGTCCGGCGAGCAATCGCAATGCAGCAGCGGTGTTGGCGCGATACGCGTCGAACGAGGGCTGGGAAGCAGTAACCATGGTCAATCTCCTCCATGTAGGGCGCGAGCCCGGCACACGGTCGGGAGCGTTGGGCTGCGACGGCGACCGCGACAGGACACGTTCAGCGGCGCGAAATGAAAGGCGTGTTTCGCGCGGCGAGGATGGACAAAATGCTTCGAAGTGCGGCGCGTCCGCAAGACAGCGGACTCAAGTCATCATGATAGGCAGGAAGAAGGGGGGGCGCGTGACGATCCGGCAAATCGCCGCTTGATCGACGTCACAAATCGAGATAGTTGATGCGCAGCAGCTGAAACCGGGGCGGGGCTTTGCGGGTATTTCGCGACGGATCGACGGGCGGGCGCAAGCACCTGGAGGGAGATAGCGGCACTTCGCGCGGGCGAAAACCCGCGCGAACGCAGGCGGCCGATCGCGCCCCGCTGGCCGGCCGCTAGACGGACCCCGCGTCAGGCAGCGGGCGTCTCTTCGTCGCGCACGAGCATGACCGGGCGGTCCGCCATGCGCAGGAACGACTCGGCTACGCTGCCGAGCAACAGACGCTTCATGCCCGACAGGCCGCGCGTACCCATTACGACGAGATCTGCCCCGTCCTCCGCCGCGATGCGCGAGATCACCGCCGCGACTTCCTCACCGCTCGAGTCTGCCGCGCGCGTCGAGCCCGCCACCTGGGCCTGCGCGAACACCGCTTTCGCCTCGTCCAGCGCCGCCGTCGCCGCATCGTTCTCGGCCGAACGGCGCGCCTGTTCCTCGGCGAACCCCGAACTGACGTCCACGAGCCGCGCCGGGTGCCGCACGACGCAAAGCGCCTGAATGGCGCCGCCAGTCGCCTTCGCGATCTTCACGGCTTCGTCGAGCGCGCGCCGGCCGCTGCGGCTGCCATCGACCGCTACCAATATCTGCTTGTACATCGTGGACCTCCCGGGCGTCGCCCATGGTGCGCGGCATGACCGCCGCGCGCATTTATCCCGAAATCTTTGTAACGCATCTGTGTGCAGATGGGCACCTTCGCCACTGCGACCGCTTGCCGCCGCTGCATCAGCGTTTCTTCGCCGGCGCCTTCACATTCGAGGCATTCGGGGCGCTCATCGCATCGTCAGTACCGCGGCGCCCGTGAGCCGGCCTTCGCGCAGATCGGCCAGCGCCTCGTTGGCGCGTGCGAGCGGATACGGCGTCGTTTCGATTTCGAGCTTGTGGCGCGCGGCGATCGCCATGAAGGTCGTGCCGTCTTCGCGCGTGAGATTCGCCACCGACACGATACGCCGCTCCTCCCACAACCACGCGTAAGGAAACGAGGGAATGTCGCTCATGTGAATGCCGCCGCACACGACGATGCCGCCCTTCGTCAGCGCGTGCAACGCAGTGGGCACGAGCGCGCCGACGGGGGCAAACAGCAGCGCCGCGTCGAGCTCGTCGGGCGCGCGCTCGTCGCTGCCGCCGGCCCACGCCGCGCCGAGGCGTTGGGCGAATTGTTGCGCCGCAGTATCGCCGGGGCGTGTGAACGCGTAGACCGTGCGACCCTGATGGCGCGCGACTTGCGCGACGATATGCGCCGCCGCGCCGAAGCCATAAATGCCGATGCGCGCCGCATCGCCCGCCATCGCGAGCGAGCGATAGCCGATGAGCCCGGCGCAGAGCAGCGGCGCGGCCTCGACGTCGGTGTACTGGCGCGGTAGATGAAAGCAGTAGCGGGCGTCGGCGACGGTCCGCGTGGCGTAACCGCCGTCGATCGTGTAGCCGGTGAAGCCAGGCGCGTCGCAGAGGTTTTCGCGCCCGTTCACGCAAAAGCGGCAATGCCCGCAGGTATGGCCGAGCCACGGCACGCCCACGCGGTCGCCGGGCGCGAAACCCGTCACGCCGGCGCCGAGCGCCGCGACCGTGCCGACGATCTCGTGACCGGGAATGACCGGCTTCTTCGGATGCTTGAGATCGCCGTCCACCACGTGGAGATCAGTACGGCACACGCCGCATGCATGAACGTCGATCAGCAACTCGCCCGCGCCTGGCGCCGGGTCGGGTAGATCGGCTTCGCGCAGCCGCGAATTCCCACCGTCGAACACCATCGCCCGCATCGCACTCCTCCTCGTATGAACGCGGCCCACGCGCCGCCTGGACCGCCATGAAACCATGTTAGGCGCTCGCGCGACTCATCGCGCGCTAAATAGCCGGTGCGACCGGCAGCCGCAGGGACATCCTCGCGTGGCGCGTCGCGCGATCGTGGCAACATAAGACAAATCTCTCAGGACCACAGGCCCCCGCCGCCTCGCGACGCGAGCAAGCTACGCGGGTCTCGCGCGCGCCGCTGCACCGCGCCCAGGTCCGCCTCGGTCCGCCTCCCGCCGCCGCGCAACCGGAGCCCCGCATGAACGCAACCGACACCCCCGCCCACCCGCCGCTCTCCGACGACCTGCTGCGCCGCATGGACGCCTGGTGGCGCGCGGCCAACTATGTCTCGGTCGGACAGATCTATCTGCTCGCCAATCCGCTGCTGCGCGAACCGCTCCAACTCGCGCACGTGAAGCCGCGCCTGCTCGGCCACTGGGGCACGACGCCGGGCCTGAACTTCCTCTATACGCACCTGAACCGCGTCATCAGCGAGCGGGATCTCGACGTGCTCTTTCTTGCGGGACCCGGGCACGGCGGCCCCGCCGTCGTCGCGAACACCTGGCTTGAAGGCACCTACAGCGAGACCTGGCCGAACGTCCCGCTCGACGCGGAAGGCATGGCCGCGCTCTTCAAGCAGTTCAGCTTTCCGGGCGGCATTCCGAGCCACGTCGCCCCGCAAACGCCCGGCTCGATCCACGAAGGCGGCGAACTCGGCTACGCGCTCTCGCACGCGTACGGCGCGGTGTTCGACAACCCGGACCTGATCGTCGCCTGCGTGGTCGGCGACGGCGAAGCCGAGACGGGCCCGCTCGCCACCGCCTGGCACTCGAACAAGTTCCTCAATCCAGCCACGGACGGCGCCGTGCTGCCCATCCTCCATCTGAACGGCTACAAGATCGCGGGACCGACGGTGCTCGCGCGCATCGGCGACGACGAGCTTGCCTCGCTCATGAAGGGCTACGGCCACGAGCCGATCTTCGTGGAGGCCGAGGAACCCGACGTCGCGCACCGCCTGATGGCCACCGCGTTCGACACGGCGTTCGACGAAATCGCACGCATCCAGAAGGCCGCGCGCGAGCTCGCCGACGAGAACGGCGCGCTGCCGCCCGGCTACCCGCGCCCGCGCTGGCCCATGATCGTGATGCGCACGCCCAAGGGCTGGACGGGCCCGAAAACGGTCGATGGCCAGAAAACCGAAGGCTCGTGGCGCTCGCACCAGGTGCCGCTCGCCAACATCGCGAAGCCGGGGCATCTCGCGCAGCTCGAAAGCTGGATGCGCAGCTACAAGCCCGAGGAGCTCTTCGACGCGCAAGGCCGCCTCGTGCCCGACATTGCCTCGCTCGCGCCCAAAGGCGAAAAGCGCATGAGCGCCAACCCGCGCTCGAACGGCGGCGGCCGCGTGCGTGAGCTGCGCGTGCCGCCATTCGAGCACCACGCCGTGGACGTGCCGGCCCCAGGCCAGGTGGAAGCCGAGGCCACGCGCGTGATGGGCGCGTTCCTGCGCGAAGTGATGCGCGTGAACGATCCCACGCGCAACTTTCGTATCTTCGGGCCGGACGAAACGGCCTCGAACCGCTGGAGCGACGTGTTCGACGTGACCTCGCGCACCTGGCTCGCCGGGCGCACGCCCGACGACTTCCAGCTCGCCACCAACGGCCGCGTGATGGAAATACTCTCCGAGCACACTTGCCAGGGCTGGCTCGAAGGCTATCTGCTGACGGGGCGGCACGGCTTCATGTCGTGCTACGAGGCGTTCATCCACATCATCGATTCGATGTTCAACCAGCACGCGAAGTGGCTGAAAGTGATCCGCGAGATTCCGTGGCGTCGGCCACTGCCCTCGCTCAACTACCTGCTGACCTCGCACGTGTGGCGCCAGGACCATAACGGCTTCAGCCACCAGGACCCGGGCTTCATCGACTATGCGGTGAACAAGAAGTCGGACACGGTGCGCGTCTATCTGCCGCCCGACGCCAATACGCTGCTCGCCGTGACCGACCACGTGCTGCGCACGTGGAACCGCATCAACATCATCGTGGCGGGCAAGCAGCCGCAGGCGCAATGGCTCGACATGGACGCCGCCATCCGCCATTGCGCGGACGGCATCGGCATCTGGCAGTGGGCCAGCAACGACGACGGCGGCGAACCCGACGTCGTCATGGCCTGCGCCGGCGACGTACCGACGATGGAAACGCTGGCGGCCGTGGACCTGCTGCGCACGTGCCTGCCCGACCTGAAGATCCGCGTGGTGAACGTGGTGGACCTGATGACGCTCGAACCCGCCGACCGCCATCCGCATGGCCTGCCGGACGCCGACTTCAACGCGCTGTTCACCACCGACAAGCCCGTGATCTTCGCGCACCACAGCTACCCCTCGCTGATCCACCGGCTGACGTACCGGCGCGCCAATCACACGAACATCCACGTGCACGGCTTCATCGAGGAGGGCACGACGACCACACCGTTCGACATGACCGTGCTTAACCGCCTCGACCGCTACCACCTGTGCGAAGCCGTGATCGACCGCGTGGACGGACTCGCGCAGCGCGCGGCGCACCTGCGCCAGACGCTGCACGACAAGCTGGCCGCACACCGCCGCTACGTGGACGAGTACGGTGACGACATGCCCGAGATCCGCGACTGGCGCTGGCCGGCGCCACGCAGCGCAGAGGGCGGCAGCGAAACGTCCTAGGTCGCGCCGATACCCGCTTGGGGCACGTCTCGGTCAGGCCTCGGCGCGCTCAGATCGAGGCTGGCTTCGTGCGCCCGAACACGCGCGCGAATGCCGTGACGAACGCGTCGAGCCGCGCCGAATCGAGACTGTCGATGCCCGCCGCGCCCACCCGCCCGTTTCCGCCGGGGAACACGCGGCAGAGCTCGTCGGCGCCGCGCGGCTCCGTGAGCGGCGCGCGCACGCTCACCGCGTAATTGCCGTCCGCGTTCACGCTCAGCACCGCGTGCGCGCGCGACGGCTCCTCGTTGGCGAGCGCATTGGCGAACACGCCGCGCACGCGGCGCGCCCACGGCTCGTCGGGCAGCACGCACACACTGCCGTACTGCAACGCGATGAGCGGCGCGATCGCCTGGGCCTGCTCCAGATCGTCTTCCCGGCAACGCGCAAGCCGCGTCACGATGGGCTCCGCGGCGATGAAGTCGAACGGGCTTTCGTAGGGCTTCATCGTCGAGTACAGGTCGAGCGGCGCGATCATGAGGTCTTCGACGCTGTCGCCGTACGCGTTGTAGTTGATCGACTCGCCGAGCTCGCGCAACTGCGCGATCTGCGCGGCGTCGAGCCCGGCCTGTTGCGCAAGCGCGCGCGCCGTCTCGGGCAGATTGTCGCCCCACGCCGCCGCAATCGCCCATGGCCGGTAGCGGCCGGCGAGGTGGCGGTCGACGAGCACGCTCGTACAGACCTGCGCCGTCGTGTCGATATGCGCGACGAGATTCAGGCACACCGGCAGTTCGCCCGCGTGGTGATGGTCGAAATACTCGACCGCGACGTTCTTTGCGAGCAGCGCCATGAGCGCCGCGCGGTTCACGTCGAACGAGATGTCGAGGACCGTGAGCGAGTCGCCGGGCTGAGCGGGCACGCGCTCGACGAGCGCGATGTCGCGCTTCGTGCCGGTGATGAGGGTCGCTTCGCGCGGCCTTGCGAGCCGCAGTTGATGCAGCGCGCAGATGCCGTCCGCGTCGCCGTTGAATACGTCGAAATGCGCCATGTCTCCGAGGTTCCGTTGGGTTGAACTAGACAGTATCGCGCAGCGTCGCCGGATTGCACAAAAGGCGCAAGCAGCCGATGCCTGCGCAAGCCGTTTCGATCAAGCCCGGTCCATGCCACGCAACGGGCGGCCGACGCGCGCTCGCGTGTATGCTCGGCTGTAACCCTTGACCTCCTCCGCCCCGGATTTCCACCTTGGCCACGCCGATGTCCGACAGTCCGCTCTCCCGCCATAGCTTCAACCGTCAACGAGCGGCGCGCCGCCATGGCCGCCTCGTCAACGCCGCGCTTTCGCGGGCCTCGACTTATGCGCATCCGGCCGGGCGCGTCGTGCGCATCGAAACGCATATCTCCGTCGTGTTTCTCGCCGGGAGGTACGCGTACAAGATCATGAAGCCCGTCGACTTCGGTTTCGTCAATTTCCTGCGACTCGATTCCCGACGCCGATGCTGCGAAGCCGAGATCCGGCTGAATGCGCCCTTTGCGGGACCGATTTATTGCGACATAGGCGAGCTGTATTTCGATGGAAGGCGCTGCAGGCTCGGGCGCGGCGTCAGCACCGAAGCGCGGCCGGGCATGCGCGGCAAGTACAAGGTGTTCGACTACGCGGTCCGTATGCGCCGCTTCGACCAGCGCCTGCTGTTCTCGAACCTGCTCGCGCACGGCGAACTGGGCGCCGCCGACATCGACGCCGCCGCAACGAAGCTCGCCGATAGCCATCAGCACGCTCGCCGGGCTGGTCACGGCCCGCTCGCGCCGGCGGCGCGGCTCGGTTCCGCGGCGCTGCTGCGCGAGCAGGTGCTCGCGGCGCTTGCACCGCTCGAATCCGACCCGCGCACCGCGCAAGCGGTCCAGAGCGCCGCGCTGCGCGCGGCTTGCGAAAGCGAACTCGCGAGGCTCGCGCCGCATCTCGATGCGCGCCGCGCCAACGGTTTCGTGCGCGCCTGCCACGGCGACCTGCATCTCGACAATATCGTGCGGCGCGGCCGCCACGCGCTGATGTTCGATTGCATCGAATTCAGCGAAGAACTGCGCTGGATCGACGTGACCTGCGATCTCGCGTTCCTGCTGATGGACCTGCGCGCGCATGACGAGGCGAGGCATGCGCACCGTTTGCTCAACCGCTATCTCGAGGCGACAGGCGATTTCGCGGGCCTTGCGGCGCTGCGGCTCGATGTTGTCTACCGCGCGCTGGTGCGGGCGCTCGTGGCGCTGCTCAAGGCAGGGCCGCCTGGACAACACGACGCGGGCGCGAGCGCAAACAACTTCTCGCGCTACATCGAGCTGGCCGCAAGCGAGTCGCGCACCATGCGCGAGCGCGCGCCGTGGCTCCTGCTGTGCCACGGCTTTTCGGGTTCGGGGAAATCCGTGGCGAGCCGCGCGTTCGCGGAACTTAGCGGTGCAATCCGCATATCGAGCGATCTTGAGCGCAAGCGCCGCGCGCCATTCGCAGCGCCCTCGCTCGCCGCACTGCCCGCTAGCGCCTATACGAAGACCGCGCTCGACGCCCACTACGAACGCCTTGTCGCGCATGCGCGCAACGTCCTGAATGCGGGCTATACGGCGCTCGTAGACGCGACGTTTATCAAGGCGACGCATCGTGCGCAATTTGCCGCGCTCGCGCACGAACTGAACCGGCCGATGCTGATCCTGAACTTCACTGCGCCGCAAGCACGCCTGATCGAGCGCGTGAATGCACGGGCGAGCGGGCCGCACGACGCTTCCGACGCGGGCGCCGAAGTCCTCGCCGCGCAGCTTGCGCAAGCGGATCCGCCAGGTCCGCAAGAACGGCAGTACACCGTCGATCTCGATACCGACGTGCCGATCGGGACTTTCTCTCGCGCGCGGTGGTGGGCACCGCTGCTCGGGCGCATGCGCGCGGAGGATGGGAGTTTTTGAGGCTGCGGCGGACTCGTAATCCGCCGCCCGTGCCGCGTATCGCTCAACGCTCTGCGAATGGCCGCACGAGCGGCCAGCGCAGCGTGGAAGACACCGGAAAACGCGGCTTGCGGCCAACGGGCGCGTGCTGCGGCTGCATGCGTGCGGCCATCGCCATGCACAGGGCGAGTCCGTCTTCGCCGTATAGATGCTCCATGGCGCGATGCACGAGGCCGGCGTCGAACCACAGCTTGAAGCGGCGGTGGCAGGTGCGGAAATCGGGGTAGCGCTCGGGCAGCTTCGACCAGACCGAGCCCGTTGCCAGTACCCAGAGAACTCCTGCGAAAACGAGGCGGGGGTTGTGCGCGGGGCGCCCGCGGCGGCGTCCGTCAAGGCGGGCTTCGTGAAAGATCGGCTCGATGCTGCGCCACTGGCTATCTGTCAATTCAGGAGATATGCGGGAAGACATCTGATGATCCATGTGAGGTTATCTGACACAACCTGACCAAATTAGCCTCACGATCCGCAAGAAAATATCGGACTATGCCTAAAAATCGAGACGCCCCGCGACCTGTGTGACAGCCGGCGTTGCGCTACACTGCGCCATCCCGGCTTCGTTGACGGATTCCCAATGGCGCCTTCCTCCAGTTCAAAAGTCCGGCGCGGCCGGATTCGCGTCGGCATCGGCGGCTGGATCTATGCGCCGTGGCGCGGCGTGTTCTATCCCGATGGGCTCGCGCAGCGCCGCGAACTGGAGTATGCGAGCCGCCATCTCTCGACGCTGGAAATCAACAGCACGTACTACGGCGCGCAACGCCCCGAAAGCTTCGCGCGCTGGCACGACGAAACGCCCGAAGATTTCGTGTTCTCGCTGAAGGCCCCGCGCTTCGCGATGAATCGCCGGGTGCTGGCCGAAGCCGGTGCGACGATTGAGCGCTTTCTGGGTGGCGGCGTGCTGAACCTGCGCGGCAAGCTCGGCCCGATCAACTGGCAGCTCACGCCGGGCAAGCGGTTCGATCCCGAGGACTATGCGCGATTTCTCGAACTGCTGCCCGAGCAAGCCGAAGGCCGTCCGCTGCGCCACGCGCTGGAAGTGCGCGACAAGAGCTTTTGCACGCCGGAGTTCGTCGCGCTCGCGCGCCGGCACAAGGCGGCGATCGTCGTCTCGGGCGACTCCGGCTACCCGCTGATCGCCGACGCGAGCGCGCCGTTCGTCTACGCGCGCATCATGGGGACGGCGGCCGCTCACCCGCAAGGCTATGCTCCCGCCGATCTCGACCGCTGGGCCGAGCGGGCGCTCGCCTGGTCGCGCGGCGAGACACCAGCCGATCTCGCCACCTGCGCGGCGCCGCTCGCCGCCAAGACCGGCCGCGACGTTTATCTCTACGTCATCAGCGGTTTCAAGGAACGCAACCCGGCAGCGGCCATGGCGTTGATCGAGCGCCTCGGCGCGAGCTAGCCGCCTGGCGCTGCGGCCCATGTTCCCGATGTTGTCGTGAACTTTACGGGACATCGAAGCGGCGCGCGTAACGTAACGTGCTGTCCACACGTTGCGCTACGCCGGTCACGCGCCGCGGACCTTCCCCCCGCTTTTCGGCACGCAAGCGGGACAGCGCGCCTCAAATCTGTCGACGCATTTCCGCGGCCGGCAGCTTCATCATCTGCCGATACTTCGTGACCGTGCGTCGCGCGACCTGCACGCCCTGCTTTTCGAGCTCCTGCGTGAGCACGACGTCCGAAAGCGGATCGCGCGGATCTTCGGCGTCGATCATCTCCTTGATGAGCGCGCGCACCGCCGCCGCCGAGCAGGTACCACCCGTGCGCGTCTCCAGTTCGCGCGGGAAGAAGCGCTTGAACTCGAAAATGCCGCGCGGCGTGGCCATGTACTTGTTGCCGGTCGCGCGCGAAACGGTCGATTCGTGCAGGCCCAGTTCGTCGGCCACGTCGCGCAGCAGCATCGGTCGCAGCGCGATTTCGCCGTACTGGAAGAACGCCTTCTGCCGCGCGACGATGCACTCGCCCACGCGCAGGATCGTCTCGCAGCGCTTGTGCGCGTTGCGGATCAGCCAGCGTGCTTCCTGGAGCTGCTGCGCGAGCGGCGAGCGGCTCGTCTGGTCCGAGCGCGCGAACATTTCCGCGTAAAGCTTGTGGATGCGCGCGCGCGGCTCGATGGCCGGGTTCACGCTCACCACCCACTTGCCGCGCACCTGACGCACGATCACGTCCGGAATGACATAGCCGCCGTCTGCGCGGCCATAGTGGTTGCCGGGCTTCGGGTCGAGCCGGCGCACGAGCGCGATCGCGGCCTGCAGCGACGCGCCGTCGCAACCGAGCTGACGCTGCAGCTCGCCGTGCTCGCGGCGCGCGAGACGTTCGAGATGCTGCGAGACGATCTGCAGCGCAAGTTCGCGGTGCGGCGTGACGTGAGGCATCGCCTCCAGTTGCAGCGCGAGACATTCGGAAAGCGAGCGCGCGCCGATGCCGGGGCGGTCGAGCGTCTGGACGACGCGCAACGCCACGCGCAGGCGGTCCTCGTCGAGCGTGTCGCCTACGCCCTCCACTTCGGCGAGATCGGCCAGATCCTGGCGCAGATAGCCGTCGTCGTCGAGCGCCTCGATCACGACCTGCGTGGCCACGCGGTCGAGGTCGTCGAGCGGGGAGAGGCGCAGCGCCTCGTGCAGTTGCTCGCGCAACGAAACGGGCACGCGTACCCAGTCGGAAGCGTCGGACTCGCCATCCTCGCCGCCGCGATAGCTCGACGTGCGCAGCGAGGCCGGCGACGGCAGTTCGGCAGGATAGCCCGAGCCCTCTTCGCCGTAGGCGGACTCGGCGTAGGAGGTTTCGCCGTAGGGCGAAGCGTCCTGCGGCATGCCGGCGTCGAGGCCGGACTCGCCGGCGCCTGCGGTCGCCACGGCCGGCGCTTCGGCCGCGGCCGTCGCCGCGGAACCGATGCCGGCTGCGCCGCCGGCGGCTTCGGCAGCCTCGCCGGTCTCCGAGGCGGGCGGCACATATTCGAGGAACGGATTGGTGTCGAGCGCCTCGCGCAACTCCTGCTGGAATTCGAGCGACGACAGTTGCAGCAGCCTCACCGCCTGCTGAAGACGCGGCGTGAGCGCCAGGTGCTGGCGCGCGTGTAACGCGATGGATGGCATGGCGATTCCGTTGTTGAATGAATGAGTAGTGAGCCCGTTCACGCAACACTCATGCCAGTTTTTACAACGCCCTGTTTTGAAACGGGATCGGGGCTTGCGGCGCCTGCCGTGTGCGCGTCTTCTCCGGCCCCGTCGTGGTGGTTTTTACAAACGAGCGGAAAAATTGTGTCGCGCCCCCGGAATAGCCAGGCGCGGCGCGGCGAATCCGCGCCGTCCGCGATATCCGGCGGCTTCAGCAGCTTCCGGACGGCTTTCAAGGGACCGCCCGGGCCGCGCGCGACATGGCGCGGCACGAACCTTGCGGAACGAGCCGGCGACCACAACCAGAAAGGGAGTAGCCATGAAGCGCAATCTCACCCTCAAGACCGCGGCCGGCGCCGCCTGCATGACGTTCGCACTGATGGCCGGTGCCCAGACCACGAACGACAGCGCGCCGTCAGGTGGTTCCGAATCCGTGGGCCAGCACGTTGACGACGCAACCATCACCACCAAGGTCAAGGCCGAGCTGATGGGCGCGAAGAACGTCAAGTCCACGCACATTCACGTGAAAACCCGCAAGGGTGTGGTTTCGCTCACGGGCACGGTGCCGAGCGCCGAGGACCGCGACAACGCGAAGCAGGTCGTGGAAGGCGTTTCGGGCGTGACCTCGGTGAAGAACCACCTGAAGGTCTCCTCGGCGGGATGATGTAACGCGCGCCCGGACGCAGACGCCTTGCGTCCGGGCGCGCTGTTGCACACGCTGTTGCGCAGTACGCCTGATTAATACGCTCGATCCGGGCGAAGCCGGCGCCTCACTCCTCGCCTTCCCGCGACTGCCTGAGTTGCGCGCGGCGTTGCTCGCCCTGTCGCGCGAGCATCCAACCCGGATACTCCGCCGGCAATCCGCTGACGTCGTCCAGTACGCCGAGATCCTCGACACTGAGCTTCACTTTCGTCGCGGCGATGTTGTCGTCGAGCTGGTCTACGCGCCTCGCGCCGACGATCACCGACGTCACAGCCTTCTGATGCAGCAGCCAGGCAAGCGCGATCCGCGCGACCGACACGCCTTTGGCCTGCGCGACCGGCCGCATCGCCTCGATGCAATCCCACGCGCGCTCGCGATTCACGGGCGGGAAATCGAACGTCGTGCGGCGGCTGCCCGCCTCGCCTTGCTGATCGCGCCCGTACTTGCCGCTCAGCAGCCCGCCCGCGAGCGGACTCCAGACCATCAGCCCGAGTCCCTCGCTTTCCAGCATCGGCACCAGTTCGCGTTCGAGGTCGCGCCCCGCGATCGTGTAATAGGCTTGCAGCGACTCGAAACGCGCGAGCCCTTCGCGCTGCGAGATGCCGAGCGCCTTCACGATCTGCCAGGCCGCCCAGTTCGACACGCCCGCGTAGCGGACATGCCCCTGCCGCACCAGCGTGTCGAGCGCGCGCACCGTCTCCTCGATGGGCGTGACGGGATCGAACGCGTGAATCTGGTAGAGATCGATATGGTCGAGCTGCAAGCGCTTCAGGCTCGCCTTCACGCCGTCCATGATGTGATAGCGCGTGGCCCCGCGCTCGTTCGGCGACGTTCCCATCTCGCCGAACACCTTGGTCGCGATCACCACCTGCTCGCGCGGGACCTTGAGATTCTTGAGCGCCTGGCCGGTAATCTGCTCGGAAGCGCCCTGCGAGTAGACGTCGGCCGTATCGATGAAATTGATGCCCGCGTCGAGCGCGCGGCCAACGAGGCGCTCGGCGTCGGACTGCTGAAGATCGCCGATCTGGTTCCAGATGCCGGCGCCGCCGCCGAAGGTCATGGTGCCGAGGCAGAGTTCCGAAACGAACAGGCCGGTGCGGCCCAGTGGGTTGTAGCGCATGGTGTGACTCCGTCGTGGGTCGAGGGAAAGTCCAACGCGGCGAGGATACTGCGTTCGCGCCGCGCTTGCCGGACAGCCGGCCGCAATGCGTCCGCGCAGGGAAGCCCGCCGCAGTGCTCCCGCAGTGCCCCGCCTATTGAAACGGCGGCAGGCGACCGGATATCGAAGTCATGCCCGCTGCAACGCCCGCGCCTGGCAGCCACGCACGAAAGCTGCGAGACTGGCAGGCGTGCATGAACGCCACCTCTGTCCCCCACCATTCGCATGGCACTGTCCGCGCCCCTCGATCCCCCGCGCCGCCCGAACGATCCCGCCCCCGCCGCGGATGACGACGGCGCCGGCGACGTGCTCGCCCGCTTTCATCCGGCCGTCGCCGGCTGGTTTCGCCGCAGCTTCGACGCGCCCACCGCCGCGCAGCGCGCCGCGTGGCCGCTCGTCGCGAGCCGGCGCGCGACGCTGGTCGCCGCCCCGACCGGCTCGGGCAAGACGCTCACGGCGTTTCTCGCCGCGCTCGACGAGCTGGTGCGCGAAGGCCTCGCGAACGGCGGCGCGCTGCCCGACGCGACGTTGGTGGTGTACGTCTCGCCGCTCAAGGCGCTCTCCAACGACATCCGCCTGAATCTCGAACGGCCGCTCGAAGGCATCGGCGCGGAACTGGCCCGGCTCGGTCTGCCGCCGGTCGAAATCCGCACGGCGGTGCGCACCGGCGACACGCCGCAGCCCGAGCGCGCGGCGCTCAGAAAGCGCGCGCCGCACATCCTCGTGACGACGCCCGAATCACTCTACGTGCTGCTCGGCTCCGAATCGGGCCGCCGCATGCTGGCGAGCACGCGCAGCGTGATCGTCGACGAGATCCACGCGCTCGCGGGCAACAAGCGCGGCTGCCATCTCGCGCTGAGCCTCGAGCGGCTCGACGCCCTGTGCGGCGCGCCACTGCTGCGCGTCGGGCTCTCGGCCACGCAAAAACCGATCGAAACCGTTGCGCGCTTTCTGGTGGGCATGGGCGAGCCGCGGCAAGCGCCGCGCGCCTGCGAGATCGTCGACGTGGGCCACACGCGCACGCGCGACCTCGCGATCGAGATGCCGCCCGTGCCGCTCGAAGCCGTGATGGCGAACGACGTGTGGGAACGGGTGTACGACCGCATGGCCGAACTCGTCGCCATGCATCGCACGACGCTCGTGTTCGTCAACACGCGCCGCATGGCCGAGCGCGTGGCGCGCCATCTCACCGACCGCCTCGGCGCCGAAGCCGTCGCCGCGCATCACGGCAGCCTTGCGCGCGAGCATCGCTTCCTGGCCGAACAGCGCCTGAAGCGCGGCGAACTGCGCGTGCTCGTGGCGACGGCATCGCTCGAACTGGGCATCGACATTGGCGACGTCGATCTCGTGTGCCAGATCGGTTCGCCGCGCTCGATCGCAGCCTTTCTGCAACGCGTGGGGCGCTCGGGACACCAGGTCGGCGGCGTGCCGAAGGGCCGGCTCTTCCCGACTTCGCGCGACGACCTGATCGAATGCGCGGCGCTGCTCGACAGCGTGCGGCGCGGCGAGCTGGACCGGCTCGCGACGCCTCATGCGCCGCTCGACGTGCTCGCGCAGCAAATCGTCGCCGAGGTGGCCTGCGAGGCGTGGGAAGAGGACGCGCTCTACGCGCTCGTGCGGCGCGCCACGCCCTGGGCGAATCTCGAGCGCGCGCAATTCGACGCCGTGCTGCGCATGCTCGCCGAGGGTTACACGAGCCGTCACGGGCCGCGCGCCGCCTACCTGCACCGCGACGTGGTGAGCCATACGCTGCGCGCGCGGCGCGGCGCGCGGCTCGTCGCGCTCACCTCGGGCGGCACGATCCCCGACAACGCCGATTACGCCGTTCTGCTCGAACCGCAAAGCGTGCAGATCGGCACCGTCAACGAGGACTTCGCCGTCGAAAGCCTCGCGGGCGACGTGTTCCAGCTCGGCAACGCCTCGTACCGCATCTTGCGCATCGAGGCAGGCCGCGTGCGCGTGGAGGACGCGCAAGGGCAGCCACCCAACATCCCGTTCTGGCTGGGCGAAGCGCCCGGCCGCAGCGACGAGCTTTCGTTCGCGATTTCACGTCTGCGCAAGGCGGTCGAAGCAGCGCTTGCCGATGCGAGCACAAGCACGGCGGACGATGCGCCGTCGCCCGCCGTGATCGATCGCGCCACGGCGACGCTCGCCGCCTCGCTCGGCATGGACGACGCTGCGGTACGCCAGATAGTCGAATATCTGGCGCGCGCCCGCGCGGCGCTCTCGGTGCTGCCCACGCAGGACACGCTCGTCATGGAGCGCTTTTTCGACGAGGCGGGCGGCACGCAGCTCGTGATCCACGCGCCGTTCGGCAGCCGCCTGAACCGTGCGTGGGGCCTCGCGCTGCGCAAGCGCTTTTGCCGCCAGTTCAATTTCGAGCTGCAGGCTGCCGCAACCGAGGACGCCATCATTCTTTCGCTCACTGGCGCGCACAGTTTCGCGCTGGACGAAGTGTGGCGCTATCTCCATTCGAACTCCGCCGAGCATCTGCTCGTGCAGGCGCTGCTCGACGCGCCGCTCTTTGGCGTGCGCTGGCGCTGGAACGCGACCACGGCGCTCGCGCTGCCGCGCCAGACCGGCGGGCGCAAAACGCCGCCGCAGATCCAGCGCATGCGCAGCGAGGACCTGCTCGCAGCCGTGTTCCCTGACCAGGTGGCGTGCGTGGAGAACATCGTGGGAGAGCGCGAGGTGCCGCGCCACCCGCTCGTCGACCAGACACTCGACGACTGCCTGCACGATGCTATGGATACCGAAGCATGGCTCGCGCTCTTGCGCCGCATCGAAGCGCACGAGGTGCGCCTCGTGACGCGCGAACTGCCCGCGCCCTCGCCGCTCGCGGCCGAGATCCTGACCGCGCGCCCGTATGCGTTCCTCGACGACGCCCCCCTCGAAGAGCGCCGCACGCAGGCGGTACTGTCACGACGCTGGAGCGACCCCGAATCCACCGACGACCTCGGCGCGCTCGACCCCGAGGCAATTGCGAGCGTGCGCGACGAAGCCTGGCCGCAAGTGCGCGACGCCGACGAAATGCATGACGCGCTCACGAGTCTCGGCGCGCTGGCCGAAAGCGAGGCGCAGCGCGAGCCGCAATGGCTCGCGTGGCTCGCGCAACTCGCGGCGGCTCGACGCGCGACGCGGCTGCCGGTCGCGCAGCACGACGCGCTGTGGGTGGGCGTCGAGCGGCTGGCCTGCGTACAGGCCATCTACCCGCAGGCGCAGTGCGAGCCGCCGCTCGCGCCGCCGCCCGAATACGCGCAAACGTGGACCGAAGATGCGGCGCTCGTCGAAATCGTGCGTGCGCGCCTGTCGGGTTTCGGACCACTGACCGTCGCGCAGGTAGCTCGGCCCCTCGCACTGGAGGCGAGCGTGGCGGCGCTTGCGCTCACGCGCCTCGAAGCGGAAGGCACTGTGATGCGCGGGCGCTTCACGCCGCATGCGATGGGCGGTAGCGAGGAGGAATGGTGCGAACGTCATCTGCTCGCGCGCATCCACCGCTATACGGTGCGCAAGCTCAGACGCGAAATCGAACCCGTCGAGCGCCACGACTTCATGCGTTTCCTGTTCGAGTGGCAACGCGTCGCGCCTGGCGCGCGCGGCTCGGGCCGCGAGGCGCTGGCCGCGGTGCTCGATCAGCTCGAAGGCTGGGAAGCCTCGGCGCTCGCGTGGGAGGACGAAATCCTGCCGGCGCGCGTCGACGATTACACGCCGACGCTACTCGACGACCTGTGCCGCTCCGGACGACTCGCATGGGCGCGGCTGCCCGCGCGCGCGGCGGCCGCATCGACGGTGCGCAGCACGCCAGTCGTGCTGCTCTCGCGCCGCGAACTGGCGCGCTGGACGGCGCTCGTCGAAGCGCCCGACCCGGCCGGGC
Organism: Paraburkholderia lycopersici; assembly: GCF_900096975.1. Lineage (GTDB taxonomy): Bacteria > Pseudomonadota > Gammaproteobacteria > Burkholderiales > Burkholderiaceae > Paraburkholderia > Paraburkholderia lycopersici. Next base: position 152,929 of record NZ_FMYQ01000013.1, read on the forward strand.
TTTCGGCGCGCGCACGGCGCGTGTACGAGGCGCTGCTGCGGCACGGCGCAATGTTCTTCGACGAACTGGCCGCCGACGCGCATCTGCTCGGCGTCGAGCTGGAGAACGCGCTCGGCGAACTGGTGGCGGCCGGTCTCGTGAACGCGGACAGCTTCGCCGGGCTTCGCGCGCTCGTGAAACCCGCCGCACAGCGCAACGCACATCATGGCCGACGCAGACCGCGCGGCTTCGGGCCGCTGGCGGGCGGCATGGCCGACGCGGGGCGCTGGGCGACGCTGCGGCGCGTTCAGTTGCACGATGCGTTGGCCGAGCCACGGCCCGATGCGTTGACCGCGCCGCAAGCCGCTGCGGCCGACGATGCCGCGGCGCTCGTCGCGACGCGATCGCCTGCGTCGCATGCCGCTGCCGAAGGCAACGCGCTGCCTCGCGCGCAGGCACTCGCGCGCGCGAGGCAGACCGCCAACGCCGCGCGCCGTCCACCCGCCGATCCGGAACTGCTCGAACATGTCGCCAACGTCCTGCTGCGCCGGTACGGCGTGATCGGCTGGCACCTGCTCGGACGCGAAGCGCCGTGGCTGCCCCCATGGCGAGACTTGCTGCGCGTGCTGCATCGCATGGAAGCCCGCGGCGACGTGCGCGGCGGACGCTTCGTCACCGGCATCTCGGGCGAGCAGTTCGCGCTGCCCGAAGCTGTGGCGCTGCTGCGAGACGTGCGACGGCGCGGGCCAACGCAAGGCGACGGCGGCGCGCTCGTCTGCGTAAGCGCCGCCGATCCGCTCAATCTCCTCGGGTCGCTGATGCCCGGTGAAAAAGTGCCGGCGCTGACCGGCAACCGCATCGTGTTCCGCGACGGCGTGCCCATCGCCACCTTGGTTGCCGGCCGCTTCAGTTTTCTCGGCGAGTTCGACGAAAGCACGCGCGCCGCATTGCGCGCGCACCTCGCCAAGCCATGGTGAGGCGCGCTCCACCGGTGCCGACGGGGCTGGCGGTTAGTTGCGGCGAACTTTCGTTGGCGAAGCGCGCGATCAAGGCGCTGCCGCGATCACCTCCGCCACCGTGGCCGTGAGCTTCTTCGCATAGGGCACGTGCAGAAACTCATTCGGCCCATGTGCATTCGACTTCGGGCCCAGCACGCCGCACACCATGAACTGCGACCGGGGAAAACCGGCCTGCAGCACGTTCATGAGCGGAATCGTGCCGCCCTGGCCCAGATAAGCGCAGTCCGCGCCGAAATGCGTGCGTGAGGCGGCGTTGAGCGCCTCGGTGAGCCACGGAGCGAGTTCCGGGGCATTCCAGCCATTGGCCGCGCCTGCGTCCGGCTTGAACGTGACCTTTGCGTTGTAAGGCGGGTCGAGTTCGAGCAGCGCCTTGAGCTCCGCCACGGCTTTCGAGGCCTCGACGAGCGGCGGCAAGCGCAGCGAAAGTTTGAACGCCGTGCGCGGACGCAGCACGTTGCCGGCGTCGGCGAGCGCGGGCAGGCCCGCCGCGCCGGTCACCGAGAGCGAGGGCCGCCACGTCGAGTCCAGTAGCGCCTCCTGCGGATCCGTCGTGGTGGGCAGCACGCGCCGCCCGTCCTGGCCGCACGCCCAAGGCATGCTCTTCCAGACGCTGTCCCCGAGAATCCTGGCGGTGGCCTCGGCTTCGCTCAGGCGCTTCGACGGGATCGCGCAGTGAAAGCCTTTGGGAAGCAGCGAGCCGCTCGCGGCGTCTTCGAGCCGCTCGAAAAGCTGCCGCATCACGCGGAAGCTCGAGGGCGCAATGCCGCCGTACGATCCCGAATGAATCCCCTCTTCGAGCACCTCGACCTCGAGGTCGCCCGCCACGAGGCCGCGCAGCGACGTGGTGAGCCAAAGCTGGTCGTAATTGCCCGCGCCCGAGTCGAGGCAAACCACGAGGCCCACGTTGCCGAGCCGTTCGCGCAGCGCGTCGACGTAAGGCAGCAGATCATAACTGCCCGATTCCTCGCAGGTTTCGATGAGGCCCACGCAGCGCGGCCGTTCGATGCCTTGCGCGTCGAGCGCGGAGAGCGCCGTGACGCTCGCGTAGATCGCGTAGCCGTCGTCCGCGCCGCCGCGACCGTACAGGCGACCGTCTTCGAGCTTGGGTGTCCACGGGCCGAGATCGTTGCGCCAGCCGGAAAATTCCGGCTGCTTGTCGAGGTGGCCATAGAGTACGACCGTTTCGCTGCTGCCCGAGCGCGTGGCGGGCGCCTCGAAGAAAATGACCGGCGTGCGATTGGCGAGGCGCACGATCTCCAGTTTCAGGCCGCGCACCGGCTGCTGCTCCGCCCATTTCGCCGCCTCCTGGACGACTCGCTCGATATAGCCGTGCTGCGCCCATTGCGGGTCGAACGCGGGGCTCTTGGCGGGCACCGCGATGTAGTCGGTCAACGCGGGCACGATCTCGTCATGCCATTTACGTTCGACGAAGGCGCGCAATTCGTCGTGATCCAGTTGGCGGGTGGCCTCGGAAGGGGCGGAGATCATGGTGTCGGTTCCCTGCGATGGAAAACCCCGATGATAGACCCGTTCTCCCGCTCGCCGACACCCCTCGCGCCCATGGTTGGCCGTCCGGCCAAGGCCTGGTGCACGCTCGACGCCAATCCGCGCGAAAATGATGGATCGGGCATATTCCGTCGCTTTTCGGAGAGTGAAAACATGGCGAGCCGTTCCGTCTTCGAGATCGTCGTTCTCGCAGCGGTGGTCGTGCTCTACTTTCTTCCCGCGCTGATCGCCGACAAGCGCCGGCGTCACGACCTGCTGATCATTGCGCTCTTCAACGCCGTGCTTGGATGGACGGTGCTCGGCTGGCTGCTGGCGTTGTTCTGGTCATTTCAGCCCAATCCGCCGGAAGATCTTGGCGGGCAAACGAAGACGCGCAGCCGCCGGATCGGAATGCTGGTCTTTTCGCGCAGGCTCGACGACCGCGTCCATGCGCGTGAAGCGCGTGCGGCGGAGCGCGAACGCTCCTCGCGTTGAGGCAGTCAGTCTTATCCAGATGGCCAATGTGCAAGGCCATTGCAGCACGCGCCGCCCTTGCGTGAAATAATCACAAGGAACCATACCGCCCTCACGCAACGCAAATTACGGAGCCCCGTCATGCCGCACGCCGCCCCGCTGTTCGCCTTTGCCGCCGTCGCACTCGGCATGGCGCTCACGCCCGGACCCAACATGATCTATCTGATCTCGCGCTCGATCTGCCAGGGCCGCAAAGCGGGCCTGATTTCACTGGGCGGCGTCGCGCTCGGTTTCGTGTTCTATATGCTGTGCGCCGCGTTCGGCATTACGGCGTTACTCATGGCCGTGCCGTTCGCTTACGACGCGCTGCGCCTGGGCGGCGCGCTCTATCTGTTCTGGCTGGCCTGGCAGGCGCTCAAGCCGGGCGGGCGCTCGCCGTTCCAGGTGCGCGAACTGCCGGCCGACCGGCCGCGCAAGCTCTTTCTGATGGGGTTCGTCACGAACCTGCTGAATCCGAAAATCGCCATTCTGTATTTGTCGCTGCTGCCGCAATTCATCGACCCGCATCGCGGCAGCGTGCTGGCGCAGTCGATCGCGCTCGGCAGCATTCAGATCGCCCTTTCGATCAGCGTGAACGCCGCCGTTGCCATGACGGCAGGCACGATCGCCACGTTTCTCGGTGAGCGCCCCACGTGGCTGAAGCTTCAGCGCTGGCTCATGGGCACGGTGCTCGCCGGGCTCGCCGTGCGTATCGCCGCCGAAGGCCAGCGATAAAACGAACGACCGGGCACGCCGGCCCGGTCGCGATCGCAGCGCTGGCAAGTCTGCGTTCTAAAAACTGCCTGCGGCCCTGCCGCCCATCGGGCTGCGCATCTTGACGAAAGCTGCGGGTATGGAGCGAGGTTCGATCTGCACCATGTCTTGCGCGAACATGTCCTGGCGCAGTTCGCCGTGCTCATCGAACCATTGGCAGATCAGCCAGTTGCCGCTCGCAAAGCCAACCGGACCGGCGTACATGACGGTCATGCGCGGGCCGCCCGACTTCAGGGTGACAACGTCGCCAATCCCGGCCATGGCGGCACGCGGCTTTTCGGCTACGTCGATGCTCGTATCAAGCATGAAGTTCCCCGTTAAAAAATGCACAGAGAAAAACGCTGAGCGGGATAGTGCACCTCCCCCGCCTCCGGACCGCCCTTTCGTTAATGAAAATGCGGCGGCTGTTAATAAGTTTGGCAAGACTAACAACTCGAATTAATGCGCGCAAGCGATTTCAATAACACCTGCTGAAAACCCTGTTATTGCGCACCCGCTGAAACCGGCTGCAAACGCGGCCCGCAGAATTTACCCGGAAAGCCGTACATGGACACGCAAGACCTACCGGGAAAGATTTCTCTTCCCAACAGTCATATTATTTCTGCATTGCTTCCAAAATGACGCACAGCAACTTCCGGTAAATACTCGCGCGGGCAGCGGCATTAACCCAGCATTTCCTGAAAACCGAAAGCCGTGCCGGCGCGGGTGGAAACGTTTTCTGCGCCGATAAACCGCCCGTTCGATTATTTTCTCCCAATGGATTCCGTCTGCCCCGCGCTAGCGAAATCCTCAACGTTTGCCCGGCGATTTCAAAATATGCGAGCGAAACAGGATTGTCATGTAAATCTGAAATACAAAGAAAAACCCTATCCGGCAAAGCCGGATAGGGCGTCGCAGGTGCCTCGCACACGGAGCCGCGTGCTTATTCCGCGAACGGCAGCGTCGTCTGCCCTTCGGCGCGCATACCGAAGACGTTGAGCGTCATGGCTACGAGCGCGTAGTAGCCGAGCAATCCGACCAGATTGACCGTGGTCTCGTGTCCGAAACGCGCGACGGCACGCGCATAGGTCGCGTCGGACACGCGCTTCGCGTCGTACAGTTCGCTCGTGAACGCGTAGATCAGGGCATCGTCGGGTTCGTCGAAATGCGGCGTCGCGCCAATGCGAATCTGCTCCGCCAGCGCTTCGGGCACGCCCGCCTTCAGCGCGATCGGATAGTGGATGTACCACTCGGCCTGAGCTTGCCAGCGCGCGGCCGTGACGAGGATCGCCAGTTCGGAGAGGCGTAGCGACAGGCCGGTTTTGTAGCGGCAGAAAGCGCCCAGACGTTGGGCGAGCTGCGCCAGTTCCGGGCTGTGAATCCAGCCGAGGAACGGCCCGTTGAGATTGCCTCGCGGACCGGAGAGGATCTCGTCGAGCACGGTCTTCTGCTCGGGTGACGCCTGGGTCGCGTCGAATGCGGGAAGCCGAGGCTGCTGTTCCTGGGTCATCGATGGACTCCGTGGGAGGGCTTGGCCGCACCCCGCACCGCTTACGGTGGCGGGGGTGCGGTGGACAGTTAGTTGCTCACTAATCGCTGACGGTGAAGCTTACGCCGGGCGCGCGACGCCCGTCGCGTCCAGCGCGCCGTCGATCGCTGCGGCGAACCGGTCGACGATGGTGTCGATGTTTTGCTCCGTACAGATGAACGGCGGCGCAAGCAGCACATGATCGCCGTTCTTGCCGTCGACGGTGCCGCCCATCGGGTAGACCATCAGGCCACGCGCGAAAGCCTCGCGCTTGATCGCCGCGTGAAGCTTGAGCGCCGGGTCGAAGGTCGCCTTCGTGGCGCGGTCCTCGACCAGTTCGACGCCCACGAAGAGACCGCGGCCGCGCACGTCGCCCACATACGGATGCGCCGCATAGCGCTCGCGCAAACGCGCGCGCAGTTGCTCGCCGCGCGCGAGCACGTTGTCGAGCAGCTTCTCTTCGGCGATCACGCGCTGCACTTCGAGCGCCGCCGCGCACGCCGTGGCATGGCCGATATAGGTGTGGCCGTGCTGGAAATAGCCGCTGCCTCCGACAATCGTCTCGTAGATGCGCGGGCTCACGAGTGTCGCGCCGATCGGCTGATAGCCCGCCCCGAGGCCCTTCGCGATCGTGAGCAGGTCGGGCGACACGCCGTCCTCTTCGCAGGCGAACAGATAACCGGTGCGGCCCATGCCCGACATGATCTCGTCGAGCAGCAGCAGCACGCCGTAGCGGTCGCACACCGCACGGATCTTGCGAAAGTATTCGCGCACGGGCGGCACCGCGCCGGCCGTCGCGCCCACCACGGTTTCCGCGACGAAGGCCGCGACCGTGTCCGGACCAAGCTCGAGAATTTTCTGTTCGAGCTCGTCGGCAAGACGTTGCGCGTACGCCTCGTCGGTTTCGCCCTCGTGGCGCTCCCGGTAGGCATAGCACGGACTCACGTGATGCGACTCGATCAGAATCGGCAGGAACGGCTCGCGACGCCAGGCGTTGCCGCCGATCGCGAGCGCGCCGAGCGTGTTGCCGTGATAGCTCTGGCGCCGCGCGATGAAGTGGCGGCGCGCCAGTTCGCCCTTTTCCACGAAGTACTGGCGCGCGAGCTTGAGCGCCGCCTCGATCGCCTCCGAACCACCCGACACGAAGTACACATGGCCGAGCCCCTTGGGCGCGGCGGCAACGAGGTGATCGGCCAGTTGCTCCGACGCCTCGGTCGTGAAGAACGAGGTATGCGCGTACGGCAGTTGCTGCGCCTGGCGCGTGATCGCGTCGATCACGCGCGCGTTGCTGTGGCCGAGGCACGAGACGGCTGCGCCGCCGCTCGCATCGATATAGCGCTTGCCGGTGGAATCGATGATTTCGATGCCTTCGCCCGCCACTGCGACGGGCAAGGTTTGTTTCGGCATCCGATGAAACACCTTGGTCATGAACGTCCTCGATGAAGTCGGTGATAGATCAACGGACCGCGCCACCCGCGCGGCCCGTGTTCGTTTCGATATGCAGGCCGAGCACGCGCGCCCTGCTCTGCCAGACGTCGAACGCGACACCGTACGGCTTGATGCGCATGCACGCGGTGGCGAGCGCGTTCCCGTCGTCGGGATCGCGCGGGTCGTCGCGGAAAATCGGCAGCCCCGCGCCCGCGCGATCCTCATTCCAGCTATTCGGTTTCCAGTAGTGCGCGTTATACGCCTCAACAACATGTGTTGTCAAATTGAAATTAAACAACAACAAATGGAATGCAGAGGACGCAACGCTGCCGGATGCGGTCCTCGTAACGGCATCCGGCACGGAGAGATCGGGTTGGATTGACGCGAAAAACGGCGTCGTCAGGCGCTCAGGGTACGTAGGCGCCGCGCGCGTTCAGCGAGCGCTCGGCCTGTTCGAGCTGTGCGATCGCGCCCGACCCTTCGAGCGCCAGCAAATGCGCGACGAGCGACTCGGCCAGCGCCGTCGCGGCCACCAGCGAAGGAAAAAACGACGGGCTTTCGTGCGTGAAAATCAGTGCCCTGTCGGCGTTCAGCGCGATCGGCGAGACGGCGCTGTCAGTGATCGCGATCAGCCGGCTGCCCTTTGCGAGCGCGGCCTCCGCTACACGCACCGCTTCGACCGAATAGGGCGCGAAGCTGACAACAATCGTTGCGCTGTCGCGCTCGATGCCGAGCAACTGCATCTCCAGCGTGCCCGCCTCGCCGCCCAGCAGGGAAACCGAAGGCCGGAACAAGCGATAGCCATAAACGAGCCCGAACGCCACGGCGTAGCACGACCGGAATCCGGCCACATGGACATGTTTCGCCCGACGCAGCACGCGAGCCGCTTCGACCATCGTGCGGGCGTTGTGCGCGGCGCTTGCTTCGAGATTGTGCTGCTGCGCCACGAGCAGATCGTGCGCGAGGCCGTCTTTCGTGTTGCCCGCCACGAGCGACCGAGCACGCGAAGAAAGCGGCTCGGGCCGCGTGCGCACCCGCGCGACGAACAGGTCGCGCAGTTCGTTCCAGCCCGGAAAACCCAGTTGCTGGGAGAGCCGCACAAGCGAGGCAGGCTGCACGCGGGCGCGCTCGGCCACTTTGCGCATGGACGAAACGGCCACTTCGTCGGGATGGTCGAGCAGGAAGGCTGCACCGGTCTGGAACTGCGGGCTCAGGTCGGAGAAGCGCGCGCGGATCAGCGCGGCAAGCTGGTCGAAGCTGTCTGGCATGCGTCGCTCGGGCAGTGGTTGACAACAAATGTTACCACTCGTGTTGCCGGATGTTGCAAGTCGGGACAGATGCCGGCCCGCGATACACTACCGCACCCCCTCCGCGCCGCGCGACCCAGCCTTATCGGCGCCGGCACCGTGCCCCGTCCGCCAGAACGCGAACACGAGCCTCCGACGAGCGCCAGTGCCGCGACGACGCACGCAACGCACCCCGCCCGACCCAACGGTGTCACGCCGGAATGGCGCGCACCGAGCCCAGGCTTCAACCGAAGTAGCAGGAGAGGTAATCCCTATCGCCGTCGGGCCGTCGGCCACGCACCGCAAGCCTCCATTCCGGCGGGGCCTATATGCCGCTGGCGAATGCGCACGCGCTGGAGCAGACCACTTCGTGGATCGAGCCGTTCACGACGAGTTGCCTTGGGCGCTTTGTCGAGCTTGCGCAGTCGGCTGCGCAACGGCACGCGCACGGTTGTCGATCCGCGCGCTTCACCGCATTCACGCGTGCGCCGACGCCGAACTCGCCGTGCGCGAGGCTTGCGTGGCACGTTTCAAACGTGCCACGCCTTCGCGAATCTCATCCTCGTTCGGCGCGGCGAACGAAAGGCGCAGCGACGCGGTGTCCGGATCGTCGGCGAAAAACGCCTTGCCGGGCACGAAAATCACCTTGCCGGCAATCGCGTTTGGCAGGAGCGCATCGATCTCCACGCCGGGAATGCGGGCCCATACGAACATGCCGCCCTCGGGCTGATGAAACCCGATTTCGCTGCCGAATTGCGTGCGCAGGCTGTCGCAAAGCGCTTCGCATTTACGCCGATACGCCTGCGCAATCAGAGGAAGATGCTGCTCCAGCGAACCCGCGGCGAGATACTGCGTGGCAATCGCCTGGGTCCAGGGGGAACTGCACAGGTCAACCGTCTGCTTGGCGATCACGCAACGCCGCGCGATTTCGGCCGGCGCGATCGTCCAGCCGACACGCAAGCCCGGCGCGACGACTTTCGAAAGACTGGAGAAGTGCACGACCCGGTCGCGTGCGCCCTCCACTTCGCTCGCCAGCGCGAGCAGCGAGGGCACCGCGTTGCCTGCGAAGCGCAAATCGCCGTAGGGGTCGTCCTCGACGATCACGAAGCGGTACTGGACAGCGAGATGCAAGAGCGCGAGGCGACGCTCGCGCGTGAGCGTGGCGCCGGTGGGATTCGCGAAGGTCGGCACCGTGTACAGCAGCTTCGGCCGCACAATGCTGCCCGACGCGAGCCGCGCCGCGAGCACGTCTACGTCGATGCCGCCGCCGTCCACAGGCACCGTCACGACATGCGCTTGCTGAAGCCGCAGCGCCTGCAGCGTGGCCGGATAGGCGGGCTGCTCCGTCACGGCCGTATCGCCTGGATCGAGCAGCACGCGCAAGAGTAGATCGAGGCCTTGCTGCGATCCCGTGGTGACGAGCATCTCTTCCGGCGCACAGGTCACGCCGCGGCGCGCCATCAGCGCGACGAGCTGGGTCTTCAACTCGGGCAGGCCGTCGGTGGGTCCGTATTGCAGACAGCGCATGGAAGACTGCCATGCACGCGCGGCGGCTGCCTGAAGCCCCGCGGTATCGAACAGATCGCTTGCCGGGTAGCCGCCGGCGAACGAGATCATGCCTGGTTCTCCCAAATACCTGAAAAGCTCGCGAATCGGCGAACCGGCGGGATGCTGAAAGGGAGCGGTAAATTCGTACATGGTATCGATGGCGATAGCCGGGACAACGGACAAGCCTCGATTGTGGCCAGCACGCGCGCGCGCATCAAACGAAATCTAATCACGACGTCATGCGGTTTTCTCATCAGCGCCGCGCCATGAAAAAGGCCCGTGAATCACGGGCCTCATGTTCGAGCTGCCTGGTTATCGCGTCACGCGACGCGTCACACGACGTTCTTCTCGACGATCGGGCGATCTTCAAGTACGCGCGACCAGTCGAGCGAAGACAGATCGAGCGTGGTGTATCGGCCGTTCAGAATCAGCTCGCTCACGCCGCGTCCGGTAGCCGGCCCCTGTTGCAGACCATGGCCGCTGAAGCCATTGGCGAACACGCAATTGTCGATGGCCGGGTGATAGCCGATGATGGCGTTCTGGTCCAGCACGTTGTACTCGTAATAGCCGGACCAGCAGTTCTCCACGCGCAGCGCCTCGAAACCCGGCACGCGGTGCGCGAGCGTGGGCCAGATCACGTCGTCGAAGATGGCGTGATCGACTTCGTCGAGCGGCAGATCGTCGGGATCGTTGTCGGCGGCCGGCGAGGTCCCGGCGATGTACGTGTTGCCTTCGGGGCGGAAGTACACGCCCGACGGATCGATCAGCAGCGGGCAACGGCTCAGCCTCGCCGGCGAAGACACATTGAAAATGCTGCGGCGGCGAGCATAAACCGGAATGTCGATGTCCATCATTTCCGCGAGCTTGCGCGCCCATGCGCCGGCCGCGTTGACGAGCGTGTCGCAGGCATGGCGCTCGCCGTCGCTCGCGATCACGTGCGTCACCTTGCGGCCGCTGCGCGCCACGCCCGTTACGTCGGCGCACACGTAGCGCGCGCCGAGCGACTGCGCCTTCTTGCGCAGCGCCTGCACGAGGCCGTAGCCGTCGAACCAGCCCTCGCCGCTGCGGCCATACGCGCCGCTGGAAAGGTCGTCGACGTTGAGCCAGGGAAACGTTGCCCGCAACGCCTCGCGCGGCATGAGGTCGATGTCCGCGCCAAGACGCGTCTGCAGCGCGTGATTCTCGCGCAGCGTGGCCTCGCCCGCCGGCGTGGCGAGGAAAAGATAGCCGCCCTCGTGCAGATCGATCGACGGCCGGTTGCCGCTCACTTCGAGCCGCTCGCCGATGCTGCGCAGAAACTCGATGCCGAACAGCGACATCTGGATCGAGAGCGGCGTGGAAAACTGCTGCCGGATCGACGCGGCCGAAAGCGCCGACGAGGAGCGCGCATAACTCGGATCACGCTCGAATACGGTCACGGAAACCGTGGGGTCGGTCGCGCGCAGAAAGTAAGCGATGGAACTCCCGATCACCCCGCCGCCAACGATAACGACTTGAGAACTCACGACTGGCTCCAGATTGCGAATAGCTGCGGCGCAGATGCGCCAGATGACGTCGAGCGAATCAATCCATCGGCCGGGCGCATTGTGCGCCCGGCCATGTCCGCTCCGGTTCGTCGAATGCGTTTATTCGACGTTGAAATCGATGCCCTGCGCGAGTGGCAGCGCCGACGAATAATTGACCGTATTGGTTGCGCGGCGCATATAGGCCTTCCACGCGTCGGAACCCGACTCGCGGCCGCCGCCCGTTTCCTTCTCGCCGCCGAACGCACCGCCGATCTCGGCGCCGCTCGGCCCGATGTTCACGTTCGCAATGCCGCAATCGCTGCCCGCAGACGACGTGAAGCGCTCGCTCTCGCGAAGGTCCGTCGTGAAGACGCACGACGACAGGCCATGCACGGCCGCGTTGTTCGCCTCGATGGCGTCGTCGAAGTCGCTGTACTTGAGCACGTAGAGAATGGGCGCGAACGTTTCCTTCAGGACGACTTCGGTTTGCGACGGCATTTCGACGATCGCCGGGCGCACGTAGAAGCCCTTTTCGTTGCCCGGCACCGTGTGGCGCTCGCCACCGAATACCTTGCCGCCCTCGCGCTTCGCCTGTTCGAGCGCCGCCTGCATGCGCGCGAACGACTGCTCGTCGATGAGCGGCCCCATCAGGGTGCCCTGTTCGAGCGGATTGCCGATCGCGACCTTGCCGTACAGCGTCTTCAGGCGCTCGACCGCCTTGTCGTACACGCTCTCGTGCACGAAGAGGCGGCGCAGCGACGTGCAGCGCTGGCCCGCCGTGCCCACGGCGGAGAACAGGATGCCGCGCAGCGCGAGCTCCAGGTCCGCCGTTGCGGAGACGATGCCCGCGTTGTTGCCGCCCAGTTCGAGAATCGAGCGGCCGAAGCGGCGCGCAACCTCCACGCCGACCGCGCGGCCCATTTCCGTGCTGCCCGTTGCGCTCACGATACTCGAACGCGGGTCCGCCACAAGCTTCGCGCCCACTTCGCGGCCGCCGATGACCACGCTCGTGAGGCCCTCGGGCGCATCGCCGAATTCCTTCAACACGTCCTGCATGATCCTGTTCACGGCCAGCGCGGTGAGCGGCGTTTTTTCCGAGGGCTTCCAGACGACGGCGTTGCCGCACACGAACGCGAGCGCGGCATTCCACGACCACACGGCGACCGGGAAATTGAAGGCGGAAATGACGGTGCACACGCCCATCGGATGCCAGGTCTCGGCCATGCGGTGGCCCGGACGCTCCGAAGCGATCGTGAGGCCATAGAGCTGGCGCGAAAGGCCCACGGCAAAGTCGCAGATGTCGATCATTTCCTGCACTTCGCCCAGGCCTTCCTGGAAGATCTTGCCGGTCTCCAGCGACACGAGGCTGCCGAGCGCGCGCTTTTGCTCGCGCAGCTTGTTGCCGAGCAGGCGCACGAGTTCGCCGCGGCGCGGCGCGGGCACGTTGCGCCAGGTCTTGAACGCCTCCTGCGCTTTCGAGAGCACGGCGTCGACGTCGGCGGCCGACTGGCTCGCGACGCGGCCGATCAATTCGCCGTCGATCGGCGAATGCACGGCGATGTCGCCCGCTTCCGCGAGCTGGGAAATACCGAGATCCGAGAGGATGGCGGAGGCTTTCATAGGTACAATCCCTTAAAAATTTCCGATACGAAACATTGCTACTTTAGGAAACTATACACGCGCAATTTTTCGGCGACAACACGAAAATCCACTGAATTCCCGCCATGCCGCGTGTGCATCGCCACTCCGGCTCGTCGTTCATTTCCTGTCGGAAACAATACAGCGGGCGCCGACGGAAGCGGCGCCCTCAAGGTTACTGCGCGATGGCGATGTCAGTCCGCGGTCCGCGTCGTGACCGGCACCCAGGCCACGTTTTTGACCTGATACAGCGTCGAGCTCGGGCTCTTCAAATCGCCGGCCGCGTTGAAGGCGATCTTGCCCGTGATGCCGTCGTAGTTCGTGGCCTTCAATACCGCGTTGAACCGGGCCGGCGTGATGGAGCCCGCCTTTTCCATCGCCGTGATGGCGACCCACGTCGCGTCATAGGCGAACGGCGCGTAGGCGAGCATGTCGATGCCGTACTTCTGCCTGAACTTCGCTTCGAAGTCCTTGCCCTTGGGCAGCGCGGCGAGCGGCTGGCCGTACTCCCACACCGAAGCGCCATCGGCGGAGTCGCCGGCGAGCTTGATGAAATTCGCATCCATGACGCCGCCGCCCGCCAGGAACTGCGCCTTCATACCGAGCTGACGCATGCGCTTGACGAGCATGGCCGCCTGCGCGTCGAGGCCGCCAAAGAACACGAGGTCCGGATTCGTGCGCTTGATGCTCGTGAGCTGCGCGCTGAAATCGACGGCCTTGTCGTTCGTGAACTCGCGCGCGACGATCGCGCCGCCGTTCGCCTTCACGGCCTTTTCGAACTCGTCGGCTTCGCCCTGGCCGAAGGCCGTGCGGTCGTCGATGATCGCAATGCGCTTCGCCTTCGTCACCGTCGCCGCGTAGTGGCCCGCGTTGCCGGCATTCTGCGAGTCGGTTGCGATCACCCGGTAGATGGTCGGGAAACCGCCCTGCGTGATGGCCGGATTGGTGGCGGCCGGCGTAATCATCGGGATACCCGCCTTCGCGTAGATCTTCGAGGCCGGCAGCGTCGTGCCCGAATTGAAATGGCCGATCACGACCGCCACGTTGTCGTCCACGAGCTGCTGCGCGACCTGCACGCCGATGCGCGGATCGCTCTGGTCGTCCTGCGAATCGATCACGAACCGGACCGGCTTGCCGCCGATGGCGGGATGCGTGGCGTTGGCTTCTTCGACGGCGAGACGCACGCCGTTCTCGATGTCCTTGCCGTAAGCCGCGCCGCCGCCCGTGAGCGGGCTGGCCACGCCGATCTTCACGACCACTTCCTGCGCGCAGGCGGCGCCGGCAACCAACATCAACGACGCTGCGATGGCGCAGCCACGACGAGAAGCGAGTAGACGGGAACGCATGCGGTATTCCTTCGGTATCTGGAGTCGGCTCATGACACGCCCGAACGGTCGCGCGGACCTTCGGCGCACAGGATTCGTCTCGCACTGCACCTGGCACAAGGGCGAAACGTGAGCCGATTGTCAGCGGCCGATTCAGCCCTATCAAACGAGAACTAATCACCAAGTAATGCGCTTTTCTCATCAAGCCCGCACTCGTGGGAAGTACGGCGACGGGTGGCGCCAGCACGCAGGCATTGGGGGATACCCGATTGCGCCGGTTATCCCTGTGCGCTGACACATTGCGCTTTCGGATCGCAGCGGCGCAACGCCGGGCGCCACATCTGAGCCCGGAGCAGAAATCATCAACTCGCTTCGCGACAGGTTGCCTGGTTATGCCAATCATCCTCGGCACGGCGGCCCGCTCGCCGGGTCGATGCCCGAATGTTATGATCGGAAACACAGAGTACGATACGAACGCTCCCGATGGCCCGAACTGCCCGAATGGAACCCGCCCCCCTCAAACCCGCAGAGAACGCTTCGGCGGAGCTAGGCAAGCGCGTCAAGGCGGCCCGGCTGAAGCACGACTACACGCTCGACGCGGCCAGCCGCGTGTGCGGCGTGTCGCGTTCTACGCTCTCGAAGGTGGAAAACGGCGTCATGTCGCCGACGTTCGACGTGCTGCAAAAGATCGTCCATGGCCTGAAGATCGATCTCGGCGAACTTTTCGGTTCAGCGCCGAAGCCGCGCGCGAGCGGTCGCCGCGCGCTCACGCGCAAGGGCGGCGGACAGCGGCATTCGGCCGGGTGCTATCAGATGGAATTGCTCGCCACGGAACTTGCGCACAAGTCGATGCACCCGTTTCGCATTCGTATCACGGCGCACTCGCTGGACGAGTTCACGGAATGGGGCCGGCACGAAGGCGAAGAGTTTCTCTTCGTATTGAGCGGCTCGGTTTGCCTCTACTCCGAGCTATACGCGCCGACCCGGCTCGAAGCCGGCGACAGCATCTATTTCGACAGCCGCACCGGTCACGCGGCCGTTTCGACGAGCGAAGAGGACGCCGAAGTCCTCTGGCTCATCAACGAACCCCACCCGGCCGCGCACGATATCGAGGGCGGCGCGCCGGGCGTTTGATCCGGCGCGCCGCAGTTCGCGCCTACGCCGCGTTCGCGGTCATTTTGAAGATCCCGGTCGCATTGCCCGCGTCGAAGCGCAAGTCGATTTGCCAGCGCCGCGACGCCTGGTCGAACGTGCGCTTGCGGGTGATGAACTCGTAGAACGAGCCCGGCACCTGGCGCGTCACGCGCTGGCCGTCGGCGGCGCGGAATTCGCGCTCCACCGTGTCCGCACGGTACGCCGTCTGAAACACGCGGCCGGAGCGCGAGCGTTCGACCTCGGACTTCATCGGACGGCCCTTGGCTTTTTCGTCGTCCGAAAGCCTGAACACGTCTTCCACGCGATCCGTGGCGTGATTGAAGGCATTGCCTTCCGTCGAGATCCACGCCATTTCCGCCGATTCCCGCAGCAACGTCTCGTAGTCCGAAACAGATGGCACATCATGCTGACGAGCAAACGCGCCGACGATCACCGGCAGCAGTTCGCGCGCGGCCTCGAGCGACAATGAGCCGTCACGTTCGAGTTCGGAAAGTTGCGCGATCGCCAGTGGCGTAAGCGGATCTCTCGACGAGCCCACCACGTTCGTCACGGCTTGCTGGAACGCCGCCGAAAACCGCTCGGGGTGCAGTTCGCTCACGAAGAATTGCGCGATCTCGTCGGGGGCATCCTCGTGGGCGTAAGCGCGACCGGTCATGCCCAGTTTGTCCAGCGGATAACGGCCGTTCAGGCGAAAGCCGAGCGGACGCAGAATGCGCGTGAACGCCGCTTCGCCGGGCGGCAGCGCGCCGTTGTGCGGCCAGCGCACCGTGCGCAGCGCGCCGTGATCGAAGTGGACCGCACCGCCCAGCGCCACTGCATCGCTCGTATAGGCGCGGCCGTTGGGCGAGCGTTCGAGCAGGTCTTCGAACAGCGCCATGTTCATGGCCTGGGCAAGTTCGGCGCGCGTGACCGTGCCGAATTCCCAGTCTTCGAGAATCGAAGGGAAGTTGAGCGTCGAAAAAAGCGCTTCGGTTTTCCTGGCGCCGAGCAGCGTCGACAGCATGTGTTCTACGTTCGAATTGCGCATCGCGAATCTCACAGGATTTGACCGCCAAACGGCGGACGGCAAACGGGCCTCGGCCCTTGCATTCGGGCCAGGACATACGTGAAGCGCATTATTAGAACGGTTGCACGGCCCGTAAAGCGAGATTAAATTGTCACTTGATGCGTTTCAGGAATCAACATGCGCAAGTTCAAGATCCCGAACATCGGTGCGCTCACGGCCTTCGAAGCCGCCGCGCGGCACGAAAGCTTCACGCACGCCGCCAAGGAACTGTTTCTCACCGAAAGCGCGGTGTCGCGCCAGATCGCCACACTCGAATCGAACCTCGGCGTGCGGCTGTTCGTGCGCGCCAAGCAGCGGGTCGTGCTCACGCGCGCGGGCCGGCTCTATAGCACGCAGGTGCGCCGCGCGCTGGAAAATCTCGACCGCGACACGCTTTCCATCATTGCCCACGGCAGCGGCGGCGGTTACCTCGAGCTTGCCGTGCTCCCGACTTTCGCGTCCGAATGGCTGATTCCGCGCCTCAAGGACTTCTATGACCGCACGCCCGACGTGCGCGTGAACATGGGCGTGCGCACCGACACCTTTTCCTTCGACGAATCGCATTTCGAAGCCGCCATTCATTACGGCAAGCCAACCTGGCCCGGCACTTCGGCAGACTATCTGTTCGGCGAGGAAGTGGTGCCCGTCTGCTCGCCCTCGCTGCTCGCGCGCCCCGTCAGGAAGGCGCATGAACTGCTCGCCTACCCGCTTCTGCACTCCACCACGCGCCCCGACGCCTGGACGCGCTGGTTTTCGGACCTCGGCGTGGAAGACAACGCCACCATGCACGGCGTGCGCTACGAACTGCACACGATGCTGATCGCCGCGGCGGCGGCCGGGCTCGGCGTGGCGCTCGTACCGAAGTTCTTCGTCGAAGGCCAGCTCGCACGGCTTGGCCTCGTCATTCCGTTCGAAACCGCAGCCGCCGCAGATGGCGGCTACTACTTCGTGTATCCCACGGAACTGAGCCACGGCAAGCCGCTGGAGCTATTTCGCACCTGGCTGCTCGAACAGGCAAGCGCATACGGTGCCTCGCGTGGACATGCCACAAAAAATACCAGATATGAAAAAAGTTTCTTATCGGAAATTGTTCGGTTAGGATCGGACGAAACAACTCCTTCGTCGCGGGACTGACATGGAAAACGTGGTCGTCATTGGGGCGGGCATCATCGGGGCGTCCGCCGCGCTCAGGCTCGCGCAGCGCGGCATGCGGGTGCGTATCGTCGATGGCGCGCCGCCCGGCACGGGCTGCTCGTTCGGCAATGCGGGCTTGATTGCGGTCGATCACGTCGCGCCGCTCGCCAGCCCGGAAACGATCGCGAACCTGCCCCGCATGCTGCTGCGCCGCGACAGCCCGTTGCGTCTGCACAAGCGCAGCCTGCCGCGAATGGCGCCTTGGCTGCTGGAATTCGCCGCACAGGCGCAGCGCCCGCGCTTTCGGCGCAACACGCGCGCGCTCGCCAGCCTCGTGAGCGGCGCGGCGCAGGCGTGGCGGCGACTGCTCGATGGGCACGTCCCCGCGGAACTCTTTCGCGACATCGGCTCGCTCTACGTGTTCGAGCAACCCGTTGCCCGCGCAACGGAACGCGCACAACTCGATCTGTTCGAGCGGCATGGCGTGCGCTATGTCGATCTCACGGCCGACCAGGTGCGCCGCGACTACCTGCCGTCGCTCACGCCGCATGTCAGCCACGCGCGCTACTTTCCCGGCATGGCATCGGTCACGAATCCCCAGCAGGTGGTCGAGCGCATTTTCGACGCCGCGCTCGCTGCCGGTGCGAACTTCACGAACGCAGCCGTAGAGACGCTGCGCCCGCTGACCGATGGCCGCATCGACGTGACGCTGAATGGCGAGACGTACGTGGCCGACAAAGTGCTGATCGCAGCCGGCTCGCGCAGCGCCGTTCTCGCGCAGCAACTCGGCGCACGCATTCCGCTCACCAACGAGCGCGGCTATCACGTGCAGCTCGCCGCGCCGTCTCGCGACACCCTGCGCGTGCCCGTGAGCTTCGTCGAACGCGGCTTCACCTGCAATCCGATGACGCACGGCATTCGTCTCGCCGGCACCGTCGAACTCGGTGCGCGCGGCGAGCCCGACTGGCGGCGCGCCGACCTGCTCGCCACGCAGTTCCACAAGCTTTTCCCCGGCGAGAGCGCCCCGCGGATCGAAAGCCGCTGGTACGGCGAGCGCCCCACGTTGCCCGACTATCTGCCGATGATCGGCGAGATGCGCGGCGCCCGTAACGTCTTCCTCGCGACGGGCCATCAGCATCTGGGGCTCACGCTCGGGCCGCTCACCGGCGAGCTCGCCGCACAATTGATGGCGCGCGAAGCGCCCGCCGTCGATCTCGCGCCGTTTCGCATCGACCGCTTTTGAGGCCGGCGCGCCAGTGCCAAAGCCGCGCCGCCCTCACGCCAACCCAACATTCGTCAGGAGAGACCATTCGATGGAGCCCATCGCTATTTACGACGCACCCGCCACGGCGCGTCTGCTCGACTTCGGCGTGCTGATCGACGCCCTCGCCGACGCCGCGCAGGAGCACGATGCCGGCCGCATCCATGCGCCCGTGCGCACGGGTGTGCCGCTCAGGGACAACGGCGTCATGCTCTCGATGCCCGCCAGCGCCGACGACATCGCCATCCACAAGCTCGTGAGCGTGTGCCCGGCCAACGCGGCGCGCGGCATGCCGACCATCTTCGGCGCGGTGACGGTGTGCAACGGCGCGACGGGGCAGCCCGAATTCATCCTCGACGGCCCGACGGTGACCGGTAGGCGCACCGCCGCGCTTTCGATGCTCGGCGTACGCGTGCTGCACCCGGGCACGCCGCGCGCATTTCTCGTCATCGGCACGGGGCAGCAGGCGCGCTTTCATGCCGAGGCGATCGGCCACCTGCATCCGCAGGCAACGCTCTATGTGCAAGGCCGCACCGAGGCGGCCGAATCGGCTTTCGCAGCGCATCTGGCGCAGTCCGGCGTGCACGTCACGCCCGCGCGCGGCGCGGCGCCCGACGAGATCGACACGGTCATCGCCGCGACGACGAGCAAGACGCCCGTGTACGGCGCCGCGGCGCGCAAGGATCGGCTCGTGATCGGCGTGGGCGCCTTCACGCCCGACGCCGCCGAAATCGCGCCCGAAACAGTGCGCGCAAGCCGCGTGTTCGTGGACGATCTCGCCGCCGCGCGCGAAGAGGCCGGCGACCTGCTTCAGGCCGGCATCGACTGGGCGGCCGTACGCACGATCGGCTCGGCCGTGGCGGATCGCCAGGCCCGGCGCATCGTGCCTGAAGCGCCCGTGCTGCTGAAAACGGTCGGCAGCGGCGCATGGGACCTCGCGGCTTGCCGCGTTGCGCGCGCCGCGCCTCGCCGCGTGTAAGCACGAGGAGCGCCGTAGCGGCATGGCAAGGCGCCGGCCGCCGCGCGCTGCGGATAGAATCGCTCATCGACCGTGCAGCCCATCCCGAGACCGAAGGCAGACCCACCATGACGACGAACGCCACCCAGCCCGCCGTAAAAGTCCTGCGCGGCGGCGTGATCGAAACCACGCATGCGGCCCACGTCGCCGTGACCGACGCCCAGGGCCGCCTGCTCTACGCCTTCGGCGACCCGTATCGCCTCACGCTCGTACGCTCGGCGGCCAAGCCCGCGCAGGCGCTCGCCGTTGTCGAGACGGGCGCGCTCGAGCGCTGCGGCTTCGACGACGCCGATCTCGCGCTCATGTGCGCGTCGCACAGCAGCGAGGATCGTCACATCGAGCGCGTGCGCGCCATGCTCGCCAAGGTCTGCGCCACGGAAGCGGACCTTCGCTGCGGCGGCCACCCGCCGCTCTCCGACGCCGTGTACAAAGCCTGGATCAAGCGCGATTTCACGCCGGGCGCGGTATGCAGCAACTGCTCCGGCAAGCACGCGGGCATGCTCGCCGGCGCGCGTTCCATCGGTGCCGCGCTTGCCGACTACCATTTGCCTTCGCATCCGCTGCAGCAACAGGTGAAGCGCGTCGTGGCCGGGGTCTGCGATCTTCCGGAAGCGAACGTCGAGTGGGCCATCGACGGCTGCAATCTGCCCACGCCGGCGTTCCCGCTCGACCGTCTCGCACGGCTCTTCGTCAAGCTCGCCGACGCGCAGGATCGCCGGGCGGCAGCAGCCGGCTCGCGCACGCTGGCGCTCGCGCGCATCTATCGAGCAATGACGTCGTATCCGGAGCTCGTGGCAGGCGAAGGCCGCTTCTGCACGACGCTCATGCGCGCATTCGAAGGCGCGCTCGTCGGCAAGGTGGGCGCGGCGGGCAGCTATGCGATCGGCGTGCGCGCGAGCGCGGCGACCGCGCCTCACACGGGCGGCCCCGCGCTGGGTATTGCCGTCAAAGTCGAGGATGGCGATCAGACCGTGCTCTACGCAGTCGTGGTGGAAGTGCTCAGGCAACTGGGCATCGGCACGACTGAACAGATCGCACAACTGAGCAAATTCGACGCGCCGCGCATCGTCAACACGATGGGTGTGGAAACCGGCTACGTCGCGCCGCAGTTCAGACTGGAGCGCATCGACTGCCCGCCTTGCGAAGGGTAGTAAATTCGGGAATGAATTCGCAGGCGCGGGCGACGAGCGCCCGCGCCCTGCCTCAGAGCAACGCCACTACCTTCACGTCGCTGCGATCGGCCGCCGCCACGACCTTGCCATCCACGCGGCGGAACATGAGCGTCACCGTGTTCTTGCCTACGCGCAGATCGCCGACCTCGAGCCAGTCGATGCCTTCGGGCAGCATCGGCTGCTCGACGCGCACCTCGTTGCGCGCCGCGTCGATCGTCACGCCGAGACACGCCTCGAGCATCATGAACGGCGAGCCAGCCGCCCAGGCTTGCGGCAGGCAGGCGACCGGATACGCGGTCGGAGGCTCGCCGCGGCGGCGCGGAAAACCGCAAAAGAGCTCGGGCAGGCGCATGTCGAACGTCACCGCCGCCTCGAACAGCGCCTGCAGCAGGCGCACCGCCGCAGCCTTGCGGCCATAGCGCGCAAGGCCGCGCGCGCACAGCGCGTTGTCGTGCGGCCAGACCGAACCGTTGTGATACGCCATGGGATTGAAGCGCGCCTGGCCTGCCGCGAGCGTGCGCACGCCCCAGCCCGTATGAAAGAGCGCCGATTCGAGCACCTCCGCCACGGCACGGCCGCGCTCCTCCTGCGGCAGCCCGAAGGCAAGCAGATGCCCGGCGTTCGATGCGAGCACGCGGCACAGTTCGCCATGGCCGTCGAGCGCGATGCCGTAGAACTCCGACTCCGGCATCCAGTATTTTTCTTCCACGCAACGGCGGATTTTCGCAGCGCGGGCGGCATAGCGCGCGGCGTCCTCCACCTGGCCGCGATGCGTCGCGAAGCGCGACATCGTTTCGAACGCCGCGCTCGCATACGCCTGCACTTCGACGAGCGCGACGGGGCCGTCGGGGAAACGGCCATCCGCGTGAAACACCGAATCGTGGCTGTCCTTCCAGCCCTGGTTCGCAAGGCCGCCTTCCGATTCGCGCCGATAGTCGAGCAGGCCGAGCTTGTTGCGGTCGCACACGCCCGCGACCCACGCCGCTGCGCGTTCGAGCGCCGGCCACAATTCGTCGATCAGCGAAACGTCGCCCGTGCGATCGACGTAAGCGCCTGCCAGCACGACGAAAAGCGGCGTGGTGTCCACGCCGCCGTAGTAGAGCGCGAACGGCACTTCACCCGTTGCCGCCATCTCGCCCTTGCGCATCTCGTGCATGATCTTGCCGACCGCCGCGTCGCGGAACGGCGAGTCCTCGCGCGCCTGGTGCTCCGCGAGAAAACGCAGCACGCCGCGCGCGAGCGCGGGTGTGAGCCACAGCGTTTGCAGCGAAGTGATGACCGCATCGCGGCCGAACGGCGTGGAGAACCATGGAATGCCCGCGTACGGATACGGGCCCGTCGGCAGATCGGTGGTCAGCAGGCCGAGGTCGGCGATCGAGCGGTTGATCCACGCATTGAAGAGCGGATTGCTCGAGCGCAGGCTCGCCGCCGCGCGGCGGCGCTCGCGCATCACGATGTGCGAATCGACCAGCGCGGCCCGCACGGCGGCGCGGCCCACGCGCTGCTCCTTCGAATTCACGAGGCAATGCGCGGGCTCGATGATGCCCGCACTCTGCGTGCCGGGCGCGGCGCCCGGCAGCGCCTCCACTTCGATCGCCACCGTGAGGTAGATCGAGACGCAAGCCTGCGCCGGCAAGTCCACGGTGAAGTCGGCGCGATCGGCGAAGAGCTTGCTGGGCGTCGGCGAGAACTCGATGCGCACGCGCCGCGCGACTTTGTCGAGGCCGATATATTCGAGACGCACCTCCCCGTCTTCGATGCGCGGAGGCATGAGCGTGCCGCGTTTCTCGCGCTTCAGGCCGCGCACTTCGAACATGTCGCGGAAATCGCTCGCGAACGAGACGGAAAGCGGCACCACGGCGTCCTCGGTGCCGTAGTTCGTGAGTTCGATGGCCTCGGTCATCATCGTGCCCGAAAGCACGCGCTCGCGTTCGACGTGAATCACGCCTTCGGGCGTGGTCGAGCCGCCGAGCGGCGGCAGCGGACGATTGGTGAGGTGAGCCGTGAAGACAGTGTTGTCGCTGCTCACGCTGCCCGAGAGCAGCGACGGCACGCGGCCGCCGAACGTGAGGCGCAGCGACGAGAGCACGCGCGTATCGTTGACGAAAAGGCCGTCGTCGATGCCGGTGAGGTCGCCGAGCGGATCGTTGACGATGAAGGTGTCGCCCGATTTCAATACATGCTGGTCGGCGCTCGCGACCTCGGGCGTTTCGGGCGCGATGAACGCGCTGTCGGGTTCACGATCGGGCTGATGATCCACGCCGCTTGAGCGCGTGACGCCGCCGAGTGTTTCCGGATCCTGCATTGCGTGCCTCCTCAATCCCGTGCAAAAGGTTACGGTTCGCCTCCGGTTGATTGTAGTGGCTCCGACGCGTGCGATGGCAGCGATTACGCGACGATCGCGCGGCAGACAGGCGGCAATTCGCGACGCACGCAAGGAACGTGCGCGGAAAAAATTGCGGGCGCCGGCACGATGGAACGTGCGGGCGCCCGTGAAGGCCATGCAGGCTGATTGCCGCTGGCGCGCCTGCCGTGGCGCGCTGCGGGAATCAACGTTGCGCGATCGGCTTGGCTTCGCGCGGCGTTTCGCCGATGAACAGCTGACGCGGACGGCCGATCTTCTGTTCGGGGTCGGCGATCATTTCGTT